>NZ_CP115450.1:4095000-5295000 GCF_027627435.1 Kitasatospora cathayae | reverse complement strand
GAAACCGGCGTCACGTCGGCCACCCCCAGCGGCAAGACCTTCCTCGGCCACCCCCGGGGACTCGCCACTCTCTTCATGAGCGAGATGTGGGAGCGCTTCAGCTACTACGGCATGCGTGCCCTGCTGGTGCTCTACATGACCGCCTCCATCGCAGACGGCGGCCTCGGCATGAAGGCGGCCGTCGCCGCCGCCGTGTACAGCGTGTACACGGCCATGGTCTACCTGCTGGCCCTCCCGGGCGGCTGGATCGCGGACCGCTTCCTCGGCGCCCGTAAGACCGTCGCGGTCGGTGGCACGATCATCATGATCGGCCACTTCCTGCTGGCGGTCCCGTTCAGCGCCTCGTTCTTCGTCGGCCTCGCGTTCATCGCGGTCGGCTCGGGCCTGCTCAAGGCCAACATCTCGACGATGGTCGGCCATCTGTACGACGGCCCGAACGACCCGCGTCGCGACGGTGGCTTCACCGTCTTCTACATGGGCATCAACCTCGGCGCCTTCGCGGCCCCGCTGGTGATCGGCACCGTCGGCCAGAACGTCAGCTGGCACCTGGGCTTCGCCCTGGCCGGCGTCGGCATGGCGCTCGGCCTGGGCCAGTTCCTGCTGGGCACCCGCCACCTGAGCCCGAAGAGCAACGTCGTCACCTCGCCGATCAGCGCGGACGAGAAGCGGAAGATCTTCACCAAGGCCGGCATCTGGCTGGCCGTCGCGGTCGTCTTCTACGCGGTCGTCGGCGCCACCGGCCACTTCACCATCAACTGGGCGATCTGGCCGCTGTCCATCGCGGGCCTGGCGATCCCGGTCCTCGTCTTCACCAAGGTGAAGCGCGACAAGGACCTCGACGCCACCGAGCAGTCCAAGATGAGCGGCTACATCTGGTTCTTCGTCGCCGCCGCCGTGTTCTGGATGATCTACGACCAGTCCGGCTCGACGCTGAACATCTTCGCCGACGAGCACACCGCGTCCACGCTGTTCGGGTTCAACTTCCCGTCCAGCTGGTTCCAGTCGCTCAACCCGCTGTACATCATGGCGCTGGCCCCGGTCTTCGCCTGGATCTGGGTCGCCCTGGCCCGCCGGTCGAAGAACCCCAGCACCACCATGAAGTTCGCCTTCGGTCTGCTGATGATCGGCGCGTCCTTCATCGTCATGATGCTGGCGATGGCCTCCGCCTCCGGCGACACCAAGGTCACCCCGCTGTGGCTGGCCATGGTCTACCTGGTCCAGACCGTCGGTGAGCTCACCCTCTCCCCGGTCGGCCTGTCCGTCACCACCAAGCTGGCGCCGACCAAGTACGCCAGCCAGATGATGGGTGTCTGGTTCCTCGCCGTCACCGCCGGTGACTGCGTCGCCGCCATCTTCCAGCTGGTGCTGGGCGACAAGGTGGTCGGCAGCACCGCGTACTTCGCGGTGCAGGGCGTCATGGCGATCGTCGCGGGCATCGCGCTGGCGCTGTACCGCAAGAAGGTCGTCAAGCTCATGGGCGACGTGCACTGACGTCCGCCCGGTGAAGCTCCGGGGCCGCCGTGGATTCCTGAGATCCACGGCGGCCCCGGTCGTTTTGCGCCTACCGTGCCCGGCATGACGACCTCGTTTCCACAGCAGCTCGCCCGTACCCGGCGGTTCACCCTGGGCCTCCCCGTCCAGCCGGAACCCTCAGCCGACGGCGCCACCGTGCTGTTCCTGCGCAGCCGGGGCGGCACCGACCCGCTCACCTGCCTCTGGGCGCTGGACGCCGACAGCGGCGAGGAGCGGTTGATCGCCGACCCGGGCGTGCTCGGCTCCGACGAAGGCATCACCGCGTACAGCACCGACGCCACCGGCTCCCTCGCCGTCTTCGCGCTGGGCGGTGGGCTGTGGCTGGCCGACGCCTCCACGGCTTCGGTTCGCCGTGTGGCTTGCGGCGGCGAGGCCGAGGAGGTGCGGCTCGACCCGACCGGCCGCACGATCGCCTACGTCAGCGGCGGCGCCCTGCGGGTGGTGGGCGTCGACGGTACGGGCGACCGGGCGCTGGCCGAGCCCGAGGCCTCTGACGTCACGTACGGCCTCGCCGAGTACGTCGCCGCCTCGGAGATGTACCGCGACCGCGGGTACTGGTGGTCCCCCGACGGCCGCGCCCTGCTGGTCGCCCGGGTCGACGAGCGCGCGGTCACCCGGATCTTCCTGGCCGACCCCACCGATCCCCGGCGGCCGCCGCGCGCCATCCGCTACCCGCTGGCCGGCACCGCCAACGCCGACGTCTCGCTCTGGCTGCTCGGCCTCGACGGCAGTCGCCCTCGCACCGAGGTCCGCTGGGACCGGGCGGGCTTCGAGTACCTCACCGCCGCCGGCTGGGACGGCCACGGCCCGTACGCCGCCGTGCAGAGCCGCGACCAGCGCACCGTGCGCACCCTGGCGATCGAACCGGACGGCGGGGTACGGGTGCTCGCGGAGCGCACGGACCCGCACTGGGTCGAACTGCTTCCCGGACTTCCGGTCCGCACGGAGAGCGGCGCGCTGGTCGACACCGCCGACGAGGGCGACACCCGGCAGCTCACCGTCGGTGGCAAGCCCGTCACCCCGGCCGGGCTGCAACTGCGGGGCGTCCTCGGGGTGGAGGGCGAGCAGGTGCTGTTCACCGCCTCCGAGGAACCCACCGAGACGCACTTGTGGGCCTACCGGCCCGACCTCGGCCCGCAGAAGTTGAGCGACGGACCGGGCCTGCACACCGGAGTGCGGCGCGGCGGCACGCTGGTGCTCACCAGTCGGGTCGAGGGTGCTCGTTCCACCGTGCTGCGGGACGGTCGCCCGACGCTCACGCTCACCTCGTACGCCGAGCTGCCCGTGGTCGCCGCCCGCCCCGAACTGCTCCGGCTCGGCCCGCGCGAACTGCGCGCCAGTCTGTTCCTACCCACCGGACGCCGCGCTGGGGACGGCCCGCTGCCCGTCCTGCTCGACCCGTACGCCGGGCCGGCCATGCAGAAGGTCACCACTGACGGCGCCTGGCACGAGCAGGTGTCGCAGTGGTTCGCCGACCAGGGCTTCGCAGTGCTGGTGGTGGACGGCCGGGGCACCCCGGGGCGCGGGCCGCTGTGGGACAAGACGATCTGGGGCGACAAGGCCGGGCCCGCGCTGGAGGACCAGATCGAGGGCCTGCGGGAGGCGGCCCGGCTGCGGCCCGGACTGTTCGACCTCGATCGGGTCGCCATCCGGGGCTGGTCGTACGGCGGCTTCCTCGCCGCCCTCGCGGTGCTGCGGCGCCCGGACGTCTTCCACGCCGCCTCGGCCGGGGCCGCGCCCACCGACCACCGGTTGTACGACACCCACTGGCAGGAACGCTTCCTCGGCCACCCCGACGAGTACCCCGAGCACTACGACTCCTGCGACCTGGTCGTCGAGGCGCCGAAGCTGCGCCGCCCACTGCTGCTGGTCCAGGGCCTGGCCGATGACAACGTCTTCCCCGCCCACACCCTGCGGCTCTCCCATGCCCTACTCGCCGCCGGCCGCCCGCACGAGGTCCTGCCACTGCGGGGCGCGGGGCACCGGCCGACGGACGAGGCGGTGGTGGAGAACCTGCTGTGGCACGAACTGGGGTTCCTGCGGCGGTCGTTGGGCCTGGAATAGGCGATGGTCTCCGAGACCGAGTCTCGGAGACCGTCATCACTCACCGCAGCTGGGCAACCGGGCTCAGGGGTTGATCTGCTTCAGGTAGTTGATCTTGCCGTCGGCGTCCTGGCCGATCTCCCAGGCGTTGTACTTGGCGCAGAACTTGGCGCCCCCCATGCAGTCGTAGACCCGCAGCATCAGGAGGTCGAACGAGTTGGCGGTCCCGTCGTAGCCCTTGCCCCCGTCGACGTCCTCGCTGCCGGGGCCGGCGCTGAGGTAGACCTGGATGTCCTTGGAGAGGGTGTAGCTCTTGACCGGGCCGGTCCCCTCGTAGTGGCCACCGGTCGCGTCGCAGACGAACTTGGCGTCCTGGGCCTGCAGCGTGGAGTGGTCCCTGTGCTTGTCCGGGTAGATGACCTTGTGGTTCGGGACCGGCTTCAGACGGTGGGCGCCCTGCGAGGCCGGGTTGCAACTCGGGTCCGCCGCCGGGGCGTTGCTCGCCACGGGCGCCGCCGCAGTAGCGGCTGACGAGGCGGGAGCGGCGGGAGCGGCGGACGAGACCGCCGGGTCGGGCGACGAGTCGGACGGCCCGCAGGCGGTCAGCAGACCGAGCGACAGCAGGCCCGCCGCGGCTGCCGCAAGCAGTTTGGTGGTCACGGATTTTCCTTCCCCCGATGACAGATGACGATCTGGCGAGCGACTATATGTTCGAAGATCATCAAGCTTTCCCCACCCCGATGTGCGCACGACCCGCTCCTCGATGGCTTCGAGGAGCGGGCCGCTCAGCAAGGCCTGACTGCTCTGACTCAGGACGTGATCAGGTTGCGGACCGCGTCGCTGACTTCGGGCAGATCGCCGGGCTCGGCCCACTGGTGGGCATCGTGCTCGGTCAGGACGATCGGTTCCGTCTTCTCCACGGTGACGGCGAAGTTGAACTGACGAGTGGTGCCGCCGCGGCTGTTCTCGTAGTCGAAGTGCCCGAGGCAATCCGTGATCTGGTCGATGGTCAGCCCGGTCTCCTCGGCGGTCTCGCGGTGCACGGCGTCCAGGATGGTCTCACCGGCCTCGACCTTCCCGGAAGGGATCTCCCACAGACCGCCCAGGTAGTCATCGGGCTTGCGGCGCACGAGCAGGACCCGCCCGTCGTGGTTGATGACGGCGGCGGCGACGAAGCCGGTGATGCCGGCGGCTTCGGCCTCGGCCGCCAGGCGGGCCACGAACTCGGGGGAGGTGACGGTCACAGCACCTCCTTGTGATGGTCGCTGATCTTCCTGGCCGCGCGGCTGTACTGCGCGGCCAGTTCCAGATCCTGCTCACGGTGCCAGAGCGGGAGCTTGATCGCGTGGGCGTGGGCGTGCTCCGCGACGAAGAAGTCCCCAGCCTTGCACCGCCGGTGGGAGTGCGGGTGGCCAGGGAACAGCATCGTCGGGTGCTTGTACAGCGGCAGCTGGTTCATCGGACAGGTGGAGCCGGGCCGGTCGAACTCGGTGGCGCCCTCCGCGATCAGCACCTGGTGGAACTTCTCGATCGGCAGGCCGCCGAGCCCATCCGGCTCGCAGGTGAGCGTCAACCCGTAGTTGCGGGTCCGTCGGGGCGGCGTGTCAGAGCATGGCGAGTCGGTCGACCAGCAGTTCCAGCCTCTGTTCCATGTACTCCGGTGGGAGCCGGCCCGCTCGGGCCAGGGTGGCGAGGCCGTGCAGGGCTGCCCAGAAGGTCTCGGTGAAGACTCCCGGGTGGACGTCGTCGCCGGCGACCTCGGCGAGGCTTTCCAGCAGGGCGGCGAAGGCGTCCTTCAGGGGTTCCGGGGTGTCCTCCTGGGCGAAGGCCAGGCCGCCGTCGAGCTGGAAGAGGGCGTCGTAGACCGCCGGGTTGCGGGCGGCGAAGTCGAGGTAGGTGCGGGCGAGGGCGGCGACCCGGGCGCGGGGGCCGTCCGCGGCGGAGGTCGCGGCCCGCAGCGCCGCGGCCATCTCGGTGGCGCCTTCGAGGGCGACGGCGCCGATGATCTCCCGCTTGCCGCGGAAGTGGCTGTAGAGGACGGGCTGGCTGTATTCGATGCGCTCGGCGAGCCGGCGGGTGGTGACCGCGTCCCAGCCCTGCTGCTCGGCGAGTTCGCGGGCGGTCGCCAGGATGAGGCGCTCGCGCTCGGCCCGTTCGCGCTGCTTGCGTTCTTGTACCGACATGGTTCGATCCTAGCACCGCTAGACAAACGAGCGGCATAAGGCCTAGCGTTGACTCGTCAGCTAGCAGCGCTAGATGCCCGGAGGGTCATCATGCTCAACGCACTCGAGGTCTTCACCACCGTGGTCGTCGGCGTGATGGTGGGGGTGGAGTTCTCCGTCGCCTTCATCATGAACCCGATCTTCAACGCACTCCCCGACGACAGCACCCAACTCGCCAACGCTCACGGGGGCCGGATGCTCGGCGCCCTGATGCCGTTCTGGTACATCGGCTCGCTCGTGTTGAGCGCGATCTGGGCCGTCGCCGGATGGCACCACCACGGCACTGGCCTGGTCGTCACCGCCGGCGTGCTGCTGATCGTCAGCGTGGTCATGTCGGTCCTGCTGCTCGTCCCGATCAACAACCGGAACAAGACGTGGACCCCCGAGAACCGGCCCGCCGACTGGAAGGAGCAGCTGCAGCGCTGGAACCGCTACCACTACGCCCGCGTCGCGGTCATCATCGCCGCCTTCGCCCTGCTGGTCGCCGCCCTCGTCTGAGCCCGCGAGGCCCTCGCCTTCCCAGGCGAGGGTCTTCGCGTGTTTCAGTCGCCGTCGTCGGGGCGTCGCATCTTGAGGGTCGCGATGACGCCGAGGGCGACGGTGGTGATCGCGAGGGCGAGCAGGGCGACCAGGACGGCGCCGAAGAAGAACTTCATCGGTGCCACGGCTCGTCCCTCTCCAGGTCGCGGAGGAGGTGGAGGAGGTTGAGCAGGGTGCTGACGGGCGCGTTGCCGAAGTCGATCAGGATGCGGCCGTCGAGGGTCGTCTCGCCGGGCGCGGCGGAGCCCCAGAGGAGGCCGTGGGGCAGGCCGCGCCGGTGCAACTCGCCGAGGAGGGTGGTGAGTTGGGGCTCGGTGTAGTCGCGCATCCGGGGGTCGTCGGGCGCGATGGGGTCGTGGGTCACGAGTCGGAGTCCAGCTCGTACCAGGTGGTCTTGCCGCGCTGCTGCGGGTCGACGCCCCAGCGGTCGGTGAGGCCCTCGACGAGCTGGAGGCCCCGGCCGGTCTCGGCGAGGCCGGAGGGGGTGCGGGGCTGGGGGAGGGCGTCGCTCTCGTCGGAGACGGTGACCCGGAGGGTGCGGTCGAGGATGGAGAACCAGACGACGGGCGCGGGGGTGCCGGCGTGGTGCCAGGCGTTGACGATGAGCTCGATGAGGGCGAGTTCGGCGTTGAAGATGGTCTCGATGTCCCAGCCGCCGTTGCGGGTCATGGCGTCCCGCAGGGCCTGCCGGGAGAGGGTGAGCGAGGGGGTGTTACGGATGCACACGGGAACCTCCGTGAGGCTGTGGTGTGGGATAGGGGGTGCCGTGAGCCAGGCCGGGTGATGGTTGCTCTTCGGCTACGCGTACGGGCAGCAGGCGCCTACTGCCCTGGACGCAGGCATTGTTGACGATCCGTCGGATCGAGCTGTGAACGACGATAGCGCATCGGAGCTTAAGGTTAAGCTCGATGCGCGAAGATTCCCCCGATGGGGTAGTCCTCCCTAGATGGCCACCCCTGCATCGGGCACGGCAGACTGGCGCCTGTGCGAGCAGAGAGGACGTCATGGCCAATCGCCAGAACCCGACCCTCCGTCAGCGTCGGCTCGGCGCCGAACTGCGGAGGATGCGAGAGCAGGTCGGCCTCGGGGGAAGCCACCTCGCTCGCCTACTTGGCGTGACTCCAGCCATGGTGACGCAGATGGAGAACGGGAAGTCCGCCGTCAGCGTGGGGCGCCTGCACGAGATCGCGGAGGCTTGCATGTGCGCCAACGCGCCCCTGGTCGACGCGCTCGCCGACATGGCCAGAGAGCGAGACCAGGCCTGGTGGGATGAGTACCGAAACGCACTCGCAGCCGCTCCAATTGATGTGGCGGAAATCGAAGGACACGCGAAGAAGCTGAAGAGCTTCAACATTGGTTTCATCCCAGGACTGCTCCAAACGGCCAGCTATGCCGCCGCCGTATTTGCGAGAGGTTTCACCCCTCTCCCCGATCGCGAGATCGATCGCAGGGTTACGTTCCGCCTGCGGAGACAGCAGACTATTCGCTCCGGCGAGACGCCATACGTGGCACTGGTCCACGAGGCGGCGCTACGTATTCAGTACGGCGGCGCCATGGTGCTCGGGGAACAGCTCGATTCGCTTGTCGAAGACTCCGAGCTTCCGGGAGTCTCGCTGCGGGTCGTACCGTTCGACACGGCCGACTTCCCTGGCCCCAGCGAGAACCTGCTTTATGCGGAGGGGCCAGTGCCGGAGCTGGATACGGTCCAGGCCGACTCGTCTCACGGCTCCCACATCTTCGACTCACCCGCCCAGTTGACAGGTTATCGCGCAATCTTTGAGCGCATCGAAGCCGTCGCGCTCCCGGAGAGTGAGTCGCGAGATTATATCCGCTCGATAATGAAGGAATTGAAGGACAGGTATGAATAGCATCGAGTGGCAGAAATCCAGCTTCAGCGAAGCCTCCAGCAACTGCGTTGAGGTGCGCACACGTGGAGGTGTGATCGAACTTCGTGAGTCCGATGAGGGTGACGTCATCGTCCACACCACCCGCCCGAACTTCGCGGCGTTCCTCCAGGCAGCCAAGGCAGGCGAGTTCGACCACCTGATCACCAACGCCTAGCGAATCGTTCCGGCGGCCTCTTGCTCCCCGCAAGAGGCCGCCACAGGCCATCTGCAAGAAGCCACTTGGGCTGCGAAAACGCAACTTCGACAGCACCCGCAGAAGCAGCTACCTTCACCTGGTCTCCGGCGATCACCCACGGTCGCACGAGAGTTGCCTCAACCAGGGAGAGACGTTTGCCCCAGCTTGCGCTGTACACCTTCGGCACCCTGAAGTCGCCTCTCGCCGATCCCGCACCCCTCACCAACGAGTTCTACGACGTCGGTGCGACCGTCTACCAGGAGATCACTCAGCACCCCGGGTACCTCGCGCATGCCGAAGCAACAGACCCCGAACGGGGCGTGCTCTTCGACGCGAACTGGGGCGCATGGGGCGAGTTCGCCGTACCGACCTGGTACGCCAAGGGCCGTACGCGGGAAACCACCGCCCTGGCCGCGACCCTCTCGCTCTGGACCGACCTGCGCTCCACCTTCGACGCCATCTACACCGGTCTGCACCGCAAGGCACTGACCAGGCGTCACGACTGGATCGAAAAAGCCGAGTACCCGAACTACGTGACCTGGTGGGTCTCCGACGGCGTGATACCCAGCTGGCAGGAAGCGGTTTCCAGGCTGGAACACCTCCACGACCACGCCCCCACCCCGCACGCCTTCACCTTCCACCGCCCGTTCACCCCGGACGGAACTCCGACCAGGATCAGCCCTCCACGGAAGCCCTGACCGGGCGGAACTCACCAGCCCACCCAGCGAGAAGCCCCCGCGCCCGCCACCCCGGGGGCGCGGGGGCCGTCTAGTGCCCGTCGCTCAGACCTCGCGAACCCCCGCCCGCCAGACCGCCGCCGTCAGCGGCACGCCCGGCCGGTACGCCAGGTGCACGTGCGAGGGCGCGTCCAGCAGCAACAGGTCAGCCCGCGCGCCGACCGTCACCGTCCCCACGTCACTGCGCCGCAGCGCGTGCGCGCCGCCCGCCGTGGCCGCCCAGACCGCCTCGTCCGGCGTCATCCCCATCTCCCGCACCGCCACCGCGATGCAGAACGCCATCGAACTGGTGAAGCTGGAACCGGGGTTGCAGTCCGTCGAGAGCGCCACCACCGCGCCCGCGTCCAACAGCCGCCGCCCGCTCGGGTACTCGGCCCGCGTGGAGAACTCCGCCCCGGGCAGCAGCGTCGCCACCGTCCCCGAGCCGGCCAGCGCCGCCACGTCCTCGTCCGTCAGGTGGGTGCAGTGGTCCGCCGAGGCGGCCCCCAGCTCCACCGCCAGCTGCACGCCGGGCCCGTACGTCAGCTGGTTGGCGTGCACGCGCGGCGTGAGCCCCCGCTCGATCCCCGCCGTCAGGACAGCCCGCGCCTGGTCGCCGTCGAAGGCGCCCTTCTCGCAGAACACGTCCACCCAACGGGCGTGCGGCGCACAGGCGTCCAGCATCTCGCCGGTGACCAGCTCCACGTACCCCGCCGGGTCCTCGGCGTACTCGGGGGCCACGATGTGCGCGCCCAGGTACGTCGTCTCCGGCGTGTACCCGGCGGCGATCCGCAGCGCCCGCGCCTCGTCCTCGACCGTCAGCCCGTACCCGGACTTGCACTCGATGGTCGTGGTCCCCTGCCGCAGCGCCTCCCGGACGAACCCGGCCACGTTCGCCTCCAGTTCGGCATCACTCGCCGCCCTGGTCGCCGCCACCGTCGTACGGATGCCGCCCGCCGAGTACGACTGCCCGGACATCCGGGCGTTGAACTCGGCGGTGCGGTCGCCCGCGAACACCAGGTGGGCGTGCGAGTCGACGAAGCCGGGCAGCAGCGCCCGGCCCTCGGCGTCGAAGCGCTCGTCCGCCGCCGGGGCCTGCGCCGCCGGGCCGACCCAGGCGACGGTGTCGCCGTCGACCACCACGGCCGCATCCGGCAGCAGGCCGAGCGGACCGGTGCCGTGTCCGGGGTCGTTGGTGACCAGGCTGCCGATGCCCGTGATCAAGGTGGTCCTGGTGCTCAAGACAACGCCTTCCGAATCGAGTTGAGAGGTCAGTAGTCCAGCGCGCCGATCGCGGAGCGCAGCGCCCCCGGCACGTCGGCCACCAGCTGGTGCACGCCGTCCCGGACGACGTGCCGTCCGCCGACCACCAGGTGCCGGACGTCCGCCGCCGAGGCCGCGAAGACCGCGATCTCGGCGCCGAGCCGGGGCGACGGCCCCGCCGTACGGACGGAGTCCAGCGCGATCACCGTGAAGTCGGCGAGCGCCCCGGCCTCGATCCGCCCGGCCTCGGGCCAGCCCAGCGAGGCGTGCCCGTCCTCGCCACCGGCCCGCAGCAGCGCGTTCGCCGTCCAGTGCCCGCGGGTGCGGGTCCGCAGCCGCTCGTCCAGCTCCAGCGCCCGGGCCTCCTCCCACGGATCGATGATCGCGTGGCTGTCGCTGCCCAGGGTGATCGGGCTGCCGCCCGAGGCGAGCCGGCGGGCCGGGCCGATGCCGTCCGCGAGGTCCCGCTCGGTGGTGGGGCACATGCAGACGGTGGTGGAGGAGTCGGCGAGGAGCTTGACGTCCTCGTCGGTGAGGTGGGTGGCGTGCACGGCCGAGGTGCGCGGGCCGAGCGCGCCGTGGTCGGCGAGCAGCCGGGTCGGGGTGACGCCGTGGGCGGCGAGGCAGGCGTCGTTCTCGGCGGTCTGCTCGGACAGGTGGACGTGCAGCGGCGCCTTGCGCATCGCCGCCCAGTGCGCGACGGTGCCCAGCTGGTCGGCCGGGACGGCCCGGACCGAGTGGATGGCGGCGCCGATCCGGGCGTGCTCGCGCGGCTTGAGGGCGTCCGCCCGGGCCGCCCAGGCCTCGGCGTCGCCGTCGCTGAACCGCAGTTGCGGGTGGGTCGGCTCGGCGCCGAAGCCGGAGGACAGGTAGCAGGTGTCCAGCAGGGTGATCCGGATGCCGGCCCGGGCGGCGGCCTCGATCAGCGCCTCGCCCATCGCGTTCGGGTCGGTGTAGCGGGCGCCGCCGGGCGCGTGGTGCAGGTAGTGGAACTCTCCGACGGCGCTGATCCCGGCGAGCGCCATCTCGGCGTAGACGGCGGTGGCGAGCTCCAGGTAGCTGTCCGGGTCGAGCGCACCGGCGAAGCGGTACATGGTGTCGCGCCAGGTCCAGAAGGTCCCGGAGCCGACCTGGACGTGCCCGCGCAGCGCCCGGTGGAAGGCGTGCGAGTGGGCGTTGGCCTGGCCGGGCAGCAGCAGCCCGTCGAGGCGGACGGCGCCGGGCGGGCAGGGCCCGGCGTCCGGGGTCACGGCGGTGATCCGGCCGTCGGGGCCGGTGGCGATCAGCACGTCCCGCTCGACCACCGGCCCGTTGTCGTGCGGCAGCCAGGCGTGCTGCGCCCAGTAGCTCACCGGAAGGGTCACTGACACGCCAGGTCCTCCAGTACGTCGGCGAGGGCGGCGACCCCGGCCAGGCAGTCGGCCTCCTCGGCGTGCTCGGCCGGGGAGTGCGAGACGCCCGTGGGGTTGCGCACGAACAGCATGGCGGTCGGGATGGCGGACGCCAGGATCCCGGCGTCGTGTCCCGCGCCGGTGGGCAGCACCGGGGCGTCGAGCAGCTTGGCGAGCCGGTCGCGCAGCGGGCCGTCGAAGTCCACCACCGGGGTGTAGGACTCGCGGGTCAGCTCGACCCGGACGCCGTCGCGCTCGCCGCGCTCGGTGGCGGCCCGCTCGATCTCGGCGACCAGCTCGGTGAGGGTGCGCTCGTCGGCGGCCCGGGTGTCCAGCCAGCCGCGCACCAGCGAGGCGATCGCGTTGGTGCCGTTGGGCTCGACCGCGACCTTGCCGAAGGTGGCCAGCGCGCCGGCCAGCTTCGCCTTCTTGCGGGCGGCGAGCACCGTGTTGGCGTACGTCAGCATCGGGTCGCGGCGGTCCTCGATCCGGGTGGTGCCGGCGTGGTTGGCCTCGCCGTGGAAGTCGAACCGCCAGCGGCCGTGCGGCCAGATCGCGCCGGCCGCGCCGACCGGCTGCCCCTCGGCGAGGTGGCGGCCCTGCTCGACGTGGAGTTCGACGAAGGCGCCGATCCGGGCGAGCCGCTCGTCGTCCGCGCCGATCGCGGTCGGGTCGTAGCCGGCCTTCTCCATCGCGTCGGGCAGCCGCACCCCGCCGGCGTCGCGCAGCTCGTACGCGGCCTCGCGGGAGAGCACCCCGGCGGTCAGCCGGGAGCCGATGCAGGCCACGCCGAACCGGGCGCCCTCCTCGTCGCCGAAGTTGACGATCGCCAGGGGCTTGTCGAACTCGACCCCGCGAGCGCGCAGTTCGTCCAGCGCGGCGAAGGAGGAGACCACCCCGAGCGGGCCGTCGAAGGCGCCGCCGTCCGGGACGGAGTCCAGGTGCGAGCCGGTGACGATCGCCCCCTGACCCTGCGGATCGCCCAGCCAGGCCCACTGGTTGCCGTTGCGGTCCAGCTCGTACGTCAGGCCGCGGCTGCGGGCCTGCTGCTCGAACCAGGCGCGGCACTCGGCGTCGGCGGAGTTCCAGGCGAAGCGGCGGTAGCCGCCGGAGGCGGCGGAGCGGCCCACGGGGAGCAGCTCCGCCCACATCTCTTCGAAGCTCACAGCTCACCCATGGGGACACGGACCCCGCGCTCGGCGGCGACCTCGGTGGCGCGGTCGTAGCCGGCGTCCACGTGCCGGATGACGCCCATGCCCGGGTCGTTGGTGAGCACCCGGCGGATCTTCTCGCCGGCCAGCGCGGTGCCGTCGGCGACGGTGACCTGACCGGCGTGGATCGAACGGCCGATGCCGACGCCGCCGCCGTGGTGGATGGACACCCAGGAGGCGCCGGAGGCCACGTTGACCATGGCGTTGAGCAGCGGCCAGTCGGCGATCGCGTCCGAGCCGTCCAGCATCGCCTCGGTCTCCCGGTACGGGGAGGCCACCGAGCCGCAGTCCAGGTGGTCGCGGCCGATCACGATCGGCGCGGACAGCTCGCCGGAGGCGACCATGTCGTTGAAGCGCTCGCCGGCCTTGTCGCGCTCGCCGTAGCCGAGCCAGCAGATGCGCGCGGGCAGGCCCTGGAAGTGCACCTTCTCCTGGGCCATCTTGATCCAGCGGGCCAGCGACTCGTTCTCCGGGAAGAGGTCGAGGACGGCCTTGTCGGTCTTGTGGATGTCCTGCGGGTCGCCGGACAGCGCGGCCCAGCGGAACGGGCCCTTGCCCTCGCAGAACAGCGGGCGGATGTACGCCGGGACGAAGCCGGGGAAGGCGAAGGCGCGGTCGTAGCCGGCCAGCTGGGCCTCGCCGCGGATCGAGTTGCCGTAGTCGAAGACCTCGGCGCCGCGGTCCAGGAAGCCGACCATCGCCTCGACGTGCCGGGCCATCGACTCGCGCGAGCGCTCGGTGAACTCGGCGGGCTTGGCGGCCGCGTAGTCCGCCATGTCCTCGAAGGCGACGCCGACCGGCAGGTAGCTGAGCGGGTCGTGGGCGCTGGTCTGGTCGGTGACGATGTCGATCGGCGCGTCCATCGCGAGCAGCTGCGGGACCAGCTCGGCGGCGTTGCCCAGCACGCCGATGGAGAGCGGCTGCCTCTTGTCGCGGGCTTCCACGGCCAGCTGGAGCGCGTGGCTGAGGTCCTTGGCCTCGACGTCCAGGTAGCGGTGCTCGATCCGGCGGGAGATCCGGGACGGGTCGCAGTCGATGCAGATCGCCACGCCGCCGTTCATGGTGACGGCCAGTGGCTGGGCACCGCCCATTCCGCCGAGGCCGGCGGTGAGGGTGATGGTGCCCTCCAGCGTGCCGTTGAAGCGCTTGTTGGCGACGGCGGCGAAGGTCTCGTAGGTGCCCTGGAGGATGCCCTGGGTACCGATGTAGATCCAGGAGCCGGCGGTCATCTGGCCGTACATGGTGAGCCCGAGGCTCTCCAGCCGGCGGAACTCCTCCCAGTTGGCCCAGTCGCCGACCAGGTTGGAGTTGGCGATCAGCACGCGCGGCGCCCACTCGTGGGTCTGCATGACGCCGACCGGGCGGCCGGACTGGACCAGCATGGTCTCGTCCTGCTTCAGCCCCTGCAGCGTCTTCACCATGGCGTCGAAGGAGCGCCAGTCGCGGGCGGCCTTGCCGGTGCCGCCGTACACCACCAGCTTCGACGGGTGCTCGGCCACCTCGGGGTCGAGGTTGTTCATCAGCATCCGCAGGGCTGCCTCCTGCTGCCACCCCTGCGCCGTGAGTCCCGTCCCGCGCGCCGCACGCACCTCACGCGGCCCGCTCGCCTGCTGCTGCACCATGTCCCGACCTCTCTGCGGATGGATTCATTCAAGCCCGGTTCGGCTGAATATATCTAAACAACCAACTTTCGACCAGACCCCGGAACAATCCGATCAGCCACGGCACCCGCCGACTTGGCGCACTAGCCTGAACCCGGCGAACACCAGCCACTCGGCCCAGCACCGAGGAGCGGAGGACGCGATGACGGCCATCGACGTGCGGCCCGGCAGACTCCGGGACGTGGCGGAGGAGATCGAGCAGCGCACGGGACTGCGCATCCAGATCATCGGAGGAACCCTGGTGGTGTCCCCGACCCCTCGCGGCAAGCACGCGGGGACCGTCAAGCGCCTGTCGCGACAGCTCGACGCCGGACTCCCGACGGGTCTCGGCGCCTACGGGGTTTCGTCGATCGACATGCCGGACAACACGGAGGACTACGCGACACCGGATCTGGTCGTCCTGCCGTCCGACTGGGAGGACGACGACGAGTGGCTGGCAGACCCGCACGATGTAGAGCTCGCAGTCGAGGTCATCTCCACCTCCGAGCGAGTCAGCCTCATCGCGGCCAAGACCAGCTGGTACGCGATCGCCAGCGTGCCGGTCCTCCTCGCGGTCGACCCCCGCGAGGGTTCCTGGACACTCCACACCCACCCCCGCGACGGCGAGTACCAGGGCGTCCTGCACGGCAAGTACGGCGAGCCCGTCCCGCTGCCCTCGCCGCTGCCCGCCGAGCTGGACACCTCCGGCCTTCCGCTCTACGCCCCCCGCAGCTGAGTCACGCCGCCGCGTCACCGCCGTCCCAGTCGATGCCGATCTCGGCGAGCCAGCGGCGGTCGGCGGCGTCGGGGGCGGGTGGGGAAGGCGGGCGGGGGATGTTCTGGACCGGGCCGAGGCCGTACTTCTCGGCGGCCGCGATGGCGCGGGCGTCGGGTTCGATGACGCCGACGTGGACGGCGGACTCGTCGCCCGGGTCGAGGACGGTCAGTTCGGGTTCGGGCAGGCGCCGCAGGGTGACGCGGCGTCCGCAGGCGGGGCAGGACCATTCATCGGCACCCGAGGCCAGGCGGGCGACGAACTTCATCTCGTGGATCACGCGCATGGGCGGCACCCCCTGCCATAGGGGATGCCCGGGTTCTTGACGAGTACTCCCCCAGCCTTATTCCAGGCTGCGCCTATTCCAAGAAGAGCCCCCGCGCCGCCGCCGCGTGTTCGATCGCCTCCAACCGGGCCTCCGCGCCGGGGAGTTCGTCGCACATGGTCTGCAGCAGCACCCGGCCGAGCATCATCGGCGCGCAGGCGGTGTCGAAGACCAGCCCGGTGCCGACGGCGGCCGGCAGCATCAGGTCGGAGAGCTTGGCGACCGGCGAGAAGGCGCTGTCGGCCACGGTGAGCACGGTCAGCCCGCACTCCCGGGCGACCGCCAGGGCGTCCATCAACTCCCGCGGGTAGCGCGGCAGGGCGAAGCACAGCAGCGCGGTGGCGCCCGCCGCGGTGGCCTGTTCCAGCCGGTCGGCGAGCATGCTGCCGCCCTCGTCCAGCAGCCGGATGTCCGGGTGCACCTTGGCCGCGAAGTACGCGAAGCCGCGCGCCTGCGCGGAGGCCGCCCGCAGGCCGAGCACCGGCAGCGGGCGGGAGGCGGCGAGCAGCCGGGCGGCCCGGATGATCGGCTCGGGGTCGGCGAGCAGTTCGGCGAGGTGGCGCAGGTGCTCGATCTCGGCCAGCACGGCCTGCTGGTGCTCGTTGCGCACCGCGTCGTCCGGGGTCTCCGGTGCGGCCGGTTCGCCCGCGCCGAGTTCGCGCAGCTGCTTGCGCAGCGCCGGGTAGCCGTCGTAGCCGAGGGCGACCGCGAAGCGGGTGACGGAGGGCTGGCTGACCCCGGCGAGTTCGGCGACCTCGACGCTGGACAGGAACGGCGCCTCGGTGGCGTGCCGGACCAGCGAGTGGGCGATCCGCCGCTGGGTGGGCGTCAGCCGGTACCCCTCGAACAGCTGGAGCAGCCGGGCGGAGGGGCCGACGCTGCCGGCCTCGTCGATGGCGGTCATCAGCGGTACCTCCGGATGCGAGCGGTTCGGACGACGACTGTGCAGCAGCGCGCCGCGCCTGGCAAAGACGTCTCGTACGGCGGGATGCCGGATGAGACGTCCCAATGATCGGACACCGGGGCGGTGGCCGGACACGGGCCTCGGGGTAACCCTGATTTCCCCCTGAGCCCGCCCGGATTCCCCCCGCGAACGGATGGACCGGGCCGTGCGGCGGCCCCACGCTACTGGCATGGACACTCGCCAGGACGAACTTCGGCGCGACCTCGACGCCACCCTGCAGGCCCGCAAGGAGCTCGGCAAGGAGTACGAGGACGAGCTCGTCGACTCCTTCATGAAGCGCCTCGACGCCCGTCTGGACGCCCGGGTGGACCGTTCGGCGGCCGGGCGGCCGGACGACTACGAGACCGACTACCGCGACCGGGGCCGCCCCCGCCGCGGCGGGTGGGGCGCCCGGCGTTCCCCCACCGGGCTGGCGGTGATCTCGATGGCCCTCGGCATCCCGCTGACCGCGATCAACAGCAGCCCCGGCGGGGCCGGCTTCCCCGCCCTGGTGGTCACCTGGGCGGGCATCGTCGGGGTCAACCTCGCCGCCGCCCTGGGCAACCGGCTGAACCGCGCCGAGCGCCGGACGCGGAGCGACTGGGACTGAGCCCCGGTCGCCCCGCGTCCGGGACATCTCAGGCCAGCGGGCCGGTGACCCGCTCCACCGCCCGCACCAGGTCCCCGGAGGCGACCAGCGCGGCGGCGGCCTCCAGGTCCGGCGAGAGGAAGCGGTCCCGGCCGGCGCCGCCGACCCCCGCCTCGCGGGCGGCGGCCAGCGCGGCCGCGGTGGCCGGGGCCGGCCCGCCCGCCGCGTCGGCCTGCTGACGGATCTCCAGCGCGCGGGCCGCGGCGGTCAGTTCGACGGCCAGGATGCGGCCGAGGTTCTCGACGGCCTGGCGCAGCTTGCGGGCGGCCGACCAGCCCATCGACACGTGGTCCTCCTGCATCGCGGAGGAGGGGATCGAGTCGACCGAGGCCGGGACGGCGAGCCGCTTGTTCTCGCTGACCAGCGCCGCCTGGGTGTACTGGGCGATCATCAGACCGGAGTCCACGCCCGGGTCGTCGGCCAGGAAGGCCGGCAGGCCGTGCGAGCGGGCCTTGTCGAGCAGCCGGTCGGTGCGGCGCTCGGAGATCGAGCCGAGGTCGGCGGCGGCGATGGCGAGGAAGTCCAGCACGTACGCGACCGGCGCACCGTGGAAGTTGCCGTTGGACTCGACCCGGCCGTCCGGCAGCACCACCGGGTTGTCCACCGAGGCGGCGAGCTCGCGCGAGGCGACCAGCTGGGCGTGTGCCAGGGTGTCCCGGCCGGCGCCGGCGACCTGCGGGGCGCAGCGGATCGAGTAGGCGTCCTGGACCCGCGGCGCGTCGTCCTGGTGGTGGCCGGTGAGGCCGGAGCCCTTGAGCACGGCGAGCATGTTGGCGGCGCTCAGCGCCTGGCCCGGGTGCGGACGGATCGGGGCGTGCAGCTCGGGGGCGAGCACCTTGTCGGTGCCGAGCAGCGCCTCCAGGGTCATCGCGGCGGTGATGTCGGCGGTGGTGAACAGCCGCTGCAGGTCGGCGATGGCCATCACCAGCATGCCGAGCATGCCGTCGGTGCCGTTGATGAGGGCCAGGCCCTCCTTCTCCAGCAGTTCGACGGGCTCGATCCCGGCGGCGGCGAGCAGCTCGGCGACGGGCTTCTCCACGCCGTCCGGGCCGGTGGCGGTGCCCTCGCCCATCAGCACCAGCGCGCAGTGCGACAGCGGCGCGAGGTCGCCGGAGCAGCCGAGCGAGCCGAACTCGCGGACCACCGGGGTGATGCCCGCGTTGAGCAGGGCGGCCATGGTCTGGGCGACCAGCGGCCGGACGCCGGTACGGCCGGAGGCGAGGGTCTTCATCCGCAGGAACATCAGCGCGCGGACCACCTCGCGCTCGACCGCCGGGCCCATGCCGGCCGCGTGCGAGCGCACCAGCGAGCGCTGCAGCTGGGCGCGCAGCTCGGGGCTGATGTGCCGGACGGCGAGCGCGCCGAAGCCGGTCGACACGCCGTAGACGGGACGCGGCTCGGCCGCGAGGGCGTCGATCCGCGCGCGGGCGGCCGCCATCTCGGCGAGCGCGTCGGGACCGATCTCGACCCGGGCGTTGCCCCGGGCGACGGCCAGCACGTCCTCCGCACTGACGTCGGCCTTGCCGACCTGGACCAGCGGAGCGTCGGGGGCCACAGCACTGTGCATATCCATATACACAATCACATCAGGTGAATGGAGATATGACAACAGCTGCCCACCATCCGGATTCTCCGACGCCCCGATCCGCGCCGCACCCCGGGGCCCGCCACTCCTTCACGCCACTCTGCGCGCCCTCGAACCGACTGCGGGCTAACGCCCCTTCCGCCGCCTGATCGAGTACACCAGCAGCACCACGATCAGCAGGACCACCAGCGCGACGAACGCGACCCAGCCGAACACCGCGTCCAGCGCCCGCCCGACCAGACTGCGCCGGGTCTTGTGCCGGCGCCGCGAGGCGGCGTGGTCGGTGATCTGGTGCGCCCGCAACCCGACCCGCACCTGCCGCGCCGGCGCCGTCCGCACGGCCGCCGGACCGGTCGCCGACGCCGGCCCCGCCACCCGCACCACCGGCACCGCCGCCGCCGGCTCGGCCGCCACCACCCCGCCGCCCAGCACCAGCACCCCGGCCACCGCCGCGCCCACCAGCCGTCCACCCATGGCCACCCCCCGATCCCCGATCCAGCCCCGACACCTTCCCACCCCCACACCCCACCCCGGCACCCCCGCACCCCGACCGCGACCCACCCGCGACACCCCGGTCACCGAACCGGCACATCACCGCATCGCGCAGGCACCCTGACCAGGGACAGGGTGGCCACGTCAGAACTCGACCAGCCTCACGTCACCGGCGGCGAAGCCGGCCCCGACAGCGCGACCGCCACCAGCGCCCGCATCGCGCAGGCGGCCTGGCCGAGCGGCAGGGTGGCGTCATCGGCGAAGAGCTCGACCAGCCAGCCGCCCGCCGGGTTCTGGCCACCCGCCGCGACCATGCCGCGGTAGCCGGAGACCACGAGCATCGCCTCCTCCGCCGGGTCGTTGCCCGCCGCGCCCGCGCGCAGCGCGAAGGCGCCGCCGCGGACGGCCCGGCGGGTCATCGGGTAGTGGCGGAGGTCGAAGACGGCGTCGGGGGCCTCGATCTGGGCGCGCTGGGTCTCGGCGCGGGTGCTGCTGGGGCCGCTGGTCATCCGGTAGACGGCGTGCTGGGCGGTGCGCATCAGCTGGGAGCCCGGCGGGACGTACGAGACCCACCAGCCGACGGCGTCGAGCAGCCGGGCGGAGGTCTCGGCGACGACGACCAGCTTGCCGAGGGTGTCGGCCGGGTGGACGGCCCGGGCCGCGGAGGCCTGGTCGAGGGCGGCGAGGACGGCGGTGAGCAGCTGTCCGGGGTCGGCGCTGTGGGCGGCGCCGCGGAAGCGCCGACGGTCGGCCGCGCCGGCCCGGCCGCCGGGGCCGCGCCGCCCGTCGGCGCGGTGGTGCGGGTCGGCGGCGTCGGCGAGCAGCACGGTGGGATCGGGCGAGAAGCCCGGGCCGTGGCTGCGCCCGGCCACCACGGGGTGGGCGGCGCGGGCGGCCTTGGCCCGGTACTGGGCGGCGTCGGCGAGCCGGAAGAGCCGGTCGGGGGTGGTGACCGGGCCGATGGAGTCGCCGGTGGAGGCGACGCCGCAGGCGACTCCCTCGCCCTCGGAGAGCGCCAGCGCCCGCGCGCACAGCTCCTCGGCGACGGCGACCACCTCGTCGGCCTTCTGGCCCTCCGCGAGCAGGCAGAACTCGTCGCCGCCGAGCCGGGCGGCGAGGCTGCCGGGGAGTTTGGCGGCGGCCAGGGACAGCTGGTGGGCGAAGCGTTCCAGCAGTCGGTCGCCCATCTCGTGACCGAGCTGGTCGTTGACCCGCTTCAGTCCGTTGACGTCGCAGACGACGAGCGAGACGACGGTGTTGTCCCGGTTGTGCGCCTCCAGCGCGCTCTCCAGCCGGGCGTCGACCGCACGCCGGTTGGCGAGGCCGGTGAGCGGGTCGGAGAAGGCGAGTTTGCGCAGGTCGGCGAGGCGTTCGGTCTGGGCGAGGCCGGCCGAGACCTGGGCGGCGAGCAGGGTCGCGTAGTCGGCGTCGGCCTCGGTGAACTCGGGCATGCCGGTGGACCGGGCGAGGTAGAGCTCGCCCCAGGCCTGTCCGTGCAGCACGATCGGCGCGACCACGCAGCAGGCCCGGCCGCGCCGGCGCAGCGCGGCGGCGCGTTCCCGGCAGTACGCGCCGGCGGTCGGGTGGGTGTGCCCGGCGTGCGGCTCGACGTCCTCGGCGGTCTGCAGCCAGGCGCGCGGCAGCCGCCCGGTGGTCCAGCGTTCCTCCAGATAGGTGACGATCTCCGGGAAGTCCGCGACCGGGTACGACTCGTCCTCCGGCAGTTCCTCCTCGCCGGGCGCGAGCTCGCCGTGGTTGACCAGCACCCGCAGCCGGCCGGACTCGCGGTCCCAGACCGAGACGGCGGCCATGGTGGCGCCGAGCGCCTCGGTGGCCCGGGCGGCGGCGGCCCGGACGGCCTCCAGCGGGGTGAGCGCCCCGGCCATGTCCTGGGCGAGTTCGACCACCGACTGCAGCCGCAGGTCGGGCAGCGGGTCGCAGCGGTGCGGGCCATCGCAGTCGCAGCCGCGGTCCGTCATGGTCGCCTCACTGCTCACCGGCTCGCCTCGCTCCCTGTGCTCGGTCCTGCCGGACCCCCACCGGCCGGCCGCACCCGTCCGGCCGCTTGCACCAAGACTATGGCGATTTCGTTCGGTTATGCCCCGTTTGCCCGGATGGACCCGCAACCGACCGTACGGCTTTCAACCGTTCGGCACCCGCCCGAGCGCCCAACCCAGCCCACGAGCGCCCAGGAGCCCCGCCCCCCAGCACCCGGGGCCCGCCGGCTACTCCGCCTTCGTCCGCCGCGACAGCAGCCACGGCTCCACCAGCCCCAGCCCCCGCACCGGCCGCCGCCACATCGGCTGCAGGTGGAACCGCGCCCCCGCGTCCGGCACCGGCACCGGCAGCCCGGAGGCCGGCATCCCGGCCGCCACCGACAGCGCCTCCGCCAGGCCGGGCCCCTCCTCGACCGGGCCGACGCTGCCGTTCTGCTCCAGCGCCGCGGCGAACTCCCCGTCGATCAGGACCGCGTCCTTGGGCGCGATCGAGGTGAGCCGGCTGGCCAGGTTGACCGTGGTGCCGAAGACGTCGCCCATCCGCTGGGTGACCGTCCCGAAGGCCATGCCGACCCGCAGCGCGGGGATGGTCTCGTCCTCGGCCAGCGCCTCGATCAGGCTGAGCGCGATCTCGGCGGCGGTGGAGGGGTCCT
Source organism: Kitasatospora cathayae (assembly GCF_027627435.1). Taxonomy (GTDB): domain Bacteria; phylum Actinomycetota; class Actinomycetes; order Streptomycetales; family Streptomycetaceae; genus Kitasatospora; species Kitasatospora cathayae. Next base: position 5,272,940 of record NZ_CP115450.1, on the reverse strand, counting down.
CGGTGACGTAGAGGATCTCGTCGCCGAGGGTCTTGATGACCCGGCCGCCCTGCCCGGCGATCAGGTCGGAGCAGGTGTTCTCGAAGGTCTCGACCAGTTCGCCGAGCTCCTCCTCCTCCAGCCGCCGCGACAGCCGGGTGAAGCCGACCAGGTCGGCGAACCCGACGGCGAGCCGGCCGCTGGTGATCTCGTTGTCCTCGGCGGCCTGCACCACCCGGCCGGTGACGGCGGCCAGCTGGCGCCGCCAGACGTACACCAGGAACTGCTCCAGCTCCGGCAGCAGCAGCTCGACCAGCGGGTACGCCACGTCGGCGCGGGTCAGCCCGGGCTCGACGGACTGGGTGAGGTTCTCCAGGAAGGTGTCCATCTGCCAGCCGGCCAGCCGGGCCGTGGTCTGACCGGTGGAGCGGGCCACCTGGATCGCCATCGACTCGCTGAGCAGTCCGGACTCGATCAGGCCGGCCAGGCGCCGCAGCGCGATCACGTCGCCGTCGGTGAGCGCCCGGGACTGGCCGATGTCGGGGAAGCCCATGGCCCGCCAGAACCGGGTGGCCAGCTCCATCGGGACGTCGGCGGCGCGCGCGGCCTGGTACGGGGTGTAGCGGCGTGGCGCGTCCAGGATCAGGCGTTCCAGTTCGAGCGCGACCGTGGGGTCGTGACTGCCCGCCGTCCCGCTGCTGCCGTCCTCTGCCACCGGTCCGTCCCCGTGCGGTCGCCGCACTTGCCTCGTGTCCTACCTGTCCGGGCGCACCGCCCGCCACCCGGGCGGACAGTGGCGCGCCTCACACCGCTGCCAGGTGGAATGTTCGCACGGAATCACGTGATCCGGAGCATCCGCCCGAGTCAAGGAGAGGTGAAGAGTGCCGTTCAGCGCGCCTCGGGGCGGACGTGGACCACGTCCCCCGCGCCGACCGCCCGGCGTGCGCCGTCGGCGGTGCGGACCACCAGACGGCCGTCCCCGTCGATCGCCACCGCCTCGCCGACCAGCTCCTGGTCGCCGGGCAGGAGCACCTTCACCTGGCGGCCGAGCGTGCTGCAGCGGTCCACGTACGCGCGCATCAGGTCACTCGCGTGCGGATCCCCGGCCGCCGCCGTCCATTCGCGGTACAGCCCGGCGAACTCGCGCAGCACGGCGCGCAGCAGGACGGACCGGTCGGTGGTCCCGGCGCCGGCCAGCGCGAGCGAACCGGCGGTGGGGACGGGCAGCTCGGCCGCGCGCAGCGAGACGTTCAGCCCCATCCCGACCACCACCGCGCCGCCGCTCAGCTCGGTGAGGATGCCCCCCAGTTTGCGCTCCGCGCCGTCGATCTCCACCTGCAGGTCGTTGGGCCACTTCAGGCCGACCTCGACCCCCGCCACCCGGTGGAGGGTGCTGGCGGCGGCCACCCCGACCAGGATCGGCAGCCAGCCGTACCGCTCGACCGGCACCTCCTCGGGGCGCAGCAGGAAGGACAGGAACAGCCCGGAACGGGCCGGGGCGGTCCACTGCCGGTCCAGCCGGCCGCGCGCGGCGCGCTGCGCCTCGGCGACCAGCACCGTGCCCTGCGGGGCGCCGGCCCGGGCCCGCTCGGCGAGGTCGCTGTTGGTCGAGCCGGTCTCGGCGACGACGTCCAGCGAGGTCCAGAGCCCGCCGGGGACGACCAGGTCGCGGCGCAGCACCTCCTGGTCCAGCGGCGGCCGGTCCAGGTCGGTCCAGGGGGACGGTCCGGTGCGGCCGAAGCCGCGCAGTCCACTGCGGCGGGGGGTCTCGGGTGCGGTCATGGCAGCACACTAGAGGCACTAGTCCGCCCCATCGTCCCGCACAACGCCCGTTGACACACTGTGTCGATGGCCATAACGCCAGGACTGACGGATGACCCTGGGCTCTGGCTACGCTACGCAGCGGTAGTTCGCAGCGCCGCCCTGCCCTCCTGCGCGAGCCCCGACCTCCGGCCCGCGCGCACCCGAACAGGTCGCGGCCGATGATCAGGGAGAGCCACCGCATGACCGAGGCGCCGTACGACCCCCACACCACCGCCGGCAAGCTCGCCGACCTGCGGCGCAGGCTGGACGAGGCGGTGCACTCCGGCTCCGCCAAGGCCGTGGAGAAGCAGCACGCCAAGGGCAAGCTGACCGCCCGTGAGCGGGTCGTGGAACTGCTGGACGAGGACTCGTTCGTCGAGTTCGACGAGTTCGCCCGCCACCGTTCGACCAACTTCGGCCAGGAGAGGAACCGGCCCTACGGCGACGGCGTGGTGACCGGCTACGGCACCATCGACGGCCGTCAGGTCGCCGTCTTCGCCCAGGACTTCACCGTCTTCGGCGGCTCGCTCGGCGAGGTCTTCGGCGAGAAGATCGTCAAGGTGATGGACTTCGCGCTGAAGACCGGCTGCCCGGTCATCGGCATCAACGACTCCGGCGGCGCCCGGATCCAGGAGGGCGTGGTCTCGCTCGGCCTGTACGGCGAGATCTTCCGCCGCAACGTGCACGCCTCGGGCGTCATCCCGCAGATCTCGCTGATCATGGGCCCCTGCGCGGGCGGCGCGGTCTACTCCCCCGCGATCACCGACTTCGTGGTGATGGCCGACCAGACCTCGCACATGTTCATCACCGGCCCGGACGTGATCAAGACCGTGACCGGCGAGGACGTCGGCATGGAGGAGCTGGGCGGCGCCCGCACCCACAACACCAAGTCCGGCAACGCGCACTACCTGGCCACGGACGAGAAGGAGGCGATCGAGTACGTCAAGAGCCTGCTCTCGTACCTGCCCTCCAACAACCTGAGCGACCCGCCGTCCTACCCGGAGCAGGCCGACCTCGACATCACCGACGAGGACCTCGAACTCGACACCCTCGTGCCGGACTCGGCGAACCAGCCGTACGACATGCACAAGGTGATCGAGCACGTCCTCGACGACGGCGAGTTCCTGGAGACCCAGCCGCTGTTCGCCGGCAACATCATCACCGGCTTCGGCCGGGTCGAGGGCCAGTCGGTGGGCATCGTCGGCAGCCAGCCGATGGACCTGGCCGGCTGCCTGGACATCAACGCCAGCGAGAAGGCCGCGCGCTTCATCCGCACCTGCGACTCCTTCAACATCCCGGTGCTCACCTTCGTGGACGTGCCCGGCTTCCTGCCCGGCACCGAGCAGGAGTGGGACGGCATCATCCGCCGCGGCGCCAAGCTGATCTACGCCTACGCCGAGGCCACCGTCCCGCTGATCACCGTGATCACCCGCAAGGCCTTCGGCGGCGCGTACGACGTCATGGGCTCCAAGCACCTGGGCGCCGACCTCAACCTGGCCTGGCCGACCGCGCAGATCGCGGTGATGGGCGCGCAGGGCGCGGTCAACATCCTGCACCGCCGGGAGATCGCCGAGGCCGAGGCGGCCGGCACCGGCGAGGAGAAGCGCGCCGAGCTGATCGCCTCGTACGAGGACACCCTGCTCAACCCGTACCTGGCCGCCGAGCGCGGCTACGTCGACGCGGTGATCGCCCCGAGCGAGACCCGTCGGCACATCGTCCGGGGCCTGCGGGCGCTGCGCGGCAAGCGCGAGGTGCTGCCGCCCAAGAAGCACGGCAACATCCCCCTGTAGGCACCATCCCTCTCGGGAGAGAACCAGCCATGTCCCCGATCCACGTGCTGCACGGGCAGCCGACCCCCGAGGAGCTCGCCACCGTCCTGGCGGTGGTCCAGGCCCGGGCCGCCGCCGCGCAGGCCGCCGCCGAGGCGGCGCGTCTGGCCGGTGTCGGCCCGGCCTCCCCCTGGAACGACCGCTCCCGCCTGCTCCGCCCCGCCGTCCGCCCGGGCGTCAACGCCTGGCGGACCTCCGGCTGGGCGCGCTGACCCGCGTTCTGACCCGGAGCAGGAAGTCGGCCGGTCCGACTTCCTGCTCCGCCATTCGCCCACTCGCCGGCCAAAGGGGCTCGGGGCGGGCCCGCCCGTTCTCCACCGCGCACTGCCGCCCGCCGGGCCCGAAACCTGAGTACGGATACTCAGGCGTCCGGGCCCGCCCGCAGCGCACTCTGGACGGGTGCTCTGGTCAGACCCCGAGGACGAGCCCTCGCCCGAGGCCCGTCGCATGCAGGAGCGGATGCAGCGGGCCGGCAAGGTGCTCGCCGCCATCGTGCTGGTGGGCTCCGTCCTGATCATGTTCAGCCGGTACTTCACCTGAGCCGTTCACCCGAACGGCGGATGCCGGCACCCCCTACTCTGGTGGGCATGACCGACCAGCGCGCCCTCGTCCTCGCCTCCGCCTCCCCCGCCCGCCTCGGGCTGCTGCGCCAGGCGGGGCTCGACCCCCGCGTGGTGGTCAGCGGCGTCGACGAGGACGCGATCAGCGCCGCCACCCCCGGTGAGCTCGCCCTCGTCCTGGCCGAGGCCAAGGCGAAGGCCGTCGCCGCCGAACTGACCGGCGGCGAGCTGGTGATCGGCTGCGACTCCGTGCTGGAGCTGGACGGCCGGGCCCTCGGCAAGCCCGCCGACGCCGCCGAGGCGCTGGCCCGCTGGCAGTCCATGCGCGGTCGCGCCGGAGTGCTGCGCACCGGCCACTGCGTGGTCGACACCGCGACCGGCCGGCAGTCCTCGGCGACCGCCTCCACCACCGTCCGCTTCGGCGTCCCGGACGACGCGGAGATCGCCGCGTACGTCGCCTCCGGCGAACCGCTGCACGTGGCCGGGGCGTTCACCCTGGACGGCCGCTCGGCGCCGTTCATCGACGGCATCGACGGCGACCCGGGCAACGTCATCGGCCTGTCCCTGCCGCTGCTGCGCCGGCTGCTCGCCGACCTGGACCTGCGCATCACTGATCTGTGGACCAACTGACCTGCCACAACAGGAAGTTCAGCCTCTAAGCTGACCGGCGTTCGAACGGGGGAGGAACGCGCCGATGAACGACAACGTGCTCAACGTGCTGCTCGGACTGGTGGCCAGCGCCATCAGCGCCGGTCTCGGCTGGCTGGCGCAGGCCCTGCGGCGGCGGCGCACGGTGGAGCGGGTGCGGGCGTTCTTCGGCCTGCCGGCCGGCAGCGAGTGCCTGATCGTGGTGCCCCGCAGCATCGGAGCCGGCTCGGACGCCGGCACCGTCACCCGCCGGGACGCCTACGCGCTGATGTCGCTGGCCGGGCTGGTCGAAGGGTGCGGGGCCAGGGCCGAGATCGTCGCGCACGACTCGGCGAAACGGGGCCTCGGCGCCAAGACCGAGTTCTGCATCGGTGGTCCGGTCAGCAACGAGCGGACGGCCGCCCACCTCGCCTGGGGTCTGCCGGGCGCCGTGGTCACCTCGGGCGCGGACCCGGGCAGCAACGTCATCGTCGTCGGCGACCGCGACTTCACCGCCGACGAGGAGCACGTGCACACCCTGCTGGCCCGGATCGCCACCGCGGACGGGGGACGTCCGGTGTTCCTCGTCTCCGGCCAGACCGGCACCGCCAACCAGGCGGGCGTGCGCTACCTGGTCGCACACCACCGCGAACTCGCCCGCAGGCACGGCCGGAACGGCACCTTCGCGCTGGTCCTGCGGGTCGTCAAACCCAGGGCGTACGGGCCGGACATGGTCGAGCTCGCCGCCGACGTGACGGCCGAGGCACTGCGGCCCTCCCCGACGGCCGCCCCGGTCGGCTCCAGCACGGTCGGCTCCACCTCGGCTTGAGCGGGCCGCGGGAAGGTGTGTTCCATGCCACCGACCCGCCACGCCGCCGCCCGGTCACCCACCGTCGACCGGGCCCGCCCGGCCGCACCGGCCGCGACCTGCGAGGTCGTCGTCGGCCCCGCCGCCCCGGCCGGAAAAACCATCACGGTGCGTGTGGGATAGTTCACAACCTGGGGCTACTCGCCGGTACTGCCCAGGAATCCATAAACTCAACGAGGTTCAAGAAGGGAGCCACAGTGCGCAAGGTGCTCATCGCCAACCGCGGGGAAATCGCCGTCCGCGTCGCCCGGGCCTGCTCGGACGCCGGTATCGCCAGCGTCGCCGTCTACGCCGAGCCGGACCGGGATGCGCTGCACGTCCGCGCGGCCGACGAGGCTTACGCGCTGGGCGGTGACACCCCCGGCACCAGTTACCTGGACATCGCGAAGGTCCTCAAGGCCGCCGAGGACTCCGGCGCGGACGCCGTCCACCCCGGCTACGGGTTCCTGTCGGAGAACGCCGACTTCGCCCAGGCCGTCATCGACGCGGGCCTGACCTGGATCGGCCCGCCGCCGCAGGCCATCCGCGACCTCGGTGACAAGGTCACCGCCCGTCACGTCGCCCAGCGCGCCGGCGCCCCGCTGGTGGCCGGCACCCCGGACCCGGTCTCGGGTGCCGACGAGGTCGTCGCGTTCGCCCGCGAGCACGGCCTGCCGGTCGCCATCAAGGCGGCCTTCGGCGGCGGCGGCCGCGGCCTGAAGGTCGCCCGCACCCTGGAGGAGATCCCGGAGCTGTACGACTCCGCCGTGCGCGAGGCGGTCGCCGCCTTCGGTCGCGGCGAGTGCTTCGTCGAGCGCTACCTGGACAACCCGCGGCACGTGGAGACCCAGTGCCTCGCGGACAAGCACGGCAACGTGGTGGTCGTCTCCACCCGTGACTGCTCGCTGCAGCGCCGGCACCAGAAGCTGGTCGAGGAGGCGCCCGCGCCGTTCCTGACCGAGGCCCAGAACGCCGAGCTGTACCGCGCCTCCAAGGCCATCCTGAAGGAGGCCGGCTACGTCGGCGCCGGGACCTGCGAGTTCCTGGTCGCGCTGGACGGCACGATCTCCTTCCTCGAGGTCAACACCCGTCTGCAGGTGGAGCACCCGGTCACCGAGGAGGTCACCGGGATCGACCTGGTCCGCGAGATGTTCCGGATCGCCGACGGCGAGGAGCTCGGCTACGGCGACCCCGAGGTGCGCGGCCACTCCTTCGAGTTCCGCATCAACGGCGAGGACCCGGGCCGCAACTTCCTGCCCGCGCCCGGCACCGTGACGCTGTTCGCCCCGCCGTCCGGTCCGGGCGTGCGCCTGGACTCGGGCGTGGAGACCGGCTCGGTCATCGGCCCGGCCTGGGACTCGCTGCTGGCCAAGCTGATCGTCTCCGGCCGCGACCGCAAGCAGGCCCTGGAGCGGGCCAGGCGCGCGCTGGCCGAGTTCAAGGTCGAGGGCATGGCCACCGCCATCCCGTTCCACCAGGCGGTCGTCACCGACCCGGCGTTCGCGCCCGAGGTGCACGGCGGCGAGGGGCCGTTCAAGGTCTTCACCCGCTGGATCGAGACCGAGTTCGACAACACCATCCCGGCGTTCGCCGGCGCCGCCGGTGAGGCCGAGGAGGCCGAGACCCGGGAGACCGTGGTCGTCGAGGTCGGCGGCAAGCGGATCGAGGTCTCGCTGCCGTCCTCGCTGGGCGCCTCGGCGGCCCCGGCGGCCGGTGCGGCCGGCGCCGCCAAGGCCAAGCGCCGGGTGGGCGCCAAGAAGGCCGGTTCGGCCGTCAGCGGTGACACCCTGGCCTCGCCGATGCAGGGCACCATCGTCAAGGTCGCCGTCGAGGAGGGCCAGGTCGTCGCCGAGGGCGAGCTGATCGTGGTCCTGGAGGCGATGAAGATGGAGCAGCCGCTGAACGCCCACAAGGCGGGCACCGTCGTCGGCCTCAAGGCCGAGGTGGGCGCGAGCGTCAGCAGCGGCGCCGCGCTGTGCGAGATCAAGGACTGACCCCCGTCAGAAACTGACCGCAGCCAGGACTGACGCCGACTCCGTCAGCCGTCCACCGGTCCGTACGCCCTTCGGGGTGTGCGGACCGGTCGCGTTGACGGGGCGCTCAGCGCCCGCGCGGCAGGCCCATCTCGGCCAGCCGGACCGGCATCCCGCCCGGGCCGGCCGGGCCGCCGTGGGTGCCGGGGCGGCGCTGGCCGGGCAGCGGGGCGCCGCCGGGCGGCGGGACCGGCCGACGGCCCATCGGACCGGGCTGGGTCTGGTGCACCGGGCCGCTGCCGGTGCCGTGCACCGGGGCGTCGGCGCCGGGGGCGACGCCGAGCGGTGCCAGGTCGATCTGCACCCCGCAGTCGGCGAGCGCGTCCAGCTCGCGGGCGGTGGCGTCGTCGGCGGTGGCCTGCTCGTCGGTGACCAGCCGGGTGATGGTCTCGGTGGCGACGGTCTGGAACATGCCGGCCGCGCCGAGCTTGGTGTGGTCGGCGAGGACGATGACCTCGGCGGCCGCCAGCACCATTGCCCGGTCCACGCTCGCGGACAGCATGTTCGCGGTCGACAGCCCGCGCTCGGCGGTCAGCCCGCTGCCGGAGATGAAGGCCTTGGTGACCCGCAGCCCCTGCAGCGACTGCTCGGCACCACTGCCCACCAGGGCGTAGTTGGAGCCGCGCAGGGTGCCGCCGGTCATCACCACCTCGACCCGGTTGGCGTGCGCCAGCGCCTGGGCGACCAGCAGCGAGTTGGTGACCACGGTCAGCCCGGGCACCCGGGCCAGCCGGCGGGCCAGTTCCTGGGTGGTGGTGCCGGCGCCGACCACCACCGCGTCGCCCTCCTCCACCAGTCCGGCGGCGAGGTCCGCGATGGCGCTCTTCTCCGCCGCGCACAGGTGGGTCTTCTGCGGGTAGCCGGGTTCGCGGCTGAAGCCGCCGGGGAGCACCGCGCCGCCGTGCCGGCGGTCGAGGAGCCCTTCTGACTCCAGCGCCCGCACATCGCGGCGCACGGTCACTTCGGAGGTCTGGACGACGCGGGCCAACTCCCGGAGCGAGACGGCTCCGTTGGCGCGCACCATTTCGAGGATCAACTGGCGACGTTCTGCAGCAAACACAGAACCGACGGTAACCTGCGTGACCGTCTGCTTTCAGGCGTTTGCAGCTGGTAGCGGGAATTGCTCGCGCAAGAGCGGCGCATGACCGTACAATGCGCGCCGTCAACAACCCGGAACCGCGCCGCCGTCCGGGTGAGGACCATGCCCGCGCGAAGGGCGGCCGCCGATCGGCAGCCGCCCTCAACTGTGCGCCTTGAGCTCAGGATTCGCCCGCGGCCCGCTTGCGGACGTGCAGCTGCCGGGCGGCCTCGGCGGTCGAGCCGGAGACGGACGGGTAGACGGTGAAGGCGCTGGCCACCTGTTCGACCGTCAGATTGGCGTCCACCGCGAGCGCGATCGGGTGGATCAGCTCGCTGGCCCGCGGGGCGACGACCACGCCGCCGACCACGATGCCGGTGCCCGGGCGGCAGAACAGCTTCACGAAGCCGTCCCGGATGCCCTGCATCTTCGCCCGCGGGTTGCCGCGCAGCGGCAGCTTGACCACGACGGCGTCCATCTTGCCGCACTCCACGTCGGCCGCGGTGTAGCCGACGGTGGCGATCTCCGGGTCGGTGAAGACGTTGGAGGCCACGGTCTTCAGGTTCAGCGGCTGCACCGCGTCACCGAGCGCGTGGTACATCGCGATCCGGCCCTGCATGGCCGCCACCGAGGCGAGCATGAAGACGCCGGTGCAGTCGCCGGCCGCGTACACGCCCGGGGCGCTGGTGCGGGAGACCCGGTCGACCTGGATCTGGCCCCAGTCGTTGAGCTTGACCCCCGCCTCCTCCAGGCCCATCCCGGCCGTGTTGGGGATCGAGCCGACCGCCATCAGGCAGTGGGTGCCCTCGATCACCTTGCCGTCGGCGAGGGTCACCTCGACCCGGTCGCCGATCCGCTTGGCGCTCTCGGCCCGCGAGCGGCTCATCACGTTCATGCCCCGGCGGCGGAAGACGTCCTCCAGCACCTCGGCGGCGTCCGGGTCCTCACCCGGCAGCACCCGGTCGCGGCTGGACACCAGGGTGACCTTGGAGCCGATCGCCTGGTAGGCGCCGGCGAACTCGGCGCCGGTCACACCGGAACCGACCACGATCAGCTCGCGGGGCAGCTCCTCCAGGTCGTACACCTGGGTCCAGGTGAGGATCCGCTCGCCGTCCGGCTGGGCGTCCGGCAGCTCGCGCGGGTGGGCGCCGGTGGCGATCAGCACCGCGTCGGCGCGCAGCGACTGCACGCTGCCGTCGGGGGCGTCCACCAGCACCTCGCGGGAGCCGTCCACGGCCTGCCCGCCGGCGCCGAGCCGACCGCGGCCGCGCAGCACGGTGACTCCGGCACGGGTGACGGACTGGGTGATGTCGTGGGACTGCGCGATCGCCAGGCGCTTCACACGGCGGTTGACCTTGCCCAGGTCCACGCCGATGACCTTGGTCTCCCGCTCGGCGGCGGAGCCGTCCTGGTCGACCGTGATGCCCAGCTCCTCGTACGAGCTGTCGAAGGTGGTCATCACCTCCGCGGTCGCGATCAGGGTCTTCGACGGCACGCAGTCCGTGAGAACCGCCGATCCGCCCAGACCGTCGCGGTCGACGACGGTCACCTCCGCGCCGAGCTGAGCGGCCACCAGAGCCGCCTCATAGCCGCCGGGTCCGCCACCGATGATCACGATCCGAGTCACGTACCCCATTGTCCCGCACGCCAGGAGCGGCGCCACAACGGGGTCCGCGCTCCGTACCTTCGTCCAGTCACCCCGGTCCGCGCACCGACGGGGCTACGCTGGCCCCCATGCCCCTTTACGCCGCGTATGCCACCAACCTCGATGCCCGGCAGATGACCCGCCGAGCCCCGCACTCCCCGCTCCGCGGCACGGGGTGGCTGGACGGCTGGCGGCTCACCTTCGGCGGCGAGCAGCTCGGCTGGGAGGGCTCGCTGGCCACCGTCGTCGAGGACGAGAAGGACCGGGTCTTCGTCTCCCTCTACGAGATCGCGCCGATGGACGAGGAGGGCCTGGACCGCTGGGAGGGCGTCCAGCTCGGCATCTACCGCAAGATCAGGCTGCGCGCGCAGACCCTGGACGGCGACATCCCGGTCTGGACGTACGTCCTCAACGACTACGAGGGCGGCCTGCCCGCGGCCCGCTACCTCGGCCTGATCGCCGACGCCGCCGAGAGCGCCGGCGCCCCGGACGACTACGTGCTGGACCTGCGCCGCCGCCCCTGCTGACCGCAAGCCCTCCCCCTGTGCGTATCGACAGACCCGGTCGCCCGGAAGACGCCACCGAGCTGTGCTTTCGGGTCAACCGGGTAACGATCCGGCATGCCGTACGCGGATCTTCTACGCGCGTAGCCGAAACCCGTCTATCCTCGTTCCCGTGAACGCTTCTCCTCAGTCGGTCGTCTCCACCGACCCCTACGCCGCCGCCCAGGCCGCCGCCGAGCGCCTGCGCGAGCTGACCGGTGCCGAGCGGCACGACGTCGCCCTGGTGATGGGCTCCGGCTGGGTGCCGGCCGCCGACGCCCTGGGCGAGACCGTGGCCGAGTTCCCGGTCACCGAGCTCCCCGGCTTCCCCGCCCCCGCCGTGGCCGGCCACGCCGGCAAGATCCGCTCGGTGAAGATCGGCGACAAGCGCGCCCTGATCTTCCTCGGCCGCAACCACTACTACGAGGGCCACGGCGTGGCCACCGTCGTCCACGGCGTGCGCACCGCCGCCGCGGCCGGCTGCGGCATCGTCGTCCTCACCAACGGCTGTGGCGGCCTGCGCGAGGGCTGGGTGCCCGGCCAGCCGGTGCTGATCCGCGACCACATCAACCTGACCGCGGACTCCCCGATCGTCGGCGCCAACTTCGTCGACCTCACCGACCTGTACTCCAAGCGCCTGCGCCAGCTCTGCCACGAGGTCGACCCGAGCCTGGACGAGGCCGTCTACGTCCAGTTCCGCGGCCCGCACTACGAGACCCCGGCCGAGGTCAACATGGCCCGGGTGATCGGCGGCGAGCTGGTCGGCATGTCCACCACGCTGGAGGCCATCGCCGCCCGCGAGGCCGGCGCCGAGGTGCTCGGCATCTCCCTGGTCACCAACCTGGCCGCCGGCATGACCGGCGAGCCGCTCAACCACGAAGAGGTCCTGGAGGCCGGCAAGGCCTCCGCCGAGCGCATGGGCGAACTGCTGGCGAAGGTCCTGGAGCGGATCTGACGCCTGCCGGGCGCAGAATCATGAGTGACGGGGCCCTCGGGCGGCGTGATCCGCTGATCACGCCTTCCCGCGGGGCCCCGTCCGCATGTGCACAGCTCTTCCCCGCGCGCGGAACCCTCCGGCCGACACCCGACGCACTTCCCGATGGAGCAGGCAAGAACTTGACATCCTCCTCCGGCTGAAGCCGGAGGATTCCAACCCTCGCGGGTCGGGCTTTCTGCTTCACAGCCGGTTGCCGACCTGGGGTTACCAGCGAAGGGACGGTGTACCGCCCATCGGTCTTACACCAGCTCCACAGACCTGACTTCCCGCCAGCCCGGCGGTAGACCCGGCCAGCTTGGTTCTCGCCGATCGGGCACCAAAGATGCTACCACCCGTGCCGAAGTGGCTACGGGCGGCTACTGGGCGACGGTCCGCCTTGACGGCGAATCGTCGTCACCTGTCCTGCTCCGCAGGAGGACCGTTTCTCCCCCGCAAGCGGGGGGACCCCCACCCCCGGCTCAAGCCGGGGGTATCCACGGAGGTATCAGATGACGCAGGCACCCACCACCGACCTCCTCGCCCGGGCCCGTACCTGGCTGGCCGAGGATCCCGACCCGCAGACCCGCGAGGAACTGACCGCCCTGCTGGCCCGGGCCGAGGCCCCGGAGGCCGAGGAGGACAGCCAGCTCGCCTGGTCCGAGCTCGCCGAGCGCTTCTCCGACCGCCTCCAGTTCGGCACCGCCGGCCTGCGCGGCGAACTCGGCGCCGGCCCGATGCGGATGAACCGCGCCGTGGTGATCCGGGCCGCCGCCGGCCTGGTCGCGTACGTGAAGGAGCAGGGCCTCGGCGACCTGGTCGTGATCGGCTACGACGCCCGGCACAAGTCGTACGACTTCGCCCGGGACACCGCCGCCGTGGTGGTCGGGGCGGGCCTGCGCGCCGCGCTGCTGCCGCGCCCGCTGCCGACCCCGGTGCTGGCCTTCGCGATCCGCCACCTGGGCGCGGCCGCCGGGGTGACCGTCACCGCCAGCCACAACCCGCCGCAGGACAACGGCTACAAGGTCTACCTGGGCGACGGCTCGCAGATCGTCCCGCCGGCCGACGCCGGGATCGCCGCCGAGATCGACGCGATCGGCTCGCTGGACGACGTCCCGCGCGCCGAGGAGGGCTGGGAGGTGCTCGGCGAGGACGTCATCGAGGCCTACCTGACCCGGGCCGTCTCCATCGTCGACGAGCACAGCCCGCGCGAGCTGGACGTGGTCTACACCCCGATGCACGGCGTCGGCCGCGACACCCTGGTCGCCGCCTTCCGCCGGGCCGGCTTCCCGGCGCCGACCGTGGTCGCCGAGCAGGCCGAGCCCGACCCGGACTTCCCGACCGTGGCCTTCCCCAACCCGGAGGAGCCGGGGGCGATGGACCTCGCCTTCCGCACCGCCGCCGCGGTCGGCCCGGACATCGTGATCGCCAACGACCCGGACGCCGACCGCTGCGCGGTGGCCGTCCCCGTCAACGGCAACGCGGCCGGCAGCGGCAACGGCTCCACCGGCTGGCGGATGCTGCGCGGCGACGAGGTCGGCGCCCTGCTCGGCTCCGCCCTGGTCGCCAAGAAGGCCGAGGGCACCTTCGCCACCACCATCGTCTCCGCGACCCTGCTCGGCCGGATCGCCGAGGCCGCGGGCCTGGCCTACGCCGAGACGCTGACCGGCTTCAAGTGGATCTCCCGCGCCGAGGGCCTGCGCTACGGCTACGAGGAGGCGCTCGGCTACTGCGTCGACCCGCAGGGCGTCCGGGACAAGGACGGCATCACCGCCGCCCTGCTGGTCGCCGAGCTCGCCGCGACCCTCAAGAACTCCGGCCGCACGCTGTCCGACCTGCTGGACGACCTGGCGCTGGAGCACGGCCTGCACGCCACCGACCAGCTGTCCGTCCGGGTGCGGGACCTCTCGCTGATCGCCGACGCGATGCGCCGCCTGCGCGAGCAGCCGCCGACCGTCCTGGCCGGTCTGGCCGTCACCCGCGCCGACGACCTCTCGGCCGGCTCCGCCGACCTGCCGCCCACCGACGGCCTGCGCTACTACCTGGCCGGCGGTCCGGTCCGCTCCGCCCGGATCGTGGTGCGCCCCTCCGGCACCGAGCCCAAGCTCAAGTGCTACCTGGAGGTCGTCCTCCCGGTCGCCACGGCCGCCGACCTGGCCCCCGCCCGCGAGCGCGCCGCCGAGCTGCTGGCGGCCGTCAAGCGCGACCTCGCCGAGGCCGCGGGCATCTGACCCGGTGCGCGAAAGGGCCCGCAGGTGCGGGCCCTTTCGCGCGTCCGGGTTCAGACCACGATCACGGTGATCAGGGCGGCGAGGCCCACCAGGGCGGGGGCGATGACCCACCAGCACCAGCGGACGACCAACGGGCCGGCGGCGCCGGGGCGGGTGGCGTTGCGTTCGGCCATCTCCTGGAGGACGGCGGTCACCTGGTCGGACCACGCGCGGGTGGGGTCGGGGGACCCCTGGACGACCGGGTTGGTCCGGCCGGCGAGTCCCAGCCCCAGACCCGTCCGGGACGCGTGCTCGGCGTTGCCGCGGCTCAGCGCCCGGGTGGCGCGCTTGCGCTGGCGCAGCGAGACCGGGACGGCCCACACCTGGTACTTCTTCTCCCCGGCCAGCAGCTCGACGGAGTAGCCGGCGCGCAGCGCGTCGACCGACGCCCAGGGGGCGGTGATGGTGCGCCACGGGTTGCGCACGACCAGGCGGTCGGGGCCGGCGAACACCGCCGGGCGCAGCGTGTAGGCGATCACCGGGAAGGCGAACACCGGCACCGCCGCGAGGGCGACGTACGGGGTCTTCCCGGTGCCGGTCACCACCGCGTCGCCGATCAGCCAGGCGGCGACGGCGAGCAGGAACACGCCGGAGATCACGCCGGGGACGGAGCGGTACACGCGGTCCGCGTACTCGGGTTCCCCGCCTGGGGCGGCCGGGCCCTGGTGGGGCTTGCCGTCGGATTCGGTCATGGCGTCGATTCTGCCCCATCCGCCCCTCGTCGGCGGGTCTCGGTCCGGCCACGAAAGGCGCTCCCGGGCCGCCCGTGGGCACCGGGGTGCCCGAGGTCTCGGTCCGGCCACGAAAGGCGGCCGGAAAGGTGGTCGCCCTAGCGGTCGGCTACGCGCGTAGATATGCTGCTCTGGTGACTATGTCCACTGTTGCAGCCAATGCCCCCGGCGTTGCGGGCAGCGGCCTCGCGGACGTTGCGGCGTCCGAGGCCTCGCTCCGCCGCTTCCTGCACGGCCTGCCCGGCGTCGACCAGGTCGGCCTCGAGGCGCGTGCCGCCAGCCTCGGCACCCGCTCGATCAAGACCACGGCGAAGGCCCGAGCCATCGACCTGGCGATCTCCATGATCGACCTGACCACGCTGGAGGGCGCGGACACGGTCGGCAAGGTGCGCGCCCTGTGCGCCAAGGGCAGGACCCCCGACCCGACCGACCCGACCACCCCGCGCGTCGCCGCCATCTGTGTCTACCCGGACATGGTCGCCACCGCGAAGGACGCCCTGCGCGGCACCGACATCCAGGTCGCCTCGGTCGCCACCGCCTTCCCGGCCGGCCGCGCCGCCCTCCCGGTCAAGCTGGCCGACACCGCCGACGCGGTGGCCGCGGGCGCCGACGAGATCGACATGGTGATCGACCGCGGCGCCTTCCTCTCCGGCCGCTACTCCGACGTCTTCGACGAGATCGTCGCGGTCAAGGAGGCGTGCAAGCGCCCGGACGGCTCCTCCGCCCACCTCAAGGTGATCTTCGAGACCGGCGAGCTGCAGACGTACGACAACGTGCGCCGGGTCTCCTGGCTGGCGATGCTGGCCGGCGCCGACTTCATCAAGACCTCCACCGGCAAGGTCGCCGTCAACGCGACCCCGCCGGTCACCCTGCTGATGCTGGAGGCGGTCCGCGACTTCCGCGCGGCCACCGGCGTCCAGGTCGGCGTGAAGCCCGCCGGCGGCATCAAGACCACCAAGGACGCCATGAAGTACCTGGTGATGGTCAACGAGACGCTCGGCGACGACTGGCTGACCCCGCACTGGTTCCGCTTCGGCGCCTCCAGCCTGCTCAACGACCTGCTGATGCAGCGCCAGAAGCTGGCCACCGGCCGCTACTCCGGCCCCGACTACGTGACGGTGGACTGATCACCATGGCCAAGAAGAAGAACATCGAGGAGCCCGTGCGCAAGGCCGGCCTCTTCGAGTACGCCCCGGCCCCGGAGTCCCCCGCCGCCGCGGGCGACATCGCCACCTCCTACGGCCACTTCATCGGCGGCGAGTTCGTCGACTCCTCCGGCAGCGAGGCCCTGAAGACGGTCAACCCGGCCACCGAGCAGGTGCTCGCCGAGTTCGCCCAGGGCACCGACGAGGACGTGGACCGCGCCGTCGCCGCCGCCCGCAAGGCCTTCGCCGACTGGTCGTCGCTGCCCGGCAGCGAGCGCGCCAAGTACCTGTTCCGGATCGCCCGGATCATCCAGGAGCGCAGCCGCGAACTGGCCGTGCTGGAGTCGATGGACAACGGCAAGCCGATCCGCGAGACCCGCGACTTCGACATCCCGACCGTCGCCGCGTGGTTCTTCTACTACGCGGGCTGGGCGGACAAGCTGGACTACGCCGGCTTCGGCGCCAACCCGCGCCCGCTGGGCGTGGCCGGCCAGGTCATCCCGTGGAACTTCCCGCTGATGATGCTGGCGTGGAAGATCGCGCCCGCGCTGGCGACCGGCAACACGGTCGTCCTGAAGCCGGCCGAGACCACCCCGCTCACCGCCCTGCGCTTCGCCGAGATCTGCCGCCAGGCCGGTCTGCCGAAGGGCGTCGTCAACATCGTCACCGGCGACGGCCGCACCGGCGCCGCGCTCACCGCGCACCCGGACGTCAACAAGGTCGCCTTCACCGGCTCCACCCCGGTCGGCCGGGCGATCGCCAGGCAGCTGGCCGGCAGCCGCAAGAAGCTGTCGCTGGAGCTGGGCGGCAAGGCCGCCAACATCGTCTTCGACGACGCGCCGATCGACCAGGCGGTCGAGGGCATCGTCAACGGCATCTTCTTCAACCAGGGCCACGTCTGCTGCGCCGGTTCCCGCCTGCTGGTCCAGGAGTCGGTCCAGGACGAGGTGCTGGACGCCCTGAAGCGCCGGATGGCCACCCTGCGGGTCGGCGACCCGCTGGACAAGAACACCGACATCGGCGCGATCAACTCGGCCGCCCAGCTGGCCCGGATCACCGAGCTGACCGAGGCCGGCGAGGCCGAGGGCGCGGAGCGCTGGTCGCCGGAGTGCGAACTCCCGGGCACCGGCTTCTGGTTCAAGCCGACCCTGTTCACCGGCGTCAGCCAGGCCCACCGGATCGCCCAGGAGGAGATCTTCGGCCCGGTGCTGTCGGTGCTGACCTTCCGCACCCCCGACGAGGCGGTCGCGAAGGCCAACAACACCCCGTATGGCCTCTCCGCCGGCATCTGGACGGAGAAGGGCTCGCGCATCCTCTGGATGGCCAACAGGCTCAAGGCCGGCGTGGTCTGGGCCAACACCTTCAACAAGTTCGACCCGACCTCGCCGTTCGGCGGCTACAAGGAGTCGGGCTACGGCCGCGAGGGTGGCCGCCACGGTCTGGAGGCCTACCTCGATGTCTGATGTCGTGAGCCGTCTTGATGTCCTCAAGACCTACAAGCTGTACGTCGGCGGGAAGTTCCCGCGCTCCGAGAGCGGACGGGTGTACGAGGTGACCGACTCGAACGGCGAGTGGCTCGCCAACGCCCCGCTGGGCACCCGCAAGGACACCCGCGACGCCGTCCTGGCCGCCCGCGCGGCCGTCAAGGGCTGGGCCGGCACCACCGCGTACAACCGCGGCCAGGTGCTGTACCGGGTCGCCGAGATGCTCCAGGGCCGGCGCGAGCAGTTCGCCGTCGAGGTGTCCCTCTCCGAGGGCATCGGCCCGAAGAAGGCCGCCGCGCTGGTGGACGCCGCGATCGACCGCTGGGTCTGGTACGCGGGCTGGACGGACAAGGTCGCCCAGATCGCGGGCGGCGCCAACCCGGTCGCCGGGCCGTACTTCAACCTCTCCACCCCGGAGCCGACCGGCGTGGTCGGGATCGTCGCCCCGCAGGCCGGCTACGGGCACTCGCTGCTCGGCCTGGTCTCGGTGATCGCCCCGGCGATCGCCACCGGCAACACGGTCGTGGTCGCGGCCGCCGCGGACGCCCCGCTGCCCGCGCTGTCGCTGGGCGAGGTGCTCGCCACCTCGGACGTCCCGGGCGGTGTGGTCAACATCATCTCCGGCCGGACCGAGGACATCGCCCCCACCCTGGCCTCGCACCAGGACGTCAACGCGCTGGACCTCACCGGGGCCATCGCCGCGGACGGCCCCGGCGCGGCGCCCGCCCTGGAGGCCGCCGCCGCGGATACCCTGAAGCGGGTGGTGCGTCCGGAGCTGGACCCGTTCGCCCAGGACTGGACCAATGTGCCCGGTACGGACCGGCTACTCTCGTTCCTGGAGACGAAGACGGTCTGGCACCCGATGGGGATCTGACCCTCCGTCGCACCATCCCGCGCTCCGCGCGACAGAACGGAAGAGAACAACTCCACAGACTGGCCGTCCCCAGCGCCCTCTCCCCCCAGGGCCCGGGCGGTCACAGGACGGACCCGCGCCTCTCCCCCCCCTGGCGCGGGTCCGTCGACTTTCCCGGTGGGCGCAGGAAGTGGGAGCCGACCGGTTTCGGCAACCGGCCGGAATGCGTCAGACTGGTGTCCCGTGAGTGACTCCCCCATGAACCCCGGGCCGGCGGCCCACGCCCGGGTGATCCTGCTCTCCGGGCCGTCCGGATCGGGGAAGTCCTCGCTGGCCGAACGCAGCGGTCTGCCGGTGCTCCAGCTGGACGACTTCTACAAGGACGGGGACGACCCGACCCTGCCCCGGCTGCCGGACGGCGCCGTGGACTGGGACTCCCCGCTCTCCTGGCACCGCGACCAGGCCGTGGCCGCCATCCGCGCCCTGTACGAGCACGGACGCACCGGGGTGCCGGTGTACTCGATCCCGGACAACGGCCGGGTCTCCACCCGCCCGCTGGACCTGGGCGGCGCGACCGCGTTCATCGCCGAGGGCATCTTCGCCGCCGAGATCGTCGCCGAGTGCGCGGCCGAGGGCCTGCTGGGCGACGCCCTGTGCCTGCGCAACGGCGCGCTCACCACGGCCTGGCGCCGGCTGCGCCGGGACGTCCGGGAGGGCCGCAAGTCGCTGCCGGTGCTGCTGCGCCGGGGCTTCCGGCTGATGCGGGCCGAGCGGGCCATCGTCGGCCGGCAGGTCGAGCTCGGCTCGTACCCGTGCGCCGGGCCGGAGGCCGAGCGGCGGGTCCGCGCGGCGGCCTGGGCGGGGGAGTTCTCGGCGGTCTGAACCGCGGCGGGACAACGGCGGAACGACGCCGGAAGAGCGACAACGACGACGGGCCCGGTGCGTCTCCCCCGCACCGGGCCGTCGCCTGCCGAACGGCCTCGGCTCCCCACAGGCGCCGCTCCCCCGAGCCGGCGCCCCCGAACCGTAACCGTCCGCTACCCGTCCCCCGACGGGAGTCCTCTGTGAGCCCTACGCGACCAGCTCGCCGAACGCCCGGACGGTGTCGCCCGACTTGTTCAGGTGCTCGTCGTCGCGCAGCCGGCGCAGCGCGCGCCAGATGCTGCTCTTGACCGTGCCGACGCTGATCCCCAGCACGTCGGCGATCTCCGGGTCGGTCTTGCCCTCGTAGTACCGCAGCACCAGCATGGTCCGCTGGTTCTCCGGCAGCTTCGCCAGCGCCTGCCAGAGCACGGTGCGCAGCTCGGTGCCGCCCATCGCATCGGTGTCGCCGGCCGTCTCCGGCAGCTCCTCGGTCGGGTACTCGTTGACCTTGCGGCGCCGCCAGGCGGAGATGTGCAGGTTGGTCATGGTGCGGCGGAGGTAGCCCCCGACCGCGGCCTTGTCGGTGATCCGGCCCCAGGCCCGGTAGGTGCTGAAGAGCGCGCTCTGCAGCAGGTCCTCGGCCTCGTAGCGGTCACCGGTGAGGTGGTACGCCGTGGCGTACAGGGAGGCGCGGCGCTCGCGCACGTACGCGGTGAACTCCGTGATGTGGTCCTCCGCGACGGCCGGGTGCTCCCCCTGCGCGTCTCCCTGTCCCGCCCCGGTGGTGCGGGCCGGTGCGGGCGTCAGCCGCAGCAGCGTCGCACCGGCGGCCTCGCGGCCGGTCGGCTCCCCCGAACCGACCGTCCGCAGACCGTTGTTCCCCCCGGTCCCCCGGTTGTCCTTGCCCTCGACGCGGACGGGGAGGATCCCCCGCAGCGTGAGGGTGTTGGCGGAGTCGACCGCACTCCCCAGTCGGCCGATCCCGTACAGCTCCCCCGTCCTGCCGCCGCCGCTCACCCGGCGGGCGACAGGGTTTCCACCGGTGCTGTGCGCGCACCCCCGTACGGTCACGGCACCGGAGTTCTCGTCGGTCCTGATCTCGTACCGGGTCCGGTGGGTGGTCGCTGACGAACGCGCGGTGCGGACAGCCGGGTTGGTCCGGGTCTGAAGCATGGCGTTCATCGTGCGCCCCCTTGGTCGGTACGAGCGGTTCCTGTTGCCGCCCTCCAGCCGGCCCTTGCGGCCCGCTGTCCTGCGGCGACATGGAAAATCCTGCCCGCCGGTTGTGATGGCGCTGTCCGCCGACTGTCACAGGGGTGTCACAGGGGCGGGCCTTTCGTCCCGGTCCGCCTCCCCCGTACCGGACGCAGGTGGCCGTCCTTCCGGTTCCCGTACGGTCGGTGACCGGTCCGGGGGGTGATTCGGCGCTTCCCGTGGGACAAAATGGGGCCGTGCCTTTCCTCCTACTGATCGAGGACGACGACGCCATCCGGACCGGCCTCGAACTCGCCCTCACCCGCCAGGGCCACCGCGTGGCCACCGCCGCCTCCGGCGAGGACGGTCTGAGGCTCTTCAAGGAGCAGCGGCCCGACCTGATCGTGCTGGACGTGATGCTGCCCGGGATCGACGGCTTCGAGGTCTGCCGTCGGATCCGCCGCACCGACCAGCTGCCGATCATCCTGCTCACCGCGCGCTCGGACGACATCGACGTGGTGGTGGGCCTGGAGTCCGGCGCGGACGACTACGTCGTGAAGCCGGTGCAGCCGCGCGTGCTGGACGCCAGGATCCGGGCGGTGCTGCGGCGCGGCGAGCGGGAGAGCTCGGACTCCTCCGCTTACGGCAGCGTGGTGATCGACCGGGCCGCGATGACCGTCACCAAGGACGGCCAGGACCTCCAGCTCACCCCGACCGAGCTGCGGCTGCTGCTGGAGCTCAGCCGCCGCCCCGGCCAGGCACTCTCCCGCCAGCAACTGCTGCGGCTGGTCTGGGAGCACGACTACCTCGGCGACTCCCGCCTGGTGGACGCCTGCGTGCAGCGACTGCGGGCCAAGGTCGAGGACGTGCCGTCCGCGCCGACCCTGATCCGCACAGTGCGCGGCGTGGGCTACCGGCTGGACCCGCCCGCCTGATCCCCTTCCTCCATGTCGGACTCCCGTACCACGACAGGCTCCTGTGACTGACCACCAGCAGACCGCCCGGCGGTTCTCGGCCGGCCCGTGGCGGCGACTGCGCTCGCTGCGGGTGCGGCTGATCGCCGTGTTCGCGGCCGTCGCGCTGCTCGCCGCCGTCTCGGCCTCCGGCATCGCGTACTGGCTGAACCGCGACGCGGTGCTCAAGCGCGCCCAGGACACCGCGCTGAACGACTTCCGGGTCTCGCTCAGCCGCAACGTCTCCGACCTGCCGCTGAACGCCAGTTGTCCGGAGCTCGCCACGCTGGCCTCCAACGTGGCGAGCTCCGGCCTGAGTTACGACGTGGTCGTGGTCGACCCGGCGCACCCGGAGTGCCCGGCCTCCTCCGACCCGCACTTCACGCTGGCCGACGTCCCGGCGGCGCTGCGGTCCACCGTCGCCAAGCCGCGCGAGGTCACCGAGAGCAACCCGTACCCGTACCACCTGTACTGGCAGCGGCAGAACCTGGAGGGCCGCCCGTTCGTGATCGGCGGCACCAAGGTGGTGCCGAACGGTCCGACGGCGTACATGTTCAAGTCGCTGGAGAACGAGCGGGCCGACCTCAACACGCTGGGCTGGTCGCTGGCCATCGCGACCCTGCTCGCGCTGATCGGCTCGGCGCTGCTCGCCCAGGCCGCCTCGGCGACCGTGCTGCGGCCGGTCAAGCGGCTCGGCGAGGCCGCCAGGCGGCTCGGCGAGGGGCACCTGGACACCCGACTGGAGGTCGAGGGCTCGGACGAACTCGCCGACCTGGCGCGGACGTTCAACCGGGCCGCGGAGTCGCTGCACGAGCAGGTCGAGGAGCTGAGCGCGCGCGAGGCGCAGAGCCGGCGGTTCGTCGCCGACATGTCGCACGAGCTGCGCACCCCGCTGACCGCGATGACCGCGGTGACCGACATCCTGGAGGACGAGGCCGAGTCGCTGGACCCGATGATCGAGCCGGCCGTCCGGCTCGTGGTCAGCGAGACCCGGCGGCTGTCCGACCTGGTGGAGAACCTGATGGAGGTCACCCGCTTCGACGCCGGCACCGCCAAGCTGGTCGCCGACGAGGTGGACATCGCCGACCTGATCATGTCCTGCATCGACGGCCGGGCCTGGTACGACGCGGTCGAACTGGACGCCCCGCGCGGCATCCTGGCCGTGGTCGACCCGCGCCGGCTCGACGTGGTCTTCGCCAACCTGATCGGCAACGCCCTCAAGCACGGCGGCTCGCCGGTGCGGGTCAGGGTCCGACAGACCGATGACTCGGTCGTGGTCGAGGTCTCCGACAGCGGCCCCGGCATCCCCGAGGACGTGCTGCCGCACGTCTTCGACCGCTTCTACAAGGCCGACCGGGGGCGGGCCCGCTCGGAGGGCAGCGGCCTGGGGCTGTCCATCGCGATGGCCAACGCACAGATCCACGGGGGGACGATCACGGCGGCGAACGGGGAGGTCGGCGCGGTGTTCACGCTCACCCTGCCGCTGACCCCGCCACCGCCGCCGTCCGCGGGCGGGACCCAGTGCGGGCCCGCCGGCGACGCCGAGCACAAGGACGCCACGTGACCTCCCCCACCTCCCCGACCCGCACCACCCTGCGCCGCACCGCCGGCGTGCTGCTCCTGCTCGCGTCGGCCTCCGGCTGCGGCATCCGGCCGACCGCCGTACCGGTCGACGCCGGCGCGCCCGCCAGCCGGACGGCCTGCCCTAGCACCCCGCACATACCGACCGCCCTGGCCACCCCGTCCGGCCCGGCCCCGGCGATCACCCCGGCCCGCGGCGCGGCCAAGGCCGGCGCGAGCCCCAGCCCCTCGCCGACCCCGGTGGCACCGGGCTCGCCGCCGCCGGACAACGCGTTCAGCGCGGTGCCGACGGCCGGGCCGTGCCGCTAGGCCCAGCCCCGCGCCCGCTCGGGGCGGGGGGAACCGGGGGCGCGTCCTGGAATGTTCACGCCCGGGGTGGAACCGCCGCGCCACCGGCTCACGTCCTTCCCCCCGTGCAGCGAGATGGCACCAGGACACGCGACGGGCGTTCCGGCGCACGGACCGAGACCGGGCCGGCGGCGGCCGTCCACCATTCCCTCCGGCTGGCCGGGCTGGCGGGTCTGGCCCTCCACCTGACGCTGGTGCTCTGGCTGGTGCTCAGACCGCTGCCGGTGGCCTGGGTGTACGACGCCAACCTGACGCCACTGGCCTCGCTCCGCTCCTCCACCACCTGGCAGGTGGTCGGCGAGTTCCTGCTGCTCGCCCCGCTCGGCGTCCTGCTCCCGCTGGCCGGCGGCCGGGTCCGGGCCCCCTGGCTGCCGTCCTTCCTGCGCACCACGGGCGTCTCCGCCCTGCTGGCGACCGGCCTGGAGTTCCTCTCCTCCTGGACGCCCGGCCACGTGCTCAACGTGGACCACATACTGTTCGCCGTGCTCGGCGTGGTGATCACCCACCTCGCCCTCGTACCCGGCCTGCGCCACCTGCTGCGGGCCCACCGCACCGAGCCGCGGGCGACGCGGGTGTCCGTGCCGACCGTCCCGTCGGTGGCCGCCGCCATCGCACCGGCGGTGGCGGTCGCACCGGCGGCCCGGCCGCGCGCCTACGCGGAGCCGACGCCGCCTACTCGCCCGCTCACCTCCGGGCGCTCCTGATCCGACGCCGACGGTCTGCGCTCCCTCGCTTCTCCCTTTCGGCACCGGCGCGCCCCTTCGGCTCGGGGCCCGCTGCTCGCCGCTCGCCTCCGGGGCGCTCCTGGCCCGGTGCCGACGGTCGGCGCTCCCTCGCTCCTTCGTCACTCCCTCGCTTCTCCCTTTCGGCACCGGCGCGCCCCTTCGGCTCGGGGCGGGGCGGGCTGAACCTCCACGGGCACCACCCGGCCGCCGACCTCGACCAGACCGCCCGGACGCGGGCCGGCCATCAGCTGTGAACCCCGGCCCTGGGTGATGGTCAGCGCCCGCCCGAGCCGCGCCGCCAGCAGCAGGGCGGCCGCACCGGTCGCCTCGTCCTCGTCGATCCCGTCACCCCGACCGGGGAAGGCCCGCGCCCGGACCGTACCGGCCGCCTCGTCCTGCCAGGCCCAGGCGTAGATCCACTCCCCCGGCGGCGGCACCTCCAGCGCCTCCACCTCGGCCACCGAGCCGTACTGCCGCAGGGTCCGCCCCGGCGCCCAC
Organism: Kitasatospora cathayae; assembly: GCF_027627435.1. GTDB lineage: Bacteria > Actinomycetota > Actinomycetes > Streptomycetales > Streptomycetaceae > Kitasatospora > Kitasatospora cathayae. Next base: position 5,248,378 of record NZ_CP115450.1, on the reverse strand, counting down.
TCGGGCCGGGCCTCGATCCGGGTCAGCCCGTCCTCGTGCCGGACGGCCACCACCCCGGCGGCGGTGACCAGTTGCTCCACGCCGAGCAGCCAGGCGGCCCCCACGCACGGGTGGCCGGCGAACGGCAGGCGCACGCTCGGGGTGTAGATGTCGATCTCCCCGCGCCCCGGATCGTCGACGAACACCGTCTCGCTGAACCCGAGCTCCCGCGCGACCGCCTGCCGCTCCGCCCGCCCCGGCACGGCGGCGCCGTCACGCACCACGCCGAGCTCATTGCCGTGCCGCCCGTCGGGCCCGCAGAAGACCCGAAGCACCTCATGCCCGATCATTTCCCACCTCGTCAACTACCGTTCCGGCGCAGCTACGACACAGCGCAACGACACCGTGATGAAAAGGCGACGACGGATGTCGGTCGCCTCCAGTACTGTGCGCTCTCGTCCCCGGACGGCTCCCGCCGTTTTTCTCCTCCCACAGGAAACCCCTTGAACAATCTCGACTTCAGCGCCGAGCCGCTGTTCTCCTGGTACGTCGTCCTGCTGGCGCTCAGCGGTCTCATCATGCTGGTCCTCGGGGTACTGCCCCTCGGCGGCCTGAAGGTCGGCCTGCGGATCTTCAACGTGCTCTTCGGCCTCGGGTTCCTGGGGTACGCCTACTACCTCGCGTTCGTCTTCGAGGGCGGCGAGTACTTCCTCTTCTTCAAGGCGTTCATCCTTCCGGTCGGCATGATCGTCGCCTCGGTGAAGGCCATCGTCGACCGCAGCAACGCGAAGAACCGGCCGACCCCGCCGGTCGGCCCGTACAACCCGAACGCACCGTACGGCCCCAACGCCGCCCAGCAGGGCGCGTTCAACCCGTACGCCCAGCAGCCCGGCCAGCCGGTGCCGCCGCAGGGCGCCGCGCCGTACCAGCCGGGCGTGCCGACCCAGCCGGTGACGGACAACCCGTACGCCCAGCCCGGGCAGCCGCAGCCGCCGCAGCAGCCGGCCGGCTGACCCCGCCGCACGAAGGCCGAAGGCCCGTCCGTCATCCGCTGTGGAGCGGGGACGGGCGGGCCTTCGGGCGTACCTGGTCGGCCGTGCCGGATCAGTTGCCGGGGCTCTGGGCGCTGTTGCGGCGGCGGGCCACGACCAGGGTGCCGATGCCGAGGGCGATGGCGGTCGCGCCGGTGATCGCCATCGGGGCGGCGGAGGAGCCGCCGCCGGTAGCGGCCAGCTGGGTGGTCGTCGCGGCGACCGGGGCCGCGGCGGCCTGGGCGGTGTCGGTCTGGGCGGTGGCGGTCTGGGCAGTGTCGGCCGCCGGGCTCGGCGCGCCGGTGGTGACCTGCGCGGCCGGGACGGCGGGGGCGGTGGACGGGTCGGTGGCGACCGGCGCCGGGGTGGTGGCGGAGGAGGTGGGGGCCGGAGTGCCGGTGGGGGCCGCGGCGGCCTCGATCTTGAAGTCGGCCTTCGGGCTGGACGCCTCGGCCGCGCTCTCACCGGCGCCGGGCAGGGTGCCCGCGATGGCGACCAGGGACTCGGCGAGGGCCGGAGCGTCCTTGGTGAAGGCCAGTCGGACGTTGATCGTCCTGGTCCCGCCCTTCGGCAGGGTGATGACGTCGGCGTCCTTGCTGCCGGTCCGCAGTGCCTGGTAGAGCCAGGCCGGGTGGTCCGAGTCGCCTCCGGGGGTGCCTTCCAGCCAGTCCCCGTTCGGTGCCTGGAACTCGAACCTGACCGTGCCGGAGGGGAGGATGTCCTGCCCCTGAAACACGACCGCGGGCACCAGCCGGAGGTCCTTGCCGCTGTTGTTGGTCAGGACCAGCTTGAACGGCTTCGCCTCCGCGCCCGCCGTGAAGGTGGCGGGCACGCCGTCGAGCCTGACGTCCGCCGTGGCGGCGGGCGTGGTCGCCGGGGTGGTCGGCGTGACCGCCGGGGCGATCACCACGTCCTGGTAGCCGCTCATCGCGTACGAGATGCGCTGCTCGGGCGGCAGGATCGGGTCCGAGACCACCGAGTTGAAGCCCGGCGTCACCCGGCCGGCCGGGGCGTCGGCGGCGACGGTGAGCCGCAGCCGGTAGGAGACCTCGGCGCCGGCCGCCAGGTGCGGGCCGGCGTTCCGGGCGATGTCCCAGAGGCCACCGGCGATCCCGCCGCTCGCCCCGGCGTCCTGCCACTGGGTGCCGCCGGGGGCCTGGTACTCCAGCTTGAACTGGCTCGGCTTGCTGCCGATGCCGGTGTCCCCGATGACGAAGGTGGAACCCAGCACGTCCATCTGGTGGTCGGCGGTGTTCTTGAGGGTCGCGGTGAACTCGATCGGCGCGCCACCCGCCTTGACGGTGCCGGGCAGGCCGCTGAGGGCGACGGTCACCGGCGAGGCCGGGGCCTGGGTGCCCTGGGTCGCGCCGACCGTGATCGGGGCCGCGAGGGCGGCCGGGGCCGAGGTCAGGGCGACGCCGGAGACCAGGGCGGCGGTGGCGGCCGCGGCGAGGATTCTGCGGGACTGATTGCGCAAGGGAACCTCACGGGAGAATTCGGGCGTAACCCGAGAAGAGTGCGAAATCGCAGGCGTGAGGGGCCTGTTGAGGCCGTGAAAAGGCGCCGCCGAATGCCCCCCACCAGCAGCGACCGCGGAATCATATCCCCCCGGTCTGACTGCTTCTCGAAACGGGCCCTCCGCACCCGCACGCCCCCGGCCGCAATGCCCTCGGACCGCCGGGCACCCCGCCGGAGTCCGGGGCACCCCTGAGACGGACCCCGACTCCGGCCTACGCCTCCCCGGTGACTCCTCGGGGCCGGGAATCGGCTGGTGGGCGGAGGTCTTCGGCCCGTCGGCGGCGGAGCATGGAAGTACGCCCGCCGGACCGGCCGGACCGGGCGCCGGCCCCAGGAGCTGACATGAGCGCCCGCCTCGCCCGTCCCCGTCACAACCGTGTCATCGCCGGCGTCTGCGCCGGGATCGCCGAGCGCTTCGGCCTGGCGCCGTTCACCGTCCGGCTGATCTTCCTGTTCTCCTGCCTGCTGCCCGGCCCGCAGTTCCTGATCTACCTCGCGCTGTGGGTGCTGCTCCCCCAGGAGCCGTGAGGCGGTACGAGCGGGCACGACGACGGGCCGCCCGCCCCGGAGGAACCCCGGGGCGGGCGGCCCGTCGTCGTGCCGGTGGCCGGGATCAGCCGCCCAGGCCGGGCAGGGCGTTGGTCAGCCCGCCGAGGGGGGTCTTGTCCAGGCCGGGGATGGACGGGATGGCGGCGCGCTGCTGGGTGACACCGGCGACCGGGGCGGCCTCGGCGGCGGGCGCGGCCTGCCCCGCGCTCGGGGCCAGGGTGCCGAGCGTGCCGGCGACCTTGTCGCCGCCGGGCAGCTTGGCGGCCGTGTCGGTGACCGCTCCGGTCACCGCGGGGTTCGTCACCGCGCCGGTGGGCAGCCCGAGGCCGCCGGCCGCCTGGCCGGTCGCCGCGGAGGCGGTGCCGGCGCCGACCGCCGCGATGGCGATGCCGAGCGCCGCGGTGCCGGCGGCCTTGAGAGCCTGCTTCATGGTTCGTCCCCTTGGGTCCTCGTCGGTGGCCGACGTCGCGCGGTTCGGCGGACGGGCGACCGCCGCCACGACCTGTCAGCAATGACTGGCACACCGTAGTGACAGGGTCGCGCGAGAACCAAAGGGCCTTCACTCACTCGAGTGACTAGTCGGATGAACGCCAATTTCCTTGCGGGGCTTCGGCGTTCACCCGACCAAGGGGCGACAGGCCGGCTCAGTTGCCGCCGGTACCCGCGCTGAACAGCCACTCCGCCTTGAGCTCGGCGTAGCCCGGCTTGATCACGTCGTTGATCATCGCCAGTCGCTCGTCGAAGGGCAGGAACGCGGACTTCATCGCGTTCACCGTGAACCACTCCAGGTCGCCCAGCGTGTAGCCGAAGGCCTCCACCAGGTGCCCGAACTCCTGGCTCATGCTGGTGCCGCTCATCAGCCGGTTGTCGGTGTTCACGGTGACCCGGAACTTCAGCCGGCTGAGCAGCCCGATCGGGTGCTCGGCGTACGAAGTCGCCGCCGCCGTCTGGAGGTTGGAGGTCGGGCACATCTCCAGCGGGATGCGCTTGTCGCGCACGTACGCGGCCAGCCGGCCCAGCGCGACGCTGCCGTCCTCGTTCACCGTGATGTCGTCCACGATCCGCACGCCGTGGCCGAGGCGGTCCGCGCCGCAGCACTGCAGCGCCTCCCAGATCGACGGCAGGCCGAAGGCCTCGCCGGCGTGGATGGTGAAGTGGTTGTTCTCGCCCTTGAGGTAGTCGAAGGCGGCCTGGTGGCGGGTGGGGGGGTAGCCGGCCTCGGCGCCCGCGATGTCGAAGCCGACGACGCCCTGGTCGCGGTGGCGGTTGGCCAGTTCGGCGATCTCCTGCGAGCGGGCGGCGTGCCGCATCGCGGTGATCAGGGTGCCGATGCGGATCCGGTTGCCCGCCGCACGGGCGTTGGCCTCGCCGAGGCGGAAGCCCTCCTGGACGGCCTCGACGACCTCGTCCAGGGTCAGGCCGCCCTCCAGGTGCTGCTCGGGGGCGTAGCGGACCTCGGCGTACACGACGCCGTCGGCGGCCAGGTCCTCGGCGCAGTCGGCGGCGACCTTGATCAGGGCCTCGCGGGTCTGCATGACGGCGCAGGTGTGCGCGAAGGTCTCCAGGTAGCGGACCAGGGAGCCGGAGTCGGCGGCCTCGCGGAACCACTCGCCGAGTTCCTTGACGTCGGTGGTGGGAAGGCCTTCGTAGCCGGTCGCGGCGGCGAGCTCGACCACGGTCTCCGGGCGCAGCCCGCCGTCGAGGTGGTCGTGCAGCAGGACCTTCGGCGCGCGGCGGATCTGGTCGGGGGTGGGAATGCGCGGGCCGGTGCCCGCGGTGGTGACGGGGATCTGCTTCTCCATTGCGGAAATATAGCCCCTACGCGCGTAGACTCACCACCGGGAACAGCACCGAATGGTCCAAACTCCCCCCGGAATTCCACCGGCCGGTCCATACGATCCGCCAAATCAGTCGTGGTGCAGCAGCCGCCCCCGCCGGGACAGCACGAAATCCCGGAACGCCCCCACCGGCGGCGTCAGCGGCCGCCCCGTCGCCCAGGCCAGGCCGATCGCCCGCCGGGTCCGCGGCGCGGTCACCTCCAGCTCCACCACCCCGGGCCGCGGCACCAGGGCCGGCGGCAGCAGCGCCACCCCCAGCCCGGCCGCCACCAGCCCGCGCAGGGTCTCGGTCTCCTCCCCCTCGAACGCCAGCCGGGGCACGAATCCGGCCCGGGCGCAGAAGCCGTCCGTGATCATGCGCAGCCCGTACCCCTGCTCCAGCCCGACGAACGGCTCCTCGGCCACCTCCGCCAACCGGATCCGCCGCCGCCCGGCCAGCCGGTGGTCCGCCGGGACGACCAGGTGCAGCCGCTGCTCGTCCAACGGGCGGGCGGTGAAGGCCGGGTCGTCCGGCAGCGGCGCGACCAGGCACAGGTCCAACTCGCCCGCCCGCAGCCGCTCCAGCATCGCCATGCCGTAGTCCTGCACCAGCTGGAACCGCACCTGCGGGTGCGCCGCCCGGAAGCCGCGCAGCAGCGCCGGAACGGCGTCCGGCCCCATCGTGTGCAGGAAACCGAAGGCCACCCGCCCCACCGCCGGGTCCGCCTCCGCCCGAGCCGCCTCCGCGCCGCGCTCCAGCTCCGCCAGCGCCCGCTCCACCGAAGTCAGCAGCAGCCGCCCCGCCCTGGTCAGCCGGACCGTCCGGCCCTGACGGGCCAGCAGGTCCACCCCCAGCTCGTCCTCCAGCCGGGCCACCGCGCGCGACAGCGTCGGCTGCGGCACCCCGAGCAGCGCCGCCGCCTGCGTCACGTGCTCCAGCCGGGCCACCGCGGCGAACTGCGCCAGCCGGGGCGCCAGCAGCACGGCCGGCTCCTCCGGCCCCAACTCGGCCGCCCGGTACCGCTGCTCCGTTCCGTCCGACCCGTCCGCCACGGCCATCCGCGCCTCACCTCGACTCATACGCCAGTGCATCGATCATCCACTCTTCATGCATTGGACGCATCAACCGCGCCAGGCCTACGGTCGAGGACATGCAGCCCGCCGATACCAGGGCATCCGTGCCCGCCCCGGATGCCTCCACCGCCCGCACCCCCGACCACGACGACCGCCACCGCCCCGGCCAGCGCGACTTCCGCCGCGCCAACCTCGCCCTGTTCGCCGCCGGGATCGCGACCTTCGTCCTGCTCTACTCCACCCAGGGCCTGCTGCCGATCCTCTCGGCCGATCTCGACCTCACCCCCGGCCAGGCCAGCTGGACGGCCTCCGCCGCCACCCTCGGCCTCGCCCTCGGGCTGCTCCCGGCCAGCGCGCTGTCCGACAGGTACGGCCGCACCGCCGTGATGACGGCCTCCACCCTCGCCGCCTCCACCCTCGCCGTCGCCCTGCCCTTCGCGCCCGACCTCACCACCCTCGTCGTGCTGCGCGTCCTGCAGGGCGCCGTGCTCGCCGGCCTGCCCGCCACCGCGATGGCCTACCTCGCCGAAGAGGTCCACCCCAGCGCGCTGGCCTCCGCGATGGGCCTGTACGTGGCCGGCAACAGCATCGGCGGCATGGGCGGCCGGCTGCTCTCCGGCTGGACCGCCGCCGCCCTCGGCTGGCGCTGGGGCCTGGCCGCCTCCGCCGCCCTCGCCCTGCTCGCCGCACTCGCCTTCCGGCTGCTGATCCCCGCCGCCCGGCACTTCACCCCGGCCCCGGTGGACGCCCGCGCGCTCGCCCGTACGGTCGGCCGGCACCTGCGCAACCCGCTGCTGGTGCGGCTGTACGCGCTCGGGATGCTGTTCATGGCGGTGTTCGGCGCGGTCTACAACACCGCCGGCTACCGGCTGATCGCCGCACCGTTCCACCTGCCGGAGTCGGTCGCCGCCTCGATCTTCGTGGTCTACCTGGTCGGCACCGGCACCTCCGCCGCGGCCGGCCGGCTCTCCGCCCGCCTCGGCCGCCGCGGCGCCCTCTACGTCGCCATCGGCGTCACCGCCACCGGCCTGCTGCTCTCGCTCGCCGACTCGCTGCCCTGCGCCCTGCTCGGCCTGGTCCTGATCACCGCCGGCTTCTTCGCCGGCCACGCCACCGCCTCCGCCGCCGTCGGCCGCACCGCCACCGAGGGCCGCGCCCAGGCCTCCGCCCTTTACCTGATCGCCTACTACCTGGGCAACAGCCTCGGCGGCACCCTCGGCGCCGACGCCTACCACTCCACCGGCTGGCCCGGCGCCGCCACCGTCGGCCTCACCGCCATGACCCTGGCCGCCGCGGTGACGCTCTACGCCACCCACCAGGCGCACGCCGTCCGGCGCGAGGGAAGAGTGGGCAGACTTTCCGCCAGGTAGACTTTCCCCATGGCAGACCTCAAGCGCCGTCGTCGTCCCCACCTGGTGTCCACCCCCGTGCGGAAGAAGGGCGTGGTCACCATCCCGCAGGAGATAAGAGAGCAGTTGGACCTCCAGGAGGGCGACCACCTGGTGGTCGCCGTGGAGGACGGTCGCATCGTCCTCACTCCTGCCTCCGTCATCCCCGACGACCAGGCATGGTTCTGGAGCGGTTCCTGGCAGGAGAAGGAACAGGAAGTCGAGGAGGCGATCGCTGCGGGCGAGCGCGGCGAGGTGTTCCAGGACGGCGAGGAGTTCCTGCAGTCGCTCGCCGACGAGGCCGGGCTGGACCTGGGGGAGATCAAGCGCCGTGCCGACGCATGAGTCACTGGCCCACTTCCTGCGCGACTGGAAGGGCCTGACCGCGGCGCAGAAGGCCGCGTTCCTCGTCGCGGTTGCCCAATTCGTCTCCGACCTTCACGCCGGCCGGGGCTTCCGCCGGGGCCTGCGGGTGAAGAAGATGCAGGGGCATCCAGACGTCTGGGAGATGACGTGGGCGCCCGACGGCCGGGCGACCTTCAGCTACGGGACGTCCCTCCAGGACGGCGAGCCGCATATCGTCTGGCGCCGGATCGGCACCCACGACATCTTCGGCCGACCATAACGGCGCCCGAACACATGACAGGAGCCCGTACCCGGTCGACGGGTACGGGCTCCTGGGCACCTGCTCTGGCGGACGACGCCTCGAAACGGAGGGTGGGCTCAGCGTCGAGCGTCGTCGGATACTCGGCCAAGCAATCGACGCGGTCCTCGGCCAGGGCGTAGTACCTCGGCGGAAGCCCGATGAGCCAGTCGCGGACTTCCGGTTCGATCTCGACCGTGAAGCGGTCGACTCCCATGTGCGGCAACGCAAGCCACGCTGCCGCACAAGGAGTAATCGCATGACTACGCGATGCGGTCCAGCACGATCGGGTTCGGGGTGAACGCCGTGCCCTCCGGGCTGACCTGGATGCCGCCCGCCAGCGCCTCGATGGCGTAGTCGTAGCGCTCCGGGGTGTCGGTGTGGAGGGTCAGCAGGGGCTGGCCGGCCACCACGGTGTCGCCGGGCTTGGCGTGCATCTCGACGCCGGCGCCGGCCTGGACCGGGTCCTCCTTGCGGGCGCGGCCGGCGCCCAGGCGCCAGGCGCAGACGCCGATGGCGTAGGCGTCCAGCTCGGTGAGCACGCCGGAGGCGGGCGCGGGGATGACGTGCTGCTCGCGGGCGACCGGGAGCGGGGCGTCGACGTCACCGCCCTGGGCGGCGATCATGCGGCGCCAGTGGTCCATCGCGGAGCCGTCGCGCAGGGCGTCGGCCGGGTCCTTGCCGTGCACGCCGGCCGCGGCGAGCATCTCGCGGGCGAGCGCGAGGGTGAGCTCGACGACGTCGGCCGGGCCGCCGCCGGCCAGCACCTCGACGGACTCGCGGACCTCCAGCGCGTTGCCCGCGGTGAGGCCGAGCGGGGTGGACATGTCGGTGAGCAGGGCGACGGTGTTGACCCCGGCGGTGGTGCCCAGTCCGACCATGGTGCGGGCGAGTTCGCGGGCGTCGTCCAGGTTCTTCATGAAGGCGCCGGAGCCGACCTTGACGTCCAGCACCAGCGCGCCGGTGCCCTCGGCGATCTTCTTGGACATGATCGAGGAGGCGATCAGCGGGATGGCCTCGACGGTGCCGGTGACGTCGCGCAGCGCGTACAGCTTCTTGTCGGCCGGCGCGAGGCCGTCGCCGGCCGCGCAGATGACCGCGCCCGCGTCGCGCAGCACGTCCATCATCTCGTCGTTGGAGAGCAGGGCGCGCCAGCCGGGGATGGACTCCAGCTTGTCCAGGGTGCCGCCGGTGTGGCCGAGGCCGCGGCCGGACAGCTGCGGGACGGCGGCGCCGCAGGCGGCGACCAGCGGGGCGAGCGGGAGGGTGATCTTGTCGCCGACGCCGCCGGTGGAGTGCTTGTCACTGGTGGGCAGCGGGAGCGAGGAGAAGTCCATCCGGACGCCCGAGCGGATCATGGCGTCGGTCCACCGGCTGATCTCGCGCGGCTTCATGCCGTTCAGCAGGATCGCCATGGCCAGCGCGGACATCTGCTCGTCGGCGACCTCGCCGCGGGTGTAGGCGTCGATGACCCAGTCGATCTGAGCGTCGCTCAGCTCTCCGCGGTCGCGCTTGGTCCTGATGACGGAGATGGCGTCCATGCGTGCTCCAAGAGGGGTTCAGATGCGTCAAACAGATGCGGCAAATGCGAAGAGTGCCGCGAGATGACCGGGTTCCGGCCCACTCGCGACACTCTACGCGCGTAACAAGAATCGAGGCTAGAGCCGCTCCGGCCCGAACGCGTCGGGCAGGACCTCGCTCATCGGCTTCACGCCGGAGGCCAGGTCGATCAGCAGATCGGGACCACCGTGCTCGTACAGCAGCTGGCGGCAGCGCCCGCACGGCATCAGGAGTTCGCCCGCGCCGTCGACGCAGGTGAAGGCGACCAGCCGGCCACCGCCGGAGGCGTGCAGCGCGGACACCAGCCCGCACTCGGCGCACAGCCCGAGCCCGTACGAGGCGTTCTCCACGTTGCAGCCGCTGACCAGCCGGCCGTCGTCCACCAGGGCCGCCGCGCCGACCGGGAACTTGCTGTACGGGGCGTACGCGTGGCCCATCGCCTCGCGCGCCGCCTCGCGCAGCCGCTCCCAGTCGATCACGGGGGCCGTCACTTGCCCTGACCCTTGCGGTAGATCTGACCGTCCGCCTTGGGCATCCGCAGTCGCTGCGACGCCAGCGAGAGCACCACCAGGGTGATCACGTACGGCGTGGCGACGATCAGCGGACGCTGCACCTCGTCGGTCAGCGCGTACCAGGCACCCAGACCGCCGGCCACCACGAGGGAGATCACCGTCGCGGTGAACTTGCGGCGGTACAGCTGCCACAGGGCGAGCAGGATCATCGCGATGCCGACGATCAGGATCAGCACGTGCACCGACTCCGGGTCGCGCAGCTGGAGGCTGTCGGTGAAGCCGAACAGGCCGGCGCCCATGGCGAGACCGCCGGGCATCCAGTTGCCGAAGATCATCGCGGCGAGGCCGATGAAGCCGCGGCCCAGGGTCTGGCCGTCCTTGTAGAAGTGCGCGGCGACCAGCGAGAGGTACGCACCGCCGAGGCCCGCGAAGGCGCCGGAGGCGATGACCGCCAGGTACTTGTACTTGTAGACGTTGACGCCCAGCGACTCGGCGGCGGTCGGGTTCTCACCGCAGGAGCGCAGCCGCAGGCCGAACACCGTGCGCCAGAGCGCGAAGTAGCTGACCACGATCAGCGCACCGGCCAGGATCACGACCACCGAGATGTTGGTGACCAGACCGCCGAGCACGCCCGCGACGTCCGAGACGAAGAACCAGTGGTGGTTCTCGATGTCCTTCAGGCCCGAGGACAGCCCCGGGATCGTGATGTAGGGCAGCGGATCCGCCGGCGGGGACTGGTTCGCCCCGGCACCGGCCGAGATGTAGTCCTTGTAGTAGATCCGGTTGACGTACGCGCAGATGCCGGGGATCAGCAGGTTGATGCCGACGCCGGACACGATGTGGTCGACGCCGAAGGTCACGGTGATGATCGCGTGCAGCAGACCGCCGAGCGCCCCGCCGAGCATGCCGGCCAGCAGACCGACCCACGGGTTGACCAGGTAGCCGGCCCAGGCACCGCAGAAGGTGCCGGCGACCATCATGCCTTCGAGACCGATGTTGACCACACCGGCCCGCTCGGACCAGAGACCGCCGAGACCGGCCATGCCGATCGGCACGGCGGCGCTGAGCGCGGCGGTGACCTGACCCGAGGAGGTCAGCGAGTGGTTGCCGGTGGCCATGCCCACGGCGGAGAACAGCACCAGGGCACCCGCGATCAGCAGGAGCACCACGGGCCAGGACAGCTTGCGCTTCTTCGCAGGCGCGCCCGGCGCCTTCGGACGAGCGGCAGTAGCGGTGCTCATGCCCGCACCTCGCTTCGCTCGGCGCGTGCTTCGCACAACGCGCTGTACTTCTTGGCTCGCTCACTACGCTCGGTCACGAGGCCACCTCCTTCTTCTCAGTGGCCGCGGCCTGGGCGGCGAGCTCGGCGCCGACCTTCTGCTGCTGGCGCTTCAGGCCGTAGCGGCGCACCAGCTCGTACGCGACGACGACACAGATGACGATGGTGCCCTGCATGACCGAGACGATCTCGGACGGGAAGCCGCCCTGCAGGGGCAGCTGCGCGCCGGTGGCGTCCAGGAAGGCGAACAGCAGGGCCGCGAAGGCCATGCCGACCGGGCTGTTGCGGCCGAGCAGGGCGATCGAGATACCCAGGAAGCCCAGGCCGGGCTGGAAGCTCTGGCCGTAGTAGAAGGAGTTCTGCAGCAGCTCGGGCATGCCGATCAGACCGGCGATCCCACCGGAGACGAACATCGAGATGACGACCATCTTCTTGACGTTCACGCCGGAGGCGGTTGCGGCGGACTCCGAGCGGCCGGTGGCGCGCAGGTCGAAGCCGAAGCGGGTGCGGGTCAGGGTGAACTGGAAGAGCACACCGACCAGGATCGCGATGAAGAGGAAGCCCCAGAGGGTGCCGCCGGCCGTCTCGATGCCGAAGAAGTGGCTCGACTGCGAGATCGGCTCGGTCTGGATCGAGTTGCTGGTGCCGCTGACCTTCGGCGCGAAGATGCCGGGGACGAGCAGCAGACCGACGATCGCGAGCGCGATGGCGTTCAGCATGATGGTCGCGATGACCTCGCTGACGCCGCGGTAGACCTTCAGCAGGCCGGCGATGCTCGCGTACAGACCACCGACCAGCATGGCGGTGACCAGCAGCAGCGGGATCTGGATGAACGCCGGCAGGTCGACCTGGGCACCGATGTAGGCCGCGAACAGCGCCGCGACCTTGTACTGGCCCTCGACGCCGATGTTGAACAGGTTCATCCGGAACCCGAACGCGGCGGCCGCGGCGGCCAGGTAGTACGTGGTGGACCGGTTGAGGATCGCCACCTGGCCGTCCGACTTGGTCGCGAACGTGATCATCACGTTCCACGCGTCGAACGGGTTCTTGCCCGAGGTCGCCAGCAGGATCGAGCAGATCGCGACGGACAGCACGACCGCGAGCACCGGCGCCGCCAGTGCGAGCACGATCCGCTCACCGCTGATCCGCTGCGCCAGGCTGCGCTTGGCGGCGGGGTTGGGACTGGTCATGGGTTACTCCCCCGCCTGCGGGTCGTCGGCGGTGTCGGTGTGCGGGTGCTCGGCCTCGGCCTCGGTGCCCTCCGCGGCGATGGCCTGCGCCTCGGCGACGGCCTCCGGCTCGGACTCCAGGTGGCCGGCCGCGGCACCGGTCATCGCGGTGCCGAGGTCCTCGGCGGTGACGGTGGCCGGGTCGGCGTCGGCGACCAGGCGGCCGCGGTAGATGACCCGGATGGTGTCGGAGAGGCCGATCAGCTCGTCCAGGTCGGCCGAGATCAGCAGGACGGCCAGGCCCTCGCGCTGGGCGGAGCGGATGTGCTCCCAGATCTGCGCCTGGGCGCCGACGTCCACACCGCGGGTCGGGTGGGCGGCGATCAGCAGCTTGGGCTGGTGGCTCATCTCGCGGCCGATGATCAGCTTCTGCTGGTTGCCGCCGGAGAGCGAGGCCGCGGTGACCTCGATGCCGGGGGTGCGGACGTCGTACTGCTCGACGATCCGCAGGGTGTCCGTCCGGGCGGCGGCCGGCTTGAGCAGCACGCCGCTGGAGTTGGGCCGCTCGGTGACGTGGCCGAGGATGCGGTTCTCCCAGAGCGGGGCCTCCAGCAGCAGGCCGTGCCTGTGGCGGTCCTCGGGGATGTAGCCGATGCCGGCCTCGCGGCGGCCCCGGGTCAGGGTGCCGGAGAGGTTCTTGCCGTCCAGGACGACGGTGCCCGCGTCCAGCGGCAGCATGCCCATGATGGCCTCGACCAGTTCGGCCTGGCCGTTGCCCTCGACACCGGCGATGCCGAGGATCTCGCCCTTGTGGATCCGCAGCGAGATGTCGTCCAGGACGACGCGCTCGATGCCCTCGGCGTCGGTCTTGGCGATCCGCAGGCCCTCGACGTTGAGCATCTCGGTGGTGGTGACGGTCGACTCGCGGCTCTCCGGGGAGGGCAGCTCGGCGCCGACCATCAGCTCGGCCAGCTGACGGGCGGTGACCGCCTTCGGGTCGGCGTCGCCGACCGTGGTGCCGCGCCGGATGACGCTGATCGCGTCGGCCACCGCCAGCACCTCGTGCAGCTTGTGCGAGATGAAGATGACGGTGACGCCCTCGGCCTTGAGCTCGCGCAGGTTGTCGAACAGCGCGTCGACCTCCTGCGGGACGAGCACGGCCGTGGGCTCGTCGAGGATCAGGATCTTGGCGCCGCGGTACAGCACCTTGAGGATCTCGACGCGCTGGCGGTCGGCGACGCCGAGGTCCTCGACCAGCGCGTCCGGGCGCACGCCCAGCCCGTACTGGTCGGAGATCTCCTTGATCTTCGCCTTCGCCTTGGCACCGATGCCGTGGAGCTTCTCGCCGCCGAGGACGACGTTCTCCAGCACCGTGAGGTTGTCGGCGAGCATGAAGTGCTGGTGCACCATGCCGATGCCGCGGGCGATGGCGTCACCCGGGGTGTGGAACTCGCACAGCTCGCCGTTGATCGCGATGGTGCCCTCGTCCGGCCGCTGCATGCCGTAGAGGATCTTCATCAGCGTCGACTTGCCGGCGCCGTTCTCGCCCATCAGGGCGTGCACGGTGCCGGTGCGGACGGTGAGGTTGATGTCGTGGTTGGCCACGACACCGGGGAAGCGCTTGGTGATGCCGCGCAGTTCGACGGCCGGTGTCGCCGTCCCCGCGCTGGGGTTGCCGTCCTTGCGCAGCGGGACGGGGTCTGATGCGGTGATGGCGGTCTCCTGGTGGTCTGGAGGCGCGTCGTTGCGCTCGGAGGGCCAAGGGGGGAAACGGGGGGACGGAACGGGGCCCGGGGGTACGCGTTGAGCGCACCCTGCCGGGCCCCTCCCGTGATCAGTGTCGATCGTCACGCCGCCGATGAGTGGCAGGCGCAGGTCGCGTCCGAGACGCGCGGACCTCAGGAGGTCGGCGCGGTCGGGATGGTGGTGGCGCCGCTCTTGATGGCGTCGGAGGCGGCCTTCAGCTTGTCCTGGATGTCGTCGATCTTGCCGCCGGTGGTGGCGAGACGGACACCGTCGGCCTTCAGGTCGAAGAGCTTGATGCCGGTGAACGGCGTGCCCTGCTTGACCGACTGGATGTACGCGTAGACCGCGTTGTCGACGTTCTTGACCATCGAGGTCAGGATGCTGCCCTTGTACTTGTCCAGAGCGGGCTGCGCGGCCTGGTCGGAGTCGACACCGATGGCGAGCTTGCCCGCGTTGGCGACGGCCTCGATGGCGCCGTTGCCGGAGGAGCCGGCGGCGGAGTAGATGACGTCCGCACCCTTGTCGAGCTGGCCCTGCGCGGCTTCCTTGCCCTTGTCGGGCGAGTTGAAGCCGGTGAAGTCCGGCGGGGTGGTGAGGTAGGTGGTCTCGATCTGGATGTTCGGGTCGACGGACTTGGCGCCCGCCTTGTAACCGGCCTCGAACTTCTTGATCAGCTCGGACTGCACACCACCGATGAAGCCGATGTGGTGGCCCTTCGACTTGTTCGCGGCGGCGACGCCGGCGAGGTACGAACCCTCCTGCTCGGCGAAGACCAGCGAGGTGACGTTGGCCGGCTGGTCCTTGTCGTTCGAGTCGATGATCGCGAACTTGACGTTCGGGTTGTCCTTCGCGACCTTGTCGACGGCCGGCTGGTAGACGAAGCCGACCGCGATGATCGTCTTGTAACCGGCGTCGATCAGGTTCTTGAGGCGGGTCTCCTTGTCGGCCTCGGCCTCGCCCGGCTTGGCCTCGGCCTCGTTGACCGAAACGCCCAGGTCGGACTTGGCCTTGTCCAGGCCGCGGGCGGCGGAGTCGTTGAAGGACTGGTCGCCACGGCCACCGATGTCGTAGGCCATGCCGACCTTGAGACCGTCGGAGGAGCCGGAGGAGGCGTTGTTGTCGGTGCTCTTTGCGCCGCAAGCGGCGAGCGAGGCCATGCCCAGGGAACCCGAGAGCACAACCGCGGCGAGCTTCATTGAACGGCGCAAGGGAGTATCTCCTTCTAACACGCAACCGTTTGGCGTGGTCGGACGCCACCGTAACGCGCGTAGAACACGGTTGTGTTACGGGCTGCCAGAGCATTCGGGTTGTTATCAAACCGTGGTCTGAAGCCCTTCCGAAGGCTCTGATCCCGCACGCGGACGGCGATCCGAGACTTGGTCCGGCCCAGTTTACGGAACCGCCCCGGCGCCCCGGATCTCAACGAGCCGATCACGGGCGGGCCACAGCCCGCACAGAAGCGGTCAGATCCGGTCGTCCTCCAGGGCCAGCGCCGCGAACAACTCCACACCCACGCCGATCGCCCGCTCGTCCACGTCGAACCGGCCCTGGTGCAGGTCCCGGACGGTGGTGTCGCCGGGGGCGCGGACCCCGAGGCGGGCCAGCGCGCCCGGGGCGTGCTCCAGGTACCAGGAGAAGTCCTCACCGCCCAGGCTCTGCTCGGTGCCCTCCACCACCTGGGCGCCGCCCTGACCGAACCGGGCGGTCATCGCCGCCTCCAGCCGGGCGACCGAGACCGCCTCGTTGACCACCGGCGGGACCCCGCGGTGGTAGTCCAGCGTCCACTTGGCCCGGTAGGTCTCGGCGAGCTTGGCGATCAGCTCGTGCAGCAGGTCCGGCGCCTCGCGCCAGCCGTCCAGCTCCAGGCAGCGGACGGTCCCCTCCAGTTCGGCGTGCTGCGGGATGACGTTGGGCGCGGAGCCGGAGGTGATCCGGCCCCAGACCAGGCTGACGCCCCAGCGCGGGTCCATCCGGCGGGCCAGCGCGCCCGGCAGGTCCGCGGCCATCCGGGCGATCGCGGTCACCAGGTCGGTGGTCAGGTGCGGGCGGGCGGTGTGCCCGCCGGGGCCGTCCAGGTGCAGCACCAGCCGGTCGCAGGCCGAGGTGATCGCGCCGACCCGCAGGGCGATCCGGCCGACCTCCACCTTCGGATCGCAGTGCACCGCGAAGATCCGGCCGACGCCGTCCATCCCGCCCGCGCCGATGACGTCCAGGGCACCGCCCGGCATGACCTCCTCGGCCGGCTGGAACACCAGCCGGACCGGGCGGCGCAGCTCGCCGGTGCGGACGGCCTCGGCCAGCACCAGGCCGAGACCGAGCACCACCGAGGTGTGCACGTCGTGGCCGCAGGCGTGGGCCCGGCCGGGGACGGTCGAGCGGTACGGCACGTCGGACTTGGCGTCGTCGATCGGCAGCGCGTCGATGTCGGCGCGGAAGGCCAGGAACTCGGTGCCCGGGGCGGTGCCGGCCGGGACGACGTCGACCAGCAGGCCGGTGCCGCCGGGCAGCACCCGCGGCTCCAGGCCCGCCGCCACCAGCCGGTCGCGCAGCAGGTCGGTGGTGCGGAACTCCTGGCGGCCCAGCTCCGGGTGCCGGTGCAGATCACGCCGGAAGGCGATCAGCTCGGGCTCCAGCCTCCGGACCCGGTCCCGCAGTTCGGCGGCGGGGCGGGCGGCGGCGAGAGTGGTGCCCGGCTGAGCGGGCTCAGGACGGTTCATCTCCCCAAGACTAGGCCCCTTGGGGGGATTTGGCCCGACTTCCGGAAAACCAGTCCCCGGATGGGCGCATACCGGCCGGATAGGTGGGTATGACATCTCGTTTCCGCCGCCTTCCCCGGGTTGCTTGTCCTGCGCAACGATCCCCCGGGCCGGCGGTCACGGCCCCCACCCGCTCGACGGCCGACGGTGCTTGACAGCCGTTCAGGAACGTTCACGAACATTCACGGACTATCGCGAACGACCAGTAACACTCAGAAGCGCTCCACCGGAGCGTACGTGCCCCACACCCCGCGCAGCGCGTCGCAGACCTCGCCGACGGTGGCCCGGGCGGCCAGCGCCTCCTTCATCGGGTACAGCACGTTCTCCGGGCCCTCCGCGGTGCGGCGCAGCGCGTCCAGCGCCCGGGTGACGGCCGTGGCGGAGCGCCCGGCCCGCAGCCGGGCCAGCCGTTCGGCCTGCTGCCGCTCGATCGCCGGGTCCACCCGCAGCGGCTGGTAGGGCTCCTCCTCGTCCAGCCGGAAGCGGTTGACGCCGACCACCGTGCGCTCGCCGGAGTCGGTCTCCTGCTGGATGCGGTAGGCGGTGCGCTCGATCTCGCCCTTCTGGAAGCCCCGCTCGATCGCGGCCACCGCGCCGCCCTGCTCCTCGACCCGGGCCATCAGCGCCAGCGCGGCCGCCTCGACCGCGTCGGTCAGCGACTCGACCGCGTAGGAACCGGCGAAGGGGTCGACGGTGGCGGTCACGTCGGTCTCGTGGGCGAGCACCTGCTGGGTGCGCAGGGCCAGCCGGGCGGCCTTCTCGGTGGGCAGCGCGATCGCCTCGTCGAAGCTGTTGGTGTGCAGCGACTGGGTGCCGCCGAGCACCGCGGCGAGCGCCTGCACCGAGACCCGGACCAGGTTCACCTCGGGCTGCTGGGCGGTGAGCTGCACCCCGGCGGTCTGGGTGTGGAAGCGCAGCATCTGCGAACGGGGGTCCCTCGCGCCGAACTCCTCCCGCATGATCCTGGCCCAGATCCGGCGGGCGGCGCGGAACTTGGCGACCTCCTCGAGGAGCGTGGTGCGGGCCACGAAGAAGAAGGAGAGCCGGGGCGCGAAGTCGTCCACGGCCATCCCGGCGGCGAGCGCGGTCCGGACGTAGGCGATCCCGTTGGCCAGGGTGAAGGCGATCTCCTGCGCCGGATCGGCCCCGGCCTCGGCCATGTGGTAGCCGGAGATGGAGATGGTGTTCCAGCGCGGGATCTCGGCCCGGCAGTACCGGAACACGTCGGCGACCAGCCGCAGCGAGGGCTGCGGCGGGAAGATGTAGGTGCCGCGGGCGATGTACTCCTTCAGCACGTCGTTCTGCACCGTGCCGGTGAGCGCCGAGGGCGCCACCCCCTGGGCCTCGCCGACCAACTGGTAGAGCAGCAGGAGCAGGGCGGCCGGCGCGTTGATGGTCATCGAGGTGGACACCTCGCCGAGCGGGATGCCGTCGAAGAGCACCGCCATGTCCTCGATGCCGTCCACGGCCACGCCGACCTTGCCGACCTCCCCGGCGGCGAGCGGCGCGTCCGAGTCGTAGCCCATCTGGGTGGGCAGGTCGAAGGCCACCGAGAGGCCGGTCCCGCCGCCCGCGATCAGCTGGCGGTAACGGGCGTTGGACTCGGCGGCGGTGCCGAAGCCCGCGTACTGGCGCATCGTCCACGGCCGGCCGGTGTACATCGTCGGGTAGACGCCCCGGGTGTACGGGTACTCCCCCGGCCGGCCCAGCCGGGCGTCCGGGTCCCAGCCGGCCAGCGCCTCGGGGCCGTAGAGCGGATCGATCGGACAGCCTGATTCCGAAAGGCGGGCGGATTCGGCGGGGCGCGGCATCGGTCCTCCACGGGAACGGCGGGGGCGCGGGGTCGGTCCTCCCAACCTAGGGCGCAGCCGGGCGGCGGGTGCGCGCCGAGCCGAAGGGCGCGCCGGTGCGGGAGAACCCGGAAGCGATCGGACGAGAACGCGGTTGAGATGATCGGGTGAACGACCGGATGAGCCCCAGGGAGTGGCAATGACCGAGCAGAAGGTGGCCGTGGTCACCGGTGCCAGCAGCGGAATCGGCGCGGCGACCGCCCGCCGGCTGGCCGACGAGGGCTTCGAGGTGGTGCTGACCGCCCGCCGGACCGAGCGGATCGAGGCGCTGGCCAAGGAGATCGGCGGACGGGCGTACACCCTCGACGTCACCGACCGGGCCGCCGTGGACGCCTTCGCGGCCGAGGTCGGCCGGGTGGACGTCCTGGTGAACAACGCCGGCGGCGCGATCGGCGCCGAGAGCGTCGAGCACGGTGACCCGGCCGACTGGCGGGCCATGTACGAGGTGAACGTGCTCGGCGTGCTGCACGTGACGCAGGCGCTGCTGCCCGCGCTGCGCGCCACCGGCGACGGCACGGTGCTGGTGCTCTCCTCGACCGCCGCGCTGGCTGCGTACGAGGGCGGCGGCGGGTACGTCGCGGCCAAGCACGCCGCGCACACCATCGCGGCGACGCTGCGGCTGGAGCTGTGCGGGGAGCCGATCCGGGTGATCGAGATCGCCCCCGGCATGGTGAAGTCCGAGGGCTTCGCGATCACCCGCTTCCGCGGTGACGAGGACAAGGCCGCCGCCGTGTACGCGGGTGTGGCCGAGCCGCTGACCTCGGAGGACATCGCGGACACCGTGGCCTGGGCGGTCACCCGGCCCTCGCACGTGAACATCGACCTGCTGGTGGTCCGGCCCCGGGCGCAGGCCGCCAACCACAAGGTCCACCGCGGCTGACCCGCGACGGGCGGGAGGCCCGGCCCCCGATCGAACACGCGTCGTACACGAGTGGTACACACGTGCGATGACGATCTTCCGGGCCGCCCGCCCACGGGTCCTGCTGACCGCCGTGGCGGCAGGCGCCCTCCTGCTCACGTCCGCCTGCGACGACTCCGCCACGACGGCCCAGGACAAGGCCTCCGGCACCGCCGCGCCCTCCGCCGCGAGCCCCACCGCCACCCCGACCCCGACCCCGAAGCCCAAGGGCGAGGCCGACCCGGCGCTCAAGCCGTTCTACGGCCAGCAGATCACCTGGGCGGACTGCCCGGCCGACCCCAAGGCCGAGCACGCGAAGATCGACGTCTCCGCCATGCGGTGCGGCAAGCTGCACGTCCCGCTCGACTACGCCAACCCCACCGCCGACGCGATCGACCTCGCCCTGATCAAGTACCCGGCGACCGCCAGGGACCAGCGGATCGGCTCGCTGATGGTCAACCCGGGCGGCCCCGGCGCCTCGGGCGTCGAGATGGTCAAGTACGGCGCCAAGGACTTCGACGGCACCCTGCACACCCGCTTCGACGTGATCGGCTTCGACCCGCGCGGCACCGGCGACAGCTCGCCGGTGGTCTGCTACGACGACAAGCAGCTGGACGCCCTCAATCAGCTGGACGCGCCGGACGACCGCGCCGAGCGCAAGGCCGAGCACGTCAAGCAGTCCACCGAGCACGCCGCCGCCTGCCAGGCCAAGTCCGGCAAGCTGCTGCCCTTCGTCGGCACCCGCAACACCGCCCGCGACCTGGACGTGCTGCGCGCCGTCGTCGGCGACCGCAAGCTCAACTACCTCGGCATCTCCTACGGCACCTACCTCGGCGCCCTGTACGCCGAGGAGTTCCCGCAGAACACCGGCCGGCTGATCCTGGACGGCGCCGTCGACCCGGCCCAGGACACCCTGGACCACGGCGTCGACCAGCAGGTCGGCTTCGAGAAGTCCTTCGAGCGCTTCGCCGCCGACTGCGTGGACAACCACCCCGACGAGTGCCCGCTCGGCACGGACCGGACCAAGGCCGCCAAGAAGGCCGCCGACTTCCTGGACGGCCTCCACGACCACCCGCTGACCACCAAGGACGGCCGCGAGCTCGGCCGCGACATGGCCTGGACCGGCGTCATCTCGCTGCTCTACGGCGACGAGAAGACCGCCTGGCAGTACCTGCGGGCCAGCCTCGGCTGGGCCATGAAGCGCGACAAGGGCGACTACCTGATGGCCTTCGCCGACGACTACAACGGTCGCGACGAGAACGGCCACTACAGCCCGATGGACGAGGCCAACGGCGCGATCAGCTGCGCCGACGCGGCCCGCCCCGCGCCGACCCCCGAGCACGCCCAGCAGGCGGTCGACCGGCTGCTCGCCGAGGCGCCGCTGCTGTCCAAGGGCGTCACGGTGGACGACTACCTGGAGCCCGGCTGCGCCTACTGGCCGTTCAAGACCCAGGAGAAGCCCCACACCATCCGGGCCGAGGGCGCCGCACCGATCCTGGTGGTCGGCAGCACCGGCGACCCGGCCACCCCGTACGCCTCGGCCGAGAAGCTGGCCAAGGGCTTCGCCAAGGCGACCCTGCTCACCCGGGTCGGCGAGGGCCACGGCGCCTTCGGCAAGGGCAACACCTGCATCGACCAGGCCATGGACGCCTACCTGACCGACGGCACGATGCCGGCCGAGGGGACCCGTTGCAGCTGAGCCGCCGGTGAGCCGAACAGCGGACGAAGGCGGGGAGGGCGATGACGCGCAGGTGTCAACGTCACAACTTGATAGCTCGTCCGGATGAATTCCGCGTGCGCCCTCCCCAACTGATTACCACTCAACTACCTTTGAGGAGCTGCCCGACCGGCGCCGAGCGCCCCCTCCGCAGCCCCATACTTCAGGTGCTCCACCACCCACCGGCCCCTTCCCGCCCTCCCGAGGAGGACCCGCTGGCCAGCGACATCCCGTCACAGCGGCCCGACGCCAGCACCGAACCGGCCCTCCTCGGGCTGCACCGCTTCAACGAAGCGGACGCCGGCGCCGCCGAGGAGGCCCTGCTGGCCTGCTGCGGCAGCCACCGCTGGGCCCTGCGGCTCACCGCACACCGTCCGTACCCCGACCTAGGGTCCCTGCTGGCCGCCGCCAGCGAGGCCTCCTACGACCTGCGCCCGGCCGACCTGGCCGAGGCACTGGCCGACGAGAGCTGGATGCCGCAACCGCTGCTCGGCATGCGCGCGCCGGGCAGCCAGGCCGCGCACACCGCACTGCGGGCCGCCCACGCCGCGTACGAGGCCCGGTTCGGCCACGTCTTCGTGGTCTGCCTGGACGGCGTCGACCCGGAGGAGATGCTCGACACCGTGCTCTCCTCCATCCGCACCCGGCTGGCCAACGACCCGGACGAGGAGCGACTGATCGCGGCGGACGAGCTCCGGCGGATCGCCCTCACCCGCCTGGAGCACCTGGTCGCCACCCATTCGGAGGCCGGGGCGCGGTGATTCACCCGCTCACCTCCGGGGCGCTCGGGCCCGGCGCCGACGGTCGTCGCTCCGGCACTCCCTCCTGCGTCGGTCGCTTGCCGCTCCTCGCTTTCGGCACCGGCGCGCCCCTTCGGCTCGGGGCGCGGTGATTCACCCGCTCACCTCCCGGGCGCTCGGGCCCGGTGCCGACGGTCGTCGCTCCGGCACTCCCTCCTGCGTCGGTCGCTGGTCGCTCCTCGCTTTCGGCACCGGCGCGCCCCTTCGGCTCGGGGCGCGGTGATTCACCCGCTCGCCTCCGAGCCGAAGGCGCGCTGAGCCCCGCCCCCGCACCGCCCGCCGGACGACCCGCCCGTCCGGCCCGGCGGCGCCGGCGAACCGGAATCCGCCACCGTGGCGCGACGACCCTGTCACCCAGAGTGAGTAGACTGGGTTTGGTTCCCGCCCCGCTAGGCCAGAAGTGCCTGATTGATCACACATAGGGGCCCCGGAGGCGGTTCCCGACAAGGCGTCGATAGGATGCTGGCGGCCGGTGGACCGTACCCGGCCGGGCTGACCGACACCGAAGCCGGCCGAGCCCCCAATCGCTTCCGGAGGGTTTTTCCGTGCCGGCTGGAACGCTGTACCGCGGCCGGGAAGGCATGTGGAGCTGGGTGGCTCATCGAGTCACCGGCGTCCTCATCTTCTTCTTCCTGTTCGCCCACGTCCTGGACACCGCCCTGGTGCGAGTGTCGCCGGAGTCCTACGACAGCGTCATTAAGACGTACAAGACTCCGCTCGTGAACCTGATGGAGTACGGCCTGGTGGCCGCCATCCTGTTCCACGCGCTCAACGGCCTGCGCGTCGTCGCGGTGGACTTCTGGTCCAAGGGCCCGAAGTACCAGAAGCAGATGCTCTGGACCGTCGTCGGAGTCTGGGTCCTGCTGATGGCCGGCTCCTTCTACGGGATCCTGCAGCACACGCTGATCTCCTGGTTCGGGAAGTGAGCTGACTGATGTCCACGGAAATCTCCGACGCGCTCGTCGTCCCCTCGAAGCAGGCGCACACCGGCCAGGGCCTCGGCACCGGCAACCCGGCCGACGCCTTCGTCATCGAGCCGCCGCGCAAGCGGACCGCGAAGACCCCGCGCCGCACCCGCACCAACTTCGAGATGCTGGCCTGGCTCTTCATGCGCCTGTCCGGCATCGTCCTGGTCGCCCTGATCATCGGTCACCTGTTCATCATGCTGATCATGGACGGCGGCGTCTCCAAGATCGGCTTCGCCTTCGTGGCCGGCCGCTGGGCCTCGCCGTTCTGGCAGGGCTGGGACCTCCTGATGCTGTGGCTCGCCATGCTGCACGGCGCCAACGGCATGCGTCAGGTCATCAACGACTACGCCGAGAAGGACTCGACCCGGCTCTGGCTCAAGGGGCTCATGGGTACCGCCACGGTCTTCACCGTGCTGCTCGGCACCCTGGTGATCTTCACCTTCGACCCCAACATCTGAGCCGCGAGCACCATCGACCATCGGCAGAGGCCAGAGGCGAGTTAACCCCCCATGCAGATTCACCAGTACGACACCGTCATCGTCGGCGCCGGCGGCGCCGGCATGCGCGCGGCCATCGAGTCGACGCAGCGCAGCCGCACCGCCGTCCTGACCAAGCTCTACCCGACCCGGTCCCACACCGGCGCGGCCCAGGGCGGCATGTGCGCCGCGCTGGCCAACGTCGAGGAGGACAACTGGGAGTGGCACACCTTCGACACGGTCAAGGGTGGTGACTACCTGGTCGACCAGGACGCCGCCGAGATCATGTGCAAGGAGGCCATCGACGCCGTCCTCGACCTGGAGAAGATGGGCCTCCCCTTCTCCCGCACCGAGCAGGGCCGGATCGACCAGCGCCGCTTCGGCGGTCACTCCCGCAACCACGGCGAGGCCCCGGTCCGCCGCTCGTGCTACGCGGCCGACCGCACCGGCCACATGATCCTCCAGACGCTGTTCCAGAACTGCGTCAAGCACGGCGTCGAGTTCTTCAACGAGTTCTACGTCCTCGACCTGCTGATCAACGAGGGCAAGACGGCCGGCGTCGTCGCCTACGAGCTGGCCACCGGCGAGATCCACGTCTTCCAGGCCAAGGCCGTCGTGTTCGCCTCCGGCGGCACCGGCAAGATGTTCAAGGTCTCCTCGAACGCCCACACCCTCACCGGTGACGGCCAGGCGGTGGCCTACCGCCGCGGCCTGCCGCTGGAGGACATGGAGTTCTTCCAGTTCCACCCGACGGGCATCTGGCGCATGGGCATCCTGCTCACCGAGGGCGCCCGCGGCGAGGGCGGCATCCTGCGCAACAAGGACGGCGAGCGCTTCATGGAGCGCTACGCCCCCGTCATGAAGGACCTCGCGTCCCGTGACGTCTGCTCCCGCGCGATCTACACCGAGATCCGCGAGGGCCGCGGCTGCGGTCCGGAGGGCGACCACGTCTACCTGGACCTGACCCACCTGCCGCCGGAGCAGCTGGACGCCAAGCTGCCGGACATCACCGAGTTCGCGCGCACCTACCTCGGCATCGAGCCCTACACGGACCCGATCCCGATCCAGCCCACCGCGCACTACGCCATGGGCGGCATCCCGACCAACGTCGAGGGTGAGGTCCTGCGCAACAACACCGACGTCGTCCCGGGCCTGTACGCGGCCGGCGAGGTCGCCTGCGTGTCCGTGCACGGCGCCAACCGCCTGGGCACCAACTCCCTGCTGGACATCAACGTGTTCGGCCGTCGCGCGGGCATCGCCGCCGCCGACTACGCCAACGCCAACGAGTTCGTCCCGCTGCCGGAGAACCCGGAAGAGCTGGTCCAGAACATGGTCGAGAAGCTGCGCGAGGCGACCGGCACCGAGTCCGTGGGGCAGATCCGCAAGGAGCTGCAGGAGACCATGGACGCCAACGCGATGGTGTACCGCACCGGTGCCACCCTGAAGCAGGCGGTCGAGGACATCGCCGCGCTGAAGGAGCGCTACAAGAACGTCTCCATCCAGGACAAGGGCTTCCGCTACAACACGGACCTCCTGGAGGCCATCGAGCTGGGCAACCTGCTCGACCTGGCCGAGGTGCTGGCCGTCTCCGCGCTGGCCCGCGAGGAATCCCGCGGCGGCCACTACCGCGAGGACTTCCCGACCCGTGACGACGTGAAGTTCATGCAGCACACCATGGCGTACCAGGAGGTCGCCGCCGACGGCAGCACCTCCATCCGCCTCGACTACAAGCCGGTCGTCACGACCCGCTACCAGCCGATGGAGCGTAAGTACTGATGAGCACTCCGACTGTGGAGCACTCGGCCGCTCTGGACGCGGCCGAGGCCGGTGGCACCCAGCTGATCACCGTCACCTTCCGGGTCCGCCGGTTCAACCCGGAGGAGCACCCGGACCCGGTGTGGGTGGACTACCAGCTCACCATGGACCCGAAGGAGCGCGTCCTGGACGCGCTCAACAAGATCAAGTGGGAGCAGGACGGCACCCTCACCTACCGCCGTTCCTGCGCGCACGGCATCTGCGGCTCCGACGCCATGCGGATCAACGGCCGCAACCGGCTGGCGTGCAAGACCCTGATCAAGGACGTCAACCCGGAGAAGCCGATCACGATCGAGGCCATCAAGGGCCTGACGGTCCTCAAGGACCTGGTCGTGGACATGGACCCGTTCTTCCAGGCGTACAAGGACGTCATGCCGTTCCTCATCACCAAGGGGAACGAGCCGACCCGCGAGCGCCTGCAGTCCGCCGAGGACCGCGAGCGCTTCGACGACACCACCAAGTGCATCCTGTGCGCCGCGTGCACGTCGTCCTGCCCGGTCTTCTGGAACGACGGCCAGTACTTCGGCCCGGCCGCCATCGTCAACGCGCACCGCTTCATCTTCGACTCGCGCGACGAGGGTGCCGAGCAGCGCCTGGAGATCCTCAACGACCGTGAGGGCGTGTGGCGTTGCCGCACCACCTTCAACTGCTCCGAGGCCTGCCCGCGTGGCATCGAGGTCACCAAGGCGATCCAGGAAGTGAAGCGGGCGCTGGTCACCCGCCGCTTCTGATCCCGGCCTGAGCAGGATCGAGGGCCCCGTCCGATCGACCGATCGGACGGGGCCCTCGGTTTTCCGCTGGTTCAGCGCTTCGAGGTCGTTCGCACCGGTCCAGCCGCTGTACATCACCAGGCGGCGGTCTGCCGTGACGGCCCACAGGTCAAGCTTGCCGTCGCCGTCGGCGTGGTGAGCAGGCCGGCGGCCATGGTCACCACGGCTACCCCCGAGTCTGCGGGTACGCGAAAGTGTCATGGAGATCCCCACCCCTTGTGATCAGCGCGTCGGGTACGCGCGTGAGAGCGGTGAGGACCTTGCCGGTGGGGGCCGACGGCGGCAACGCGATTGTCAGTCCGTGGCCGGGGTGCGGCGGGTGGCGCGCAGGCCGCGGAGGCCGATGGCGCCGACGGCGATGCCGAGGACGAAGGACGTGATCGCCAGCAGCAGGTGGATCCAGAAGAAGGCGGTGGGCTGGGAGTGGTCGCCGTTCACGAAGGCCTGGCCGCCGGAGTCCTTCCACAGGTTCTTGACGAAGGTCGTCCAGATGATGATCGACCAGACGCCGAAGGCGGACAGGAACCAGGACGTGCGGCGGCTGAGCTTCATGGGATGGTCCTCGGCGGGGAGTGTGGAGGCGGTGTGCCTCCCCAAGTATGCGCGGGCCGCTGATCGGCCTACGGCGAGCCCCTCATGCGGGGGACCTGTGCGGCGTGGCGCACGCTGCCGCGCCCCGATGGGTACGGTCAGTCGGTGTCCACATCCCGTCACACCTTCGCGCAGCTGTGCGCCGCGGTCACCGCGGCCCTCCCGGTTCTGCTCGCCGCCCCCGCGGCGGTCGCGGCCCCGCAGACGCCGCCCCCGTCGACCGCGGTCGGCGGTGAGCGGCTCGGGCTCCCCGGGGTCCAGGTCAATCCGCTGGCGGGCGCGCCGGCGCTGCCGACGGACCTCACCGGCCTGTCCTGGATAGTCTCCGACGCCACGTCGGGGGAAGTACTGGCGTCCTACAACCCGCACCTCAGGCTGCCTCCGGCGAGCACCCTGAAGATCCTCTTCGCGGACACCGTCCTGCCCAAGTTCGACCGCAACGCGGTGCACCGGGTCGCCGACGCGGAGATCCAGAACATCGGCCCCGGCAGCAGCCTGGTCGGCATCAAGGAGAACCTGGACTACCGGGTCGAGGACCTGTGGCGCGGGGTGTTCCTGAGCTCGGGCAACGACGCCGTGCACGTCCTGGCGCACATGAACGGCGGCGTCCAGCAGACCGTCAACGAGATGCAGGCCCGCGCCGAAGCCCTGCAGGCCCGGGACACCGAGGTGATCTCCCCGGACGGCTACGACATGGACGGCCAGGTGTCCTCGGCCTACGACCTGTCGCTGTTCGCCCGCTCCGGTCTGCGCAACCCGGACTTCCGGATGTACTGCGCGACCCGGGACGCCCAGTTCCCCGGCGCCGTCGACAAGAACACCGGCCGGCGCGGCAGCTTCGGGATCGCCAACACCGACCGGCTGCTGGGCAAGTACCCCGGCCTGATCGGGGTGAAGAACGGCACCACCACCAACGCCGGCTCGACCTTCGTGGGCGCCGCCCAGCGGAACGGGCGCACCCTGCTGGTGACGGTGATGCACCCGGCCAGCTACCAGCGGGTCTACGACGAGACGGCCGAGCTGCTGGACTGGGGCTTCGCCGCGGCGGGCAAGGTCCAGCCGGTCGGCCGGCTGGTCGACGAGAAGCCGGCCGGCAGCGAGAAGCCGGCCGGCAGCGGGGAGCCGACCGGCCAGGCGGCCGGCGCCACCGGTGCCGCCGCCCCGCCGCCGCATTCCTCCACCACCCCGGCCGGGCCGGACGCCGTGTCGGCCGGGGACGACTGGCTGGGCCTGCTGGGCGGCTGGTCGGCCGTGGTGGCCGGAGCCGTGGTCGGGGCGGTCGCCGTGGTGCTCCTCCGGCGCCAGACGCCGGGCCGCTACTAGCGCTGACCCCAGCGGGCGAATCACCGCGCCGCCTCCGAGTCGTCGGCGGCGGCCAGCAGTGCCCGGCCGTGCTCCCTGGTCCGCTCCCGGGCGGCCGCCGGGTCGGCCGTCGCCGTCCAGGCCACGCAGTACATCAGCAGCCGGCTGACGAAGTTGATCCACAGCAGCAGCGCCACCGGCGTGGCGAAGGCGCCGTACAGGCTCCGCCCGGCGACCGAGCCGAGGTAGGAGGCGAGCAGCAGCTTCAGCAGTTCGAAGCCGACCGCGCCGATCAGCGCACCGCGCACCAGGTCGCGGCGGCGCTGGCCGGTGATCCCGGGGAAGGGCGCCAGCAGGTAGGCGAAGAGCAGCATGTCGCACGCTATGGCGATGACCACGCCGACCCCGGTCAGCAGGTACCCGCTGCCGAGGCCGATCGCATCGGCGATCCGCCCGGCGAGGGTGGTGCCGGCGGCGGAGGCGGCCAGCGAGAACAGCGACACCAGGCCGAGGCCGGCCAGCACCACGACGTCCCGGGCCTTGCGCAGCACCGGGTTGCCCTTCTCCTCGGGCAGCTGCCAGAGGTCCCGGATCGACGTGCGCATGGTGTTGACCCAGCCGAGGCCGGAGACCAGCAGCAGGGCCCCGCTGACCAGGCCGAGGGCGCCCGCGTTGGCCACCAGGGAGGGCAGGTTGAGCGCGTCCGACAGGCCGGGCAGCTGGTCGGAGATGCGGTGCTGGAGGTCGTCCACCTGGCTGCCGTCGAGTGTCGCGACGGCGATCGCCAGGCCCACCGTGAGCAGCGGGAACAGGGCGAGGAAGCCGAAGAAGGTGACGGCGCCGGCCAGCCGGTTGCCGCGGGCGGCGGCGAAGTACTCGTACACCCGGTAGGGGCGGCTGCGCAGCACCCGGGCCACGAGCGGGCCCAGGACCGGAAGGCGGGTCAGGAAGTCCACCCGACCGGTTATACCGGCCCGTCCCCCGAACGGCCGTCAGGCGCGGGCCGGAGACAGGTCCTAGCGGTTGACGAGCCGGCGGGCCTTCGCGAGGGCGCGGACGGTCTGGTACGCGGCGTAGCGGCCGTGGCCGAGCAGTTCGGTGCGCACCCCGTCCACGCCGGCCGGCGGGCGGTAGCCGGCCGGGCGCAGCCGGGCGCAGTGCGCGGCGGCGCGGCGGAAGTACTCGCGGCGGTCGCCGGGCGGGATCCGGCCGGGCTTGGCGACCACGGTGTTGAGGTGGTTGAGCATCTTCCCGAAGACGACCGGGCGCCAGGGGTCCAGGTCGGGGCGGCGGTCGAGGAAGGCGAACACCAGGTCGTACTGGGCGAACACGTCGAAGTGCTTGCGGCTGGCGGTGGCCAGGATGTTGCCGCCCTCCTGGCGCTGGCGGTAGTGCACGCCGACCCGGTCGAGCAGGGTGATGCTCGCGGCGGCGAGCAGCGCCGGGTACGTCCAGGGGGTGTCCTCGTAGTAGCCGGCCGGGAACTCCAGCCGCTGGTCGGCGATGAACGCGCGGCGGTAGGCCTTGTTCCAGACGACCTGGAGCAGGTCGAGCAGGTCGGGGCGGGCGGCGAGGTCGAAGACGTCCGGGGAGGCGGCGCCGAAGACGTGCCCGGCGGCGGCCCGGGTGATCCGGCCGTCGGCGTAGGTGCGGGCGTAGTCGTAGACCAGGACGTCCGGGTCGCCGGTGGCGGCGAGCCGCTCGTCGACGGCCTCCAGCAGGCCGGGTGTGAGGGTGTCGTCGCTGTCGAGGAAGATCACGTACTCGCCGGTGGCGACCTCCAGGCCGGCGTTGCGGGCCCGGCCGAGGCCGACGTTCTCCGGCAGGTGGAGCACCCGGACCCGGGGGTCGGCGGCGGCCGCCGCGTCCAGCACCGCGCCGCAGCCGTCCGGTGAGCGGTCGTCCACCGCGATCAGTTCGAAGTCGGGTCCGCCCTGGCCGAGGACCGATTCGAGGCACTCGGAGAGGTAGTCCTGGACCTGGTACACGGGGACGATCACGCTGAAGCGGGGCACGGGGCCAGCGTAGTGGGCCCGGGGCGGTCCGGGCTCCGGAGGTAGGATCGGGGCGCACGTACGCACCGATCCAAGTGCGGTCAGACCCCCTGCGGGCTGCCACGCTCCTCCCGAGAAAGGCCTGCGTAGCCGATGGCTCCCCGCCTCTCCATCGTCGTTCCGATCTACAACGTCGAGCGTTACCTCGTCGAATGCCTCGACTCGATCGCCGCCCAGACCTTCACGGACTTCGAGTGCGTCATGGTCGACGACGGTTCGAAGGACGACAGCGCGGCGCTCGCCGAGGCGTACGCGGCGAAGGACTCGCGGTTCCGGCTGGTCCGGCAGGTGAACAAGGGCCTCGGGGCGGCCCGCAACACCGGCATCCGGCACATCGACCCGGACTCCGAGTTCCTCTGCTTCGTGGACAGCGACGACTCGATGCCGCCGAGTGCGTACGAGTTGATGATCAACACGCTGGAGGAGACCGGCTCGGACTTCTGCACCGGCAACGTGCTGCGGTTCCGCGCGGTGGGCTACTACCAGTCCGGCGGGCACGCGAAGCCGTTCAAGGAGACCCGGCTCAAGACCCACATCACCGAGCTCCCGGCGCTGGTCACCGACCGCACCGCGTGGAACAAGGTGTACCGCCGCTCCTTCTTCGACGCCGCGGGCCTGCTCTACCCCGAGGGCATCCTGTACGAGGACGCGCCGGTCAGCGTGCCGCACCACTACCTCGCCAAGAGCGTGGACGTGCTCTCCGAGCCGATCTACCACTGGCGCGAGCGCGAGGTCGGCGAGATGTCGATCACCCAGATGCGCACCAACCCCAAGGGCCTGGTCGACCGGGTCGCCTCGGTCGAGCTGGTCCGTGCCTGGCTGAAGAAGCAGACCGAGCCGCGCTTCGCCGAGTACCTGCGCTCCTACGACGAGAACACCCTCGTCGAGGAGATCCCGATGTTCTTCTGGTCCGTCGTGGACGGCGACAAGGACTACCGGGACGCCTACGTCCAGCACGTCAGCCGGCTGCTCCGGTCGATCGGCCAGGAGCAGGTCCGCAAGCTGCGCGCGCCGCTGCGGCTGAAGTACCACCTGACCCTGCAGAACCGGGTGGACGAGCTGGTCGAGCAGATCAAGTACGAGGGCGAGAGCGGCGGCGGCGTGCAGGCCCGCGGTCTGCTGCGGCCGTACGCGGACTACCCGTTCCTGCGCGGCGGGCGCAAGAGCGTGCCGTCCGGCGTGCTCAAGCTGGACAACTCGCTGGTCATGCGCAGCCGGCTGTACGAGAGCGCCTGGGTGGGCGGGAAGCTGCGGCTGACCGGTCACGCGTACCCGGAGCAGCTCGGCGCGGCGAACAAGCACGACATGGTCCGCACCCTGGTGCTGCGCGAGGCCAAGGGCCGCCGGGTGATCGCGGTGCCGATGAAGACCCAGTACAGCCCCGAGGCCACCGCGAGCTGCAACCACGACCTGTACAACTGCGACTGGTCCGGCTTCACCGTGTCCCTCGACCCGAAGAAGCTCAAGCACCGTGGCCAGTGGAAGGACGGCCACTGGCGCGTCCTGGTGGCCGGCGCGGGCAAGGGCGGCATCTACAAGGGCCGGATCTCGGCGGGCTGGCACGACACCGCCGAATCGATCCCGCCGCACTGGGTCGAGCCGGACGTGCGGATCGTGCCGTGGGTGCGGGACAACTTCGTCTACCTGCACGTGGAGACCGTCAAGGCCCGGGTGACCGGCCTGGCCGCGCACGGCGACCGGGTGGAGGTCTCCGGCGCGGCCCGCTCCGGCGCGAGCTTCGCCGGGGCCCGGCTGCGGCTCACCCACATCGAGTCGGACCGCGAGCTGAGCTTCCCGGTGGAGCTGGGCGCGCCGGTCGGCGCGCTGCAGCCGTTCACCTCGTCCGTCGAGGTGGCCGAGCTGACCGCCGTCCGCGAGGCCTGGGCCGAGCTGGACCCGGTGGCCGCCGAGCGCGTCCGCGACCGCTGGGACAGCGCGCTGGTGCTCGCCGACGGCAGCGTCCTCCCGCTGGTCTGGGACGACCGCAACGCGCCCGAGCAGCTGCACCTGCCGCTGGACCCGCAGGCGCCGGCCGAGCAGCGCCGGGCGATCTACACCAAGCCCTCCCCGAGCGGCCACCTGCAGTTCTCCGACCAGCTGCTGCAGCCGGTGGTGGACGAGGTGGCGTCGCGCGGCGCGGACGGCTTCCTGCTGAGCGGCTCGTTCCCGCTGCCCGGCGCGCACCGCTGGGAGCTCGTGGTCCGGCACCACTGGCGCGAGGAGGAGCACGTCTACCCGGTGGAGATCTCGGACGGCCGGTTCCGCACCGCGCTGCCCGCCGTGCCGACCGCCTCCTTCGCCGGCCGCGTCCCGCTCGCCGCCGGCACCTGGCGGGTCTTCTTCCGCCCGGTCGGCGATTCGGCCGCCGCCCTGCCGGACAGCTTCGTGCAGATCTCCCCGGACTGCTTCGGCTCGCTGCCGGTGGAGGTGGAGTCCCGCGGCAAGCGGATCGCGCTGGAGCGCCGCTACCACGACGGCCTGTCGCTGGAGTCGCACTCGGCCCTGCTGCCCGAGGAGCGGTCCGGCTACCGCCAGCGCCAGCTCCGCAGCGTCGACTACCCGGCTGCCCGCCGGCTGCCGGTGCGCGACACCGTGCTGTACAACGCCGGGCACGGCAGCGTGTACGCCGACTCGCCGAAGGCGGTCCACGAGGAGCTGGTGCGCCGCGGCCTGCCGCTGGAGCACTTGTGGGGCAGCGACGACATGCAGGCCGACCTGCCGCGCACCGCGCGGGCGGTGCGGCTGTGGAGCCCGGAGTGGTTCGAGGCGCTGGCGACGGCCAAGTACATCGTCACCAGCACCCACCTGCCCGACTTCTTCGTCCGCCGGCCCGGCCAGGTGGTCGTCCAGACCTGGCTGGGCAGCCCGCTGAAGCAGGTCGGCTTCGACTTCGAGAAGGTCTGGTTCACCGACTCGAACTACCTCAAGGGCCTGTCCCGCGAGGTCCCGAACTGGAGCCTGCTGGTGGCCGGCAACAGCTGGTCCGCCCCGGTGCTGCGGCGCGCCTTCGATTTCCAGGGCGAGATCCTGGAGAGCGGATCGCCCCGGAACGACCTGCTGTTCGCGGCCGACCGGGAGAAGACGGCGGAACAGGTCCGCGAGCGGCTCGGCCTGCCCGAGGGCAAGAAGGTCGTGCTGTACGCGCCGACCTGGCGCGAGGACCGGCGCCGGCCGAACGGCGGCTACCAGATCGACCTGCGGATCGACCTGGCGGCGGCCAAGGCCGCGCTCGGCGACGACCAGGTGCTGCTGGTGCGCCGGCACAACATGATGTGCGGCCAGATCCCGGGCGCCGGCAACGGCTACATCTGGGACGTCGGCAGCTACCCCGACATGGCGGAGCTGCTGCTGATCACCGACGTGCTGGTCACCGACTACTCGTCGAGCGTCTTCGACTTCGCCACCACCGGCAAGCCGATGCTCTTCTTCACGCACGACCTGGAGCACTACCGCGACAACCTGCGCGGTTTCAGCCTGAACTTCGAGGCCGAGGCGCCCGGCCCGCTGCTGGCCACCTCCGAGGAACTGGTCGAGGCGCTGGGCCGGGTGGACGAGGTCGCGGCCGGGTACGCGGACCGGGCGGCCGCGTTCCGCGCGGCGTACTGCGACCTGGACGACGGCAAGGCCGCCGCCCGGGTGGTCGACGCGATGCTCCGCAAGGAGTAGTCCCGGGCCCTTGTCGAGGCGCCCGGCGCGATCCGCGCCGGGCGCCTCGGCGCTATCTGGGAATTTCCTGAGAACCCCTGTCCTTTACGCGCGTTTTGCACTCGAACTCACGTTTAGCCAACGAATTTCAAAGGAAATTCTCCGAACTGTACAGTTGACCCGGGGCCCCCTCCCGGTATGGGATATCGATTCGGCCCCGGACCGGTCAGCTCCGACCCGGCGGCCCTCCCGGCCACCGCCATGCCGGGATCCCCTCCGCCGAAGGGCCCCCCGCACCATGCCTGCGCTCACCCGGTTCGTCCTGCCGCACGCCGCCCCCCGGGTGAGCGCCGGCCGACCCACCGCCGACGAGGACGTGGTGTTCGGACTGCTGCGGGCCCGCTGGCACGGCCGCGGGCTGGAACTCACCGGCTTCGCCCGCCCGCTGAACCTGGACACCGGCCGCCCCGGCTCGGCCTGGACCTGGCTGACCCTGCGCCACCAGGACGGCACCGAACCTCCGCTGCACCTGCGCTCCAGACCCCGCAGGCTCCCCGAGGTCACCGACGACAGCGCCCAGCCCGACCACAACCACGACTGGTCCGGCTTCACCGCCCTGGTGGAACCCTCCCGGCTGCGCCGCGACGGCCGCTGGCTGCTCGGCGACTGGCAGATCGAGACCACCCTGTTCACCCGCCCCCGCTCCACCCGGCTGCGCCGCCAGTACGGCACCCTCGCCCCCCACTGGTGCGGCTCCGGCGAGTACCCGCCGGCCCGCTGGGTGGACCGCGACGTACGCCTCCAGCCGTACTTCGAGGACGGCCGGCTGGGACTGCGGCTGGAGCGCCCCGGCGTCCGGCTCGACCACGCCGAACCCGCCGCCGACGGCATCCGGCTGGGCGGCGTCGCCGACCACTGCCCCGCCGGCACCGTGCTGCGGCTGCGGCACCGGCAGAGCGACGCGGTGATCGAGCAGCCGCTCACCCGCACCGGCAACACCTTCACCGTCGACCTGCCCTACCGGCCGTTCACCGCCGACGGGCGCGGCCGCGGCGTGCTCGAGCACTGGGACGCCGAACTGCTGCGCCCCGACGGCGGCACCGAGCAGCTCTGCCTGGACGAGCGCCGCGGGCCGGTGGCCCGGCAGTACCCGCTGCCGGACGCCCCGGACCGGGTGCTCTACCTCAAGCACCTCGCGGACGGCCGGCTCCAGGTCTGCGTCCAGCCCGCCGCCGGCGTGGTCGACCGGATCGCGGTCCACTTCGCCGGCTTCGAACTGTCCGGCCACTGCCCGGACCCGGCCGTCGA
Source organism: Kitasatospora cathayae (assembly GCF_027627435.1). Lineage (GTDB taxonomy): Bacteria > Actinomycetota > Actinomycetes > Streptomycetales > Streptomycetaceae > Kitasatospora > Kitasatospora cathayae. Next base: position 5,213,163 of record NZ_CP115450.1, on the reverse strand, counting down.
CCGACTGGAGCTGGTCCTGCGGCACAACGGCACCGCGGGCGAGGTCCGCACCCCGGTCGAGCCCGAACCGGACGGCCGCTTCCGGGCCCGGCTGCCCGCCACCCGCACCGGCTCGGACGGCGCCGTGCTGCCGCTGCGCAAGGGCATCTGGGAGGCCGCCCTGGAGCCCGCCGACCGCTCCGGCCCGGCCCGGCCGCTGATCGCCGCCGCGAGCGTGCTGCCCGCGCTGCCCGCCACCGCGACCACCGGCGGCAAGCACGTCGTGCTGCAGCGCCGCTGGCACGACACCCTGCTGGTGGACTCCACCCCGGTGCTCGACGCCACCGAGCGCAGCGCCTGGACCCAACACCGGCTGCGCACCGAGCACTACCCGGCCGCCCGCCGCGAACCGCTGCGCGAGGCGGTGCTGTACGACGTGTTCGGCGGCCGCGGCTACGCCGACTCCCCGCGCGCGGTGCACGCCGAACTCGCCCGCCGCGGCGCGCCGTTGGAGCACCTGTGGGTGGTCGACGACGGTCAGGCCGAACTGCCGCCCGGGGTCGTCCCGGTGCGGATCTGGAGCCCGGAGTGGTACCGCGCCCTGGCCACCTGCCGCTACCTGGTCGGCAACACCCACTTCCCGGACTTCCTGGAGCGCCGCGAGGGCCAGGTCGTGGTGCAGACCTGGCACGGCTCGCTGCTGAAGCGGATCGCCCACGACGTCGACAACTCCTGGCTGGCCGACCACGGCTACCTGGAGGCGCTCGACCGGGAGACCCCGCAGTGGAGCATGCTGCTCTCCCCCAGCCCGTTCGCCACCCCGATCCTGCGGCGCGCCTTCCGCTACGACGGCGAGGTCCTGGAGTCCGGCTACCCGCGCGGCGACGTGCTGGCCCAGCCGGACCGGCGGGTCGCCGCGACGGTCCGCCGCCGGCTCGGCATCCCCGAGGGCAAGCGGGTCGTGCTGTACGCGCCGACCTGGCGCGAGGACCAGCAGCGCGGCGACGGAGAGGGCTTCCGACTCGACCTGAGGCTCGACGTCGACCACGCCCGCCGACTGCTCGGCGAGGACCACGTGCTGCTGGTCCGCCCGCACTCGCACGTGCGCGAGCCGCTGCCGGGCTCCGGCGACGGCTTCCTGTTCGACTGCGGGGACTTCCCCGACCCGCAGGAACTGCTGCTGATCGCGGACGTGCTGGTCACCGACTACTCGTCGATCATGTTCGACTTCGCGATCACCGGCCGCCCGGTGTACTTCTTCACCTACGACCTGGAGCACTACCGCGACACCCTGCGCGGCTTCTACTTCGACTTCGAGCCGAACGCCCCCGGCCCGCTGGTCCCCGATTCCGCCGAACTGCTCGAGGCACTGCGCGAACTCGCCGACAGCGGGGCGGAGTTGCCGCCCGGGTACGCCGAGCGCTACCGGCGCTTCCGGGCCGAGCACTGCGCTCTGGACGACGGCGGGGCGTCCCGCCGGGTGGTCGACCGGATGCTCGAACTCGGCCGAACGGCACGGTAGTTCACGAGCGGTGCCGATTCAGGAGGGATGCCGATTCACGAGCTGTGCCGATTCACAAGAACCGGTAGTCCCGCCAGGGCCGCCAGACCTCGTCCGCGTCGAACCGGGAGAGCGAGAAGCCGGGCACCAGGAAGGACGCCCGGAACCCGCGCGCCTGCTCGTACGCCTGGTCCAGCACGTCGTCCGGCAGACCGTGGGCGACCGTCACGTGCGGGTGGTACGGGAAGGCCAGTTCGCGGGCCAGCGGGCCGGACCGGACGTCCGCCTCCAGCAGCCGGCACTCCTGCGCGCCCTCCTCGACCCGGACGAACACCACCGGGGAGACCGGGCGGAAGGTGCCGCCGCCGCGCAGCAGCATCCGGAACGGCCGGTGCGCGGCCGCCACCGCCGCCAGGTGCTCCTCGACCTTCGGCAGAACCTCGGCGGGCAGCTCGGTCGGCGGCAGCAGGGTGACGTGCGTCGGTATCGAGCGGGCCTGCGGGTCGCCGTGGCCGGCCCGGGCGTCCTGGATCAGCGCGCCGTACGGCTCCGGAACGCTCACGGACACGCCGATGGTGACGACCTCCGGGAGACCGCCCTGAGCCGAAGAGCGCGCCGGTGCCGAAAGCGAGGAGCGACCAGCGACTGACGAAGGAGGAAGCGCCGGAGCGACGACCGTCGGCACCGGGTCCGAGCGCTCGGAGGCGAAGGGCGAGTCTCCGTCACCATCGGGCAGGCGCGTGACGCGAGTCACCGCTTGGCGGCCGGGAGGAAGCCGATCCGGTCGTACACCGTCGCGAGCGTCTCGGAAGCCACCGCGCGGGCCTTCTCGGCGCCGATCGCCAGCACCCGGTCCAGCTCGGCCGGGTCGTCCAGGAAGGTGCTGGTGCGCTCCTGGAAGGGGGCGACCCACTCGGTGAACAGCTCGGCCAGCTCGGTCTTCAGGGCGCCGTACATCTTGCCCTCGAAGTGCGCGACCAGCTGCTCGACCGACTGGCCGCTGAGCGCGGAGTGGATCCGCAGCAGGTTGGAGACGCCCGGCTTCCGCTCCTCGTCGTAGGAGACCACGGTGTCGGTGTCGGTGACGGCGCTCTTGAACTTCTTGGCGCTGACCTTCGGCTCGTCCAGCAGGCTGACCAGGCCCTTGGGCGAGGAGGCCGACTTGCTCATCTTGATGCCCGGGTCCTGCAGGTCCATGATCTTCGCCGTCTCCTTGAGGATGTACGGCTTGGGGATCGTGAACGTCGGGGTGTAGCGCGAGTTGAAGCGCTCCGCGATGTCGCGGGTGATCTCCACGTGCTGGCGCTGGTCCTCGCCGACCGGGACGGCGTCCGCCTGGTAGAGCAGGATGTCCGCGATCTGCAGGATCGGGTAGGTGAACAGGCCCACGGTGGTGCTCTCGGCGCCGTACCGGGAGGACTTGTCCTTGAACTGGGTCATCCGGGAGGCCTCGCCGAAGCCGGTGAGGCAGTTCATCACCCAGGCGAGCTGCGCGTGCTCGGGCACGTGCGACTGGACGAACAGGGTGCAGTGCTCCGGGTCCAGGCCGGCGCCGAGCAGCTGGGCGGCGGAGATCCGGGTGTTCTGGCGCAGGGTCACCGGGTCCTGCGGCACGGTGATCGCGTGCAGGTCGACGACCATGTAGAAGGCGTCGTTCGCCGTCTGCAGGTCGACCCACTGGCGCACCGCGCCCAGGTAGTTGCCGAGGTGGAACGAGCCGGAGGTGGGCTGGATCCCGGAGAGCACCCGGGGTCGGTCCTTGACCGGACCAGTGACCGCTGCGTTGACCATGCGGGCCATTCTTCCAGTTCTCCCGGTCGCTCAGGAAACCTCCGCCCCAGCAGGTTCCTCCGGTGTGACCGCACTCACCCTGACCCGGGCGATCCGCCGGCCCTCCACCTTGGCCACCGTCAGCAGCACCGCTCCGCCGCCCTCGACCGGGACCCGGGCCTGGTCGCCGTCCCGGGGCAGCCGGCCGAGCGAGGCGACCAGACAGCCGGCCACCGTCTCGTACGGGCCCTCGGGCAGGGCGACGCCGGTCTCCTCCTCGAAGTCACCGAGGTTGAGCAGGCCGTCCAGTTCCATGCCGCCGCCGGCCAGCCGACGGGTGGGGGCGGTCTCCGGCCGGTCGTACTCGTCCCGGATCTCGCCGATCACCTCCTCGACCAGGTCCTCCAGGGTGACGATGCCGGCGGTGCCGCCGTACTCGTCCACCACGATGGCCAGGTGGTGGCCCTCCCGGCGCATCTCGCCCATCGCCTCCAGCACCCGCTTGGTGCCGGGCAGCAGCTTGACCGGGCGGGCCAGGTCACGGACCTTGACGGCCTGCTCGCCGCGGGCGCCGTACAGGTCCCGGACGTGGACGAAGCCGACCACGGCGTCGGCGCTGCCCTCGACCACCGGGTAGCGGGAGTGCGGCGAGGTCTCGGCCTGGTGCCGCACCTCGGCCAGCGGGCGCTCCGCGTCCAGGAAGGTCACCTCGGTGCGCGGAACCATCACCTCGCGCAGCTGGCGCTCCCCGGCGGCGAACACGTCCGCGATCAACGCCCGTTCGTCGCTGCCCAGTTCGGTGTTGGAGGCGACCAGGCCGCGCAGCTCCTCGGAGCTCATCGAGCCGCGCCCGGCCGCCGGGTCGCCGCCGAACAGCCGGACCATCAGGTTGGTGGAGTGGCCGAGCAGCCAGATCACCGGGCGCAGCGCCACCGACATCACGTCCACCACGGGGGCGGCGACCACCGCGATGGACTCGGCGCGCTGCAGGCCGATCCGCTTGGGGGTGAGCTCGCCGAGCACCAGCGAGACGTAGCTGATCACCAGGGTGAGCCCGACCAGGGCGACCGCGTCCGCCATCCCCTGGGACAGCCCCGCCTCCACGAACAGCGGGGCGACCTTGCCGGACAGCGTGTCGGCGCCGAAGGCGGCGGACAGGAAGCCCATGCAGGTCACGCCGACCTGGACGGCGGCCAGGAAGCGGTTGGGGTCGGCGGCCAGGTGCGCGGCCCGGGCCGAGCGCCGGGTGCCGCGTGCCTCCAGCGCCCGGATCTGGCCCTCGCGCAGCGAGATCAGCGAGATCTCGGCGACGTTGAACAGCCCGCCCAGCAGGATGAAGACGAGGACGAGCGCGGCATCCCCGAGGGTTTCGTTCACAGCGGGCCAGTGTAGGCGGCGGGGGCGGACGGGAGCCGGAAGCGGCGGCGCGGGGTTGGGCCCGGCGACGGGCCCGGACGAGGGCCGGGTACGGCGACGGCCCGCCGCCTCCCGGGTTCGGGAGGGGCGGGCCGTCGGGAAGGCCGCGAGGGCGGGGCTCAGATGAGGCCCAGCTCCTGGACCGCGTCGCGCTCCTCGGTCAGCTCCTTGACCGAGGCGTCGATGCGGGCGCGGGAGAAGTCGGAGATCTCCAGGCCCTGGACGATCTCGAACTTGCCGTCCTTGGTGGTGACCGGGAAGGAGGAGATCAGGCCGGCCGGGACGCCGTAGGAGCCGTCGGAGACGACACCCATGGAGGTCCAGTCGCCCTCGGCGGTGCCGTTGACCCAGGTGTACACGTGGTCGATGGCGGCGTTGGCGGCCGAGGCGGCCGAGGAGGCGCCACGGGCGTCGATGATGGCGGCGCCGCGCTTGGCGACGGTCGGGATGAAGTCGTTCTCCAGCCAGGCCTGGTCGCTGCCGACGGCCTCGAAGGCCGGCTTGCCGGCGACCTCGGCCTGGAAGATGTCCGGGTACTGGGTCGCGGAGTGGTTGCCCCAGATGGTGACGCGCTTGATGTCGGAGACCAGGGCGCCGGTCTTGGCGGACAGCTGGCCGACCGCGCGGTTGTGGTCCAGACGGGTCATCGCGGTGAAGCGCTCGGCCGGGACGTCCGGGGCGTTGCGCTGGGCGATCAGGGCGTTGGTGTTGGCCGGGTTGCCGACGACCAGGACCTTGATGTCGTCCGCGGCGTGGTCGTTGATGGCCTTGCCCTGCGGGCCGAAGATGCCGCCGTTGGCCTGCAGCAGGTCGCCGCGCTCCATGCCGGCGGTGCGCGGACGGGCGCCGACCAGCAGCGCGACGTTGGCGCCGTCGAAGGCCTCGTTCGGGTTGTCGGTGATCTTGATGTCCCGCAGCAGCGGGAAGGCGCAGTCGACGAGCTCCATCGCGGTGCCCTCGGCGGCCTTGAGGCCCTGCGGGATCTCCAGGAGGCGCAGGTTCACCGGCACGTCGGCACCGAGCAGGTGGCCCGAGGCGATGCGGAAGAGCAGCGCGTAGCCGATCTGGCCGGCGGCTCCGGTGATGGTGACGTTGACGGGGGTGCGGGTCATTTCTACCTTCTCCAGCAAATCGCCAGGTGCCCCAGGCACACCGGCACTGGAGCCAGGATGATCTCTCGACATCGAGAGACCGGCGTCAGGTTATCGCAAAGGGAAGCCTACGCCGCGTGTGCGGGCGTGGCAGATGCGTCACAGACGCACCGTGGCCCCGCCCGGGGCTCGGCTTCCGGGCGGGGCCACGGGAACGGGGCCGCGGAGGGGGTCGGCGACTCAGTGCTTGGGCCGGCCGATCAGCTGGCCGATGTTGTCCAGCAACGGGAACTCCAGCCACGGGTTCGGCTGCGCGACCAGGGTCAGCAGCACGATCGAGGCGCCCAGGAAGGTCAGCACGATCACGTCGGTGAAGCGGCTGCGCACCGCCAGCATCCCGACCTCGGGCAGCACCAGCCGCAGCACCGCGCCGAGCAGCACCCCGGTGCCGAGGATCAGCAGCCCGTACTTGAAACCGTCCTTGAAGTCGGCGAACCAGGTGACCGCGAGGCCGGCGCCGACCACCGACAGGACCAGCGTTATCGGCCACTGCCGGACCGGCAGGGCGTGGTCGCGCCCGAGCGCCGGGGCGGCGCCCTCGGGCGGCAGGGTGCCGGTGGTCTTGACCGGCCTTCGCCGGGACCGCGCCGGTCGCGGTTCAGTCATGCTCGCCGTCCCTCGGGGATCAGACGCCGGCGCGGCGCTCGGCCGCCTCGACGATGTTGTTGAGCAGCATCGCGCGGGTCATCGGGCCCACGCCGCCGGGGTTGGGGGAGATCCAGCCGGCCACCTCGGCCACGCCCGGGTGCACGTCGCCGACGATCTTGCCCTCGCTGCGGCTGACGCCGACGTCCAGCACCGCGGCGCCCGGCTTGACGTCCTCCGGCTTGACCAGGTGCGGCACGCCCGCGGCGGCCACGATGATGTCGGCCTTGCGCAGGTGGGCACCGAGGTCCCGGGTGCCGGTGTGGCACAGGGTGACGGTGGCGTTCTCGCTGCGGCGGGTCAGCAGCAGGCCGATCGAACGGCCGACGGTGATGCCGCGGCCGACCACGACCACCTCGGCGCCGTCGATCTCCACGTCGTGCCGGCGCAGCAGCTCGACGATGCCCAGCGGGGTGCACGGCAGCGGGCCCTCGATGCCCAGCGCCAGGCGGCCGAGCGAGGTCGGGTGCAGGCCGTCGGCGTCCTTGTCCGGGTCCATCAGCTCCAGGACCGGGTTCTGGTCCAGGCCCTTGGGCAGCGGCAGCTGGACGATGTAGCCGGTGCAGGCCGGGTCGGCGTTGAGCTCGCGGACGACGTTCTCGACGTCCTCCTGGGTGGCGGTCGCGGGCAGCTCGCGCTGGATCGAGGCGATGCCGACCTCGGCGCAGTCCTTGTGCTTCCCGTTGACGTACCAGCGGCTGCCCGGGTCGTCGCCGACCAGGACGGTACCGAGGCCGGGCGTGACGCCCTTCGCCTTGAGGGCCGCTACGCGGGCGGCGAGTTCGGACTTGATCGCGGCGGCGGTGGCCTTGCCATCGAGAATCTGGGCAGTCATGACCCCATTCTCCCGGATCGCGACCGGCCTCCGTACCGGGGCCGCCCGACGAGCGGGACGGGTACGGAAGGTCCGCACCACGTTGCGGTTGCGCCACAGTCTTGACCTGGCGCCCACAACCGGCTGGACAGCGTACTGCCGTCCGGATGACGATATGCGGGCATTCCCTGCCGCGACCCGGCCCGGTGACGGGCCGACGGCTCCCGCGGCGGGGCGTACCCGGGGGAAAGAGCCAGTGATCCGACCACAGCAGACCGCACAGCCCGACCGCCGCGGCGCGGTCCTCACCGCGCCGTGCCCGTCCCGCCGTCCGATCACCCGCTCGTCACAGCACTGAGCCGGCCGCGCCCGTCACCGCCGCCGGGCTGTCACCGTGCCCGACCCGCCGACCGCAACCGGGTCCTCCGCCGCCCCGTCCCCGCGTCCCCGTAACTGCCCGGAGGCATCCATGAGTTACCCGCCCGACCCGAACAACCCGTACGGCCAGCCGCAGGCCCCCGGCTACGGCTACCCGCAGCAGGCGCCGCCGGCGGCTCCGGGCTACGGCTACCCGCAGCCGGCCGCCCCGGCCTACGGCTACGCGCCGGCCGTGCCGCAGGCCATGCCGGGCCTGGTGATGACCGCCCGGGTGCTGCTGTTCATCGTCGGCGGTGTGCAGATTCTCATCACGATCGGTCTCATGATCGGGGCCGCGGGTGCCAAGAAGGCCGCCGACACGTACAGCTCAAGCAGCGCCAACGCGATCTTCAACGCGACCGCAGGCGTCGCGCTGGTCCTCGGGATCGTGTTCCTCCTCGCCTCGGTGCTCTCCATCACGGTCGGGGTGAAGTTCGGCCGTGGCGGCAACGCCACCCGGATCACCACCATCGTGTACGGCTCGATCGCCCTGCTGATCGGCTTGTTCCTGATGTTCGGCGCGATCACCGGGAGCACCCAGGCGACCGGGGATACCCAGGCGGCGGCCCAGGGCGCCGGCTTCGCCATGGTCTTCAGCGGGCTGTGGATCGCGATCTGCATCGTCTGGATCGTCGCGATGTGCGTACGGGACGGCGTCAACTGGTTCAACCGGCCGCGGTACTGACCGAACGGCACGGACACGGCGAAGCGGCCCGGCTCCCTCCTCGGAGGGGGCCGGGCCGCTTCGTACCACTGGGGAACTCAGTGGAAGAAGTGGCGCGCGCCGGTGAAGTACATCGTCACGCCGGCCTTCTCGGCCGCCTCGATGACCAGCTCGTCACGGATCGAACCGCCCGGCTGGACGATCGCCTTCACGCCGGCGGCGATCAGGATCTCCGGGCCGTCCGGGAACGGGAAGAAGGCGTCCGAGGCGGCGTACGAGCCCTTGGCCCGCTCGCCGGCCCGCTCGACCGCGAGCTTGCAGGAGTCGACCCGGTTGACCTGGCCCATGCCGACGCCGACCGAGGCGCCGTTCTTGGCCAGCAGGATCGCGTTGGACTTGACGGCCCGGCAGGCCCGCCAGGCGAAGGCCAGCTCGGCCAGCTCGGCCGCGGAGAGCCCCTCGCCGGTGGCCAGCGTCCAGTTCGCCGGGTCGTCGCCCTCGGCCTGCACCCGGTCGGCGTCCTGGAGCAGCACGCCGCCGGAGATCGGGCGCACCTCCTGGCGGTTGGCGGGGGCCTCGGGGGCGACCAGCACCCGGATGTTCTTCTTGCGGGCCAGCACCTCGACCGCGCCGTCCTCGTAGCCGGGGGCCACGACGACCTCGGTGAAGATCGGGGCGATCTGCTCGGCCAGCTCGACGGTGACCGGGCGGTTGACCGCGATCACGCCGCCGTACGCGGAGACCGGGTCGCACTCGTGCGCCTTGCGGTGCGCCTCGACGACGTCGGCGCCGGTCGCGATGCCGCACGGGTTGGCGTGCTTGATGATCGCGACGGCCGGCTCGGCGTGGTCGTACGCGGCGCGGCGGGCGGCGTCGGTGTCGACGTAGTTGTTGTACGACATCTCCTTGCCGTGCAGCTGCTGCGCGCCGGCCAGGCCGCCAGTGCCGTCCGTGTACAGTGCGGCGCCCTGGTGGGGGTTCTCGCCGTAGCGCAGCACGTTCTGGCGCTCCCAGGTGGCGCCGAGGAACTCGGGGAAGCGCTCGTCGCTGGGGGCGTAGCCGGCCTCGAACCAGGAGGCCACGGCCACGTCGTAGGCGGCGGTGTGGGCGAACGCGGCACCGGCCAGGCGCTTGCGGGTGGCCAGGTCGAAGCCGCCCTCGCGGACGGCCGTCAGCACGTCGTCGTAGCGGGCCGGGTCGACGACCACGGCCACCGACGGGTGGTTCTTGGCGGCGGCGCGGACCATGCTCGGGCCGCCGATGTCGATCTGCTCGACGCACTCGTCCGGGGTGGCGCCCGAGGCGACGGTGGCCTTGAACGGGTAGAGGTTCACCACGACCAGGTCGAACGGCTCGACGCCGAGCTCGGCCAGCTGCGCGCGGTGCGACTCCAGGCGCAGGTCGGCGAGCACGCCGGCGTGCACGCGGGGGTGCAGCGTCTTCACGCGCCCGTCCAGGCACTCCGGGAAGCCGGTCAGCTCGGAGACCTCGGTCACCGGGACGCCGGCGGCGGCGATCCGGCCGGCGGTGGAGCCGGTGGAGACGATGGCGACCCCGGCGGCGTGCAGGCCCTGGGCCAGCTCCTCCAGACCGGTCTTGTCGTACACGCTGATCAGCGCGCGACGGATCGGGCGGATGTTCTCCGAAACGGGGGGCGTGGTGGAGCTGGCACTCATGCTCCCACCTCGCTGCGCTCGGCGGGCGCTGCGCGCCAGGCACCCTTCTCGATGATTCGTTCGCTCCGCTCACTCATGTGCCGGAATCCATACCTTTCGGTCCTCGATGCGGTGACCTTCGCGGGCCAGCCGGCCCACGACGTCGACGAGCAGCTTGCGCTCGACAGTCTTGATGCGCTCGTGCAGCGCTTCGCCGCCATCGGCGTGGTCGGCGTCGACGACCTCGACGACGCCCTGCGCGATGATCGGCCCGGTGTCCACACCGGAGTCGACCAGGTGGACGGTGCAGCCGGTGACCTTCACCCCGTACGCGAGCGCGTCGGTGACGCCGTGGGCGCCGGGGAAGGCGGGCAGCAGTGCGGGGTGGGTGTTGACGATCCGCCCGCCGAAGGCCGCGATGAACTCGGGGCCGAGGATCTTCATGAAGCCGGCCGTGACCACCAGGTCCGGCTGGTGGGCGGTGACGGAGGCGGTCAGCGCGCGGTCCCAGTCGTCGCGGTCCGCGAAGTCCTTCAGCCGGTGGACGAAGGTCGGCAGGCCCGCGGTCTCGGCGCGCTCCAGGCCGGCGATGCCGTCGCGGTCCGCGCCCACGGCCACGATCTCGGCGCCGTAGGCCGGGTCGGCGACGGCGTCGATCAGCGCCTGCAGGTTGGTGCCGGAGCCGGAGACCAGCACCACCAGGCGGGCCGGTCCGGGCGTACGGGGCGGGAAGAGCTGAGCGGGGGCGGCGGCCACTGCGCGATTCTCCGTAGGTCGGGCGCCGCCCGCTGGTACGTCCACCGGCGGTGGGGCCACTACGAACGGCAGGTCGAGCGAAGCGGAACACCGGGAGAACCCGCCGCGACGCGGGCCCCGGGGAACCTATCTGAGCTGCTGACCGTCACCACGATAACGGCTGGTCGAAGGGCCCCCGCACCCTCCCGGCGGCGCTACGCGCGTAGTTGAGACGGGGATCTCCTCGGGCCCGCCGCACCGGAGTTGCGCACGGCCCGTACGGGTGCGGGCAGGCCCCCGCCGGGCCCTCGAACGCTTGCGGGATCATTGGGGGCGCGGGAGACCGCTCCGACCCGAGACCCTCCGACGCGACATCCTCCGACCGAGCCAGACCACCGAATCAGACGACCGAGCCCCGACCGAGAAGGAACGGCTGAACCCATGAGCAGCGGCGACGAGACCGACGAGCGCAACCCCTTCGCGCCGCCGCCGGCGGACGCCCCGGACCAGCCGTGGCGGCCGCGCAGCCCCTGGCCCGGCCAGGGGCCCGACGGCGACGGCGGCAGCCAGGGCGGTGGCGGTCAGGGCGGTGGCGGCCAGGGCGGTGGCGGTCAGGGCGGCGACCGGCCGCCGTTCCCGCCGCCGTGGGGTCAGGGCCTCGGCGACGGCCGTCCCGGCCGGGGCCCCCAAGCCCCGCAGCCGCCCCGGCTCGACCCGACCGACCCGACCCACCGCAAGGCCCGCAACGCCGCGCTGGCGGGGCCCTTCGCGCTGGTCTGCCTGTTCGCCGGCTTCCACTGGATCGCGTTGCTGGTCGGGGTGCTCGGCATCGTCTGGGGCATCGGCGCGCTGCGGGCCAAGCGGCCCGCAGCGGCGGCCGGGGCCGGGATCCCCGCGCCGAACCCGCTCACCCCGGCCGCGCTCGCCGGGATCCTCACCGGCGCGATGACCGTCGTGGTCGCCACCTCGGTGATCGGGCTCGGGTACTACTACCGGGACTACGTCACCTGCGTGCGGGACTCGCTGACCAGCGTCGGCGCCGAGAACTGCGACCGGTACGCGCCGCAGTGGTACGTGGACTTCACCGGGAACGCGGAGTAGACGGGTTCGGTCAGCCGGTCCGGTCGGTGGGGCCCTGACCGGACAGTCGCAGCACGAGGGCGTACGTACGGGCGCGCAGCTCCAGCGCGCTCCGGCGCATCCGGATCGTGAGCCGGGCGTACACGCCCTGCCCGGGCGCCGGGCTCGCGGCATCGGCCACACCCTCGACACCGAACGCGTACTCGGCGCCGACGGCGTACTCGAGGTCGTCCGGGAACTCGAGGTCGTCGGCGTACTCGACGCCCGCCGGGCCGACCGCGCGGTGGCGGACCAGCAGGGCGCCCGGTACCGCCACCACGGCGAGCCAGCCCGCCGCCGCCAGGCCCGTCCACCACGGCACCGGCCCCAGCCGGGCCATCCGCTCGGCCGCCAGCGCACCGCCCGACAGCCAGCCCAGCACCGTCGCCCCGGCGCCGAGCAGCAGCGCGGCCGCCAGCGCCGCCGTCACCGTCGCGGCGGACGACCAGGGTTCGGCGTCACCTGCCGGGGAACGGCGGCCCGCCGCCGCGCGGCCCAGCAGGACCGCGGGCACCAGCCCCGCCAGCACCGGCAGCAGCAGCGCCGCCAGCCGCCAGCCACCCGGGCCCTCCTGGGGCAGCAGGGCGAACAGCGGGAACTCCGGCACCTGGCCGAGCCCCGTACGTCCCGGCGACACCAGTGTCCCGGTGCCGACCTCGAACCCCGGGCCCAGCGCGTACGCCGCACCCCACAGCACCGCGTTCGGCAGCAGCACCACGGTGAGCAGCAGCAGCCCCAGCAGCGCCGCGGGCCCGCGCCCGAGCAGCGCCATCCCGCGCCCACCGCCGGCCGCCGCGTCCAGCAGCGCCGCCACCGCCACCAGCAGCCCGCCCGCCGCGACCAGGCCCGCCCCGGCCGCACCGGCGGCCCGGCCCACCACGGGTGTGCCACCGGCCGGCCGCCAGCCCGGCGGGAGCCGGTCGAGCAACGGCTCGCGCTCGGCACCGTCCGACCGCACGGACCGGACGGACCGGACGCCCGCGGCCGTCGACAGTCCGGCGAGCAGACCCACCACCAACAGGTCCGGCAGCACCCGGCTGCGGAACAGCCCCGCACCCGTGCAGTGCAGCGCCACCGCGACCGCCACCGCGCAGTACCCCGCCCACAGCGCCACCGGGCCGCCCCAGCGCGACCGCAGCCCGTGCCGCGCCGCCACCCCGGCGGCCGCCCGGTACAGCCGCACCACCGCCAGGATCCCGAGCAGCAGCGGGGTGACGGTCAGCGGGGCGTCGGCGCCGCCGCGCAGCACCGGCGCGCCGTGCCCGAGCAACCAGAGCGCACCTGCCAGCCGGGTCGCACTAGCCGCGTCCGAGTCGGCGTACGGCGTCGCCACCCAGAGCCCGAGCACCGGCACCCCGACCACCGCCAGACCGACCAGCGCCGTCCGCACCCCCGCCAACAGGTCCGCCAGCGCGGGGCGCCCACCCAATTCGCCCGGCACTTCCAGGATCGGACGACCCATCAGCTGCGTCATGCGCCTCATGGTGCCAAGGCGACTCGCCATGCTCCGTGAACCGGCAAACCGCCGCCGTGTCCCAGATTATTGGCTTATGCGCCTTTTCAGACCCTGCCCCCAAGCCGTCGCCTCCCCGGCCCGGAGCGTCTGATGACCACGCCATCCACCCGCACCCCCGACCCGCTGCGGAAGCTGACTCCCCGTGAGGCCCAGGCCCTCGCCCACCTCACCGCCGGGCACGGCCTCGACCACACCGCCGCCGCCCTCGGCGTCGCTCCCACGACCGCCCGCAGCTATCTCCACCGCGCCCTGCGCAAACTCGGCTGCCCCACCGAAGCCGCCGCCATCGCCCTCCTCAGAACCGCACCCCCCGCCGGCTCCGCCGGCACCAACCGCACGCGAGTGGCCCCCACAGCCCCGGGGGAACGCAGCGGCATGCCACAGACCGCCCCGGCCCCAGGGGAACCCGACATCCCGTCCCCCACCGCCCGCCCCGGTCACCCGACCGGGAACGCCCCGGCCCACGCCGGAACGGCCGCCGAGGCCCCGCGGACCGGCGCGGCCACCGCGCCGGCGGGCGGCGGGCACCGGGCGGCCACACGCGGCGGCGACGCGAAACACCCTCCGGTGGCCACCGACGGCGGGCGGTCCTCGACCGGCCGGGCCCGGGGGCCGCAGGCAACCGCGTCGAAGGTGCGGGCGGAGCAGCCGAGCTCCGGCAGGCCGGGCAACCACCTGCCCGGGGCGCCCTCGGTGGCAACCGCCTCCCCGGCGACGCCCGAGACCGGCCGCACGGGAGCAACCGAGCCCTCCCGGGTGCAACTCGGCGGCCCGACGACACCCGAAACCGGCCGCACGGGAGCAACCGAGCCCTCCCGGCCGCAGCTCGGGGGCCCGGCGCGTTCCGCGGCAGCGGCTGGAGGCCGGCGCGACGCCGGGCAGGCGACGCCCGCCATCCACCCGGCGGGCACGGGCCGGAGCCGACCGTCCGCGGACCGCGCGCAGCCGCAGGTGTCCGCGGCGGTGGCGGTCGAACGGCAGCCGGGATCCGACGGCAGGCGGACCGGTGAAGCCCACGCGAAGAGCACGACGGGTACCTCGGCAACGGCCGGAGGCAGGCGGTCGCCTTCCGCCGGTAGTCCGGGACCGGGGCGGGTCCCGGTGGCGCCCACTGATCCGGAGCAGGCCCCCGCGTCCACCGCACACGGGAAGCAGCGGCCCGCCCCGCAGCAGGACGTGCCCGCCGCCCCGGCCGACCGCCGTGCGGCCTCCGAGCGATCGGATGCCGCGCGGAACGCGCCGTCAGCTCCCACCAGCCACCGCGCCACCTCCGCCCGGTCCGGTCGCGGGGAGGACGCAGCCAGCGCCCCGGCCGATCGAGGCGGAGCCATGCGGAAGGCACCGTCCGACCACCATGCGGCATCCACTCGAACCGGCAGCGAGCACAAGCCACCGCCAGCCACCGCCGACGAGCGCACCACCTCCGGACGAGGCATCCCCACCGGGACCGGGACACCGACCAAGACCGGGCAGAAGCCCTCGCCCACCCCAGGGTGGGACGTCTCCACGGGGACCGAGACGCCGGCCCAGGCCGGGCGCAAGCCCTCGCCCACCCCCGCCGACGAGCTCGCCGCCGCTCGGGCCGGGAACGGACAGTACGTTCCCGCCGACCAGCGCACCGCCACCGGACAGGACGTACCCGTCGCCCCGGCTGACCAGCGCACCACCACCGGACGGGACCTCCCCACCGAACCCGGGACGCCCGCCCAGGCCGGGCGCGAGCCCTCGCCCACCTGGGCCGGGAGCGGGCGGGACGTACCCGCCGCCCCGGCGGGCGCCGATCCCCGGGAGCGGATCAGTCTGGCGCTCACCGAGGCGGGGAACGGGCGGGACCTGTCGGAGGACTTCGAGGAGCTGTACGAGGCCGCGCACACCAGGCTGGTGCAGCAGGTGTTCCTGCTGACGGCGTGCCGGCACCGGGCGGTGCACTGTGTGCAGCTGGCGTTCGGGCAGGCGCGGCGGGACTGGGGGGCGGTGGTCGGGTCGGGGGATCCGGAGGGCTGGGTGCGGGTGCGGGCGTGCGAGCTGGCGCTGTCGCCGTGGCACCGGGGCGGGCCGCGGCGGGCGCACGTGTGGAAGCTGCCGCACCGGCGGATCCGGGTGCGGCCGGCGGACGAGGCGCAGTCGGTGCTGCCGGACCACGACCGGCTGACCGACCGGGACGAGGCACTGTTGAAGGCGCTGCGGCGGTTGTCGCGGCCGCAGCGGCGGGCGCTGGTGCTGCACGACGGGCTGGGGCTGCCGGCGGCGGCGATCGCGGTGGAGGTGGAGGCGACGCGGGCGGCGGCGGAGGGGCGGGTGTGGGCGGCGCGGGCGGCGCTGGCGCAGTGGGTGCCGGAGCTGGTGGGGCCGGATCCGGCGGCGCCGGGCTTCGCGGACGGGTTGAGCGGGCTGCTGCACCGGGCCGCGGTGCGGGGTTGTCCGCAGCCGCACCGGGCGCCGGTGCCGGTGTTGCGGGCCCGGCACCGGTTGTGGACGGCGAGCCGGACGGGCGCGGCGGTGCTGCTGACGGCGGCGGTGGGTGGGGCGGCGCTGGCGACGCTGGCGGGGCTGCGGCCGGCGGCGCTGTTCCAGCGGCCGGATGACCCGGTGCCCGCGCTGTGCGTGCCGGCCCCGACCGCGAAGGTGGCGGAGCCGGGGGTGCCGTTGCGGCCGGGCGGGGCGCCGAACGGCATCAGCAGTCTGTGGTGCAGTCCGACGCCGGGGTTGGAGGCGGTGGTGGCGGACCCGCAGCCGCAGGCGATCGCCCGGTGGCAGCTGCCGGTGGCGGCCCGGGGTACGGCCCCGCCCCCGCAGCGGGATCCGGCGGCCTGCTCGGCGTGGTCCCCGCTGCCGTGCGTCGCGGGGCCCAGGCGCTGAAACGCCGAGCTGAAACCGCGAGCGAAGCGCCGAGCTGACGCCGAGCTGAAACCGCGAGCTGAAACGGCGAGCTGAAACGGCGAGCGCCCCCGCCCGGGAAGGGCGGGGGCGCTCACCGCGCGGGTGACCGGGGTCAGCCGGCGATGATCTCGCGAGCCAGGCGGGCGGTCTCGGACGGCGTCTTGCCGACCTTGACACCGGCGGCCTCGAGGGCCTCCTTCTTCGCCTGGGCGGTGCCCGAGGAGCCGGAGACGATGGCGCCGGCGTGGCCCATGGTCTTGCCCTCGGGGGCGGTGAAGCCCGCGACGTAGCCGACGACCGGCTTGGTGACGTGCTCGGCGATGTAGGCCGCGGCACGCTCCTCGGCGTCGCCGCCGATCTCACCGATCATGACGATGATCTCGGTCTCCGGGTCCTCCTGGAAGGCCTTGAGGGCGTCGATGTGGGTGGTCCCGATGACCGGGTCACCGCCGATGCCCACGGCCGAGGAGAAGCCGATGTCGCGCAGCTCGTACATGAGCTGGTAGGTCAGGGTGCCGGACTTCGAGACCAGACCGATCTTGCCGGAGCTGGTGATGTCGGCCGGGATGATGCCGGCGTTCGACTGTCCGGGGCTGATCAGGCCGGGGCAGTTCGGGCCGATGATCCGGGTCTTGTTGCCCTTCGAACCGGCGTACGCCCAGAAGGCGGCGGTGTCGTGCACCGGGACGCCCTCGGTGATGACGACGGCCAGCGGGATCTCGGCGTCGATGGCCTCGATGACGGCGGCCTTGGTGAACGCCGGCGGCACGAAGAGGACGGAGACGTCGGCGCCGGTCTTCTCCATGGCCTCGGCGACGGAGCCGAAGACCGGGATCTCGGTGCCGTCGACGTCGACCGTGGTACCGGCCTTGCGCGGGTTGACACCGCCGACGATCTGGGTGCCGGAGGCGAGCATGCGGCGGGTGTGCTTCATGCCCTCGGCGCCGGTCATGCCCTGGACGATGACCTTGCTGTCCTTGGTAAGGAAGATAGCCATGGTGTTAAGTCCCCTTCCTTACTTGTTGGCCAGCTCGGCGGCGCGGTCGGCCGCACCGTCCATGGTGTCCACGCGCTGGACCAGCGGGTGGTTGGCGTCGTCGAGGATCTTGCGACCCAGCTCCGCGTTGTTGCCGTCCAGGCGGACGACCAGCGGCTTGGTGACGTTCTCGCCCTTGCTCGCGAGGAGCTCCAGGGCCTGCACGATGCCGTTGGCGACCGCGTCACAGGCGGTGATGCCGCCGAAGACGTTGACGAAGACCGACTTGACGTCGGGGTCGCCGAGGATGATCTCCAGGCCGTTCGCCATGACCTCGGCGGAGGCGCCGCCACCGATGTCGAGGAAGTTGGCGGGCTTGACGCCGCCGTGCTTCTCACCGGCGTAGGCGACCACGTCGAGGGTGCTCATGACGAGGCCCGCGCCGTTGCCGATGATGCCGACCTGGCCGTCGAGCTTGACGTAGTTCAGGCCCTTGGCCTTGGCGGCGGCCTCGAGCGGGTTGGCGGCGGCCTTGTCCTCCAGCGCCTCGTGCTCGGGCTGGCGGAAGTCGGCGTTCTCGTCCAGGGAGACCTTGCCGTCGAGCGCGATGATCTTGCCGTCGCCGGACTTGATCAGCGGGTTGACCTCGACGAGGAGGGCGTCCTCGGCGATGAAGACCTTCCACAGCTTCTGCAGGACGTCGGCGACCTGGTCGGCGACCTCGGCCGGGAACTTCGCCGCGGCGACGATCTCGGCGGCCTTCTCCGGGGTGCAGCCCTCGTTGGCGTCGACCGGGATCTTGGCGAGCGCGTCGGGGTTCTGCTCGGCGACGACCTCGATCTCCACGCCGCCCTCGACGCTGGCCATGGCCAGGAAGGTGCGGTTGGTGCGGTCCAGCAGGAACGAGACGTAGTACTCGTCCTTGATGTCCGCGGTCTGGGCCAGCATCACCTTGTGAACGGTGTGGCCCTTGATGTCCATGCCGAGGATCTGCTCGGCCTTGGCGACGGCGTCGGCCGGGTCGGCGGCGAGCTTGACGCCACCGGCCTTGCCTCGGCCACCCACCTTCACCTGAGCCTTGACGACGGCACGGCCGCCGAAGCGCTCCGCGATGGCGGCAGCGTCTGCGGCGGTCTCGATGACATCGCCGTCAAGCACGGGCACGCCGTGCTTGGCGAAGAGGTCCCTCGCCTGGTACTCGAACAGGTCCACGTGTTTGTCCTTGTTCGTGGTCGCGGATTGTGTCTCTACGAGCGTGCCACGGCAGGATCTTCGCTGCGGGTCGTCGGGGCGGTGCGGGTACGCAGAGGTACGGCCTTGCGGCCCACACAGCCACGGGCGCACACGTCAATCAACACGCGCGTCACGTCCGTCTGGCAGGTTATCCCCGTGGGACGGGCGTGTTCCGCCCGGGGCCTGCCCGACTTGGGTGAGAACCGTCACAGATCTACCCGGCGGCGCCGGACGGGGCCCGCGGTCCAGCGATCGAGTGATTCACACGTTCGAGTGAGGTTGTCCGTCCCCCTGATCAGCCCCCTTGACCAGGTGCCGCGGGATCGGACGCTTCTCGATCGCCGCCGCCATGATCTCCGGGAAGGCGTCCGGGGTGCAGGCGAAGGCCGGGGCGCCGAGCGCGGCCAGGGCGGCGGCATGGGAGTGGTCGTAGGCCGGCGCACCCTCGTCCGAGAGCGCGAGCAGGGCGATGAACTGGACGCCGGCCGCCTTCATCTCGGCGACCCGCCGCAGCATGCCGTCCCGGATGCCGCCCTCGTACAGGTCGCTGATCAGCACCACGACGGTCTCGGACGGCCGGGTGATCTTCGACTGGCAGTAGGCGAGCGCCCGGTTGATGTCGGTGCCGCCGCCGAGCTGGGTGGCGAACAGCACGTCCACCGGGTCGATGAGCTGCTCGGTGAGGTCGACCACCGAGGTGTCGAAGACGACCAGCCGGGTGTCCAGGGTGCGCATCGAGGAGAGCACCGCGCCGAACACCGCGGAGTGGACGACCGAGGGCGCCATCGAGCCGGACTGGTCGACGCAGAGGATGACGTCCTTCTTCACCGCGCGCTGGGCGCGCGCGTAGCCGACCAGGCGCTCGGGCACGACGGTGCCGTGTTCGGGCAGGTGGTTCTTCAGGTTGGCCCGGATCGTGCGGTCCCAGTCGATGTCCCGGTGGCGCGGCCGGTTCACCCGGGCGCTGCGGTCGAGGGCGCCGCCCACGGTGGCCCTGGTCCGGTCGGCGAGCCGGCGCTCCAGATCGGCGACCACCTTGCCGACCACGGCCCGGGCGGACTCCCGGGTGGTCTCCGGCAGCGCGTGCTTGAGCGACAGCAGGGTGCCGACCAGGTGCACGTCCGGCTCCACGGCCGCCAGCATCTCCGGCTCCAGCAGCAGCCGGTCTAGGCCGAGCCGGGTGATCGCGTCCTGCTGCATCAGCTGGACGACGGTGGACGGGAAGTACTCGCGGATGTCGCCCAGCCAGCGGGCCACCTGCGGGGCCGAGCCGCCGAGCCCGGCGCTGCGCCGGCCGCCGCGGGCCGTCCGGGCGCCCTCCTCGGGGGCCCCGCGGTAGAGCGCGGCGAGGGCGCCGTCCATCGCGGCGTCCCGGCCGCGCAGGGTGCAGCCGGTGCCGTCGGCCTCGCCGCCGAGCACCAGGCGCCAGCGGCGCAGCCGTTCGTCGGTCGTGGTCGCCATCTCGTCCTCTCCTTCGACCGGGGTCATTCGGCTGTAGTCATTCGGCTGGGGTCAGGTGTTGCGGCCGACGGCCTGGCGGGGGATCTTCGGGCGGACGCTGAGCAGCAGGGCCAGCACCGGGACGACGGAGTCGGCGCGGTCCCGGTCGAGTTCGCGGGCTGCCTCGGGCGCCGCCGGGGCCGCGCCGAGCGGGCCGGCCGCGACCCGGCCGCCGATGGTGGTGCGCACGCCCGCCTCCAGCCCGGCGAAGGTGCGCCGCAGCAGCGGCAGCACGTCGGTGAACACCTCGTCACTGACCCCGCCGAGCCACTCGTCCAGCAGGGCGAGCAGCCGGGGGTCGTGCAGCAGCAGGGCGCCGCCGCCGGTGAGGAAGCCCTCGACCCAACCGGCCGCGTCGGCCGGGGCGTTGGCGACGGAGAGCACCAGCCGCAGCCGTCGGCCGGCCTCCTCGGAATCCAGCCGGCCGTCGTCCAGCAGCAGCCGGACGGCGCGGCCGCGCAGCAGGCCGGGGGCGCCGGTGGCCGGTCCGCCGGTGGGCTCGCGGCGGGCCAGTGAGCGCAGGGCGGCGGCCCAGCGGTCGGCCAGGCCGTCGGCGTCGGTGGCGCTGTCGGCGCCGGTGGCGGTGCTGGGGGCGGTGCCGGGGGCGGTGCCGGTGGCGGTTTCCGGGTCGAGCAGGGCGATCGCGCCGTGCACCTCGTCGATCCGGGCGCGCATCGCCGCCGCGCTCTCGGCGTCCAACCCGACGCAGGCGGGCGGCAGTCCGACGCAGACCCGCTCGGCCAGGCCCGCCGCGGCCCCGGCCAGCGCCTCGTGGTCGGTGCCGCGCACGTCGCCGTAGCGCAGCGCGCGGACCAGCGCGGGCAGCGCGCCCGCCAGGTGCGCGACATCGGTGTCCAGGGCCGCGCAGTCGGCCAGCACCCGCATCACCGCGGGCAGCGCGCCGGACAGCCCGGCCAGCAGGCAGGTCTCCACCAGGCCGGTCAGCTCGGCGAGTTCGACGGCGGCCCGGGCGGTGCCGACCGCCTTGTTGACGGCGGCCTCCTCGACCGTGGTGCCCCACTGGGCGGCCTCGGCGATCCGGACCGCGAACTCGGGCTGCCAGCACAGCCGCCAGCTCTCCCGGAACGTCCCGGTGGAGTTGACCGAGGAGCTGGTTGGCACGCCCCACTCGACGCCCAGCAGCCGCAGCCGGTGCAGCAGCCGGGAGCGGGCCGCGTCGGTGTCCTTGCGCAGGTCGAGGTCCAGCTCCCGGGGCGCCGCCGCAGGCTTGAGTCGCAGCGAGCGCTGCAGTCGGGCGAGGTCGCGCTGCAGCGGCACGGCCGGTGCGGCGTCCGGGACTTCGCCGAGCGCGTCGCCCACCACCAGGCGCTCCCGGACGAGTTCCAGGGCGACGTCCGAGCCCTCGCAGAGCACCGCGCGGACGGCGTCCAGGGTCTCGGTCAGCCCGGCGAGCGGGCGGCCGCGCAGCGCGGCCAGGGTCTCGGCGAGCCGGACCGCCTCGATCACGTGGGCCGAGGAGACCGGGTGGTCCGCGGCGCGCAGCAGCTCGGCGGCCCGGGTGAGCCAGCGCGGCACCGGGTCGCCCTCGGTGGTGAACAGGTGGTGGTACCAGCCGGGCGACTGGACGCCCGCGCCGTAACCGGTGGCCTGGGAGAGCCGGCGGTGCGTCCACGGGATCCAGGTGATGTCCACCCGCACCTTCTTCGGCAGGGCGGCGAGCAGCGCCCGGTCGTGGGCGACGGTGGGCATCGTCGCCAGCCCGGGGACGTGGAAGGCCCCGCAGACCACGGCGATCCGGCGGTGCCCGGCGCGGCGGGCGGCCCGGATCTGCTGGCGCATGTGGGCCTCGCGCAGCTGGTCCCGGCGGGACTCGCCGAGGCCCTCGGCGCGCAGCGCGCCCATCGCCTCGGCGACGGCCGCGAAGGGCGCCAGCGCGTCCGCGGCGGGGGCGCGGTGCTCGACCACGTCCTCCCACCAGCGCTCCGGGTCGTCGTGTCCGGCGGCCTCGGCGAGCAGCGCCAGCGGGTCGGCGGGCAGCTCGCCGGGCCCGTCCCCGTCGGCGTCGCCGTCCGTGAACGGCGCGAAGCCGTACCCGGCGGGCAGGTCGATGAAGCGGACCGGCAGGTCGTGGTCCACGGCGTGGCGGATCGCCACCCACTCCGGGGAGAACTCGGCGTACGGCCAGAACGCGGCCTTCGCCGGGTCGTCCACCGCGTGGGCGAGCAGGGCGACCGGCGGCACCAGGTCCTTCTCGGCGGCGAGGTGGACGACGGCCTCGGCCTCCGCCGGGCCCTCGATCAGCACCGCGTCCGGCTGCCACTGCGCCAGCGCGGCGGCCACCGCCCGGGCCGAGCCGGGGCCGTGGTGCCGGATGCCCAGCAGGGCGACCTCGGCGTTCGTCATGCCCCCACCTCGCTCCGCTCGGCAGGTGCGACGCACAACCGGCACCTCTCGACGGTTCGCTCGCTCCGCTCACTCACTCCCCCACCTCGCTCCGCTCGGCAGGTGCGACGCACAATCGGCACCTCTCGACGGTTCGCTCGCTCCGCTCACTCACTCCCCCACCTCGCTCCGCTCGGCAGGCGCGACGCACAACCGGCACCTCTCGACGGTTCGCTCGCTCCGCTCACTCACTCCCCCACCTCGCGGGCCGCGCGGTAGAAGTCCTTCCAGCCGTCGCGCTCGCGCACCACCCCTTCGACGTACTCGCGCCACACCGCCCGGTCCGCCACCGGGTCGCTGACGACCGCGCCGAGGATGCCGGCCGTCACGTCCCCGGCGCGCAGCACGCCGTCGCCGAAGTGGGTGGCCAGGGCCAGGCCGTTGGTCACCACCGAGATCGCCTCGGCGGTGGAGAGGGTGCCGCTCGGGGTCTTGACCTTCGTCCGGCCGTCCACGGTGAGGCCGGCCCGCAGCTCGCGGAAGACCGTCACCACCCGCCTGATCTCCTCGGCGCCGCCCGGCAGTTCGGGCAGGTCGAGGGAGCGGCCGAGCTGGTTGACCCGGCGGGTGACGATGTCGACCTCCTCGTCCAGCGAGCCCGGCAGCGGCAGCACCACGGTGTTGAAGCGGCGGCGCAGCGCGCTGGACAGCTCGTTGACGCCGCGGTCGCGGTCGTTGGCGGTGGCGATCACGTTGAAGCCGCGCACGGCCTGGGTCTCGCTGCCCAACTCCGGTACCGGCAGCGTCTTCTCGGACAGGATGGTGATCAGGCTGTCCTGCACGTCGGCCGGGATCCGGGTGAGCTCCTCGATCCGGGCGAGCTTGCCGTCCGCCATCGCCCGCATCAGCGGCGAGGGCACCAGGGCGTCCCGGCTGGGGCCGTGGGTGAGCAGCTGGGCGTAGTTCCAGCCGTACCGGACGGCCTCCTCGGGGGTGCCGGCGGTGCCCTGCACCAGCAGCGTGGAGTCACCGCTGATCGCGGCGGCCAGGTGCTCGGACACCCAGGTCTTCGCGGTGCCGGGCACGCCGAGCAGCAGCAGCGCGCGGTCCGTCGCCAGGGTGGTGACGGCGACCTCGACAACCCGGCGCGGGCCGATGTACTTGGGGGTGATCCGGGTGCCGTCGGGCAGCTCACCGCCGAGCAGGTACGTCGCCACGGCCCACGGCGAGAGCTTCCAGCGCTCGGGGCGGGGACGGTCGTCCTGCGCGGCCAGTGCGGCCAGTTCGCCGACGAAGGCATCCTCGGCGTGCTGCCGCAGAACGTCGGTCATGGGGGCTCCTTCGGGTCGGCCGCCGGGTGCACGGGTGCCCGGGCGGCAAAGAGAACGGGGGGAGCCAGGTCGGCGTCCCGGCCTGTGGGAACCACCTTGCACGGGGGGACTGACAACGCCGGACGGACAGTCAGCCGATGTCAGTACCCCCGCCTACCGTCGGTCGCATGGAGGAACGCTGGAGCACCGAACACATCCTGTCCCTGGCACCTGACGCCGCGTCGCGGAAGGCCGCGGGCAAGCTGTCCTCGCCCGCGCCCTGGTCCGGGACGGGCACCGACGGGATCGCGCTCTGGGGCGAGTGCCAGGGCAGCGGCCGCACGCCGTACCGCACCGTGGTCGAACTCGCCACGCCCGCCTACCAGTGCAGCTGCCCCAGCCGGAAGTTCCCGTGCAAGCACGCGCTCGGGCTCCTCCTGCTGTGGAGCGGCGCCCCCGGGGCCGTACCGGCCGGCGAGCCCGCCGACTGGGCGGCCGAGTGGCTCCGGACCCGCCGGGAGCGCGCCGAGAGGCGCGCGGCGCCCCCGGCCGATCCGGAGGCCGCCCGCCGCCGGGCCGAACGGCGCGGCGCCCGGGTCGCGGCCGGCGCGGCCGAGCTGCGGTTGCGGCTGGCCGACCGGATCCGGCACGGCCTCGCCGACCAGTCCACGGCAGGCCCCTGGGAGGAGGTCGCGGCCCGGATGGTAGACGCCCAGGCGCCCGGACTGGCCAGCCGGGTACGGGAGTTGGACACCCTGCCGGAGGAGCGGCTGCTGGCGGAGTACGCGATGCTCCACCTGCTCGCCACCGCCGCCACCCGGATCGAACAGCTGCCGCCCGAACTGGCCGCCACCGTCCGCGCCCGGGTCGGCTACACCCTGGACGCGGCCGAGGTGCTCGCCGGACCGACCGTCCGGGACCGCTGGTTGGTGCTCGGCAGTCGGACCGTGCCGATGGAAGGGGGTGCCGACGACCGGCTCACCACCCGCCGGGTCTGGCTGCGCGGCGCCAAGACCGGCCGCCCCGCCCTGCTGCTCGCCTTCGGCCGCCCCGGCCAGGCCCCTGACCTCGCCCTGCCCACCGGCCACCTGCTGGAGGCCGAACTCGCCTACCACCCCGGCGCCCGCCCGCTGCGCGCCGCGCTCGGCACCCGCTACGGCGCCCCCGAGCCCGGCCCGGCCGCCCCGCCCGCCGGACTCACCGTCGCCGAGGCGGTCGCCGGGTACGGCACCGCGGTGGCCGACGACCCGTGGCTGGACAGCTGGCCGACGGTGCTCGCCGGAGTCATCCCGGTCCGCACCCCGGACGGCTGGTACCTGACGGACGGCCACCACACCGTCCCGATCCGCCCCTCGGCCGTCCCGGAGGCGGCGCTGTGGCGGCTGGTCGCGGTCTCCACCGGCCGCCCGCTGACGGTCTTCGGCGAGTACGGCCACCAGGGCTTCGCCCCGGTCACCGCCTGGACCGCCGAACACCGCCCGGTCGGCCTCACATCCGCATAGGAGAAGCCACGATGACGATCACCCAGGACCCGTGGGAGACCCTGCGGACCAGCGCCCTGCTCGGCACCGACCGGCGCCCGCTCCCGGCCACCGGGCTGCCGCTGGCCGACGCCGTGGATACCTCCGACCCGGCCACCGCCCTGCTGGAGCTGGCCGCGCTGGCCACCGTCCGCCGCCGGGCCGGTGCCCTGCCCGTACCGGCCACCGAGCCGCCCGGGCCGCCCGCGCCCGAGGACCCCCGCCCGGAGATGCCGGAGGCCGCCGCCCGCCGGCTGGCCGTCCTGCTCGCCGGGCGCACCGGCGGCAACGGTGGCGGCACGCTGGCCAACCTGGCCGAGCTGCTGCCGCAGTGGCTCACCAGCGCCCGGCTCGAGGGCCGGCGGCCGCCCGCCGCGCTGATACCCGGGCTGCTCGACGCCGCCCGTGCGCGCAGCGAACTGCGCGGCGACGCCGTCGCGTTGGCCGGTCCGCTGGGCCGCTGGCTGGCCTCGCAGAACCCGGACTGGCGGTTCGTGCTGCGCACCACCGCCCCCGAGCCGGACCACCAGCCGGGCGACCCGACCGATCACCGACTGTGGCACGAGGGCCTGTTCGCCGAGCGGGTCACCCACCTGACCCTGCTGCGCCGCCGCGACCCGGCCGCCGGGCTGGAGCTGCTGCGCAGCACCTGGTCCACCGAGCGCGCCGAGGACCGGCTGCTCTTCCTGGACGCCCTGCAGGACGGCCTCTCCCCCGCCGACGAACCGTTCCTGGAGGCCGCCCTGGGCGACCGCAGCAAGAACGTCCGCGCCACCGCCGCCGAACTGCTCTCCAGCCTGCCCGGTTCGGCGCTGGCCCAGCGGATGGCCGAGCGGGCGCGGGTCGCCGTCCGGCTCGCCGACAGCGGCACCCACCTGCTGGTCACCCCGCCCGCCGAGTGCGACGAGCGGATGCAGCGCGACGGCATCGCCCCCAAGTCCCCCACCGGGCGCGGCGAACGGGCCTGGTGGTTCGGCGAAGTGGTGGCCGCCACGCCGCTGGCGGTCTGGCCGGAGAGCACCGGGCTGACACCCGAGCAGTTGCTCGCCCTGCGGGTCGGCGACAGCGTGGACGAGACCAGCAGCAGCTGGGCCGACGACCTGCGCGAGGCCTGGGCGCGCGCCGCCGTGCGCCAGCACGACGCCGACTGGGCCCGGGCGCTGCTCGGCCCGGCGCCCGTCCCGCCGAGCCGCGGCGCCGGCCGGGCCCGGGGCGCGCGCGTCACCGGTGCCCCGTCCAAGCTGCTGGCCGTCCTCCCGCCCGAGGAACGGGCCGCCTGGACGGCCGCCTTCATCGAGGTGCACGGCCTGGGCGACGCCTTCCAGCTGCTCGGCGCCTGCGCGACCCCGTGGACGCCACCGCTGTCCACCGCGGTGGTGACGGCGCTGGCCCGGGCCGCGGCCTCCGGCGCGTACCCGTGGAGCCACAGCGGGGTGCTCGGGATGACGGAACGCGCGCTCGCCCCGGAGACGGCCGACGCGGTGGAGGAGCTGGCCGCCGGAGCCTCCCCGGACTCCGCCTGGTCGGAGACCTTCGCCCGGCTGGCCGGGACGCTGCGCTTCCGGGCCGCGATGCTCGCCGAACTGGCCGGCTGAGAACGGCTGAGAACGACCGAGCGGGCCGGTCCACGACGGACCGGCCCGCTCAGCGGATGTCGATGATCAGCCCGCGGCGCGCAGGTTGGCCTCGACCCACGCCACCACATCCCGGGTGGGCGTGCCCGGGGTGAAGATGTCCGCGACGCCCATCGCCTTGAGCTCGGCGATGTCCTCGTCCGGGATGATCCCGCCGCAGAAGACCTTGATGTCCGCCGCGTCGCGCTCCTTCAACAGCTCCAGCACCCGCGCGCACAGCGTCATGTGGGCGCCGGAGAGGATCGACAGCCCGATGCCGTCCGCGTCCTCCTGGATCGCGGTGTCGACCACCTGCTCGGGCGTCTGGTGCAGCCCGGTGTAGATGACCTCCATGCCGGCGTCGCGCAGGGCGCGCGCGATGACCTTGGCGCCACGGTCGTGACCGTCGAGCCCCGGCTTGGCGACCACCACACGGATCGGCCCCGACACACTCATCACTGCCTCCTGGACCTCGTCGTCCATCATCCGACCGGACCTCGTGGGCCCACGGGTGCGGTTAACGCGGTTAACGCTCGATAACCAACCAACCTGAGGGGAGATTAGCGCCACCCGGCCCGGTTGGCCGAGCCGCCTCCCAAGAGGAGGGCAAAGTCACAGCCGCAGGCCTTGCTACCAGTCGGTATACCCGTCCGCGGACCTCCCGTACAGCCACTGCGCGGCTCCCCGAGCGCCCCCTTGACATCCGGCGGTTTTTCCGGGGTGTCGGGCGTGGGACTACAGTCACCGCTGTTCACCTCACAAGATGACGTGCCCGAGGCCCACCGAGGAGGCAGCCCCCGATGGCTCCCGAAGCAGCCGCCCGTCCGACCCGTGCGGAGCTGCGCCTCGCCGCCCGCGAGCAGTCCCGCGCCCAGCGCCGCGGTGCCGCCAGGGTCGCCAGGGCCGCCACCCGAGCCGCGCTGTTCCGGGTCGCCGTCCCGTCGGTGGCCGCGCTCGGGGTCGCCGGGGCGGCGGGGATCACGGTGGTCCAGGAGCAGGCCCACCAGGTGCCGCCACAGGCGTCGGCGGCCGACGCCCCCGACCGCACGGCCGCCCGGCAGGCCGCCCAGCAGGCCGCCGACGCCGACCAGGCCGCCCAGGCCTCGCGCGGCGACGCCCGTCAGCCGTTGTCCGCCGCCCAGCCCACCGCCACCCCGACCGCGCAGCCGACCGCCGAACCGGCCAAACCCAAGGTGGTCATGCCGGTGGCCCAGCACGGCCTCGGCGAGCTGTTCGGCGCGGCCGGCACCCACTGGATGAACCGGCACACCGGCATCGACTTCCCGGTGGACGGCGGGTCCGAGGTGTACGCCGTCACCGACGGCACGATCCGGACGCAGTGGAACCCGTTCTACGGCTACATGTCGATACTCAAGATGCCGGACGGCACCGAGGCCTGGATGTGCCACCTGCGGGCGTACAAGGTCCGCAAGGGGCCGGTGAAGCAGGGCGACGTGATCGCGTTCGTCGGCAGCAGCGGCAACAGCACCGGGCCGCACCTGCACTTCGAGATCCGACCGCCGGGCAGCGGGCCGGTCGACCCGCTGCCCTGGTTCCTCTCGAACGGGCTGGACCCGCGCTGACCGGGGAAGGTCAGAGCTTCTCGACCGGCGCGTAGCGCAGGACCAGCCGCTTGCGGCCGCCGGAGCCGAAGTCCACCTCGGCCTGCGCGTTGTCGCCGACGCCCGTCACGCCCACCACCGTGCCCAGCCCGAAGGTGTCGTGGGTGACCCGGTCGCCGACCGCGAGCGCGGCGACCTCGCGATCCACCATCCTGCCGGTGCGCCGGGCCGACTGACCCCAGCCCGCCTTCGGCATTGCCGCCGACGCCGCCGAGGACCCAGCGGAGCGTGAACTCCCGCCCCCGGACGAGGACTTGCCCCAGGACGAGCCCGAGGAGAAGCCGCGCTGGACCGGCGCCTGCGCCGCCCCCGTCCGCTTCCACTCGACCAGCGTCTCCGGGATCTCCTCCAGGAAGCGCGAGGCCGGGTTGTAGGCCGGCTGCCCCCAGGCGCTGCGCAGTACCGAGCGGGTCAGGTAGAGCCGCTCGCGGGCCCGGGTGAGCCCCACGTAGGCGAGCCGGCGCTCCTCCTCCAGCTCCTTGACCTGGTTGAGCGCCCGCATGTGCGGGAAGATCCCGTCCTCCATGCCGGTCAGGAAGACCACCGGGAACTCCAGGCCCTTGGCGGTGTGCAGGGTCATCATCGTGATGACGCCCTGCCCGTCCTCGTCCTCATCGGGACTTCCTCCTTCTGTCCCGTACTGCTTCGCATCCGGGAGCTGATCGGAGTCGGCGACCAGCGCGACCCGCTCCAGGAAGTCGGCCAGCGAGCCGACCGGCGGTGCGCCGTCCTCCCCGGCGTCCGGCCGCTCGCCCGGGTCCTGCTCGTACTCCAGCGCCACCGAGGCGAGCTCCTGCAGGTTCTCCACCCGGGTCTCGTCCTGCGGGTCGGTGGAGGCCTGGAGTTCGGCCAGGTAGCCGGTCTCCTCCAGGACGGCCTCCAGCACCGCCGCCGGGCCCGCGCCCGACTCGACGACCTGGCGCAGCCCGGCCATCAGGGTGTTGAACTTCTTGACGGCGTTGGCCGAGCGCGCGGCCATCCCGTACGCCTCGTCCACCCGCACCAGCGCCTGGGCGAAGGAGATCCGCTCCCGCGCGGCCAGCGCGTCGATCATCGCCTCGGCCCGCTCGCCGATGCCGCGCTTGGGCACGTTGAGGATCCGGCGCAGCGGCACGGTGTCCTCCGGGTTGGACAGCACCCGCAGGTACGCCAGGACGTCCCGGACCTCCTTGCGCTCGTAGAAGCGCACCCCGCCGACCACCTTGTACGGCAGGCCGACCCGGATGAACACCTCCTCGAACACGCGGGACTGGGCGTTGGTGCGGTAGAAGATCGCGACGTCGCCGGGCCTGGCCTCGCCCTTGTCGGTGAGCCGGTCGATCTCGTCGGCGATGAACTGGGCCTCGCCGTGCTCGTCGTCCGCGACGTAGCCGATGACCTTCTCGCCGTGCTCGCCGGCCGTCCAGAGCTTCTTCTCGCGGCGGTTGGCGTTGCGCTCGATGACGGCGTTGGCGGCGCTCAGGATGGTCTGGGTGGAGCGGTAGTTCTGCTCCAGCAGGATCGTGGTCGCGTTCGGGTAGTCCTCCTCGAACTGGAGGATGTTGCGGATGGTCGCGCCGCGGAAGGCGTAGATCGACTGGTCCGCGTCACCGACCACGCACAGTTCGGCCGGCGGCACCTCGGCCAGCCGCCCGGCGGCCGGGTTCACCGGCTCGCCGTCGACGGTGCGCCTGGGGGCGTCGGCCACCGAGCCGCCGGTCAGCTCGCGCACCAGGGTGTACTGGGCGTGGTTGGTGTCCTGGTACTCGTCGACCAGGATGTGCCGGAACCGGCGGCGGTAGTGCTCGGCGACGTCCGGGAAGGCCTGCAGCAGGTTCACCGTCGTCATGATGATGTCGTCGAAGTCGAGCGCGTTGGCCTCGCGCAGCCGCCGCTGGTAGAGCGCGTACGCCTCGGCGAGCTTCTTCTCCATCGGGTTGGCGGCCTGGTCGGCGAAGGTCTCCTCGTCGATCAGCTCGTTCTTCAGGTTGCTGATCTTCGCCGTGAAGGACTTCGGCGGGAACTGCTTCGGGTCCAGGTCGAGGTCGCGGCAGACCAGCGACATCAGCCGCTGCGAGTCGGCCGAGTCGTAGATCGAGAAGCTGGAGGTGAAGCCCAGCACCTTGGACTCGCGGCGCAGGATCCGCACGCAGGCGCTGTGGAAGGTGGACACCCACATCGCCCGGGCGCGCGGGCCGACCAGCGCCTCGACGCGCTCGCGCATCTCGCCGGCCGCCTTGTTGGTGAAGGTGATCGCCAGGATCTCGCCCGGCTGCACCCCGCGGGCGCCCAGCAGGTGGGCGATCCGGTGGGTCAGCACCCGGGTCTTGCCGGAGCCGGCGCCGGCCACGATCAGCAGTGGCGAGCCGGCGTGCAGCACGGCCTCGCGCTGCGGGTCGTTCATCCCCTCCAGCAGCTGCGCCGGGTCCACCACCGTCCGGGCGGCGCCGTTGCGGTACCAGGCGTCCCGCTCGGCCTCGGCGGCATGGTCGGTGTGGAACAGCCCCTCCGGGATCGCCTCCTCGTACGCGTCGTACGGAACCTCGTCCTCGTACGGCGGGGGCTCCTCGTCGATCGCGTCGGCGGGCGCGGCGGGCTGCTTCGACCCGGCGGCGGGTGCCTCGAAACCGGGGAGCGGGAGGTCGTCAAAGAGGCTACTCATGGCACTGACGAGTCTATGGCCACCCGCGGACAAGCCCGTCCGGCCGGACGGATCCGACCGGACGGGTTCGAGGGCGCGGCCTCAGACCAGGCGGCGGGCGGTGGCCCAGCGGGTGAGTTCGTGGCGGTTGCTGAGCTGGAGCTTGCGCAGGACGGCGGAGACGTGGCTCTCGACGGTCTTCACCGAGATGAAGAGCTGTTTGGCGATCTCCTTGTAGGCGTAGCCGCGGGCGATCAGCCGCAGCACCTCGCGCTCGCGCTGGGTGAGGCGGTCCAGGTCCTCGTCCACCGGCGGGGTGTCGGTGGCGGCGAAGGCGTCCAGCACGAAGCCGGCCAGCCGGGGCGAGAAGACGGCGTCGCCGTCGGCGATCCGGAAGATCGCGTCGACCAGGTCGGTGCCGGTGATGGTCTTGGTGACGTAGCCGCGGGCGCCGCCGCGGATGACGCCGATCACGTCCTCGGCGGCGTCCGAGACGGACAGCGCCAGGAACTTCACCCCTCCCTGCTCGCCCATCACGCCGACCGAGCGGCGCAGCACCTCGACGCCGCCGCCCCCGGGCAGGTGGACGTCGAGCAGCACCACGTCCGGCCTGGTCTCGGCGACCACGCGGACCGCCGAGTCCACGTCGTCGGCCTCGCCCACCACGTCGATGCCGGTCACCTCGGTGCGGCCGATCTCGGCCCGGACCCCCGTCCGGAACATCCGGTGGTCGTCCACCAGGACGACCCTGGCCGTGCGCTCCGGCGCTGCCTCAGTCATTCGTTCTCTCCATCTCCAGCTCGACCTCGGTGCCGCCGCCCGCCGCCGGCCGCACCCGAGCGGTGCCGCCGTGGCGCTTCATCCGGCCGATGATCGACTCCCGTACGCCCATCCGGTCCTCGGGCACCGTGTCGGGGTCGAAGCCGGGGCCGTGGTCGCGGACGAACACCGACACCGTCCTCCCCTCCACCTCGGCGTAGACCTGGACCGGTCCCCCGCCACCGTACTTGGCCGCGTTGACGGTCGCCTCCCTCGCGGCCTGCATCTGTGCCGCGATCCCCTCGTCCATCGGGCAGTCGCCGACGATCACCAGCTCGACCGGGACGCCGTGCCGGTCCTCGACCTCGGCGACGGCGGCCCGCAGGGTCTCCGCCATGGTGTCCGGCGCGGACTCGGCGGCGGCCTCCGGGCGGTACAGCCACAGCCGCAGCTCGCGCTCCTGGGAGCGGGCGAGGCGCAGCACCTCCTTGGGGTCCTCGGCCCGACGCTGGATCAGGGTCAGGGTGTGCAGCACCGAGTCGTGGATGTGCGCGGCGATCTCGGCGCGCTCCTGGGCGCGGATGCGGGCGGTGCGCTCGGCGCCGAGGTCCTGCCACAGCCGCAGGCCGTACGGGCCGAGCAGCACCAGCACGCCGGCCAGCACCGCGATCGAGGCCTCGATCACCGAGCCGAGGGTGGAGCCGCTGCCCTGCATCGCGAGCAGCGCGATGGTGCCGGCCACCGCGAGCAGCACGCCGGCGCCGACCCGGGTGTACGCGCCGCGCCGCCGCTCGCCCTCCTCGATGCCGAACCAGCGCTGCCAGCGCGAGTCGTCGGCCTGCCGCCAGACCAGCGCGACGCCGACGCCGATCGCGAGCAGCGGCCAGGTGTACGGCTTGGCGGTCTGCCAGCCGAGCACGTTCAGCAGGGCGATCAGGCCGATCACGACCATGACCAGGGCGGCGAGCTGCCCGATGCCGCCCTGCCCGGTCTTGGCGGCGGGCCGTTTCCCGGCCTCGGCGTCGTCCCCGACGGCGGGCGCCGCCATTACCGGCTCGCCCTGGAGGGCGTGCTGGAGCAGGACGCGCAGTCGGCCGATCCAGCCGCCGCGGGGCTTGGTCAGCGGCGTGCCCGGCCGCAGCCAGGGCGAGGTCGGGACGTAGACGCCGTTGACGTTCACCCAGTGGGTGCCGCCGCGCTGGGAGGGTTCGCCGATGCCGATCGGCACCACGAACCAGAACGCCGCGTACAGCAGCGCGCCGATCCCCTGCGCGAAGAACAGCAGCACGAAGGCCAGCCGCACCCAGCGGACCGGCAGCCCGAGGTGCACCGCGAGGCCGTGCGCCACGCCGCCCAGCATCCGCCCCTGCGGGCTGCGGTAGAGCCGGCGGTAGGGCGGGCGCCCGCCGTCGGGCACGTTCGGGTCGGCGCCCGCCGACGCCGCGGCGTCGGGGGCGAGGGGGCGGGGATCGGTACCGGGTGCTGCCACGCCACCGATGGTTCCACGCGGGCGCCTGCGGGCGCATCAGGGTGTGTCCCCCACACCTTTATCAGGGACGAGTCAGGGTACGGGCAGGGCCGTACCCGGTTGGGCCCGCCCGCCCGCTGCCGCAAGGATGGTGCCCATGACCGAGGACCACCGCATCCAGGAGGCCGGGCCCGCCGCCCCGCCGGCACCGGAACGCCCGCCGCTGACCAGGACGGAGCACCACCGCGTGGTGGCCGGCGTCTGCGGCGGCCTCGGGCGGCACCTGGACATCGACCCGGTGGTGTTCCGGGTGGTCACCGTGGTGCTCTGCCTCTCCGGCGGCCTCGGGCTCTTCCTGTACGGCCTGGCCTGGCTGATCGTCCCGACCGAGGACGGCGCGGACGGCAAGGGCCGCGGCGGGCGCACCGAGCTCCAGCGGGTGCTGACCGGCCGGGTCGACGGCCAGTCGGTCGGCGCGGTGCTGCTGACCGTGATCGGCACCGGGGTGTTCTTCTCCTCGATGGGCGACGGCGACCAGCTGTTCCCGCTGCTGCTGCTCGGCGGCCTGGTCTTCCTGGCGGTGCGCTACGACCCGGAGCGCCGCCGCGGCCGGGGCCGCGGGCGCCGCCACGGCGGCCCGTACGACCGGCACTTCCCCGCGTCCGAGGGCCACGGCTGGCCGCAGGACGAGGCCGCCCGGGCCCGGCACGCCGCCGACCGCGCCGCCGGGACCGTCCCCGCCGACTCCCCCGCCCCCGGCCCGAGCGGCTACCTGTGGGACCCCCGCCACCCCGAGCGCAACCCGTACGGTGCCGCCGACCCGGCCGGCCCCACGCCCGCATGGGGGTCCCCCCGGCCGGAGGCTGGGGGAGGCACCAAGGTGCCGCCGCCCGGCGGCCCGACCCAGGCCTGGTGGCAGCGCACCGACCTGCCGGAGGGCGACCCGCTGCGCAAGGAGCGCCCGGAGCGCCGCCGGGAGCCGGCCGCCGTCCGGCACCCGAGGGAGCGCTCGCCGCTCGGCTTCTTCGGCTTCCTGCTGGCGATCGGCGCGGCCACCGCGGTCTGGTCCGCCTCGGCCGGCCACACCGACGTCACCAAGCTGAGCACCGTGATGCTGGCGACCGGGCTGCTGGTGATCGGGCTGACCCTGCTGCTGGCCGCGAAGTTCGGCAAGGCACGCAAGCTCGCGGCGCTGGGCCTGCTGACCACCCTGGCGCTGGCCTTCACCGGCCACGCGCCGCACACCGTGCAGGACGCCGTCGGCGACCGCTCCTGGACGGTCGGCTCGGCCGCCGACCTGAAGGACCGCTACAACCTCGGTGCCGGCGACATCCGGCTGGACCTGTCCGGGCTCGACCCCGCCGGGACCACCCTCAGCACCAAGGTCGACCTGGGCGCCGGCGAGCTGGTGGTCACCCTGCCGCCGGACGTCACGGTGAACCTGGTGACCCGGGTCGGCCTGGGCAACGTCACCGTCCCCGGCGACCGCAACGACGGCACCGGACGGCACGTCTACCAGCTCAACCCGGTGGACGGCCGGCCGTCCAAGGGCACGCTCGATCTCCAACTCGGCCTCGGCCTCGGCGACATCAAGGTGGTCCAGCAGTGAGGAAGCACCGGCTCGACCTGTTCTCGCTGATCGCGGGCGGCCTGTTCACCGTGATCGCCGTGCTCTACCTGGTGGCGGCGCTCAACGACCGGTCGGTGAACGGACGGATCGTCGTCCCGGTCACCTTCATCGTGCTCGGCGTGGGCGGCCTGGCCGGCGCGGTCGCCGCGGTGGCCCGGCGGGGCAGGCCGGACCGGGAGGAGTAGCCCTCGTACGAAGAGCTCAGCTCTGCAGCGGGCCCAGGGTCAGCTTGTCGCCGTCCTTGCTGACGCCGTACCTGGGCAGCGGCTTGACGGCCGGCCCGTTGACCACCGCGCCGGTCGCGGCGTCGAACCGGGAGCCGTGGCAGGGGCAGGACAGCTGGCCGTTCTTCGGCGCGTCCACGGCGCAGCCGGAGTGGGTGCACACCGCGGAGAAGGCGCAGTACTGGCCGGCCTTGGGCTGCACGATGTAGACGGCGTCCCCGGTGACCGGGTCCTTGACCTGGGCCGAGCCGCCGACCGGCACGCTCGCCGCGGCCACCGTGGGGGCGGCCACCGTGGGGGCGGGCGCCGTGGCGCCGGTGGTCGGGGCGCCGGTGGTCGGGGCGCCGGGAGCCGCGGACGCGGACTGCTTGGGCGCGGCCTGCCTGCCCCGGCCGAAGGTGCGGGTCAGCGAGCCGGTCAGCAGTCCGGCGCCGCCGATCGCGACCGCCGCGATCCCGCCGTCCACCAGCGCCCGGCGCTTGACGTGCTCCTCCGTCAGCCCCCGCTCGCGGTCCCGCCCGGCCCGGCCGGCCAGGTAGCCGTCCACCGACAGGTACGGCGTACCGGCCAGCAGCAGCGGCGTCCAGGCCATCAGGTAGCCGAGGTCGTTGCCGAGGTAGTACGGCGAGACGTTCCAGCTGACGGTCAGCCACAGGCTCAGGTTGATCAGCGCGCCGCCGAGCGCCGCGACCCGGCCCCACAGGCCGAGCAGGGTGCCGAGGCCGACCGCCAGCTCACCGAAGGCGATGGCCAGCGCGGACAGGATGGGCGTGTGCAGTGCGGGGCCGAGCAGGAAGGCGATCGGGCTGCCGCCGGCCTCGGCGGCCTGGGTCTGCGAGAGGAAGGAGGCCGGGTCGCCCGCCCCGGCCAGGAAGTGCGCGTCGGAGAGCTTGTCCAGGGCGGCGTAGACGAAGGTGACGCCCAGGAACAACCGCAGCGGCAGCAGCGCGTACCGGGACGCGAACGCCCGCCGCCGCTCCGCCCGGGCGGCCCGGTCGGCCGCTCCCCCGTCGACCGCCTCGGAGCTGCTGACCTCCGACATCCCGCACACCTTCCCTCGCGGCCTGCCACTCCCTGACAGGTCCGGTCCGCATTCTGCCCGCTCCCGCCCGCTTTCGGTGGGACCTCCCACCCGGGCCCGCCCGGGGGAACGAACGGCCGCGCCGCCGCTCCCGCGTACGGGAACGACGGCGCGGCCGTTCGGCTCCGGCTCAGCGGCGCGGGAGTGCTACTCCCACTCGATGGTGCCCGGCGGCTTGCTGGTGACGTCGACGACGACGCGGTTCACGTCGCGGACCTCGTTGGTGATCCGGGTGGAGATCCGGGCCAGCACGTCGTACGGCAGGCGCGACCAGTCGGCGGTCATGGCGTCCTCGGACGAGACCGGACGCAGCACGATCGGGTGACCGTAGGTGCGGCCGTCGCCCTGCACGCCCACGCTGCGCACGTCGGCGAGCAGCACGACCGGGCACTGCCAGATCTCGCGGTCCAGACCGGCCGCGGTCAGCTCCTCGCGGGCGATCGCGTCGGCGTCGCGGAGCAGGTCCAGGCGTTCCTTGGTGACCTCGCCGACGATCCGGATGCCCAGGCCCGGGCCCGGGAACGGCTGGCGCTGGACGATCTCCTCCGGCAGGCCCAGCTCCTGGCCGACCATCCGGACCTCGTCCTTGAACAGCTTGCGCAGCGGCTCGACCAGCTGGAACTGCAGGTCCTCGGGCAGGCCGCCGACGTTGTGGTGGGACTTGATGTTGGCGGTGCCGGTGCCGCCGCCGGACTCCACCACGTCCGGGTACAGGGTGCCCTGCACCAGGAAGTCGACCGACTCGCCGTGCGCGCCGGCCTCGGCGACGATCTCGGCCTGGGCCTGCTCGAAGACCCGGATGAACTCACGGCCGATGATCTTGCGCTTCTCCTCGGGGTCGGTGACCCCCTTCAGCGCGTTCAGGAAGCGCTCGGAGGCGTCGACGACCTTCAGCTGGACGCCGGTGGCGGCCACGAAGTCCTTCTCGACCTGCTCGGTCTCGCCCTTGCGCATCAGGCCGTGGTCGACGTAGACGCAGGTCAGCCGGTCGCCGATGGCCTTGTTGACCAGGGCGGCGGCGACCGCGGAGTCCACGCCGCCGGACAGGCCGCAGATCGCGCGCTTGTTGCCGACCTGCTCGCGGATCAGGGCGATCTGCTCCTCGACCACGCTGCCGGTGGTCCAGGTCGGGGCGATGCCGGCGCCGCGGTAGAGGAAGTGCTCCAGGATCTGCTGGCCGTGGTCGGAGTGCAGCACCTCGGGGTGGTACTGGACGCCGTACAGCCGGGCCTCGTCGTTCTCGAAGGCCGCGACCGGGACCACGTCGGTGGAGGCGGTGACGGTGAAGCCCTCCGGGGCGGCGGAGCAGGCGTCGCCGTGCGACATCCACACCGAGTGCTGCGCGGGGACGCCCTCGAACAGGGTGGAACCGGTGCGGGAGACGGTCAGCGGGGTGCGGCCGTACTCGCGGGCGCCGGTGTTGTCGACGGTGCCGCCCAGGGTCTTGGCCATCAGCTGGAAGCCGTAGCACATGCCGAAGACCGGGACACCGGCCTCGAAGATCGCGCGGTCGAGCTGCGGCGCGCCCTCTTCGTAGACCGACGACGGACCGCCGGAGAGGATGATCGCCTTCGGGTTCTTGGCGAGCATCTCGGCGACCGGCATGCTGCTCGGCACGATCTCGCTGTAGACCCGCGCCTCACGCACCCGACGGGCGATGAGCTGGGCGTACTGGGCACCGAAGTCGACCACCAGGACGGTGTCGTTGTCCGGCACGGACTGGACGGGAATTGCAGAGGACACAGACGGCCTTCCGGCAGCGGTATCGAGGTGTCGCGCGGAACCGCCTCCCCGGGCAGGGGCTGCGGCGGCGGACGGGTGTGGGGTGTCTGGACACCGATTCTACCGGGCTGTCCGGTTTCACTCGTCTGCACGTCCAAGGAACCGTGACCGGGAGCGCCCGCCCTTCGTTGCTTCTGACGACCGGACGGCCGCGCCGCGTCCGCCAGACGCGCCGCCGCCGCCCCCTACCGGGGGCACCGCCGTACGGACTGCAGGACCACGCGTGGAGCTTCACCCCAGTCCACCGGCGCGCGTGGCGCCGCCGCCCCGGCCCGCCGGGGCGGCGGCGCCGTGGGACCGTGCGCGGGTGCCGCGGCCGGCCAGCAGGGGACAGCGACCCCGGCCGCGACTGGGCCGAGAGGTGGGACGGCCGGCTCCCGGGGACGCCCGGGGGTCGGCCGTCACACCGATCGTCCGGTCCGGGGCGCGCCCCGGCGCATTCCCCCTCCGTCCCGCGCCGCTACGCGCGTCCCCGTGCGCCGTAGCCCCTGGACCACTACTCAACGTGATCATTCGACGCGCTGTCATCGGCCGGCAGGCTGGCTCCAACCTCGCCGAACCGGTTGCAGAGCAAGCCCTCCGTCCAGCACGATGCTCCGTGTGAACGGTTCTCCCGGCGGCTGGCAGGCCTACCGCGGAGGCCCGGACGGATGTCTCCGCCGTCGCCGCGCAGGAAGGCGACAGCGGTTTTCACTTCACGCTCCGTGAGCGGAGAACCGGCGCAGACCTGCCCGCCGACCCGCCGCCGCACGGGCGCGTGCCCCGCTCCGCCGGCCACCCACGTCGGCACCGAAGGGGCACGACCACGAGCCAACCGACAGGACGGCGCTCCTCCCCCGGCGCCGTCACCTCCAGCACCGGCGCAGCCCTGACGCCGAGTGCTGAGCGACAAAGGGCCCCGTTCCCCCGCGGGGCCCTTTGCCCTTTTCCCGCCCTTTTCGCGCGCTACGGGTGGTCGCGCCAGACCGTCGGGTCGACCGGCTCCTCCGGCGGCCGCGGCGCGTCCGCCGGCAGCGGCGTCCCGGCGGCAGGGGCGGGCGGCGCGTCGTGCGAGCCGAGCACCTCGCCCACCTCGACCACCTGCGCGTCCGTCGGCCCGGCCGGGTACGGCGGCACCTGCGGAGGCAGGCCGGGCGGCACAGGCCCCTGCGGCGGCACCCCGTACACCGGGGCGCCCTGCCCGGGAACCGGCGGGGCCGGGTACGGCACCTGCGGCGGCACCGCCCCGTACGGCCCGTACGGCGCCGCGCCGGGCGGCACCGCCCCGTACGGCGCCGGCCCACCCCGCCCGCCCAGCGACGCCAGCAGCGCTGGCACCAGCAGCGCACCGACCAGTGCCCAGACCACACTGGCCACCAGCACGCTGAGGAACACCAGGCTCACCGAGCCGTCCGCGGTCATGGCCGAGTCGTTCACGCCGCCGAAGCTCCCGGAGGTCGGCGACTGGACGGACATCGAGGTGCTGAACAGCCCACCGGACGCCGCCGACAGCGCGATGAGCAGCGCGGCGTACACGGTCGCCAGCCGGAGCCGGTCGGCCGCGTCCAGCTGCCGCCGGTAGGCCGTCCAGCCGAGCAGGAACGCCGCGGCGAGCGCCAACAGGCCGGTCCAGCGCCAGTCGGCCGTCTCGCCGTGCAGGTCGAAGAAGGAGAACTCCCGGTGGCTGTCGTGGTCCTCGCTCCAGCCCGGGACGGGGCTCGCGGTGCTGTTCGCCTGGAGGGTCGCGCCCGAGCCCAGGCCCAGCAGCAGCAGGCCGAGGTTCGGCAGGAAGGCCAGCGAGAGCGCCGTCTGCCCGCCGTCGTCGCTGGTGGCCGCGACCAGCACGAAGGCCGTCACCGAGGCCAGACCGAGGGTCAGTGCGA
Source organism: Kitasatospora cathayae (assembly GCF_027627435.1). Lineage (GTDB taxonomy): Bacteria > Actinomycetota > Actinomycetes > Streptomycetales > Streptomycetaceae > Kitasatospora > Kitasatospora cathayae. The sequence continues at coordinate 5,173,358 of NZ_CP115450.1, read as the reverse complement.
GCGCCTGGCCCGCCGTCAGCGCGGCCACCGCCCAGCCGCGCACCGCCCGGCTGCGCCAGGCGGCCCAGCGCAGCGCGTCGGTGCCGTAGACGGCGAAGGCCAGCAGCCCGCCCACCACGAGGGCCCAGCCCACCGCCCACAGCCAGCCGGAGTCCGTGCTGAAGGACGACTTCCCGAGTCCCGAGCCCGAGCCGTAGTAGTCGGAGTCGCCGTAGGCGTTCCCCGGGTTCCAGCTGCTGCCGGCGACCAGTCCGAGCACCACGGTCACCAGTCCGAGCACCACCGCCGTGCGCAGCGCCTCGCCGGCCGCCTGGCCGCGGGTCAGCTGGGAGCCGTCGGCCTTGCGCCGGCGCAGCCCGGCCCGCAGGCCGAGCCAGAGCGCCAGGCACCACAGGACGGTGACGGTCATCGGCACGACCCAGAGGGTGACCTCCAGGGTCTCCGAGCGGCTCCTGGTGATCGGGTTGTCGAAGCCGATCCGGAACGGCGCGCCCAGCGCGTTCAGCGCCATCGCCAGGGTGGAGAGGAGGCGGTCGCCGAAGTCGGGCGTCCGGAAGGCCTGGTCGTAGGTGTAGTCGCCCGGGATCGCCGCTGCCAGCGCCGCCAGCAGCAGCACCACCGTCGGCCCGACGGCGGCCCGCAGCGCCGGGCGCCAGTTCGTGCCGGTCAGCCAGCGCACCACCGGCGACTGGGCGGCCTGCGGGTCGTACGGCTGCCCCGCGCCCCAGCTGCCCACCGTGGGCGGGCCGCCGACCGGCGGGTACCCGGCGCCCGGGCCGGGCGGCGGGTAGGCCCCCGGGGACCCGGTGGGCGGCGGTCCGTAGCCGGGGGCGGACTGCGGTACGGCGGGCAGCGCGACGGCCGTCGGGGGCGGGGGTGCCGTCGGCCGTCCGCACGAGCCGCAGACGGGCGCCCCCTCCACCGAAGTCGCGCCGCACGATGCGCAGTTGGCCATGGACCGCATTCCCCCCGCTCGACGAGTTCCTGGTCCCCCAGGGAGCCCGTTTATCCCATCGGACCCGAACAGCTGTCAACCAGGAAACGGACCGAGCTGGTTGGCCCACCCGGCCCGGTTCAGCCGTGCTTCTTCGGGACCTCCGGGACGGGCAGCAGCGGCAGTCGCAGCGCACCGAAGGCGCCCTCCGGCACGGCCGGGCGCACCGGCGCGACCGGGTCGACCCGGCGGTAGGCCTCGCCCTGGGCCGGGCGCCGGTCCGCCTCGCCCTTGTTGGGCCACATCGACAGCGCGCGCTCGGCCTGCGCGGTGATGGTGAGCGAGGGGTTGACGCCCAGGTTGGCGGAGACGGCCGCGCCGTCCACCACGCTGATCCCGGGGTGCCCGTACAGCCGGTGGTACGGGTCGACCACGCCGGTCTCGGGGGCGTCGCCGATCGGGCAGCCGCCGAGGAAGTGCGCGGTCATCGGGATGTCGAAGATCTCGCCGACGGTGCTGCCCGGGAAGCCGTTGATCTCGTCGGCCAGCGCCTGGGCGCCCTGCTCGGCGGCCGGGATCCAGGTCGGGTTGGGGGTGCCGTGGCCCTGGCTGGAGGTGAGCCGGGGCTTGCCGAGCGGGCCCTTCTTGAGCGAGACGGTGATCGAGTTGTCCAGCGACTGCATCACCAGGCCGATGATCGTCTTCTCGGACCAGCCGCGCTGGTTCATCGAGCGGGCGAAGGTCACCGGGTGGAGCGCCGAGTTGCCCAGGTAGCGCAGCCAGCGCGGGACCTTCCCGCCGCCCTTGACCTGGGCGATCGACAGCGCGCCCATCGCGTTGGAGCCCTTGCCGTAGCGGACCGGCTCGATGTGGGTGTTCGCGTCCGGGTGGATCGAGGAGGTGATCGCGACGCCCTTGGTGAAGTCCGCCTTGGTGCCGTAGCGCCGGTCGGTGGTCTGCGCGCCCACCAGCGCCTCGGAGTTGGTGCGGGTCAGCTCGCCCAGCCGGTCGGAGATCCGGGGCAGGTGGCCGGCGTCGCGCATCCGGTGCAGCAGCGACTGGGTGCCGTAGGTGCCGGCCGCGACCACCACCCGGGCGGCGGTGATGGTCCGGGCGCCCGCCTTGACCCGGTCGGTCCGCGACCGGGAGTCGGTGCGGCGCACGTCCACCGCGTAGCCACGGTTCCCGTCGGCTTCGCCGAGCTCGCGGATCCGGACCACCGTGGTCAGCGGGTGGATCTCCGCGCCGCCCCGCTCCGCCAGGTACAGGTAGTTCTCGGTGAGCATGTTCTTGGCGCCGTGCCGGCAGCCGGTCATGCACTCGCCGCACTCCACGCAGGCCTTGCGGGCCGGGCCGGCGCCGCCGAAGTACGGGTCGGCGACCTCCTCGCCGGGCGCCGCCTCGGCGGTGCCGTCGGTGTCCTTGCCGTCCCCGAAGAAGACCCCGACCGGCGCCATGTGGAAGGTGTCCCCGACGCCCATCTTCTCGGCCGCCGCCTTCAGGTGGACGTCGGACGGGGTGACGGTCGGGTTCAGCCGGACCCCGAGCATCCGCTGCGCCTGGTCGTAGAACGGCGCCAACTCCTCCTGCCAGTCGGTGATGTGGCGCCACTGTCGGTCCTCGAAGAACGCCTTCGGCGGCACGTACAGGGTGTTGGCGTAGTTCAGCGAGCCGCCGCCGACCCCGGCGCCGGCCAGGATCAGCACGTTCGCCAGCAGGTGGATCCGCTGGATGCCGTACAGCCCGAGCCGCGGCGCCCACAGGTAGTTCGGCAGGTCCCAGGAGTTGCGCGGCAGTTCGTCCCGGTCGAAGCGCCGCCCGGCCTCCAGGACGGCGACCCGGTAGCCCTTCTCGGTCAGCCGCAGCGCCGCGACCGAACCGCCGAAGCCGGAGCCGACCACGACCACGTCGTAGTCGAACTCCGCCGAACCGCCGGACTCCACCATCTGCCACTGCTCCTTCGAGGGGTCGAACCTGCTTGGGGGGAAGCGAGTTGTCGCTACTTGAAGCGCAGCGCCCTGAGCGCCCGCAGCCCGCCGGTCAGCACCGCGGCGAACTGCTTGTCGTCCAGCCCGAACGAGGGCGCGATCGGCATCATCCGCTGGGTGGCGATGGTCTGCGCCTCGGTGAAGCGCAGGATGCCCTCGGCGCCGTGCCGCCGGCCCAGCCCCGAGTCGCCCATGCCGCCCATCGGCGCGGCGACCGAGCCGTACGCGGCCGCGTAGGCCTCGTTGACGTTGACCGTCCCGGTGCGCAGCCGGGCCGCGACCGCCCGGCCGCGGCGCAGGTCCCTGGTCCAGACGCTGGAGTTCAGGCCGTACGGCGTGGAGTTGGCGGCGGCCACCGCCTCCTCCTCGGTGTCGAAGCGGTAGACCGAGACGACCGGGCCGAAGGTCTCCTCGCCGCAGACCGCCATCTCCGGGGTCACCCCGTCCAGGACGGTCGGCTCGTAGAAGTACGGGCCGAGGTCGGGCCGGGCCCGCCCGCCGGTCAGCACGGTGGCGCCGGCCTTGACCGCCTCCTCCACGTGCCGGGTGGTGGTCTCCAGCTGCCGGGCGGAGACCAGCGAGCCCATGTCGGCGCCGTACGCCAGGCCGCCGCCCAGCCGCAGCGCCCGGGTGCGGGCGACGAAGCGCTCCAGGAACCGGTCGGCCACCGAGCGGTGCACCAGCAGCCGCTCGATCGAGATGCACAGCTGCCCGGCCGAGGAGAAGCAGGCCCGTACGGCGCCCGCGGCGGCGGCGTCCAGGTCGGCGTCGGCGAGCACCAGCATGGCGTTCTTGCCGCCGAGTTCGAGCGAGGCGCCGACCAGCCGGGCGGCGGCGCGCTGGGCGACCTCGCGGCCGGTGCGGGTGGAGCCGGTGAAGGAGACGTAGTCGGCGTGCTCCACCACGGCGGGGCCGATCACCGGGCCGTCGCCGATCACCACCTGCCACAGGTCGGCCGGCAGCCCGGCCTCGATCAGCAGTTCCCGGGCCCACAGCCCGGTCAGCGCGGTCTGGGTGTCGGGCTTGTTGACCACCGCGTTGCCGGCCACGAAGGCGGGCAGCAGGTCCCCGACGCACAGCTCCAGCGGGTAGTTCCACGGCGAGATGTGGCCGATCACGCCCTTGGGGCGGCGGGCCTCCACGGTGTGGGTGAGCACCGGCAGCGCACCGCCGCGGCGGCGGTCCTTCAGGTAGCCCTGCGCGGCGCGCCCGTAGTGCCGGGCGGCCGTGGCGACGGCCAGGACCTCCTCGAAGGCGTGCAGCCGGGCCTTGCCGGTCTCGGCCTGGACCAGGTCCAGCGCCTCGTCCTGCCGCTTGAGCAGCAGGTCGTGGAAGCGCAGCAGCACGGCGGCGCGGCGGCGCACCGGCAGCGCGGCCCAGGCGGTCTGGGCGCGGCGGGCCAACTGGAAGGCGACCTCGACGTCGGCCGGGGTGGACTGCGGCAGACCGGCCAGCCGCTCACCGGTCAGCGGGGCGACGGTCTCCACCACACTGGGCTCCGCGGTGGCGGTGACCCCGGTGGCCAGCCGGTCGACCAGGGACCGGGGGACGGCGGCCGCGACGGTCCGCCCGCCGCCGGGAGCGGCCGGGTTGCCGCCCACGGGGGAGGCGCCGGGGTGTTCGGTGGCCACTGCATCTGCTGTGAGGTCCGACATACGGCGCAGCCTAGGCCTTCGGCGGCCGGTGCGGTACCCGTCGGTAACAAGAATCTGCCGCAGTCGGGCGAAAGCGGGGCGCTCCGCCCTTACGGCACTGCGTCAGCGGGTCGGCGTGAAGCCGTTGAGCACCGTGGTGAAGCGCTGGAAGGCCTCCGTCCAGTCATTGCCCTTGTCGGGACTGGACGAGTAGATCGCGTAGGCGGTGCCGTCCTCGTCGATGAACTCGGTCTCGATCGCGCGCCGGCGACCGCCCTCCTTGGCCGCGTAGCTGAACTCCCAGACTGCCGCCTCGTGACCGTTCACCGCGGTGCTCGCCATCCGGTGCTGCTTGTAGTCCTTGAGCGACTTGGAGACGCTGACCTCCATCTCCCGCATGTGGTCCAGCGGCTTGACCGACTGGCCGACGGTGACCGCGAACTGCAGGTAGTGCACCTTGTTGTCGGGGCTGTAGAAGATCTGGTTGTTGTCGGTCCCGAGGATGCGCTGCCAGGCCGGGTTCCCGGTCGGCAGCGGGAAGCGGAAACCGGCCGGGTCGTCGACCCAGCGGTAGCCGGCGGGCGCGGGCGCCCCCGGGGTCGGGGTGCCGGTCGCCAGCTCGTCGGTGGGCTCGGTCGTGTCCGGCTGCGCGGTCGGGGTGGGGTCGGCGGCCGGGGAGCCGGCCAGGTGCCGGGTGACGAAGAAGGTCGCCCCTGCCGCCAGCACGCCGACCGCCAGCACGATGGCGACGAGCTTCATCCGGTTGCGGCGTCCGGCCGGACCACGGGCGGGCGCAGCGGAGTACGCGACCGGCGCTCCGACGGCGGTGTGCGCCTGCGCAGCGGCGGGCACGCCCCCGGCGGGGTGCTGAACGGCGGGCGGAACCGTGCCCGCAACGGCGGTCACGGCAGTAGCCGGACGCGGATCGGTCGGGTCCTCCGAGCCCTTGGACACCGGCTCCGCGGCCCCTTCCGGCCCCCCGCTACGGTCCACCAGCGGCACCGACTGGGTGGGCACCCGCACCGGCGCGGCCGACGGCCCCACCGTCGTCAGCCCCATGGTGTGCCCGGCCTGCACCTCGGCCAGCATCCGCGCCGCCTCGTCCGCGCTCGGCCGGTCGGCCGGGTCCTTGGCCATCAGCGCGGCCAGCACCGGCCCGAGCGGCCCGGCCCGGCGCGACTCCGGCAGCGGCTCGTCGACCACCGCGGCCAGCGTGGTGATCGGCGAGTCCCGGCGGAACGGCGACTGGCCCTCGACCGCCGCGTACAGCGTCGCCCCGAGCCCCCACAGGTCGGAGGCCGGCCCGGGCCGCTCGCCCTGGGCGCGCTCGGGCGCCAGGTAGTCCGGCGAGCCGACCAGGTCGCCCGGCCGGGTCAGCTCGGTCGAGCCCTCGTACTTCGCGATGCCGAAGTCCAGCAGCACCACCCGCCCGGTGCCGCGCTCCAGCAGCACGTTGGCCGGCTTGACGTCCCGGTGCAGCACGCCGAGCTGGTGGCCGCGGTGCAGCGCGGCGAGCACCTGGCTGCCGACCTCGGCGGCGGCGCGCGGCGGCAGGGTGCCGTCCTGGCTGATCACGTCGGCCAGCGAGCGGCCGTCGACCAGCTCCATCACGATCCACGGCCGGCCGTCCTGCTCCAGCACGTCGTGCACGGTGATCACACCGGGGTGCTTGATCCGGGCGGCGGCGCTGGCCTCGCGCTTCATCCGGGTGTGCAGGATCTGCAGGTCCTCCTCCGGCAGGTGGTTGACGGTCAGCTCCTTGACCGCGACCTCGCGGTCCAGCATCCGGTCCCAGGCCCGCCAGACCGTGCCCATCCCGCCCCGGCCGAGCCGCTCGCCGAGCTCGTACCGCCCGGCCAGCAACCGCTCCGCCTCGGCCGCCTCCGGCCGGTCCTGCACGCCCATCGGCGACCGCTCCCCCTCTCGATTCCACCTGCCGTCACCGCGGCGGAAAGCCCGCTGCAGACCACTGTTCGAACAGATCTCACGCACACCCTAGGCGCACCTCGCCGCGCCCGGTAATCTCGCCCGCCCCCCGGACCTGCGGACCGGTGGGCGACCGGACCGTCAGCCCGCGAACAGCACCACGGCAACCATGCCCAGCACCAGCAGCAGGAACACGCCCCCCACCAGCAGCGGCCCGAGCAGGGCCGGGGACATCCGCGAAGTCCTCCCGCCGCCGGCCCGCACCGCCACGGACTCCGGCGCGACCCGCTCCGACCGGCCGCCCCGCCCGCGCCGACGCGGCCGCAACGGCACCAGCGGCGCCTCCGGCTTCAGCTCCACCTCCCGCGCCGCCCGCTCCTCGTCGGCCGGCTCCGGGGCGCCCGCCAGCAGCGCCGCCAGCTCGCCCCGCACCGCCTGCGCGGTCGGCCGCAGCGTCGGGTCCGGCTGCAGCAACCGCTCGGCCAAGGGTGCCAACGGCCCGCAGACCGCCGAGGGTTCACGCCGCCCGTCCCGGACCGCCGTCACCAGCTCCGGCACGCCGACCTCCGGGAACGGCGGGCGGCCGGTGACCATCCGCTGCATCAGAACTCCGAGCGCCCAGCAGTCCCCCGCCGGGCCGCCGTCCAGCGGCCAGCGCTCGGCCACCGGACCGACCAGAGTGGCCCGGACGTCGTACCGGCGGCGCCCGCCCGGCCCGCCGAGGTCCTCCGCCAGCGCCTCCTGCGCCACCCCGGCGAGCAGCCCGCCGAGCATCGCCGCGCCGTCCTCGCAGACCAGCACCGATTCGGCGGTCATGTTGCCGTGGGAGAGCCCGGCCTCGTGCAGCGCCCGCAGCGCGCCGGCCAGGTCCGCCGCCAACTCGGCCGCCCGGTACGGCGGGAGCGGCCCGGCGGTGAGCAGCTCGGCCAGCGTCCGGCCCGCCGGGCGCTCCTCCACCGTCCACAGCAGCTCGCCGTCGACGAAGGCGCCGACCCCGCGCAGCAACCGCGGGTGCCAGGACGGCGCGGTCGAGCCGACCGCCGCCACCCGCCGCACCAGCCGCTCCCCGTGCGCGGGATTCGGCTCGTCCGGGTCCTGACCGCCGGTCAGCAGCGCGGGCAGCTCCACGGCGCTCAGCAGCACCGATTCACCGGTGCGCTCGTCCACCGCGAAGGCGCGCAGCAGTTCGGGACGGTCCGTCAACCGGTACCGACCCGCCAACAACTGGCCGGGGCCGCCTCGCATGCCAGTTCCTCTCGCTCACCGAACAGCCTACTGAGCGGCTCCTTTACGCTCGATCCATGGACTGGACCGATCTGATCGACACCGCCTTCAAGGTGGCGGGCAACAGCAACCGAGCCAACCAGGCCGAGGCCGTCCGCACGGTCGAAGCGGCCGTGATCGACGGCGAGGAGCCGGTCGCCTCCACGGCCGGGCGCCACCCCGACCACTTCCGCAAGGGCGTGCTGGTGCTCACCACCCACCGGCTGCTCTTCCTGAAGGACGGGAAGCCGCCGGTACCGGTTCCGCTCGCGGCCGTCACCGACACCACCGTGACCCGGACCAAGTTCAACGGCGAGGTGCTGACGGTCGTCGCGCTGACCGGCTCCCACCGCTTCGAGGAGGTGGTCAAGGCCGAGGTCTTCGCCGAGCAGCTCCGCGCGGCCGCCCGGATCGCCCGCACCGCCCGGCCGCAGGCCCCGGCCCCCTCCGACGCCGCCCCCGGCGAGCAACTCCTCGACCAGCTCGAGCGCTTGGCCGCCCTGCGGACCTCCGGCGCGCTCACCGAGGAGGAGTTCAGCCGCGCCAAGCAACGCCTGATCGGCTGACCCCTACGGCGCCGGCTGGAAGGTGTTGAAGACGACGTCCCGGACCGGGGCCTGCGCGGCCCACTGCGCGTCCGGGACGATCCAGTAGATCGAGTAGCCGTACTTGGCCGGGTTTCCGGTCACGAAGCCGCGGTTGAGCGAGTGCATCCGGGGCGTGCCGTTGGTCCACTCCCAGTCCGCCGCGTTGGTCCACTGCCGGTAGTTGATCGCCGCCAGGTTCAGCCGCCGGTAGTTGGTCACCTGACCGCGGACGTTGGGCTCGGATTCCTGCCAGTCGGCGAGGGCGCTGGCGCCGGGCGAGGTGGTCCACTCGATCCGCAGCTGGCTGCCGTCGGCGGGGTTCTTGAAGATCCGCCGGTTGGAGTCAGACCCGGCCGGCTGCAGCCAGTCCGGCAGGACGACGGAGAAGCCGCTCGGGTCCTGGTACGCGTGGTAGCCGGCCGGGACCGGGCCGCCCGCGGTCTGGGCCGGGGCCGGGTCGGTGGCCGGCGGCTGGGCCGCCGTGGTGGCGGGCGCGGGCGGTGCCGCGGCGGAGGAGGAGGAATCCGCCGTGGCGGTCGGCTCGGTGGCCGTCCCGGCGGGAGCGGGCTCGCTGGACGGCGCCGCCGGGCTCTGGCTCGGCGTGGCCCCGGTGGTCGCCGCGACCGGCGAGGTGGCGCCCGCGCTGTGGGTGCTCGCCCCCTTCGCGCCGCCGTCCCCGCCGCCCACGGCCTGGACCACCGCGACGATCCCGGCGATCAGCAGCAGCACCAGCACCACGGTGACCACCGCCAGCCGCCGCCGGCCCTTGCGCGGATCGGCCCCGGCCGCCTGGGTCGCGCCCATCGTCCACTCGCTGGTCACCGGCCGGATCGGCTCGGCCGCCGGCGCCGGCGCAGGCGCCTGGGCGAGCTCGGCGTCGGCCTTCGCGACGGGCTCCTCGTCCCGGGCCCGGCTGCCCACCCGGACCGTCCCCAGCAGCCCGCCCACGGTCCGCTTGGGCGTCTCCTCCGCCTTGGCCGCTTCCCCGGCCTTCTGGTCCTCGCCCTCGGTCTTCTTCCCCGCCGAGTCCCCGACGACGGCCGACTGCCCGACCGGCATCGCGTGCTCGGTCGTCGACTCGGCCTTCGCGGTCGCCTCCGCGACCACCCGCTTGAGCATCGACCGGGTCTGCGAGGCGTCCAGCCGCTTCGCCGGGTCCTTCTCCAGCAGCCCCTCGATCACCGGCAGCAGCGGCCCGGCGTTCGCCGGCGTGGCCAGTTCCTCGGTCATCACCGCGGTCAGGGTGGCCAGCGCCGAACCGCGGTCGTACGGCGGCCGCCCCTCGACCATCGCGTACAGCGTGCCGCCCAGCGACCAGAGGTCGGCAGGCGGCCCGGGCTTCTGCCCGCGCGCCCGCTCCGGGGATATGTACGAGGGCGCGCCGACCAGCATCCCGGTCGAGGTGATCGAGGCGTCGCCCTCCACACTGGCGATCCCGAAGTCGGTGAGCACGACCCGGCCGTCCTCGCCGATCAGCACGTTGGACGGCTTGACGTCCCGGTGCAGGATGCCCAGCGCGTGCGCCGCGCTCAGCACGCCGAGCACGTCCAGCGCGATCTCCGCCGCCCGGGCGGGCGCCAGCGGCCCGTCCTCCCGGACGACGTCGGCCAGCGAGCGGGACTCGACCAGCTCCATGACGATCCACGGCCGGTCGTCCTCGTCGACCACGTCGAAGACGGTCACCGCCGAGTTGTGCCGGATCCGCGCGGTGGCCTTCGCCTCGCGCAGCGTCCGGACGATCAGCCGGTGCTTCTCCTCCTCCTCGACGCTGGCGTTCATCCGCAGTTCCTTGACCGCGACGGTCCGGCCCAGCATCTCGTCCTCGGCGCGCCAGACGGTACCCATGCCACCGCGTCCGAGCACGCCGTTCAGCCGGTAGCGGCCGGCCAGGAGGCGGCCGGTGGAACCCTGCGCCTGGGTCATTCGGAACGTTCCCCCATGTGCTGCTGGCGGTCGAGGTGACGGCGCATCGGCCCGGCCCCGGGCCCGAACGCCCAAGCCTCCATCATCCCCTGTCCCGAGGGCCCTCGACCACCCACCCCCCGACCCAAGCCGCGACGAACCGGAACGGGAAAGGCGCTCCGTGCCCGATCTGTGATCGAAAACTCGCCAAGATCTGTTCGAAGCACTGCTACCGTTCGGCAGCTCATCGTCTTTCCGGGGGGACTCGACGCCCATGACCGTACCCGCACCGGGCGCTGACGGCCCATCGCTCCGACCGCGCACCGCCGAGCACTACTCGGTCGCGCCCGTGCTGGACTCCCCCGAGGGCTACGTCGCCCCCGGCATGCCCGGCGTCCCGGTCACCGGCTACGACCCCGACACCCCCGCCGTCCCCCGCCGCACCCCCCGCCGCCGCACCGCCCTCGCCCTGCTCCTCGCCCCGCTCGCCGCCCTGCTCGGCGGCCTGGCCTACGGCTGCGCCCCGCTGCGCGCCGCCGACAGCCTCGGCTGGCTGACCATCGCCCAGGCCGGCCTCGTCGCCCTCCCCCTCGGCCTGCTCGGCGGCCGGAACCGCTTACTCCCGCCGCTCGGCGCCCTGCTCTCGGCCGGCGCCCTCCTCCTCGGCCAACTCACCCAACGACTCCGCATCGTGCACTCCGACGCCCCCACCCCCCACGGCCTCCTGCACGACACCCTCAGCTCCTGGCGAGCCGACCTACGCCCCCTCGACCTCGCCTTCTACACCATCGCCCTGATCGGCGGCTTCCTCCTCACCCGCCGCACCGCCAACCGCTCCTGACCCACAGTCCCCCCGCTTCGCCCCGCGCGCTCGCAACACCCCCCACCCCCTCGTGGGCGCACGGCCGCCGCCTCACGCGCCCACGCCCCACCTCCTCCTCCCCCCACCACCCGACCAGGCGAGAGGGACGCGCTGCGGGAGGGGCGGTGGAGGGGGTGGCCCGGAGAGGGGCGTGACGGGTGATTTTCAGACTGCCAACGGCGCCCAACCCCCCACCCACAGAGTCGGCAGTCGGAAAATCATCCAGCCCCCGGAGCGGCCACCCCCGGAACCGCCCCGGCCACCCACCCTCCCGAGAGCCCACCCCCACCCACAGAACCCCCACCCCCACAAACGCCCAGAGGCCCCCACCGGCAATCCGGCAGAGGCCTCCGTCCCCGCTTCAGCGAACTCCTCAGCGATGATCGAGCGCCGGGTTCACCGTCACCTCGACCCGCTGGAACTCCTTCAGCTCGGTGTACCCCGTGGTGGCCATCGCCCGCCGCAGCGCACCGAACAGGTTCATGGTGCCGTCGGGGGTGTGCGACGGCCCGGTCAGGATCTCCTCGGTGGTGCCGACCGTGCCGAGGTTCACCCGCTTGCCCCGCGGCAGCTCCTCGTGGACGGCCTCCATGCCCCAGTGGAAGCCCTTGCCCGGGGCGTCGGTGGCCCGGGCAAGCGCCGCACCGATCATCACCGCGTCGGCGCCGCAGGCGACCGCCTTGGGGATGTCGCCGCTGTAGCCGACGCCCCCGTCCGCGATCACGTGCACGTAGCGCCCGCCGGACTCGTCCATGTAGTCACGACGCGCCGCCGCCACGTCCGCGACCGCGGTGGCCATCGGCACCTGGATGCCCAGCACGTTGCGGGTGGTGTGGGCGGCGCCGCCGCCGAAGCCGACCAGCACACCGGCCGCGCCGGTCCGCATCAGGTGCAGCGCGGCGGTGTAGGTGGCGCAGCCGCCGACGATCACCGGAACGTCCAGCTCGTAGATGAACTGCTTGAGGTTGAGCGGCTCGGCGGCGCTGGAGACGTGCTCGGCCGAGACGGTGGTGCCGCGGATGACGAAGACGTCGACCCCGGCGTCGACGACGGCCTTGGAGAACTCGGCGGTGCGCTGCGGCGAGAGCGCGGCGGCGGTGACCACACCGGAGTCGCGGACCTCCTGGATCCGCTGCTTGATCAGCTCGGCGCGGATCGGCGCGGCGTAGATCTCCTGCAGACGGCGGGTCGCGGCGGCCTCGTCGGTGATCGCGGCGATCTCGTCGAGCAGCGGCTGCGGGTCCTCGTAGCGGGTCCACAGGCCCTCGAGGTTGAGCACGCCCAGACCGCCGAGGCGGCCGATGGCGATGGCCTGCTGCGGCGAGACCACGCTGTCCATCGGGGCGGCCAGGAACGGCAGCTCGAAGCGGTAGGCGTCGATCTGCCAGGCGATCGAGACCTCCTTCGGGTCACGCGTACGGCGGCTGGGGACGACGGCGATGTCGTCGAAGGCGTACGCCCGGCGGCCGCGCTTGCCTCGCCCGATCTCGATCTCAGTCACTTCGAGCCCTTCTGGTTTGTTGCTCCATGCCCGCCGGGTCACCCCGGCCGCCCCCAGTATCCCGTACTACCACCGGTGGCGCCCCGACGGCCCGCGCCCCGGACGCGCGGAGGGGCCCGCCGCTGCGGCGCAGCGGCGGGCCCCTCGGCCGATCGGTCCGTTCAGCGGGCCGAGTAGTTCGGCGCTTCGACGGTCATCTGGATGTCGTGCGGGTGGCTCTCCTTGAGGCCCGCCGCGGTGATCCGGACGAAGCGGCCCTTGCTCTCCATCTCGGCGATGGTGCCGGCGCCGACGTAGCCCATGGTCTGGCGCAGGCCGCCGACCAGCTGGTGCAGCACGGCCGCCAGCGGGCCGCGGTACTGCACCTGGCCCTCGATGCCCTCGGGGACGAGCTTGTCGTCCGAGGCGACCTCGGCCTGGAAGTAGCGGTCCTTGGAGTAGGAACGGCCCTGGCCGCGGGACTGCATGGCGCCCAGCGAGCCCATGCCGCGGTAGGACTTGAACTGCTTGCCGTTGATGAACAGCAGCTCGCCCGGGGACTCCTCGCAGCCGGCCAGCAGCGAGCCCAGCATCACGGTGTCGGCACCGGCGGCCAGCGCCTTGCCGATGTCGCCCGAGTACTGCAGGCCGCCGTCGCCGATGACCGGGATGCCGGCCGCCTGGCAGGCCTGGGCGGCCTCGTAGATGGCGGTGATCTGCGGGACGCCGATGCCGGCGACGACGCGGGTGGTGCAGATGGAGCCGGGGCCGACGCCGACCTTGACGCCGTCCACGCCGGCGTCGATCAGCGCCTGGGCGCCGTCCCGGGTGGCGACGTTGCCGCCGACCACGTCGACCCGGACGGCCGACTTGATCTTCTCGATCCAGGCCAGCGCGTTGTGGCTGTGGCCGTGCGAGGTGTCGACGACCAGGAAGTCCACGCCCGCCTCGACCAGGGCCTGGGCCCGGTCGAAGGCCTCGGCGCTGGCGCCGACCGCGGCGCCGACCAGCAGGCGGCCCTCGGCGTCCTTGGCCGCGTTCGGGTACTGCTCGGCCTTGACGAAGTCCTTGACGGTGATCAGGCCCTTGATCCGGCCCTCGTCGTCGACCAGCGGGAGCTTCTCGATCTTGTGGCGGCGCAGCAGCGCCATCGCGTCCTCGCCGGAGATGCCGACCTTGCCGGTGATCAGCGGCATCGGGGTCATGATCTCGCGGACCTGGCGGCTGCGGTCCGACTCGAAGGCCATGTCACGGTTGGTGACGATGCCGAGCAGCTTGCCGGCCTCATCGGCGATCGGCACGCCGGAGATGCGGAACTTGGCGCACAGCGCGTCGGCCTCGGCCAGCGTGGTGTCCGGGCCGACCGTGATCGGGTCGGTGACCATGCCGGACTCGGAGCGCTTCACCAGGTCGACCTGGTTGGCCTGGTCCTCGACCGACAGGTTGCGGTGCAGCACGCCGACGCCGCCCTGACGGGCCATCGCGATGGCCATCCGCGCCTCGGTGACCTTGTCCATCGCCGCGGACAGCAGCGGGATGTTGACGCGGACGTTCCGGGAGACCCGGGAGGAGGTGTCGACCTGGTTCGGCAGCACCTCGGAAGCCCCGGGCAGCAGCAGGACGTCATCGAACGTGAGCCCGAGCATGGCGAACTTCTCGGGTACGCCTGCGGCGTTGTAAGACATGTGGGGAGTACCTTCCGTGGCCGGCCTAATCCGCTCGCGCCCTGAGGGAAGGGCGCGTTGATCGCTCACTCGCGCAGACCGCCGAAAGCCGGGTGGGTTGGAGGAACCTCCAAGGGAACCCCGTGCGCACCCGCAAAACTTTGGCAACCTGCCCAGGCGCCGATACCCCATGGTACTGGCACCGCGAATGTGCCCTCGTGTGCCCTTGACAACAACCCCCCACCGCGGCTCATTCCGCCCGGTCGAGCAGCTCAAGGGCTCAGGACGACTCCTCGGCGAGCGCCCGCAGCCGGCTGAGCGCCCGGTGCTGGGCCACCCGGACGGCCCCCGGCGACATCCCGAGCACCTCGCCGGTCTCCTCCGCCGACAGCCCGGCGGCCACCCGTAGCAGCACCAGTTCGCGCTGACGGGCCGGCAGGTTGGAGAGCAGTTCCTTGGCCCAGGCCGCGTCGCTGCTGAGCAGCGCCCGCTCCTCCGGGCCGAGCGCCTCGTCCGGCACCTCCGGCAGGTCGTCCTGCGGCACCACGGTCGAGCCGGGCCCGCGCATCGCGGCCCGCTGCAGATCGGCGATCTTGTGCGCGGCGATGCCGTAGACGAAGGCCTCGAACGGCCGCCCCTGGTCCTTGTACCGGGGCAGCGCGCACAGCACCGCGACGCAGACCTCCTGGGCCACGTCGTCCACGTGGTGCCGGGCCCCGCCGGGCAGCCGGACCAGCTTGGCGCGGCAGTACCGCAGCGCGAGCGGGTGGACGTAGGCGAGCAGGGCGTCGATGGCCGGGCCCTCGCCGCGCACGGCGGCCGCGACCAGTTCGCCGACCAGGGGCGAGCCGCCCGTACCGAGCACCGGCGGGCGGCCCGGAGCGGCCTCGGCGCCGGGGGCGCCGGAATCCGCGTACGACGGGTCGTGGCCCGGGTCGGAGGGCTCGGCCTCCCCCGGGTCCGCCTGGCCGGCCACACCGGCGACGTCGTCGCGCATCGGTCCATGGTGCCTGGTCGACCAGGAAAACGCGGCACCGCGTCCGGAGTTGTGCACCGGAACGTTATGCGCTGCGGCACCGTGCGGCGTGCCGCGCACCACCGGCCCCTCCTGCACCGTGCCGCCTCCCGCCCCGCCGTCCGCCGAGTGTCCTGCGGCTGCGTGGTTCGCCGCAGTGCCTGTCCGCTGGTCCCCGAGGTGCTCCACTCCTCCATGGTGCAACCTCGGGACCGTAACGTCACACGCCCGTGCGGCGCCCGCTCCGGAATTCGACGGCGGCGCGCCCGGACCGGCGCCGCCGCCGCTGGTCAGCGGACCAGGCCCCAGCGGAAACCCAGCGCCACCGCGTGCGCACGGTCGGAGGCCCCGAGCTTCTTGAACAGCCGTCGGGCGTGGGTCTTCACGGTGTCCTCGGACAGGAACAGCTCGCGCCCGATCTCGGCGTTGCTGCGTCCGTGGCTCATGCCCTCCAGCACCTGGATCTCACGCGCCGTCAGGGTCGGCGCGGCGCCCATGTCGGGGCTGCGCAGCCGGCGCGGGGCGAGCCGCCAGGTCGGGTCGGCGAGGGCCTGGGTGACGGTGGCCCGCAGCTCGGCGCGCGAGGCGTCCTTGTGCAGGTACCCGCGGGCACCGGCGGCCACCGCGAGGGCGACGCCGTCGAGGTCCTCGGCGACGGTGAGCATGATGATCCGGGCGCCCGGGTCGGCGGACAGCAGCCGCCGCACCGTCTCGACCCCGCCGAGGCCGGGCATCCGGACGTCCATCAGGACGAGATCGGAGCGGTCGGCCACCCAGCGGCGGAGGACCTCCTCCCCGTTCGTCGCGGTGGTGACCCGGTCCACACCGGGTACGGTCGCGACCGCGCGGCGAAGCGCCTCGCGGGCGAGCGGGGAATCGTCGCAAACGAGAACGGAAGTCATGACCGTCGTCCTCCGCAGCTGATCCGCGTCACGTTGAGCCTCCTGGCTGGTACGAACCTCTCCGACACGGCCGATCGGCGACGGACTTCGCACTGATCGCCCCGACTTGCCCGCGATCGTTCCCGACGTCCGGCGCCCGCTAACCGCCTCCGCACTTCCAACGACCGTCACTCGAATGAGTTACGGCCTTCAGGCCATCCCCACCACTGTACGTGGCCAACCCATTACCGATCAGCCGCAGCGCGGTGCACACGCCGCACTTTTGCGCAGCTCGCGCGCGGTCGGCGTACCACCCGCACACCGGTGCGGCGTGTCGCGCGCCCCTCGGCCACCCGATTGCCACGCCCGGGCCCAACGAAAACCCTTGCCCACTTTGCCCGTTTTTATAGCTTTCTATGGTCATTGACTGTTGTGCCGGTGTGTGGGTGACTTGTCCATGGAGTTGCCTTAAGTCATATTTCCAGGTGTCCATACCAGTGCGGGACGCCCCGCCGGGCACCGCTCGGCAGCAGCCCGCCGACACGCCCGGACGCCGCCGACCGCCTCTGAAGGGAATGAGCCATGGCAGATTTCTCCCGTCTCCCCGGTCCCAACGCGGACCTCTGGGACTGGCAGCTCTCGGCAGCCTGCCGCGGCGTGGACAGCTCGCTCTTCTTCCACCCCGAGGGCGAGCGCGGGGCGGCGCGCAGTTCGCGCGAGGCCAGCGCCAAGGAGGTGTGCATGCGCTGTCCGGTGATCGCCGAGTGCGCCGCGCACGCCCTGGCGGTCCGTGAGCCGTACGGCGTCTGGGGCGGGATGACGGAGGACGAGCGCGAGGAGATGCTGGGCCGCTCGCGGCACCGCCTGGTGGAGGTCCCGCTGGCCCCGCCGGCGATCGCGCACCGTTAGACCCGCCCTCGCGGCGCGCCGTGGAGAAACGTTTCTTCGCGGCGCTTCAGGCCGCCACTACCCCCTCCGGGGGCACAAGGGCCCCCGTCGCCGACCGTCAGCGGTCGGCCGCCGCACCCGCCAGCCGCTCCTGCATCAGCGCGACGGCCGGCACCTCGGCCAGGTCCGGCAGGGTCAGCGCCACCACCTGGCGCACCGCCGGCACCCCGGAGGCCGTCCGCACCGGTACCGTCGACACGCCGTCAGGACGCACCGACTGCAGGGCCAGCCGGGGCAGCACCGCCACCCCGAGCCCGGCCGCCACCAGGCCGACCACCGCCGGGTAGTCGTCGGTCGCGAAGTCGATCCGGGGCTCGAAGCCCGCCCCCGCGCACAGCTCCACCAGGTGCCCCCGGCACTGCGGGCAGCCGGCGATCCACTGCTCCCCCGCCAGCTCGGCCAGCCCCACCGGACCGCCCCGCCCGGCCAGCGGGTGACCTGCGGGCAGCAGGCCCACCAGCGGGTCGTCCAGCAGCGGGGTGACCACCAGGTCGGACCAGTCGGTGCCGGCCGACAGCTGCTGCGCCTCCAGGTTCGCCTCGGCCCGCGCCTCGCGCGGCGAGCCGTGCGCGGGCGCCGGCACCGAAGTCGCGCCGTCGGACTGCGGGTAGCGGAAGGCCAGCGCGATCTCGCACTCGCCGCCGCGCAGCATCGCCAGCGACTCCGGCGGCTCGGCCTCGACCAGCGACACGCGCACCCCCGGATGGCTGTCCCGCAGGCGGGCGACCGCGGGCGGCACCAGGGTGGAACTCGCGGTCGGGAAGGAGACCAGCCGCACCCGCCCGGCCCGCAGCCCGGCGATCGCGGCGACCTCCTCCTCGGCGGCGGAGAGCCCGGCCAGGATTCCGGTGGCATGCTTGAGCAGGACCCGCCCGGCCTCACTGAGCTGCATCCCGCGGCCCGAGCGGACCACCAGCGGGGTGTCCACCGACTTCTCCAGGGCCTTCATCTGCTGGCTGATGGCAGGCTGCGTACACCCCAGCTCGCGGGCGGCGGCGGAGAAGGAGCCGGTGCGGGCGACGGCACGCAGGACGCGCAGATGGCGGGCCTCGATCATGCCTTAGTTATAAGGCAATCTTTGGATTCTGCAAAATTCTACTGATAGTTGAAGCCTCAAGCGGGCCCGAGCGCCCCGGAGGCGAGCGGGCGAGTAACAACCGGAGGCCCGGCCCGACTCCCTGCGGGAGCGGACCGGGCCTCCGGTCAGGTGCTGTGGCCTCAGTGCGAGTGGCCGTGGCCGCCGTGCGAGTGGCCGGCCTCGGCCTCCTCCTCCTTCTTCTCCACCACGAGGGTCTCGGTGGTGAGCAGCAGGGAGGCGATCGAGGCGGCGTTCTCCAGGGCGGAGCGGGTGACCTTGACCGGGTCGATGACGCCGGCCTTCACCAGGTCGCCGTACTCGCCGGTGGCGGCGTTGTAGCCCTGGCCGATCTCCAGCTCGGAGACCTTGGAGGTGATGACGTAGCCCTCCAGGCCGGCGTTCTGGGCGATCCAGCGCAGCGGCTCGTGCAGCGCCTTGCGGACCACCGCGACACCGGTGGCCTCGTCGCCCGACAGGCCCAGGCCGTCGTTCAGCACCTTGGCGGCGTGGACCAGGGAGGCGCCACCGCCGGCGACGATGCCCTCCTCGACCGCGGCGCGGGTCGCCGAGATGGCGTCCTCCAGGCGGTGCTTGCGCTCCTTCAGCTCCACCTCGGTGGCGGCGCCGACCTTGATGACGCAGACGCCGCCGGCCAGCTTGGCCAGGCGCTCCTGCAGCTTCTCGCGGTCCCAGTCGGAGTCGGTCGCGGCGATCTCGCCCTTGATCTGGGCGACGCGGCCGGCCACGGCCTCGGTGTCACCGGCACCGTCGACGATGGTGGTGTCGTCCTTGGTGATGGTCACGCGGCGGGCGGTGCCCAGCACGTCCAGACCGGCCTGGTCGAGCTTGAGGCCGACCTCCTCGGAGATGACCGTGCCGCCGGTCAGGACGGCCAGGTCGCCGAGGATCGCCTTGCGGCGGTCGCCGAAGCCCGGGGCCTTGACGGCGACGGCGTTGAAGGTGCCGCGGATCTTGTTCACGACCAGGGTCGACAGCGCCTCGCCGTCGACGTCCTCGGCGATGATCAGCAGCGGCTTGGAGGCACCGCTCTGCAGGATCTTCTCCAGCAGCGGCAGCAACTCCTGGATGGAGGAGATCTTGCCCTGGTTGATCAGGATGTACGGGTCCTCGAGGACCGCCTCCTGGCGCTCCGCGTCGGTGACGAAGTACGGCGACAGGTAGCCCTTGTCGAACTGCATGCCCTCGGTGAAGTCCAGCTCCACGCCGAAGGTGTTCGACTCCTCGACGGTGATGACACCGTCCTTGCCGACCTTGTCGATCGCCTCGGCGATCAGCTCGCCGACCTGGGTGTCCTGCGCGGAGAGGGACGCGACGGCGGCGACGTCGTCCTTGCCCTCGATCTCGCGGGCGACGGACAGCAGGTGCTCGGAGACGGCGGCGACGGCCTTGTCGATGCCCTTCTTCAGGGCGGCGGGACCGGCGCCGGCGGCGACGTTGCGCAGACCCTCGTTGACCAGTGCCTGGGCCAGCACGGTGGCGGTGGTGGTGCCGTCACCCGCGACGTCGTTGGTCTTGGTGGCGACCTCCTTGACGAGCTGCGCGCCAAGGTTCTCGTACGGGTCGTCCAGCTCGACCTCACGGGCGATGGTGACGCCGTCGTTGGTGATGGTCGGGGCGCCGAACTTCTTGTCGATGACGACGTTGCGGCCCTTGGGGCCGATGGTCACCTTGACGGTGTCGGCCAGCTTGTTGACACCGCGCTCCAGCGAGCGGCGGGCGTCCTCGTCGAACTGCAGGATCTTCGCCATGTTCCCTATTCCCTCGGGGCTGCGGCCGGACCACCGGCCGCCGAACTACGTGAACCAACAACCACGCCCCGGGCCCCTGTCACTTGGGACACGGATCCGGGGCGGGTCGGAACGACTGACTTCTCGATGCCGCGTTACTTCTCGATGATGGCGAGAACGTCGCGGGCCGAGAGGACGAGGTACTCCTCGCCCTGGTACTTCACCTCGGTGCCGCCGTACTTCGAGTACAGGACGATGTCACCCACGGCGACGTCGAGCGGCAGACGCTGGCCGTCCTCGAAGCGGCCCGGGCCGACGGCCAGGACGACGCCCTCCTGGGGCTTCTCCTTGGCGGTGTCCGGGATAACCAGGCCGGAGGCCGTGGTGGTCTCGGCGTCGAGCGGCTGGACCACGATGCGGTCCTCGAGCGGCTTGATGGCAACCTTGCTGCTGGTGGTCACGTCCGAGCTCCCCTTCGGAGATTACGGGGTTTTCTAACGGGTAGGGGCGAACCTGCGGGCCTGCCGTCGCGGGGGTCAGACACACGTCTTCGCGTTAGCACTCCCCCAGTGGGGAGTGCCAAGGACGACCATAGGCCGCGGTTAGCACTCAGTCAACCAGAGTGCCAACGGCGCGCCCGGCGGACTCGGGTCGGGGATGAGTAGCCGCACTCATGTGCGACTCGGCGGCCCGGGGCAAGACTCCTGACATGACATCGATTCCGATGCGCGTCGGCCCGTCCCGGCTCAAGGACGCGTCCCTCGCCCTGCTGGCGCTGCCCCTGCTCGGCGTCGTGCTGCCGTTCGCCGTCTTCTACTTCACCCTCTGCCTCGGCAGCGGTCCCGGCGCCGGGGACGACGGGGACGGGCGCATCTGGGCCTTCCTGGGCATCGGGATGATCGCCGGCCCGGTGGCCGCCCTCGTGGCGAGCATCGTCGTGGTCGTGCGCAGCTGGCGGTCCGGCTACCGGTTCCTGACGGTCGCCGCCGCGATCTCGCCGTTCGGGCCCGCGGTCCTCGCCTCGGGTGTCCTGTGGCGGTGAACCGGCCGCCGGGGTTCCGGTCGGCCGGCCGCCGCCACATCCGCTGAGCGGTCAGAATGACCTCGTGGACACCGAGAACCTCCAGCCCCTGCTGACCCCCGAGGGTCAGGCCCTGCTCACCGAGCTGCGCGAGTTCGCCCCCGAGGAGGAGCTGGCGCTGGCCACCCGGCTGCGGCGGGAGCACCCGGCGGAGCTGGTGTCGGCGGCGTTCGGGCAGGCGCGGCTGCGGCAGCGGGCGCGGGCGAAGTTCGGGGCGGACGCCGACCTGATGTACTTCACGCCCAACGGCGTCGAGCAGTCCACCCGGCGCAGCGTGGCCGAGTGGCGGGCGCGCCGCTTCGCCGAGTTGGGCGTACGGCGGCTGGCGGACCTGTGCTGCGGCATCGGCGGGGACGTGCTGGCGCTGGCCCGGGCCGGGATCCAGGTGCTGGCCGTCGACAAGGACCCGGCGGCCTGCGCCGCCACCGCGGCGAACGCCGCCGCGCTGGGCCTGGCCGAGCTGGTCGAGGTGGTCTGCGCGGACGTCGCCGAGGTGGACGTGACCGGCTACGACGCGGTGTTCACCGACCCGGCCCGGCGCACCTCGCGCGGCCGGGTGTTCGATCCGGAGGCGTACGCGCCGCCGCTCTCCTGGGCGATCGAGGCCGGGCGGCGGACCCCGATCGGCGCCCTGAAGGTCGCCCCGGGCATCCCGCACGAGGCCGTCCCGGCGGACGCCGAGGCCGAGTGGGTCTCCGACCACGGGGACGTCAAGGAGGCGGTGCTCTGGTTCGGCACCGGGGCCGCCCGCCCGCACCGCGCCACCCTGCTGCCGCAGGCCGCCAGCCTGACCGGCGGCGACCTGCCCGACCCGCCGGCCGGCCCGGTCGGGCGGTACCTGTACGAGCCGGACGGCGCGGTGATCCGGGCGCACCTGGTGGCCGAGGTGGCCGAGCAGGTCGGCGGCCGGCTGATCGACCCGAAGATCGCCTACCTGACCTCGGACCGGCTGGTGGCCACCCCGTACGCGCACGCCTTCGAGCTCACCGACGTGCTGCCCTTCCACATCAAGAAGCTGAAGGCGCTGCTGCGCGAGCGCGGGGTCGGCACGGTGGTGATCAAGAAGCGCGGGATGGCGATCACCCCGGAGGAGCTGCGCCGTCAGCTCAAGCCCTCCGGGCCGAACACCGTCACGGTGATCCTCAGCCGCACCGACCACGGGCCGCTGATGATGCTGGGCCGACCCGTCCAGGCCGTCTAGGAAGCCGGCGGCTGGATGTAGTCGTCCAGCCGGGCCACCGCGAAGCCCTGCTCCTGGATCCGGGCCAGCAGGTCCCCGAACATCTGGGTCATCGTGGCGCCCTTGAGCTCCTTGGGGCCGCGGAAGTGCGCCAGGATGATGTCGCCGGGCTTCAGCTTCTTGTCCCCGGTCTGGTACTGCATGTCGTGGATCTGCATCGACTCGCGCCAGAGCACGATCGCGCGCGGGCCGCACTGCTGCACCGAGTTGTTGAGCGTCGGGGTGTTGGCGCCGTCGCCGAACGGCGGGCGGAACAGCAGCGGGGCGGTGCCGTACTGCTGGGTGAGCGCGGCCTGGTCGTCGCAGATCTCGGACTTCTGCTTGTCCGGCGGGAGCTTGCTCATCACCGGGTGGGTGACGGTGTGGTTCTGGATGTGGTTGCCGAGCGCCTGGAGCGGCTTGAAGTAGCCGTAGTCGTTCTTGACGATGTCCTTGGTCAGGAACATCGTGATCGGCACCTTGAGGTCGGTCAGCATCTCGACGAACTTCGGGTCCTTCTCGGCGCCGTCGTCGATGGTGATGAAGACGACCTTGTCGGTGGTCTTCACGTCGCTGAACACCGGTACGGTGCCGGTGCGTTCGAGCTTGATGGGCTTGTCGGCGGGCGGCGCGGGGGCCGGGGCCAGCGGCTTGAGGTTCCACTTCGCCCAGGCCGCGGCGTCGCCCTCGGCCGGGGCCGCATCGGGCGTGGTGGCCGCGGCGGTCGGCGCGCCGCCGACGGCGGCGGGCCGGGGCTCCGCCGCCGCGGTCGTGGTCGCGGCCGGTGCGGCACCGCCGCCGTCGCCGCACGCGGTGGCGAAGGCCAGCAGGGCCAGCGCCCCCGCCGTGTACGTCCTGGTCCTGTTCCGCCCGTCCCTGTTCACCGCACCGCGCTCCCGGTCCCGTCCAGCTTTCTCTCAGCTATGCACGGTAGCGGTCGCGGCGGCGGTTCCCGACCACCGTCTACTCGACGTGTTCGCTGGTGAAGGACCAGCGGTGCACCGGGCGGCCGAGCAGCTCGGCCGGCGGGTCGGCGATCACTGCGAACATTTCGGATCGGGGGGGCTCGCCGCTCCACCAGGTGATCAGCAGCACCCGCTCACCGGGCGCGGAGAACAGCTCGGTCCGCACCAGCCCGGCCGCGCCGCGCACCGCGGGCAGCGCGAACTCCCGTATCCAGGCGGCGAGTTCGGCCCCGCGACCGTCCGCCGCCCGGGCCTCCCACATCGCGGCGACGGTCACGCGGCGCCACCGCCGAGGGCGTGGTAGGCCTGACCGTGGACGTCGCCGTGTTCGATCACCGCGGCCGGCACGTGGACGTCGGTGACGGGCAGCGAGGAGTCCGCCGACAGGTCGAAGGCGGAGGGGGCGCGGTCGCGCCACACCATCTCGGAGCCCAGCGCCGCCACCATCGCGCCGTTGTCGGTGCACAGGCCCGGCCGGGGCACCCGCAGCCGGATGCCGGCCCGGTCGCAGCGCTGCTGGGCCATCTCGCGCAGCCGGGAGTTGGCCGCGACGCCGCCGCCGATCATCAGGTGGTCGACGCCGTTGTCCTTGCACGCCTTGACGGCCTTGCGGGTGAGCACGTCGGTGACCGCCTCCTGGAAGGAGGCCGCGACGTCGGCGATCGGCACCTCCTCGCCGGCCCGGCGCTTGGCCTCCACCCAGCGGGCGACGGCGGTCTTCAGACCGGAGAAGGAGAAGTCGTACTCGGGGTCGTTCCTCCCGCTCAGGCCGCGCGGGAACTGGATCGCCTTGGGGTCGCCCTCGCGGGCCGTCCGGTCGACGATCGGGCCGCCCGGGAAGCCCAGGCCGAGCACCCGGGCGACCTTGTCGAAGGCCTCGCCGGCCGCGTCGTCGATGGTCGCGCCGAGCGGACGGACGTCCGTGGTGATGTCCTCGCTGAGCAGCAGCGAGGAGTGCCCGCCGGAGACCAGCAGGGCCATCGTCGGCGAGGGCAGTCGGCCGTGCTCCAGCTGGTCGACGCAGATGTGCGAGGCGAGGTGGTTGACCCCGTACAGCGGCTTGTCCAGCGCCCAGGCGTACGCCTTCGCCGCGCTGACGCCGACCAGCAGCGCGCCGGCCAGGCCGGGGCCGGCGGTGACGGCGATGCCGTCCAGGTCGCTGGCCTTGATCCCGGCGGTGTCCAGGGCGCGCTGGATGGTCGGGACCATCGCCTCCAGGTGGGCGCGGCTGGCGATCTCCGGGACGACGCCGCCGAAGCGGGCGTGGTCGTTGACGCTGGAGGCGACCGCGTCGGCCAGCAACGTGGTGCCGCGCACGATGCCGACGCCGGTCTCGTCGCAGGAGGTCTCGATGCCGAGGACGAGCGGTTCGTCAGCCATGGCGGGTGTCCTCAATGTCCTTCGGGTCGGTGCTGTCGGTGCTGGGGTGGTCGAGGCGCATCACCAGCGCGTCGATGTTGGCGGGCTGGTAGTAGCCGCGCCGGATGCCCACCGGTTCGAAGCCGTGGCGCTCGTACAGCCGCTGGGCGCGCTGGTTGTCCACCCGCACCTCCAGCAGCAGGTCGGCGCAGCCGCGCCGGGCGGCCTCGTGGATCAGGTCGGTGAGCAGCGCCGTGCCGAGGCCGGCGCCCTGGTGGCGCTCGTCGACGGCGATGGTCTGGACGTCGCCCTCGCCGGCGACGGCCATCAGACCGGCGTAGCCGACGATCGTGCCGTCCGCGGCGGTGGCGACCGAGTAGTGGCGGGTGCCGCCGGGGTGGGCCTCGGCGAGCTCGGACCAGAACATCCCGCGGGACCAGGCGTCCTCGGGGAACAGCCTGAGCTCCAGGTCCATCACCGGCTCGATGTCCCACCAGCGCATCGGGCGCAGGGCGGTGCCGTGGTTCACGCCGGGAGCACCGCCTTGCCCCCCAGAACGGTCTTGTAGGCAGCCGGGACCTGGGCGTCCGGGCGGCGCAGGTACAGCGGCACGTTCGGCAGCAGCTCCCGCCCGGCGGCCAGCTCGGCGGCGGCGAAGCCGGCCAGGGCGCCGGCCGAGACGTGCTCGGGGCCGTAGGCGCCCGGGAAGGCGTCGGGGTAGAGCACCGCGCCGGCGCCGACCGAGCGGGCCGCGGGCGTCAGCTCGGCCGGGCGGTCCACGCCGGGGCCCTCGGTGCGGCTGCCGTCGGCGTCGTACGAGGCCCAGTAGACCTCCTTGCGGCGCGCGTCGGTGGCGACGGTGAACGGTTGCCCGGCCAGGCCCTCGGCGCGGGCCTGGAAGGCGATCGCGTCCAGGGTGCAGACACCGTGCACCGGCAGCCCGAGCGCGTGGCCGAGCGCGGCGGCCGTCACCAGACCGACCCGCAGGCCGGTGTACGGGCCCGGGCCGACGCCGACCGCGATGCCGGTGAGCTGGTGCTTGTCCACCCCGGCGGCCCGCAGGACCCGGTCGATCGCGGGCAGCAGCAGTTCGCCGTGGCGCCTGGCGTCGACCTGGTGGGTCTCGGCGAGGACGGCCGTGCCGTCGTGGACGGCGGCGGTGACGGCGGGGGTAGCGGTGTCGAACGCGAGCAGCAGCACGGAGTCAAGGTTAGACCGACGTTGGGCCGACCGGCCGATCGAGCTGGTGTCCCCATCCGGAACACACGTGCAGGGCGCTGCCGACCGGCCGGGGGGACCTGGCACGATTAGGGCGGTACGAACAGCGGACGGCGGCGGGAGCGGGCACGTGGCGAAGATGGGTCCTGGAGTGGTGGTCACGGGGCTGACCCTGGGGGCCCTGGCGGTGGTGAGCCTGTTGGCCTTCCAGGCCAACGGCGCCCAGGACCGCGCGGGCTCGGCCCGGCCGACCGTCGCCTCGACGTCCACCGGCCCGGCCGCCTCCGCGACGCCGAGCGCCTCCGCCACCCCGACCGTCCCGCCGCTGCCGACCTCCTCGGGCAGCGGCACCCGGGTGGTCTACTCCGCCGGCAGCCACTTCGTCTGGCTGGTCGACCCGAAGAAGAACCCGCAGGTCACGGCCGCCTTCCCGGTCACCCCGGGCACGGTCGAGCCCACCCCGGGCAGCTACTCGGTGTACAGCCGCACAACGTCCGGCACCGGTACGGACGGCCGGAAGATCGAGCACGTGGTGCGCTTCGCGCAGCAGAACGGCGTGGTGTTCGGCTTCGGCGCGGCGCTGGACGACACGACCCCGACCGCCGAGCCGAAGACCAAGACCGGCGGCATCCGCAGCGGCCGCGCCGAGGGTCAGCTGCTCTGGGACTTCGCGTCGAACGGCACCAAGGTGGTCGTGGTCGCCTGAGCCGCGCGCGGCTCGCGGACGGCTACCACCAGGACGGTCACTACGCGGCCCGGGGCGTCTCCGCCTCGGGCTCCTCGGCCTGCCGGGGCCGCGGTTCGGGCGGGGTGGACACCGCCTCGGCGGCCGCGCAGGCGGCCAGCAGCGCCCGCATCGGTTCCCCCGGAGCGCGGTGGGCGGACTCTCCGGCCCCGGCGGTGCGCGCGGTGCGCTCCGGGGCGGGGGTGGTGCTCGACATGGCGCCTCCCTAGTTAGGCAGACCTAACCGCAGCACCCATCCCACCACGCCCGGCACCCCGCCCGCAACACCTTGCCGACAGCCTGTCGGCAAAACGGTGGAACCCGATCGACCGCCGCCCCGGCCCGGCTCAGGCGAGCTTCGCCAGCTCCACGCCCGTCCAGCGCTCCCCGACGCCGGTCAGCTCCACCCGGCGCGGGTCGTGGTCCTCCCCGGCGGTGTCGCCGATCGCCCGCTCGATCCGCACCTCCAGCCGGTCCTCGGACAGCCGCTCGACCTTGCCCTCGCCCCACTCGACCACCACCACCGACTCCGGCAGCGAGACGTCCAGGTCGAGGTCCTCCATCTCGTCCAGGTCCCCGCCCAGCCGGTACGCGTCCACGTGCACCAGCGCCGGGCCGCCGACCAGCGAGGGGTGCACCCGGGCGATCACGAAGGTCGGCGAGGTCACCGCCCCGCGGACCTGCAGTCCCTCCCCCAGGCCCCTGGTGAGCGTGGTCTTCCCCGCCCCCAGCTCGCCGGAGAGCAGCACCAGGTCACCCGGCCGCAGCAGCGCGGCCAGCTCCCGGCCGAGCCGGCCCATCCGCTCCGGAGTGGGGACGGTGAGAGTGGCGTGCGAGCCCATGCGCGTGTCTTGCCCTTCGGTCCGTAGCGGCGCGCCGACCACCGGCCGCCACCGCTACCGTGCCACACCCGCGCACCCCGCCGCGGCGGGCGGGGGGCTCAGGCGGAGTCGACGGCCGGACCGACGGTGGGATCGACGGCCGGATCCGGGGCCGTCGCGTCCCCGAGCCGACCGTCCCCGGGCGGTTCCTCGGCGAGTTCGAGGACGGCTGGCGGCAGCGGCGCGGCACCGGCGAACTCGGCGGCCCGGCGCAGCAGCAGCGCCAGCTCGCGGTCGACCAGCTCCGGACGCTCCAGCAGCACCAGGTGCCCGGCCCCCTCCACCAGGACCAGCTCGGCACCGGGCAGCCGCTCGGCCATCACCTCGCTGTGCGCCGACGGCGTCAGCAGGTCCTTCGTCCCGGCCAGCACCAGGGCCGGCAGGCCGCGCAGGGCGGCCAGTGCCTCGTACTTCTCGTGCGCGCCGAACACCGGGTAGAACTCGGCGACCACGTCGATCGGGGTGGCGTCCAGCAGCTGCTCGGCGAAGCGCACCACGCCGGGATCGACGTCCCGGCCGCCGAAGGAGAACCGCCGGTAGAAGACGGCGGCGACGTCCGAGCCGAACCGCCGGCTCGCCTCCACCAGCTCTACCTGACGGCCCAGCAGCTTCACCACCCCGGGCGCGACCTTCTTGAACAGCTTGGCCCCGGCCTTCGGCAGACCGAGGCTCACCTCGTTCCAGTCCCCCGCGAGGGTGCCGACCATCGCGACCCCGGCGACCCGCTCCCGGAACAGCTCCGGATGCTGGTCGGCCAGCGCCATCACCGTCATGCCGCCCATCGAATGGCCCACCAGCACCAGCGGGCCGGTCGGCGCGACGGCGTCGATCACCGCCTTGAGGTCGCCGCCCAGCTGGTCGATGCCGGCCGGCTCGCCCGCCAGGTACGAGCGGGAGCGCTCCGAACGGCCGTGGCTGCGCTGGTCCCAGAAGACCAGCCGCAGGCCCTCGCGCAGCGCCGCCCGCTGGAAGTGCCAGCTGTCCTGGTTCAGGCAGTAGCCGTGGCTGAACACCACGGTCAGCGGCTCGGGGCGGTGACTCGCCCACTCGCCTCCGAGGCGCTCGGACCCGGCGCCGACGCTCGTCGCTCCGACGCCCTCGTTCCTCGGGCCCCCTAGCTCCTCCCTCTCGGCACCGGCGCGTCCCTTCGGCTCGGGGCGGTCGCCGTCCGGCGCGGCCCAGCCGGTGCCGTCCAGCTCGACGTACAGCTCGGTGCCGTCCGGCGCGGCCACCGTCAGCGGGCGTCCGCGCAGCGAGCCGTACGGGGCGGTCGCCTCCAGCTCGGCCCGGGCCCGGCGGCGCATCGCCCGGCCGACCGTCAGCCGCTCTATCGCCACGCCCGCGGCCGCGCCGGCCGCCAGCACGCCGACCGAGATCCCGATCACGCCGGCCCGGCTCACCCCGGAGGCCGCGCCGGCCGCCTTGGCCACCGCCGCCACCGGGCTGCTCCCGTCCGGCGTCCCGGTCATGCCGTGCCGCCCCCGTGGTGGCTGCCGCCCAGGTAGCGGCGGGGCACCCGGGCACCGATCCGGGTGATGATCTCGTACGAGATGGAGCCGCAGGCGCGGGCCCAGTCCTCGGCGGTCGGCTCACCGCGCTCGCCGCTGCCGAACAGCAGCACCTCGTCGCCGACCTCGGGAGTGTCGCCGCCCAGGTCCACCACGAACTGGTCCATCGCCACCCGGCCGGCCACCGTGCGCCACTTGCCGCCGATCTGGACCGGTCCGGTGCCGCTGGCGTGCCGCGGGACGCCGTCGCCGTAGCCGACCGGGACCAGGCCGAGGGTGGTCGGGCCGGGCGTCACGTAGTGGTGGCCGTAGCTGACCCCGTGCCCGCCGGGAACGTGCTTGACCAGCGCCAGCCGGGCGGTCAGCGCCATCACCGGGCGCAGCCCGAAGTCGGCCGGCGAGCCCACCTCCGGCACCGGCGACAGCCCGTACGCGGCGAGCCCGGTGCGGACCAGGTCGAAGTGCGCCTCGGGCAGCAGCAGGG
Source organism: Kitasatospora cathayae (assembly GCF_027627435.1). Lineage (GTDB taxonomy): Bacteria > Actinomycetota > Actinomycetes > Streptomycetales > Streptomycetaceae > Kitasatospora > Kitasatospora cathayae. Next base: position 5,144,009 of record NZ_CP115450.1, on the reverse strand, counting down.
TGGCCGGGGAGTTCGCGAGGTGCCGGACCTCGGGGCGCAGCCCGGCGGCCTCGGCGTGCGCCAGCGCGGCGCGGAAGGAGTCCAGCTGGGCCTGGATCGACGGGTGGCCGGGCTCGTCGGCGGCGGCGAAGTGCGACCAGAGGCCGACCACCCTCAGCAGCCCCTCGGCCTCGGCCCGGCGGGTGTCCGCCACCAGCTGCGGCCAGTCGTGCGGCTGACAGCCGTTGCGGCCGAGGCCGGTGTCGGCCTTCAGGTGCACGCGCGCCGGGATGCCGGTCTCCCGAACGGCCGTCAGCAGTTCCGCCAGCGCCCACTGGCCGCTGACCGAGATGTCCAGGTCCGCGCGCAGCGCCTCGCGCCACGGCCCACCGGGCGTCCACAGCCAGCACAGGATGCGGGCCTGCTCCGGGCGGATGCCCGCGGCCCGCAGCGCCAACGCCTCGTCGGGCGTCGCGCAGCCGAGCCAGCCGACCCCGTTCGCGACCGCCTCGCGGGCGCACTCGACCGCGCCGTGGCCATAGGCGTCCGCCTTGACCGCGAGCATCACCGCCGCGCTCCCGACGCGCTCCTGCAGGGCGGCGAGGTTGCCGCGCAGGGCGGCGAGATCGATGGTCGCCTCGGCCCGTACGCCGTCGGTGAGGGTGGCTGTGCCGGTCGTGTTCGCAGTTGTCATCAGGGTCAGTCTCCCAGACGTCCCGGAGTCCTCGCCGAACGGCCCGTCGGCGCGGCGATCGGCACCGCGCCCCCCGCACCCCGCCGACCTGCGGCGAACGGCCCGTCCACCCAACTGAGGACGCGGCAAATGGACCCCCCGGTTCCGACCGGGGCCACTCCCCGGCGCCGGCGCGGGCCCGCGACACGCCCTCGCGCCGCACCGGCGGTCGCGAGCCGCTACCCCCGGGCCTGGCCGGAACGGGCTCGCGTCCCCGGCGCGAGTCACGGGCAGCTGCGGCCGACGCCCGCCCGAACCGCCCGCGCCCACCTGCCGTCGACCCTCGCAGGCACTCGGGCGGGCGGGCCCATTGCCCACGCGGCCCGCCCACATCGGCCTGCCGCCACCGACGGCCCGCCGAAGCACGCCGCCGTACCGGGCCTCGCCTAGGACCTGCCTTCGAACTCCCGTCGTCCGCCCGCAGCGCGGGCGGGGCGGCGTTGGGGTGCGCGCATCGCAAGGCGGAGGAGGGCGCCACTGCGGTGGGGGCACCTCCCGGCCGAAGGCCGGGGGGAGCGTCGGTCCGCAGAGGGGTTCGAAGACAGCCCTAAGCCTCCCGCACCGTCCGCCAGGCCGTCGGCAGGGCCTCGGCCACCGCGAGGGCCGTCACCGGGGCGCCCGGGGTGCCGGCTGCCTCCCGGCCGGCCAGGCCGTGGAGGTAGGCGGCCAGCGAGGCGGCGTCCAGCGGGGGCAGGCCGGTGGCCAGCAGGGAGCCGGCCAGGCCGGCCAGGACGTCGCCGCTGCCGGCGGTGGCGAGCCAGGAAGTGCCGGTGGGGTTCACCCGGACGGCCCCGCCCGGGTCAGCGACCACGGTGGTGGAGCCCTTCAGCAGCACGGTGGCCCGGTAGGCGGCCGCCAGGCGGCGGGCGGTGGCCAGCCGGGCGGCGGCCAGGTCGTCGGCGGCGCGCGGCGCACCGCCCTCGGCGCCGGCCAGCAGTCGGGCGGCCTCGCCGGTGTGGGGGGTGAGCAGGGTGGGTGCGGTGCGGCCGGACAGCGCGTCCGGGCCGAGCCGGCCCAGTTCGGTCAGCCCGTCCGCGTCCACCAGCACCGGGACGTCGCTCGCCAGCGCCTCGGTCAACGCCTGCCGCGCCCCCTCGCCACCGCCCGGTCCGACCACCCAGGCCTGCACCCGTCCGGCTCCGGCCGGGCCGCCCTCGGTGACCAGCGTCTCCGGGAAGCGCCGCACCACCTCCTCGGCCGCCGTCCCGACGTACCGCACGGCGCCCGCGCCGCCCCGCAGCGCCCCGGCGACCGCCAGCAGCGCCGCCCCCGGGTACCGCGCCGACCCGGCCGCCACCCCGACCACGCCGCGCCGGTACTTGTCGCTCTCCGCGCCCGGCAGCGGCAGCAGCGCCGCCGCGTCCGCGTGCTGCAGGACCGTCACCTCCGGCTCGGGCAGCTGCAGCCCGATGTCCACCAGCTGCACGGCGCCCGTGCAGGCGGCCCCCGGGTCGATCAGCAGCCCCGGCTTGTACGTGCCGAAGCAGACCGTGACGTCCGCCCGCAGCGCCTCGCCGGGCACCTCGCCGGTGTCGGCGTCCACCCCGCTGGGCAGGTCCACCGCCACCACGATCCCGCTCCGCCCGGCCCGCGCGTACGGCACGGCCTCCGGGCGCAGCCCGCCCCGGCCGCCGATGCCGACGATCCCGTCCAGCACCAGGTCCGCGCGCGAGAAGTCGGCCAGGCCGACTTCCTGCTCCGCCGTCACCCGTCCGCCCGCCGCCCGCAGCGCGGCCAGCCCACCCGGGTGCGCCTTCTCCGGCGCCAGCAGCACCGCCGTCACCCGCGCCCCGCGCCGGGCCAGCGCCGCCCCGGCGTACAGGGCGTCACCCCCGTTGTCCCCACTGCCCACCAGCACCGTCACCCGGCTGCCGTACACCCGCCCCCGACGCCGCGTCAGCAGCCTGGCGCAGGTCGCCGCCAGCCCGGCGGCCGCCCGCTGCATCAGCGTGCCCTCAGGCAGCCTGGCCATCAGCTCGGCCTCGGCGGCCCGGACGGTTTCCACAGGGTGTGCATGACGCATGGAGGAGCTCCTTCGGCAGGCGCGGCTACCGCCGACGCTAGCCCGCGTCACCGCCCCACGGGAGCCGGGCCTGCGGCACACTTTCGAGTGTCAACCACTTCGATCCCCCACCGGCTTGAGTCCGTGCACCTACCTTGTGGCTCGACACGAACCAGCAGGAGGGAGAAGGGCCATGGTCGCCATGCCGGCAGTCGAGCACCCGCTGGACCAGGACAGCGTCCTCCAGGCGTTTCTGGAGCTGGACACGCCGCCCGGTTTCAAGGCCGAGCTCATCGAAGGGGAGATCGTCGTGACGCCACCGCCGGACGGCGACCATGAGGACGCCATTGCCCGGTTCGCCCGCGCTGTTGCGCGTGAGGCGGCCGAGGAGCTGTACGTCAGCGGCGGGAAGGGGCTGATCACCCCCAAGGGTCGTTTCATTCCGGACGCCACGGTCGCTCCCGTCGGCCATTTCCGCGCTCAGGATTCGTGGTCATCCGCAGTAGGAGTCGAACTGGTCCTTGAAGTGACATCGATCAACCCGCACAAGGACCGCGAGTCCAAGCGCCTGGGCTACGCCGCCGCCGGCATCCCCTGCTACCTGCTCATCGACCGCAGTGAAGGCACGGTAACGCTGTTCACGGATCCGAAGGACGGCGACTACACCACCCTCCACGAAACCGAATTCGGCAGGCGCATCAAGCTTCCCGCCCCGTTCTCCTTCACGCTCGACACGGCGCCCCTGCGGTAGGACGCAGCCACCGCAGGGACGCCGTGGGAGTCACTACTCGACGGTGACCGACTTCGCCAGGTTGCGCGGCTGGTCGACCTCGTGGCCCTTGGCCGTGGCCAGCTCGCAGGCGAAGACCTGGAGCGGGACGGTGGAGACCAGCGGCTGGAGCAGGGTCGGGGTGACCGGGATGCGGATCAGGTGGTCCGCGTACGGCACGACCGCCTCGTCGCCCTCCTCGGCGATCACGATGGTGCGGGCGCCGCGGGCCCGGATCTCCTGGATGTTGGAGACGATCTTGTCGTGCAGGATGGACCGCCCGCGCGGCGAGGGCACGACCACCACGACCGGCAGCCCCTCCTCGATCAGCGCGATCGGGCCGTGCTTGAGCTCGCCCGCCGCGAAGCCCTCGGCGTGCATGTAGGCGAGCTCCTTGAGCTTGAGCGCGCCCTCCAGGGCCACCGGGAAGCCGACGTGGCGGCCGAGGAACAGCACCGAGCGGGCGTCGGCCAGCGAGCGGGCCAGCTCGCGCACCGGCTCCATGGTCTCCAGCACCTGCTCGACCTGCTTCGGCGCGTCGCCGAGCTCGCGGATGATGGTGAAGATCTCGTCGCCCCACTTGGTGCCGCGCACCTGGCCCAGGTAGAGGGCGACCAGGTAGCAGGCGACCAGCTGGGTCAGGAACGCCTTGGTGGACGCGACCGCGACCTCCGGCCCGGCGTGGGTGTACAGCACCGCGTCCGACTCGCGCGGGATGGTCGAGCCGTTGGTGTTGCAGATCGCCAGCACCTTGGCGCCCTGCTCGCGGGCGTGCCGCAGGGCCATCAGGGTGTCCATGGTCTCGCCGGACTGCGAAATGGCGATGACCAGCGTGCCCGGGCCCATGATCGGGTCGCGGTAGCGGAACTCCGAGGCGACCTCGACCTCGCAGGGGATGCGGGTCCAGTGCTCGATCGCGTACTTGGCGATCATGCCGGCGTGGAAGGCGGTGCCGCAGGCGACGATGACGACCTTGTCGACCGAGCGCAGGTCGGCGTCGGAGATCCGCAGCTCGTCGAGGGTGAGCCGGCCGTCGGCGCCGATCCGGCCGAGGAGGGTGTCTGCGACGGCCTTCGGCTGCTCGGCGATCTCCTTGAGCATGAAGTAGTCGTAGCCGCCCTTCTCGGCGGCGGAGGCGTCCCAGTCGACGTGGTACTCGCGCACCTCGGCCGGGGTGCCGTCGAAGTTGGTGACGGTCACGCCGTCCCGGCGGAGCTCGACGACCTGGTCCTGGCCCAGCTCGATCGCCTCGCGGGTGTGCGCGATGAAGGCGGCGACGTCGGAGGCGAGGAAGTTCTCGCCCTCGCCGCGGCCGACGACCAGCGGCGAGTTGCGGCGGGCGCCGACCACCACGCCGGGCGCGTCCGCGTGGACGGCGACGAGGGTGAAGGCTCCGTCCAGCCGCCGGCAGACCGTCCGCATCGCCTCGGCCAGGTCGCCCTGGTAGGCCTCGCCCAGCAGGTGGGCGACGACCTCGGTGTCGGTCTCGGACCGGAGGGTGTGGCCGCGCTCGGCGATCTCGGCGCGCAGCTGGGCGAAGTTCTCGATGATGCCGTTGTGGACGACGGCCACCCGGTTGTCGTCGTCCAGATGGGGATGGGCGTTGGCGTCCGTCGGGCCGCCGTGGGTGGCCCAGCGGGTGTGACCGATGCCGGTGGTGCCGCCGGGGAGGGGGGACTCGGCGAGCGACTTCTCCAGGTTGGCGAGCTTGCCAGCCCGCTTGTCCGTGACGAGACTCCACTGCCCCTGGGAGTCCTGCGCCTGCACCGCGACACCGGCCGAGTCGTAACCCCGGTACTCCAGTCGCTGCAGGCCCGCGATTACTACGTCGAGGGCGGACTGCGCGCCCACGTATCCAACAATTCCGCACATGCGTGCCAGCATAAGGGCGGTTCTGTGGCCGTTTACCCTTCTCGCCCCAACGCTGCGTGACCGACACCACAACCACCGTGAACACCGGTACGGCTCACAATGGAGCATGTGCTGACCGAACTCTGTACGCGGGGCGCCGCCACGCCCGGCCCGTCCCCGTCCCCCTACGTGGACCTCAGCCGGGCCGAGTGGAGCGCGCTGCGCGAGCGTACGCCGCTGCCGCTGACCGCCGAGGAGGTGGAGCAGCTGCGCGGCCTCGGCACAGCCCTCGACCTGGACGAGGTCCGTGACGTCTACCTGCCCCTGTCGCGGCTGCTGAACCTGTACATCCACGCCACGCACGAGCTGCGCGGCGCGCTGGGCACCTTCCTGGACACCCCGGACACCGAGCGCACCCGCACCCCGTTCATCATCGGCGTGGCCGGCTCGGTCGCCGTCGGCAAGTCCACCACCGCCCGCCTGCTGCAGGCCCTGCTGGCCCGCTGGCCCGAGCACCCCCGGGTCGAACTGGTCACCACCGACGGCTTCCTGCTGCCCAACGCCGAGCTGCGCCGCCGCGGCCTGATGGCCCGCAAGGGCTTCCCGGAGTCGTACGACCGCCGGGCGCTGATGCGCTTCGTCGCGGACGTGAAGGCGGGCAAGGAGCGGGTCACCGCGCCGGTGTACTCGCACCTGGTGTACGACATCGTGCCCGACGAGCGGCTGACCGTGGAGCGCCCGGACATCCTGATCGTCGAGGGCCTGAACGTGCTCCAGCCGGCCCTGCCGGGCACCGACGGCCGCACCCGGCTCGCGGTGGCCGACTACTTCGACTTCTCGATCTACGTCGACGCCCGCACCGACGACATCGAGCACTGGTACCTGGACCGCTTCCGCAAGTTGAGGCAGACCGCCTTCCAGGACCCGAACTCCTACTTCCGCCGCTTCACCGAGGTGCCGGAGGAGGAGGCGATGGAGTACGGCCGACAGGTCTGGCGCACCATCAACAAGCCCAACCTGCTGGAGAACGTGCTGCCGACCCGCGGCCGGGCCACCCTGATCCTGCAGAAGGGCCCGGACCACAAGGTCCGTCGGGCGCTGCTGCGCAAGCTCTGAGACACCACCAGGACACGACACGAAGGCCCCCGCGCGCGGGGGCCTTCGGCGTGAAGGACGCTCAGCCCAGGTGGGTGCGCACCGCCTCGGCCAGCTGGTGCGCGACGGTCTCGGCCTGCGCCGGGTCGGCGGCCTCGACCATGACCCGGACCAGCGGCTCGGTGCCGGAGGGGCGCAGCAGCACCCGGCCGGTGGAGCCCAGCTCGGTCTCGGCGGCGGCGACGGCGGCGGCCAGCTCGGTGCTGGTCTTCACCCGGCTCTTGTCGACGCCCTTGACGTTGATCAGCACCTGCGGCAGACGGGTCATCACGGCGGCCAGGTCGGCCAGCGGCTGCTTGGTGGCGGCCAGTCGGGCGCCCAGCATCAGACCGGTCAGGGTGCCGTCGCCGGTGGTGGCGTGGTCCAGCAGGATGACGTGGCCGGACTGCTCGCCGCCCAGCGCGAAGCCCTGCTCCTTCATCGCCTCCAGCACGTAGCGGTCGCCGACGGCCGTCTCCACCAGGTCGATGCCCTCGCGCTCCATCGCCAGCTTGAAGCCGAGGTTGGACATCACGGTGGCCACCGCGGTGTTGCGGCGCAGGGTGCCGGCCTCCTTCATGGCGACGGCGAGGATGGCGATGATCTGGTCGCCGTCCACCTCGTTGCCCTCGGCGTCGGCGGCCAGGCAGCGGTCGGCGTCGCCGTCCAGGGCGATGCCGAAGTCGGCCTGGTGCTCCTTCATCGCGGCGCGCAGCCGGTCGAGGTGGGTGGAGCCGACGCCGTCGTTGATGTTGAGGCCGGTGGGCTCGGCCCCCAGGGTGTGGACGACCTCGGCGCCGGCCCGGGCGAAGGCCTCGGGGGCGACGTAGGCGGCCGCGCCGTGGGCACCGTCGATGACGACCTTGATCCCGTCCAGGCGGTTGGGCAGGACGCCGATCAGGTGGGCGACGTACTTGTCGAAGCCCTCGGTGTACTCGCGCACCCGCCCGACGGCCGCGCCGGTCGGGCGGTTCCAGTCCTCGCCGCCGACGGTGTGCTTGCGGTAGTGCGCCTCGATGGCGTCCTCGATCCGGTCGTCCAGCTTGTGACCGCCGCGGGCGAGGAACTTGATGCCGTTGTCCGGCATGGCGTTGTGGCTGGCGGACAGCATCACGCCGAAGTCGGCGCCGAGCGCGCCGGTGAGGTAGGCGACGGCCGGGGTGGGCAGGACGCCGACCCGCAGGACGTCGACGCCGGAGCTGGCCAGCCCGGCGATGACCGCGGCCTCCAGGAACTCGCCCGAGGCACGGGGGTCACGGCCGACCACCGCGACCGGCCGGTGCCCGTCGAAGGCGCCGGCCTCGCCGAGCACGTGGGAGGCCGCCACCGACAGGCCGAGCGCCAGCTCCGCCGTCAGGCCCTCGTTGGCCACACCGCGTACGCCGTCCGTACCGAAGAGTCGTCCCACTGTCCCGTCCTCCATCACCATGCTCGGAACCCACCGATGATCCCGGCCGCCGCACGTTAGCCGGGGAACACGTCGCCCCGGAGTACACGAGGTACTCCGGGGCGACGGTTTGCGCAACCAGGGGGTGCGCCGCCAGGGCGGACCGCACCCCCGGGGACGCGATTAGCGCTTGCTGTACTGCGGCGCCTTGCGGGCCTTCTTGAGACCGGCCTTCTTGCGCTCGACGGCGCGGGCGTCACGGGTCAGGAAGCCGGCCTTCTTGAGGGCGCCGCGGTTGTTGTCCACGTCGGCCTCGTTCAGGGCACGGGCCACGCCGAGGCGCAGCGCGTAGGCCTGACCGGAGACGCCGCCGCCGCTGATGCGGGCGACGATGTCGTAACGGCCGTCCAGCTCGAGGAGCTTGAAGGGCTCGTTCACGGTCTGCTGGTGCACCTTGTTCGGGAAGTAGTCCTCGAGGGTGCGACCGTTGATCTTCCACTGGCCGGTGCCGGGGACGATGCGCACGCGGGCGATCGCCTCCTTGCGACGGCCGAGGCCGGCGCCCGGGGTGGCCTCGCCGAAGCGGCCGGCCAGGGACTCGGAGGTGTAGCTCTCCTCGGAGGTGTACTCGCCCTCGACGGCCTCGTCGAAGTCGACCTCAAGGGTTTCAGTGGTCTCGGCCACGGTGTTCCTCAGCTCTTTTCAGTGATGGGGGGCTTGGTGGCCGGAATTACTGCGCGACCTGGGTGATCTCGAACGGCACCGGCTGCTGGGCAGCGTGCGGGTGCTGGTCGCCCGAGTAGACCTTCAGCTTCGAGAGCATCTGACGGCCCAGGCTGTTCTTGGGGATCATGCCCTTGATGGCCTTCTCGACGGCCTTCTCCGGGTTCTTGTCCAGGAGGTCGTCGTAGCGCACCGAGCGGAGACCGCCCGGGAAGCCCGAGTGGCGGTAGGCCAGCTTCTGGGTCTTCTTGTTACCGGACAGGTGCACCTTGTCGGCGTTGATGATGATGACGAAGTCACCAGTGTCAACGTGCGGCGCGTAGATCGCCTTGTGCTTGCCCCGGAGGAGGTTGGCGGCCTGGGAAGCCAGGCGGCCGAGCACGACGTCGGTCGCGTCGATGACGTGCCACTGACGCTGGACGTCGCCGGGCTTGGGGCTGTACGTACGCACGGTCGTAGCCTTCGCTTTTCAGTGAGTGAGTCCTGACAGGAGCACCCGGACGGAAGAGCAGCCTGGCCAACCTTGGACGCAATTCAAGGGGGACCGCTGGTCGTCGACCTGATGTCTCCGGCGTACCGACCTCTCACGTGAGATAGAGCGAGCCAATACGCACATCAAGCGTCCAGGTTACCGGGCGGGCGGGAAGCGGTCAAAAATCGCCGACCGCCCACTCCGGCATCACTCAGCGTTCGCGCTCGACCCGGGTGACGTCCCAGACCGGCTCGGGCGATTCGAAGACCCGGCCGTCCGCGCCGAACACCAGGAAGCGGTCGAAGGTCCTGGCGAACCAGCGGTCGTGGGTGACGCACAGCACCGTGCCGTCGAAGGCCTCCAGCCCGGCCTGCAGCGCCTCGGCGCTCTCCAGGTCCAGGTTGTCGGTCGGCTCGTCGAGCAACAGGGCCGTCACACCGTCGAGTTCGAGCTTGAGGATCATCAGCCGGGCCTGCTGCCCGCCGGACAGCGACTCGAACTTCTGCTCCTCCTGGCGGTCCAGCTCGTACCGGCGCAGCGCGCCCATCGCGGCGCCGCGGCTGAGCGCGTGCTCCTCCTCGATGATCGACCGGACGGTACGGCCGAACAGCTCCGGGTGGGCGTGGGTCTGCCGGAAGTGGCCGGGGACGACCCGGGCGCCGAGCTTCCAGCCCCCGGTGTGCTCGACCGTCGTGTCGCCGGCCAGCAGCCGCAGCAGGTGCGACTTGCCGGCGCCGTTGGCACCCAGCACCGCGACCCGCTCGCCGTAGAAGACCTCCAGGTCGAAGGGCTGCATCAGGCCGGTGAGCTCCAGCCGCTCCATGGTGAAGGCGCGCACGCCGGTGCGCCCGCCCTTGAGCCGCATGGTGATGTTCTGCTCGCGCGGCGGCGCCTCCGGCGGGCCGGCGTCCTCGAACTTCTTCAGCCTGGTCTGGGCGGCCGCGTAGCGCGAGGCCATCTCGTGGCTGACGGCCGCGGCCTGGCGCAGGGTGACGACCAGCTTCTTCAGCTTGGCGTGCTCCTCGTCCCAGCGGCGGCGCAGCTCCTCGAAGCGCTCGAAGCGGGCCTTGCGGGCCTCGTGGAAGGTGTCGAAGCCGCCACCGTGCACCCAGACGCTGCTGCCGGCCGCGCCGGACTCGACGCTGATGATCTTGTCAGCGGTGCGGGAGAGCAGTTCCCGGTCGTGCGAGATGAACAGGACGGTCTTCGAGGTCGCCTTGATGGCGTCCTCCAGCCAGCGCTTGGCGGGGACGTCCAGGTAGTTGTCCGGCTCGTCGAGCAGCAGCACCTCTTCGGGGCCGCGCAGCAGCGCCTCCAGCACCAGCCGCTTCTGCTCGCCGCCGGACAGGGTGTTCAGACCGCGCCACTGGGCCTTGTCGAAGGGCACGCCCAGGGCCGCCATGGTGCAGACGTCCCAGTCGGTCTCGTAGTCGTAGCCGCCGACGTCCGCCCAGTCGGAGAGCGCCTGGGCGTAGGCCATCTGCGTCTTCTCGTCGTCCTGGGCGATCATCGCCAGCTCGGCGGCGTCCACCGCGCGGGCGGCCTTGGCGATCCGCTCGGGGGCGACCGAGACCAGCAGGTCGCGCACCGAGGCGTCGGCCGGCAGCGCACCGGGGGTGGCGGACTGGTCCTCGCGGCCGGTGGTGCCGACGAACTGGCGCATCACGCCGAGCCCGCCGCTGATCGTCACCGAGCCGCCGTGCGGCTGGATGTCCCCCGCGATCATGCGCAGCAGGGTGGTCTTCCCCGCCCCGTTGGCGCCGACCAGGGCGACCGCGGCGCCCTCGCCGACCCGGAAGGACGCGTCGTCGAACAGCACCCGCCCGTCCGGCAGGTAGTACTCCAGGTGCGAAATCTCGACGTGTCCCATGGGAAGGATTGTCCCAAGCGGACGCCCCGGGCCAAAACGGATTACGAGGCCGCCGGCTGACCGGGCAGGGTGCGCATCCGCCGGGCCTGCCGGTTGCGCTCGGCGAGCTGGTCGTCCGGCGGGTAGCCGACCTCCTCGAGGGTCAGTCCGTACGGCCGGATCACGTTGACCGCGGAGTTGCGGACCCCGCCGGCCAGCACCTCGCCGGGGAACTCCACCGGCCGGTGCCCGTCGCCGACCAGCAGCATCGCGCCGACCAGCGCCCGGACCATGTTGTGGCAGAAGGCGTCGGCCCGGACGGTGGCGACCGCCAGGCTGCCCTCCTGGCTCGCGTAGGTGTCCACCGGGACGCGGTCCCAGTGCAGCTCCAGCAGGGTGCGGATGGTGGTGGCACCCTCGCGCTTCTTGCAGTACGCGGCGAAGTCGTGCTCGCCCAGCAGCAGCTTCGCGGCCGCGTTCATCTTCTCCACGTCCAGCGGCCGGTCGTGCCAGAGCACGTGCCCGCGCAGCAGCGGGTCGACCCCGCCGGGATGGTCGGCGACCCGGTACGCGTACCGGCGCCAGATCGCCGAGAAGCGGGCGTCGAACCCGGCCGGCGCCTCGCCGACCCGGTAGATCCGGACGTCCCCGGGCAGCCGCCCGGCCAGCCGGCGCAGCAGCTTCTCCCGGTGCGCCTCCCACAGCTCGGCCGGCAGGTCGACGTGGGCGACCTGGCCGCGGGCGTGGACCCCGGCGTCGGTGCGGCCGGCCACGGTCAGCGGGAACAGCTCCGGGCTGCGGGTGACGATCTGCAGCGCGGTCTCGATCTCCTCCTGGACCGTCCGGCGGCCGCCCTTCTGGCGGGCCCAGCCGGAGAACTCGGCGCCCTGGTAGGCGAGGTCGAGCCGGACCCGGACGTACCCGTCGGCCGGGCCGTCCTTCACCGGCGGCTGCTCGGCGCAATCGTTGACCACTGCTTCTCTTCTCCCGGGGACCTCGGAAACAAGGAACGGGCCCGCTCCCCCGGTGAAGGGAGAGCGGGCCCGCAACACACCTAGAGGTGTCAGGCCTGCTCGGCGGCCTCGGCCTCGTCGGCCTTGGTCTCGACGGCGGCGGCGGCCTCGTCGGCCTCCTTGACGGCACGCTTGGTGGCGGCCTCGGCCTCGCCGACGGCGGTCTGCGCGACGGTCAGCGCCTCGACCAGCTCGATCACGGCCATCGGGGCGTTGTCGCCACGACGGGGACCGATCTTGGTGATGCGGGTGTAGCCACCCGGGCGGTTCTCGTAGCGCGGCGCGATCTCGGTGAAGAGGGTGTGCAGCACCGACACGTCGGTGATGGTCTTGCGCACCAGGCGACGGTTGTGGATGTCGCCCTTCTTCGCCTTGGTGATCAGCTTCTCCGCCAGCGGGCGCAGGCGGCGGGCCTTGGCCTCGGTGGTGGTGATGCGGCCGTACTGGAACAGCTCACGGGCCAGACCGGCGAGCAGCAGCGGCTCGTGGTGCGGGCCACCGCCCAGACGGGCACCCTTGGTGGGACGCGGCATGGAATTACTCCTCGAATCTCCGACTGCGGCCGTACCAGGTACCGCAGCGGGCGTACGGGCACTGTGCCCGTACGGCTTTCATGACGACGGGGGCGGTTCCGGGGAACCGCCCCCGCGGTCAAGTCTCTCAGTACTGCTCGGTCTCCGCGTAACCCGCGTCGTCCAGGTCGTCGGCGCCGAAGGCGTCGGCGGCGGCGGTCGGGTCGAATCCGGGCGGGCTGTCCTTGAGGGCCAGGCCCATGCCGGCCAGCTTCGCCTTGACCTCGTCGATCGACTTCGCACCGAAGTTGCGGATGTCGAGCAGGTCGGCCTCGGAGCGGGCGACGAGCTCACCCACGGTGTGGATGCCCTCGCGCTTGAGGCAGTTGTAGGAGCGGACGGTGAGCTCCAGCTCCTCGATCGGCAGCGCCAGGTCGGCGGCCAGGGCGGCGTCCGTCGGGGACGGGCCCATGTCGATGCCCTCGGCGTCGATGTTCAGCTCGCGGGCGAGGCCGAACAGCTCCACCAGGGTCTTGCCGGCCGAGGCCATGGCGTCGCGCGGACGCATGGCGGGCTTGGTCTCGACGTCGACGATCAGCTTGTCGAAGTCGGTCCGCTGCTCGACACGGGTGGCCTCGACCTTGTAGGTGACCTTCAGCACGGGGCTGTAGATCGAGTCGACCGGGATGCGGCCGATCTCCTGGCCGGAGGCCTTGTTCTGGACGGCGGAGACGTAGCCGCGACCGCGCTCGACGGTCAGCTCCATCTCCAGCTTGCCCTTGCCGTTGAGGGTGGCGAGGACCAGCTCGGGGTTGTGCACCTCGACACCCGCCGGCGGGGCGATGTCGGCGGCGGTGACGACACCCGGGCCCTGCTTGCGCAGGTACATCACGACCGGCTCGTCGTGCTCCGAGGAGACGACCAGCTGCTTGATGTTGAGGATGAGGTCGGTCACGTCCTCCTTGACGCCCGGCACGGTGGTGAACTCGTGCAGGACGCCGTCGATGCGGATGCTGGTGACAGCGGCACCCGGGATCGACGACAGGAGCGTGCGGCGCAGGGAGTTGCCGAGGGTGTAGCCGAAGCCCGGCTCCAGCGGCTCGATCACGAACCGGGAGCGGAACTCGTCGACGACCTCTTCGGTCAGCGAGGGACGCTGAGCGATAAGCATGGGGTTTCGATCCTCCAGTCTTCGGCGCCCACTATTTGACGCCGAACGAATGGCCATGAGGCGGTGGCCTCATGCCAAGCGTACGGGCTCCTGCAAAAAACAGGAGCCCGTACGAGGTTTAAAGCAGGACCCGCGTGCCCGAAGGCGCTGCGTCAGACGCGGCGGCGCTTCGGCGGACGGCAGCCGTTGTGCGGGGTGGGGGTGACGTCCTGGATCGAGCCGACCTCGAGGCCGGTGGCCTGGAGCGAACGGATCGCGGTCTCGCGGCCGGAGCCCGGACCCTTCACGAAGACGTCAACCTTGCGCATGCCGTGCTCCTGCGCGCGACGGGCAGCGGCCTCGGCGGCCATCTGCGCGGCGAACGGGGTGGACTTGCGCGAGCCCTTGAAGCCGACGTGGCCGGCGGAGGCCCAGGAGATCACGTTGCCCGACGGGTCGGTGATCGAAACGATCGTGTTGTTGAACGTGCTCTTGATGTGCGCGTGGCCGTGAGCGACGTTCTTCTTTTCCTTGCGGCGGATCTTCTTCGCGCCGGCAGCCTGACGACCCTTGGGGGGCATAAGTCTGTTCTCCTACTGAGGTGGTCGGTCCGCTGACCCGCGGGCCGGAGGGATGTCCGGTTACGGGACGGACTACTTCTTGCCCGGCTTCTTCTTACCGGCGATCGCGCGACGCGGGCCCTTGCGGGTACGCGCGTTGGTGTGGGTGCGCTGGCCGCGGACCGGCAGGCCACGGCGGTGACGCAGACCCTCGTAGCAGCCGATCTCGACCTTGCGGCGGATGTCGGCGGCCACCTCACGGCGGAGGTCACCCTCGACCGTGTAGTTGGCGTCGATGTACTGGCTCAGCTTGACCAGGTCTTCCTCGGAGATGTCGCGAACGCGGACATCCGGGTTGACGCCGGTCTCGGCGAGGGTCTGCTGGGCGCGGGTACGGCCGATGCCGTACACGTAGGTGAGGGCGATCTCGATCCGCTTCTCACGGGGGAGATCAACGCCGGCGAGGCGTGCCATTCAAGGCTCCTGTGGTTCTTCAGAGGTCTGGCGTGCCACCTACTCCGACACCTCACGGTGAGGGAGCCCCGGCCTCTGAGCCGGGGGCGGCAGTCCGCCCCGGACGGGACGGATCGGGTGACCCGCTTATGACGTTTTCGCGTCGCGCGAAGTACTACGAGAAATGCTGGGGAGAGATCAGCCCTGGCGCTGCTTGTGGCGCAGGTTGTCGCAGATCACCATGACCCGGCCGTGGCGGCGGATCACCTTGCACTTGTCGCAGATCTTCTTGACGCTCGGCTTGACCTTCATGTTTCAGGTTCTCCGGGTCTAGATCTGACGTTCTTACTTGTAGCGGTAGACGATCCGGCCGCGCGTGAGGTCGTAGGGGCTGAGCTCCACGACGACCCGGTCGTCCGGCAGGATGCGGATGTAGTGCATGCGCATCTTGCCACTGATGTGCGCGAGGACCTTGTGACCGTTCTGCAGCTCGACCTTGAACATCGCGTTCGGAAGAGACTCGATCACGGTGCCCTCGATCTCAATGGCGCCTTGCTTCTTAGCCATGAACTGCGAGATCCACCTTCCGGGACCGGCTACCGTATGCGGAACGCTCGTGCGAACCTGGGTTCACCCCAGCCCCGAGGGGAAGAGGGCGTGCTGAAGCACGCTACGAGTGAGCCGACGGTCCATCCTACGCCAGCGCGCCCCACGCTCCAAAACGGGGGCACCCGAAGGAGTCCGCCGTCACACCCGTGGCCTCAGGCCCCGGTGGAGACGGTCAGCGGCTCGACGTGGGCGGTGCAGGCCGAGCAGCGGCGGGCGGCCTCGGGGATCTCGGTCAGGCACTCGGGGCAGGGACGCTTCGCGGCCTTCGGCTTCTTCGGCAGGTACCGGGCGGTGGCCTTGGTGACCGGCAGAACGACGCAGAAGTAGAGCACCGCGGCGGTCATGAAGAACGCGATCAGCACGTTCAGGAACTGGCCGTACGGGAAGGTGACGTGGGCGATCGTCGCCTTGTACGAGCTGAAGTCGCCGGCCGCGCCGATCACCACGCCCACCAGCGGAGTGAGGAAGGCGGACACGAAGCCGGACACCACCGCGGTGAACGCGGCGCCGATGACCACACCGACCGCCATGTCGACGACGTTGCCGCGCATCATGAAGTCGCGGAATCCCTTGAGCACGTGCTCTCTCCTGCTCGCTCGTAAGCCAGTAGCTGCCACTGCCAGCCGTTAAAAAAATAGGACAAAAGCCCTGGAGGTCCAAACCTCCAGGGCTCTGATCCCTTGTCAGGAGCGGCAGTCGGCCGCCGTGGCGCCTAGGCCAGCGGGTCCGGAGCCGCGGTGATGCCCAGCTTGGCCAGTTCGGCCTTGCCGCCGTCGAAGGCGGTCAGCACCAGCGGGCCCTGCTCGGTGACGGCCACCGAGTGCTCCCAGTGCGAGGCCCAGGTGCCGTCGTTGGTGACGACCGTCCAGTCGTCCTCCAGCACGGTGGTGTGCGGGGTGCCCAGCGAGACCATCGGCTCGATCGCCAGCACGGTGCCGGGGACGAGCTTCGGGCCCTTGCCGCGGCCGCGCTCGACGTAGTTCAGCACGTGCGGCTCCATGTGCATCGCGGTGCCGATGCCGTGGCCGCCGTAGCCCTCGGTGATGCCCCACTTGCCCTTGGGCGGCAGCGGCTGGCGGCGGATGTAGCCCTCGATCGCCTTGGAGACGTCCACCAGGCGGTTGTTCTTCTTCATCTGCGCGATGCCGGCCCACATCGAGCCCTCGGTGACCCGGCTCAGCATCTCGACCTCCGGGCGGACCTCGCCGACCGCCACGGTGATCGCCGAGTCGCCGTGCCAGCCGTCCAGGATGGCGCCGCAGTCGATCGAGATCAGGTCGCCCTCCTGCAGCACCCGGTCACCGGGGATGCCGTGCACGACCTCGTTGTTCACCGAGGCGCAGATCACCCCGGGGAACCACAGGCCGCCGTGGTGGGCCCGGAAGTTCGAGGTGGCGCCGTGGTCGGTGATCACCTTGTCGGCGATGTCGTTGAGCTCCTGGGTGGTCACCCCGGGAGCGACCGCCTCGCGGCAGGCCTTCAGCGCCTCGGCGACGACCAGCCCGGCCGCTCGCATCTTCGCGATCTGCTCGGGGGTCTTGATCTCCACCATCAGGGTCACGCCTTCCAAGTCCGGATTGCCACTGCCTACCACCGTACGACGCCGAAACGGCCGGGCCGCCCGCTCAGGGGCGACCCGGCCGTTCACGCGTACCTCGCTGAGGGACCTCAGCCGTTCTGCTTCAGCGCCTCGATCGCGCGCTGGGTGACCTCGTCCACCTTGCCCAGGGCCGGGATGGTCTCCACCAGGCCCTGCTGGGCGTAGTAGTCGATGATCGGCTCGGTCTCCGTGTGGTAGACCTCGAGGCGGGTGCGCACCTTCTCCTCGGTGTCGTCCGAGCGCTGGTACAGCTCGCCGCCGCACTCGTCGCAGACGCCCTCGACCTTCGGCGGGTTGTAGTCCACGTGGAAGACGTGGCCCCCGTCGTTGCGGCACAGGCGGCGGCCGGCGATCCGGCGGACGACCTCGTCCTCGGGGACCTCGAGGTCCAGGACGCCGTCCAGCTCGATGCCCTGCTCGGCGAGGAACTCGTCCAGCGCCTTGGCCTGACCCAGGTTGCGGGGGAAGCCGTCGAGCAGGAAGCCGTTGGCGGCATCGGCCTGGAGCATGCGGTCCTTGGCCATCCCGATGGTGACCTCATCCGGCACCAGGCGACCCGCGTCCATGTAGCTCTTGGCCTCGAGCCCCAGCGGGGTGCCCTGACCGATGTTGGCGCGGAACAGGTCGCCGGTGGAGATGTGGGGGATGGACAGGGTCTTGGCGAGCAGGTGCGCCTGAGTACCCTTCCCGGCCCCGGGAGGACCAACGAGGACGATACGCATCAGCGGAGGAACCCTTCGTAATTGCGCTGCTGGAGCTGGCTCTCGATCTGCTTCACAGTTTCGAGTCCGACGCCGACGACGATGAGCACGCTGGTGCCGCCGAACGGGAAGTTTGTCTGCTGTCCGAAGGCGACCAGGGCGATCATCGGGATCAACGCGATCAGGCCCAGGTAGAGCGAACCCGGCCACGTGATTCGGGTCAGCACGTAGTTCAGGTACTCGGCCGTCGGCCGACCGGCCCGGATGCCCGGGATGAAGCCACCATACTTCTTCATGTTGTCGGCAACTTCTTCGGGGTTGAAGGAGATGGCGACGTAGAAGAAGGCGAAGAAGACGATCAGCAGGAAGTAGGTGGCCATGTAGATCGGGTGGTCACCCTTGACGAAGTTCTGCTTGATCCACACCGCCCAGCCCGCCTGGCTGTTGGTCAGCTGAACCACCAGGGCCGGGATGTACAGCAGCGACGAGGCGAAGATGACCGGGATGACACCGGCCTGGTTCACCTTGAGCGGGATGTAGGTCGAGGTGCCGCCGAACGCCCGGCGGCCGATCATCCGCTTCGCGTACTGGACCGGGATCCGGCGCTGGGCCTGCTCGACGAAGATGACCAGCATCACAACGATGACGCCGACCGCGACCACGGACAGGAACTCGACCCAGCCGCCGCCGATGGTGCCGGACTGCTTGATGGCCCACATCGAGGACGGGAACTGCGCGGCGATCGAGGTGAAGATCAGCAGCGACATGCCGTTGCCGATGCCGCGGTCGGTGATCAGCTCGCCCAGCCACATGATGACCGTGGTGCCGGCCGTCATCGTGATGACCATGGTGGCGATCCGGAACACCGAGGTGTCCGGCACGATCTGGTTGGCCAGCGGGCAGCCCGAGAACAGCGCACCGCTGGAGGCCGTCGCCACGATGCCGGTGCCCTGGAGCACGGCGAGCGCGATGGTCAGGTAGCGGGTGTACTGGGTGATCTTCGCCTGGCCGGCCTGCCCCTCCTTCTTCAGCGCCTCCAGTCGCGGGATCACGACGGTGAGGAGCTGGAGGATGATGCTCGCCGTGATGTACGGCATGATGCCGAGGGCGAAGATCGTCAGCTGGAGGAGCGCGCCACCGCTGAACAGGTTGACGAGTCCGAAGAGGCCGTTGTTCTTGGTCTCCTTCACGCACTCGTTCACGGCCGTGAAGCTCACGCCCGGGATCGGAATGTGCGAGCCCAGCCGGAACAGCACCATGATGCCCAGCGTGAACAGCAGCTTCTTGCGCAGGTCGGGCGTCTGGAACGCCCGCGCGAACGCACTGAGCACGGTGCCTCCTGCGCCTCCCGCGCGTCGTCGGCGGGAGGGTCGGTCCTGGAATGGGGAGTTTGCGGTTCGGGCTCCCGTACAGACGGCACAGGCGAGCCTACGCGCAGCCTACAAGGGAACTCCACGGACTCTAACAGTGCGCGGCCACTCGAAAGAAGCGCGTACGGCCGCTCCCCCACTCACGGGGGTACGGGATGCCCGGTTTTGCCACACAAAAGAACGAGGGCCGGCGCCGCCCGATTTCGGCCCCGGAGTGAAAGGGCCGGTAAAAGCACGAGCCCCGCACCTCCCGGAGGAGGTGCGGGGCTCGAAGCCGGTTGTCGGCGGGTTCAGCGGGCTCAGACGAGCTCGGTGACCGTACCGCCGGCGGCCTTGATCTTCTCGGCGGCCGAGCCGGAGACGGCGTCGACCGTCACCTGCAGCGCAACCGAGACCTCGCCGGTGCCGAGCACCTTGACGAGGGAGTTCTTCCGAACCGCGCCCTTGGCGACCAGGTCCTCGACCGTGACCTCGCCACCCTGCGGGTAGAGCTCGGCCAGCTTGTCGAGGTTGACGACCTGGAACGTGATCTTGAACGGGTTCTTGAAGCCCTTCAGCTTCGGCAGACGCATGTGGAGCGGCATCTGGCCACCCTCGAAGCGCTGCGGAACCTGGTAGCGGGCCTTGGTGCCCTTGGTACCACGACCGGCGGTCTTACCCTTGGAGCCCTCACCACGACCCACGCGGATCTTGTCGGTCTTGGCACCCGGGGCGGGACGCAGGTTGTGGATCTTGATCGGGTTGTCGCCCATGATCAGTCCACCTCCTCAACCGTCACCAGGTGACGGACCGTGTGGGCCATCCCGCGGATCTCGGGACGGTCCTCCTTCACCACGACGTCGTGCAGACGCTTGAGACCAAGCGAGCGCAGGGTGTCACGGTGGTTCTGCTTGCTGCCGATGTACGACTTGGTCTGCGTGATCTTCAGGCGAGCCATCAGGCGCTCACCCCAGCAGCACGAGCCCGCAGCAGGGCGGCGGGAGCCACGTCCTCCAGCGGCAGGCCACGGCGGGCGGCGATCTCCTCGGGGCGGACGAGGCCCTTCAGAGCGGCCACGGTGGCGTGCACGATGTTGATCGCGTTGTCCGAGCCGAGCGACTTCGACAGGATGTCGTGGATGCCGGCGCACTCCAGGACGGCGCGCACCGGACCACCGGCGATAACACCGGTACCGGGGGCGGCGGGCTTCAGCAGCACGACGCCGGCGGCCTTCTCACCCTGAACCGGGTGCGGGATGGTGCCCTGGATACGGGGGACGCGGAAGAAGTTCTTCTTGGCCTCCTCAACGCCCTTGGCGATGGCGGCCGGAACCTCCTTCGCCTTGCCGTAACCGACACCCACGGTGCCCTCGCCATCGCCCACCACGACGAGCGCGGTGAAGCTGAAGCGACGGCCACCCTTGACAACCTTGGCGACACGGTTGATCGCGACGACGCGCTCGACGTAAGCGGTCTTCTCGACGGCCTGGGCGTTGCCCTGACCGTCACGCTTACGGTCGCGCCGCTCGCCACCCGTGCCGCGACCGGCGCCGCCTTCGCGGCGCTGGGGTCCAGCCATTGGAATTACCTCTCTCGTTTACGTCCGTCGACAGAGTCGACGAGCGGCTTAGAAGTCGAGCCCGGCCTCGCGGGCCGCGTCCGCCAGGGCGGCGATGCGGCCGGCGTACCGGTTGCCCGCGCGGTCGAAGACGACCGACTCGATGCCGGCGGCCTTGGCGCGCTCGGCGACCAGGCTCCCGACCTTCTTGGCCAGCTCGGTCTTGTCGCCCTCGGTGCCCTTGATGGACACGTCGAGGGTGGACGCCGACGCCAGGGTGTGACCCTTGGCGTCGTCGATGACCTGGGCGACCATGTGACGGTTCGAGCGCGTCACGACGAGACGCGGACGCACCTCGGTGCCGACGACGCGCTTGCGAACGCGGATCGCGCGGCGCTTGCGAGCGGCGCTCTTGTAGGCGTTGCCCTTGCCGATCTTGACAGAGACGCTCATCGCTTACTTACCACTCTTTCCGACCTTGCGGCGGATGACCTCGCCCGCGTACTTGACGCCCTTGGCCTTGTACGGGTCGGGCTTGCGCAGCTTGCGGATGTTCGCGGCGATCTCGCCGACCTTCTGCTTGTCGATGCCGTCCACGTGGAACTTGGTGGGCGACTCGACGACGAAGGAGATGCCCTCCGGCGCGGTGATCAGGATCGGGTGGCTGTAGCCCAGCGCGAACTCCATGTCGGAGCCCTTCGCCGTGACTCGGTAGCCGACACCGCTGATCTCCAGCGACTTGCGGTAGCCCGCGGTCACGCCGGTGATCATGTTCGCCACCAGCGTGCGGGTCAGGCCGTGCAGGGCCTTCGAGCGACGCTCGTCGTTCGGGCGGGTGACGAGCACGGTGCCGTCCTCGCCCTTGCCGATCTCGATCGGCTCAGCGACGACGTGGGTGAGGGAACCCTTGGGGCCCTTCACCGAGACCGTCTGGCCATCGATGGTGACGTCCACGCCAGCGGGGACCTGGATGGGCAGCCGTCCAATACGCGACATTGCTGTACCTCCGTTTCCCGAATTACCAGACGTAGGCGAGAACTTCTCCGCCTACGCCCTTCTTGGCGGCCTGCTTGTCGGTCAGGAGGCCGGACGACGTGGAGATGATCGCCACGCCCAGGCCGCCGAGCACCTTCGGCAGGTTGGTGGACTTTGCGTAAACACGCAGACCCGGCTTGCTGATGCGCTTGATGCCGGCGATGGAGCGCTCACGGTTGGGACCGAACTTGAGCTCGATGGTCAGCTTCTTGCCGACCTCGCCCTCAGCGGGCTCCTCAACCTTGTAGGAGGAGATGTAACCCTCCTGCTGCAGGATCTCGGCGACGTGCGCCTTGATCTTGCTCGACGGCATCGCGACAGAGTCGTGGTACGCCGAGTTCGCGTTACGCAGACGCGTGAGCATGTCTGCGATGGGGTCGGTCATGGTCATGATGGCCTCAGGCCTCTCTCGCCGTGGTTTCTCCGCGCCAGGTCCCCCTGCCGCACTCTTCCGAGTTCGCCAGGGGCACAAGCGCAGGGGACCTGCGACGTAGTAAGACTGGGTGCGAGCCCTCCCGAAGAAGGGCCACGGACGTCCATGGGGAAGCCGTGGCAGGGGGCCCGACCCCACTACCTTACGGGAATCCGTACGGCAGGCCCAAAACGGGCCGGTGTGGGATCGGGCACCTCTGCGTCGCTAGCTGTGCCTAGGGCTCTTGGATTACCAGGAGCTCTTGGTCACGCCCGGCAGCTCGCCGCGGTGCGCCATCTCACGGAGGCAGACACGGCAGAGGCCGAACTTGCGGTACACCGAGTGCGGACGGCCGCAGCGCTGGCACCGGGTGTAGGCCCGGACGCCGAACTTCGGCTTGCGCTCGGACTTCGCGATGAGGGACTTCTTCGCCATTGGCTCACGCCTCCTTGAACGGGAAGCCCAGAGCGCGCAGCAGCGCCCGGCCCTCGTCGTCGGTCTGAGCGGTGGTCACGACGGTGATGTCCATACCGCGCTGACGGTCGACCTTGTCCTGGTCGATCTCGTGGAACATAACCTGCTCGGTCAGACCGAAGGTGTAGTTGCCACGGCCGTCGAACTGCTTCGGGGAGAGACCACGGAAGTCACGGATTCGCGGCAGGGCCAGCGAAACCAGACGGTCCAGGAACTCCCACATGCGGTCACCACGGAGGGTGACGTGGGTGCCGATCGGCTGGCCCTCGCGCAGCTTGAACTGCGCGATGGACTTGCGAGCCTTGGTCACGGCCGGCTTCTGACCGGTGATCGCGGTCAGGTCGCGGATCGCGCCCTCGATCAGCTTGCTGTCACGGGCGGCCTCGCCGACACCCATGTTGACCACGACCTTGACCAGGCCGGGGATCAGCATGACGTTCTCGTACGAGAACTGCTCCTGCAGCTGGCCCTTGATCTCGGAGTTGTAACGCTCCTTGAGGCGGGGGGCCACCTTCTCAACAGTCGTCTCAGACATCAGATGTCCTCACCGGTCCGCTTGGCAACGCGGATCTTGTTGCCCTGGTCGTCGAAGCGGTAGCCGACGCGGGTGACGACCTTCTTGCCGTCCTTCTCCACGACCAGCTGGACGTTGGAGACGTGCACCGGGGCCTCGACGGTCACGATGCCACCCTGGGTACCCGGACCCGGCTTGGTGTGCTTCTTGACCCGGTTGACACCCTCGACCAGGACCTTGTTCTCGGCCGGCAGGGCCTGGATGACCTTGCCCTGCTTGCCCTTGTCCTTGCCGGTGATGACCTGGACCAGGTCACCCTTCTTGATCTTCATGCTGTTCGCCATGGGTTAGAGCACCTCCGGCGCCAGCGAGATGATCTTCATGAACTTCTTGTCGCGCAGCTCGCGGCCGACCGGGCCGAAGATGCGGGTGCCACGGGGGTCACCCTCGGTGTTCTTCAGCACGACGGCGGCGTTCTCGTCGAAGCGGATGTACGAGCCATCCGGACGACGGCGCTCCTTGACGGTGCGGACGACGACGCACTTGACGACGTCACCCTTCTTCACCGAACCACCGGGGATCGCGTCCTTGACGGTCGCGACGATGACGTCCCCGATTCCGGCGTAGCGGCGACCGGAGCCACCGAGAACACGGATGCAAAGGATCTCCTTGGCACCAGTGTTGTCGGCAACACGCAGTCGCGACTCCTGCTGGATCACAGCTTTCTCCTGATCGTCAACGAGAGTCGACGGGCCGGCCGCTGCTCACACCGGCGTCCTGGGACCCGGTGCACATACGGCCGTACCTCATCGGCTTCGTTACTTGGCCTTCTCGAGGATCTCGACGACGCGCCAGCGCTTCGTCGCGGACAGCGGGCGGGTCTCCGCGAGGAGGACCCGGTCGCCCACGCCGCACGCGTTCTGCTCGTCGTGCGCCTTCAGCTTGTTCGTACGGCGGATGACCTTGCCGTACAGAGCGTGCTTGACGCGGTCCTCGACGGCGACGACGACGGTCTTGTCCATCTTGTCGCTGACGACGAGACCCTCACGGGTCTTGCGGAAACCGCGCGTCTCGTTGGTGTTCTCAGTCATCAGGCGTTCTCCACCGTCTCGATGCCCAGCTCGCGCTCGCGCATCAGGGTGTAGATCCGCGCGATGTCCTTGCGGACGAGCTTGAGCCGTCCGTGGTTGTCGAGCTGCCCGGTCGCCGCCTGGAAGCGGAGGTTGAACAGCTCCTCCTTGGCCTCGCGCAGCTTGGCAACGAGACCCTCGTTGTCCAGCGAGCGAAGCTCAGCAGCCTTGGTAGCGGCCGACATCAGCTCTCACCGTCCTCGCGCCGGACGATCCGGCACTTCATCGGCAGCTTGTGCGCGGCGCGGGTGAGCGCCTCGCGAGCAACCTTCTCGTTCGGGTACGACAGCTCGAACATGACCCGACCCGGGTGCACGTTCGCGATCCACCACTCCGGCGAACCCTTACCGGAACCCATGCGGGTCTCGGCCGGCTTCTTGGTGAGCGGGCGGTCCGGGTAGATGTTGATCCAGACCTTGCCGCCACGACGGATGTGACGGGTGATCGCGATACGAGCGGACTCGATCTGACGGTTCGTCACGTAGGCCGGGGTCACGGCCTGGATGCCGAACTGGCCGAACGCCAGCTCGGTGCCACCCTTGGAAGCGCCGCGACGCTTCGGGTGGTGCTGCTTGCGGTGCTTGACCCGACGGGGGATCAGCATTGGGGTCAGGCCTCCGTTCCGGTGTTCTCAGCAGCCGGAGCCTCGACGGCCTGGGCCGCGGGGGCCTCGGCAGCGGCGGGACGACGGCCACGGCCACCGCGCTCGCCACCACGGCGCTCGCCACCGCGGGCGGGACGACCACCCTCGGGACGGGCCGGGCGGTTGCCCGAGCGGGCAGCGGCGTTCTCAGCGCGGACCTCGGCGATGTTCTTGACGTCGCCCTTGTAGATCCAGACCTTCACGCCGATGCGGCCGAAGGTGGTCTTGGCCTCGAAGAAGCCGTAGTCGACGTTCGCACGCAGGGTGTGCAGCGGCACGCGACCCTCGCGGTAGAACTCCGAACGGCTCATCTCGGCGCCGCCGAGACGACCGGAGCACTGGACCTTGATGCCCTTGGCGCCGGACTTCATGGTGCCCTGCATCGACTTGCGCATGGCACGACGGAAGGAGACGCGGGAGGACAGCTGCTCCGCGACGCCCTGAGCCACGAGCTGGGCGTCCAGCTCGGGGTTCTTGACCTCGAGGATGTTCAGCTGGACCTGCTTGCCGGTCAGCTTCTCGAGGTCGCCGCGGATGCGGTCGGCCTCGGTGCCACGGCGACCGATGACGATGCCGGGGCGGGCGGTGTGGATGTCGACGCGGACGCGGTCGCGGGTGCGCTCGATCTCGACCTTGGAGATGCCGGCGCGCTCCATGCCCTTCGTCATCATGCGACGAATGGCGACGTCTTCCTTGACGTAGTCCTTGTACAGCTTGTCGGCGTACCAGCGGGACTTGAAGTCCGTGCTGATGCCGAGGCGGAACCCGTGCGGGTTAACCTTCTGGCCCATTACCGGGTCCCTTCCTTGCTGCTGACGACCACGGTGATGTGGCTGGTCCGCTTGCGGATCCGGTAGGCACGGCCCTGGGCACGCGGACGGAACCGCTTCAGGGTCGGACCCTCGTCAACGTACGCCTCGGAGATGTAGAGGTCGTCCACGTTGGAGTGGTTGTAGTTGTGCGCGGCGTTGGCGATGGCGCTGTCGAGCACCTTGCCGACCGGCACGGTGGCGGCCTGCGGAGCGAAACGCAGGACGGCCTGGGCCTCCGTGGCATTCATGCCACGGATGAGGTCCACCACGCGGCGGGCCTTCATGGGCGTCACGCGGATGTACCGCGCCTGAGCCCTGGCTTCCATGGTTGTCCCCTTAATGGAGTAAGTCATTGAGTCGTTCTGGCGCTGAAGCTCAGCCCTGTGGCCGGGGCCACAGACGGGCTAGTTAGCGGCGCTTCGACTTCCGGTCTTCCTTCACGTGACCACGGAAGGTGCGGGTCGGAGCGAACTCGCCGAGCTTGTGGCCGACCATCGACTCGGTGACGAACACCGGGACGTGCTTGCGGCCATCGTGGACCGCGATCGTGTGACCGAGCATGCTCGGCGAGATCACGGAACGACGGGACCAGGTCTTGATGACGTTCTGGGTACCCGCCTCGTTCTGAGCGTCCACCTTCTTGATGAGGTGGCCGTCGATGAAGGGGCCCTTCTTGAGACTGCGCGGCATCTGACCTGCTCCTAGCGCTTCTTGTTGGTCTTGCGGCGGCGCACGATGAGCTTGTCCGACGCCTTGTTCGGGCGACGGGTACGGCCCTCGGGCTTACCCCACGGCGAGACCGGGTGGCGACCACCGGAGGTCTTACCCTCACCACCACCGTGCGGGTGGTCGATCGGGTTCATGGCGACACCACGCACGGTCGGGCGGACGCCCTTCCAGCGCATGCGGCCGGCCTTGCCCCAGTTGATGTTCGACTGCTCGGCGTTGCCGACCTCGCCGACGGTGGCGCGGCAGCGCGCGTCGACCAGGCGGATCTCACCGGAGGGCATGCGCAGGTGCGCCATCTTGCCCTCACGCGCCAGCAGCTGGATGCCGGAACCGGCGGAGCGGGCCAGCTTGGCACCGCCACCGGGACGCAGCTCCACCGCGTGGATGGTGGTACCGACCGGGATGTTGCGCAGCGGCAGGTTGTTGCCCGGCTTGATGTCGGCGCCAGCGCCGTTCTCGATCCGGTCACCCTGCGTGATGCCGCGCGGAGCGATGATGTAGCGCTTCTCGCCGTCCGCGTAGTGCAGGAGCGCGATGCGCGCGGTGCGGTTCGGGTCGTACTCGATGTGCGCGACCTTGGCCGGCACGCCGTCCTTGTCGTGACGACGGAAGTCGATCACGCGGTAGGCGCGCTTGTGACCGCCACCCTGGTGGCGAGCGGTGACACGACCGGCGTTGTTGCGGCCGCCCTTGCTGTGCAGGGGGCGAACCAGCGACTTCTCCGGGGTGGACCGCGTGATTTCTACGAAGTCGGCCACGCTGGAGCCGCGACGGCCCGGCGTGGTCGGCTTGTACTTGCGGATGCCCATTTGGCTCTCTCGTCCTCGTCCTAATCGACGATCACGATCTCCTGGTTCAGGAGACCGGACCACCGAAGATGTCGATGCGGTTGCCCTCGGCCAGCGTCACGATGGCGCGCTTGGTGTCCTTGCGCTTGCCAAAGCCCGTCTTGGAGCGCTTGCGCTTGCCCTGACGGTTGATCGTGTTGACAGCCTCGACCTTGACCGAGAAAACCGCCTCGACGGCCTGCTTGATCTGGGTCTTGTTGGCGCCCGGCGACACGATGAACGTGTACTTGTTCTCGTCGAGGAGCGAGTAGCTCTTCTCCGAGATGACCGGCTTCACCAGGACGTCACGGGGGTCCGTGAACGTCTTGCTCGTAACGTCGCTCATCAGGCGGCGCTCCCTTCGAGCTCGCCCTCAGCGGCAACGGCCTTGGCGGACGCGGCCGGACCGGCCACGAAACGCTCGAAGGCGGCCTGGGTGAAGACCACATCGTCGGAGACGAGCACGTCGTAGGTGTTCAGCTGACCGGCGTCCAGGATGTGGACGTTCGGCAGGTTGCGAGCGGACTTGAGGCCCAGCTCGTCCGAACGCTCGACGACCAGGAGGACGTTCTTGCGGTCGGTGATCTTGCCGAACAGGCCCTTGGCGGCCTTGGTCGACGGCGCCTCGGTCGCGGTCACGCCGGTGACGACGTGAATGCGGTTGTGGCGGGCCCGGTCGGTGAGCGCACCGCGCAGGGCGGCGGCGATCATCTTCTTCGGGGTCCGCTGCGAGTAGTCGCGCGGCACGGGACCGTGCACGACGCCACCGCCGGCGAACTGCGGCGCACGGGTCGAGCCCTGACGGGCGCGGCCGGTGCCCTTCTGGCGGTACGGCTTCTTGCCGCCACCGCGGACCTCGCCGCGAGTCTTGGTCTTGTGGGTGCCCTGACGGGCCGCAGCGAGCTGCGCCACGACGACCTGGTGCATCAGCGGAACGCTGACCTTCGCGTCGAAGATCTCGGCCGGCAGCTCGATGCTGCCGGTCTTGTCGCCAGCCGGCGACAGGATGTCAATGGTGCTCATTTCCTCACAGCCCCTTCGCCGCGGTGCGGACGAGGACGAGGCCGCCGTTCGGGCCCGGGACGGCGCCCTTGATGAGCAGCAGACCCTTCTCCGCGTCGACCGCGTGCACGGTCAGGTTCTGGGTGGTCACACGCTCGTGGCCCATCCGACCAGCCATGCGCAGGCCCTTGAACACACGGCCCGGGGTGGCGCAGCCACCGATGGAACCGGGCGAGCGGTGCTTGCGCTGGGTGCCGTGACCGGCGCCGAGACCACGGAAGTTGTGGCGCTTCATGACACCGGCGAAGCCCTTGCCCTTGGAGGTGCCGGTCACGTCGACCTTGACACCCGCCTCGAACAGCTCGGCGGTGATCTCCTGGCCCAGGGTGTACTCGGACGCGTCCGAGGTACGGATCTCGACCAGGTGGCGGCGCGGGGTGACACCGGCCTTGGCGAAGTGGCCCGCGAGGGGCTTGTTCACCTTGCGGGGGTCGATCTCGCCGAAGCCGAGCTGGACGGCGCTGTAGCCGGCCGGGCTGTCGGCGGTGTGGACCTGGGTCACGACATTCGGCCCGGCCTTGACGACGGTCACCGGGACGACCCGGTTGTTCTCGTCCCAGACCTGGGTCATGCCGAGCTTCTCGCCCAGGATGCCCTTAATCTGCTTAGCCATCTTCGGTGCGCCTCTCAGAGCTTGATCTCGATGTCGACGCCGGCCGGCAGGTCGAGACGCATCAGCGAGTCAACCGTCTTCGGCGTGGGGTCGAGGATGTCGATCAGACGCTTGTGAGTACGCATCTCGAAGTGCTCGCGCGAGTCCTTGTACTTGTGCGGCGAGCGGATGACGCAGTACACGTTCTTCTCAGTGGGCAGCGGCACCGGGCCCGCGACCTGCGCACCAGTACGGATCACCGTCTCGACGATCTTCTTCGCCGAGGAGTCGATGACCTCGTGGTCGTAGGCCTTGAGCCGGATGCGGATCTTCTGTCCCGCCATGGCTACTCAGTAGTCCTTTGTCCTTAGTCACTTCACGACCCCCCTCCGACCCCCGCGCTCGGGCGTGTCGCACTCGCGCTTGCAAAAAACCGGCGAAGTACTTCGTCGGTTTCGAACTTTCGGGGTGGGGGGGCAGCCGGGTCGAGGCCCCGCTCACGCTTCCCGGAAGATTCCCGTACTTTCGCCCCGCAGCTGCCGTGGCGTAGAACTCACGCTTGACGGCCATCACGGGAACGACGAGTACATGGGACTCGCTTCCAGTCCTCCCGGCGGGAGGCGCGCAGCATCGGCACTCAACCGAGCAACTTGGACATACTGCCACATGGAGCAGCCGGGATGCCAATCGGGGCCGGTGAGGCGTACCTCACCGGCCCCGACGGGGTGGTCCCGCTGCTCAGTCCTTGCGCCAGAGCACCCAGTCGTGGTCCTTGCTGGACTTCGCGACGTGCCAGCCCGGGAGCGGCTTGTCCCAGCTGTCCTCCGGCTTCACCTCGGGCTCCTTGCCCTTGGCGTCCTTCGCGCCCTTCGCGTCCTTCGCATCCTTGGCGGCGTCGTCCTTGGGCTTGGGGTAGGTCAGCAGCATGGCGGTGGCCTGCTCCGGCGGGGTGTTGCCGTGCTTGACGTTGCTGGTCCAGACCCGGCCCTGGTAGACCTCGAAGGTCAGCGACATCCGGGTGCCCCAGGGCAGGTCCCAGTCCAGGATCACGCTGTCGTCCTTGCGGATGCCGGCCTCCTTGGCCAGGCCGACGGACTCGTACTTGCGGAACTTGGCGTGCGGCTTGGCCACGTTGTCGGTGACGGCGACCGTGGCGTAGGCGGCGAAGATCGTCAGGCAGCCGACCAGGGCCGCGACGATCCGGCGGCCGCCGGCCACCCGCAGCAGCAGGCAGACGGCCAGCACGGCGAGCGCGCCCAGGGTGGTCCGGACCATGTGCAGGCCGTCCCAGGCCGAGGAGAGGAACTGCGCGTCCGGCACGGCCCACGGGATGATCCACACGTTGAGCTTGGAACCCGCGTACTCGGTGACCGACAGCATGGCGATCCCGATGACCACCACGCCGACCGCGGCCAGCCGCAGCAGCGAACGCGTCCCGGACCGGAACAGCACGGCCAGGCCGACCAGCATGAACACCGGCACCAGCACGGCGCAGTAGCGGGCGTACACCCAGTTGTCGACCCGGTTGTCGTCCGCGAGACCGGCCGCGGAGGCCAGTGCGGTGCCGCACAGCAGGGCGACCATGCAGAAGGCCACCACCCGCTGGGCCACCGGGAAGCGGCGGTGGAACACTGCCACCACGCACAGCACGAAGGCGATCGCCCCGAGGCCGTAGGTCGAGGTGGTGAAGTACCACAGCTCGCCGAACGTGCGGACGATGATCGTGGTGGTGAGCTTGCCGTTCTCGAGGTTGTCGAAGACCTTGTTGCCCACCCCGGCGTCGGGCACGTCCTTGAACTGGCCGGTGACGTAGGCGGACAGCAGCTTCACGCCGGCGTAGGCCACCGCGAGCGCGGCCACACCGGCCACCGCCGAGAGGCGCGGGGCCCAGCCGAGGGCCAGCACCACCAGCAGGACCAGGGCGGTCAGCGCCACGACCACGCCGCCGCGGTCGTGGGTGGCCATCGAGTAACCGGCGGCCAGGCTCATCGCCGCCGCGTACAGCGAGCGCCGGCGCATCGACCCGGGCGAGAGCCAGCCGTGCATCCCGATCAGCCAGATGAGCAGGAGCACCGGGAGGACGGCGTCCGTCATCACGAACTGGGAGTAGAAGATCACCGGCGGCACCAGCGCGACGGCGGTGCCGGCCAGGAAGGCGTGCGGACGGGACAGGCCCAGCCGGCGGGCCGCCACGAAGACCAGGGGGAAGACCAACGCGTTGAGCACCGCGTTGATGACCATGATCAGGTGGTACGCGGTGGCCGGGTTGTCGGCGAGCCGCAGCGCCGGCGAGATCAGCAGCGGGTAGCCGCCGGGGATGATCACGCCGGTGGGCATCTCGCTGGCCGGGTGGCCGGCCAGCACCCGCGCGATCGCGAGGTAGCCGTCCTCGTCCGCGTGCACCGAGGGGTAGTAGTTGTGGATCGACAGCGCCAGCCGGAACGCCGTCTGCCCGAGGTAGCCGAGCACCAGGGCCACCGGCCAGAACCAGCGGTGGGCGGCGAGGGCCCGCAGCCGGACCAGCAGCGCCGAGGGCGTCGACTGCTCGGCGGCGGCCGCGGTCGCGTTCCCGTCGCCGTCCTCCCGCAATCTCCGCCCGCCGGGCTCCTGGGCAGAATCGATCAACGGCTGCACCGGGGCACTTCCCTCGTTGTTGGAACCAGCACTTGTCATGTCCTACTTGCAGGTGCGCCGCGAGTCACCTGCACGCACCCCCACTCCTTGGATCGCTCGGGAAGTCTGCCATGCGGCCTGATGTGGAGCCAGTGTGATCATTCGGCGGACGAGGCCCCGCCGCAGGCCGCTCCCGGGCCGGGTCAGCTGCTGCGGACGGCGCGGCCGACCATGGCTCCGGCATGGGCGAAGTCGCCCGCGCCGAGGCGTCCGGCGGCGACCATCAGGGCGTGCAGCCGGGACGACAGGTGCAGGTCGGCCGAGCGGGCCGCCGCGTTCCAGCCCTTGGCGCGCAGTTCCTTGGCGATCAGCCCGTAGTAGCGCAGCTCCTCGTCGAAGCGCTTGCCGTCCTTGACCCGGGTCGAGGAGTCGCTGGCCTGGTGGCGGCGGTAGCGGAACACCTCGCGCTCGTCGACCAGCAGGTTGCCGCCCTCCATCAGCATGTCGACCATGAACGCCAGGTCGTGGACGGCGTCGATGTCCGGGCGGTACGGGATCTTCGACAGCGCGGACTGCCGGTAGAGCAGCGACGGGGTGTACAGCCAGTTCCCGGACAGCAGGCTCTTCACCGCGTCCTCGCCGCTGATCAGGCCCGCCTTGCGGGCCGGAGCGGCGATCCGGCGCTTGACCTTGTCACCGATGCCGAGCGACGGCACCAGGACCCCGTCGCTGTCCATCACCTTCACGCCCGGCTGGACCGCGATCGCGTTCGGGTCGGCCTTCATCCGCTCCAGGACGACGTCCAGGTAGTTCGGCTCCAGCAGGTCGTCGGCACCCATCATCGAGACGAACTCGCGCTCGGCCAGGGTGGAGGCCTTGTAGGTGTTGCCGTTGGGGCCGAGCCGCTCCTCGTTGCGGACGTAGCGGATCCGCTCGTCGGCCAGGCCCTCGATGTACTCCAGCGCCCGGTTGCCCGGGTACTGGTCGTCCACCACGGTCAGCCGCCAGTCCTGCTGGTGCTGCGCCCGGATGCTGTCGATGGTGGCGAACAGGTACTCCGGGTCGCCGTAGTACGGGATGACGAAATCGACGCTCATGGCGGCGCCGCACCTCCTGGTCCTGGGTCGTGCTTCGGTGCCGTCCGGCCGCGGCCGCCGGGCGAGCCAAGTCAACCAGCTTCCGACCGGTGATCGCCGAGCGGTGCCGCTCCGGACCGTCGCACCGGCCGCCGTGAGCGACCGGCCGGCACCCGGGGAGAACGGCCCCGGCGGATCTCCCGGTTCAAGGCGCCGTCCGGAAATGCGGATTTCCGCGCCGCACCCGGAATGTCCGATCCGCGTGCCGGTTGTCCGCCTTGTCAGCCCATTCCGGGTATTCCGTGCGCCACCGATGGCAATATCAGGCTACTGTTACAGTCCCCTTCGGGGCACCGCGCCCCCACCGGGTTTCGAAGGGTTCCCGAATGACCATCAGCGCACTCGACGGCCTCGAAGAGACAGGCCGGCCGCGCGCCACCCCGCCGGATCCCTACCCCTCCCCGCGCCCGGCCACCGGCCGCCCCGAATCGCGGTGGTGGCTGATCGCCGAGGGCGCCACGGGAGTCGTCGTCGCGCTGTTCACCACGTGGCTGGCGCGTTACGCGGACGTGAATCCCATGGTGCGGATGGGCCAGGTGAGCGGACTCGCCTGGCTCCAGCTCTTTCTGCTGCTGCTGCTCGGGGCGACGCTCGCCGCGGTCATTCCGGCAATGCGCCACCGGAAACTGCTTCCGGTGCAACTCGGCGCGGCGGTAATCTCCGGCCTCGCCACCGGAATTACCGCGGCGGGCATCTCGGTCGCGCTGAAGGGCACCAGCTGGCCGCTGAACGGTCAGGCCGGCGACTCGCTGACCCTGCAGAACTGGGCGTACCAACTGCTCCACGGCGGATCGGTGGATCCGACCTACCCCCCGCTGTTCCCGCACCTCCTGAGCTGGTCCACGCGCCTGTTCACCGACGGGGACCCGGGCCACGCGCTCAAGCTGCTCGACCTGGCGTTCACCGCGCTGCTGGGCCCCACCGCCTACCTCGCGTGGCGGCTGCTACTGCCCCCGCTGTGGGCGCTCGGGATCGGCGTCACCTCGGCGCTGCCGCTGATGGACCCGTACAAGCCGTACACCTCGATGGTCCTGGTCGGCCTGCTCCCCGTCCTGGCCAAGCTGCTGCAGCTGGTCCAGCGCGCGCAGCTGCTCGGCCGACGCGAGGCGGTCCTGCTCGGCGCGGCCGTCGGCGGGACCCTCGGGGTGCTGTTCCTGCTGTACTCCGGCTGGTTCGTCTGGTCCGCCGCGGGGCTCGCCCTGCTCGGGCTGATCCTCCTGGTGCGGCTCCAGCGGCTGCACGGCTTCCGCGCCCTGGGCGTCGCCCTGCTGCTGCTGGGCGCCACCTTCGTGACGTTCCTGCTGGTCTCCGGCGCCTACCTGTACCAGCTGCTCACCTCGGCCGGTGCGGCCGTCGACCGGTACTGCTACTTCGACGTCTACACCGAGCCCAGCTACTTCGCGATGTGGGGCAGCGACGTGCCCGGCTCGCTGGCGTACACCACCTGGCCGGTGCCGGGCGAGATCGGCGGGGTCGGCCTGTTCGTGCTGCTGCTGCTCGCCGGGGCCGCTGCGGCGCTCGCGCTCGGGCCGCGCAACTCCGTCGTGCTGGCGCTGGCCGCGGCGGCGGCGAGCGCCTTCCTGATGCGCTACTGGTACGCCGCCCACATGTTCCAGAACCAGGCGATCATGCTGTACCCGCGCACCAACGGGCAGCTGCTGTACTGCTTCATCGCGCTCACCGGGTTCGCGTTCCACCTCGGCGCGGACCGCTACCGGACCCGGCGGCTGAAGACCGCGCCCGCCGCGTCCGGACCGCCGGCCGCCGTCCGCACGCCGCGCGGGGCCGTGGTCGGCGCGTTCTGCGCCCTCGGGCTGCTGTTCGGCATGGCCGCTTCCTCCACCGCCGGCAAGTACATGCCGGAGGACCCGTCGGTGCGGGCCGGCTACGGCAATTTCGCCTGGGAGGCGCAGACCCTGCGGTCGCCCGACGGCAGCTGCTCGCCGTACGTGGCGGCGAACCTGTGCCGGACGCCGGCGACGTCGGAGGAGGCCGCGACCTTCCTGGAGCAGCGGGCCGCCGAGCAGGCGAAGCAGCTGCAGCAGCACGACCCGCTGAAGTCGCCCTGCTCGGACCGCAACCCGTACCCGAAGGCGAGCGCGCCCGGCGCCGCCTCCGGGCGGCTCTCTGCGGTGATGGCCGCGCTGGTCAGCGGCTGACCGCCGGTCCAGTACGACAGCACGACCGTACGACGAAGCCCTTCCCGCAGAGGTCCGCGGGAAGGGCTTCGTGGTGTCGACCGGTCGGATCAGCGGCCGTCGAAGGCGTAGATGTGGACCGGGTCGTTCCCGCTGACCAGCCGGAACCGGGTCGGGTCGGACTCGACCAGCTTGATCATCTGCTTGTCCCGCCACCCGGACGGGTCGAGGGCGAGGTACTGGGCACCGCTGCGGCGCACGCCGGCCTCGAAGGTCCTGAGGTCGTCGTTGGTGGTCACCTGGACGAGCCTGCGCTCCATCTTCATGCCCACCAGCGGCAGCCGGATGTCCGGCCCCTGGTCCGAGATCGCGATGACCGAGC
Source organism: Kitasatospora cathayae (assembly GCF_027627435.1). Taxonomy (GTDB): domain Bacteria; phylum Actinomycetota; class Actinomycetes; order Streptomycetales; family Streptomycetaceae; genus Kitasatospora; species Kitasatospora cathayae. The sequence goes on along the minus strand of NZ_CP115450.1, from coordinate 5,109,107 downwards.
CCTTGGGCAGCTTCCGCGCGCTGGGGAAGTCGCTCCACGGCCAGACCTTGTCCTGCTGGGTGCGGCGGTGCTGCATCAGGTCGACCGTCCCGCGGAACGCGTCGAAGGTCGGCAGCCAGCCCGGCGACGGCGCCACCCAGGAGGGCTGGCTCGCCTTCCACCCCGCGTTCCCGGCGGTGCCCACCAGGGCGAACCCGATGGCCACCGCGAGCGCCCACCGGGCGTACCCGAGCCCGCCGACGGGCCGCTCGGCGGTCCCGGTGATCCAGGTCAGGAAGACCGCGAGGAAGACCCCGCCCAGGATCGGCAGGTAGACGGTGTAGCGCGCCCACCACGGCCCCGGGCTGGCCGCGACCATCACCATCATCGGCAGCAGCAGGCCGAGCAGCGGCGCCCACTGGCGGCGGCGGACGAAGACGACCACGCCCACGATCACGGCCGGGAACAGCACCCAGAGCCACCCGGTGCCGAGACCGCCCAGCCGCTGGTCGTACGAGAAGGGAACGGCGACCGGCGTGGTCCACGACTCCCAGAGCTGGCCCGGGACGCCGCCGGCGGCCTTGATCACGCCCGGGGTGTTGTTGACCATGATCAGGTCCTGCACGGTCCCCTTGCCGATGAACCCGAACATCGTGAACGGGTAAAAGGGGTTGTCGTACTTGATCCAGGTCCGGACGTACCAGTACGAGGACAGCAGCACCGACGGCAGCACCATGGCCGTCCCCAACACCACCAGTCGGCCCACCCCGTGCCGCAGCGGCCCGGCCGGGCCGCGATCCGTCGAGCCGGCGGCGGCCGCCCGGCGGTCCGCGACGATCGTCAGGACGACCTGGCCGACGCCCACGGCGACGACGCAGGCCATGGTCAGCAGGTTGGAGGCCTTCACGCTGGTGCCGAGGGCGAGCGCCACACCGGCCAGCCACAGGTGGTTCAGCCGCCCCTCGACGGCGCCGCGGCCGTTCGGCAGGGCCAGCACGAACTGGAACGCGGCCGTCGCGGTGGTCGCCGCGCCCACGTCGACGTAGGAGGTCGAGGACTGGGCGATGACGGCGGGGATCAGCAGGAAGCCGAGCGCGCCGAGCAGCGCGTGGTCGCGGCGCGCGCCGAACCGCACCGCCAGGCCCACCGCGGAGGTGAACCCGAGCAGGAAGAACGGCAGGCCCGCGGCCCACGACCAGCGCAGGGTGTGGGTGAAGACACCGGCCCAGGCCCCGAGGACCTCCTGGCCCTGCGGGTAGACGTCCGACCAGAACGCGGCCGGGGTGTGCCCGATGTGGCCGTCCTGGATCCACTGGGCCGGGCCGACCAGGTGGTACCACATGCCGTCCCACTCGCTGGGCAGGACGAACGAGCCGAGCGCGATCCGCCAGCCGTACCCGGCCAGCACCAGCAGCGCGAGGACGACCACGGCCGGGTTGCGCCAGACCGACCCGCAGCGGCGGACCGCCCGCAGGACGCCGGAGACCGTCTCGCGGTGACGCACCAGCAGGTCGGGCCGAGTGCGCACCACGACCACCTCGGCGGCGCCGGCCAGGACGGCCACGGCGAGCATCGGGACCGGCTTCAGGCCGTGGACCGGGACGCCGACCAGTAGGGCCAGCCCGATCAACTGGGCCACCCCCGCCAGGATCCAGCCCGACAGGGCCTCAGCGGCGCGCCACGGCCCCAGCGCTCCGATCACATGCGCCGTGCCGACGGCTGTCGCCAACAGAGCCGCCAACAGCCCCAGTACGCCCACGAGAGAACCTCAACCCATCCACGACTCGGCCTCATACGGCACTTGACAGTGATCCGGGCGACGGTACCAGAGGCGACCAACCGATTAATTGATTACCCAACTGCAGGTAAATTGTCCGAATGGTCACTGCTCGTCCGCTTACACAGGGCCCGGCATAAGAGGTGGGCGGGGGTGCTCGAAGGCCGTTCGAGCCGGTCTGTATCCTTGCCGTGCACGCGTGTCGCCGGGGGGCACCCAGGGCTATCCAGGGTTCTGTGGTACCGAGGTGACGTCCGGTCCCCCGCTTCAGAAGGCGCGCTTCCCCGCTTCTTCGTCAGAGGACAACCAGAATGGCCCAGATTCTCCGGGCGTTGCAACGAGTGGACGACCAGGTCCACCGATCGGTCCGCGAGCGGTTCGGCGACAAGCGTTCGGTTGACGTCAGCAAGGCCCTGTCCTGGACCGGCGAGCACGCCGCAGGCTGGCTCGCGCTCGGTGTCGCCGGTGCGATCGTCGACTCCGACCGCCGCGGCAACTGGCTCCGGGCCACCGCCGCCGTCGCCGGCGCCCACGTCGCCAGCATGGCCATCAAGCGCGTCGTCCGCCGCCCCCGCCCGAACGGCCCGGGCATGGAGCCGCTCGTGAAGACCGCCGGGAAGCACAGCTTCCCGAGCTCGCACGCCACCTCCTCCGCGGCCGCGGTCGTCGCCTTCGCGCCGCTGCTGCCGGCCGCGACCATCGCCCCGGTCGCCGGCGCGGTGTGCTTCTCCCGCCTGGTCGTCGGTGTCCACTACATGTCCGACGTGGTCGGGGGCGCCGCGCTCGGCGCCGCCGTCGCCGCGGCCGGCCGCTCCTGGATCACCAAGGGTCAGCGGGCCGATGGCTGAGGCGACCCTGGAGTCCGGAACCGCGACCGCGACCGCGACCGCGACCGCTCCCGAGATAACCGCCGCGACCGAGGTCCGCGCCGCGGTCGAGGTCGACACCGCGTCAGCCGTCCGCCCGTTCCGGCTCAAGGCGCTGCCCGGCGGCCTGATCCGCAACGCCCGGCCCCGCCAGTGGGTCAAGAACGTGCTCGTCCTCGCCGCCCCCGGCGCGGCCGGGATGCTCACCCATACCGCGGTGCTCCGTCAGGTCGGCATCGTCTTCGTGCTCTTCTGCGCAGCGGCGTCCGCGATCTACTTCCTCAACGACGCCATGGACGTCGAGGCGGACCGCGCCCATCCGACGAAGCGCCACCGCCCGATCGCCTCCGGCGTGGTGCCGCTGCCGGTCGCCTACCTGTGCGCGGCCCTGCTCGCCGGCGGCGCCATCACCGGCGCCCTGCTGCTCTGCAACACCCCGACCGCGATCGCGCTGGGCTGCTACCTGGTGATGCAGTTCCTGTACTGCACCGGCCTCAAGCACGTCCTGGTGGTCGACCTCGCCTTCGTCACCTCCGGCTTCCTGATCCGCGCGATGATCGGCGGTCTCGCCGCCCAGATCCAGCTGTCCCAGTGGTTCCTCATCACCACCGGGTTCGCCGCGCTCTTCATGGTCGGGGCGAAGCGCTACTCCGAGCTGGTCAGCATGGGCGACAAGGCCGCCAGCTCGCGCAAGCTGCTCGGCGAGTACAGCGACAGCTACCTCCGCTTCGTCTGGCAGGCCTCCGCCGCCGTCACCGTGCTCAGCTACTGCCTCTGGTCCTCGGACCACAGCACCGGCGCGGACACCGCGCTGCGCCAGATCACCGTCCTCCCCTTCGTCTTCGCCATCCTGCGGTACGCGGTCTTCGCCGACCGCGGCGCCGCCGAGGCCCCGGAGAACGTGGTGCTGAAGGACCGCCCGCTGCTGCTGCTCGGTGCGATCTGGGCCTGCCTGTACGGTTTCTCCGTCCTGGGTGCCGTCTGAGATGGCGAGCCGTGAACAGCTCCGTTCCGCACTGCCGGAGCTGCTGAAGTTCGGGGTCATCGGTGGGCTCGGCTACGCCACCGACGTCGTCCTGTTCGTCCTGCTGCGCGACTCGCTCGGCCCGGTCCTCGCCAAGGTGATCTCGCTGGGCGCCTCGACCGTGGTCGCCTTCGTCGGGAACAAGTACTGGACGTTCCGGGAGCGCCGGGCCGGCGGACCGACCGGCGAGACCGGCCGGGAGACCGCGCTGTTCCTCGCGGTCAACCTGGTGGGTGCGCTGGTCCAGCTCGGCTGCCTCGGCTTCTCGCACTACCTGCTCGGCCTGACCAGCCCGACCGCGGACCTGGTCTCCAGCAGCGTGATCGGCATGGCCCTCGCGACCGCCCTGCGGTTCTGGGGCACCAGGACGCTGGTGTTCCGCGAGGCCCGCGCCTGAGCCACCCGACCGACGAGTAAGGGCCGCACCCGGTGGGTGCGGCCCTTCCTCGTACTCGTTCCCTCGCCGTGCGGGAGTCGCCCGGTCAGCGGTCGGAGCTGACCGGGGCGTCGAGGCGGTCGTTGTTGTGGCGGATGCCCTCGGTGATGGCCACGGTGCGGGCCAGGTCGGTGATCTTCTTCTCCAGCGAGCGGAAGCGCAGGTAGGTGTTGAGGGTGAGGAAGCCCATCGCGATCACCATCAGGTAGAGCACCAGGTCGGTGCCGCGGCCGACGCCGAGCGCGGTGGCGAGCTTGGTCACGCCGCTCGGCCACAGGATGGCGACGACGTTGGCGATCACGAACAGCGCGAAGGCGATGCGCTTCCACGCCCGGGTGTTCGCGGCGTCCCAGCGCCGGACGAACAGGAGGGCCATGGCCACCGCGGCCGCGACCAGGATCAGCTGGATCCAGAGGTGATTCATCGGCGGTTACGCTCCCGCAGCGAGATGTCGAAGAGGATGTTCACGCCGTTGATCAGGGACTGGCCCTTGGCGCGCGAGTAGTCGGTGTACAGGATGTCCACCGGGAGTTCGGCGACCCGCAGGTCCGAGCCGGCGAGGAAGGAAACGATCTCCGAAGCGTGCGCCATGCCGTTCATGGTGATCTTGATCCGGCTGGCGGCCTCGCGGTTCATCACCCGCAGACCGTTGTGCGCGTCGGTGAGCTTGAGCTTGCGGGCCGTCGGGCTGACCGCGGCGGCGGTGCGGAGCACCACCCGCTTGATCCACGGCACCTGGCCGGTCTGCTCGATGAAGCGGGAGCCGAGCACGATGTCGGCCTCGCCCTCGCGCAGCAGCGCCACCATCTTCTCGACGTCCGCGGTCTGGTGCTGACCGTCCGCGTCGAAGGTCGCGAAGTACTCGGCGCCCTCCTGGGCCAGCGCGTACTTCAGACCGGTCTGGAGCGCGGCCCCCTGCCCGAGGTTGACCGGGTGGCGCACCAGGTGCGCGCCGGTCGTCATGACGTGCTCGGCCGTGTCGTCGGTGCAGCCGTCGTCGATCACCACGATGTTCGGGAAGGTCTTGCGCGCGCCCTCCACGACCTCGGCGATCACCTGGCCTTCGTTGTAGGCCGGGATCACCAGCCAGACGTTGTCATACTCGGACACAGGGGCTCCATGCTTGGCGAACGGCACGGCTCCGCGTGCCTCGGGTCTGTCGGTGATGGTCATGGGCGACGGCCGATCACGGTCCGGTCCCCCGCCTCAGGAGGTCCGCAGCGGCTCGGCCGCGGTCCGGTCGGCGGGCGCCGCCGCGGGACGGGAGGGGAACGCGCGGTACAGCGACCACAGCATCAGTGCGGCACTGACCAGTGAGCCCGCCAGGTACGCGAACTCCGCGCGGAGGCCGACGGCACCCGGAGCGAGCGCGACAGCCACCAATGCTACGGAACCGGCGGTCCACCCCACCAGCTGACGCCGGTGCTGCGCGCTCGACATCAGCGCCTGGCCGAAGACCGTCGCGAGGACGTAGCAGAGCGTCCCGAACACCAGCCAGGTGAAGTCCAGCGGTCCGAGCACGTCCTTGGCGTTGAAGAGCAGCGGGTTGAGCTTGGAGCCGAGCACGATCACCGGCAGGCCGCCGCCGATGCACATCGCGGCGACGATCGCGGTGGTGCGGGTCAGCACCTTGCGGAACTCGGCGTGGTCCCCGGCCGCGGCGGCGCCGGAGAGCGCGGAGACCATCGAGGCCTGCAGGGCGCTGTAGGCGAACAGCGGCGCCCGGGCCATCACCACCGCCTGGCCGATCGCGAAGACCAGCGCGTCGGAGGCCTCGGAGTGCTTCGGCGACAGCAGGCGCACGCAGACCACGGTCGCGTTGACCACCAGCTGGCTGAGCATCACCGAGGCGATCAGCAGGCCGAGGCCGCTGGTCAGCTGCTTCCAGGACACCTCCGGCCCCGGGGTGCGGTCGGCCAGGGTGTCGCGCAGGCCGATCAGCGAGGCGGCCAGCGGGGAGACGAACAGGATCAGGCCGAAGGCCAGTGCCGAGTGCAGACCGACCACCGCCGCCAGCGCGGCCAGCCCTATCCGCAGCCCGCCGTCGACCGCCAGCTGGGTGCCGTACGGGCCGAACAGCCCGAGGCCGGCCAGCGCGCCGCGGGCGACCGAGCTCACCGCGAGGCCCGCCAGGCCGCCGGCCAGCGCGACCACCAGGGTCCGGTCGCCGCTGAACAGCTGGTCGGCGATCGGGCGGGCGGCGACCGCCAGCACCGCGCAGACCGCGACCAGGATCGCCATGGCGAGCAGCAGCATCCGCCGCACGGCGGGCAGCGCCCCGTGCCCGGCGACCTTGCGGGCGGCCACCAGCCGGGTCAGTTCGAGCTCGACGGGCTGGAAGAGTCCCCACCCCACGGACATCACGATGGTCCAGAGCATCGTCACCCTGGCCGCGCCGACGGTGCTCAGGCTGTAGCCCACGAGCGCCATGTAGACGTACGCCGAGGCTCCGAGCACGACCGTGCCACCGACCACGAGCCGCGCCCCCGGGGGAAGCACCCCCAGTAGCTTGGCGATCGGGTTCTTCATCACATGACCACCGAATTCACCGGCCGGCCTTACCATACGTTTCCGCACGAGGCCGGCCAGGCCGTGCGATTGCTGTGAATAGTAGCGGGTGGCCGTGAATGCCCAGTGCGCCCGCGCCCCCGCCGGACGCCTTGCCCGGCCCCACCTCGGACCGCATGTCAGGCCCCATGTCAGGCCCCTTGTCGAGCCCCGGGAAGGTGCGGCTCCGGAGCGTCCGCAAGTCACTCGACACGGTGAGCTTCACCCCCTGCTCCGCCGGGTCCGGCTCGGTCCTCCGCTCACCGCGCGGCCCGCGGTCGGGACGGTCATCGGCGGATGCGGGGCCGGGAGCACGTCGACGGCCCGGAACCGGCCGGCGGACCACTGGTCGTCGTCGTCGGAGACGAGCGCACTCGCCGCGCCGGTTCCGCGCGGACCGGCGGGCGGCCCGGGCAGCGGCCGCGGCGGCGCGGTCGGGCGCCGGGCCCCGCGTCGGGCGAGCTGTGTACGGTCGGCACCGGGCCGCGCCCCTCCGGTTCGGTGCCTGCCGCCCGTCTCCCCCATCGGGTCCGGGTCTGCGGGCAGGCTACGGGGGCCCAGCATACCGAGGTCGCGACCGCCCGAAGCGGCCCGGGGGTGCGCCTGGGCCGGGCGCGGAACGGTCGGACCGGGGAGGTGTCGGACCGGCGGGCGGGCGGAGGCTCAGGAGCCGGACGGTCCGGCGGAGCCGCCGCGGAAGACCCAGACCTTCAGCAGGACGAACCGGGCGACCGTGGCCAGCCCGTTGGCGACGACCAGCCCGCCGACCTCCACCGGCCGGGAGGCGTGCGGCACCACCCGGTCCAGCAGGGCGAGCACCCCCGAGCTGAGGCCGAGCCCGATCAGGAAGGCCACCGCGCCCTGCAGCTGGTGGCGGACCATGCCCTGCGAGCCGACCACCCCGAAGGTGAAGCGGCGGTTGGCCGCCGTGTTGGCCACCGCGCTGACCGCCAGCGCGATCAGGTTCGCCGCCTGCGGGTCGGTGAACCACCGCGCGACGACGAACAGGCCCAGGTAGAAGACGGTGCTGAGGACGCCGATGACCAGGAAGGACGGCAGCTGGCGGCGGGCCCCCGGGGTGGGACCGGCGGGTTCCCCGGTCAGCGTCACCGGCCCCGGCCCCGCTCGTCGTCCTCGGCCGAGTCGTAGCCGACGAAGTAGGTCGGGCGCGCCTGCACCGCCGAGTAGATCCGGCCGACGTACTCCCCCAGCAGCCCGACGCAGATCAGCTGCACGCCGCCGAGGAACAGCATCCCGATGAACAGCGAGGACCAGCCGGGCACCGTCGATCCGAGCGCGTACGCGACGGTGGCGTGGATCGCGAGCCCGATGCAGACCACGAAGCTGACCAGGCCCAGGTAGGTGGCCAGCCGCAGCGGGGCTGCGGAGAAGTTGGTGATGCTGTCCAGCGCGAGCCGCACCATCTTGGACAGCGGATAGTGGGTGCCGCCGGCCACCCGCTCCTCGCGGACGTACACCACCTCGCCGCTGGGGAAGCCGAGCCACGGCACCAGCAGCCGGTAGACCGGCTGGTGCTCGGGCAGCTGCTTGAGGGCGTCCACGGCGTTGCGGCTGAGCAGCCGGAAGTCGCCGGCCTGGTTGGGCATCCGCTTGCCGACCAGCTTGCGCATCAGCCAGTAGTAGGCGCCGGCCGACCGGCGCTTGAAGGCGGTGTCGGTGCCGCGGTCCCCGCGCACGCCGTAGACCACGTCGAGGCTCTGCTCGCGGGCCAGGTCGAGCATCTCCGGGATCTTCTCCGGCGGGTCCTGCAGGTCGGCGTCGATGCTCACCACGTAGTCGCCGAGCGCCCGGTGGATGCCCGCGGTGAGCGCGGCCTGGTGCCCGGAGTTGCGGGCGAAGCGGACGATGCGGAACTGCGGCCAGTCCTGCCGGATCTTCTGCATGAGCACGGGCGTGGCGTCCCGGCTGCCGTCGTCGACCCCGACGACCTCGTAGTCGACGCCCAGCCCGTCCAGGATCGGACGCAGCCGCTCGACGGTCAGCGGGAGCGCCTCCTGCTCGTTGTAGATCGGCATCACGACCGACAACAGCGGTGCCGTAGACATGCGTTGGTCCCACTTTCCGCGACGGCGGGGGCTGGATGGTGAGCCGACCATAACAGTCGGCCATGAGCTGTCCGTGAGAGGAAGTACGCCCGGATGAGCGCCGGGCTGGACGCCGAAGGGCCCCACGCACCGCGGGGTGCGTGGGGCCCTTCGGACTGGCCTGTACGAGGCAGGCAGGTCAGAGCGTCAATTACTTGACGATCTTGGTGACCTGGCCGGCGCCGACGGTGCGGCCACCCTCACGGATGGCGAACTTCAGGCCCTCCTCCATGGCGACCGGCTGGATCAGCGCGACGGTCATGGCGGTGTTGTCGCCCGGCATGACCATCTCGGTGCCCTCGGGGAGGGTCACGACGCCGGTCACGTCCGTGGTACGGAAGTAGAACTGCGGGCGGTAGTTGTTGAAGAACGGGGTGTGGCGGCCACCCTCGTCCTTCGACAGGATGTAGGCCTGGGCCTCGAAGTCGGTGTGCGGGGTAACCGAACCCGGCTTGATGATGACCTGGCCGCGCTCGACGTCCTCGCGCTTGATGCCACGGAGCAGCAGACCGACGTTCTCACCGGCCTGGCCCTCGTCGAGCAGCTTGCGGAACATCTCGATGCCGGTGACCGTGGTGGTGGTCTTCTCGGTCTTGATGCCGATGATGTCGACGGTCTCGTTGACCTTGAGGATGCCGCGCTCGATGCGACCGGTGACGACGGTGCCACGACCGGTGATCGTGAAGACGTCCTCGATCGGCATCAGGAACGGCTGGTCCACGGCGCGGGCCGGGGTGGGGATGTTCTCGTCGACCGCGTGCATGAGGCCGAGGAGCTTCTCGCCCCACTCCTTGTCGCCCTCGAGGGCCTTCAGGGCGGAGACGCGGACGACCGGCAGGTCGTCGCCCGGGAACTCGTACTCGGAGAGGAGCTCACGGACCTCGAGCTCGACGAGCTCCAGGATCTCCTCGTCGTCCACCATGTCGGCCTTGTTCAGGGCGACGACGATGTAGGGGACGCCGACCTGGCGGGCCAGGAGGACGTGCTCCTTGGTCTGCGGCATCGGGCCGTCGGTGGCGGCGACCACCAGGATGGCGCCGTCCATCTGGGCGGCACCGGTGATCATGTTCTTGATGTAGTCAGCGTGACCCGGGCAGTCGACGTGGGCGTAGTGACGCGCCTCGGTCTGGTACTCGACGTGCGCGATCGAGATGGTGATACCGCGCTGACGCTCCTCCGGGGCCTTGTCGATCTGGTCGAACGGCGTGAAGGGGTTGATCTCCGGGTACGCGTCGTGCAGCACCTTGGTGATGGCCGCGGTCAGCGTGGTCTTGCCGTGGTCGATGTGACCGATGGTGCCGATGTTGACGTGGGGCTTCGTCCGCTCGAACTTCGCCTTGGCCACTGAGTCCTCCTGAGGACAGTTCCTGTACGCCGTGCTGACGTCAGTTGGTCTTTGATCGGGACCGGCCCGGGTGCCGGAAGCACCTCGCACCGTCCCGCGGGTGGGGGCCGGAGGCCCCGGGAGGATCCGTCCGGATCCTCCCGGGTCGCCTCCTAAACAGCCTAAGGGGTGTGAATCATCCCGAATGTCGGACTGATTCTGATGCCGGCAGAGCCGGACCTCACTCGCCCTTGGACTTGGCGATGATCTCCTCAGCCACGGCCTTGGGGACCTCGGCGTACGAGTCGAACTGCATCGAGTAGCTCGCGCGACCAGAGGTCTTGCTGCGCAGGTCACCGACGTAGCCGAACATCTCGGAGAGGGGCACCAGCGCCGTGACGACGCGGGCACCGTGACGCTCGTCCATGGACCGGATCTGGCCACGGCGAGAGTTGATGTCGCCGATCACATCGCCCATGTAGTCCTCGGGCGTGGTGACCTCGACGGCCATCATCGGCTCGAGAAGGACCGGCTTGGCCTTCTTCGCGCCTTCCTTGAAGGCCATCGAACCGGCGATCTTGAACGCGAGCTCGGAGGAGTCGACGTCGTGCGACTGGCCGTCGAGCAGCTTCACGCGGACACCCTGCAGCGGGTAGCCGGCGAGAACACCGAACTCCATGGCCTCCTGGCAACCGGCGTCGACCGACGGGATGTACTCCCGCGGCACGCGGCCACCGGTGACCAGGTTGACGAACTCGTAGCCCTCGGCCTGCTCGAGCGGCTCGATCGCGATCTGCACCTTGGCGAACTGACCGGAACCACCGGTCTGCTTCTTGTGGGTGTAGTCGATGCGCTCGACGGCCTGACGGATCGTCTCGCGGTACGCGACCTGCGGCTTGCCGACGTTGGCCTCGACCTTGAACTCACGACGCATGCGGTCGACCAGCACCTCGAGGTGCAGCTCGCCCATGCCCGCGATGATGGTCTGGCCGGTCTCCTCGTCCGTGTTGACCTGGAAGGACGGGTCCTCCTCGGCGAGACGCTGGATGGCGACACCCAGCTTCTCCTGGTCACCCTTGGACTTGGGCTCGATGGCGACGCGGATGACCGGGGCCGGGAAGTCCATGGACTCCAGGATGACCGGGCTCTTCTCGTCGGCCAGCGTCTCACCGGTGGTGGTCTGCTTCAGGCCCATGACGGCGACGATGTCGCCGGCGCCCACCGACTCGATCTCCTCACGCTTGTTCGCGTGCATGCGGTAGATCTTGCCGATGCGCTCCTTCTTGCCCTTCACGGCGTTCAGCACGGAGGTGCCGGACTCCAGGCGACCGGAGTAGATCCGGACGAAGGTGAGCTTGCCCAGGTGCGGGTCGGACATGATCTTGAACGCCAGCGCGGCCAGCGGCTCGTCGTCCGACGCCTTGCGGGAGATCTTGGTGTCCGGGTCGTTGGGCTTGGTGCCCTCGATGGACGTGATGTCCAGCGGCGACGGCAGGTACTTGACGACCGCGTCGAGCAGGGGCTGAACGCCCTTGTTCTTGAAGGCGGTACCGCAGAAGATCGGGGTGAAGTCCGAGTTCAGGGTGCCCTTGCGGATCGCGTCCTGCAGCAGCTCGACCGGGATCTCCTCGCCCTCGAGGGCGAGCTCCATGATCTCGTCGCTGACGTTCGAGACGGTGTCGATCAGCTGCTCGCGGTACTCCGCGGCCTGCTCCTGGAGGTCGGCCGGGATGTCGACGACGTCGTACATCTCGCCCTTGGCGGCCTCGGCGGACCAGACCAGAGCCTTCATGCGGACAAGGTCGACAACGCCCTTGAAGTCCGCCTCGGCACCGATCGGCAGCTGCATCACCAGCGGGGTGGCGCCGAGGCGCTCCACGATGGTGTCGACGCAGAAGAAGAAGTTCGCGCCCGTGCGGTCCAGCTTGTTGATGAAGCAGATGCGCGGGACGCCGTAGCGGTCAGCCTGCCGCCACACGGTCTCGGACTGGGGCTCGACACCGGCGACACCGTCGAACACCGTCACGGCACCGTCGAGGACGCGCAGCGAACGCTCCACCTCGACGGTGAAGTCGACGTGACCCGGGGTGTCGATGATGTTGATGGTGTTGTCGACGCCGTCGACCGTCCAGTGACAGGTCGTCGCGGCCGACGTGATCGTGATGCCGCGCTCCTGCTCCTGCTCCATCCAGTCCATGGTGGCAGCGCCATCGTGGACCTCACCGATCTTGTACGAGACACCGGTGTAGAACAGGATCCGCTCGGTGGTGGTGGTCTTGCCCGCGTCGATGTGCGCCATGATCCCGATGTTGCGGACCTTGGCGAGGTCAAGGGAGGTTGCAGCCATGGTGGCTCGTTCTCTCTCTGTCTAGTGACGGGGTACGGACTACCAGCGGTAGTGCGCGAAGGCCTTGTTGGACTCGGCCATCTTGTGGGTGTCCTCGCGACGCTTCACGGAAGCGCCCAGGCCGTTGCTGGCGTCGAGGATCTCGTTCATCAGGCGCTCGGTCATGGTCTTCTCGCGACGGGCGCGGGAGTAACCGACCATCCAGCGCAGCGCCAGGGTGCTGGCACGGCCCGGACGGACCTCGACCGGAACCTGGTAGGTCGCGCCACCGACACGGCGGGACTTGACCTCGAGGGCCGGCTTGACGTTCTCCAGCGCGCGCTTCAGCGTGACGACCGGGTCCGAGCCGGTCTTCTCGCGGACGCCCTCGAGGGCGCCGTACACGATCCGCTCGGCGGTGGAGCGCTTGCCGTGCAGCAGGATCTTGTTGACCAGCTGGGTGACGACCGGGGAGCCGTAGACCGGGTCGATGATGACCGGGCGCTTCGGGGCGGGGCCCTTACGAGGCATTCTTACTTCTCCTTCTTGGCGCCGTAGCGGCTGCGGGCCTGCTTGCGGTTCTTGACACCCTGGGTGTCGAGCGAACCGCGGATGATCTTGTAGCGGACACCAGGAAGGTCCTTCACACGACCACCGCGAACCAGCACGATGGAGTGCTCCTGCAGGTTGTGGCCCTCGCCCGGGATGTAAGCGGTGACCTCGATCCCGCTGGTGAGGCGCACACGGGCGACCTTGCGGAGAGCCGAGTTCGGCTTCTTCGGGGTGGTCGTGTACACACGCGTGCAGACCCCACGGCGCTGCGGGGAGCCCTTCAGCGCGGGAGTCTTGTTCTTCTCGACCTTGTCCTGCCGGCCCTTTCGGACCAGCTGCTGGATCGTAGGCACCGTTTCTCCGTTTTCTGTGTGCCAAGGCTTGGTGGAACTAACCTGCGGTGTCTCCCTCGCACACGACCCCGTGGTCGACCCACGCGGTCGGGTGTGTTGGGCTATTCCGACACGGAATCCCATGAGCTGATGTACAGCGACGGCGCTCTACGCGCGGTGCGCTGGAGGGCGCTCCGGCTCGGCGCGGCGACCGGTGTGCATGCACGCACAAGGACCCGGGGACACCCCAGGCACAAGGTCAGAGCGTACCTAGCGCATGGGGCGCGGTCAAAACAAATGCAACGCCGCAGGTCGCGACCTTCGACCGGATGTCGCCCCGGTGTCCCGTACGCGACCGGCCGGTGTCGGGCCGCCCTCCACCCCGCTCTACCACAGTCGGCGGGCACCCGCCACCCGGAGCGCCGGGCGGGGTGGCGGGGCGCTACAGGGCGCCGAGCAGGATGATCAAGGTCCAGAACGCGGCGCCCAGGTAGCCGAGGACCAGGCCGAGGACGGCCGCCCAGTCGCCGTCCATGTCGCGCTCGCGGATCTGGGACCGGGCGATGTGGCCGGTGATCACCGCGGGCACCACCGGCAGCGCCAGGAAGCCGGTCAGTCCGCACACCATGGAGACCACCGCCAGCACGCTGGTGGGCCGGGGCTTCGGCGGGGGCGGCACCAGGAAGGTCGCCGGGACCGGCTGCGCGGCCTGCAGCGGCGCAGCCATCGGCCCGGCCGGCAGGTCGGCCACCAGCGCGGCCAGCTCGCCGTAGGTCAGCGCCCGGGACGCCGCCTCGTGGCGCTGCTCGTACTCCTGAGCGGACAGCCGCCCCTCGGCGAACCCGGCCTTCAGCACGTCCACCGCCCGGTCGCGGTCCGCGTGGCTCGCCCGCATCGCCGCCTGCGGTGACGGCACGGGCTGCCAGCCGGCCGCCGCAGGCCGATGGGCGGGACCGGGCTCGCCCCACGGTTGAACGGACATCCGCCACCTCCCGGCAGCGCGGCACCCCGCGCGCTCACTGCTGCTCATAGTGCAGGACGAACAAGGGGACCGAGTAGTTGCCGGATCGGACCACCGACCGCCCGGCCCGGGCCGTCGAGCGGTGGGGATCGCCTCCTCGGTCCCTCCGGCATCATGGGCCGGAGGGACCGGGCCGTCGAGGAGAGCAGGGACACACCGTGGGCAAGCGCGCGCAGCAGCAGGGCGACGGGAACGCCGGACCGCTGCTGGAGCAGGCGGTGCGGTCGGTGCTCACCGCCCCCGAGGAGGGGCTGGACCTCGCGCTGGACACCGGGGCCTCGCTGCTGGCCGCCTCGGTCGGGCAGTGGCCGGCGGTCAGCCGGGCGCTGCTGGGGTACGCGGACACCGCGGTCGGCCGCTGCTGGTCGGCCGGGTGGCGCCCGGCGGACCTGGTGCGGGTGGTGCGGCGCGGGCTGAAGCCCGTCCACCTGGCGCTCGCGGTGGACCTGATCGCCGCCGAGGGCCGCCGCCACCCCGCCGCGGGCCTGGACCGGCGCTGGCAGGAGCAGCTGCGCGAGCTCGAGACCGAGGTCTGGTGGCCCGCCGACGAGCAGTACCTCGGGGCCTTCGCCCAGCGGCACCGGCTGGACCGCTTCGCCCTCGCCACCGCCGTCCTGGAGCTGCTGCGCAGCTGGGGCCGGCTGCCCCCGATCGCCCCGGTCGGCCCGGCGCCCGGCCGGTCCGCACCGACCCGGCACTCCACCGGGCCGGCGGCCGGCGAGCCGCGGATGCTGGCCCGGATCCGGGCGCTGCTGGCCAAGGCCGAGTCCACCGAGTACCCGGAGGAGGCCGAGGCGCTGACCGCCAAGGCCCAGCAGCTGATGGCCCAGCACAGCATCGACGAGGCGCTGCTGGCCGCCGCCGCGGCCGACCGGGACACCCCGGCGGCGCTGCGGATCGGCGTGGACAACCCGTACGAGGGCCCCAAGACGATGCTGCTGGACGCGGTCGCGGCGGCGAACCGGTGCCGGGTGGTGTGGGCGAAGGAGTTCGGCTTCTGCACCGTGATCGGCTTCGACGGGGACCTGGACGGCGTCGAGCTGCTCTACACCTCGCTGCTGGTGCAGGCCACCCACGCGCTCAACAAGGCGGGCTCCGGCAAGGGGTCGCGCAGCAAGGCGTTCCGGCAGTCCTTCCTGGTCGCGTACGCGGCGCGGATCCGCGAGCGGCTGACCGCCGCCACCGAGCGGACCACCAGCGCCGCCGCGGCCGGCCGCCACCTGCGCGAGGACGGCACCGAGGAGCAGCTGCTGCCGGACGAGCGGCTGCTGCCCGCGCTGGCCGCCCGCTCGGCGGCGGTGGACGAGGAGGTCGGCCGGCTGTTCCCCAAGCTGGTCTCGCAGCGGGTCCGGGTCAGCGACGGCGAGGGCTGGGCCGCCGGGCGGGCCGCGGCCGACCGCGCCGCGCTGCACGGGCGGGGCGAGATCCACGACTGACGGCCCGCCTGATAGAAACGACCCGCCACGAACGAAGGGGGATTCGACGTGACGGAGTCGGCGGCGGAGTCGGGATACCGGGACCGGGTGCGCGGCGCGCTGCTCGGCGGCGCGATCGGCGACGCACTGGGCTGGCCGGTCGAGTTCCAGCAACTGCACCAGATCCAGGACAGGTTCGGACCGCGGGGCGTGACCGCGCTGCCGGCCGGGAACGGCCCGGCCGAGGTCACCGACGACACCCAGATGACGCTGTTCACCGCCGAGGGCCTGATCCGCGGCTTCGTCCGCGGCTGGACGGGCGGCGGAGGCTCGGTGCCGGAGGCGGTGCACGGTGCCTACCGGCGCTGGCTGCGGACCCAGTACCAGTCCGAGCCGGACACCGAGCCGCAGCCCCGCCCGTACGACGGCTGGCTGCTGGGGCAGCCGTTCCTGTACGTGCGGCGGGCGCCGGGCAACGCCTGCCTGAGCGGGGTGTCCGAGCACCCGCAGTTCGAGGCGCCGTCCGCGATCGGGCGGCCGGGGCCGATCAACCCCGGCTCCAAGGGCTGCGGCACGGTGATGCGCTCGGCGCCGTTCGGGCTGGCCCGGCTCGGTGTCGAGCAGTCCTTCGGGCTCGCCGTGCAGTGCGCCCAGCTCACCCACGGGCACCCGACCGGCTACCTCGCGGCGGGCGCCTTCGCGGCGCTGGTCGAGCGGCTGGCCGCCGGGACGGAGCCGTGGGCGGCGGTCGGCGAGACGGTGGAGCAGATCCGCGAGCTGCCGAGCTCCAAGGAGACCGTCCAGGCGCTGGCCCGGGCGGTGCGGCTGGCCCAGGAGGCCGAGCCCGTGGCGGAGACGGTGGAGCGGGTCGGGCTCGGCTGGGTCGCCGAGGAGTGCCTGGCCATCGCGGTGTACTCGCTGCTGGCGGCCACCCTCGACCCCGAGCCGGTGCGCACCGCGCTGCTGCTGTCGGTGAACCACTCCGGGGACAGCGACTCCACCGGTGCGGTCTGCGGCAACCTGGTCGGGGCCGCGTACGGCGCCTCGGCGCTGCCCGGTGAGTGGGTCCGGGCGGTCGAGGGGCGGGCCGAACTGCTGACGGTCGCGGACGACCTGCTGGTGCTGTTCGGCAGCCGCGACCCGGCCCACCCGGCGCTCGGCGGGCGCTACCCGGCCTGGTGAAGCGGCCTGGTAGCTACTTCGCCTGCGGGTCGGTGACCTGGCCGAGGAACAGCGGCCGGCCGGTGGAGGTGTCCCGGATCAGGAACAGGAACGGCCGGTCGATGTGCAGCTGGGCGGCCTGGCGCGGAGCCGGCGCCGCCGCGGAGCCGATCCCGACGCCGCTGCCGGCCGCCGCGACCGTGCCCTCCTCGTCGACCTGGACGGTGGCCTTCTGCACCACCGTGCTGACGGCGAGCGGCGGCTCCTTGGCGATGCCGGTGAGGTCGGCGTTGTCGAAGGCCGCGTGGACGCCGAGCGAGCGCAGCGCGGCGGTGAGCTCGTTGGACGTGTCGAAGTGGAAGCGCGGCAGCTGCAGGTCGACGGGCTGCGCACTGAGGGCGCCGAGGATCCGGTCCAGCTGGGGCTGGTCCAGCCCCTTGCTGAAGGCTGCGAAGCCGCCCTGTGCGGGGACGATCAGGTCCATCGCCAAGTTGCCGTCCGCGTACGGGAGTTCGACGGCCTGCCAGGGCTCGCCGACGATCCCGCCGGAGCCGTCGGCGTACTTGAACTCGCCGGTCTGGCTCATCGTGGAGACGTTCGGGGTGGTGCCGTCGAGCTTGTGGAACGGGCGGTCCTCGGTGTGCCCGGGCTTGAACTCGGAGGCCCACTTCGCCTTGAGGTAGAGGGCGTCGGTGAGGACCAGCCGGGTGTCCGGGTTGATCGCCTTCGGGGCGAAGAGGTCCTTGATCCGGCCCTCGGTGGCCTTCTCCACGGCCGCGTTGACGGCCTTGCGGCTGCCCTCCGGATCCTTCTTGAAGTCGGTGGTGTGCATTCCGGCGTCGAAGGCGGCGGCGAGCGTCGCCAGGTAGTCGGACTCCACCGGGAAGCCCTGCTGCGTCCAGACCTCGTCGGCCTGGTGCAGGGTGACCTGGTCGCCGTTCTTCGTCCGCTGGTCGAGCGCGCCGACGGCGAGGGCGTACTGCTTCGGGTCGAGCTCGGTGTGCAGGGCCTTGGCCAGCTCCTGTTCGGTCGCGCCGCGCGCCCCGGGCAGCAGCATCCCGAGCGCGGTGGCCAGCCCGACGGGCGAGATCACCGTGTTGCGCCCGGCGCCGTCCGGCGTCGCGGTGAGGGTGTGCAGGAGGTCCAGCCCGAATGCGTCGGTGCCCTGCGCGGTGGCGGCCACCTGGGCCGGGTCCACGGCGGGCCGGCTCGCCGGGGCGGAGGCCTTCAGCTCCGTACCGGTCGCGGCCCCGGTGCTGCCGCAGCCCGCGACCAGCGGCGCGGCGAGGGCGGCGGCGAGGAGCAGCGCCGCCGGGCGGCGGGGCGTGCGACGACGGGTTCCGGTGCTGCTGTTCGTCATGGCCCTTCGACGCGGCACCCCGCCTTCGGGTTCCCTCAGTCCCAGAGCGCCCCGAGCTCCAGCAGCTCGTCCCGGTGCTCGATCCGCTCGACCCACTCCTGCGGCCAGGCCGCCTCGCCGTGGTGGGCGCCGGCGAAGGCGCCGGTCAGGCAGGCGAGCGAGTCGGAGTCGCCGGAGCTGTACGCGGCCCGGCGGACGGCGGCCACCGGGTCGTCGGGCAGCAGCAGGAAGCAGAGCAGGCCGGTGCCGAAGGCCTCCTCGGCGACCCAGCCCTCGCCGGTGGCCAGGCAGGGGTCGGCTTCCAGGTCCGGTGCGGCGAGCGCGGACTGCAGCTGGTCGAGGACCTTGAGGCAGTCGTCCCAGCCGCGGGCGAGCACGGCCTGCGGGGAGGCGCCGTACCAACGCGCGGCGAGGTCACCGAGCCAGAACTCGTCGTAGCGCTCGCGGCTCGCCAGCGCGTACGCCCGCAGCACCGCGGGCAGTCCGGCGGGCGGGACGCCCTCGGCGAGCTTGCGCACGGCGTGCGCGGTGAGGTCGCTGGCGGCGAGGGCGGTCGGGTGGCCGTGGGTGAGCGCGGACTGCAGCTGGGCGGCGCCGGAGAGCTGCCGGGCGTCCAGCTCGCGGATCAGTCCGACCGGGGCGACCCGCATGTTGGCGCCGCAGCCCTTGGAGCCGACGTCGCTGGCCTGCTGCCAGCGGTACTTCTCGTGGCTGAGCCGCTCGCAGGCGCGCAGGCAGGTCATGCCGGGGGCGCGGTTGTTCTGCGGGGAGCGCCACCAGTCGACGAACTCCTCGCGGACCGGCCGCTCCAGCCGCAGCGGGGTCAGCGGCCCACGGGCCAGGGCGGTGCGCAGGCCGCGGGCGAGGGCGAGCGTCATCTGGGTGTCGTCGGTGACCAACGCCTTCGTCGGCAGCGGGAGTCGCCGCCAGTCGGGCTCGACGGCGGCGATCTCCTCGACGCTCTTGAACTCGGTCACCCGGCCGATCGCGTCGCCGATCGCCAGCCCCAGCAGCGCCCCTGTCGCCTTGCCCACGGCAGTCCCCCCTCTTCGTGGTCAGACCTCGACCAGCAGTTCCTTGAGCCCGCGGATCACGTAGCCCGGGTTCCACTCGGGCTCGCGGACCAGCCGCAGGCCCGGGGCCCGGCGCAGCAGCGTGCCGTAGGACTCGGTGAGCTCCAGTCTGGCAAGCGGTGCGCCGAGGCAGAAGTGGATTCCGGCGCCGAAGGTGATGTGCGGGTTGTCGGTGCGGCCGAGGTCGAGCCGGTCGGGGTCGGCGAAGCGCTCGGGGTCGCGGTTGGCGGAGCCGAAGAGGAGCGCGATCTCGGCGCCGCGCGGGATGGTGACGCCGCGGACCTCGATGTCCTCCAGCACCCAGCGCTCGAACATCTGCAGCGGGGTGTCCCAGCGCATCAGTTCCTCGACGGCGGTGGGCAGCAGCTCGTCCACCGAGCCGTGCAGCCGGGCAAGCTCCTCCGGGTGGCGGAACAGCGCCCACCAGCCGTTGCCGGTGGTGTTGACGGTCGCCTCGTGGCCGGCGTTGAGCAGCAGCACGCAGGTGGAGACCATCTCCTGCTCGCTGAGCGCGTCGGAGCCCTCCTGGGCCTGGATCAGCGCGCTGATCAGGTCCGCGCCCGGATTCACCCGGCGCTCGCGGATCAGGGCGCGCAGGTAGTCGGAGAACTCGATGCTCGCCGTGACGGCCCGGCGGGCGGTCGCCTCGCTCGGGTTGAGCTCGAACATCCCGGTGATGTCGGCGGACCAGGGCCGCAGCAGGTGCCGGTCGCCCTCCGGGACGCCGAGCATCTCGGCGATCACGGCGACCGGCAGCGGCTCGGCGACGGCGGCGATCAGGTCCCCGCCGCCGGCCGCGAGCAGCCCATCGACCAGTTCGCCCGCGAGGCGCCGGACGGTGGGCCGCAGCCCCTCGACCATGCGCGGGGTGAAGGCCTTGGAGACCAGGCGGCGGATCCGGGTGTGGTCGGGCGCCTCCAGGTCGAGCAGCCCGTAGTCGTTGAGGGTGTGGAAGGGCTCGTGCGCCGGATCGGGCTCGGGGCGGCCGAAGTCCTGGTGGCTGAACCGGTGGGTGTAGGTGCGGCCGAGGCGCCGGTCGCGCAGCAGCGCGCTGACGTCCTCGTGGCGCGAGACCAGCCACTGGTTCGTCGGCTCGAAGTACGTCACCGGCGCGTGCTCGCGCAGTTCGGCGTACGCGTCGTACGGGTGGGCCACGAACGCCGCCGACCAGGGGTCGAACTTCGCCGTCGTCGTCATCGCTCGATCACTCCAGGCCGTGAGGGGGAGCCGGGAAGATCATCGTATGCATGCGGTGCGGCCGTAAAGGGTCCTCACGCCCGTTCCATGACCAGCCTGCGCACCAGCTTCGGCAGCGCCACCGAGATCGGCTCGCGGATCACCTCGGTCGCGGCCACGTCGTACGGCGTCTCCTCGGCGTTCAGGATGATCAGCTCCGCCCCGGACTTCACCGCGTTGTACGGCAGCCCGGCCACCGGGAACACCTGCAGGCTGGTGCCGATCGCGATGAACAGGTCGCAGGCTCGGGCGATCGTGTCGGCCTGGCCGAGCACCTCCTGGTCCAGGTTCTCGCCGAACATCACGATCCGCGGCTTCAGGATCCCCCCGCACTCGCGGCACGCCGGATCCGGCTCCCCCGCCTCGACCCGCGCCAGCGCCTGTGCCATCGGCCCGGTGGCCGCACAGTCCAGGCATTGGGTCTCCCGGACGCTGCCGTGGAGTTCGAGCACCTTGCGGGCGGTCAGCCCGGCCTTCTGGTGCAGCCCGTCGATGTTCTGGGTGAGCACCCGCAGCGGCAGCCCGGAACGCTCCAGGTCGACCAGCGCCCGGTGCCCCGCGTTCGGCTCGGCGGCCAGCGCGGCCGTCTCCAGCCGCATCCGCCAGGCCCGCTCGCGCACCCCGGGGTCGTTCCGGTACGGGCCGATGGTGACCAGTTCCTCGGCCGACGGGTCCTTGCGCCAAAGCCCCTGCGGGCCACGGTAGTCGGGGATGCCGGAGTCAGTCGAGATGCCCGCACCGGTGAGCACGGCGATCAGGGGGCGCTTCGCGTTCATATGCGGGACGGTACGGCCGCCGCCCCGCCCGCGGCCACCGAAAATCCGGTGCGCCGTGTCAACTCCCCCC
The DNA here is from genome assembly GCF_027627435.1 of Kitasatospora cathayae. Lineage (GTDB taxonomy): Bacteria > Actinomycetota > Actinomycetes > Streptomycetales > Streptomycetaceae > Kitasatospora > Kitasatospora cathayae. Next base: position 5,087,727 of record NZ_CP115450.1, on the reverse strand, counting down.
GCACACTGGGCCGGTCACCCACCGTTTCCGTGAAGGAGCCCCGTGCAGGGAGCAGTCAGCGTCTCGCCCTCACAGGTCCCCGAGCTGTTGCTCGGCCTGGCCACCGTCCGCCCCGTGTTCCTCTGGGGCGCTCCCGGGATCGGGAAGTCCTCCCTGGTCAGGGCGTTCGCCGAGTCGCTGGGCCTGGAGTGCGTGAGCCTGGTCGGCACCCAGCTCGCCCCGGAGGACCTGATCGGCGTCCCCCAGCTCACCCCGGAGGGCCGCTCCCGGTTCTGCCCGCCCGAGCAGATCGCCCGCGACGAGCCGTACTGCCTCTTCCTGGACGAGCTCAACGCGGCCTCGCCGGACGTCCAGAAGGCGTTCTACTCGCTGATCCTGGACCGCCGGATCGGCTCGTACGAGCTGCCGCCCGGTTCGATCGTGATCGGCGCCGGGAACCGCGCCACCGACGGCGCACTCGCCCGCCCGATGGCGTCCGCGCTGGTCAACCGCATGGTCCACGTCCACCTGCGGGCCAGCGCCGAGGACTGGCTGCACTGGGCGGCGGGCGCCGGCATCCACCCCTGGATCGTCGACCACCTCACCGACCGGCCCGACCACCTGTGGTCCGCCCCGCCCAAGACCGAGGAGCCGTTCTCCACCCCGCGCGCCTGGCACATGCTCTCCGACGCGCTGCACTCCTTCGGCCCCACCCTGGACGAGGAAACCCTCAAGGTGGTCGCGCACGGCCTGCTCACCGCGCAGCACGCGGTCGCCTTCTGCGGCTACGCGAAGATCGTCCGCAACTCCTACGGCCTGGAGGCGATCCTCAAGGGCGACGCCCGCTGGCCGCACCGGCTGGAGGACCGCGACCTGCTCTACTACCTGGCCGACGCCTTCCGCGGCCGCCTGGTCAAGGAGCTGCCCGCCCGCAAGGAGCACGCCTCCGGGGCGCAGCGGCAGACCGCCTTCCGGGCCAAGTCGCTGCTGGTGCAGCTGGCCGAGATCTCGGTGGAGGTCGCCCAGACGGTGATCGCCGACGGCGCGGACGGCAACCCGGTGCTGCCCTCCTGGTTCCTGATCGAGGCCGCCCGGGACATGCCCCGGCTGGTCGAGGCCCGCCGGTGAAGCCCGCCGCCAAGGCCGCCGCGAAGAAGCCGGACCCGGGCGCCGAGGTCTTCGCCGAGGGCGTCCGACTGCTGCGCCGCAACCCGGCGTTCGCCGCCCTGCGCGCCGACGTCTGCCGCACCGAGGACTGCACCACCGCACCGCGGGACGGCTGGGCGGTGGTCGACTCCAACGGCACCGTGCACGTCAACCCGCGCCGCCGGGCCGAGCCCGAGGAGTGGGCCTGGGTGCTGGCGCACTGCCTGCTGCACCTCGGCTTCGGCCACCTCCCGGGCGCCCGCGGCACCCGGGTCCAGCCCGACCCGCACGAGGCCGCCGCCCGCTGCGCCGTGGTCAACCGGTTCCTCGCCACCTTCCCGGTCGGCCGCGCCCCGGTCGTCCTCCCCCAGGAGTTCCCGGGCGGCGACGAGGAGGAGCTGGCCGCCCGCTGGCGCCGCGACGGCCTGCCGCCGGCCGGCGCCGCCGGGACGCACGGCACGGCCGGCACCGCCGACCGCGACCAGCTGCTGGTCGAGTGGCGCGGCCACGGCCAGGCCCGGGAGGACTGGCCGGCCGCCTTCGCGGCCGCGCTCACCCGCACCATGTCCGCCGCGATGGACCGGGCCGGCGGCCGGATCGACGCCGAGACCGGCGAGCGCCTGCCCGAGCGGCCCTGGACCAGGGCACTCAACTGGTTCGTCTCCTCGTACCCGCTGCTCGGCGGCATCGCGGCCGGCCTCACCGTGGTGGCGGACGCCGAACTCGCCCGGGCGCACGACATCGCCGTCGCCGCCGTCAACGCCGAGGCCGCCGAGATCTACGTCAACCCGCTGCGCCACCACTCCGACGAGGAGTGGCGGTTCATCCTCGGCCACGAGATCCTGCACGCCGCCCTGCGGCACGGCGAGCGCCGCGGCGGGCGGGACCCGTTCCTGTTCAACGTCGCCGCCGACTACGTCATCAACGGCTGGCTGCTGGAGATGGGCGTCGGCGAGATGCCCGACGGGCTGCTGCACGACCCGCAGTTGAAGGGCCTGTCGGCCGAGGAGGTGTACGACCGGATCGTCCGCGACCAGCGCCGGATCCGCCGCCTCGCCACCCTGGCCGGGAAGAACCGCCCGGACGTCCTCGGCGAACCGCTCGGCCCGCCCCGGGACTACGTGGACCTGGACGACTTCTACCGGCGCGGCCTCCAGCAGGGCTTCGAGCTGCACCAGCGCGGGCGCGGGCTGCTCCCGGCCGGGCTGGTCGAGGAGATCCGCGCGCTCGCCCACCCGCCGCTCCCGTGGGACGCCCGACTTGCCCGCTGGTTCGACGAGTTCGTGCCGCGCCCGGAGCCGGTGCGCAGCTACTCCCGCCCGGCCCGTCGGCAGTCCGCCACCCCGGACATCCCCCGGGTCGGCCGCTACCACCCCGAGGAGGAGGTGCCGCGCTGCACCTTCGGGGTCGTCCTGGACACCTCGGGCTCGATGGACCGGACGCTGCTCGGCAAGGCGCTCGGCGCGATCGCCTCGTACGCCGCCGCCCGGGACGTCCCGGCGGCCCGGGTGGTGCACTGCGACGCCGCCCCGCACGACGCCGGGTACCTCCCGGTCGAGGAGATCGCCGGGCGGCTGCGGGTGCACGGGCGCGGCGGCACCGTCCTCCAGCCGGGGGTCGACCTGCTGGAGCGGGCCGAGGACTTCCCGCCCGGGGCGCCGGTGCTGGTGATCACGGACGGCGAGTGCGACGTGCTGCGGGTGCGCCGCGAGCACGCCTTCCTCGTCCCGCGCGGCGCGGGGCTGCCGTTCACCCCGCGCGGACCGGTCTTCCGGATGAGCTGAGGCTGCTACTCGCCCACTCGCCTCCGAGGCGCTCGGACCCGGTGCCGACGGTCGGCGCTCCGGCGCTCGTGCCTCGCTTGTCGCTTCTCCCTTTCGGCACCGGCGCGCCCCTTCGGCTCGGGGCGGATCAGACCGTCGGTACTCAGACCAGCGCCGGGTGCCGCAGGGCGGTGGCCGGGCGGGTCAGCGGGGCGAGGGCGCCGAGGTAGCAGGCGGCGGCGAGCGGGATGAAGGCCAGGTCGGCCGCCGAGGCGAGGGTGCCGACCAGCATCAGCACCGGGCTCCACCAGCGCAGCGTCCGGCCCGCGCCCACCGAGGCGGCGACCAGCAGCGCCAGCAGGCCGACGTAGAACAGCAGCGGGCCGACCTCGTACACGGCCGGAAGCACTCCGGGGACGTCCTGGATGCGTCCGAACAGCCGCGACTGCTCCTCCTTGGTCGCCGAGACCAGACCGACGTACAGGTCGATCCCGATCTGCGCCAGCGAAGCCGCCAGGCCCGCGAACGCCGTCCCCAGCGCGGCGTTCGCGGCCAGCCGCCCGGCCGTGGTGCCGCGCGGGGCGAGCAGTCCGCGCAGGGCGAGCAGCACCGGGACGAACAGCAGCAGGCCGAGGAACATCGCGGTGTGCCCGGCGGTCCAGCCCGGACCGGGCTGGCGGGAGCCGGGCACCAGGCGGATGCCGCCGTAGAGGGCCATCAGCGCGGGGGCGCCGACGGCGGCGTACCTGGCGAGGCGGGCGGTGCGAGTGGCGTTCATCTGACGATCTCCAACGGTGGACGTGCTCCGACACCACAGAGCCTGTCCGCCGGACCCCTCGTCACGGATCGCCCGCACCGGCGAACTCCCCGCCTCCCCCGTGCGGGGGAGAACCTCAGGACTCCCCCACCACCACCGCCCCGGCCTCGTACGCGAACACCACCGCGTGCACCCGGTCGCGCAGCCCGAGCTTGCTCAGCACATTGCTGACGTGCGTCTTCACCGTGTGCTCGCTGACCACCAGCTCGGCCGCGATCTCCGCGTTGGACAGCCCGCGCGCGATCAGCCGCAGCGTCTCCCGCTCGCGCAGGGTCAGCTGCTCCAGCAGCCCGGACGGCGGCCGCACCGCCCGCTCCCGGCCGCCCGGCCGGCGGGCGGCGAACTCGCCGATCAGCCGCCTGGTCACCGAGGGCGCGAGCAGCGCCTCCCCCGAGGCGACCATCCGCACCCCGTGCGCCAGGTCGTCCCGCCGGACGTCCTTCAGCAGGAAGCCGCTGGCGCCCGCGTACAGCGCGTCGAAGACGTAGTCGTCGATGTCGAAGGTGGTCAGCATGATGACCTTGGTGGCCGGGAACTCCCCGCACACCCGACGGGCCGCCTCCAGGCCGTCCATCACCGGCATCCGGACGTCCAGCAGCAGCACGTCCGGGTTGTGCGCGCGCACCGCCTCGACCGCCTCGGCGCCGTCACAGGCCTCGGCCACCACCTCGATGTCCGGCTGGGCGTCCAGGATCATCCCGAACCCGGCCCGCACCAGCTCCTGGTCGTCCGCGACCACCACCCGTATCGGCGTCATCCGCCCACCCTCTCCACCACGCCCGCCGGCCCCAGCGGCAGCCGGACACTCACCAGGAAACCCCTGCCCTCCGGCCCCGGACCGGCCTCGGCCCGTCCGCCGCAGGCCGCCGCCCGCTCGCGGATGCCGACCAGCCCGCGCCCGCCGGACCAGCCCGCCACCGTACGGTCGGCGGTCAGCGGCACCCCGCGGCCGTTGTCGGAGACCACCACCTCCAGCACCTCACCGGAGCGCCGCACCCGGATCGCGGCCCGGTCGGCCCCGGAGTGCTTGACGGTGTTGGTCAGCGCCTCCTGCACGATCCGGAACGCCGCCGCCTCCACGTCGGCGGGCAACGCCCCGAGCCCGTCGGCGAGTTCGAACTCCACGTCCAGACCGGCCTGGCGCACCCGTTCGGCCACGTCGGCGAGTTCGGTCAGCCGGGGCTGCGGCGCCAGCTCCCGCCCGGCCTCCGGGTCCTTCAACACACCGAGCACGCGCCGCAGTTGGACCATCGCGTCGCGCCCCGCGTCGGCGATGGTGTCGAAGGTGCGGATCGCCCGGTCCGGGTCGCCCCGCACCACCAGCGGCCCGGCCTCGGCCTGGATCACCATCAACGACACGGCGTGCGCCAGGATGTCGTGCATCTCCCGGGCGATCCGGGCCCGCTCCTCGGCGACCGCCCGGCCCGCCTCACTGGCCGCCCGCACCCCGGCCTCCCGAGCCCGCTCCGCCTCCACCCGGACCAACTGCCGCTGGGTGCGCACCAGGGCGCCGAAGACGAACGAGCCGCCCGAGGTGAGCACGCTGAACAGCGCGCCGTTCGGCGAATGGGTGCCGACCACGTTGCCGACGACCGTGACGGCCAGCACCGACCAACGCGCCCGGTCCGAACACCGCTCCGCCACCGTGTACAGGCCGAGGACACCGGCCAGCGGCACCTGGGCGTTCGCCGAGTGCGCCAGCACGGACAGCGTGATCTCGGCGGCGCTGTACAGCGCCAGCACGGTCAGTGGTGCCCTGCGCCGCCAGGGCAGCGGCACCGCGGTGGCCACCGCCAACAGGTAGACCCACGTCGGCCAACGGGTGTCGTCGTTGTAGACCGCCCACACCGCGATCCCTGCCGACACCAGCGCCAGGAACGAGTCCAGCACATACGGGCTCAGCTCGGTCGTCCATGTCCGCCAGCGCGCGACGCGCTCCACCGCCGTACCTCCCCCGTACCCGGGGGCCCCGCCCCCGCGGAGAAGATCATGCCCTACCGGCAGAACCTCCGGCACCGCCCGGTCAGGCACCGCTGACCGTCACACCGCCGGTCTTCGCCCGCGCGGTGATGCTGTGCGCCGCGCCCGGCTGCGAGGGGATGCTCACGTCGGTCCCGCCCGTCGTGGCCTGCGCGTCCACCGTGTACGCCTCCCCGGACGGCACCTTCAGCCTCACCCCACCGTTCGAGGTCGTCGCCTCCAGCTTCGACGGCGCGCCGGCGAAGTCGGCCTGCACACCCCCGTTCACGGCGGTCAGCCGCACCTGCGGGGAGGTCAGCCCACTGGCCTCGACCCCGCCGTTCTCCACGTCGGCCTCGGCGTCGGCGGCCAGCCCGGACAGCTTGATGCCGCCGTTCGTCTCCTTGACCCGCACCTTGGTCCCGGCCGGCACGTTGACGGTGTACCCGATCCCGCAGGAGTCGCAGTCGTACGTCAGCCGGAGCACGCCGTCCTTCACCTCGTGGGTGCTCTTCGGCGGATCCCCCTTGTAGTTCTGGTCCTCGACCACGTGCACACCGTCGCCGCCGCCGATCACCACCACACCGCCGTTCTGCCCCTCGACCACCAGTTCCTTGACCTGCTCGGCCACGCCGTAGCCGACCGTCCGGTGCTCCTGGTCGTCCCCGATCGGCAGACAGCCCGACATCCCGACCAGCACCCCCGCCGTGATCGCCACCGCGCCCAGCACCCGCTTCATGTCCGGCCCCCTTCGCAAGCCCCGTCATCCCGACACCGAGAACCCTCCCGCGCCCACCCCACGTCGCACCTCCCTCCCCGGAGCGGTTCCCACGGCTCCCCCGCGAGGGGGATGGCGGGCAATTTCGCCGCGCGGGAGAACGGCGGCCGGGCCGTCCGCCCGGGCCTGGGCCAGCGCCTGCTCTCCAGCCACCCGGACACCCACACCCGGATCCGCCGCCTGGAGGACCGGCGCGCGGCGGCGGCCGCCCGGTAGGCACGGCCGCAAACGCCGCAGGGCGGCCACCCCGTGAGGGGTGACCGCCCTGCGATCAGTGACGCGCGACTCAGCCGGTGTACGGGCCGTAGTCGTAGTCGTCCAGCGGAACCGCCTGGCCGGAGCCGGCGCCGAAGGGCGACAGGTCGTAGTCGTCGTAGCCGACGGCCGAGTACATCGCGGCCTTGGCCTCCTCGGTCGGCTCGACCCGGATGTTGCGGTAGCGGGGCAGACCCGTACCGGCCGGGATGAGCTTACCGAGGATGACGTTCTCCTTGAGGCCCAGCAGCGGGTCCGACTTGGCGTGGATCGCCGCGTCGGTGAGGACCCGGGTCGTCTCCTGGAAGGAGGCGGCCGACAGCCAGGACTCGGTGGCCAGCGAGGCCTTGGTGATACCCATCAGCTGCGGACGGCCGGAGGCGGGGTGACCGCCCTCGGCGACCACACGACGGTTCTCCTGCTCGAAGCGGCCGCGCTCGACGAGCTCGCCCGGGAGCAGCTCGGCGTCGCCCGACTCGATGATCGTCACGCGGCGGAGCATCTGCCGGATGATGATCTCGATGTGCTTGTCGTGGATCGACACACCCTGCGAGTTGTAGACCTTCTGGACCTCGGCGACCAGGTGGACCTGGACGGCACGCTGGCCCATGATCCGCAGCACGTCGTGCGGGTTGGTGGCACCCATGGTCAGCTTCTGGCCGACCTCGACCGCCTCGCCCTCGCTGACCAGCAGCTTGACGCGCTTCGAGACCGGGTAGGCGATCTCGTCGCTGCCGTCGTCCGGCGTGACGACCAGCTTGCGGGTCTTCTCGGTGTCCTCGATGCGGACGCGACCGGCGGCCTCCGAGATCGGGGCCACGCCCTTGGGGGTACGGGCCTCGAAGAGCTCGACGACACGCGGCAGACCCTGGGTGATGTCGTCACCGGCCACACCACCGGTGTGGAAGGTACGCATGGTCAGCTGGGTACCGGGCTCACCGATGGACTGGGCGGCGATGATGCCGACCGCCTCACCGATGTCGACCAGCTTGCCGGTGGCCAGCGAGCGCCCGTAGCACATGGCGCAGGTGCCGACGGCCGACTCACAGGTCAGGATCGAGCGGGTCTTGACCTCGCTGACGCCGTGGCGGATCAGCTCGTCGATCAGCACGTCACCGAGGTCGGTGTTGGCGGTGGCCAGCAGCTTGCCGTCGACGGTGATGTCCTCGGCGAGCATGCGGGCGTACACGCTGGTCTCGACGTCGTCGGCCTTGCGCAGCACGCCGTCGGCGCCCACGGAGCCGATCGCGAGCTTCAGGCCGCGCTCGGTGCCGCAGTCCTCCTCGCGAATGATGACGTCCTGGGAGACGTCGACCAGACGACGGGTGAGGTAACCGGAGTCGGCGGTACGGAGGGCGGTGTCGGCCAGACCCTTACGGGCACCGTGGGTGGAGATGAAGTACTCCAGCACGGACAGACCCTCACGGAACGACGCCTTGATGGGTCGCGGGATGGTCTCGTTCTTGGCGTTCGACACCAGACCACGCATACCGGCGATCTGACGCATCTGCATCATGTTTCCACGAGCACCCGAGTCGACCATCATGAAGATGGGGTTCGTCTTCGGGAAGTTCGCGGCCATGGCGTCCGCGACCTCGTTGGTCGCCTGGGTCCAGATGCCGACGAGCTCCTGCTTGCGCTCGTCGTTGGTGATCAGACCGCGCTCGTACTGCTTCTGGACCTTCTCCGCCTTCGCCTCGAAGCCCTCCAGGATCTGGGGCTTGCTCGGCGGGACGATGACGTCCGAGATCGAGACGGTGACACCGGAACGGGTCGACCAGTGGAAGCCGGCCGCCTTCAGGTTGTCCAGGGTCGCCGCCACGGTGACCTTGGGGTAGCGCTCCGCCAGGTCGTTGACGATCGCGGAGAGCTGCTTCTTGCCCACCTCGTAGTCGACGAACGGGTAGTCCTCGGGCAGCAGCTCGTTGAAGAGCGCGCGGCCCAGGGTGGTGGTCAGGCGGAAGGGCTCGCCGTCGAACCAGCTGGTCTGGCCGTCCTCGTCCACCGGCGGGGTCCAGCCGCGCGGCGGGACGGTGCCGGCGCCGAGGCGCAGCTCGATCGGGGCCTGGACGTCCAGCTCGCGGGCGTCGAAGGCCATGATCGCCTCGGCGGTCGACGAGAAGGTGCGGCCGGCGCCCTTCACGTTCTCGCGGTCCGAGGTCAGGAAGAACAGACCGAGCACCATGTCCTGGGTCGGCATGGTGACGGGGCGACCGTCGGCCGGCTTCAGGATGTTGTTCGAGGACAGCATCAGGATGCGGGCCTCGGCCTGCGCCTCCGCGGAGAGCGGCAGGTGGACGGCCATCTGGTCACCGTCGAAGTCCGCGTTGAACGCGGTGCAGACGAGCGGGTGGATCTGGATGGCCTTGCCCTCGACCAGCTGCGGCTCGAAGGCCTGGATGCCGAGGCGGTGCAGGGTGGGCGCACGGTTCAGCAGGACCGGGTGCTCGGCGATGACCTCTTCGAGCACGTCCCACACGACCGGGCGGGCACGCTCGACCATGCGCTTGGCCGACTTGATGTTCTGCGCGTGGTTCAGGTCGACCAGGCGCTTCATCACGAACGGCTTGAACAGCTCGAGCGCCATGGCCTTCGGCAGACCGCACTGGTGCAGCTTGAGCTGCGGGCCGACGACGATGACCGAACGGGCCGAGTAGTCGACTCGCTTGCCGAGCAGGTTCTGGCGGAAACGACCCTGCTTGCCCTTCAGCATGTCGCTGAGGGACTTCAGCGGCCGGTTGCCCGGACCGGTGACCGGACGACCGCGGCGGCCGTTGTCGAACAGCGCGTCGACGGCCTCCTGGAGCATGCGCTTCTCGTTGTTCACGATGATCTCGGGGGCACCGAGGTCGAGCAGGCGCTTCAGGCGGTTGTTGCGGTTGATGACGCGGCGGTACAGGTCGTTCAGGTCGGAGGTCGCGAAGCGGCCACCGTCCAGCTGCACCATCGGACGCAGGTCCGGCGGGATGACCGGGACGCAGTCCAGGACCATGCCGTTCGGCTTGTTGCTGGTCTGCAGGAACGCGGAGACGACCTTGAGGCGCTTCAGCGCACGGGTCTTCTTCTGGCCCTTGCCGGTGCGGATGATCTCGCGGAGGCGCTCGGCCTCCTCCGCCAGGTCGAAGGTCTCGAGGCGGTCCTTGAGGGCCGCCGCGCCCATCGAGCCGGAGAAGTAGGTGCCGAAGCGGTCGCGCAGCTCGCGGTAGAGCAGCTCGTCGCCCTCGAGGTCCTGGACCTTGAGGTTCTTGAAGCGGGCCCACACCTCGTCGAGGCGGTCGAGCTCGCGCTGCGCGCGGTCGCGCAGCTGCTTCATCTCGCGCTCGGCGCCCTCGCGCACCTTGCGGCGCACGTCGGCCTTGGCGCCCTCGGCCTCCAGCTCGGCCAGGTCGGTCTCGGCCTTCTTGGCGCGGGCCTCGAGGTCGGCGTCGCGGCGGTTCTCGATCTGCTGGCGCTCGACCGAGACGTGCGCCTCCAGGGACGGCAGGTCGCGCTGGCGGCGCTCGTCGTCGACCCAGGTGATCATGTAGGCGGCGAAGTAGATGACCTTCTCGAGGTCCTTCGGCGCCAGGTCGAGCAGGTAGCCGAGGCGGGACGGCACACCCTTGAAGTACCAGATGTGGGTGACCGGGGCGGCCAGCTCGATGTGGCCCATCCGCTCACGGCGCACCTTGGCGCGGGTCACCTCGACGCCGCAGCGCTCGCAGATGATGCCCTTGAAGCGGACGCGCTTGTACTTACCGCAGTAGCACTCCCAGTCCCGGGTCGGGCCGAAGATCTTCTCGCAGAAGAGGCCGTCCTTTTCGGGCTTCAGGGTGCGGTAGTTGATGGTCTCCGGCTTCTTGACCTCGCCGTGCGACCACTGGCGGATGTCGTCGGCGGTGGCCAGGCCGATGCGGAGCTCGTCGAAGAAGTTGACGTCAAGCACTGGTCGTCAAGCCCTCTTTCGTGATTCGAGAGTTTGTCTGTGGTCTGAGGGGGGCCTGGGGGCGGGGCCGGCTGCGCGGGCAGCCGGCCCGGCCTCCGTCAGACCTCTTCGACGCTGCTCGGCTCGCGCCGGGACAGGTCGATGCCGAGCTCCTCGGCGGCGCGGAAGACGTCCTCGTCGGAGTCCCGCATCTCGATGGACTGGCCGTCCGAGGACAGCACCTCCACGTTGAGGCAGAGCGACTGCATTTCCTTGATGAGAACCTTGAAGGACTCGGGAATGCCGGGCTCGGGGATGTTCTCGCCCTTGACGATGGCCTCGTAGACCTTCACGCGGCCGAGCACGTCGTCGGACTTGATGGTGAGCAGCTCCTGCAGGGCGTACGCGGCGCCGTACGCCTCGAGGGCCCACACCTCCATCTCACCGAAGCGCTGACCACCGAACTGCGCCTTACCACCGAGCGGCTGCTGGGTGATCATCGAGTACGGACCGGTCGAACGGGCGTGCAGCTTGTCGTCGACCAGGTGGTGCAGCTTGAGGATGTACATGTAGCCGACCGAGACCGGCATCGGGAACGGCTCGCCGGAGCGGCCGTCGAACAGGCGGGCCTTGCCGGTGGAGTTCACCAGGCGCTCACCGTCACGGGTGAGGGTGGTGTTGTCCAGCAGGCCGGTGATCTCGTCCTCGCGGGCGCCGTCGAAGACCGGGGTGGCGAGGTTGGTGCCACCGGCGACCTGGTCGGCGCCGATCGCCTGCAGGCGCTGGGCCCACTCGTCGGCGAGACCGGAGACGTCCCAGCCCTGCTTGGCGAGCCACCCGAGGTGGATCTCCAGGACCTGTCCCGGGTTCATTCGGGACGGGACACCCAGCGGGTTGAGGATGATGTCGACCGGGGTGCCGTCCTCGAGGAAGGGCATGTCCTCGACCGGGAGGATCTTGGAGATGACACCCTTGTTGCCGTGGCGGCCGGCGAGCTTGTCACCGTTGGTGATCTTGCGCTTCTGGGCCACGTAGACGCGGACCAGCTGGTTCACACCCGGGGGAAGCTCGTCGCCCTCCTCGCGGTCGAACACGCGGACGCCGATGACCTTGCCGGACTCACCGTGCGGGACCTTCAGCGAGGTGTCACGGACCTCACGGGCCTTCTCACCGAAGATCGCGCGGAGCAGGCGCTCCTCGGGGGTCAGCTCGGTCTCGCCCTTCGGGGTGACCTTGCCGACGAGGATGTCACCGGTGACGACGTCGGCGCCGATCCGGATGATGCCGCGCTCGTCGAGGTCGGCGAGGACCTCCTCGGAGACGTTCGGGATGTCCCGGGTGATCTCCTCGGGGCCGAGCTTGGTGTCACGGGCGTCGACCTCGTGCTCCTCGATGTGGATCGAGGAGAGGACGTCGTCCTGCACGAGGCGCTGCGACAGGATGATCGCGTCCTCGTAGTTGTGACCCTCCCACGACATGAACGCCACGAGCAGGTTCTTGCCGAGGGCCATCTCGCCCTCGTCGGTGCACGGACCGTCGGCCAGCACCTGGTTGACCTCGACCCGGGCGCCCTCGTCCACGAGCACCTTCTGGTTGAAGGCGGTGCCCTGGTTGGAGCGGGTGAACTTGGCGGCGCGGTACGTGGTGTACGTGCCGTCGTCGTTGGCCACGGTGACGTAGTCGGCCGAGACCTCCTGCACCACACCGGCCTTCTCGGCGGTGATGACGTCGGCGGCGTCGACGGCGCAGCGGTACTCCATGCCGGTGCCGACCAGCGGGGCCTCGCTCTTCAGCAGCGGCACCGCCTGGCGCATCATGTTCGAGCCCATGAGCGCGCGGTTGGCGTCGTCGTGCTCGAGGAACGGGATCATGGCGGTCGCGACCGACACCATCTGGCGCGGCGAGACGTCCATGTAGTCGATCTCGGTGCCGGGGATGTAGTCGATCTCGCCACCACGGCGGCGGACCAGGACGCGCGGCTCGGCGAAGTGCAGGTCCGCGGTCAGCGGGGCGTTCGCCTGGGCGATGACGTAGCGGTCCTCCTCGTCGGCGGTGAGGTAGTCCACCTTCTCGGTGACGACACCGTCGACGACCTTGCGGTACGGGGTCTCGATGAAGCCGAAGGCGTTGACCCGGCCGTACGAGGCCAGCGACCCGATCAGACCGATGTTCGGGCCTTCCGGGGTCTCGATCGGACACATGCGGCCGTAGTGCGAGGGGTGCACGTCACGGACCTCGAAGCCGGCGCGCTCACGGGAGAGACCGCCGGGGCCGAGGGCGGACAGACGGCGCTTGTGGGTCAGGCCCGACAGCGGGTTCGTCTGGTCCATGAACTGCGACAGCTGGCTGGTGCCGAAGAACTCCTTGATGGAGGCGACGACCGGCCGGATGTTGATCAGGGTCTGCGGCGTGATCGCCTCGACGTCCTGGGTGGTCATGCGCTCGCGCACGACGCGCTCCATGCGGGCGAGACCCGTACGGACCTGGTTCTGGATGAGCTCGCCGACGTTGCGCAGGCGGCGGTTGCCGAAGTGGTCGATGTCGTCGACCTCGACCACGATGTCGCGGCCGGTCTCGTCGCGCCACTCGGTCTCACCGGCGTGCAGCTTCACCAGGTACTTGATCGCACCGATGATGTCGGGCTCGGTGAGCACGCCGGAGTCCAGCGACTCGGCGTTGCCCAGCTTGCGGTTGAGCTTGTAGCGACCGACCTTGGCCAGGTCGTAGCGCTTCGGGTTGAAGTACAGGTTCTCCAGCAGCGTCTGCGCGGCCTCGCGCGTCGGCGGCTCGCCCGGACGCAGCTTGCGGTAGATGTCCAGCAGCGCGTCGTCCTGGCCCTGGGTGTGGTCCTTCTCCAGGGTGTTGCGCATCGACTCGTACTCGCCGAACTCCTCGAGAATCATCTCGTTGGTCCAGCCGAGAGCCTTCAGCAGCACGGTGACGGACTGCTTGCGCTTGCGGTCGATGCGGACGCCGACCATGTCGCGCTTGTCGATCTCCATCTCCAGCCAGGCACCACGCGAGGGGATGACCTTGCAGGAGTAGATGTCCTTGTCGGACACCTTGTCCAGGGTGGAGTCGAAGTACACACCCGGGGAGCGGACCAGCTGCGACACGACGACACGCTCGGTGCCGTTGATCACGAACGTGCCCTTGTGGGTCATGAGCGGGAAGTCGCCCATGAAGACCGTCTGAGACTTGATCTCACCGGTCTCGTTGTTGGTGAACTCGGCCGTGACGAAGAGCGGAGCCGCGTACGTGAAGTCGCGGTCCTTGCACTCGTCAATGGAGTTCTTCGGCGGCTCGAAACGGTGGTCGCGGAAGGTCAGGGACATCGACCCGCTGAAGTCCTCGATCGGCGAGATCTCCTCGAAGATCTCCTCCAGACCGGACTTGGTGGGGACGTCCTGACCGGACTCCAGCGCCTGCTCGACCCGGGACTTCCAGGCCGCGTTGCCGAGCAGCCAGTCAAAGCTCTCGGTCTGCAGGGCCAGGAGGTTCGGGACCTCGAGGGGCTCCTTGATCTTCGCGAAGGAGACGCGGAGCGGGGCGGTGGATGCGGCGGAATTGTTCGAGGCGTTGCGCGGCGCGGCCAAGAGGGGGGTCCTTCCGAGGGCTCGGAGCTCACTACGCGCGTACCAGCCGGGCCTGGTCGGGCTGGTGCCGCCTCCCTCGCCACTGGCCTCTGCCGGGGTCGAAATCCCAGGTCAGAGCCGCTTTGCGGAGGCAGTGCCAGGCCCCATCAGGGCAACGCAAACTCCGGGCGACGAGTCACGGAGCAGCTAACAGGCAGCGCAAAGGGACAGTGTAGCCAAAGGCCACACTGCTGTCCAGCTCTGATTCGGAGACCGAATCGGAGACTCCTCCCGGTAGCCGGGGGCGCGGGCGCCCACCGGGTACTGCTCTAACTCACGTGGAGTCATTTCCCGCCGGAGCCACTGGTTATGCATCCAGCGGCGAACCAACCGGGCGGACTCGCGCCTTGAGAATCGCGCGCCTCGCCAGGTTCGTCAAGGGCCCGCCGGCGGCGCGGACCTCGACCCGTCTATCGGCCCGAACCCCTCCGGCGTTACAGAAGCCGTGGTCGGGGCCACCGTCGACGATGGTGATCACCATACTCCTCGTCGCCGACAGTGCCGAGTGCGCGATCGGCCACACCGGTGGTTCTCGGACGCTCGGCCGGCCTCCCGCCGGGAACGCAAAAAGACCGGGCCGACCACCCGTAAGGGTGATCGGCCCGGCCTCAGGCCCCCTCAGAGGGGGCGAGAAGTCACTTGACGGTGACCTTGGCGCCGGCGCCCTCGAGGGCAGCCTTGGCCTTCTCGGCAACGTCCTTGGCAACCTTCTCCAGGACCTTGGCACCAGCGGTGTCAACGAGGTCCTTGGCCTCCTTCAGGCCGAGGGAGGTCAGGGTGCGCACCTCCTTGATGACCTGGATCTTCTTGTCGCCGGCCGACTCGAGGATGACGTCGAACTCGTCCTGCTCCTCGACAGCGGCCTCGGTGCCACCGGTGGCGCCACCAACGGCGGCAACGGCGACCGGGGCGGCGGCGGTGACGTCGAACTTCTCCTCGAAGGCCTTCACGAAGGCAGCGAGCTCGATGAGGGTGAGCTCCTCGAACTGCGCGAGCAGCTCGTCCTGGGACAGCTTCGCCATGATTGGCGTCCTTCCACTAAATCGGCAGGTGGTGCCGGATGTACGGGTTGGCGGGCGTACGGGCCCGCAGCGAGGCGTGAGCCTGCGGAATTACTCCGCGGCCTCGTCCTCGGCGGCGGGAGCCGGCGTACCGGCACCGCCCTGCTCGACCTTGTCGCGCAGCGCGTCCACGGTGCGGACGAGCTTCGACGGCAGGGCCTGGAAGAGCGCGGCAGCCTGGGACTGCTTGGCCTTCAGGGCACCCGCCAGCTTGGCGAGCAGCACCTCGCGGGACTCGAGGTCCGCGAGCTTCTTGATCTCATCGGCGGACAGCGCCTTGCCGTCAAGGACACCGCCCTTGATGATGAGAGCGGGGTTCTCCTTGGCGAAGTCACGCAGAGCCTTCGCCGACTCCACCGGGTCACCGGTGACGAAGGCGACAGCCGTCGGACCGTTGAACAGGTCGTCGAGCTCGGAGATCCCGGCCTCATTGGCCGCGATCTTGGTCAGCGTGTTCTTCACCACGGCGTACTCGGCGTTGTCGCCGAGCGAGCGACGCAGGGTCTTGACCTGCTTCACCGAGAGACCGCGGTACTCGGTGAGCAGCGCCGCGGAGGAGCCACGGAACTTGTCCGTGATCTCGGCGACGGCAGCAGCCTTGTCGGGCCTGGCCATAGGCTTACGCCTCCTTCCGTGATGTCGAAGTCCGGCCGACCGCGAAAGTCGACCATTCACGCCTCGAACCGACCGGACGGAAGGAAAGCCCTTGCGAAATGCAATGAGCCCCGGTGCGCAGGCGCACGGGGCTCGGAACGACCTCGACGGGCGGCCGCGCGGACGCGGAACCCGGAAGTCGAAGCTCCAGACACACCTGCGCGGGCTGCCTGCGACGGAGCGCAGATCCTTCGGCCACCCGCTCCCTGACGGGCGCGAGGCGACAACCAGCGGTCTTTGGCTTCGGCAACAGTAACCGGACCCGACCGCACGAGGCAAATCGCCCTCGGACGGGTGAACCGGGGCGGGCCCGGAGCGGCTCGGCGGGCCAGCGGGCCAGCGGCTCAGCGGGCCAGTGGGGAGACGGTCCGGACGCCGGTGTCCACGGTGTCCGTCTCGGCCGGGGCCTGGGCCGAGAGCAGCGGGCCGGCGAGGTCGGAGTAGAGCACCGTGTCGTCCGCCCGGCCGCCGTCCCCGTTGCCGGTGCGCTGGAGCCGGACCAGCTGGTCCTTGTCGTTCAGCCAGAGGTCCAGGGTGAGCGAGAGCGAGCCGCCGGGGGCCAGCGCCGCCCGCAGGCCGTCCCGGCGGGCCTGGGTCAGCCCGGTCTGGGCGGCCGCGTACTTCTCGGCGGTGGTGGTCACCCGGTAGTGCTCGACGGTCGAGTCCTCGTACTTCTCCTCGCCGACGAAGCTCGCGTCCGCGCCGTCGGCGGTGGCCGCGGTCAGCGCCTCGACCGGGTTCAGCAGGTCGATCAACCCCGCGTACGGGATCTCCTTGTGGCCGTCCGGGCCGGGCGGGACGGTGAACCGCTCCCAGTGCTTGCCGCCGTGCCCGGACGCGGTGGCGGCGTCGCCGCCCTGGTAGGCGACGGTGTCCACGACGATCAGCTGCTCGGCGTCCCCCGGGGTGGAGCGCTTGATCTGCAGCGCCGTCTTGGGCGCCCAGAACAGCGGACCGGACCCGGCGTCCGACCCCAGCCGGTAACTGACCTTGGCCCGGCGGGCGGTCTGCATGGCCAGCTCGGCGGAGAGCAGCACCCCGTGCGGCGACCGGTCGGTCGGCTTGGCCGGCCCGGTCGGGGTGGCGCTGGTCGGGGAGGCACTGCTCGCGCTCGCCCCGGCGGAGGGCGCGGCGGGCGCGTCGCCCCCGCCGCAGCCGGTCAGGCCGCTCGCGAGCGCGGCGACGACGGCCAGTGCCGCCAGCCGCTGCCGTCCCGCCATCGTCCGTTCCTCTCTCACCGGGCCACCTTGCCACCCGGACCCGGATCCGCCGGTGGCGGCCCCCTGGTCGGGCCGAGCCGGCCCCGGTCCGTCCACCGGTCGGACGAGTCGGGCCCGGAGCGGGGAGCGGGGTCAGCTGTCGGACGCGGCGCTCTTGCCGAGCTTCGCCAGCTCGGTGATCTCGATCGTGTCGCCCTGGTCCGGCGCGGTCGTGTTGACCGGGGTGCCGTAGTCCGAGTAGGTGACGGTGACCTTCATCGCGCCGGCCTTGGTGTCGGCCTGCTCGGTCCGCTTCACCACGAGCTGGTCGGCGTCCACCCAGACGTCGATGGTCTCGCTGGAGATGCCCAGGGTGGCCAGCGACTGCTTCATCCGGTCGAACTGCTCGGGGGTCAGGCCACCGTTGGCCTTCGCCATGCCGGCCACGTTCAGCACGCCGGTGTAGTGGGTGGCCGGCTTGCCGTTCACCGTCTCCTTCCCGACCTCGGTCACGGTGCCGGAGGCGATCAGGGTCCGCACCCCCTCCACGGGGTCGGCCTTCTTGAACTGGTCGGCGCTGCTCGCACCACCGGCTCCGGCGCCGCCCTGCAGCTTGGCCACGTCGCCGTAGCCGATGTGCACCCAGTGCCGCCCGTCGGACGCCTGCAGGGCCTGGCCGCCGAGCTTCATGTACATGCCGTCCGGGGTGAACCGGTACACGAAGGCCGTGCCGCCGATGGCGTCGGTCATCTTCTCGGCACCCGGCGTGCCGGACATGTCCATCGTCATGTCGCCCTGGAGACCGCCGCCCCAGGCCATGGCACCGTCGGCCTTCATGGTGACGCTGCCCATCGTGATCGACTCGGTGACCTTGGCCGACTTGGCCGCGTCGGTCTTCTTGGTGACCTGCTCCAGGAAGACCGCCGGGCTCACCTTGACCGGCGGGTTCGCCGGGGCGGTCGTGGCGGCAGCGGCGGTGGTCGGCGCGGCCGGGGCGGCGTTCTTGCCGTCGGAGGCACTGTTGTCGTTGCAGGCGGTCGCGGTCAGCGCCAGGGCGGCGAGGACGACGGCGACGGCGGTCTTGCGGGTTCCAGCCATGGTGTTCCCCCCTTGAGAACCCCCGGGCGCGCGGTGCGCCCGGAGGCGGTAGCCGGTGGTGGTGCGGGTCGGATCAGCCGAACAGCTTGAGCAGGTCGGCCTGGGAGCCGAGGTCGCCGGCGGCGGGCGCCTCGACCTTGCCGCCCTGGCCGAGGTCGGAGTACTTGACGGTGACGGCCTTCGACTCGCCGTTGGTGTCGCCGTACTCCTGGTACTTGACGAGCTCCTGCTTGTCGTTCAGCCAGAAGTCGATGGTGAGGGTCTTCCCGTCCTCCTCCAGCGTCTTCTGGACGGACTGGCGCTGCTCCGGCGTGAGCGCGGTCATCCCGGCCACCAGGGTGGCGGTCTCCTCGACCGCCCGCAGGTGGGTGGTCTGGACGCCGTCCACGCTCTCCTGGCCGACCTTGCTCAGCTTGCCGCTCGCGGCCGCGATGGTGAGCTGGGCGACCGGGTTCGTCATCTGACCCATCACCACGAACGCACCGCCCATCTCCTCCGAGGCGGGCACCTTCACCCAGTGCTTCCCCTGCAGGGCCGCCGTGGCCGTGGTGTCGTCGCCGCCGACGTAGGCGTCCGTCCCGATCACCCGGATCTTGAGCTTCTTGCCTTCCATGTCGCTGGAGACGTCCAGGGAGACCTTGCCCGGGTCCTTCCAGTCGACGGTGCCGCTGCCGCCCGGGCTGGTGGGGTCCGGGGAGATCATGGCGACCTTGCCGCTCCCGGCCTTCTGCATCACCAGGGCGGCGGCGGTGAGCGCGGCCTTGGGGTCCGCGGTCAGCCCGGCCGGGACCGACCCGGCGTCCTTGGTGTCAGCGGCCGCCTTGCTGTCGCCGCCCCCCTTGCTGCCGCAGGCGGTGGCGCCGGCCAGCAGGACGGTGGCGGTCACGACGGTGGCGGCGAGACGCACGGCACGCATGGAAGTACCCCCGTAGGTTCATCGGAAGAGCCGATGCTCAGCTTCTTCTCACGCGGACTCTAACGGATCGGCAGGACCGATCCGCACCGGATATCCCCCTCCCGTCATCCGGCCGCGGTGGGTGACGCGTCGCCCGGCCCGGCCGAGGAGACGTCCGTCGTGGTCACCGTGGTTCCGGCGCTCCCCCGGGCGGTCTCACGCAGCCTCAACAGCTGCCGCCCGGGCCCGACCCAGACGTCGTAGCCGATCTGCGCGACCCCGCGCTGCCGGTACCAGTCGACCACCACGGCGAGCCGCTGGGGGCTCAACTCCCCGTCCGCGCCGAAGTAGTCGGCCACCGGGGCGGCGCCCTGGTAGTGCGCGACGGTCGCCCCGGCCAGCTGCTCGCCGCCGAGCGAGCCGAGCCGGTTCGCCTGGGCCATCGCGTACGCCCGGCTGCCCGGGTCGGTGACCAGCGTGGTCATCCAGCCGCCCGCGTAGCCGGCCGGGTCGGGCCCGGCCTCCGGGTCGAGCGACTCCGCGGTGGTGCGGTCCGCGTGCTTGGCCGCCCCGTCCTGGTAGGCGAGGTCGATCGCGCCGTCGTGGAGGGTCAGCTGCCCGGTGCCCAGTTCGTCGGTGACGGTCAGCGCGGCCTCGTCCCGGTCCCCCCAGACCAGCGTGCCGCTCGCGGTGCGCCGGCCGTCCGGGCCCTCCCGCACCACGTCGATCCGGGCGCCGCCGGTGTCGTCCAGCCCCTGGGCGGCGGTGAGCACCACCTGCTTGGGCGGCACCGGCGCCGGGTCACCGGGGACGCGGGCGTCGGGGGCGGCCAGCACGCTGCACCCGGTGGTGGCGCCGAGCAGCAGCAGGGCCGCCGCGAGCGCGGCGGGGCGAGGGGCGGGCGGCACGGCACACTCCGGCGGTCACGGGTTCTCCACATGATCTGACCGGCAGAGCGTACGACGGCTCGGTCACCCGTTCCCATCCGCCCTCGTCCCCGGGGTCCCCGGAAACGCGACGACGGCGGGCCCGCACCCCCGGTGAAGGGGGGGCGGGCCCGCCGTACGGACTGCTCTAGAGCGCTGGGGCTCAGACCGCGGCCGGGTCCTCCTCGACGAGGAGGTTGCGGGTGCGGTTCGGGTCCACCTGGATGCCGGGGCCCATGGTGGTCGAGAACGCGGTCTTCTTGATGTAGCGGCCCTTGGCGGCGGACGGCTTGGCGCGGAGCACCTCGTCCAGCGCGGCGGCGTAGTTCTCGACCAGCTGCTCGTCGGTGAAGGAGGCCTTACCGATGATGAAGTGCAGGTTCGAGTGCTTGTCGACGCGGAACTCGATCTTGCCGCCCTTGATGTCGTTGACAGCCTTGGCGACGTCCGGGGTCACGGTGCCGGTCTTCGGGTTCGGCATCAGACCACGGGGACCGAGCACGCGGCCCAGGCGGCCGACCTTGCCCATGAGGTCCGGGGTGGCGACGACGGCGTCGAAGTCCAGCTTGCCCTTCGCGACCTCGTCGATCAGCTCGTCGGCACCGACGATGTCGGCACCCGCAGCACGCGCGGCCTCGGCACGCTCGCCGGTCGCGAAGACCAGGACCCGAGCGGTCTTACCGGTGCCGTGCGGGAGGATCACGGTGCTGCGGACCATCTGGTCGGCCTTGCGCGGGTCGACGCCCAGACGCATGGCGACCTCAACGGTGCCGTCGAACTTGGTGGTGCTGGTCGCCTTGGCGAGGCGGACGGCCTCGAGGGGGGCGTAGAGGCGCTCGCGGTCGACCTTGGCGTCCGCGGCCTTCAGAGCCTTGCTGCGCTTCACTGCTGCTCCTGAATGGTGATTGGAGTTGTGGTAGTCAACGGGCCTGCGCAGGCCCTACCACGGGGGGAACGAGAAGGGGATCAGCCCTCGACCGTGATGCCCATCGACCGGGCGGTGCCGGCGATGATCTTCTCCGCCGCGTCCAGGTCGTTGGCGTTCAGGTCGGGCATCTTGGTGGTGGCGATCTCGCGGACCTGGGCGCTGGTGAGCTTGGCGACCTTGGTCTTGTGCGGCTCGCTGGAGCCCTTCTCGATACCGGCGGCCTTCAGGATGAGGCGCGCGGCCGGCGGCGTCTTCGTGATGAAGGTGAAGGAACGGTCCTCGTAGACCGTGATCTCCACCGGCACGATCATGCCGCGCTGCGACTCGGTCGCAGCGTTGTAGGCCTTGCAGAACTCCATGATGTTGACGCCGTGCTGGCCCAGCGCGGGGCCGACCGGCGGCGCCGGGTTGGCCGCACCGGCGTTGATCTGGAGCTTGATAAGCCCCGTGACCTTCTTCTTCTTGGGAGGCATGTCTCTCCGGGTCCTTCCGAGAGGTGATTGCTGGTGCGTGCGGAACCGGGGCGACACCCGGTCGCCAGCACACACATCGGACCAGGCTAACGCGTCCGCGCCGCTGGACCAAAACGGATCCGGGGCGGGGCCCCTCGGCCCCGCCCCGGATCCGAAGACCGTATGACTAGTTCTTCTGGATCTGGTCGAAGGAGAGCTCCACCGGGGTCTCCCGGCCGAAGATCTCGACCAGGCCCTTGACCTTCTTCGAGTCGGGGTTGATCTCGTTGATGGTCGCCTGCAGGGTCGCGAACGGGCCGTCGGTGACGGTGACCGAGTCGCCGACCTCGAAGTCCAGCACCTGGATCTCGGTCGGCTTGACCGGCGAGGGCTTGCCGGCCTCCTTGGCGGCCTGGCGCTCGACGTCCGGGGCGAGCATCTTGACGACCTCGTCCAGGGTCAGCGGGTACGGGTCGTAGGCGTTGCCGACGAAGCCGGTGACACCGGGGGTGTTGCGCACGACGCCCCAGGACTCCGGGGTGAGGTCCATGCGCACCAGGACGTAGCCGGGGAGCTTGTTCTGGCGGATGGTCTTGCGGTCGCCGTTCTTGATCTGGACGACCTCCTCCTGCGGCACCTCGGCCTGGAAGATGTACTCCTCGACGTTCAGCGAGACGGCGCGCTGCTCGAGGTTCTGCTTCACCCGGTTCTCGTAGCCGGCGTAGGTGTGGATCACGTACCACTCGCCCGGCATGAAGCGCAGGTCCTCGCGGAACTTGGCGACCGGGTCGACCTCGGCCTCGGCCTCGACCGGCTCCTCGACGGACTCCTCGTCGGCGAGCTCCTCGGCGTCCTCCACGTGCAGAGCGGACTCCTCGGCGGGCTCGCCGGCCTCGGCCTCGTCGTACGCCTCGACCTCGTCCTCGTCGCTGTCCGCGGCGTCGACGATCTGCTCGGCGGGCTCGGTGTCGTCAGCCAGCTCGGCCGCGTCCAGCTCGGCGGCGACATCCGCCTCGCGGACGGTCTCGTCGGCGTCGTACAGGGGGGACTCAGACACGGTGGCTGCTTCTTTCCTGGAGATGGTGAAGGTGGCGCGCTCCGGAACCGGCCCGGCGCGCGGCCGCTCGCGCGGGCGCCAGGAGAGGTCTCGGAGACTTCAACAGTACCGAGTCCACGGTACGCGCGCGTACGTCCGCCGCCGACAGCTCGACCCGGGCCGAGGATTTCGGCCCGGGTCGGGAGGTGGTTTTCGGGGGTGGGGCGCTCGATCAGCCGAAGACGAAGAGGCTCAGCTTGGAGAAGCCGTAGTCCAGGCCCGCGACGAAGGCCATCACGACCACGACGAAGGTCACCACGACGGCGGTGTAGTTGGTGAGCTCACTCCGGGTGGGCCAGACGACCTTGCGCAGCTCGGCGATGATCTGGCGGTAGAACAGGCCCATCCGCGCGAACAGGCCCTTCTTGGCCCGCTTGCCGGACTTCTTCTGCTTGCCGGACTTCTTGTCGCCCTCGACAGCCGTGGTCTCGGCGGCGCCGTCGGTCCCCTCGGGGTTGCCGCTCTCAGGCGTTGCGGTGGAGCCCGTGGTCTCCGTCACTCGTCCTCACCTGAATCCGGGTCCGGCCGAACATCGCCTGCGTACCCGTTTCAGGCACGAGCGGTCGGCTTAAGCGGTGCTGATCGGTGCCCTCTCCGCATCAAGCCCGCTCGCTCTGTGGAGCGAACGGGCTGAATACGGATCAAGCAGCAGGGCAAGAGGGACTCGAACCCCCAACCGCCGGTTTTGGAGACCGGTGCTCTACCAATTGAGCTATTGCCCTACGGAGCCTCGCGACTCCTGCGTGGCGACCAACCTACCGCATCTCCCCCCGCTGTCTGTACAGGCGGTGAAAGCTCCGGTCTTTTTCGGTGGGCCGTCGAGGAGCGAGTGTACGTGGTCGGAGGCTGTTTGGTCGAACCTCTTCTTCCGGGGCCGCCGGACGCCCGGCAGATGTCCGGCCGGGCGCGGCGGTCACCGGCGGATCGACGGGGGCCGCGATGCGGACTGGACCGTACGGATGATGGAACCGCGATGACCGGTCCGTCCCGGTTCTGCGACGATGCAGGCATGAGCGCTTCCACCCCTCAGCCCGACCAGTCCATCCGCCCCGCCGACCGCCGGGTCTCCGCCCGGATCGGCGCGATCGCCGAGTCCGCGACCCTCGCCGTGGACGCCAAGGCCAAGGCCCTCAAGGCGGCCGGCCGTCCGGTGATCGGCTTCGGTGCCGGCGAGCCCGACTTCCCCACGCCGGACTACATCGTCGAGGCGGCCGTCGAGGCCTGCCGCGACCCGAAGAACCACCGTTACACCCCGGCGGGTGGCCTGCCCGAGCTGAAGGCCGCGATCGCCGCCAAGACGCTGCGCGACTCCGGCTACAAGGTGGACGCCTCCCAGGTGCTGGTCACCAACGGCGGCAAGCAGGCGATCTACGAGGCCTTCGCGGCGATCCTGGACCCGGGCGACGAGGTCATCGTCCCGGCCCCGTACTGGACCACCTACCCGGAGTCGATCCAGCTGGCCGGCGGCGTCCCGGTGGAGGTCGTGTCCGACGAGACCACCGGCTACAAGGTCTCGGTCGAGCAGCTGGAGGCCGCCCGCACCGAGAACACCAAGGTGGTGCTGTTCGTCTCGCCGTCCAACCCGACCGGCGCGGTGTACACCGAGGCCGAGGCCGAGGCGATCGGCCGCTGGGCGCTGGAGCACGGCCTGTGGGTGCTCACCGACGAGATCTACGAGCACCTGGTCTACGGCGACGCGGGCTTCACCTCGCTGCCGGCCCTGCTGCCCGAGCTGGCCGACAAGTGCATCGTGGTCAACGGCGTCGCCAAGACCTACGCGATGACCGGCTGGCGGGTGGGCTGGGTGATCGGCCCCAAGGACGTGATCAAGGCCGCGACCAACCTCCAGTCGCACGCCACCTCGAACGTCTCCAACGTCGCCCAGCGCGCCGCGCTGGCCGCCGTCGCGGGCGACCTCTCCGCGGTGCACGAGATGCGCACCGCCTTCGACCGCCGTCGCCGGACCATCGTGCGGATGCTCAACGAGATCGAGGGCGTCGTCTGCCCCGAGCCCGAGGGCGCGTTCTACGTGTACCCGTCGGTCAAGGCCCTGCTGGGCAAGGAGATCCGCGGCCAGCGCCCGCAGACCTCCGGCGAGCTGGCCGCGCTGATCCTGGACGAGGCCGAGGTCGCGGTCGTCCCGGGCGAGGCCTTCGGCACCCCGGGCTACCTGCGGCTCTCCTACGCGCTCGGCGACGCCGACCTGGTCGAGGGCATCAGCCGGGTCCAGAAGCTGCTCGGCGAGGCCCGCGACTGACCTCGCGCCGGCCTCCCGACGTCAATCCGACATACCGGATTCACCCGGCAGACCGCCCTCTTTCACCCCTTCGGGGGATGGAAAGAGGGCGGTTCCCGTTTGGGGGCCGCATACGGCAGTATCGGAAAATGGAACGCCTGTTGAACCCGCGAGACGTCAGGGGCCTCCCGAAGGCCCACCTGCACCTGCACTTCACCGGCTCGATGCGGCCCGCCACCCTGCTGGAGCTGGCCGACAAGCACGGCGTCCGGCTGCCGGAGGCCCTCAGCTCCGGCGAGCCGCCCAAACTGCGGGCCACGGACGAACGCGGCTGGTTCCGCTTCCAGCGCCTGTACGACACCGCCCGCTCGGTGCTCCGGGACGAGTCGGACATCCGCCGGCTGGTCCTGGAGACGGCCGAGGACGAGAAGCGGGACGGCTCCCGCTGGCTGGAGATCCAGGTCGACCCGACCTCCTACGCGCCCCGGCTGGGCGGGCTGATCCCCGCCCTGGAGCTGATCCTGGACGCGGTGGAGCACGCCGCCGCGGCCACCGGCGTGGGCATCCGGGTGCTGGTCGCGGCCAACCGGATGAGGTCCCCGATGGACGCCCGGACGCTGGCCCGGCTGGCCGTCCGCTACGCCGACCACGGCGTGGTCGGCTTCGGCCTCTCCAACGACGAGCGCCGGGGCCTGGCCCGGGACTTCGACCGGGCCTTCGAGATCGCCCGCAAGGGCGGGCTGCTGGCCGCCCCGCACGGTGGCGAGCTGGCCGGCCCGGAGTCCGTCCGGGACTGCCTGGACGACCTGGGCGCCGGCCGGATCGGCCACGGCGTGCGGGCCGCCGAGGATCCGCGGCTGATGGCCCGGCTGGCGGACCGCCAGATCACCTGCGAGGTCTGCCCGTCCTCCAACGTCTCGCTCGGCGTCTACGAGCACCCCGAGGAGGTGCCGCTGCGCCGGCTGTTCGACGCCGGGGTGCCGCTGGCGCTCGGCGCGGACGACCCGCTGCTGTTCGGCAGCCGGCTGGCCGCCCAGTACGACCTGACCCGGGACGTCCTGGGCTTCAGCGACGCCGAACTCGCCGAACTGGCACGTCAGTCGGTGCGCGGCTCGTGCGCGCCGGAGGCCGTGCGCAAGGAACTGCTGGGGGACATCGACGCCTGGCTGGTGGACGGGCACGCCCCTGCGGGGGCGGAGGGCCCTACAGCTTGACGCCCACCATCACCGGCTCGTTCACCAGCTCCACCCCGAAGGCCTCGCGGACCCCGTCCCGGATCTCCCGGGCCAGGGCCAGCAGGTCCTCGGCGGTGGCCGCGCCGCGGTTGGTGAGCGCCAGGGTGTGCTTGGTGGAGAGCGTCGCCGGGCCGTCGCCGTAGCCCTTGCCGAAGCCCGCCCGGTCGATCAGCCAGGCCGCCGAGGTCTTGGTGCAGCCCTCCGGGGCCGGGTAGGCGGGGGCGTTCTCGGTGCCCGGGCGGGTGCGGAAGGACTCGTACTGGGCCGCCGTGAGCACCGGGTTGGTGAAGAAGGAGCCGGCCGACCAGGTGTCGTGGTCCGCCGGGTCCAGCACCATGCCCTTGCCGGCCCGCAGCCCCAGCACCGCGTCGTACGCCTCGACCAGCGGCACCCGCTCGCCCTGCTCGACGCCGAAGTGCCTGGCCACCTCGGCGTACTTGACCGGGGTGGAGAGCCCCGCGTGGTCCGCCAGGGCGAACCGCACCCGCAGCACCACGTAGCGGTCCGGCTCGGCCTTGAAGCGGCTGTGCCGGTAGGAGAAGGCGCACTCGGCGTTGCCCAGGGTGACCACCTCGCCCGCCGCGCGGTCGTACGCGACCACCTCGGTGACGGTCTGGGCCACTTCCTGGCCGTACGCGCCGACGTTCTGCACCGGGGTCGCACCGGCCGAGCCGGGGATGCCGGCCAGGAACTCGATCCCGGCCAGGCCGTGCTCGCGCACCGTGCGGGTGACCGCCTCCGACCACACCTCGCCGGCCGCCAGCTCCAGCACGGTGCCGTCCAGGGCGAAGCCGGTGGTGGCGATCCGCAGCACCGTGCCGGGGAAGCCGGCGTCGCCGATCACCAGGTTGGAGCCGCCGCCGAGGACCAGCAGCGGCTCGCCCGCCGCGTCGGCCTCGCGGACGGCGGCGATCACCTCGTCGTCGGTGTGGGCGGTCACCAGGCGGCGGGCCGGGCCGCCGAGCCGGAGCGTGGTCAGCGGGGCGAGGGGGGCGTCGTTTTCTACCAGCACGCCCACCAGCGTACGGGGACGGGGACGGCCGTTCGGCCGCCCCCGGTGGGCCGCGCCGACCGCTCAGGCCTTCGAGGCCTCGGCCGGGACGGCCCGCTCGCTCGTCGCGGCCCGCTCGGCCAGCGCCGCCCCCGACGCCTTCGGCCCCGACGCCTTCGCCCGGCGGGGCAGCAGCAGCGCACAGACCCCGCCCGCCAGCACGATCCCGGCGCCGACGTACAGCGCGGGCACCATCGCGTCGACGAAGGTCCCCGGCGAGCCGTCGCCGCCGCGCGCCGAGAACACCGCCGACAGCACGGCCACCCCGAGCGCGCCGCCGACCTCGCGCAGTGCGTTGTTGGCCCCGGAGGCGATGCCCTGCTCCTCCGGTCGGACGCTGTCCATCACCATGGCGGCGGTCGGTGCGAAGTACATCGCCATGCCGACGCCGCACATCACCACGGCGGGCACCGCCGGGGCGTACTCGTAGTGCCCGAGCCCGCCGTTGATCGCCGCGTACAGCGCCAGGCCGACGCCCTGCAGCGTCAGTCCGACGAGCACGATCGGGCGGCCGCCGAAGCGGTCGGCCAGGATGCCGGCGACCGGTGCGACGACCAGCCCCACCCCGGTCCACGGGAGCATCCGGATGCCGGCCTCCTGCGGGGTGTAGCCGCCCACGGTCTGCAGGTGCTGGCTGATCAGGAAGATCGAGCCGAACATCCCGAGGAACATCAGCAGGCCGGAGGCGTTGACGGCGGCGAAGGACCGGTTGCGGAACAGCCGCATCGGCAGCATCGGGTGCCTGGCGCCGCGCTGCTCGTACCGCACGAAGGCGATCAGCAGCACCAGGCCGCCGGCCAGCGCGGCCAGCACCAGCGGGCTGGTCCAGCCGTCCGGATTGCCGCGGATCAGGCCGAGCACGACGCCGAACAGGCCGAGGCTCACCAGCACCGTGCCGACCGCGTCCAGGGCCGGGGCGGCGCCGTGGCTCTCGCGCAGCCGCAGGGCGGCCAGCGGTACCAGGGCGACGCCGACCGGGACGTTCACCCAGAAGATCCACTGCCAGGAGAAGTGCTCGGTCAGGGTGCCCCCGATCAACGGACCGGCGGCGATGGCGAGGCCGTTGACGCCGGCCCAGATGCCGAAGGCCATGCCGCGCTTGGCCGCCGGGATGGCGGCGGTGAGCAGGGTGAGGGTGAGCGGCATCGACACCGCGGCTCCGACGCCCTGGACGGCGCGGGCGGCGATCAGCGCGCCGATGCCCGGCGAGAGCGCGGCCGCGGCCGAGCCGGCGGTGAAGAGGCTGAGCCCGATCAGGAACATCCGGCGGCGGCCGAAGCGGTCGCCGAGCGCCGCGCCGAACATCAGCAGCACGGCGAAGGACAGGGTGTAGGCGCTCACCGTCCACTCCAGGTCGGACAGCCCGCCGCCGAGTTCCTCGCGGATGGACGGCAGTGCGGTGGTGACGACCAGGTTGTCCAGGGCGGCCATGAAGCCCGCGAGGCTGGTGATCACCAGGGTCCAGACGCCGGTGCGCCCGAGGCCCGGTTGCTCGGTCGCGAGCCCGGCCGCGTGTTTCGTCGTGATCTCGGTCATGACTTCGCTTCCCCCCAGGGTTTTCCGGATAGTTATTGATCACTAACTTTCGAGGGACGAAAAAAGGTCGCACGGACTGCACCGTGCGACCCGCTACCGGTCCCCCGCGCGCCCGTCCTCGTGTTCGCCGAAGCCGTCCCAGATCCGGTGCTCCCGGGGGAAGCCCAGTGCCACCAGGGCGTTGATCAGCATCCCGTACGCGAAGAACTCCGTGGTGCCCTGCACATCACCGCCGACCCGTTCCCGGACCCGCTCGAACAGCTCCCCCCACAGCCGCCGGGCGCTCTCGCCGATCTCGTCCTCGCCGGCCATCCGGGAGGCGAACACCGAGACGTAGAGCTGCATCTGCATCATGAGCTGCTCGCCGTCCTCGACCAGGCCCAGGTACGCCTCGGACATCGCCGCGGCGGCCTCCTCCCCGGTCAGCCCGACGGACGCCTCGTCGAAGACCCGCCAGGTCTCCTCGATGCAGCGCTCGGCGGCGGCCGCGAAGATCGCCTGCTTGCTCGGGAACAGCCGGAACAGGTACGGCTGCGAGACGCCCACCCGACGGGCGATCGCCTCGGTGGACGTCCCCCGGTAGCCGCTCCTGGCGAACTCGATCATCGCGGCCCGGACGACGCTCTCTCGCCGTTCCTCCGCACTCATCCGCATGCTCGTCTTCGCCACGGGAGCCAAGTTAGTGACCAATCACTAGCTACGCAAGGCCGAAAGCCGCCCCGGCAGCCCGCCGAACGGGCTCCCGGGGCGGCTGACCTCGGAGAACGGCCTGAAAGCAGGCCGGAGAACCAAGGGCCTCAGGCGAGCCGGACGACCGCCCTGGACATCCCGAGCACCTTCTGCCCGCCCGAGGTGGCCAGCAGGTCGATCTGCACCTTGCGGTCGTCCAGCTTCTTGGCGACCTTGGCCGAGACCTCGATCACCGCGCCGACCCCGTCGTTCGGCACCGGCACCGGCCGGGTGAAGCGGACGCCGTACTCGACCACCGCGGCCGGGTCGCCGACCCAGTCGGTGACCACCCGGATCGCCTCGGCCATGGTGAACATGCCGTGCGCGATGACGTCCGGCAGGCCGACCTCCAGGGCGAACTTCTCGTTCCAGTGGATCGGGTTGAAGTCGCCGGAGGCGCCCGCGTAGCGCACCAGTGTGGCGCGGGTCACCGGGAAGGACTGCGCCGGCAGCTGGGTGCCGACCTCGACCTCGTCGTAGTTGATCGCCATCGCGCTCACTCCCCCGCCCCGTCGGCGGCCCGGGCCACCAGCGTCATGATCGCCGTCACCACGTGCTCGCCGGTCTCGTCCGCCACCTCGCCACGCACGGTGAGCACGTCGTTGCCCGCCAGCGACTTGATGTTGTCGATGGTGACCGCGACCGTCAGCCGGTCGCCGGCCTGCACCGGGCGGCTGTAGAGGAACTTCTGGTCACCGTGCACCACCCGGCTGTAGTCCAGGCCCAGCTCCGGGTCCTCGACCACCTGGCCGGCCGCCTGGAAGGCGATCGCGAACGGGAAGGTCGGCGGGGCGATCACGTCCCGGTGGCCCAGCGCCTTCGCGGCCTCCGCGTCGGTGTACGCCGGATTGGCGTCCCCGATCGCGATCGCGAACTCGCGGATCTTCTCCCGGCCGACCTCGTACGGATCGGTGGGCGGGTAACTACGCCCGATGAAGGACGGGTCGAGCGCCATGGCAGCTCCTGGGAAGGCGGGTGGAAACGGGATGGAAACGCGGGGCGGAAACGCGGGCGGACGCGGAAAAGACTCCGGGCCGCACCCCCTGTTGAGGGATGCGGCCCGGAGTCGAAGACCTGAATTCACACAGGCCCGGAGCCCTGCGACAGGGTCAGCGGGTCTCGCGGTGCGCGGTGTGCGAGTTGCAGCGGGGGCAGTGCTTCTTCATCTCAAGACGGTCCGGGTCGTTGCGCCGGTTCTTCTTGGTGATGTAGTTCCGCTCCTTGCACTCCACGCAGGCCAGCGTGATCTTCGGGCGGACGTCGGTGGCAGCCACGGGAGTGCCTTCCTTGGACAACGAATAAGAACACAACAAGAGTAGCCGACCGGGAGTGCGATCTCCCGACCGACTACGCGGGGTAGCGGTGACCGGACTTGAACCGGTGACACAGCGATTATGAGCCGCTTGCTCTACCAACTGAGCTACACCGCCACAGTGATCAGCAGCACAGCCGAAGCTGACTGCCTTTCACCAGAGCCCCCATGCGGAATCGAACCGCAGACCTTCTCCTTACCATGGAGACGCTCTACCGACTGAGCTATAGGGGCGAACGAGGAAGAGATTACACGTTCCGCGCCCAGAGGTGAAATCCGTATCCCGGAGCGAAGACCGCAGGTGGGCGAGGGGGACGGACGACCGATCCGAGGCCGGGCGTTCGACCGGCCCGCGAGCCCCGCGCCCCGAGCCGATACGACTATTGCCCGCCTCCCGGCACCCCACCCCCGTCCGCCATAGGCTCGACGCTCATTGGTCGGGGCACGAGAAGGAGCCGGCGATGGACAGCGCAGCCGCCGACGGGCCGCACTCCGAGCCCGACCCGGCGGCCAACCCGCTCGGGCACGGCCCGGTCCTGCTGTTCACCGGAGCCCGACTGGCCGACGGACGGGTGGTGGACGTCCGGATCAGCGGTGACCGGATCCAGGCGGTCGGCACCGTCGGCAGCCTCGGCCCGCTGCCCGCCCTGCCCGGCACCCCCACCGTCACCACCGGCGCCCGGATCGACCTCCGCGGCTACCTGCTGCTCCCGGCCCCCGCCGAGGCGCACGCCCACTACGACAGCGCCTTCTCCGCCGCCCTGCCCGCCCCGCCGCCGGACACCCCCGCCGACCTCACCCGCCGGGTCACCGAGGCCGCGCTCACCTCGCTCGGCTACGGCGCCACCGCCCAGCGCACCCACGTACGGATCGGCGACGTGCACGGGCTGCGCCGACTGGAGGCGGTGCTCACCGCCCGCCAGGCGCTGCGGGGCTTGGCCGAGCTCCAAGCGGTGGCGATGCCCCGGCTGCTCACCGGCCGGGCCGGCGCGGACGGACGGGCACAACTGCGCGAGGCCCTCAAGCTGGGCGCCACGGCGGCCGGCGGCTGCCCGGAGCTGGACCCGGACCCGGCCGGGTACGTGCACCTGCTGCTGGAGGCCGCCCGGGAGGCGGACTGTCCGGTGGACCTGCACACCACCGCCGAGGATTCGGTCCAACTCGCCAGGCTGGCAAGCGCCTTGGCTCCGCTGCGGCCTCGGGTGACGCTCGGCCCGTGCGGGGCGCTGGCCCGCGGCGCGTCCACCGTGCTGGCGACCAGCGGGGTGCGGGTGGTCTGGCTGCCGCAGAACGGCGGCTGCACCGGGCTGGAGGGCCGTCCGGCCGGCCCGCGGCCGGGCCTGGTACGGGAGTTGACCGCTGCCCGGGTGCCGCTGGCGGCGGGCAGCGGGGCCCTGCGGGACCAGTCCAACCCGGTCGGCCGGGCCGATCCGCTGGAGTCCGCCTATCTGCTCGCCGCCGGTGGGGAGTTGGACCCGGAGGCGGCGTACGACGCGGTGGCGAACCAGGCCAGGGCGGCGCTCGGGCTGCCGCCGGTCCGGGTGGACGCCGGCTTCCCGGCGGAGTTGCTGGCGGTGCGCGGGGACAGCCTGGCCGGGGCGCTCGCGGGCGGGCACAGCCGGCTGGTGGTGCACAGCGGCCGGGTGGTCAGCCGGACCAGCGCGGTACGGGAGTTCGCGGACACCGTGGCGCTGGCGCTGCCCCGGCAGTCCGGCGGCGCGGGCTGCTGAGCACCGGTTCACGGGGCACCGGCGGAAGCCAAAGGGGCGCGCGATCTGTGTCGCGCGCCCCTTCCCCACCTGCTGGCCGTCCTTGGACGGCGGCTGGAGCGGTCCCGGACTTCCCCCACACGGAGCAGGGCCCGCTCGTTCCAGCCCTGACACTACGACCGCGGACCACCGCCCCCGACCGGCCTTGACGCCCTCCTGTCGCCCACGAACCGCCTCTTGACGGCTCGTTGACGTGGCCGACCAGGGGCGTGTCGGACACGTCCTACGGCACGTACCGGTACCCGATCCCCGGCTCGGTGATCAGGTGGCGCGGGCGGGCCGGATCGCGCTCCAGTTTGCGGCGCAGCCCGGCCAGGTAGACCCGCAGGTAGTTGCCGCGCGCCTCCTGGGCCGGCCCCCACACCTCGCGCAGGATCTGCCGCCCGGGGACCAGCCGGCCGGGGTTGGCGAGCAGCAGGCTGAGGATCCGCCACTCGGTCGGGGTGAGCCGCACCGGGCCGCCCGGGCCGAGCACCGTGGTGGCGGCGAGGTCGACGGTGTGGTCGCCGATCACCGGTCGACCCGGCGGGACGGCGCCCAGCGGCCGGCGCAGCACCGCCCGTAACCGGGCCAGCAGTTCGTCCATCAGGAAGGGCTTGGTGAGGTAATCGTCGGCGCCCGCGTCGAGGGCGTCGATCTTGTCGGCGGCGTCGGACCGGCCGGAGAGCACGATGACCGGCATCGGGCTGCGGGTGCGCAGTCCGCGCAGCACGTCCATGCCGTCGAGGTCGGGCAGACCGAGGTCGAGCAGGACGGCGTCCGGGACGGAGTGCGCGGCCCGGTCGAGCGCCTCCCCGCCGGTGGCGGCGGTGCGGACGGCGTACTGGCGGGCGCTGAGGTTGATCCGCAGGGTGCGCAGGATGGCCGGTTCGTCGTCGACGATCAGGATCTCACTCATGCGGTGGCTCCTTCCCAGTGGCGAAGTGCTCGGCGGCGAAGTGCTCGGCGGCGGCGGGCCCGGCGGCGGCGGGCTCGGCGGCTGCGGGCAGGGTGAGCAGCATGGTGGTGCCGCCCCCGGGGGTGTCCTCGACCTCCAGGCTGCCGCCCATGGCCTCGGCGAGACCGCGGGAGAGAGCAAGCCCCAGGCCGACGCCGGTGGTGTTGTCGGTGTCGCCGAGGCGCTGGAAGGGCAGGAAGACCCGATCGCGGTCCTCGGGGGCGATGCCGGGGCCGCGGTCGATCACCCGGATCTCGACCAGGTCGGCGTGGTGACTGGCGGTGACCAGGACGGGCGCGCCGGGGGCGTTGTACCGCAGCGCGTTGGTGATCACGTTGGCGAGCACCCGTTCCAGCAGCGGCGGGTCGGCGAGCACCGGCGGGGCGCCGTCCAGGTCGAGCGGCCGGACCGGCGCGTACGGGTCGGGGAGGCTGTCGAGCGCCCTGGGCAGGACCTCGTCCAGGTGGGTCCCGGTGAGGTGCAGGGTGAGGGCGCCGGCCTGGAGGCGGCTCATGTCGAGCAGGTTGTCCACCAGCCGGGTGAGTTTGACCAGCGACTCGTCGGCGGTGGCGAGGAGTTCGGCCTGGTCCTCGGGCGAGAACTCGACGTCGGGGCTGCGCAGCGAGCCGACCGAGGCGCGGGCGGCGGCGAGCGGGGTGCGCAGGTCGTGGCTGACGGCGGCGAGCAGCGCGGTGCGCATCCGGTCGGCGGCCTTGATCGGCTCGACCTCGGCGGCGACCACGGCCAGCCGGTCACGTTCCAGCGCGGCGCCGACGTGGGCGGCGAAGGCGGTGAGCACCCGCTGGTCGGCGGCGGGCAGCCGGCGGCCGGTGAGCACCAGGACGGCGTCGGCGCCGACCGGGACCTCGGTGGTCTCGTGCGGCCCCTCCCCGTCGTCCGGGTGCTCGGCGGTTACTCGCCCGCTCGCCTCCGGGCGCTCTGTCCCGGTGCCGACACTCTTCGCTCCGGCGCCCCCTTCGGCTCGGTCCGCGCAGTGGGCGAGCACCTCGCCGTCGGAGCGGGAGAGCAGCGCGACGGTCCGCATGCCGAAGGCCGTACGGGACTTCTCCAGCAGGGCGGGCAGCGCGTCGGCGCCGCGCAGCACGCTGCCGGCCAGGGTGGAGAGGGTCTCGGCCTCGGCGGTCGCGCGGGCGGCCCGGGTGGTGAGCCGGCCGGCGTGGTCGACCACGGTGGAGACGGAGAGCGCGATGGCGGCGAACACCACCAGGGCGACGATGTTGTTGGTCTCGTTGATGGTCAGGCTGTGGACCGGCGGGATGAAGTAGTAGTTCAGCAGCACCGAGGCGATGAACGCGGCCAGCAGGGCGGACATGGCGCCGCCGAGCAGGGCGACGATGACCACGCCGAGCTGGAAGATCAGCGCGTCGGTGGTGAGGTTGATGGTGGCGTGCGCCTGGGAGAGCACGGCGGTGAGCAGCCCGGGCAGCACGAAGCCGGCGAGGTAGCCGGCGATGGTGCGGCGCCGGGAGTGGCGCCGGCCCAGCGAGGGCAGCCGGCCGCGGCCGGTGAACTCGTGGGTGACCATGTGGACGTCGATGTCCTCGGAGGCGTCCACGGTGGTCTCGCCGATGCCGGGGCCGGTGAGGAAGCGGTTGATCCGGCCGCGGCGGCTGGTGCCGAGCACCAGCTGGGTGGCGTGGTGGGCGCGGGCGAAGGCGAGCAGCGCGGTGGGGATGTCGTCGCCGACCACCACGTGGTAGCTGCCGCCGAGGGTCTCCACCAGCCGGCGCTGCTGGGCGAGCGCGCCGGAGGAGGCGCCGGCCAGGCCGTCGCTGCGGGAGACGTGGACGGCCAGCAGTTCGCCGCCGGCGGTGCGAAGAGAGGGGCGACGCGGAGCGTCTCGGCCAGGGGTGGTGGGGGGAGCCGGGCGGGAGATCCGGGCGGCGCGTCTGATCAGGGTCTCGCCCTCCGGGCCGCCGGTGAGGGCGACCACCACCCGCTCGCGGGTCTCCCAGACCCGGTCGATGCTGTGCGCTGCCCGGTAGTCGCGCAGCCCCTCGTCGACCCGCCCGGCCACCCAGAGCAGGGCGAGTTCGCGCAGGGCGGTGAGATTGCCGACCCGGAAGTAGTTGGAGAGCGCGGCGTCCACCTTCTCGGCCTTGTAGACGTTGCCGTGGGCCATGCGCCGGCGCAGCGCCTGCGGGGCCATGTCGACGAGTTCGATCTGGTCGGCCCGGCGGACGACCTCGTCCGGGACGGTCTCGCGCTGGGGGATGCCGGTGATCTTCTGGACGACGTCGTTCAGCGATTCCAGGTGCTGGATGTTGACGGTCGTGATGACGTCGATCCCGGCGGCGAGCAGTTCCTCGATGTCCTGCCAGCGCTTGGCGTTGCGTCCGCCGGGGATGTTGGTGTGCGCCAGCTCGTCGACCAGGACGACGGACGGGCGGCGGGCGAGCACCGCGTCGAGGTCCATCTCCTCGAACTCGGCGTCGCGGTAGGAGCGGTGGGCCCGCGGCAGGACCTCCAGCCCCTCGGTCATGGCCTCGGTGTGGCGGCGGCCGTGGCACTCGATGTACCCGACCACGACGTCGGCCCCGCGTTCCTGTCTGCGCCGGGCCTCGTCCAGCATCCGGTAGGTCTTGCCGACCCCCGGGGCGGAACCGAGGTACACCCTCAGCCGACCGGTGCGGACGCCGGAGCCGGGGGTGAGGTCGCGGGCCATGGGCACTGCTTCTTTCCATCGGGAGGTGACGGCTGGACGGTACGCGGCGGCGGATACGGGGATACGGGGCGGCCGACCCGGGCGCGGAGGCATCCTCCCGCGCCCGGGTCGGCCCGGTCACCCTGGTATGTCGTGGGGTGTCATCGTTCGGTCACTTCTGCTCGCTGATCGCCTTGTTGAGGAGGACGACGTTGACGCCCTCCTGACCGAGGAAGCCGAGCGAGCGGCCCTCGGTGTACCGGTCGACCAGCTTGGCGACCGTCTCCACCGGCAGCTTGCGCTCCTTGGCGACCCGGTTGACCTGCTCCTTGGCGTACGCCACCGAGATGTGCGGGTCGAGGCCGGAGCCGGAGGCGGTCAGCGCGTCGGCAGGCACGCTCGCCGGGTCGACGCCGTCGAAGGCGGCGACGGCGGCGCGGCGGTCGTTGACGGCCTTCAGCAGGTCGTCGCTGTTCGGGCCGAGGTTGCTGGCGCCGGAGTTGTCGCCAGCGTGGTTGTTGGCGGAGGGCCGGGGCTGGAACCACTTCGGGTCCGGCACCGGCTCCTCCTTCGGGTCGTCGGGGTTCTTCTTCGGCAGGTCGTAGTTCTGGCCGAGCAGGCTCGAACCGACCTCCTTGCCATCGGACTTCACGATCGAGCCGTTGGCCTTGTCGCTGAAGACGGCCTGGCTGATCCCGGTGATCAGCAGCGGGTAGGCGACTCCCAGGATCACCGTGAGCACCAGGAGCACGCGCAGCGCGGTGAAGTGGGTGCGGACGGTCGTCGGCAGGGGCTTGGACATGGTGTTTCTCTCCTTCCCTGCGTCAGTTGAGGCCGGGGATGAACTGGACGATCAGGTCGATCAGCTTGATGCCGACGAACGGCACCACCAGACCGCCGAAGCCGTAGATCCCGATGTTGCGGCGCAACAGCGAACTGGCGTCGGACGGGCGGTACTTCACGCCGCGCAGGGCGAGTGGGATCAGGCCGATGATGACCAGGGCGTTGAAGACGATCGCGGAGGTGATCGCGGACTGGGGGCTGTGCAGGCCCATGATGTTGAGGTGGCTCAGGCCCGGGTAGACCCCGGCGAACATCGCGGGGATGATCGCGAAGTACTTGGCCACGTCGTTGGCGATCGAGAACGTGGTCAGCGCGCCGCGGGTGATCAGCAGCTGCTTGCCGATCTCCACGATCTCGATCAGCTTGGTGGGGTTGGAGTCCAGGTCGACCATGTTGCCGGCCTCCTTGGCCGCCATGGTCCCGGTGTTCATCGCG
The DNA here is from genome assembly GCF_027627435.1 of Kitasatospora cathayae. GTDB lineage: Bacteria > Actinomycetota > Actinomycetes > Streptomycetales > Streptomycetaceae > Kitasatospora > Kitasatospora cathayae. The sequence goes on along the minus strand of NZ_CP115450.1, from coordinate 5,050,434 downwards.
ACGCCGACGTCGGCCTGGGCGAGCGCGGGGGCGTCGTTGGTGCCGTCGCCGGTCATCGCGACCAGCTTGCCGCCCTCCTGCTCCTTCTTGATCAGGGCCATCTTGTCCTCGGGCGTGGCCTCGGCGAGGAAGTCGTCCACGCCGGCCTCCTCCGCGATCGCCTTGGCGGTCAGCGGGTTGTCGCCCGTGATCATGATGGTCTTGATGCCCATCCGGCGCAGCTCGTCGAACCGCTCCCGCATGCCCTCCTTCACCACGTCCTTCAGGTGGATGACACCCAGGACCCGGGCAGGCCTGCTGCCGACCTTGGTGGCCACCACCAGCGGGGTGCCGCCGGCGGCGGAGATTCCGTCGACCAGGGCGGAGACCTCGTCGCCGACCGACCCTCCGTTGTCCGTCACCCAGTTGGAGACGGCGCCGGCGGCGCCCTTGCGGACCTGGTGGGTGCCTTCGGCCTCGTCCAGGTCAACCCCCGACATCCGGGTCTGGGCCGTGAACGGGACCCAGGTGGCATGGGCAAGCTCGCCCTGAGCGCGGGCCCGCAGACCGTACTCGGTCTTGGCCAGGACCACGATCGAGCGGCCCTCCGGCGTCTCGTCCGCGAGCGAGGAGAGCTGGGCGGCGCTCGCCAGTTCGTCGGTGCCCACGCCGGGGGCGGGCAGGAACTCGGCGGCCTGGCGGTTGCCCAGGGTGATGGTGCCGGTCTTGTCGAGCAGCAGGGTGTTGACGTCGCCGGCGGCCTCGACGGCGCGCCCGGACATCGCCAGCACGTTGCGCTGCACCAGCCGGTCCATACCGGCGATGCCGATCGCGGACAGCAGCGCGCCGATGGTGGTCGGGATCAGCGCCACGATCAGGGCGACCAGGACGATCATCGACTGCGGGGCACCCGCGTAGGTGGCCATCGGCTGCAGGGTCACCACGGCGACCAGGAAGACGATGGTCAGCGAGGCCAGCAGGATGTTGAGCGCGATCTCGTTCGGCGTCTTCTGCCGGGCCGCGCCCTCGACCAGGGCGATCATCCGGTCGATGAACGACTTGCCGGGCTCCGAGGCGATCTTCACCACGATCCGGTCGGACAGCACCTTCGTGCCGCCGGTGACGGCGGAGCGGTCACCGCCGGATTCGCGGATGACCGGCGCGGACTCACCGGTGATCGCCGACTCGTCGACGCTCGCGACACCCTCGACCACGTCACCGTCACCGGGGATGACCTGCCCGGCCTCGACCACCACGTGGTCGCCGAGCCGCAGCGCGGTGCCAGGCACCTCCTCCTCGTCCTGGGTGGCCGGCCAGTTGGTGAGCCGGCGGGCGACGGACTCGGTCTTGGTCTTGCGCAGGGTGTCGGCCTGGGCCTTGCCGCGGCCCTCGGCGACGGCCTCCGCCAGGTTGGCGAAGACCGTGGTGAGCCAGAGCCACACGGTGATCGACCAGGCGAACACGCTGGGGCTGGCTATCGCGGAGATCGTGGTGACCACCGAGCCGACCTCGACCACGAACATGACCGGGTTCTTGATCATCACCCGGGGGTCGAGCTTCTTCACCGCGTCCGGCAGGGACGCGAGGATCAGCTTCGGGTCGAGCAGACCGCTCCGCACTCTGTGCGGTGCGGCGGCCTCGGCCGTGCTGTCGGCCGGTGCGGGGTTGAGCGTAGGGGTGGACATCAGGAGAGACCTTCCGCGAGCGGTCCGAGGGCCAGGGCCGGGAAGTAGGTGAGGCCGACGACGATCAGCACGACGCCCGACAGCAGGCCCACGAACAGCGGCTCGTGGGTGGGCAGGGTGCCCGGGGTGGCCGGCACCGGCTGCTGCTGGGCGAGCGAGCCCGCCAGCGCCAGCACGAACACCATCGGCAGGAAGCGGCCGAGCACCATGCACAGGCCGAGCGCGGTGTCGTACCAGTCGGTGTTGACGGTGATGCCGGCGAACGCCGAACCGTTGTTGTTGCTCGCGGAGGTGAAGGCGTACAGCACCTCGGAGAAGCCGTGGGCGCCCGAGTTGAGCATCCCGGCCCGCTCACCCGGCAGCGCCATCGCCACACCGGTGCCGACCAGCACCAGCGCGGGAGTGGTGAGGATGTACAGCGAGGCGAACTTCATCTCCCGACCGCCGAGCTTCTTGCCCAGGTACTCGGGGGTGCGGCCGACCATCAGACCGGCCACGAACACCGCGACGACCGCCAGGATCAGCATGCCGTACAGGCCCGAGCCCACACCGCCGGGCGCGATCTCGCCCAGCATCATGTTGAAGACCGTCAGCCCGCCGCCGAACGGCGTGAACGAGTCGTGGAAGGAGTCCACCGCACCGGTCGAGGTCAGCGTCGTCGAGGTGGCGAACAGGCTGGAGGCCGCGATACCGAAGCGCTGCTCCTTGCCCTCCATCGCCGCGCCGGCCGCCTGCAGGGCGGTGCCGGAGTGCTGCGACTCGGCGAAGGTCATCAGGGCGACCGAGGCGACCCAGAACAGGCCCATCACCGCGACGATCGCGTAGCCCTGGCGGTTGTCGCCGACCATCTTGCCGAAGGTGCGCGGCAGCGCGAACGGGATCACCAGGATCAGGAAGATCTCCAGCCAGTTCGTGAACCCGGTCGGGTTCTCGAACGGGTGCGCCGAGTTGGCGTTGAAGAAGCCGCCGCCGTTGGTGCCCAGCTCCTTGATGACCTCCTGGGAGGCCACCGGCCCGCCCGGGATCTTCTGCACGTCACCGGCCAGGCCGGTGATCTCGTGGAAGCCGTGGAAGTTCTGGATCACGCCGTTGGCGACCAGCACCAGCGCGAACACGACCGACAGCGGCAGCAGCAGCCGCAGGTTGATCCGGACCAGGTCGACCCAGAAGTTGCCCAGCCGGTCCGTCCGGTTCCGGGTGAAGCCCCGGATCAGCGCCGCCACGACGGCGATGCCGACGGCCGCGGAGACGAAGTTCTGCACCGCCAGGCCCGCCATCTGCACCAGGTGGCCCATCGCGGACTCGCCCGAGTACGACTGCCAGTTGGTGTTGGTGACGAACGAGATCGCGGTGTTCCAGGCCTGGTGGCCGTCCATCTGCTGGACGCCCAGGTTCAGCAGCAGGTAGCCCTGGAGGCGGATCAGGCCGTAGAGGAAGAGCACCGAGACGGCCGAGAAGGCCAGCACCGAGCGCAGGTACACCGGCCAGCGCTGGTCGGCGTCCCCGTCCACGCCGATCACCTTGTAGATGCCGCGCTCGACTCCGAGGTGCCTGGAGGTGGTCAGGATGCGGGCGATGTAGTCGCCCAGGGGCCGGTAGCACAGGACCAGCGCGGCCACCAGGGCCAGGGCCTGCAGCCAGCCCGCGAGAGTGGAGCCCATGTCAGAACTTCTCCGGGTAGATCAGCGCCACGACGAGGTAGCCGACAAGAGCGACGGCCACGATGAGACCTGCGAGGTTCTCGGCACTCATGCGCCCACCTCGCTGCGCTCGGCAGGCGCTTCGCGCAACCCGCACCTCTCGATGGTTCGCTCGCTGCGCTCACTCACAGCTTCTCCACCCCCCGCGCGATCAGGGCGATGACGGCGAACACGGCGACCGTGACACCGACGTAGATGAGGTCGGACATGGGCTCCACCAGCGTGGTTCGGGAGATGCCGCGGACGGACCGAAGGGCTTCCGTGCGGCACCGGCGGACGACCGGCAGATGCAGCAAACCAGCCGTCAAGGGCGCGTTCAGGAGGCCCTGACGCCGTCCATACGGGTGACGACCGGTCGTTGACGGGACCTTGACGCGCACGGGTGGTGGGACGACGAACGGCCCCGGACGGCAGCTGGAAACCGCCGCTCGCCGTCCGGGGCCGTGCACGGGCCTCCGCCGCCGGTCACATCCGCATCCGGTCACATCCGCATCCGCAGCCGGCAGACCACCGCGTCGGTGTGCCGGCGCAGGGCGCGGTCGATCACGGCGCCGCGCCGGTTCTGCAGCGCGCGCTGCCACCAGTGGGCGGGCTCGACCTCGGGGATCAGCACGGTGAGCCGGTCGTAGGCACGCTCCTCGCCGAGCTTGTTGACGAACGCGGCGATCGGCCGGCCGAGCTGCCGGTGGCCGTCCGGGATCTCCAGCAGGGGCACACCGGGCTGCCACAGCTCCCAGTCCCGGCGCAGCGCCTCGGCGTCGGCCGGATCGTGCACCACGGTCACCGCGAACACCTCGTCGCCCAGCGACAGCGCCGCCGACAGGCCGTCCCGGGTGAGCCGGGTGATCGCCGTCACCGGGACCACCACCAGGCTGCGCCGGCGGGTCACCGGGCCCGGCACCCGGCCGAGCTCCAGGCGTTCGCCGATCCGCCCGTAGCTGCGGTGGATGGCCTCGAACAGCAGCACCAGCAGCGGCAGGGCGACCACGATGCCCCAGGCGCCCTCGGTGAACTTGGTGCCGGTCACCACGATCGCCGCGAGGCCGGTCAGCAGCGCGCCGAAACCGTTCAGCGCGGCCTTCCATCGCCAGCCGGCCGGGCGGTTCCGGTACCAGTGCCGGACCATGCCGACCTGGCAGACGGTGAAGCCGACGAACACACCGATGGAGAAGAGCGGCACCAGGCTGTTGACGTCGCCGCCGGAGCCGACCAGCAGCACGGCCGACACCGCGGCCAGGAACAGCACGCCGTACCGGTACACCTGGCGGTCGGCGCGCAGCGCGAAGACGTGCGGGAGGTGGTTGTCCCGGGCGAGCAGGTCCATCAGCACCGGCAGACCGCCGAAGGAGGTGTTGGCGGCCAGGCCGAGCAGGACCACGGTGGCGAACTGGACGACGTAGAAGCCGGTGCCGTGGCCGAGCGAGGCGTCCGCGAGCTGAGCGAGCACGGTGACGCCGTCGACCGGCTGGAGGTGGAAGCGGCCGATCAGCACGGCCAGGCCGATCAGCATCACGCCGAGCAGGGCGCCGAGCGCGACCTCGGTGTACTGGGCCCGCTTCACCCGCGGGGTCCGGAAGGAGGGGACGGCGTTGGCCACCGCCTCGACGCCGGTCAGCGCCGAGCAGCCGGCCGCGAAGGCCTTCAGCAGCAACAGCGCGCCGACCGCGCTGGCGTTCTCGGCGAGCACCGAGGCGTGGCTGGCGGCGGCCTCGGTGCTCGCCGGCGCGTCGCGGAACAGGCCGACCACGACGATCGCCAGGACGGCGAGGACGAAGACGGCCGTCGGCGCCATGAACCAGCGCGCCGACTCGGCGATGCCGCGCAGGTTGACGGCGGTCACCAGGGCGAGCACTCCCAGGCAGAGCCAGACCCGGTCGTCGTACAGGCCCGGGAGGGCGGAGGTCAGCGCGGCCACGCCGGCGGTCACCGAGACCGCGACGTTCAGGACGTAGTCGATCACCAGCGAGGCGGCCGCGGTCAACGCCGTCCGGCGGCCCAGGTGGGCCTTGGCCACCGCGTAGGAGCCGCCGCCGTCCGGGAAGGCCGCGATCACCTGCCGGTAGGAGGCGACCAGCACCGCGAGCAGCACGACGATCGCCACCGTGACCGGCAGCGTGAAGCCGAGCCCGTACGAACCGGCGGCGGCCAGCACCAGCACGATCGACTCCGGGCCGTACGCCACCGACGCCATCGCGTCCAGCGACAGCGCCGCCAGCCCGCCGAGCACGCTGAGCCGGTGCCGCTCGTCACCCGCCCCGGTATCAGGCGGCTCGGGCTCGGCCGTCACGGCCGGGGTGGAAGTGGCGCTGGACATCGGACGGCCCTCCGCAGTCGGTAGTTGCTCCGAATCCTGCGGTTCGCACGCCCGGGCACCCACTCGCCCCTACGGGTTCCTGACGCCACCACCAGTGGCCTTGACGCGGTCTTGACGCGACCGCCGCACGACGGGAGGAGGGCCGTTGGCGGGGGTGGGTGAGCCGTTGTCCCGGCGGACGCCGGTTGGGAAGACGATCAGCTCGAAGGACTCCCACCCCCGGCCATCCACTGTGCTGCCTTCACAGGGTAATTGCAAGTAATGTGCAATAACCCCTGCCACCGGCGGCCGGACGACCCCCCGGTCCGGTGGCCGAGTGTGCTCCGGCTCATCACCGAACGGCTCCAACGGCGGGCCGCACCCCCGCCGGCACCCGAGGACTCCTGATGGCGACCTCAGAGCATCCGCTCGGCCGTCGCCGCCCGTGCTCGCAGCGCGTCAGCCTCCTCGTGCTGCCCCCGGGCAGCCAGGATCCGGGCCCGGTACTCCATCGCGTACCCGTCGCCCAGTTCCTCCGCGCGCAGGAACGCCTGTACGGCGCGCTCCAGGTCGCCGCGGTCCCGGAAGGCCACGCCCAGCGCGGTGATCGGGAACGCCTCGTCCTGCGCGAGGATCACCGACGCCCAGCGCTCGACACCAGCCGCATCGCCACGGTCGAGCGCCTGCTTGACGAGCCCCAGCATGGCGTCCGGATCGCCGAGCGCCGCGACCTTCTCCCAGACCACCTGTGCGCGGTTCGCGTCACCGGCCACCGCGTGCAGCATCCCCAGGTTGAAGCCGGCAACCACGTTCCCGGCCGCCCACGCCCGGCCCCACCAGCGCAGCGCGCCGGCCCGGTCACCCTTCAGATGCAGGGCCGTCGCCAGGTGCCCCATCGCCACATCGTCGCCCAGCTCCGCCTCAGCCGTCAGCTCGGCCAGCTCCTCGTCCGGCGGCATCTCGGCGGCCCTGCCAGCCGGCAGCCGTACCGATACCAACTCCTCGTCGGGCTCCGACCGCCGACGGAACCACCGAGCCATCAGTGACCACCCCCGTGCCACGGCCACGCCGATCCCCGGCATGCCGGAAAGCGAACATCCGCCACCCGGCGATCATGCCAGTCCCGACGCTGAACGATGGCTCGCCAAGCCTCGCGCTCACTCGCCGGCTGAAGCGCGCGGTCACACCGATCCTGCTCCGCCCCTGGTCCGGAACCGCTGGTCAGGACTGGGATCCGGGCGAAACGAGGTGAGACGAACCACGCAAAACGACCATCCGGCGTGACCAGTGTTCGAACACAACGAAACAGCCCCTGATCTGCGCTTCCGCAGATCAGGGGCTGTTTTCTATCCTGTGGCTGGTGCAGGGTTCGAACCTGCGTAGCTTGCGCGACAGATTTACAGTCTGCTCCCTTTGGCCGCTCGGGCAACCAGCCAGGATTTTCGCCTCCCGGGGCTCTCGCCCTGTTCGACTTGGTAAACCATACCTGATCCCCGGGGGTGGTCCGCCACTCGGTAGATCACGCGACGATCGAGAACCGCCGCGCGACTGTCGCGGGCGGGGCCGGGGTGGCGCTGGATAGGCTTGGGCGGCGGGCGCCCGGTGGGGCGGGCCGTGCCAGTGAAGCCAGAGCATCAAGGAGACCAACACCCATGGCCGACTCCAGTTTCGACATCGTCTCGAAGGTCGAGTGGCAGGAGGTCGACAACGCGATCAACCAGACCTCCCGTGAGATCGCCACCCGCTTCGACTTCAAGGGCGTGGGCGGCGAGATCAGCCGCTCGGGCGAGAAGATCGAGATGAAGGCCAACGGCGAGGAGCGCGTGCGGGCCATCCTGGACGTGCTGCAGACGAAGTTCGTCAAGCGCGGCCTGTCGCTGAAGGCTCTGGACGCCGGGGAGCCGCAGCTGTCCGGCAAGGAGTACAAGATCTTCGCGAACATCAAGGAGGGCATCACCACGGAGGATGCCAAGAAGGTCGCGAAGATCATCCGGGACGAGGGCCCGAAGGGCGTCAAGGCCCAGGTCCAGGGCGACGAGCTGCGCGTCAGCTCCAAGAGCCGCGACGACCTCCAGGCCGTCCAGGCCCTGCTCAAGGGCAAGGACCTGGACTTCGCGATCCAGTTCGTGAACTACCGCTAGTCGACCGCCGCTCCCCGCCCTCGGGACCGGACGGCACGGCCCCGCTCCCGGATCCGGGGGCGGGGCCGTTCGCGTCGGTGGGACCTTTCGCTTCGGTGCGGCGGGTCAGCTCGGCGCAGCGGGTCAGCGGGCGGCGGGGTGGGGGTGGGTGGCGGCGGTCAGGACCCTCGCCTGGCCGCGCAGGGTGTCGAGTTGCCCCTGGAGGCCCGCGGGTGCGGAGCCGGGGCGCCTGGGCGGGGCCGGCGTGGTCACCGGCGGTGTGCGGTCGCCGTCCGGACGTAGCCACCGCGGGTACGCCGAACGGCGGCACGTCGTGCTTTGACACCCCGTCGGATCGTCCGGGGCTCAGCCGGCCGCCCAGGCGGCGGTGCTGCGGTGCGCCCCCAGCCCGACCGAGGCGAACTCGTCCACCCGCCCGGGCTCGACGTACCCGCCGAGCCGCCGCAGGACCCGGGAGATCGGCGTGCCCTCGGCCGGTGCCGGCTCGAACTCGCCCATGGTGAGCGGCCCCAGGACGACCCGGCCGTCCGACCAGACGGCGGCCCGCTGGGTGCCGTTGCCGCCCCAGAACTCGGCCTCGACGCAGGCGATCGGACCGGCCTTGGACCAGGCGGCGAGCCGGAGTTCGAAGCCGTCCGGGTGCCAGCCGAATCCCGCCCCGCTGCCGGACTTGGGCACGACGCCGTCGCCCTGGAGCGCGGCCAGCACGGCGGAGGTGACCGGGATCAGCGCCAGCCCTTGCGCCAGCGGCACCACCCGGGCCACCGGCACTTCCGCCGCCGCCACCGTCAGCAGCTCCAACGTGCCTATCAGCGCTTGGAGTTCATACGACATGCCGGACATGGTGTCCCACCACACCGACAGTAGGCGCGGAATTTATGATTCCGTGCCCGGCCGAAGACCGTAGAGCAGGTGAAGAGGTGACGTCCACGGCGTCATCGACAGTACTCGGAGCTTCCGCCGCCAGCTCGTCGAGGATCTCCTGCAGTTGGGCGTGCAGCCGGGCCGGCCGCTCCGGGCGGATCCGCAGCGCGAAGTTCGCGAACAGGCCGGACGGAGTGCCCGAACCGTCCTACGACTGGCCGAAGTCCCAGCCGTCCGTCGGCCACTTGGCTGCGGAAGTCGCCGCGGACCCGGTCGAGCGTGGCCAGCATCGCGTCGTACGCCCCGGAGCGGGCCGGGGAGTCGGTGGTGAACATCTCCGGGGCGAGCCGGATCGAGTCCTGGGCGACCCGGTAGCGGCTCTCCACGGTGCCGGAGACCAGCCGGGTGCCGGCCACCAGGATCAGCCCGGCCTTCTCCAGCTGCTCGATGTGCCGGTAGAGCTTGGTCTGCGGCTCACCGAGCTCGGCGGCGAGCTCCTTGGCGGTCCGCGGGCGGTCCTCGGCGGACTTCAGGGCGCCGAGGATGGCGAGGCGCAGCGGGTCGGCGAGCGGCTTCAGCGCCGCGACATCGACACCCAGCTGACCGCCGATCACCCGCACGGGCGCATGCCGCATGCGGAGGACGGGGCAACCGGGTGAACTGACCGGGTACGGCCTGCCCCCGGGGTCCCTCCCGGCGGCACACCCCGCGCAGCCGACCGGGGCCGTACCGGAGGAGGACCGATGAGTTCCACGGACGCGTGAGTTCCATGGCCGCGTGAGTTCCCCGGGCTCGCCCCACCCGGTCCGGGAGAGCCCGCCGGGGTGTCCCTGCCGCCGACCGCGCCGATCTCCGCCGAGCCGGCCTCCGGCCGGGAGGGCGGGATCCACCGCCGGGCCCCGGAGGGCCTGTCGAAGCCGCTCGGCTTCGCGGCCGTCTGGTGCCAGTGGGGTCGTGCACCGGGATCGTCGGCGCCGGTCCGCTGATCCTCGGCTGCTGATCCCGTACCTGTTCCGGCGGCTGCGCAAGCCGGGTCGGCGCTCGCCTGGGGCCACCGCCAAGCCAGCCGTCCAGGAGGCCCAGGAGGCCCAGGAGCTGCGCGGCGCCGTAGGAAGCACGTCGTCCTGACCCGGAATCCGTCCGATGGTCTCCCGGCACCGCCGGGGGTCTACGCCAACAACCGCTGACTGTGGTGCAGTTGAACATCCAAGGAAGTGCAGGAAGCAGTTCGTCCGGCCCCCGAGGAGGCAGAACCGTGACCCGTCCGTTCACCACCGAGGACCACACCGCCCGGATGGCCCGGGCCACCGCCGAGGCGACCGCCGCCGGTCTGGCCGGCCTGGTGGTCGCCCCCGGCCCCGACCTGACCTACCTGTGCGGCTACCAGCCCACCGCGATCACCGAGCGGCTCACCGCGCTCGTCCTCAGCGCGGGGCGCCGCCCCGCGCTGATCGTCCCCAAGCTGGAGCGCCCGGACGCCGAGAAGGCGGTCGGCGCCCCGGCCGTCGACCTGCTCGACTGGTCCGACGGCGAGGACCCGTACGCCACCGCCGGCCCGCTGTTCGACCCGGCCGGGCGCTACGGCATCTCCGACAACGCCTGGGCGATGCACCTGCTCGGCCTCCAGTCCGCCCTTCCCGGCACCGTCTTCACCTCGCTCACCGAGACCCTGCCGATGCTGCGCGCGGTCAAGGACGCCGAGGAGCTGGCCCGCCTGGCCGCGGCCGGCGGCGCCGCGGACGCCGCCTACCGGAGCATCCTGGAGGTCGCCTTCGCCGGCCGCCGGGAGACCGACGTGGCCGCCGACCTCGGCGCGCTGCTGATCCAGTACGGGCACAGCCAGGTCGACTTCACCGTGGTCGGCTCCGGCCCCAACGGCGCCAACCCGCACCACGAGGCCGGGGACCGGATCATCCGGCCCGGCGACACCGTGGTGCTGGACTTCGGCGGCCTCAAGGACGGCTACGGCTCCGACACCACCCGCACCGTGCACGTCGGCCCGGACGCCCCGGCCGAGGTGCGGAAGGTGCACGACCTGGTCCGGCTCGCCCAGCAGACCGCCTTCGAGGCGGTCCGGCCCGGGGTGAGCTGCCAGGAGATCGACCGGATCGCCCGCCGGGTGATCACCGAGGGCGGCTACGGCGAGTACTTCATCCACCGCACCGGCCACGGCATCGGCATCACCACCCACGAGCCGCCGTACCTGGTCGAGGGCGAGGAGCGGCCGCTGGTGCCCGGCATGTGCTTCTCGATCGAGCCGGGCGTCTACCTGCCGGGGCGGTTCGGGGTGCGGATCGAGGACATCGTCACCGTGACCGCGAACGGCGGGCGGCGCTTCAACAACACCCCGCACGACCTCGGCATCGTGGCCTGACCCGCCTGACCCGCCTGCCCACCTGCCCGCCTGCCCGCCTGCCCGCCTGCCCGGCGAGATTTGACCCAAGCCTGCGATTTTCTTACGAGGCGGTCATAGTTCACCCAGAGTCCTCCAAGCTTGCGTTGCTAGTTTCAGTGAGCATGACGAAGCTGCTCAGCCCGGCCCCACCGCCCCCGGTGCGGGCCGGACGACTGCGCCCCGCGACCGCCCCCGACCACCGAACCGGCCTGTCGAGACTGCGGCTGCTGGCCTGGCCGGCCTACCTGACCGGCTTCGTCTGGTTCCTGGCCACCCAGGGCATGGCCTTCGCCAACGACGTGGTGTTCCTCTGGCTGATCGGCGCCCTGCTGACCGCCGCCCTCCACAGCGGCCACGGCCCGCGCGGCTTCCTGCCGGTGCTGCGCGACTGGATCCCGGTGATGGCCGTGGTCTGGGTCTACTCCCTGCTGCGCGGCTACGGCGCGCACACCCCGTGGGCCCCGCACTGGCTGCCCCAGCTGCGCGCCGACGAGGTGCTCGGCCTCGGCGAGACCTGGACCGTACGGATCCAGCACGCGCTCTACACCCCGGGTTCACCGCACTGGTACGACTACGCGGCGACGGCTGTCTACCTCTCCCACTTCCTCGTGGTCTTCGTCCTGCTCGCCGTGCTCTGGCGGCGCTCCCACCAGCGCTTCCGGCAGCTGCTCGCCTGCTACTTCACGCTGACCTTCGCCGGCTTCGCCACCTACCTGCTCTACCCGGCCGACCCGCCGTGGCTGGTCGCCCAGCAGGGCAACCTGCCGCCGCTGCACCGGGTGGTCTGGGAGACCATCTCCACCATGGGCCTGCCGCAGGCCGACTCGCTGCTGGAGAACGGCAGCCAGTTCGCCAACGACGTCGCCGCGATGCCCTCGCTGCACTCCGCCTACCCGGCGATGCTGCTCTTCCTCTTCTGGCCGACCGCCGGGCCCCGGCTGCGGGCGCTGCTGGTCGCCTATCCGCTCGCGATGGCGTTCACCCTGGTCTACGGCGCCGAGCACTTCATCGTGGACATCCTCGCGGGCTGGACGTACGCGGCCGTGGTGGTCCTCGGCCTGCGGTGGCTGCGCGACCGGCGGGCCGATCGTCCCAGCCCGAGCGGTCTCAACGCCCACTACACCCCGGACGCGCTGGCCGCCGAGTTCCGCAGGCTCCGGGAGAGCGTCGAAGACTAGGCGGCGCTCAGCCCGGCCGGCAGCGGCAGCGCGCGCAGTTCGCGGATCAGCGCCCGGACGGCGGGCGTCCCGGCCAGCTCGGGCGTGGTGACGTACCCGACGAAGCGGCTGGGCGGCCGGGGGCCGAGGTCGGTGACGGCCAGCCCGGGCGGGGCGCCGAGCAGCGCCGTCCGGGGCATGATCGCCATGCCCAGGCCCTGGGCGACCAGCGAGAGCGCCACCGTGTCGTCCTCCGCGTCGACGGTCGCCGGCGGGAGCCAGTCCTGCCGCCGCCACCAGTCCCTGGTGTAGGAGTCGCAGTTCTCGGCCCAGTCGACCAGCGGCAGTCGGCGGGGCTCCGGGTGGTCCTGCGGGTGCGCGAGGGCGTACGACTCCCGGTACAGCCGCACCGCGATCAGGCCGGGGACGGGCGGCGGGCCGCCCGCGTCCAGGGTGGCCAGCCCCAGGTCGGCGCGCCCGTCGGCGACCTCGCCGGCGGTGCCCCGGCCGAGCTCCCGGACGATCCGCACGTGCGGGGTGAGCCCGGGGTGCTCGGCGGCCAGCCGGGCCAGGACGGGCGGCAGCAGGTGGGCGGCGGCGCTGCGGAAGGCGGCGATCCGCAGCGTTCCGGTCACCGTCCCCGCCGGGCCGGCGCCGGCACCCCGTACCTCGGGGCCCATCACGGCCAGCCCTGTTCGTCTCGGCCGCGGCCGGCGGCGTCGGCACCGCCGCGGCCGGATCGCCCGGCTGCTCGGCGCCGGACGGATCGTCGGCAGCACCGGCTCCGCCGCCAAGGCCGCCCACCTCACCGAGCACCTCGGCTTCGACGCCGCCTTCGACCACGACGGCCCGATCGCCGACCGGCTGCGCGAGGCCGCCCCGGACGGACTGCACGTCTACCTCGACAACGTCGGCGGCGCCCACCTGGAGGGCGCGATCGGCGCGATGCGCGACCACGGCCGGATCGCCTGGTGCGGCGCCGTCGCCCAGTACGACGACGCGAAGAACCCGCCGGCCGCGCCGCGCAACCTCTACGACGTGGTCGGCAAGAGCCTGCGCCTGGAGGGCTCCCTGGTCCGCAACCACCTGGACGCCCGCCCCGAGCTGTACGACTTCCTCGTCCCGCACCTGCGCTCCGGCGCCCTCGTCCCGGACGAGACGGTCGTGGACGGCTTCGACCGCGTGGTGGACGCCTTCCTCGGCATGCTGCGCGGCGCCAACACCGGCAAGATGATCGTCCGGATCGGCGACTGACCCGCCCGCTCAGAGCGGGGTGACGGCCTTCAGCACCACCAGCAGGGCCACCGCCGCGTTGAGCGCGCACAGCGCCGAGGCGGCCGTACCGACCGCGGCGACCATCGCCGCCAGGCCCGCCGGGGTCTTGGCCGGCGGCCAGTTGCGGGCGGTCGGCACCGGGCCGAGCAGCGCCGCCACCCGGCGCGGCACCGGGCCGGGCTGGGCGGCGGCCGGGGCGGCGAAGGCCGCGAAGCCCGGCGCCGGGGCGGCGTGCGAGACCAGGGCCGCCCGGGCCACCGCCCTGGCGGTGATCCGCCGGTCCCCCACCGCCTGGGCCGACTCCTCGTCCGCCCACCGCTCCGCACTGAACGCCACCGCCTCCTGCAGCGGCCGCAGGAACGGGTTGACGCAGGCGGCGAGCTGGGTGGTCAGCAGGTAGCGGTGGTGACGGTGGCGCAGGTGCGCCCGCTCGTGCGCGAGCAGCGCCTCGCGTTCGTCCTCGGCCAGCCCGTCCAGCATCCCGGTGGACACCACCACCCGCCCGGGCGAGCCCGGCAGCGCGTAGGCGTACGGACTGCGGTCCGGCAGCACCGCGAGGCCCTCGGCCCCGGCCGGCCCCTCGGGCAGCCCGGCCAGGGCCCGGCGGGCCCGGGAGCGGACCCGCAGGTGCCGCACGAGCGTCCGGCCGCAGGTGAAGCCGACCAGCACCAGCAGCCACATCGCGGCCGTGCCGACCGTCTCGTGGTACGGCAGCGCGTGCCGCACCACCGGGTCGGACCAGCTGTCCGGCAGCGGGTTGCCCGGGATCTGCGCGGTACCGACCACCCCGATCAGCCCCAGGCAGAGCACGCTGCACACCGCCATCACGGCGCTGATCACGGTCATCAGCCGGGTCGCGCCGCGCGGGTGCAGGTGCTGCTCGGTCAGCCGGGCGATCGGCACCGCGGTCAGCGGCAGGATGAGCGGGAGGAAGACGAAGAAGCCCACGGGTCAGCTCTCACGGTCGGCCGCTGCCGGATCCGCGGACGCGGCGTCCAGCAGCGCGCGCAGCAGTTCCTCGTCGTGCGGCAGCAGCGCACTGACGAAACTGGCCAGGACGGCGTCCCGGTCCGCCTCGCCGTCGAGCATCCGGCGCATCCGCAGCGCGGCCAGCCCGGCGGCGTCGGCGGAGGCCTGCCACAGGTACGAGCGGCCGGAGCGGCTCCGGGAGACGGCGTTCTTGGCGTGCAGCCGGGACAGGATGGTCATCACCGTGGTGTACGCCAGATCGCCCTCCAGGCGCTCCTGGACCCACCCCGCGCTGGCCGGACCGGGCGCCTGCTGGAGCACCGCCAGCACCTGCGCCTCCAGCTCGCCCTGGCCACGCCTCCGGGCCGGCGCGTCCCCGGACGCCGGGGCGTGCCTCTGGTCTGCCATGACGGCCCACTCCCTCCGGATGCCGCGCCCCGGACCGACGCGGGGCGCGTGGTCATCCTAACGAGCGCGGGGATCCTCCGGACGGCTCAACGCGAGGGTTCGGGCCCGCACGACGGCGCCGGGAGGCGTCCTCGGACACGGCCGCACCCGGGCCCCACAGGCGGGCCCTACGCCCGGGCCCGCTGGGTGACCGCGATGCAGACCAGCACCACCACCGCCGTCACCGGCGCGGCCACCGGCAGGTCCTCCCCCAGCAGCAGCACCGACCAGACCAGCGTCAGCAGCGGCTGGGCGAGCTGCAACTGGCTGGCCCTCGGCACACCGATCGCCGCCATCCCCCGGTACCAGAGCACGAACCCGCCGAGCTGCGAGACCGCCGCGATGTACACCAGCCCGGCCAGCGCCCTCGCGCCGAGGTGCACCGGCTCCGCGGCCAGCCCGTACCCGGAGGTCAGCACCATCACGGGCAGCGCGGCCACCACCGCCCAGGCGATCACCTGGGCGCCCGGGAGCTCCCGGGCGAGGCGCCCGCCCTCCGCGTACCCGGCCGCGCAGATCAGCAGGCCGACGAACAGGTAGAGGTCGGCGGCGGTCGGCCGGCCATGGCTCTGCAGCAGGGTGAACGCGAGCACGGCCGCCGCCCCGGCCAGCGCCGCCGCCCAGAACGCCCGGGACGGCCGGCGGCCGGTGCGCAGCGCCGCGACCACCGCCGTGGCCAGCGGCAGGACGCCGATGACCACCGCCGAGTGGGCGGTCGAGGAGGTCCGCAGGGCGAGCGTGGTGAGCAGCGGGAAGCCCAGCACGCAGCCGGCCGAGACCACCAGCAGGCCGGGCCACTGCCGCCGCTTCGGCAGCGGGGCGGCGGAGGCCAGCAGGTACAGCCCCGCCAGCACCCCGGCCAGGGCGCCGCGCAACCCGGTCGAGGTCCACGGGCCGAAGCCGGTCAGGGACCACGCGGTCGCCGGGAAGCTGAGCGAGAAGGAGGCCACCCCGAGGGCGGCGAGGGCGGTGCCGGAGGCGGGACCGCTGCCCTGCGGTGCTACCGCCGCAGGGTGGATAGCGCTATCTTGTGCCGTCATGAACGAGCGTAGCAGCGTGGCCGAACTCGCCGACAGCCTGCGGCGGGAGGTCGAGCGCTACCCGGAGGGACGAAAGCTCCCCTCCAGCCGGGCCCTGATGGAACGCCACCAGGTCAGCCCGGTGACGGTCTCCCGCGCCATCGCGGTCCTGGTCGCCGAGGGGCTGGTGGTCTCCCGGCCGGGCGCGGGGGTGTTCCGGGCGGCGGCCTTCGCGGCGGCCCCCGACAGTCCGGCGGCACCGGCCGCGCGCCCCGGCGACCTCTCCTGGCAGGAGGTCGCGCTCAGCGCCGACTCCGGCCCGCGCGACCTGCTGGCCGCCCCGGTGTTCGCCACCCTCCGGGTGCCCCCGCCCGACGTCGTCGACCTCAACAGCGGCTACCCGCACGCCTCCCTGCTGCCCGAACGGCTGCTCGCCGCCGCCCTCGCCCGGGCCGGCCGCCGCCCGGGCGCCTGGGACCGCCCGCCCACCGACGGCCTCACCGAGCTGCGCGGCTGGTTCGCCCGCGACATCGGCGGCCACGCCGGACCGATCAGCGCCGGGGACGTCCTGATCACCTCCGGCGGACAGGGCGGCCTCACCGTCGCGATGCGCTCGCTCGCCGCACCCGGTTCACCGGTGCTGGTCGAGTCGCCGACGTACTCGGGCATCCTCGCGGTCATCCGGGCCGCCGGACTGCGCCCGGTGCCCGTGCCGATCGACGCCGAAGGCGTCCGCACCGAGCTGCTCGCCGACGCCTTCGAGGCCACCCGGGCGCGGGTGTTCGTCTGCCAGCCGCTGTTCCAGAACCCCACCGGCGCGGTGCTCTCGCCCGCGCGGCGGGCGGAGGTGCTGCGGATCGCCCGCGCGGCCGGGGCCTTCGTGATCGAGGACGACTTCGCCCGGCTGCTCGTCCACGCGGACGCCCCGGCGCTGCCGCGCCCGCTCGCCGCCGACGACCAGGACGGCGTCGTCGTGCACCTGCGCTCGCTCACCAAGGCGGCCTCCCCCAACCTGCGGGTCGGCGCGCTCACCGCGCGCGGCCCGGCGCTCGCCCGGCTGCGGGCCACCCAGGTGGTGGACAGCTTCTTCGTGCCCCGGCCGCTCCAGGAGGCGACGCTGGAACTGGTCTCCGACCCCGCCTGGGCCCGCCACCTGCGCACCCTCGGCGCCGAACTGCGCGACCGCCGCACCGCCGCCGTGGCCGCCCTGCACCGCGAACTGCCCGGCGTGCTCGACGCCTACCGGCCCGGCGGCTACCACCTGTGGCTGCGCTTCCCGGACGGCACCGACGACGCCGCCCTCGCCGCCACCGCCCTGCGCGCCGGCGTCCAGGTCACCCCCGGCCGCCCCTACCACGCCGCCGAACCCCCGGCCCCGCACCTGCGCCTCAGCTACGCCGCCGCCGACAGCCCCGCCCAGGTGGCGGAGGGCATCCACCGGCTGCGGACCGCCTACGGGGAACTGGCGGGCTGACCCCCGCCCCACCCGGCAGACCCCGGCGCCGACTCCCGGGCTCCAACACCCCGGCCCCGGCGCGGCGAGGACTGGGTCGCGCCGGTACCCCGCCATCCGCTCCAGCCGGGCGATCCGCTCCGCCATCGGCGGGTGGGTCGAGAACAGCCACAGCCCCCGACGAGTCCCGGGCCCCACCCCACCCGGCCCCAGCGGCCGACCCCTACCGCCGGTACCCCGCCATCCGCTCCAGCCGGGCGATCCGCTCCGCCATCGGCGGGTGGGTCGAGAACAGCCGGGCGCCCGCCTCGCCCGGGCGGAAGGGGCTGGCGATCATCATGTGGCTGGCCGTCTGCAGCTGGGGCTCCGGCGGGAGCGGCAGCTGGCGGGTGCCGGCGTCGAGCTTGCGCAGTGCGCTGGCGAGGGCGAGCGGGTCGCCGGTGATCCGGGCGCCGTCCGCGTCGGCCTGGTACTCCCGGGAGCGGCTGACGGCCAGCTGGATCAGTCCGGCGGCGATCGGCCCGAGGATCATGATGGCGAGCATCCCGAACAGCCCGGGGCCGTCGTCGTCCTCGTCCCGGCCGACCGGGATCAGCCAGGCGAAGTTCACCAGGAACATCACCACCGAGGCCAGCGCCCCGGCGACCGAGGAGATCAGGATGTCCCGGTTGTAGACGTGGCTCAGCTCGTGCCCGAGCACGCCCCGCAGCTCGCGCTCGTCCAGGATCTGCAGGATGCCCTCGGTGCAGCAGACCGCCGCGTTGCGCGGGTTGCGGCCGGTGGCGAAGGCGTTCGGGGCCGGGGTCGGGGAGATGTAGAGGCGGGGCATCGGCTGGCGGGCCGAGGTGGAGAGCTCGCGCACGATCCGGTACAGCCCGGGCGCCTCGAACTCGCTGACCGGGCGGGCCCGCATGGCCCGCAGCGCGATCCGGTCGCTGTTCCAGTAGGCGTAGGCATTGGTCCCGAGGGCGACCAGCAGGGCGATCACGAAGCCGGTCCGACCGAAGAAACTGCCGATCACCAGGATCAGCGCCGAGAGGCCACCGAGCAGGACGGCGGTCCTCAGTCCGTTGTGCCGGCTGTGCACGGCGACCCTCCAGTGGTGCGGCGGGGAAGCCCTTTCTGCCTCGTCCCTCTTGCCCGGTCAACGGGTGGGGGCCGAGGCCTTGTTCCCTTGTGACCGACGCGACACCCGTACGGGCCCCGGCCGACGACCGCAGGACCCGGCTCAGAACAGGCTGCCGCCGGCCACCTGGAGGACCAGCTGCGGGGCGACCGAGAGCACCACCGCCGCCGAGGCGGTGAGCCCCAGCGTGGCGGTCAGGCTGACCGGCAGCCGCGGCGCGGCGCCGTCCGCGACCGCCGCCGCGGCCTCCGCCGGGGCGAACAGCCGGGCCGTCCACAGCAGGTAGTAGTACAGGGCGACGACAACGTTGACGGCCATCACCACGGCCAGCCACCCCAGCCCGGCGTCCACCGCCGCCCGGAACACCACGACCTTGCCGAACAGGCCGATCACGCCGGGCGGCAGACCGGCCAGGCAGAGCAGGAAGAAGGCCAGCGCGAGCGCCGTCCAGCGGTTGCGGGCGAACAGGCCGCGGAAGTCGTCCACGCTGGTCCCGGCCCGGCGGCCGACGGCGGCGACGACCCCGAAGGCGCCGAGGTTCACCACACCGTAGATCAGCGCGTACGCGGCGGTCGCGCCGAGCGGGTCGGCCCCGGTGGGCGCGTACCCGGCCGCGGCGAGCGGCACCAGCAGGTAACCGGCCTGGCCGACCGAGGACCAGGCGAGCAGCCGCACCGCGCTGTACCGGGTGTCGAAGCGCTGCCGCAGCGCGCCGACGTTGCCGACGGTCATGGTGGCGGCCGCCAGCACGGCGAGCGCCAGGCCCCAGGTGTGGGCGTACGGGCGGAAGGCGATGGTGGTGGCGAGCGCGAGCCCGGACAGGCCGGCCGCCTTTCCGACCACCGAGAGGTAGCCGGCCACCGGCAGCGGGGCGCCGGTGTAGGTGTCGGGCACCCAGAAGTGGAACGGGACGGCGGCGACCTTGAAGGCGAAGCCGACCAGGGTCAGCACGGCCCCCGCCTCGGCCAGCGGCTTGAGCTGGCCGGGGGCGTGCTCCAGGCCCTGGGCGACGGCCCCGAGGTGCAGACTGCCGCTCGCCGCGTAGACGAAGCCGATGCCGAGCAGCATCACCGCGGTCGCGGTCACCGAGGAGACGAAGAACTTGAGCGCGGCCTCCGCGCCCCGCCCGTCCCGGCGCAGCGCGACCAGCGCGAAGGCGGGCAGCGAGGCGACCTCCAGGGCGATCACCATGGTGGCGAGGTCGCGGGAGGCGGGCAGCAGGGCGGCGCCGGTCGCGCTGGAGAGCAGCAGGAACCAGTACTCGCCGCCGGGCAGTTTCTCCCGGTCGACGGTGTGCATCGACAGCAGCGCCGCGATCAGCGCGCCGCCGAGGGCGAGCAGCTGGAAGACCAGCGCGAAGTGGTCGGCGACGTACGAGCAACCACCCACGGCGGAGCCGCTGATCGATGGGGTGTCAGTGGCCCCTGCTACGTTCCGGACACAGAAGGTCGCCCGGGGTGACCCACCGGTCAGCGGAAGGAGTGCGATGAGGGCGAGGGCGAGCCCGGCCGCGGTGAGGCGGCCGAGCCACTTCTTGTGCCGCTCGGGCAGGAACAGGTCGGTGACCAGCACCGCGAGGGCGGCCACGGCGGCGATCAGCGGGGGCGCGATCGCCACCCAGTCCACGGACTGGATCAGGCTGCCCGGGTTGGCTACGGCGAGGGAGGTCACAGTGTGCTGCCCCGTGGAGTGAGGTCCGAGTGCGGCGGTGTGGGCTGCGAGCACGGTCAGCCACCCCCGAGGAGGCGCTTGACGGCAGGGTCGGAGAGGCCGAGCAGGAGTGCGGGCCAGAGCCCGGCCACCAGCGTGAGCGCGGCCAGCGGCGTCCAGCTGACGGCTTCGTACGGGCGCAGGTCGGCCGGCTGCCTCACCGGCGCGGGCTGCTCGGGGTCGCCCATGCAGACGCGCTTGACCACGATCAGCAGGTACGCGGCGGTGAGGAGGGTGCCGAGGCCGGCCAGGGCCATGTAGGTGACGAAGGCGGGGCGCGACAGGCCGGCGGCCGGGTCGAAGGCGCCGAACATGGCGAGCAGCTCGCCCCAGAAGCCGGCCAGCCCGGGCAGGCCGAGGCTGGCGACGGCGGCGAAGGCGAGCAGCGCGCCGATCCGGGGTGCCCGGCCGTACAGGGCGGCGCCGGTGGCGCCGGAGAGGGTGTCGAGGTTCGCCGTGCCGTAGCGGTCCTTGACGGCCCCGACCAGGAAGAACAGCAGACCGGTGATCAGACCGTGGGCGATGTTGGCGAACAGCGCGCCGTTGACGCCCACCGGGGTGAGGGAGGCGATGCCGAGCAGCACGAAGCCCATGTGGCCGACGGAGGAGTACGCGATCAGGCGCTTGAGGTCGCCCTTGGATCCGGGGCGGGCCAGCGCCAGGCAGGCGAGCGAGCCGTAGACGATGCCGACGGCGGCGAACGCGCCCAGGTAGGGGGCGAGCGTCGCGGTGCCGCCCGGCACGATCGGCAGCAGCACGCGGACCAGACCGTAGGTGCCCATCTTCAGCAGCACGCCGGCGAGCAGCACCGAGCCCACCGTCGGAGCGGCGGTGTGCGCGTCGGGGAGCCAGCTGTGCAGCGGCCAGGCGGGCGCCTTGACCGCCAGCCCGACCATGATCGCCAGCGCGGCGATCACCTGGGTGGTGTGGCTCAGGCCGTTGCCGTGCCCGGCGGCCAGCGCCTGCATGTCGAAGGTGCCGGCCTTGCTGCCGATCAGCAGGAAGCCGAGCAGCATCACGGCCGAGCCGAGCAGCGTGTAGAGGATGAACCGGTTGGCGGCCGGGGTCTTCGCGCCGCTCCCCCAGCGGGCGATCAGGAAGTACATCGGGACCAGCACGATCTCGAAGGCCAGGAAGAAGAGCAGGAGGTCCAGCACCGCGAAGGTGGCGAGCATGCCGACCTCGAGGAGCAGGAACAGCCCGACGAAGGCCTGCGCCGAGGGCGCGTTCTCCCCGTCCGGCAGCCGCTTCTCCGAGTACAGCGCGCAGAGGAAGGTGAGCAGTGCGGTCAGCACGATCAGCGGCAGCGAGACGCCGTCCACGCCGAGGTGGAAGCGCACGTGCAGGGCCGGGATCCAGGACACGTCGGTGGTGGCCTGCATCCGGGCCGGCGCGTCGTGGTCGAAGCCGGCCGCGAGGGCGACGGAGACCAGGAACACCGCGCCGGTGACCACGGAGTTCAGCCGCAGCGCGCGCCGGTCGGCGACGGCCCGGTCCGGTCCGAACACCGGCGCCAGGGTGAGCGCGGCGCCGAGCAGTGGCAGCACCAGGAGGGCGATGAGGACCGCGTTCATCGGGGGCTCCTTGTGGCGGTGAACGGGACGGGGGCGGAGGGGAGCAGCACCGGCTACACCGCCACCAGGACGGCCAGCAGGACGACCCCGGCGAGCAGCGCGCTGAGGTAGGTCTGCGCGTTGCCGGTCTGCGCGAGCCGGACGGCCCGACCGAGCAGGTTGGCGCCGATCCCGCTGCCCTGGACGTAGCCCTCGACGACCTCCCGGTCGAGGAAGCGGACCAGCTGGGCGGCGGCGGCCACCGGGCGGACGAACAGCGCGTGGTACAGCCGGTCGACGCCGAAGCCGTGCCGGGCCGGGCCGAACAGCGGGCCGAGCAGGGTGCGCCCGGGGTCGGCGACGACCACCTCGGCGACCGGGGCTCCGGCCTGTCCGGGCACCCGGCCGACGGCAGCCGGAGCGGGACGGCCGGTGGCCAGCCGCGCGGTGGCCGAACGCCAGGCGCCGTACGCGGCGAGCACCCCGACCACGGCGAGCCCGATGCCGGTCACGGCGGTGACGCCGGTGGGTCGCAGCGAGCCGCCGTCCAGCAGTGCGGGCAGCCAGTCCGAACGCAGCCCGGCGATGCCGAAGGCCATGGTCGGGACGGCCAGCACCCAGAGCGGCCAGCGCATCGCGGGCGGCTCGGCGATGGCCGGGTCGGCCTCGTCCAGCTCGGGCGAGTACGGCGCGTCGGCCTCGTGGTCGGCCACCACCGTGGCCCGGTCGGCGGAGGGCAGCACCTCGGGTGCCGCCGCGGCGGCCCCGGCCGGGCTGTGGAAGGTGACCAGGAACAGCCTGGTCGCGTAGGCGCCGGTGAGCAGCGCGGTGAGCCCGGCCGAGATCAGCACGATCCAGCCGGCCGTCTGCGGCACCGCCGAGGCCGGTCCGAGCCCGTTGGTCAGCGCCTCGCCGTTGGCGGCGTGCTCGGCGGCGGTCAGCACCGCCTCCTTGCTGAAGAAGCCGGAGAACGGCGGCAGCCCGGCCAGCGCGACCAGCGCGATGCCCGTCGTCCAGTAGGCGTCCGGCACCCGCTTGCGCAGCCCCGGGATCCGGGACATCGCGGAGATCGAGTTGGTGTGCGCGGCGTGGATCACCACACCGGCCGCCAGGAACAGCAGCGCCTTGAAGGCGCCGTGGCTGACCAGGTGGAACACCGAGGCCTCGCGGTCCCCGCTGGCCAGCGCGCCGGCCATGTAGCCGAGCTGGCCGACGGTGGAGTAGGCGAGCACCCGCTTGAGGTCGTCCTGGGCGAGCGCGCACAGCGCCGAGCCGATCATCGTCACGGCGGCCATCACCGCGAGCACGACCAGCGCCGCGCCCGACTGCAGGAACACCGGCATCAGCCGGGCCACCAGGTAGATGCCGGCCG
This sequence comes from Kitasatospora cathayae, assembly GCF_027627435.1. Taxonomy (GTDB): domain Bacteria; phylum Actinomycetota; class Actinomycetes; order Streptomycetales; family Streptomycetaceae; genus Kitasatospora; species Kitasatospora cathayae. The sequence goes on along the minus strand of NZ_CP115450.1, from coordinate 5,027,296 downwards.
CGACCATGGTGGCCGCGTGGATCAGCGCGGAGACCGGCGTGGGACCGGCCATCGCGTCCGGGAGCCAGGTGTGCAGCGGGAACTGCGCGCTCTTGCCGGCCACGCCGGCCAGCAGCAGCAGTGCGATCAGGGTCGGGTGGCCGAGCCTGCCCTCGCCCGCGGCCGCCAGCACGTCCGGGATCCGGAAGCTGTGGGCGTCCGTGCCGAGCAGGAAGATCCCGAACAGGAACGGCACGTCACCGAGCTTGGTGACCAGGAAGGCCTTGAGCGAGGCCGAGCGGGCGTCCGCGGTCTCCCAGTGGTGGCCGATCAGGAAGTACGAGCAGACGCCCATGACCTCCCAGCCGACCAGCAGCACGATGAGGTCGCCCGAGAAGACCACCAGGAACATCGCCGCGGTGAACAGCGAGACCAGCGCCGCGTACGAGGGGTAGCGCCGGTCCTCCTTCAGGTACGCGGTCGAGTAGACCTGGACGCAGGTGGCCACCACGCCGACCAGCACGGAGATCAGCGAGCTGAAGCCGTCCAGGTGGACGGCCAGCGAGATGTCCGGGCCACCGGTCGGGGTGAGCCGGGTGGCCGCGTCCAGGGTCCGGCCGGTGCCGAGCTGGAGGGCGACCACCAGGGCGAGCACGGCCGAGACGCCGACCGGGACGATCGCCAGCGGCCTGGTCAGCCCGGGCGCCTTCTTGCCGGTGGCCAGGGTCGCGGCGGCGCCGAGCGCGGGCAGCGCGGGGACGAGCGCGGGCAGGGCGAGGTTCATGCGGTGGCCCGGCCCTTCAGTGCCTCGGTGTCGTCCGGCGCTTCCTCGGCCAGCGTCTCGGCCGGGTCGCCGAGCGCGGTGGCCCGGTCGATGTCCGCGGTGCCCCGGGCCCGGAACAGCAGCAGGACGATGGCGAGCCCCAGCCCGATCTCGGCGGCGGCGACGGTGATGGTGAACAGGGTGAGCGCCTGCCCGGCGTGCAGCGAGTCGCGCAGCCAGGCGTCGAAGGCGACCAGGTCGAGGTTGACGGCGTTGAGCATCAGCTCGACGGACATCAGCACCAGGACGGCGTTGCGCCGGGCGAGCACGCCGTACACGCCGACGCTGAACAGCAGCGCGGCGAGGACGACGGGGTAGGCGAGGTGCATCAGCTCTCCTCCGACGCGGACGGCGCGGGCGGGGCGGACGGCGTGGCGGCCTCCGGTGCGGTGCGCGGAGCGGTCGCGGCGACGGTCCCGTTCGAGCCGACCGGCCGACCGGCCCGCACCTTGCCCGCCCGCGGCGCCGGCACCCGGCGCCTGGACCCGCGGGACAGCACGATCGCGCCGACCAGCGCCGCCAGCAGCAGCACGGACAGCGCCTCGAAGGGCAGCACCCAGTTCCGGAACAGGCTGGCCCCGGTGACGGCGGTCGAGCCGCCGCCCGCGCCGAGGTCGATCCAGGAGCTCCGGAAGGCGTCGACCACCAGCGTCACCAGCGTCCCGGCCGAGGCCAGCGCGACGACCAGGGCGGCCCAGCGGTTCTTGGAGTCGGCGTCCGGCGAGCGCCCGATCGGCGCCTTGGTGAGCATCAGTCCGAACAGCACCAGGACGATCACCGAGCCGAGGTAGATCAGCACCTGCGTCCAGGCGATGAACTCGGCCGTGAGCAGCAGGAACTCCACCGCCAGCCCGCCGAGCGCGACCACCAACCAGAGCGCGGCGTGCACCAGCTGCTTGGTGGTGACGGAGACGACCGCCGCACCGAGCACGGCGATGCCGACCAGCAGGAAGACGATCTCCTGGCCGGTCGGGGACAGGAACGAACGGGCGGCCGGCTCCAACGAACCGGTCGCCGCGAGGAGCGTGGCAGCCGCGGTCATGCGTCGTCACCCTTCTCCTCGAGAGCAGCCGCAGCCGCCGCCAGCTTGTCCGCCGCCTTGCGCGCGGTGGCGATCTCCTTGGGCTCCTCGGCCGCCGGGTCCAGCGCCGGCGGCGCCGGGACGGTCCACATCCACTCCCGGAGCTTCTCCCGCTCGTGGGTCAGCTCGTGGATGTCGGTCTCCGCGTACTCGAACTCCGGCGACCAGAACAGCGCGTCGAAGGGGCACACCTCGATGCAGATCCCGCAGTACATGCAGAGCGAGAAGTCGATGGCGAACCGGTCCAGCACGTTGCGGGTGCGGGCCCGCGCGTTCGGTTCGGCGGCCGGCAGCGTCTCCTTGTGGGAGTCGATGTAGATGCACCAGTCCGGGCACTCGCGCGCGCAGAGCATGCACACCGTGCAGTTCTCCTCGAGCAGCGCGATGACGCCGCGCGAACGCGGCGGCAGCACCGGCTGCACGTCGGGGTACTGGGCGGTGACGCTCTTCCTCGTCATCGTCCGCAACGTCACGGCCAGCCCCTTGGCCAGGCCGACACCCGGGAAACTCATGCGCCCACCTCGCTACGGTCGGCAGGGGCATTCGCCCGTACGCACCTGATGATGATTCGCTCTCCCCCAGCCTCCGGCCGGGGGTACCCCCATCGCTCGCTCATGAGATCGCCACCTTGATGATGCCGGTGAGGGCCAGCTGCACGAGCGCGAGCGGGATCAGCCCCACCCAGGCGAAGCGCATCAGCTGGTCCTCGCGCAGGCGCGGATAGGTGACCCGCAGCCAGATGACCACGAAGGCCAGCGCGAAGGTCTTGAGGAGCATCCAGAGCCAGCCGAGCTGGTCCGCCATCGGCCCGTGCCAGCCGCCGAGGAAGAGCACCGCCGTCAGCGCCGACACCACCAGGATGCCCGCGTACTCGGACAGCAGGAACAGCGCGAAGCGCAGGCCGGTGTACTCGGTGTACGCGCCGAAGATGATCTCCGAGTCGGCGACCGGCATGTCGAACGGCGGCCGCTGGAGCTCGGCCAGACCGGCCGTGAAGAACACGAAGGCGCCGATGATCTGCCAGGGCAGCCAGTACCACTGCCAGGCGTCCAGGATCCCGGGCAGCGACAGGGTGCCGGCGGCCATCGCCACGGAGGCCGCCGCCAGCACCATCGGCAGCTCGTAGGACATCAGCTGCGCGGCCGTGCGCAGACCGCCGAGCAGCGAGAACTTGTTCGCCGAGGCCCAGCCGGCCATCAGCTTGCCGATCACGCCGACGCCCATCACGGCCAGCACGAAGAACAGCCCGGCGTCGATCGCCTGACCGACGAAGCCGTCCGGTCCCACCGGGATCGCCAGCAGCACGAACAGGTAGGGCAGCAGCGAGACGGCGGGCGCCAGCTGGAAGATCCGGCGGTCCGCCCCGGCCGGGACGACGTCCTCCTTCTGCGCGAACTTCACGCCGTCCGCGACGAGCTGCGCCCAGCCGTGGAAGCCGCCCGCGTACATCGGGCCGAGCCGGCCCTGCATGTGCGCCATGACCTTGTGCTCGGTCTGGCCGATGACCAGCGGGAAGAGCAGGAAGACGACGAGGGTGGCGACGCAGCGGAGCACCGTGTCGAGCAGGTTCACGCGCCGTCTCCGTCCTGATCGGCCGCGCCGGCCGAGTTCTCGTGCTTGGCCCCGCCCGGTTCCTCGGTCGACGGCTCCTCGGCCGACGGCTTCTCGGCCGACGGCTCCTCGGCCGACGGCTTCTCGTCGTGGGCGGGCACCGGGTGGTGCCAGGGCGCGTCGGAGGACCGGGGCCGGACCGGAGCCGCGGACTCGGTGGCGGCAGGAGTCTCCTCGGCCGCCTGGCTGACCGACCCCTCGGACACCGACCGCGTCCGCCGCGGCCGGTCCGCCCGCACCGGTGGCGCACCCTCGACGGCGGCGGCCTCCGGAGCCGCGGAAGCCTCGGCGGCCGCCTGGCTCGCCGACCCCTCCGACACCGACCGCGTCCGCCGCGGCCGGTCCGCCCGCACCGGCGGCGCACCCGCACCCGCACCCTCGACACCGACACCGACACCGGCACCAGCGGCCGCAGCCGCAGCCGCGCCCGCCCGGGGCGTCCGCGCCGCCGCGCCCGCCGCCCGCGCACCGCGCGCGGGCCGCTCGGCGACCGGCGGCAGGGTGCCCTTGAGCGGCCCCCACTCGTTCGGGTCCGGCACACCGGCCGGCTGCATCTTGCGCCGGGCCGGCCCGCCGCCGTGGTCCGACTCTCCCGGCTCCTTGGCGCCCGGCCAGTCCTTGGCGACCCGCGCCGCGAGCACGAACTCCTTGCGCAGCGGGTGCCCCTCGAAGCCGTCCGGCAGCAGCAGGGTGGCCAGGTACGGGTGCCCGGGGAAGTCGATGCCGAACATCTCGTGGGTCTCGCGCTCGTGCCAGGCGGCGCCCGCGTACACCGCGACGGCGCTGGGCAGCGCGGCCCCGTCGCGCGGCACCCGGGTGCGCAGCGCGAGGTGGCGCACGCCCGGCGCCTCGGCGGCGGCCAGGTGGGCGACCACGGAGAAGCCCTCGGCGAGCTCGTCGACGGCGCTCAGCCAGTCGAAGAAGCCCAGGCCCAGCACGTCCCGGGCGCTGGTGAGCGCCTCGATCCAGCGCTCGGCCGGCACGTCGACGGTGATCAGCCCGTACGCCTCGGCGCCGGTCGCCCACTCCCCGACCGACGCCGCGTACTGCTCAGGCGTGGTCACGAGACCCCTCCCTCGGACGAACCGGCCGACGGACCGGCCGCCGGACCGCTCGAAGGCCCCGGCACCAGCGGACGGCGCAGCGCCGCCGCGGGCGCGGCGTAGCGGCCGGGCAGCGACTCGGCGGCGATCTTCTCCTGCAGCTTGAGGATGCCCTGGAGCAGCGCCTCCGGCCGGGGCGGGCAGCCGGGCACGTAGACGTCGACCGGGATGATCTGGTCCACGCCCTTGGTGACGGAGTACGAGTCCCAGTACGGGCCGCCGGAGTTGGAGCAGGCGCCGAAGGAGATGACGTACTTCGGCTCGGGCATCTGCTCGTAGAGGCGCTTGACGGCGGGCGCCATCTTGTCGGTGACCGTCCCGGAGACGATCATCAGGTCCGCCTGGCGGGGGCCCGGCGCGAACGGGATGACGCCCATCCGGATGAAGTCGTGCTTGGCCATGGACGCGGCGATGAACTCGATCGCGCAGCAGGCCAGGCCGAAGTTGAAGCACCAGAGGCTGTAGCGACGGCCCCAGTTGAGCACGACCTTGACCGGGTCGGGCGCGAGCCGGGCCAGCGGGCCGAGGCCGCGGTGCTCGACGGCGCCGGGGCGGGCGGGGTCGGGCAGGCCGAGCGGGACGGGACCGCCCTGGGCACCGTGCGAGTGGGTGTGCGTCACGTCCATTCCAGAACGCCCTTCTTCCAGGCGTAGAGCAGTCCGACCGCGAGGAAGCCGATGAAGAGGAACATCTCGATCAGCGTTGCGGCGCCGTACCCGGCGGCGGCGAAGACGGTCGCCCACGGGAACAGGTAGATCGCGTCGACCGCGAAGATCACGTACAGGAAGGCGTACACGTAGTAGCGGATCTGGGTGTGCGCCCAGTCCTCGCCCACCGGGTCCACTCCGCACTCGTAGGCGAGGAGCTTCTCGGGTGAGTACACCACCGGCCGCAGCAGGCGGTTGGCGGTGAACGCCACGGTGACGAAGAGCACCCCGACGACGGCCAGCAGGCCCATCGCGGCGTACGCGTCGAAGTAGCCGCTGCCGACCGCCGGGTCGGCCACGACGGCAGCCGCCTGCTGCCCCTCCATGCCTTCGCCTCCACCTCGGCCGTGAATCCGCCCTCTAAGACAGTTCTACGACGGTTTGCCCGCACGGTCTCGACCACGGTTTCAACCATGGCCAATGCGTGAGTCTAAGGGGACGGCTCCGCTCCCCCCGAAACCTGCCCGCTCCGCAAGACGTCCGGTGGACACCGGGTGAACGCCCAGGGCCCCCGGCCGGGGTGGGGATAACCCCCGGCCGGGAAGATGTATCACCCCCATGGCACGTCCGCTCCCCGATTCGGGAAGCTTGGTCCGCCAGCTCGAACGAGGGGACTGATGATTCCGATGAAGTCGCTGCACCGCCGCGCCGTGGACGCCGTCAAGGAGCAGGACGCTCGGATGGAGCGTCCGCCGCTGTACGGCGCGCGGATGTGGCACCAGGTCGGGCAGCTGATGCTCAACCTGCCGCTGGGCATCGCCGGCTTCGTGCTCTCGGTCACCGCACTCTCGGTCGGCCTGGGCCTGTCGGTCACGGTGATCGGCCTGCCGGTGCTGGCCGCCGGGCTGGCCGGCTCCCGCGCCCTGGGCGCGCTGGGCCGCCGCCGGGCCCGCTCGGCGTACGGCTCGCGGATCGACGAGCCGCAGCCGGTGAAGCCGCGCCGCCCGGGCGCGGTCGCCTACACCATCGCCCAGCTCACCGACCTGCTGAACTGGCGTTCGGCGCTCTACAACGTGCTGATGCTGCCCTGGGGCATCCTGAGCTTCACCCTGTCCCTGGTCTCGGTGATCGTGCTGTGGCCGGTACTGCCCGTGGTGGTGCGCGCGATGGCGGCGATCGACCGGATCCTGATCGAATCGCTGCTCTTCCCCGGCGCGCTGGCCGAACGGGTGCGCGAGCTGGAGGACGACCGCGGCACCGTGGTCGACACCGCCGCCGCCGACCTGCGCCGGATCGAACGCGATCTGCACGACGGCGCCCAGGCCCGCCTGGTCGCGCTGGCGATGGATCTCGGCATGGCCAAGGAGCGGCTGCGCGAGGTGGAGACGGAGGAGGACATGGCGGTCGCCACCCGAATGGTCGACAACGCGCACGGCGAGGTGAAGCTGGCCCTGCAGGAGCTGCGCGACCTGGCCCGCGGCATCCACCCGGCGGTGCTCACCGACCGCGGTCTGGACGCGGCGCTGTCCGCGGTCGCGGCCCGCTGCACCGTCCCGGGCGGGGTGAAGGTGAACGTCGACCTGGCCGGACCGGACGGCGAGCCCGAGCGCCCGGACTCGGCCGTCGAGGGCATCGCCTACTTCACTGTCAGCGAGCTGCTGACCAACGTCTCCAAGCACGCGGGCGCCGGGAGCGCCTCGGTCGACGTCTGGCGTTCGGACGACCAGCTGATGGTGCTGGTCCAGGACGACGGCAGGGGCGGGGCCGCTCCCTACCCGGGCAGCGGCCTGGGCGGGCTGGCCGAGCGGATCCGGGCGGTGGACGGGGTGTTCCTGGTGGAGAGCCCGGAGGGCGGCCCGACCACCGTCACCGTCGAGCTGCCCTGGCGCACCCGCACCGCCCGCCGCTGAGCCCCCGGGGGCACGAAGAGGCGCCAGGACCTCGTCGAGGCGGTGGACGAGGTCCCGGCGCCGGTCCGGTGCGCCGGCCGCCCCGCGGAACCCTTGCGCGGTGAGCGGGTCGAGCGGCGCACCGGGGTCGGCGGGAGCCGGGTCTAGGAGCTGCTCTCCAGCGTGCCGAGCGTGACGTCGGCGGTCCTGCTGTTGCCGTCCCGGACGTAGGTGACGGTCACCTTGCTGCCCGGGGTGAGCGAGGCGAGCGCGGTGGTGAGCGCGTTCAGCGAGTCGACCGGGGTGTCGCCGATCTTGGTGATGACGTCGCCGGGCTGGAGCCCCGCCGAGGCGGCCGGCCCGCCCTGGCTGACCGCCACGATGACCGCGCCGGCCGGCTGGAACTGCTGGTTGAAGCTGGTCCGGGCGGTGATGCCGAGCGCGGCCCGGCCGGAGTTGGTGACCTTGCCCTGCTTGATCAGCTGGTCGGTGATGTTGGTGATGGTGGACGCCGGGATGGCGAAACCGATGCCGGGGGCGGCCGCGCCGTTGGTCTGCGGCTCGGTCGCGGCGAGGGTGTTGATGCCGATCACCTGGCTGTCCAGGTTGACCAGTGCGCCGCCGCTGTTGCCCGGGTTGATCGCGGCCGAGGTCTGCACCATGTTGCCGATGGTGGCGCCCGGCGAGCCGCCGCCGCGGGGCTCGGAGACGGTCCGCCCGGTGGCCGAGACGATGCCCTGGGTGACGCTGCTGGAGAGCCCGAGCGGGCTGCCCATGGCGAGGGTGATCTGGCCGAGCTGGACCTTGCTGGAATCGCCGAAGGTGGCCGGCTTTAGGCCGCCGGGCGGGCTGCTGAGCTTGATCACCGCGAGGTCGTCGTCGGGATAGCTGCCGACCAGGGTGGCGTCCAGCGCCTTGGTGGTGTTGGCCAGGGTGACGGTGAAGGCGGTCGCGCTGCCGACCACGTGGGCGTTGGTGACGATGTCGCCCTTGTCGTCGTAGACGATCCCGGAGCCGAGGCTCTCGCCGGTGGTGATCTGGACCACCGAGGGCAGCACGTCGCCGATCACCTTCTGGTACGCGTCCTGCAGCTGGTTGGCAGCGCCGGGCTGGGCGCCGGGGGCGGAGGAGGCCTGCTTGGTGGTGCCGGACGAGGAGGCGGCCGTGGAGGAGGACGAGGAGGCCGAGCTGCTGCACCCGGCCAGCGCCAGCGCCGTCATGACCGCGACCGCGCCCGGCCCGAGCAGCCGCCGCTGCGCCGCCTTGGGCCCGGTCGGCCGGGGGCCGGCCGGCAGCGGGCGGTTGTGTTCCTTCGTTCGGCTCACCTGGCTGCCTCCGATTCGTCACCACGCCGAGGGCGCGGGCATGAGAGCACGGGAATCTTTGTCAGCATTTCACCGAATTGTCTGAATTGTCGGCTCGACTCGCCCGAGCCCGGTGCCCGAATTCGAACGCCTAGGATTGCCGCATGACTTGGTTGATCACCGGCGGTGCCGGTTACATCGGTGGGCACGTCGTCCGCCAGCTGCTCGACGCCGGTGAGCGCGTCGCCGTCCTGGACGACCTGAGCACCGGCGACGCCTCCCGAGTGCCGGCCGGCGTCCCGCTGATCGAGGGCTCCACCCTGGACCGCGCCGTCCTGGACGCCGCGATCCGCGAGCACGGCATCGAGGGCGTGCTGCACTTCGCCGCCAAGAAGCAGGTCGGCGAGTCGGTCGAGCAGCCGTTCCTGTACTACCGCGAGAACGTGATCGGCCTGCAGACGGTGCTGGAGGCCGCGGCCGAGGGCGGCGTCAAGCGCTTCCTGTTCTCCTCCTCCGCCGCCGTCTACGGCATGCCGGACGTCGACCTGGTCACCGAGTCCACCCCCTGCGCGCCGATGAGCCCGTACGGCGAGACCAAGCTGGCCGGCGAGTGGCTGGTCGCCGCGGCCGGCAAGGCCCACGGGATGTCCACCGTGGCCCTGCGCTACTTCAACGTGGCCGGCGCCGCCTCGCCCGAGCTCTCCGACACCGGGGTGTTCAACCTGATCCCGATGGTCTTCGAGCGGCTGACCGCCGGCGAGGCGCCGCGGGTCTTCGGTGACGACTACGCGACCCCGGACGGCACCTGCGTCCGCGACTTCATCCACGTCTCCGACATCGCCTCGGCCCACGTGGCCGCCGCCAAGCGGCTGGCCGCCGACCCGGCCGGGGAGACCGCGCTGGTGCTCAACATCGGCCGCGGCGAGGGCGTCAGCGTCAAGGAGATGATCGAGGTGATCGGCAAGGTCACCGGGTACGACACCACCGCCGAGGTGACCCCGCGCCGCCCCGGCGACCCGGCCCGGGTGGTGGCCTCCGCCGACCTGATCCACCGCGAGCTGGGCTGGAGCGCGCGCCACGACGTGGCCGACATGGTCTCCTCGGCCTGGGATGGCTGGTGCAGCCGCCACCCCGAGGCCCGCAGGGCCTGACCACCGCGCAGCGCCACCGGCACGGCGGTGTCCGCCCCGCTCAGCGGGCGGGCACCGCCGTGCCGTAGTAGGCGTCCAGCGCGTACACGCAGCGGTCCTTGGAGCCGACGAAGACCCGCCCGCCGACCGCCACCGGGGAGCCGGTGAGCTCGCCCTTGGTGCCGAGCTCCCAGCGCAGCTGACCGGTCGCCAGGTCCAGGGTGTGCAGGGAGTGGTCCCGGCTGCCCAGGTGCACCAGGCCGTCGGCCACCGCCGGGGAGCCGACGATCTCGCCGCGCGCGGTGTAGCGCCAGCGCTCCCGGCCGGTCGCCGCCTCGAAGGCGTACAGCACCTCGCCGCTGCCCACCAGCACCATGCCGTCCCCGACCACCACCGGCTCGGCGCCCTGGCGGCTGCCGGTGACCCCGCGCCAGCGGTCCAGGCCGGTGGCCGCGTCCAGCGCGTAGACGGTGCCCAGGTAGTCGGCCACGTAGACCGCGTCGCCGTCCAGCGCCGGCGGGGTGAACAGCACCACCGGGGCGTCGAAGCGCCAGCGCTCGGCCCCGCTGGCCGCGTCCAGCGCGTACACCCGGGTGCCGGCCGTCACGTACAGCACGCCGCCGCGTTCGACCGGGTGCGAGGGCACGTCCTCGCCGACCTGGAAGGACCAGCGCAGGCCCGCCCCGCGCGGGTCCACGCAGCGCAACCGACCGGCGCCGTAGTAGTAGGCCTGGCCGCCCACCAGGACCGGGCCGGACTGCGGGTTCTCGTAGTCCTGCTGGGCGTCGTCGGCGCGCCACAGCTCGGCGCCGGTGGCGGCCGCGCGCAGCTGGACGCCGCCGCCCCGCACGCCGCAGCAGAGCACGCCGTCGGCGGCGGAGAGCGAGTAGACCCAGCCGTCCAGCGAGGTGCGCCAGCGCTCGGTGCCGTCCGCGACGTCCACGGTGTACAGGTGCGGGCCGTCGGCGGCGTGCACCCGGCCGGCGTCCACCGCGAGCGCCCAGGCGACGTCCCGGGTCTTGTAGCGGCGCTCGCCGGAACCGATGTCCAGCGCGTGCACCTCGAAGCTGGAGACGAAGAGCGTGCCGTCGGCGACCACCGGGGTGCCCCAGACGTCGTTGGACATCCGGAACCGCCAGGGGCGCCAGCGGGCGGCCGGAGCCGGGGACGGCGCCGGGGCCGGGGTCGACGGAGGGACCGGCGCCGGGGTCGGCGCCGCCGCCCGGCGGACCCAGTCGGTCGCGGCCGGGGCGGTGCCCGGACCGGGCTGCTCGTGCTCGGCCCGAGGCCCCGGGCCTATCCGCACCGAGGCGCCGGACAGTTGCACCTCGACGGCCACGCCGCCGGTGGGCGCGCGGTGCTTGTTCTTGGAGGGGATCTTCGCGGTCGGGATCCCCTCGTCCGGGCCCCCCGGCCGCGGGCCGGCGTGCACCGGCCCGGACTGCGGCGCGTGCCCGGCGCCCGGGTAGGTGCGCGGGTCGTCCGCGCCGACGGGCTGCGGCGGCGCGGGCGGCTGCTGCGGCGGGGCCTGGGGGTGCGAGGGCCGCGGCGGCTCGGCCGGGCCGGCGTACGGGCGGGGCGCCGGCGCGCTCGGACGGCGGCCGCGCTTGCGCTCGATCAGTTCCAGCGCGTTCGCGGGCAGCCAGTCGCCGGCCTCGCCGGAGGCGTCGTCCCGGGAGAACAGGTGCGGGGCCAGCTCGGCCTGGATCTGCGCCGGGGTCGGCCGGCGCTCGGGCGCCTGTTGCATGCAGGCGCGGACCAGGTCCATCAGCTCGGGTGCCATGCCGGTGAGGTCCGGCTCCTCGCGCAGCAGCTGGAACACCGTCTCGACCGGGTTGGAGCCGCGGTAGGGCGGGTGCCCGGTGGCGCAGAAGACCATCAGCGAGCCGAGCGAGAAGACGTCGCTGGCGCCCCGGACGGTCCGGCTGTCCCGGGCCTGTTCCGGGGACATGTACGCGGGTGTGCCGACCGCGACGTTGGTCATGGTCAGCCGGGTGCTGGAGACCCCGGAGGCGATGCCGAAGTCGATCACCTTGGGGCCGTCCTCGACCACCAGGACGTTCGAGGGCTTGAGGTCTCGGTGGATCAGCCCGGCCGCGTGGATGGACTGCAGCGCCTCGGCGATGCCGGCGACCAGCCAGCGGGTGGCCTCCACCGGCAGCGGGCCGCACTCCTCGACCAGGTCCTCCAGCGAGGGTGCCGGGATGTACGCGGTGGCCAGCCAGGGCACCCGGGCGTCCGCGTCGGCGTCCACCACGGCCGCGGTGTAGAAGCCGCCGACCGTCTTGGCCGCCGCGATCTCGCGGGCGAAGCGGACCCGGAACAGCTCGTCCTCGGCCAGCTCCCCCCGGACGGTCTTGATGGCCACCCGGCGCCCCGAGGCGGAGCGCGCCAGGTAGACCAGCCCCATCCCACCCGCGCCGAGCCGCCCCAGCACCTCGAAGGGCCCGATCCGCCTCGGATCGTGCGCCGTCAGCTGGTCCACTCCGCAGCCACCTCCCCGTTGTCCGCACCCGCCGCGTGGTGCCGGACCCGATTCTCCAATGCCGCCCGGCGCATCTCCAACCTCCCCCACCGGAGACGGCCGCCGGGACAGTCCGCTGGTCAGCGATGACGGAACGGCCGGATTCTGACGCCCGTTCCGGCCGCGACTTGCGCCGCGGGGCCCGGACCGTCGACTCGTCACCCCATGCAGCCGGTCACGCTCTGTCACTCGATCATCCCTCAGCGGACTCGCCGTCACGCTATGGGGTCAAAAGCACACGGGGGGGCTTCAAGGACGGCTTCGAGACCGGTGAATATCCGTCCGAAGTGGTTCGGGGCGCTATAGCAACCCCCCATGCGGAGCAATAATCGCATCACCGAATCGCGCCAAGATCGTGCCACGGTAAGCTGACGGCATGACAGGACAAGTTCGCACCGTCGACGGTCGCGTCGCCGGGCGACGCGGACAGGAGACGCGGCAGAAGCTGCTCGACTGCCTCCGTGAGATGCTCAGCACGTCGCCCTATCGGGACGTCAAGGTCATCGACGTCGCCCGTATGGCGGGTACCTCCCCCGCGACCTTCTACCAGTACTTCCCGGATGTCGAGGGCGCCGTCCTCGAAATCGCCGAGGAAATGGCCAAGGACGCCGACACCCTCAAAGAGCTGGTGGCCGGAAAGTCCTGGGCAGGGAAGTCCGGACCGACCACTTCGGAAGAACTGGTCGACGGATTCCTCGCCTTCTGGCGCAAGAACGACGCCATTCTCCGAGTGGTCACGCTCGGTGCCGCGGAAGGGGACAAGCGGTTCTTCAAGATCCGCATGACCGTCCTCAACGCGGTCGCCAAGCCACTCGCCGAGGCCGTCAAGGAACTCCAGGCGAAGGGTCAGGCCGACAAGTCGCTCGACCCGAACGCCGTCTCGGGGGCCCTGGTCTCGCTGCTCGCCGCGGCGGCCGAGCACCAGAAGGCCTTCACCTCCTGGGGCGTCAAGGTCAAGGACCTCAAACCCAACCTCGCTCCCCTGGTGTACCTGGGCGTCACCGGCAAGAAGGCGCCCAAGTAGCACCGCCCGTTTTATCCACCATCCGCTCCGCGCGCAGCCCCGGCCTCCTGTCCGGGGTACGACGGACGGCGGCCGTGTCCTCGGGGGAGGTCCGCCGACGTTCCGCACGCGCGCCAGACATGCCGGTGGGCGAGCACCCCTCACACAGGGTGCCCGCCCACCGGCATTTGTGCTGTTACTCGCCCGCTCGCCTCCAGGCCGCTTAGGGCCCGGTGCCGACGGTCGGCGCTCCGGCGCTCGTGCCTCGCTGGTCGCTTCTCCCTTTCGGCACCGGCGCACCCCTTCGGCTCGGGGCGGGGACTCGCCCGCTCGCCTCCAGGCCGCTTAGGGCCCGGTGCCGACGGTCGGCGCTCCGGCGCTCGTGCCTCGCTGGTCGCTTCTCCCTTTCGGCACCGGCGCACCCCTTCGGCTCGGGGCGGGGACTCGCCCGCTCGCCTCCGAACCGAAGGGGCGGGCGCCCGTCACCAGCAAGCGAGTCACGGACAGCGCACGACCTGGCCGGCGTAGGCCAGGCCGCCGCCGAAGCCGAAGAGCAGGACCGGGTCGCCCGGGGAGAGCTCGCCGCGCTCGACCAGCTTGGAGAAGGCGAGCGGGATCGAGGCGGCCGAGGTGTTGCCGGAGTCGACCACGTCCCGGGCCACCACCGCGTCGGCGAGGCCCAGCTTGGCGGCGATCGCGTTGATGATCCGCAGGTTGGCCTGGTGCGGGACGAAGCCCTTCAGCTCCGACGGGTCGAGCCCGGCCCGCTCGCAGGCCTCGCGGGCCAGCGGGGCGAGCTGGGTGGTGGCCCAGCGGAACACCGACTGGCCCTGCTGGCTGATCACCGGGTCCCAGCCGGTGATCACCACGGCGTCGCCCCGCTCGGGCTCGGAGCCCCAGACCACCGGCCCGATGCCCGGCTCGGCGCCCTCCTCCTGGGCCTCGACCACCGCGGCGCCCGCGCCGTCCCCGAAGATCACACAGGTGGAGCGGTCGGTCCAGTCGAGCGTGTCGGACATCCGCTCGGCGCCGATCACCAGCGCCCGGCGCGCCGCCCCCGCCCGGATGGCGTGGTCGGCGGTGGCCAGCGCGTAGGAGAAGCCGGAGCAGACCGTGTTGACGTCGTACGCGGCGGGCGAGCGGACGCCCAGCCGGGCGGCCACCGCGGCGGCGGTGTTGGGGCTGCGCTCGATCGCGGTGCAGGTGGCGACCACGACCAGGTCGATCTCGGCCGCCGTCCGGCCGCTGTTGGCCAGGGCCTTCTGGGCGGCCTCGGTGGCGAGGTCGACCAGGGTCTCGCCCTCTGCGATGTGCCGGGTGCGGATGCCCACCCGGGTGCGGATCCATTCGTCATCGGTGTCGACGAGTGCCGCCAGGTCGTCGTTGGTGAGGACCTTGGGGGGCTGGTAGTGGCCGAGTGCCACAATGCGCGAACCGCTCATGCTGCCATGGAACCGGGTTACCCGCTGGTCAGCGGGGCATGACCGGCTACAGGATCCGCACCGGCGATCTGTAGGGGCTCCACAAGGGCCTTGCGGCGCCTGGGCCCGGGGCGTTCACCGAGGTCAGGCGGCCAGTGAGGCGGCGTCACCCATCACGATCACCGGATGGGCGGCCGGGTCCAGGGTGCGGATCAGCTGGGCCATCTTGTCCTCGGGTATCGACACGCAGCCGTGGGTCGGGCCGTCGTGGTCGACGTGCAGCCAGATGCCGCCGCCCTTCTTGGTGCCCATCGGGCGGCGCATGTCGAGCGGGGAGCTGCCGGCGACCCGGTTGTAGTTGATCGCGACCACGTAGTCGAAGGAGCCGGCCAGCTGGTCGCCGAAGAAGCCCGTCCCGGAGACCACGAAGCTCGGGTCTTTGTCGTACGGGAGCTTGCTGCCGGGGTTGTCGTTGCGGCCGCCGGCGTCGGTGAGGTCGAAGACGCCGATCGGGCTGCGCAGATCGCCCTCGTTGTGGTCGGTGGTCCAGCCGTTCTTGCCGTTGTGGCCCTGCCAGGTCTCCCCGGCCAGCCAGCGGCCCTCGGGGGTGCGGGTCCACAGGGTGACGGTGTTCTTGTCGGTGTCCTTGCCCTGGCCTGCGGCGACCACCACCTGGGTGGTCGCGGCGGGGATCTTCGCGGTGAAGGCGGCACCGAGGCCGGGTATCGCGGCCAGCGAGCCGTCCGGGCGGGTCTCGCTCCGGCCGGCGGCCGAGGGCGCGGACTGCCGGTCGGTGGCGGCCTGGACGGCGGCGGGGGCGGGCGGTGCGGGCTGGTCCGGCTTGCTGACGCCCTCCGGGGCGGGGCCGTCGGCGGCGGTGGCGACGGACCTGGAAGCGTCCTGGCCGACGGTGTACCAGCCGGCGGCGGCCGCGACCAGCAGTGCGGTGCCGGCCATCACGGCCTTGCCGTGACGTTTCTGTTTGGCCTTGCGCCGCCGCCCCCGGGCGGCGGCCCGGCCACCGGGCGCGGGGGCCGCGGCCGGGGTCACGGAGGCGAGGGGCGCCACGGGCGCGAGCTCCTCGTGCAGCGGCTCCTGAAGGTACGGCTCGTGGACCGGCTCGTGGACCGGCTCCTGGTACTGCTGGTACTCCTGGTACGCCGGTTCGGGCTCGGCGGGGTACGCCTGGAACGGCTGGTCGTACGCCTCGTAGTACCCGTCGGCGGTCTGCTGGTACTCGCCGTAGCCGCCCTGCGGGTACGGCTCGTACGCGCTGTACGGCGCCCCGTGCGACTGCTGCGGCACCCCGTACACCGGCTCCTGCATCGGCTCGTACGGCGGGTACTCGGTGGCGCGATGAGAACCGGACATGCCGTCGATCCTGCCAAACGCCGTACCGGTTGGTAAACCCGGGGCGCGTGCGGGAGCCGTGAAGGCTCCGCCGCCCGGGCCGCGGGTGCGGTCCGGGCGGCGGGGACTGCGCAGGTCAGAGGCGTGCGCAGGTCAGAGGCGCATCGCCTGCGGGGTCTCGCGGCGCGTCAGGTCCGGACCGTCGTACTCGCGGATGACCTCGTAGCGGGTGTTGCGCTCCACCGGGCGGAAGCCGGCGTCCCGGATCAGGCCGAGCAGGTCCTCGCGGCCGAGCTTGTTCGGGGTGCCGAAGTTGTCCGCGTCGTGGGTGATCTTGTACTCGACCACCGAGCCGTCCATGTCGTCCGCGCCGTGGCTGAGCGCCAGCTGAGCGGTCGTGACGCCGTGCATCACCCAGAAGACCTTGACGTGCGGGACGTTGTCGAAGAGCAGCCGGGAGACCGCGAAGGTCTTCAGCGCCTCGGCGCCGGTGGCCATCTCGGTACAGGCCATCAGCTTGTTGCGCACGACGCCGTCCTTGGAGTCGTGGAAGTCGTGCTGGTAGCGCAGCGGGATGAAGACCTGGAAGCCGCCGGTCTCGTCCTGCAGCTCGCGCAGCCGCAGCACGTGGTCCACCCGGTGGCGGGGCTCCTCGATGTGGCCGTACAGCATGGTGCAGGGCGTCTTGAGGCCCTTGGCGTGGGCGAGGCGGTGGATCCGCGACCAGTCCTCCCAGTGGGTGTCGTGGTCGACGATGTGCTGGCGGACCTCCCAGTCGAAGATCTCCGCGCCGCCGCCGGTCAGCGACTCCAGGCCGGCGTCGATCAGCTCGTCCAGGATCTCGTCGGCGGACAGGCCGCTGATCTTCTCGAACCAGTGGATCTCGGTGGCGGTGAAGGCCTTCAGCGAGACGTTCGGCAGCGCCGCCTTCAGCTCCCGCAGCGAGCGCGGGTAGTAGCGCCACGGCAGGGTCGGGTGCAGGCCGTTGACGATGTGCAGTTCGGTGAGGGACTCGCTCTCCATCGCCTTGGCGAGGCGGACGGCCTCCTCGATGCGCATCGTGTAGGCGTCCTTCTCGCCCGGCTTGCGCTGGAACGAGCAGTACGCGCAGGACGCGCTGCACACGTTCGTCATGTTGAGGTGCCGGTTGACGTTGAAGTGGACGACGTCGCCGTTCTTCCGCGTCCGCACGTGGTGGGCCAGCCCGCCCAGCCAGGCCAGGTCGTCGCTCTCGTAGAGCGCGATCCCGTCCTCACGGGTCAGTCGCTCACCCGCGTAGACCTTCGCCTCCAGCTCGCGCTTGAGCCCTGCGTCCATGCGGTGACCCGCCTCCTCCGACATTCGATTCCTTGCCGGACTGAGCGTACGCCTATGCCGACAGCAGCTCCGCGAGCAGACCCGGGTCGATGTTGCCACCGCTGACCACGGCGGCCACGGTCTGACCCCCCGTCTCGGCGGCGCGGTGGAAGTAGGCGGCCGGGGCGACCGCGCCGGAGGGCTCGGCGACCAGCCGGCCGCGGCGGGCCAGCAGGGCGACGGTGGCGCGGATCTCGTCCTCCGTGACGGTGACGATGTCGTCCACGTAGGTGGTGATGTGCTCGTACGGCAGCACGCCGACCGAGGGGGTGCGCAGCCCGTCCGCGATGGTTCGGTAGGTGTCGGCGACCGGCCACTCCACCCGGCGCCCGGACCGCAGGCTGGCCTGCGCGTCGGCGGCCAGCTCCGGCTCCACGCCGATCACCCGGATGCCCGGGCGGGTGAGCTTGAGCGCGGCCGCCGTCCCGCCGATCAGGCCGCCGCCGCTGACCGGCACCAGGACGGTGTCCAGTTCGGCCGGGGCGTCCTCGGCGATCTCCAGGCCGACCGTGCCCTGGCCGGCGAGGATGAACGGGTCGTCGTACGGCGGGACCCAGACGTAGCCGTGCTTCTCGGCCAGCTCGCCGGGCAGGGTGTCCCGCTCCCCGGGCGGAACCAGGATCACCTCGGCGCCGTACGAGCGGGTGGCCTCCACCTTCACCGCGGGCGAGGTGTCCGGCATCACGATCACGGCCTTGACGCCGAGCAGCTGCGCCGCGTACGCGACCGCCTGTGCGTGGTTGCCGCTGGACTGGGCCACCACGCCGCGGGAGCGCTCGTCCGCGGTCAGCGCGGCCAGCCGGTTGTAGGCGCCACGGGTCTTGAAGGCGCCGGTCGGCTGGAGGTTCTCGGGCTTCAGCCAGAGCCGCCGCTCGCCCTCGGACGCCCAGGGGGCGGGGACCAGCGGGGTGCGTACCGCCACCCCGGCGATCCGCTGCCGAGCGGCGCGCAGTTCCTCCAGACCGACCAGTGCCATGCGTCACTCTCCTACAGGAGGAAGTTCACTCACCCGGTTCTCCCACTTGGTGGAGAGTACGACGGTGGTGCGGGTCCTGGCCACGCCTTTGGTGCCCGAGATCCGCTTCACCACCGACTCCAGGCCGGCCACGTCGGCCACCCGGACCTTGAGCATGTAGGAGTCGTCACCCGCGATGAACCAGCAGTCCTCGACCTCGTTGAGGTCCTTCAGCCGGAACGCGACGTCCTCGTGGTCGGCCGCGTCGGTGAGCTGAAGGCCGATCAGGGCCGTGACGCCGAAGCCGAGCGAGGCCGGGTTGACCGTCGCGCGGTAGCCGGTGATCACACCGGCCTGCTCCAGGCGGTTGATCCGGTCCGTGACGCTCGGGCCGGAGAGGCCGACCAGTCGGCCCAGCTCGGCGTAGGACGCACGGCCGTTCTCCCGGAGCGCCTGGATGAGCTGTCTGTCCACCGTGTCCATATACCGTCCGCGTCCTTCCGAACCTCACCAGACCCACAGATCATTATCCGGATTCAAAGGCGCCGTGCGCTGACCGACCCGGATATCGCAGAGAACATACTCTCCCGCCCTCGGTCTCCTTACTCCCCCTCAGCCCGATCGCCGTCCCCGCCGCCGGACTTGCCGGCCGCCGCGCCCAACTCGCCCTCCCAGCGCAGGTACAGGGAATGCGGCACGTCGACGGCGTCCAGCACCCGGCCGGCCACGAAATCCACGAGTTCGCGCACGGTGGAGCCGCCGGCGTAGAAACCGGGCGAGGCGGGCAGCACGACCGCGCCCTGCGCGTCGAGTTCCACCAGGTGCTTCAACGTCACCCCGTTGAGTGGTGTCTCGCGCACGCAGACGACGAGCGGACGGCGCTCCTTGAGGGTGACGCTGGCCACCCGCTGCAGCAGGTCCTTGCTCAGGCCGAGCGCGATCCCGGCCACCGCGCCGGTCGTGGCGGGGACCACCAGCATGCCCTTGGCGGGGTACGAGCCGCTGGACGGGCCGGCCGCGAAGTCCCCGGCGGACCAGTAGCGGACGTCGTCCAGGCCGTCCTCCGTGCCCAGCCAGCGCGCGAGGTCGGCGCGCCAGTGGGCGTCCCGGAAGGAGATGCCGGTCTCGTCCAGGATGGTGAGCCGGGCCGCCCGGCTGACGATCAGGTCCACCGCCTCACCGGCGGCGAGCAGCGCCCGGATCACCGAGGCCGCGTACGGCGTCCCCGACGCTCCCGAGACCCCGACCACCCACGGCTGACGCTTCGCAGTTCCCATGGGGCAATTCTGTCCCGGCCCCACCTGCGGCTTCGGCCCGGGCACGGCGGAGCGGGCCCACGGGGGCGCGGCCCCTGGGAGGATGGGCGCATGGCAGCGACCCTCGTCGACCTCACCCATCAGGTGACCACCGCGATGCCGGTCTACCCCGGCGATCCGGCCGTCCTGCTGGAGCCCGCACTCACCACCGCCACCGCCGGGGTGAACGTGCTGGCCCTGCACCTCGGCTCGCAGTCCGGGACGCACGTGGACGCGCCGTACCACGTGGACGTCACCTGGCCGACCCTGGACGGGCTGCCGCTGGAGCGGTTCACCGGCCCGGCCGTGGTGGCCGACCTGCGCGGGCTGGAACCCCGTACGGCCGTCACCCCCGAGCTGTTGGCGCCCGCGCTGGAGCGCTGCGGCGAGGGCTCCGTGCTGCTGCTGGCCACCGGCTGGGCCCGGCACTGGGGCACCGACGCCTACCTGGCCCACCCCAGCCTCACCCCGGCCGCCGCCGAGGCGATCGTGGCCGCCGGGGTGCGGACGGTCGGGGTGGACGCGCTGAGCGTGGACCCCACCCCCGACCCGGGGCCGGACGACCGGGCGGTGGCCGCGCTGCTCGCCGACCTCACCGACGAGCACGACGGGCCCGACGCCTCGGCGGAGGAGCCGACGCTGGCCGCCCACCGGGTGCTGCTGGGGGCGGAGGGCGGCGGGGTGATCGCCGAGAACCTGACCGACCTGCGGGCGCTGCTGGAGGCGCAGCAGGCCGGCCGGCCGGTCGAGGTCTCGCTGTTCCCGCTGCGGCTGGTGGCGGCGGACGGGGCGCCGGTGCGGGCGGTGGCGCGGCTGGGCTGAGCCCGCCCGCTCACCCGCAACTTGGTCTAGACCATCCCCCGACGGCGCCACTAGGCTGTCCGGCCATGGCTGAGATCATCGGAGTGGTCGAGCGACTCTGGCGCTACCCCGTGAAGTCCGCCGGCGGCGAGCGGCTCGACTCCGTCGACGTGGACGTGCGCGGCCTGGCCGGCGACCGCCTCTACGCCGTCCGCGACGCCTCCGGCAAGCTCGGCTCGGCCAAGAACACCCGCCGCTTCCGTCGGATGGACGGCCTGCTCCGCCTCTCCGCCCGGCTCGGCCGCCGGATCGACGGCCCCGAACTGTTCGACCCGCTCGGCCGCCCGGTCGACCACCCGACCGCCTTCCTGCGCGCCTACCTCCAGCGCGAGGACGTCGAACTCGCCCGCGAGGACGCCGTATCGCACTTCGACCGGCTGCCGGTCAGCCTGCTCACCACCGCCACCCTGGACTGGGTGCGCGAGGCCGTCCCGTTCGCCGTCGTGGACGAACGCCGCTTCCGCCCCAACATCGTGCTGCGCACCCCGCCGGGCACCCCGCCCTTCGTCGAGGACGCCTGGTTCGGCCGCCAGGCCCACGGCGAGGCCCCCGACAGCGCCCGGCTCTCCCTCGTCACCTCCAGCGAGCGCTGCGCGATGACCGGCGCCCCGCAGCCCGGGCTGCCGCACGCCCCCGAGATCCTCAAGGCGATCGTGCACGCCCACGACGGACGCCTCGACGCCCTGGCCGAGGTGGTCTCCCCGGGGCGGCTACGGCTGGGCGACCGGCTGGTGCTGGACTGAGTTCGATCGCTTCCGAAAAAGTTCGACTCCGACTGCAACCTTGACGGCCCCCGAACGTCTATCTAGCTGAGCGGCGGGGAAGCCCGCCGCGGCGGACCGCGACTGACGCCGGGGGCGACGCCCCTGACCACCGGTCCGACCCACACCGTACTGATCGACCGGCGCCAGACGACGCCGGTGCAAACCCTGAGGGGTATTCAGAATGTCTGCAGTGCGGGAAAACCGTTCCCGCTCGACCATCGTCACCGCCGCCACCCTGGGCGTGCTGCTGGCCACCGGCGTGGTGATGGCCTCCCCGGCCGCCTACGCCGCCGACCTGAGCACCACCGCCACCTCGCCCCGGGCCGCCGCCACCCCGACCGCCACCCACACCGCTTCGAGCGCGACCCGCACCTCCACCGGCGCCACCGATCCGGCCACCGCGGCCGCTCCGGCCCCCGCCACCGAGGTCGGCAAGCCGTCGCTGACCGTCCAGGAGCCGGCCTCGATCGGCAACGGAGGCCGACCGGTCGAGTTCACCGAGGCCATCACCAACCCCGGTACCGCCGAGGCCTCGTACACGCTGAGGCTCGACGCGAGCAACGGCTACGCCCGCTCGCCGGGCCGCATCACCATCGAATCCCTTGACGCCGACGGCAGTTGGAAGCCCGTCGAGCCGGCCTTCAGCCAGGCCTCGGACGGCTTCCACTTCACCGGCGAGATCCACGGCGTGACCGTCGCCGCCGGCGCCACCAGGACGCTCCGGCTGCGCCTGGCCGCCCCGCTCGACAACGACTGGGCCGGCCTGGACGGCACCGTCAAGCTGTCCTCCGCGATCGTGGACCCGGACGCGAAGACCGTGCTCGCCGAGAGCACCCGGAACGTCGCGCTGAAGGCCCTCAAGGTGCAGGTCAAGGGCGCGCCGACGAGCGCCGTGATCGGCGGTGCCCCGGCCGAGTTCGATGTCACCGCCACCAACCCGAGCGCCTCGCGCTACGACAACGCCTCGTTCGTGGTGCAGGCCGACCGGCACAGCACCCTCCAGGTGCAGCAGGCCGACGGCAGCTGGCAGAACGTCACCGCCACCCCGACCCCGGGGCCCGGCAACACCGTGCTGTACCACCTCACCGAGGACCGGACCCTCGCGGCCGACGCGTCCGTCACCAAGCACGTCCGGCTGGCCTTCACCGCCGGCGCCGCGACGGGCGAGACCCGGGTCAACCCGTGGGCCGTCCTCGGCGAGGGCGGGCAGCACCCGGCGTACGTGGGCCCGCAGGGATTCCCGGTCGAGCTCACCGCGGCCACCGCCCCGGCCGACGAGGCCGCCACCACCGGCACGGACACCGGCAGCACCGTCCGGACCGCCCTCGGCAGCGATTCCAGCGCCACCGCCGACACCCGGCTCGCCGGCGGCGAGCTGGCCCGCACCGGGTCGACCGGCATGCGGCAGGCCGCGCTGGGCGCCGCCGCGCTGCTCGCCGTCGGCATCGGCGTGGTGTTCTTCGCGCGCCGCCGTCGCAGCGCCTGATTCCTGCCCCGAGAAGCACCCGAGCCCCGGCTCCCCGGCACCGTCCGGGGGCCGGGGTTCGGCGTCCTCAGCTCCTGACCAGGCAGAACGGGTGCCCGGCCGGATCCGCGTAGACGCGCCACCCGCCGGCGTCGTGCAGCCGTACGGCACCGAGGGCGAGCACCGCCGGCTGCGGGCAGTCGAGCACGAGGCACTGCAGTGCGCCGATCACGGTTCTCCTCAGGGTGTCTCCCGGTCCGCCCCGGGCAGGGCGACCGCGCGCAGGTAGGCCTCGGTGAAGAGGTCGATGGACTCGTCCAGCGAGGGCAGGGCGGCGCCGAGGGTGGTTTCGAGCACCGGGCGCATCAGGACCCGGCTGAGCAGCGGGCCGAGCAGCAGCTGCACCAGCACCGGGAGCGGCAGCGGTCGGATCCGGCCGGACTCGACGTGGGGCAGCAGCAGACGGCCGAGGCCGTCGACGATCCGCGGCATGTGGACCGCCATCACCCGGGCGGCGGGCCCGTCGGGGCGGCTGAGCAGGTCGGCGAAGACCGCCGGAATGATCCGCGGTTCGCCGGCGAGGCTGGCGAGGAAGGTGCGGTGGAGCGCCCGGACGGTGTCCTCCAGGCGCTCGGGCGGGTCGGCGGCCAGTGCCTCCAGGTCCGGCAGCGGGCCGTACTGCAGGAAGACGGCGGCGAGCAGGCCGTCCCGGCCCTCGAAGACGGCGTGCAGGCTGGGCAGCGAGCACTCGGCGCGGTCCGCGACCGCGTCCAGGGTGATCGCGCCGAGTCCGCGTTCGGCGACCAGTCGGGACGCCGCCTCGATCGCGCGCTCCCGCACCGGGGGGCGTCCGCCCGGGTCGACGCCCGCCTGCCGGACCGCCTCGTCCAGCGCGGCCCGGGAGCCGCCGAGCCGGCGCAACAGGGTGCTGCGCGAGATGCCGGCCGCCGTCGCGATCGCCGTCAGCGGCACGTCCGCGACGTCCCGTCCCCGTTCCTTCGCCGCGGTGAGGGCGGCTGCCACCAGGTCCTCCATGTGAAGCATCGTACTACTTGACACCTGAGACGGTTCCAGAGATTCTCTATATATGAGTTCCACGCGGGAACGGCAAGGGGATCGAGAGGAGAAAGCCATGAGCGTCGTCGTCTCCGGGGGCGGACCGGCTGGAATGATGCTGGGCCTGATTCTGGCCCGCGCGGGCGTCGAGGTGACCGTCCTGGAGAAGCACGGCGACTTCCTGCGCGACTTCCGCGGCGACACCGTCCACGCCTCCACCGTGCGGCTGATGGACGAACTCGGCCTCGGCCGGAAGTTCGCCGCACTGCCGCAGAGCCGGCTCGGCAACATGGTGGTGCCGGTGCCCGGCGTCGGCACGGTCGCGCTGAGCGCCTTCGACAAGCTGCCCGCGCCGTACAACTACATCGCCATGATGCCGCAGTGGGACCTGCTCAACTTCCTGGTCGAGGAGGCGGAGCAGGAGCCCACCTTCACCGTGCGGATGAACACCGAGGCGACCGGGCTGCTGCGGGAGGGCGGCCGGGTGGTCGGCGTCCGCTACCGCACCCGGGACGGCGAGGAGGGCGAGATCCGCGCCGACCTCACCGTCGCCGCCGACGGCCGGCACTCCACCCTGCGCCGGGAGGCCGGACTCACCCCCGAGGAGTACCCGGTGCCCTTCGACGTCTGGTGGTTCCGGCTCCCCCGGCACGCCCACGAGCAGGCCGCACCGCCCAACCTCGCCCCCGGCTTCGGGGACCGCGAGATGGCGCTCAGCCTCACCCGCGCCGACTTCTTCCAGATCGCCTACTTCAAGGCGAAGGGCTCCGACGCCCGACTGCGCGCCGAGGGCATCGAGCGCTTCCGCGCCCGGATCGCCCGGATCATGCCGCAGTACGCCGACCGGGTCGACCAGTTGGCCGGCATGGACGACGTCCACCTGCTCGACGTCAAACTCAACCGGCTGGACCGCTGGTACGTCGACGGGCTGCTGCTGATCGGCGATGCCGCCCACGCGATGTCCCCGGCCGGCGGGGTCGGCATCAACCTCGCCATCCAGGACGCCGTCGCCGCCGCCACCCTGCTCGCCGAACCGCTCCGGCACGGCCGCCCGACCGTCGCCGCCCTGGCCCGGGTGCAGCAGCGCCGCTGGTGGCCGACCGTGGTCATGCAGCGGATGCAGCGGATCCTGCACGGCGCGATGTTCGTCCCGGTGCTCTCCGGCCGCCGGGCCGGCCCGCCCGCCGGCTTCGCCGCGGTCACCCGCCGGGTGCCCGCGGTGCGGCTGGCCATCTCCCGCCTCGTCGCCTTCGGACCGCGCCCCGAGCACGCCCCGGCCTTCGCCCGGCGGCCCGCCGGGTGATCCGGCTCGCCAACTGGCCGTTCGGACGGGCGGTTTCCGGGGAACGACCACCGGCATGACGATCCCTCACCGCCTGACCGGCACCGGCGACCACCACGTCCTCGTCCTGCACGACTGGTTCGGCACCAGCGCGGGCTGGGGGCCCTTCCTCGACTACCTCGACGGCACGGCCTTCAGCTACGCCTTCCTCGACTACCGCGGCTACGGTGAGCGCAAGGACGTCACCGGCGCGTACACCCTCGCCGAGATCGCCGCCGACGCCCTCGCCCTCGTCGACCAACTCGGCTGGGACCGCTTCTCGTTGGTCGGCCACTCGATGGGCGGCAAGGCGGCCCAGCAGGTCCTCGCCGAGGCGCCGCTGCGGGTGCGCAAGCTGGTCGGGCTGGCGCCCGTACCGGCCGGGGCGTACCCGCTGGACGCGGTCGGCGAGACGCTGTTCTACGGCGCGGCCGAGGACCGGGAGAAGCGGTACGCGATCCTCGACCTGGTCACCGGCCAGCGGGCCGGCCGGGTCTGGCTGGACCGGATGGTCGACCAGTCGCTGCGGCTGTCGAACCCCGAGGCCTTCGGCGGCTACGTCCGGGACTGGACGACGGCCGACCTGGAGCGCCGGATCAGCGGCAACCCGGTGCCGGTCAAGGTGATCGTCGGCGAGCACGACCTCGCCCTGACCGCCGACGTCATGCGGGGCACCTGGCTCGAGCACTACCCCAACGCCGAGCTGGAGGAGCTCGGCGGCTCCGGGCACTACCCGATGTACGAGGCCCCGGTGGCGCTGGCGTCCTCGCTGGAGTCCTTCCTGCACAACTGACGCGCACCCTTCACTCGTTCGGGTGAGTTCACGGCCGGGAGCCGGGATGTGTAGCAGGCTCCTCCCCGTAACCGGCCCACCACCCGAACGAAAGAGGAAGCCATGTCCGCCGTCCCCACCGACCTCAAGTACACCAGGGACCACGAGTGGGTCCTGGTGCAGGGCAAGACCGCCCGCGTGGGCATCACCGACTACGCGCAGAAGCAGCTCGGCGACATCGTCTTCGTCGAACTCCCCAAGGAGAACGACGAGTTCGACCTCGGCCGGGCGTTCGGCTCGGTGGAGTCGGTCAAGTCGGTGAGCGAGCTCTACGCCCCGCTGTCCGGAACGGTCACCAAGGTGAACCAGGACCTGAACGACGCGCCCGAGGACGTCAACAGCGATCCGTACGGCGACGGTTGGATGATCGAGCTGACGCTCACCAACGCCGGGGAGCTGAAGGAACTGCTCACCCCGGCCCAGTACGAGGAGTACATCAAGGAGGGGTAGCCGCAGGTCCGGCCCGAAGGCGCCGCCGCGGCCGCGGCGGCGCAGCCCCGTTCCGGCGAGGCGGCCCACCGACGGCGAGTCGGCTCGGACGGGACGAGAGGAGAGCCCGGTGAGTCAGCCGGTGTCGGACGGAGCCGAACTCATCCCCAGGCCCGAGAAGTCTCCCACCGCGCTCAAGGCCGCTCTCGCCGTGGTGGCTTCCGACCGGCTTCCGGAGACGGTGGCGGGGCAGACCCGGGCCATGGCGGCGGCCATCGAGGCGGGCAGCATCGATCCGCTCCGCTCGTTCGTGGCCCACTGGGCCGCCGTGGTGGAGATCGAACGGGTTCCGGCCACGGCGCGGGCCTATCACCGGGCGAACCACCTCGCCAACCACGCGGCAACCGTCGAGGAGTGCCGCCGACACGCCACCGACGTCGCCGCGATCTACCGGTCCGCCTTCGCGGCGGTGAACGAGTGAGCTGGAGCTGGGCCGCCGGGCGCCGTCGCCCCCTCAGAGCCCCAGGCCGCGGATGACCAGGTCGACCAGGGCGAAGAAGAACAGCGAGATGCCGACGAAGCTGTTCGTCTGGAAGAACGCCCGGTTGAGCTTGGAGAGGTCGTTCGGCCGGACGATGGTGTGCTCGTAGACGAAGGCGCCGGCGACCACCAGCAGGCCGATCCAGAACGCCGGGCCGGCGTGGGAGAGCAGCGCGAACCAGCCGAGCAGCAGGGTCGTGAGGACGTGGCAGACCCGCGCGCCCCAGATCGCCGCCGGGACGCCGAAGCGGGCCGGCGGGGAGCCGACGCCGGTCTCCCGGTCGGACTCGACGTCCTGGCAGGCGTAGATCAGGTCGAAGCCGCCGATCCAGATGCCGACCGCGACGCCGAGGAGCACGGCCTGCCAGGACCAGCTGCCGGTCACCGCGAGCCAGGCGCCCACCGGGCCCATGGCCTGGGCCAGGCCCAGGATCGCCTGCGGGAAGTTGGTGAACCGCTTGCCGTACGGGTAGACGACCATCGGCACCACGGCCACCGGGGCGAGGGCCAGGCACAGCGGGTTGAGCATCGCCGCCGCGCCGAGGAACACCACCAGGGCGACCGCCGAGCCGACGTACGCGGTCTTCAACGACACGGCGCCGGTGACGAGTTCGCGCCCGGCGGTGCGCGGGTTCCGGGCGTCGAGCTCGCGGTCGATGATCCGGTTGGCGGCCATGGCGAAGGTGCGCAGGCCGACCATGCAGACGGTGACGATGAACAGCTCGCCCCAGTGCACCCGCTTGTCGGCCAGGAACATGGCGGTCAGCGCGGCGATGTAGGCGAAGGGCAGGGCGAAGACCGAGTGCTCGATCATCACCAGGCGCAGGAAGGCCCGGGTGCGCCCGGGGGTTTCGACGGCAGCCGTGCTCACAGGCCGTACTCCGGAACATCCCCGCCGGTGCGGGGCCGACGGGCCCCCCACGTCTGGCTCGTCTTCACAACGTTGCTCCTCACAGTCCGTATTCCTTCCAGCGGCGCGAGACCAGCGCGGCGGTCGCCGGGTCCGAGGACACCATCTCCGGCCAGCCGCCGTCCCGGGTGTAGCCCTCCTCGGGGAGCTTGCGGGTCGCGTCGATGCCCGCCTTGCCACCCCAGAACTGCTGGTAGGAGGCGTGGTCGAGGTGGTCGACCGGGCCTTCGACCACGGTGAGGTCGCGGCTGTAGTCGACGTTCCCGAACGCCCGCCAGGCGACTTCCCGGTAGTCGTGGACGTCGCAGTCGGAGTCCACCACGATGATCAGCTTGGTGAGCGACATCATGTGGGCGCCCCAGATCGCGTGCATCGTCTTCTGGGCGTGCTTGGGGTACTTCTTGTCGATCGAGACGATCACGCAGTTGTGGAAACCACCGGCCTCCGGCAGGTCGTAGTCGACGATGTCCGGGATGATGATCTTCAGCAGCGGCAGGAAGAACCGCTCGGTGAACTTGCCCAGCGGGCCGTCCTCCGTCGGCGGGCGGCCGACCACGATGGACTGCAGGATCGGACGGCGGCGCATCGTCACGCAGTCGATCTTCAGCGCCGGGAAGGGCTCCTGCGGGGTGTAGAAGCCGGTGTGGTCGCCGAACGGGCCCTCGGGGAGCATCTCGCCGGGCTCCAGCCAGCCCTCCAGGACCACCTCGGCGTCGGCCGGGACCTGCAGCGGGACGGTCTTGCAGTCGACCATCCGCACCCGCTCGCCCGCGATGAAGCCGGCGAACAGGTACTCGTCGATGTCGCCGGGCAGCGGCGCGGTGGCCGCGTAGGTGACGGCCGGCGGGCAGCCGAAGGCGATCGCGACCGGGAGCCGCTCGCCCCTGCGGGCCGCGACCGCGTAGTGGTTGCGGCTGTCCTTGTGGATCTGCCAGTGCATCCCGATGGTGCGGCGGTCGTGCCGCTGGAGCCGGTAGAGGCCGAGGTTGCGGATGCCGGTGTCCGGGTCCTTGGTGTGGGTCAGGCCCAGGTTGAAGAAGGAGCCGCCGTCCAGCGGCCAGGTGAACAGCGCCGGCAGCTCGTCGAGGTTGACGTCGTCGCCGGTGAGCACCACCTCCTGGACCGGGGCGTCACCGGACTTCACGTGCCGGGGCGGGACGTGCGCCATCGAGGCGAGCTTGCCGAAGGCGTCCCGGAAACCGGTGAAGCCCTGCGGCAGTTCGGGCTTGAGCAGACCGGCGATCTTCTCGGAGATGTCCTCCGGGCCCTTGAGGCCGAGCGACTTGGCGAGGCGGCGTTCGGTGCCGAAGACGTTCATCGCGAGCGGCATCGACGAGCCCTTGACGTTCTCGAACAACAGCGCGGGGCCCTTGGCCTTCTGCACGCGATCGACGATCTCGCCGATCTCCAGGTGCGGGTCCACCTCCGCCTTGATGCGCTTGAGGTCGCCCTCGCGGTCGAGGGCCCGGAGAAACGAGCGGAGATCGTCGTATGCCATGCCTGTCAGTATCCGCCACCCGATAGCCTGGCTCGGTCAAGGGCCCCGGGAAGGCGCCCGCCGCTACCGCCCGCGCCGGGGGGAGATCGCAGCCGTGCTGAGGATTCTTCTGACCATCGTGCTTCCGCTCGCGCTGTGGGTGTGGGCGTTCATCGACTGCCTGGTGACGCCCGAGGGCGAGGTGAAGCACCTGCCGAAGCCGATCTGGGTGATCATCGTGCTGCTCTTCCCGCCGCTCGGCCCGATCGCCTGGCTGGCGGTCGGCAGGCGGCGCGGCTTCCTGCGGGTCGGCGCGCCGGACGGGCGGCCGGGGCGGCCGGCCGCCGACGGCCGGGCGCGGTACGGCTCCCCGCGGGGCGGGCGTCCGCTGGCGCCGGACGACGATCCGGAGTTCCTCGCCTCCCTCGGTAACGGCTCGGCGAAGGGGAACGACGGGTCGTTGAAGGGGAACGACAACGATCACGAGTCCATGCTCAGGCAGTGGGAGGCCGATCTGCGCCGTCGCGAGCGGGAGCTGCGCGGCGGGGACGAGCCCGAGGACGGGCGCCAGAGCTGATCGGAGCGGTTCGGCCGCTCCCCCGGACAGCCCACCCGGCCAGCGGCGGGTGAACCGCGGCGTTTTTGGCGCTTCCCTACGACTGCGGACCCTCCGGCACGAATCGGCCCGTTCCCGGCACCGGGGTTGAGCAACCCTTGAGCCGTACCCTGGACGGCCTCCCCACAGTGCTGCGAGACGGCCCTGACCTGCGCTTTTCTTCATGCTCAGATCATCGGACCATCATCTGCCCGACAACCCCCAGTATTCGAACGGACACCGAGCGCACCCGCTTCGACCCGACCGCTTCTGTACAAGCCTCACAGCTAAACGAACTCGACCTTGTACGGAATCGACGCCGAAACCAGCGCACGGCCCCTCGTACAGTCATAAGTGAAGAAGTTGATTCGCAGCCGGGGGCACAGCAGACGTTGGCTGTCGGACAGTTCCCTCACCCTTGGAGTGGTTCGAGATGACGGTTGTGCATGAGGCGCCGGTCGGCGGCGAGGTCCCCGAGGTCCCGGTCGACGCCAAGGGGCGGGTCGCCGAGCTCCACGAGCTCCGCGAGAAGGTGCGCCGCGGCCCCAGCGAGAAGGCCACCGAGGCCCAGCACGCGAAGGGCAAGCTGACCGCCCGCGAGCGCATCGAGCTGCTGCTGGACGAGGGCTCCTTCCGCGAGGTCGAGCCGCTGCGCCGGCACCGCGCCCAGGGCTTCGGCCTGGAGGCCAAGAAGCCGCACACCGACGGCGTGATCGTCGGCTGGGGCACCGTGCACGGGCGCACCGTGTTCACCTACGCGCACGACTTCCGGATCTTCGGCGGCGCCCTGGGCGAGGCCCACGCGCAGAAGATCCACAAGATCATGGACATGGCCATCGCGGCCGGGGCCCCGCTGGTCTCGCTGAACGACGGCGCCGGCGCCCGCATCCAGGAGGGCGTCACCGCCCTCGCCGGTTACGGCGGCATCTTCCAGCGCAACACCAAGGCCTCCGGCGTCATCCCGCAGATCTCGGTGATGCTCGGCCCGTGCGCCGGCGGCGCCGCGTACTCCCCCGCGCTGACCGACTTCGTCTTCATGGTCCGCGAGACCTCGCAGATGTTCATCACCGGCCCGGACGTGGTCCAGGCGGTGACCGGCGAGAAGATCAGCCAGAACGGCCTCGGTGGCGCCGACGTGCACGCCGGCGTCTCGGGCGTCTCGCACTTCGTCTACGACGACGAGCAGTCCTGCATCGAGGAGGTCCGCTACCTCCTGTCGCTGCTGCCGCAGAACAACCGCGAGATGCCGCCGTCCGTGGTCAGCGACGACCCGGTCGACCGGCGCAGCGACAGCCTGCTGGACCTGGTGCCCGCCGACGGCAACCGCCCGTACGACATGCGCAAGGTGATCGAGGAGATCGTCGACCACGGGGAGTACCTGGAGGTCCACGAGCGCTGGGCGACCAACGTGCTGTGCGTGCTGGCCCGGGTCGACGGCCACGTCACCGGCATCATCGCCAACCAGCCGCAGTCGCTGGCCGGCGTGCTGGACATCAATGCGAGTGAGAAGGCCGCGCGCTTCGTCCAGATGTGCGACGCCTTCAACATCCCGCTGGTCACCCTGCTGGACGTGCCCGGCTTCCTGCCCGGCGTCGACCAGGAGCACGGCGGCATCATCCGGCACGGCGCCAAGCTGCTGTACGCGTACTGCAACGCCACCGTGCCGCGCATCTCGCTGATCCTGCGCAAGGCCTACGGCGGCGCCTACATCGTGATGGACTCCCGCTCCATCGGCGCGGACCTGTCCTACGCCTGGCCGACCAACGAGATCGCGGTGATGGGCGCCGAGGGCGCCGCCAACGTCATCTTCCGCCGCGAGATCAACGGCGCCGAGGACCCGGACGCCATGCGCGCCCAGAAGATCAAGGAATACAAGAGCGAACTGATGCACCCGTACTACGCGGCCGAGCGCGGCCTCGTGGACGACGTCATCGACCCGGCCGAGACGCGACAGGTGATCGCCTCCGCCCTGGCCATGCTCCGCACCAAGCACGCCGACCTGCCCAGCCGCAAGCACGGCAACCCGCCGATGTAGCAGCGCGGTTCGCAGCAGCAGGCCGTACCGAGCGACACCACACACCACAGCAACCGGGGGAGAGAAACCAGGACATGACCGCTTCCGCCGAACCCCTCGTCCGCATCGTCCGCGGCAGCCTCTCCGACGAGGAACTCGCCGCCCTCACCGCCGTGCTGGCGGCCCGCGCGGCCGTCGCCCAGCAGGCCGCGGCCACCGCACAGGTCGAGCCGATCGCCCGCTGGCAGCGGCTGGAGCGCCGCCCGGCGTACTACTCGCCGGTCAGCTGGCAGCAGGCCGCCTGACGCTTCCGGGCTTCCCCCGACGGCCGGTCACCCCTTCCGGGTGACCGGCCGTCGGGCCGTCCGGACCGGCCCTGCGGCCCGCCCCGGAGCGTGCGCGCCACCGTTCGCACCCGTCCGATCGGGCACGGAGCGGCTCGGTAGGATACCTACCGGACGGTACGCGCCGGTCGCCCCGTCGGCCCCCCGTAGGATCGGCCGCTGCCGAGGTACAGAACTTTCCAGGGAGGCTGCGATGGCCAGGCAGGCCCGCGCGCTGGCGACCCGCCAGGCGGTACTCCTCGCGGCGGCCGAGGTGTTCGACGAGCGGGGCTACGCCGCCGCCACGATGTCCGAGATCCTGGACCGGGCCGGCGTCACCAAGGGCGCGCTGTACTTCCACTTCCACTCCAAGGAGGAGCTGGCGCTCGCCGTGATGGAGGGCCAGGGCGCCTGGATCGCCTCCTGGGCGCCCTCCTCGGACAGCCCGGTGCAGACCCTGATCGACCTCGGGTACGCGTTCGCCCGCGCGCTCCAGGAGGACCCGCTGGTGCGCGGCAGCATCCGGCTGACGATCGAGCACGGCAGCTTCACCCAGCCGCAGATCGCCGCCTACCAGGGCTGGATGGACCTGGTGCGCGAACTGCTGGAGCGCGCCCAGGCGGCCGGGGACCTCCACCCCGGGGTCGACGTGGTGGCGGCGTCCGGGGTGATCACCGGCGCGGTGACCGGGATCCAGCTGAGCTCCCAGGTGCTGGCCGACCGGCAGGACCTGATCCAGCGGATGGCCGACCTGTGGACGCTGCTGCTGCCGGGGCTGGTCCAGCCGCACGCGCTCGCCCGGCTGAGCGTCGCCGAGCGCGGCTGAGCGTCGCCGAGCGCGGGTGGCCGTCGCCGAACGCGGCTGCGCCCTCGCCGGGACCGCTCAGAACCGGTAGTCCGCGCAGTTCTCCTGCGCCACGAGGGCGGGCAGCGCGGCCGCCCAGAGCCGCCCGACGGCCTCCGGCCCCGGACGCCCGACCCCGTCGGCGGCCAGTAGCACCTGACCCGCCACCACCGCGGTGAGCAGCTCGGCGCAGGCGCGCCGGTCCGCCCCCGGGCGCAGCTCGCCGGCCCGGGCGGCGCGGTCCAGCAGCCGGTGGACGACGGCGGTGAGGCTGCGCCAGGCGGTGTCCGGTCCGGACGTGCCGTCGTCCGGTCGCGGACCCTGGCGGCCGAGCCGGACGCCGGCCCGCACCACCACGTCCTCGCGCAGCAGCCGGGCCAGTTCGTGCGAGAAGTCGATCAGCCCCTGGACGGCCCGGCCCTCGGCGCGCAGGGCGCGCAGCGCGGCCGAGCCGATCTCCCGCCCGGCGGCGGCCCGCACCCCGTCGGCCAGGGCCTGCTTGGAGACGAAGTGGAAGTAGAGGGCGCCCTTGCTCACCCCGGCCCGGCGACTGATGTCGACCAGGCTGGCGGCGTCGAATCCGACCTGCGCGAAGGTGTCCGCGGCCGCGAGCAGCACGGCCCGCCTGGTCCGCCCCGCGCGTTCCTGCTTGACCACTGACCCCTCCGGACTCCGCCGGTCGCGCTCCCCGCCCCACCCGGCTGCTGTCGGCGCGCCCTCGGTCGGTGGCGGCGCCTCGCATGCGGACGGCTCCGGCCGAAACCGCATGGTTGGTATCTAATCTAGCGCCTGTGGCGACCCCGCCGTCCAGCGGGGACCGACCCCCGCCCAAGGTCTGCCCTGCCCGTTTCGAGCATCACCGCAGACCAGGGGCCAGGTAGCGTGGTCGGCCCGGGCACCGCGACGGGTCACCCCCGGCCGCAGAACACAAACCGGGTGGTATGTATGTTTTGCTGTGGGGCGACCGTAGCGGCCGCTCGACCGACACCCTGGAGCTGGGGCCAGTCATGCCATTGATCGTAGAGCCGGACGCTCACGGCCCGTACGCCCACCCCGGCTCCGGCGGACGACCGAGCGCGGGCCAGGGCCCCGGCTCCGGCTACGACTTCCACGACCGGACCGTCTCCCGGCACCTGGTGCACCGCGCCTCGGTCTCCGAGGTCTTCCTCACCGGCTGGCAGGCCACCGGCCCGTACGACTTCCTGCTCGGCGCCCAGTGGCCCCGGCTGCACGGCTTTTACCGGCTGCCCGGGGACCGGTACCACGACCCGGTGCTGATGGCCGAGACCGTCCGGCAGGCCGGGCTGCTGATCGGCCACGCCGGCTTCGGGGTGCCGCGCGACCACCACTTCGTCATGGAGGACCTCGGCTACGCGCTCGGCGAGCCGGGCCTGCCGGGGCTCGCCGTCACCGCCGGCCCGGCCTCGCTGATGCTCACCGTCGGCTGCCAGGACGTCCGGATGCGGCACGGCCGGCTCGTCTCGCTGCGGGTGCACGCCGAGATCACCCGGGACGGCCTGCGGATCGGCCACGGCTCCGGCCAGCTGCGGGTGGTCACCCCCGCCTCCTACGAGCGGCTGCGCGGCCCCGGCCGGCAGGTCGTCGCCCCGCCCCGGCCGCCGGAGCCCGCGGCGCCCGAGCTCGTCGGCCGGGCGCAGCCCGCGGACGTGGTGCTCAGCCCGACCCTGCGGCCGGACACCTGGCTGCTGCGCGCCGACGCCGGGCACCCGGTGCTGTTCGACCACGAGCTGGACCACGTGCCCGGGATGCTGGTGCTGGAGGCCGCCCGGCAGGCCGCCCAGCGGCTGCACCACCCCGAACCGGTGGTCCCGGTCGAGCTGGTGACCTCCTTCGACCGCTACATCGAGCTGGACCGGCCCTGCTTCGTGCGGGCCGTCCGCGAGCGGTCACCGGACGGTCGCCGCACCCCCGTCCTGGTCCGGTTGCTCCAGGACGGGCGGACGGCGGCCGAGTGCCGGCTGCTCACCGAGCCGGTCGACGGTCCGCGGGTGCCGGTCCGGCGGGACGCCTTCGACGGCCGCCCCGCCGTTCCCGGCCTGCTGCCGCTGGCCAGCTGAGCCCCGTTCGGCGGGGCCGCTCCCCCGTCAGGCGGCCACCAGGGCGGCCGGCCGCCCGGCGTGCATCACGCTGAGGTTGGTCGCCAGCCGGGCCGGGTCCTGGGCCAGCCAGAGCCGCAGCGCCGCGCCCAGCGCCGCGCTGGCCGACTCGATCCGGACGTCGGTGATCTGGGCGATCCGGGCCGCGCCGGGCACCAGCAGGTCAGCCAGCGCGGTCGGCAGCCAGACGGTCAGCGCGCACGGCGCCGGCGTCGCGAGGGCGCTCAGCAGCCGGTAGGCGTCCCCCGGCGCGCTGAGCGTGGGGATGATGTCCAGCAGAGCGTCGGCCACCACTTCGGACACGTCGCTCCGGTGTCCCTGGGCGAGCCGTCGGAGCAGCAGTTGCTCGGCGGCGGTGATTCGGACGGTCAGCATGACCTCGTCGCACTCCATTGCGCGATTTCCTCCTCGTTCCTCCCCGTACCGGCACGGACGGCCGGCACGACCTACCCCTGTCGCACCTCGGCCCGGCCACCTCCTGCGGAAAGCCGGGCCGATCGGTGCGCCGCCCCCGGTCAGATCCCCGCGTACGAGTGCTTGCCGGTGACGAAGATGTTCACGCCGTAGTAGTTGAAGAGCCAGCAGCCGAAGGCCGCCAGCGCCAGGTACGCGGCCTTGCGGCCCTTCCAGCCGGCCGTCGCGCGGGCGTGCAGGTAGCACGCGTAGGCGACCCAGGTGATGAACGACCAGGTCTCCTTCGGGTCCCACTCCCAGTACTTGCCCCAGGCGGCCTCGGCCCAGATCGCGCCCGCGATGATGGTGAACGTCCACAGCGGGAAGACCAGCGCGTTGATCCGGTAGGACAGCTTGTCGAAGGTGGACGCGGCGGGCAGCCTGCGCCAGATCGAGGGCGAGGTGCCCAGCGGACCGGTGGTCAGGCCGGCCGCCATCCGCCTGTCGAAGGAGTCCTTGCCGATGTACAGCAGCGTGGCGATGAACGCCGCGTAGAAGGCGCCGCCGCAGAAGATCGCGGTGGAGACGTGGATCGCCAGCCAGTACGAGTGCAGTGCCGGGACGAGCTGCTCGGAATCGGTGTACAGCACCTGGGTCGCGATGCCGAGCGTCAGCAGCACCGCGACGGTGACCGGCAGGCCGAGCCAGCGGACGTTCTTCCGCGCGGCCAGCAGCACCACGTACGCGGCCGTCATCGCGAAGGCGAAGGCGCAGGAGAACTCGTACATGTTGCCCCACGGCCAGCGGGACACCGAGAGGCCCCGGGCCACGATGCCGCCGCCGTGCAGCAGCAGCGCCAGGACGGTGAGCGAGATCGCGATGCGGCCGGCCAGGTCGGCCTTCTCGCTGGTGCCGGCCGCGCCCGGGCCGTCCACGTCCTCGTCGGCGCGACCACCGGTGACCACCGTCGCGCCCTCGCCCGCCAGGACGGTGCGGGTCAGCGTGGTGGTGCCGCCCTTCGTCCCGGCCACGGTGACGGTGACCTTCTTGGCTGCCTTGGTCTCCGCGGCGGCGGCGACGGTCTCGGCCAGGTTGCCCGACTGCTCCTTGGAACGGACGGCGACCGCGCCCTTGCTGCCGAACGTCCACTCGAACATGTGGGCGAACATGGCGATCGTGTAGACCGCCATCGCCGAATAGATCAGCTTGTTGGAGAGGTCGGCCAGCTGTGGGTCGACTCCCGAGGCGAGATGCACCGTCTACTCCTTGGAGTTCTGGTCGGCAGGGACTGCGGGGTCTGAGGCCTCGGCCTCGGGGTCGGATGCTGCTTCCTCGGCCGCGGCCGTGGCTTCGACCGCGGCTTCGGCCTCCTCGTCCTCCTCCGACGCCGGGGCGTCGTCCTGGAGGTCCACCGCGAGTTCGGCCAGCTCCTCGGCGATCTTCGCCGACTCGCTGCGGGCCAGCCCGGCCAGCTCCACCTGGGTGCCGCCGCCCGGCAGGGCCACCGCCCGCACCCAGATCCGGCGGCGCTGGATGAACAGCGAGCCGATCAGGCCGAGGATCGCCAGCACGGCGCCGGTCAGCGCGATCGCGTTGCCCGGGCGGTGCGAGACGTTGAAGCTCGCCCACTGCTTGTAGCCCTCGAAGGTGACGCTGCCGTAGCCGTTCGGCAGGGTCCAGCCCTGGCCGGGCTTGAGCAACGCCTTGGCCGGCTGGTCGTCCTGCTTCAGCTGGGTGAGCTTGGCGGTGTTCAGCTGGTAGACGTTCTGCGGCAGGCCGGAGTCGGTCCCGAGGTCGCCGGCGAAGGCGTTCAGCACCAGCTCGGGGGCGGCGTCGCCGGGGAACAGCGAGATCGGGCCGGTGCCGGCGAAACTCAGCGGGGCGGTCGGCAGGAAGAAGCCGGAGAAGCCCAGCTGGGTCTTGTTGCCGTCCGGGCCCACGCCGTAGTCGGAGACCTTCACCACGCCGGTCGAGGTCAGGTTGGCGTCCTGCGGCAGGAACGGCACGACGTCGTGGTAGACCACGTCGCCCTTGCCGTTGCGGACGGTGATGACCGGGGCGTAGCCGTGGCCGATCAGGTAGACCTTGCTGCCGCCGATCTCCAGCGGGTGGTTGACCTCGATCGTGCCCTTCCGCAGCTTCGACTCGTCGCTGCCCTGGTAGTACTCGACGTTCGCGGTGAACTGCCGGGCGGCGCCCATCTGGTCGCCGGTGCTCTGGAACTTCGAGGTGAAGTCGTCGAGCTTCAGGTAGAAGGGGTCGAGGTCCTGGTTGCCGTAGAACCGGGTGCCGGTGAAGTCGTCGAGCTGGGTGATGGTGTTGGAGTAGCCCTGGCCCTCGACCATCAGCTTGCCGCCGGTGCCGGAGGCCAGGCTGGCCCAGGCGAAGCCGCCGAGCAGCGCGAACAGCGACAGGTGGAACAGCAGGTTGCCGACCTCGCGCAGGTAACCCTTCTCGGCGGCCACCGAGCCGCCGGACAGGTTGGCCCGGAAGCCGCGCTTGCGCAGCAGCCGGTGGGCGGCGGCGTTCACCCGCTCCGGGTCCGCGCCGGTGCGCCAGGCCGCGTGCACCGGCATCCGGGTCAGGTTGCGCGGCGCGGCCGGCGGCTGGGAGCGCAGCACGCCGACGAACTGCCAGGTGCGCGGGATGATGCAGCCGGCCAGCGAGACGAACAGCAGGATGTAGATCGCCGAGAACCAGACCGAGCTGTAGACGTCGAACAGCTGGAGCTTCTCGTAGATCGGCGCGACCGCGGTGTGCTGCGCCTTCCAGGTCTGCACCTTGAACTGGTTCTGGCCGTTCTGCGGGATCAGCGAGCCCGGGATGGCGGCCAGCGACAGCAGGAACAGCAGGATCAGGGCGACCCGCATCGAGGTCAGCTGACGCCACATCCAGCGCGCCCAGCCGAGCACTCCTATGCCGGTCGGGCCCTCGGACTCGACCGGCGCGGTGCTCAACCGCTCGGCGGCGGCGTCCTCGTCCGGTGCCGGGGGCAGCTCGGTATCGGTCGTGGTCTTGCTCACGGTCAGATTCCGATCTGGGAGTCGCCGGTCCAGGACTGCAGTTCACTCATCCAGGAATCCCAGATCCCGGTGACGAGCAGCAGACCGACCGCGACGAGCATGCCGCCACCGATCCGCATGACGAGCGGGTAGTGCCGCTTGACCCACCCGAAGGCACCCAGCGCCCGGCGGAACGCCAGCGCGGCCACGATGAACGGTACGCCGAGGCCCAGGCAGTAGAAGGTCATCAGCAGGGCCCCGCGCGCCGCGTCCGCCTGGTTCAGCGACAGGGTCTGGACGGCGGCGAGGGTCGGGCCGATGCAGGGCGTCCAGCCGACGCCGAACACCACGCCCAGCAGCGGCGCGCCGAGCAGGCCGACGGCCGGGCGGCGGTGGGAGCGCACCTCGCGCATGCTCAGTCCGGGGACGAGGCCCATGAAGGCCAGGCCCATCACCACGGTGAGCGAGCCGAGCACGATCGAGATGGCCCGCTTGTGCTCCAGCAGGGTGTTGCCGAACTGGCCGAACAGCGCCCCGCCGGAGACGAAGACCACGGTGAAGCCGAGGATGAACAGCGTCGCCCCGAGCAGCATCCGGCCGCGCCGGGCGCCCCGGGCGTCGGCGAGGTCGGCGGCGGAGAAGCCGGTCACGTACGACAGGTAGCCGGGCACCAGCGGCAGCACGCAGGGCGAGAAGAACGACACCAGCCCGGCCGCCAGCGCGATCGGCGCCGCGGCCAGCAGCGCACCGCTCTGCACGGTGGTGAAGGTGTCCGCGAGCTGGAGTGGCGCACTCACTGCTGCTGCTCCGCGACCACCGGCTGGACGATCGACTCCAGCGCCTCCTGGGTCGTCCCGCCGACGGCGCGGGCGGCCAGCTTGCCGTCGCGGTCGACGACCAGGGTGGTCGGGATGGACTGCGGGTTGAGGCTGCCCTTGGGGAACTTCAGCAGCTGGGTGCCCGCCGGGTCGAAGATGCTCGGGAAGCTGACGCCCTGCTCCTGCTCGAAGCGGACGGCGTTGGTCTTGTCGGTGTCCCGGGTGTTGACGCCCAGGAACTGGACGCCCTTGTCCTTGTACTCGTCCGCGACGGCCTGCAGGTTCCTCGCCTCGGCCCGGCACGGCCCGCACCAGGAACCCCAGACGTTCAGCACCACGACCTTGCCGCGGTAGTCCGAGAGCTTGACCTGGTTGCCCTCGAGGGTCTCCCCGGAGACGTCCGGCGCGTCCCCGCGCTTGCCGGTGTCCGCCTTCGACAGGTTGGTCCCCTTGACGGTGACGAAGCCGACCTGGCCTTCGCCGCTGCTCGACGAGCCCGAGGAGGAACAGCCGGTGAGGACGAGCGCAGCGGCGGCGACTGTGGCGGCGGCTGCGGCGACACGGGGACGGGGGCGCGTCATGGCAGACATGTGAAAAGTTTCGCATGGAGTTCCAGGCGGGTTCGGGGGGGTCCTCCCTTGCGCGCCGCACCTGCTCTGACCTGCGAAGACTTCGGGTCACCCGGCGCTCGCCAGGTGACCCGAAGTCATACTTACGCACCGCTTACGGGCGTCACGCGCCGAAGCTCTTGCCCACCGGCTTGTCCCCCTTGCGGCCCTTGCCGACCAGGTGCGCGGGCAGCAGGTCGCGGGCCGGCTCGCGGTAGCCGACCGAGACGATCTTGTCGCCCTCGAAGGTGAAGCTGGTCAGCGAGGCCAGCGAGCACTGCCGCTTGCGCGGGTCGTGCCAGAGCCGGCGGCGCTCGACGAAGGAGCGGACGATCCAGATCGGCAGCTGGTGGCTGACGCAGACCGCCTCGTGCCCGCGGGCGGCGTCCCGGGCCGCCCCGAGCGCGCCCATCATCCGCACCACCTGGTCGAGGTACGGCTCGCCCCAGGAGGGCTTGAACGGGTTGGTGAGGTACTTCCAGTAGCCGGGGTTGCGCAGCGAGCCGTCGCCGACGCCGAAGGTCTTGCCCTCGAAGACGTTCTCCGCCTCGATCAGCCGCTCGTCCGCCGCGACGTCCAGGCCGTGCGCCTTGGCGATCGGCGCGGCGGTCTCCTGGGCCCGGTCCAGCGGGGAGGCCACCACGTGGGTGATGTCCCGGTCGGCCAGGTCCTCGGCGACCCGGTCGGCCATCTGCCGGCCCAGCTCGGACAGGTGGTAGTCCGGCAGGCGCCCGTACAGGACGCCCTCCGGGTTGTGCACCTCACCGTGACGCATCAGGTGGACGACGGTGATCTCTTTGGCGCTCACTTCTCAACTACTCCTGGGGTGGGTTTCGGCTAGGCCGTGGCGGCGGCAGCGGCGCGCGCGGCGGCCGGCAGGGCGGCGGCGATCCGCTCGATCGCCCGCTCGTCGTGGGTCGCCGAGACGAACCAGGACTCGAAGGCGGACGGCGGCAGGTAGACGCCCTCGGCCAGCATCGCGTGGAAGAAGGCGGTGAAACGGTACGCCTCCTGGGTCCTGGCCTCGTCGTAGTTGGTGACCGCGGCCTCGGTGAAGAACACCGAGAACATGTTCCCGGCGGTCTGCAGCCGGTGCGCCACGCCCTCCTTGGTGAGCGCCCCGGAGACCAGGCCGGAGATCTCGGCGGAGACCTTGTCCACCGTCGCGTACACCTCGTCGGTGCAGCCGCGCAGCTGGGCCAGGCCGGCCGCGGTGGCGACCGGGTTCCCGGACAGGGTGCCGGCCTGGTAGACCGGGCCGGCCGGGGCCAGGTGCGCCATCACGTCGGCGCGCCCGCCGAAGGCCGCGGCCGGGAAGCCGCCGCCCATGACCTTGCCGAAGGTCAGCAGGTCCGGCGCCCAGCCCTCGTTCGCCGCCTCCAGGCCGTACCAGCCGGCCTTGGAGACGCGGAAGCCGGTCATCACCTCGTCGGAGATGAACAGCGCGCCGTTGTTCCGGCAGAGCCGGGCCAGGCCGGCGTTGAAGCCGGGCAGCGGCGGGACGACGCCCATGTTGCCGGGCGAGGCCTCGGTGATCACGCAGGCGATCTCGCCCGGGTGAGCGGCGAAGGCCTGCTCGACGGCGGCCAGGTCGTTGTACGGCAGCACGATGGTGTCGCCGGCCTGGGCGCCGGTGACACCCGGGGTGTCCGGCAGGCCGAAGGTCGCCACGCCGGAACCGGCGGCGGCCAGCAGCGCGTCCACGTGACCGTGGTAGCAGCCGGCGAACTTGACCACCTTCGCCCGGCCGGTGAAGCCGCGGGCGAGCCGGATCGCGGACATGGTGGCCTCGGTGCCGGAGGAGACCAGGCGGACCTGCTCGACCGGGGCGACCCGGGCGACGATCTCCTCGGCGAGCTCGACCTCGCCCTGACCGGGCGTACCGAAGGAGGTGCCGAGGGCGACGGCCCGCTGGACGGCGTCGATCACGGCGGGGTTCGCGTGGCCGAGGATCATCGGACCCCACGAGCACACCAGGTCGACGTACTCACGGCCGTCGGCGTCGGTGAGGTAGGGGCCGGTGCCGGACACCATGAAGCGCGGCGTACCGCCGACCGCGCGGAAGGCGCGCACCGGGGAGTTGACGCCGCCGGGCGTGACCACGGAGGCGCGATCGAACAGCGACTGGGACTGGGGGGCTTCGTAGGGGTAGCTCACGGAAGACATGGTCTCAAATCGTGTCCTTGAGCTCTGCATGTCCGGCCCGATCATCTGGAACGATGATCCGGGCACCGATGTCTGTACGGTTGTCCGTGACGGTTGTCCGTGGCGGTCGCGTACGGGCGGGGCCGATGGCTGTTCCGGAGCACGGACCAGTCAGACTGTGTGCCCAGGGCGCGCGAGCGCTCCGGTCGGGTGCAGGGGTGTGGAGAGGACTGCCGCCTACCGCGAGTGGGTACGGCGGCGCATGACGGGTAAGGAGCACGTCCGGTGGGCGCCGGGCGTGCGGGGGTCTGTCGATTCCGGCGAATTCCGGTGAGGATGGTCCGAGTGTCCGAGGCGCAGGACGGCTTCGACGAGGCGGCGGGTGGCTCCCGCAGGCCCGCCGAAACCGCACGCGGGGGTACGGGAGCGGGTACGGGTCGTGGTCGTCGCGGCGGCGAGAGGCGGGGTGAGGGACGCGTGGGGGTGACCTACAAGTACTTCGGCGCACCGGACCGCGCGACCGCCGCCAGAGTCCCCACCGCCCTCGGTCCGGGGGGCCTCGGCCTGGACGCCGGCGAACTCGGCTCGCTGGGGCGGCTCGGCGACCTGATGGAGACCAGCGGCTCCCCCACCGGCCACCTCTCCACCAAGATCAAGCCGGAGACCATGAGCGCCATGGTCCTCACCGGCATCCAGGGCGTCCCGCTGCACCAGGTGCCGCCGCTGGAGCTCGTCGTGCTGCACCCCGACTACGCCGTCGTCCAACTCCCCCACAACGTGGTCGAACCGCTCCGCAAGGCGGACGAGACGGAACTCGGCGCCGCCGCCTTCATCTGGTCCACCGTCCCCGACCGCCGCGGTCCGCGCGACGCCTTCGTGATCTACACGATGCTGCACGAGTGGCAGGACTTCGCGAACCGGCTGCACGAGGCCGGGCACCAGCTGTACTGCCTCGTCTGGCCGTGACGGGCGGAGGTCGGGGCGGCGACTCCTGACCGGCCGTCAACCACGATCCGTCGGGCGACGGCGAGCGCCCGCGACCGGATGTCACACTCGGCGCCGCCCGGGACTCTTAGGAGCGACGACCCCGCAGGAGGACTGACGCATGCCCATCCAGCCGACGAGTGACTCGCCGACCGCCGCATTCACCGAGCACCGTGAACTGCTCTTCTCGGTCGTCTACAACCTGCTCGGAAGCATCGCGGACAC
Source organism: Kitasatospora cathayae (assembly GCF_027627435.1). Classification (GTDB taxonomy): domain Bacteria; phylum Actinomycetota; class Actinomycetes; order Streptomycetales; family Streptomycetaceae; genus Kitasatospora; species Kitasatospora cathayae. The sequence continues at coordinate 4,984,102 of NZ_CP115450.1, read as the reverse complement.
CGAGGACGTCCTCCAGGAGACCTGGATGTCCTGGACGAAGCGGCACGAACGGGCGGAGACGGTGCAGATCGAGAACCCACGCGCCTACCTCGTCCGGATCGCCGTCAACCGGGCGCTCGCCCGGCAGACGACCATGACCCGGCGCCGCGAGGTCTACGTCGGCCCCTGGCTGCCCGAGCCCGTGGTCAGCAGGTGCGTCGACACCCCGTCGGCCACGGACGCCGCGGCTCCGGCCCTGCAGGCCGAAGCCGTCTCGATGGCGATGCTGGTCGTACTGGAGACCCTGACCCCGCTGGAGCGGGCGGTGTTCGTCCTGCACGAGGTGTTCGACTACGCCCACACCGAGATCGCCGGCATCCTCGGACGCACCCCCTCGGCGATCCGCCAGTTGTCCCACCGTGCCCGCGAGCACGTCCACGCCCGACGGCCGCGCTTCCAGACGGACCCGCGGATACGCCGGCAGGTGACCGAGCAGTTCCTCGCGGCCGCGCTCGGCGGCGATCTGGCGACGCTGCTGCAGTTGCTGGCGCCCGACGTCACGATGTGGACCGACGGCGGCGGCAAGGCGCGGGCGGCGGGGCTCCGCCCGATCCTGGGGCGCGACAAGGTCGCCCGGTTGCTCGCGTCAGTCGCCTCCCGCCCCCCGAAGGGGCTGGACATCCGCTACCGGCACGTCAACGGCGATCCGTCCGCCCTGCTCTTCTCGGACGGCGCACCGTACGCCGTACTCGTCATCGAACTGACCCCGGTGGGGGACCAGGTCATCGGCGTCTACGCCGTGACCAATCCGGACAAGCTCAACCACGTGGACTGAGCAACCGTGGAAAACACGAAAAAGCCGGGCGGAACAGGGGTGCCCCTGTTCCGCCCGGCGGCTTCGTTGCCCATCGATCGTTATGCGACACAAACCCCGTCGATGGAGACCTTCTCCAGTACGTGCGGGTAGGCGACCATACCGTCCGGATAGGCGGAGGATGCCTTCTTGAAATTCGGGTTGTTGAATGCCTCGAGGAGCGCCTCGGTGGACTGCCACACCGCGATGTTCACCAGTGTGTGGCTATTGCCCGTACCGCGGTGCAGCTGCGTCGAGATGAATCCCGGACAGCTCTTCATGAACTTGGCATCGCCCTCCCAGATGGCCAGCACCTCCTCCATCTTCCCCTCGGGAACGATGAAGGTGTTGATGAGCACGATGGGGCCGGTCTTCTCCTGGAGCTGCGACATGAAGTCCGTCGACTTGTCCAGCTGGTCGATCCTGATCACCGGTGATTCGCCTTCCGATTCGGAGTACAGCAGGAGAACAGCAGTGTGCGGAAACGTGCCGGAAAAACGCCTCGCCCGCTGCCCCGGGGGTAGGCAGCGGGCGAGGCGGAACCATCAGGCGAACACGCCTGAGTGGTCGGCGACCCACTCGGCGAACGGCCGGGCCGGCTTCCCGGTGACCGCCTCGACACCGGTGCCCACGTGCGCCTCACGGCCCACCGACTCCGCCTGGAGGGCCAGGATCGAGTCGGCGATGGGCTTGGGGGTGCCCTGCGCGAGGATGGCCTGGAGCGCCTGCTCCGGGGAGAGCTCCTCGAAGCGCACCGGGCGGTCCAGCACCTGGGCGATGATCTCCACCATCTCGACCCGGGTCAGCGACTTCGGGCCGGTCAGCGAATAGGTCGCACTGAGGTGCTCGTCGGTCAGCAGGGCGCGCACGGCGGTGGCCGCGATGTCCCGCTCGTGGATGGGCGCCGTGGTGCCGTGGCCGTACGGAGCCCGGACCACGCCGGTCGCGCGGATCTGCGGACCCCAGAGCCCGATCAGGTTGGTGGCGAACTCACCCGCGCGCAGGATCGTCCACTCCAGCCCGGAGGCGACGACCGTCTCCTCGATCTGCTTGTGCCAGGCGGCGATCGAGTCGGTCTGCTCGGCGACGCCGTCGACGACGACGTCGGAGGAGAGCATCACGACGCGCTTGACGCCACGCTCACGCGCGAGCTCCAGCAGACCGGCGGTCGAACCGCCCACCGCCGCCGGGTTGAGGAAGAGGCCGGAGACCCCGGAAAGGGCCTCGGCGAGGGATTCCGGGGAACTCGGGTCACCACTGACGACCTCGACGCCTTCCGGGAACTCCGCCGACTCCGGATTGCGCGTGACCGCGCGCACCGGAACGCCCTCCTCGACCAGGTGCTCGACCAGCGCACGACCGACATTTCCGGTTGCACCGGTGATCAGAAACATGAATCCTCCTTGGCTGTACGTCAATCCATCATTGCTGCACGGAAGTTCAGTCATACCGATGCTACAGCCCGAAGAGGCTCACCCGTCCATGATTGGATGAAAAGGGCTCGGCTCATCCTCGAGAGCTCCCATCGAGCCCCGGAAGAAAATCAACGGATCGTGGTTCCGTCGGGGCTCCCCCAGCTCCACCACCTCACCCATGAAGATGGTGTGGTCGCCGCCGTCGAATTCGTTCACGAGCCGACAGGAGAGATAGGCGAGCGCCTCACTGAGAACCGGAAGACCGTGCTCCGAACGATGGTGCGCCACATCGTCGAAGTTCGCGGTCCGACGCCCCGCGAACGCCCAGGCCAGTTCCTCCTGGCGACCGGTGAGGAAGTTCACCACGAACCCGCCCGAGCGCTGCACCACTTCCCGGATGCGTGAATCCCGGTGCAGGCAGAACAGCACCAGCGGCGGGTCGAGCGAGACCGAGGTGAACGAGTTGACGGTGGTGCCGACCATCCCCTCCCGGTCACCACTGGTGATCACGGTCACGCCAGTGACGAAGAGTCCGCAGGCGTCGCGCAACGCCCTGGGCGCGATCGGCCGGGCCGGCGCCGGCGACTGTTGCGATGGAACCACGAGGAGGCCCCTTTCTCCCTCCGCACGACCGCCAGTCGAGCCGGTCGACCGGAGAGTCGCTGCTAGATACGGGTTTCGGTCAGATCTCGTCGCCGGCTCGGGAGCGGTTCGGGCTCCAGGACGGGCGGGCCGACCGGCAGGAGCGGACCGGCCAGGGCGGTGGTGAGGAGCGCCATGATCACCATCATGGTGAACATCTGGCCGTCCAACACTCCCAGGCTCGCTGCGGCGTTGAGGATGATCAGCTCGGTCAGGCCCCTGGTGTTCATGAGCAGTCCGAGCGTTCTGGACTCCGCCCAGGACAGGCCGAAGAACTTGGCCGGCACCAGCGCACCCAGCAGCTTTCCCGCGCAGGCCACCGCGACGATCAGCGTCAACTCCAGGTACTGGTAGGCGCCCAGTCCTCCGATGTCGACCCCGAGGCCGATGACGACGAAGTAGACCGGCAGCAGCAGCGTGCTGACGTGCTCCAGCGGCGGGTGGAGCCGTTCCTTCAGCAGGTGCGCCGGCTCCCTGGGCATCACGAAGCCGAAGAGGAACGCCCCGAAGATCGCGTGGATGCCGATCCAGGTGGTGAGCCAGGACGAGAGGAACACCCCGGCGCACAGGAGGAGCAGGAGCGGCCGCCACTGCTGCCGGGCCACCAGCCGTCCCACCAAGCCGGCCAGGAGTGGCCGGACGACCAGGAACATCAACGCCACGTACACCGCGCTGAGCAGCCCGACCTGCAGCAGGCGGCCGTTCCCGTCCGCGGTCGCCAGCGCCGACACGTAGGCCAGCAGGCACCAGGCGAGCAGATCGTCGACAGCCGCACTGGCCAGGGCCAGCACGCCCACTCTGGTGTGGCTCAGCCGGTTGTCCTTGAGGATCCTGGCCAGCACCGGGAACGCCGTCACCGACATCGCCGTGCCCATGAACATGGCGAACGCGGTGAACGAGATGGGGCGCCCGTCCGTCTCGTGGTGGTTGCGGTACAGCACGGACGCGATGGCGGTCCCGCAGGCGAAGGCGAATCCGACGGAGGTCAGCGAGACCATCGTCGCCGTCCCCTTGTGCGGTCTCAGCAGGTTCTTGTCGAACTCCCAGCCCACCATGAACATGAAGAGCATCAGACCCACCTGCGCCACCGCGTTGAGGAGCGGACGGACCTCGGCGGGAAAGAGCCGGTGCGGCAGGTCCCCCGGCAGGTGCCCGAGCAGGCTGGGCCCGAGCGCGATTCCGGCGACGATCTCGCCGATCACCACCGGCTGCCGGAACCGGGTGGCCAGTCTTCCGAACACCAGACCGGTCAGCAGGACCGCCGCGGCCCCGGCCAGCATGGTGGCGAGGTGCAGGTCGGCTGCTGTCGCTGGGCTCTTCATCAACGTCCCCCTCCCCGTAGCCGGTGCGATCAGTCGGTGGGCGTCAGCACGACGATCGGGAACAGACGGCCGGTCTTGGTCTCGAACTTGCCGTAGAGCGGGAAGATGTCGACCATCCGCTTCCAGAGCCGGTCGCGCTCGGCGCCGGCCGGCAGTTCCCTCGCCGTCACCTTGAACTTGTGCCGGCCCACCTCGACCACCGCGTCGGGGATGGCCCGCAGGTTCAGCGCCCAGGCCGGGTGCACCGGCTCCCCGCCGTAAGCACCGCAGATGATGTAGCGGTCTCCGTCGGGCACGTAGCCCAGGGCGCTGGTACGAGCGATGCCGGTCTTCCGGCCGCGGGTCGTGATCAGGAGGACCGGCAGCTCGCCGAAGCGGCCGGCGACCTTTCCGCCGCTGGCCCGGTAGACGGCCACGTTGGCGCGCACGATGGCCCGGTTGACCAGCCGCTGCGCCTTGGACGGCGGTTTCTTCCGGTCGTTGGGCCCGATCAGCTTCTTCTCCGTGTCCTGCACGACCTCAGTTCCTCTCCTGATCGGGGAAGGCCACGATGCGGTGGCGGGTCGCGAGTTCCTGCATCTGCGACCAGTCCGCCGGCGGATCCTGCTTCATCAGCGTGCTGAGTTCCTCGAAGAACCGCTCGATCCCGCCCGGGGTGGTGACGCAGAGCATCCTGCCGGGCTCGTCGAGGGTGTTGCGGAAGGCGTGGACCACCCCGCGGGGGCCGTAGACCACGGTGCCGGCGGGCGCCCGGTGGACCACGTCGCCCAGGTGGATCTCGAACTCGCCCTCGACGATGTAGAACGCCTCGTCCGTGTCCTCGTGGACGTGGAAGTGCGAGCCCTGGCCCGCGGGAACGGTCACCTCGTAGAACGAGTACTGGCCGCCCGTGTCCTCGCTGCGCAGCAGGAAGCGACCGGCCTCCTCGCCGGACCAGGTGATCGGCTCGACCTCGTCCGAGTGGACGACCCGGCCGGGGGACGTGGTCATCGTGTGCTCCTCTCCATGGTTGGCCGGATCCGTGGCCGGCACCGTCAGCTGATGCTCTGTGCGAAGGAGAAGGCGCCGTACGGGTCGTACTTGGCCTTGATCGCGGCGAGCTTCGGGTAGTTCTCGGCGTAGTAGGCGGTCCGCCAGTCGGTGAGCGCCGGGTCGATGAAGTTCTGGTACGACTCGCCGTTCGAGTACGGGCTGATCGCGTTGAACCCAGTAGTCGCCCACTGCCGCGCGGCGGCCGCCGTCGTGTCGGCGACCGGGGCGGTGGCGACCGATCCGACGTAGTTGACCAGGTACAGGCTGTCCCGGTGCACGTACGCGGTCTGGGTGCGGCTCAGGTCGTTGACCGCACCGCCCAGCGCGATCACCTGGAGCCGGTAGCTCGGTCCGGCCTGGCGTCCGGTGTCGAAGACCGCGACGGCCGCCTCCCAGACGCTGCGGTCCACCGGCCCGGAGAACATCCGGTTCCGCTCGACGCCGAACGGGTGCCGCGGCAGGACGCCCTGGCTGGTCGCCCCGATCCGGTGGCACTGGGCCACGGTGTCCGTGGCACAGCCGTAGAACCCCATCATCAGCGCCTGGTACGGGACCACGGAGGTCTGCTGCCCGGTCGGCGTCGCGATCATCGAAATCAGCCGGGTGACCTCGGAGTTGAGTTCGGTGGTGGTTCCGGCCGACACCAACAGGACCGCGACGGTCGGCGTGTTGGTCGCAGCGGCGTCGTCCAGGTTGATGCTGACCGCCCCGCTGATGGTGCGCGGCGCGGACACCAGCCAGCGCGTGAAGCCGTCCAGGGTGTCGACCGCGTGGTCGTAGCTCCAGGTCAGGCTGGCGACGGCCAGCTGGGTCAGCGCGGTGGGCTGCACGGTGTACGAGGTGACGATGCCGAAGTTGCCGCCACCACCGCCCTTCAGGGCCCACAGGAGGTCGCTGTTCTGGCTCGCGGAGGCGGTGACCTGGCTACCGTCGGCCAGCACGACCTGCGCCGAGGTGATGCTGTCGCAACCGAGGCCCAGTGGACGGGTCAGCATGCCGATGCCGCCGCCCTGGAGGTAGCCGCCCGCCGCGACCGTGGGGCACATCCCGCCCGCCAACGCCAGCCCGGCCGGGGCCAGGCCGTTGGTGATGTCGACCAGTTCGGCGCCGGGGCCGATCGTCGCGCTCGTCCCGGACACCGTGACCGAGTTGAGCCCGGAGACGTCGATGACCAGTCCCGGGGTGGTCGAGTACCCGCCCAGGCTGTGGCCACCGCTGCGGACCGAGAACGGCATCGCGTTGCTCTGGGCGAACCGCAGGCAGGCCGCCGCGTCGGCCGGACTCGCGCAGTAGGCGATGGCCCGCGGGTTGATGATGTCGTACTGCATCAGGTCCAGCTGCTTGGCCGTCCCGTAGTTCGCGCTGGACGGCAGCACGAGCTGCCCCTGGAGGGACGACGCGAGCCTGCTCCACTGGGGGCAGGCGGTGTCGGCGAACACCCCCTTCGGATCCAGTGCCGTCAGGGCGATGGCGGCGGCCGTGGCTTCCAGGACGCTTCTTCGTCTGATCATGGTGGTTCCCCCGTGCTTGGTGGTTCGGTCGGCGTTCGGCGGTGCCTGCGGGTCAGAGCAGCTTCTTGCCCTTGGCGGTGGCCCTGATCAGGCCGCGCAGGTTCTCGTCGCCCAGCTCGCGCATCTCGGGCGGGCCCTGTCGCGTCGCCCAGTGCATGAACTTGATCATGGTCATGGTGGTCGGGGCGATGAAGCGCTTTCGCGGATCCTTCCAACCGAAGGTCGGATTCACGATGTCCGAGTCCTGGAGGAGGCGGAAGACGATGTTCGCCGCCTCGTCTCCGTCCAGCTCCCCGACCTCGTACTTCTCGCAGGTTTCCGCGGTGGCCTCCAGCAGCGCCTTGAGCTTGTCGCTCTCGGGCCACCAGAGCCCGGTGTGCGGAGCGTTCTCCAGGTCGATGAAGTGCTGCGGGTTCTTGTTGTCGAGTTGGAACCGGAGCCGCGCGCGGGTCAGCCGCATCACGCCCGGGGTAATCAGGGCGCCCCAGACCCGGAACACCGCGTTCCACAGCTTGAAGTGCGAGAACGAGATGAAGGAGCTGTTGACCAGCATGTCGTTGAAGTGCAGGAGTCCGCGTTCCAGCTCGTCGACGTACTCGAACCGCTCGACCGCGAAGTCGTCGTCCTTGAGCGCGTCGAGGATGCGGTAGCTGAGCGCGTTGACGACCTCGAAGGTGTTGGACAGGCCGCGCGAGTAGAGCGGGTCGATGAAGCCGGCCGCGTGCGACATCAGGCACCAGCGATGGCCGATCGAATGCGTCGAGGAGTACTGCAGACGATCGGTCGAGACCCACTCGCGCACCCGGTGCGCCCCCGCGAACTGGCGCTTCACCGCCGGGAACATGTCCAGGTAGCGGTTGAACTCCTCCTCCGGCGTGAGATCGGCCGGCTTCGGGTAAACGCGCTCGTCGAAGGTGAGACCGACGCTGCAGAGCGGGTTGCGGGAGTCCTTGTAGTTGTCGAACGGGATGATCCAGAACCAGCCCCGGTCGATCAGGTGGTGCATCGTCCCGTTGTGCCACGGCACCGGCGGGCGCAGCTCGGCCGGGTGCCGGCTCACGTCGTCGAAGGGCTTGATGCCGACGTAGTGGGTGAACAGCGAACGCGAGTGGTGGTTGAACCTGGCAGGGGTCTCGCGCAGTTGGAACTTCTCGGCGAGCAGCGAGCGGAACCCGCTCGCGTCGATCAGGAACTTCGCCCGGAACGCCTCGCCGTTCTGCCCGGTGACGGTCACGCCGTCGTCGTCGAAGGCCAGGTCGGCGGCCCGCCAGTTCTGCCGGGTCGTGCAGCCGTACCGGGCCGCGACGTGGAACATGTAGGAGTCGCTGTCCTGACGGAACAGGTGCGCGGCTTGGGAGAGCAGCTTCGGGAGGACCAGCTGGGTGGCCTCGCGGGGATCGGGCTCCTGGTCGGGACGGTGCAGCATGAAGCCGAAGTGCTGCTTGGTACCGAAGTGCGGGCCGATGTCCCGGGTGGTGGCCTGCACGCTGAGCAGGCTCTTGATCTCGGGAACGTCGTAGCGGTCCGCCAGGATGTGCAGCCATTCGACGAGCTGCGGGGTCATCGACTCACCGACCGCGAACCGCGGATGCGCGGCCGCGTCGGCCAGCACGACCTTGGCACCGTTGCGGGCCAGGATCGCCGCGCTCACGGAGCCCGCCAGACCCGAGCCCAGGACGAAAACGTCACAGTGCTGGACCTTGCCGGAGTCCCGAGGTGCTGCCGGAACCTTGCTGGGCATGATCGGACCTCTCCTTCGAATGGCTGTGTGGTGTCTCGATGCGTGCACTGGGGCGTGACACGCCTCAGGCGTCCGGCGTGCCGAACCAGCGCCGCAGTGCCGGCCCCGGGTCGGCGACCGCGTCACCGGCCCACGCCAGATGACCGTCCGGACGCAGCAGCAACGTGGCTTCCGGAGCGGGCGAGTCCGGTGCGGCCACGGCCGCGACCAGACGGACGCGGCCCGGCCAGCCGGCGGTCGTCCGCTCCAGCTCCGTCCGACGCCGCGGATCGCCGGACAGGTCCAGCAGCACGCCCCGGGCCGGGCGCAGCAACTCGGTGGTACTGGTGGAACCGTCCGGCGTGACGAGGTCGAGGTGCGGCACGCGCCGGCCTTCGAACGGCTCCCCTTCGTCTCCGTACCGGATGTCCAGGCCGCTGATGACACTGCCGAGGTGGGCCCGGACCCGGTCGTACGCGAGGAGCTCGGCGGTGACCGCGCGGACCGCGTCGACCTCCGGGCCGCCGAGCAGCAGCTGCGTCTGGGCCTCGATGGCGGACAGCACCCGGCTCCCGACCGGGTGCCGTTCGCCGTGGTACGTGTCGAGCAGCCCGGCCGGCGCCCTGCCGCCGACCTCGGCGGCGAGCTTCCACCCGAGGTTCACGGCGTCCTGCAGACCCACGTTGAGGGCCTGTCCACCCACCGGCATCTGCCGGTGGGCCGCGTCCCCGGCCAGCAGAACCCGTCCACGGCGGTACTCCGCCGCCTGGCGGGCGGTGTTGCCGAAGGCGTTCAGCCACAGCGGCACGCCGCCGCTGATGTCCTCTCCCGTCACCGCGGCCCAGCTCCCGACCAGTTCCGCGTACGAGGGCTCCGCCGTGCGCTCGGCCGCGGGGCGCCCGAACTCGTGGACCATGATCCGGGTGATGCCGTCCGGGCGACGGGCTGCGATGGCGAGCCCCGTCGGCGTCCTCTCGAAGCGCCGGTTCGGCACCTCGATGCCGGCCACGTCCGCCCGGAGCAGTTCCCGAGTGGCGTCGGTGCCGGGGAAGGCGAATCCGGCCAGTCCGCGCACGGTGCTGTGCTCCCCGTCGCAGCCGACCAGGAACTCGCCGGTGAGCGTGCCCGGGCCCGCCTCGGTGACGTACTCGACCTCGACCCGCTCGTCCACCTCTCGGACGGCCCGGACCTCGTGGCCACGCCTGAGTTCCGCGCCCAGTCCGAGCGCCCAGGAGGCCAGCAGTTCCTCCAGACGGGTCTGCGGGACCTTCCACTGCCCCCGGTAGCGGGTCGGCGGGCCGCTCAGTTCCATGGGCAGCCCGCCGAAGTGCCCCAGCACGTCGCACGCCGGGTTGCCGAGCGGCTCCACCAGCCCGCGGTGGTCGAGCAGTTCCATGGTGCGGGCGTGGAGGGTGGAGGCCCGGGACTCCGTGGTCGGTGCGATCAGCCGCTCCAGCACGACCACCTCGGCGCCGCCGAGCCGAAGCTCCCCGGCCAGCAGCAGGCCGACCGGCCCGGCACCGACCACGATGACCTGGGTGTCCACGTCAGCGAAGTCCTTCGGCGTGGTCCTTGGCCAGACCGAGGGTCGCCCTGCTGTTGGCACCGAGCGCGTTGCGGACGAACTCCCGGGCCCGGGCCAAGTCGGCCTCCGCACCGAGGACCTCGGTGATCCTCTCGCTGTTGATCACCACGGTGTGCTGGGAGGTGGCCCGCACGCCGTCGCCGTCCTCCTCCAGCACCCACCGGCCGGTGTGCAGGGTCATCAGGGCCGGCAGGGTGATCTGCTTGTAGACGATCCGCTCGTTGGGGAAGCAGACCCGCACGGACTTGGTGGTGTGGGTCGACCCGTCCTTCGTCCGGGTGTCCATCTCCAGGAGCTGCAGACCGGGCGAGGGCTCCTGGAAGTCGACCCGCGCCACGTGCGGCAGCCGCTGCTGCCAGTGCTGGGCCTCGTTGAGGAAGTCGTAGACGTCCTTGGCCGAGCCGTCGATCCGCACGGTGTCCTCGAAGGACAGGAGCCGGTCCTGCGCTCCCGTCATGAGCTCGGCGTTCGCCTTGAGGGCGATGAGCTCCGAGCGGGAGTTGCGGTCCACCGCCTGGTCGATCCAGGTCAGACCGGCCGGATCGTCGTCCACTGCGCGGTAATCGTGCAGCAACCGGACCCGGCACTCGTCGGCCGAGATCGGCTCGATGACCCAGGCGCCGCCCATCGCGGCGACCGGGGCGGCCGAGACCTCCTGGCGGAAGTCGATCCGCAGCGCCTCACGGTCGAGGGAGCGGCGGGAGACCCAGCTCTTGGCGTCACCGTTGACGGTGGCCCAGATCCGGATGCGCTCCTCGGCAGCGCCCTGTTCCAGGACTTCGACGTGGACGGTCGGCGGAAAGAGCTGCGGCCAGTTCGCCACGCCCGCGATGAGCTGGTAGACGTCGCCGGCGGGGGCTCGCACGGTGGTCTCGTGCGTCACTTCGCGAAGGCCGGGCTGCGCCATGATGTCCTCCTTGTTCCGGTGGTTTCCGCTGCTCAGAAGTTGCCGAGCCCACCGCAGACGTTGATCGCCTGGGCCGTGATCGAGGCGGCCGTGTCGGTGGCGAGGTAACCGACGAGTCCGGCGACCTCCTCGGGGGTGGAGTACCGGCCGAGCGGGATCTTCGCCTGGAACCGCTGCAGGATGGTGTCCGGCGTGGTGTCGTACGCCGCCGCGTAGCCCTCACGGACGCGCTGCGCCATCGGGGTCTCGACGTAGCCGGGGCAGACCGCGTTCACGGTGATCCCGGTCGGCGCCAGCTCGTTGCCGACGGCCTTGGTGAAACCGACCACACCGTGCTTGGAGGCCGAGTAGGGGGCACCCAGCACGACTCCCTGCTTCCCGGCGGTGGAGGCGATGTTGATGATCCGCCCGTGCCCGCGCGCCAGCATGCCGCCGGCCTCGAGCACCTCGCGCGTCATCAGGAAGACGCTGGTCAGATTGGTCTGCAGGACGTCGAGCCAGAGCTCGTCCTCGAGCTTCGCCGTGGGGCCGCCGCCGCTGCGCCCGGCGTTGTTGACGAGCACGTCGACCCGGCCGAAGCGGTCGACGGCGCCGGCGACGAAGGCCTTGACCTGCGCGGTGTCCCGGACGTCACACACCGTCCCGTCGACCTCGAAGCCCTCCTCGGACAGCTCCTTGACCGTGGCCCGCACGGCGTCGGCCGAGCGCGCACAGATGTACACACGGTGCCCCTGTTCGGCCAGTTGCCTGGCCGAGGCGCGTCCGATGCCGCTGGTCGCTCCGGTGACCAGGGCTACCCGTCGTTCCTCCAACGCCATGTCCTCTCCTCGAAAGCCCGGTTCCTGCGGGTGGATCAGTCCGGTTCCGCCAGGGTGGGCGGCCCGGCTCGGTCACGCCGTACGAGCCGCGGCCAGTTGCTCGTTGACGGCCGCGATCAGCGCCCGGGGGCCCGGGGAGTCGCTCAGCGTGTTGTCGTCGAGGCGGATCCCGAAGATCTGCTCGATGCGGCTTCCGGTCTCCAGCAGGGCGAGCGAGTCGTAGCCGAGCTCGTCGAAGGCGAGGTCGAGGATGTCGCCGTCGAGGTCGACGCCCTCCTGCTGCCCGGCTGCCTCCCGCAGAATGCGGCGAAGGTCGTCGATGGTGAGTTCCTGCACTGCCGTCTCCTTTCGTTCTCGGTGTGAGGCGGTGGATCCGTCAGTCGGCTGCGCGACGGACCACCATCGCGGAGTTGAAACCCCCGTGGCCGCGGGCCACCACAAGGGCGGCGCCCACCGGCAAGACCCGGGGCTCGTCGATGACCAGGTCCAGCGCGTAGTCCCCGGACGGGTCGACGTTGGTGGTGGGCGGGATCAGCCCGTCCCGGATGGACAACAGTGCGGCGGCGAGGTCCAACGAGGCCGCACCGGCATGCAGTCGACCGGTCATCGTCTTCGGCGCCGTGACCGGCACCCCTCGCGGACCGAAGACCGCACTCAGGGCATCGGCCTCGATCCGGTCGAGTTCAGGCACCCCCGCCGCATCCGCGAACACCACGTCGATCTGATCTGGCGTCAGCTCTGCTTGGGACAGCGCCCGTTCGATGGCGCGCTGCAGCCCGGGGGCACGGCCACTGCCGGGCTTGGGGTCGAAGGTCGAACCGTGGCCGGCGATCTCGCCGTAGATCCGGACACCTCGCGCCCGGGCGGTCGCCGCGTCCTCCAGGACGAGCATCGCCCCGCCCTCACCGGAGACATGACCGGCGGCTTCGGCGTCGAAGGGCCGGTAGGCCCGGTCCGGTTCGTCACTGGTGCTCAGTCGCCCGCCGGCCAGTTGGGCGACCCAACCCCACGGGCAGATCGAACCGTCCACGCCGCCGGTCAGCACCAGGCGGGTGCCGTTGCGGATCTGGCGGCCGGCTTGAGCCACCACGTCCAGGCCGCCCGCCTGGTCGGACACCAGCACGCTGCCCGGCCCGCGCATCCCGTGCCGGATCGAGATCTGGCCGGTGTTCACCGCGTAGAACCAGGCGAACGACTGGTACGCGCTCACGTACTGGCCGCCCTTGCTCCACAGGTTCTTCAGCTCGCCCTGGCCGAACTCGAACCCACCGGCCGAGCTGGCGGTCACCACTCCCAGGTCGAACCGGGCCCACTCTTCGGGCCGCACCTCGGCGTCCGCCAGAGCCCAGTCCGAGGCGACCAAGGCCAGTTGGGTCATCCGATCGGTCTGCGGAAGCAGCCGACTCGGCAGGTGGTCCTCCGGCACGAACCCGGACACCTCCCCGGCCAGCCGGGCCGGGTAGCCCTCCGCGTCGAACCTCGTGATGGCCGCGAGGCCGCTGATCCCCTCCCGCGTCGCGGCCCAGTACTCCTCCGTGCCGAGGCCGTTCGGCGCGGTGATGCCCAGTCCCGTCACCACTGGCGTCGCGTTCATCCCGCCCTCCTCAATGCCATCGCACTCTGGAACCCTCCGAAGCCGCTGCCGACCGTCAGCACGGAGTCCGTCCGGTGCTCCCGGGCGTGCAGCGGGACGTAGTCCAGGTCGCACTCGGGGTCTGCAGTGTGCAGGTTCGCCGTCGGAGGCACGACGTTGTTCTCGATCGCGAGCGCGCAGGCCGCGATCTCGATGGCCCCGATGGCGCCCAGCGAGTGCCCGATCATCGACTTGATCGAACTCACCGGGACCCGGTAGGCGTGATCACCCAGGCTGTGCTTGAAGGCGGCCGTCTCGTGCCGGTCGTTCTGCTTGGTCCCGGAGCCGTGGGCGTTGACGTAGTCGATCTCCTCCGGGTTCAGCTGCGCCTGGTCCAGCGCCACCCGGATCGCTTCGGCCATCTCCCGACCGTCCGCGCGCAAGCCGGTCATGTGGAAGGCGTTGCAGCGAGTGGCGAAGCCGGACACCTCGGCGTAGATGTGCGCTCCGCGCCGCTTGGCCCGCTCGTACTCCTCCAGGACGAACATGGCGGCGCCCTCGCCGAGCACGAAGCCGTTGCGGCTGCGGTCGAAGGGCCGCGAGGCATGTTCCGGATCGTCGTTGCGCGGCGTCGTGGCCTTGATCGCGTCGAAGCAGGCCACCGTGATCGGGGAGATCGGGGCGTCCGAGGCGCCGGCGAACATGATGTCGGCGGTGCCCTCGCGAATCAGCTCGGTCGCGTAACCGACCGTATCCAGCCCCGAGGTGCAGCCGGTGGACACCACCGTCGCCGGGCCCTCGGCGCCCACCGCCCAGGCCACCTCACGTGCGAAGGAACTCGGCACGAGGTAGTCGTAGAGGTGCGGAACCGCGTAGGTGTGATCGACCAGGTCGAGTCGGCCGCTGTCGCTGACCACCCGGTACTCCCGGTCCAGCCCCGTGGTGGCGCCGACGGCGCTGCCCACGCTGACCCCGGTCCGGTAGGGGTCCAGCTCCGAGGATTCGAGCCCGCTGTCGGCCAGCGCCTCGGCGGCGGCCACCACGGCGAACTGTGCGGCCCGGTCCATCCGGCGGATCTCCTGCGCGCCGAGACCGTGCGCCTCGGCGTCGAAGTCGATCTCGCCCGCCACCCGGGAACGGAACGGTGACGGATCGAAGAACGTGATCCCCCGGGTGGCGGTACGGCCTTCGCTCAGCAGGCTCCAGAAGTTCTTGACTCCGACTCCACCCGGTGCCAGAACGCCGACCCCGGTTATCACTACTCGCCGCCTCATCGGCGCATCCCCTCTGAATAGCGCTGGTCAGGAATTCTTGGACCAGGTGTAGAAGCGCGTCGCCATGGCGTCGGCCGGCGATCGCCAGGTCTCCGGGTCGTAAGCCCCGATGTACGGCTTGAGGTCCTCGCTCACGTTCAAGAAGAGCGGATTGTTCTTGGCCGCCTCGATCGCCGACCCGCCGTTATCCGAATCGAAGTCCTGTAGGTGGAAGTAGAGGCCACGGTAGAAGAAGAGCTGGCGTCGCCGGGTCCCCATGAGATCCGGCATCTCGGTCCGGTCGAACTCCCGGAAGATCTCCGCGACATCGCCGCTTGCGGACGGATCCATCCGGGCCACGATCAGCGTGCTGTGCATGAGCTGTCTCCCTCGTGAATGCGGTTCAGGTTTCCGCGTACTCAGGCGGCGGCGCCGAACCAGCGGTTCAGTCCGTCGGTCAGTGCGCCACCGTCCGGCGCCGCCCAGGCGACGTAGCCGTCGGGACGGACCAGCAGTGCCGTCGTCCCGGCGAGCGGGCCCTCGTCGGAGGGTTCGGCCGGTACGCAGCTGATGATGTCGATGCGGTCGGCCCAGGGCTTCGCGGACAGCTGCAGGTCGGCGTCGCCGCCGAGGTCGATGAGGACCCCGCGCCCCGCGTGCAGGAGTTCCACCGTGCCGGTGCGGCCGCGCGGCCCCACCAGTTCCCGGGGCGGGACCCGTCGGCCGAGGAGTGGATGACCGCCGTCGCCGACCTGGTAGCCGAGGTCCAGCCCGCTGACCATGCCGGCCAGATGACGGCCGACCTCGGGGAACTCCATCAGCTCGGCGAAGACCCGGCGCAGCGGTTCGATCTCGGCGCCGCTCAGGTAGAGCAGTCCCTGCGCCTGGGTGTTCGTCAGCAACCGGGCACCGGCCGGATGGCGCTCGGCGTGGTAGCTGTCCAGCAGCCCCTCCGGGGCCCAGCCCCGCACCTGGGCGGCGAGCTTCCAGCCGAGGTTCATGGCGTCCTGCACGCTGACGCTGAGTCCTTGGCCGCCGGCGGGCAGGTGGGTGTGCGCGGCGTCGCCGACCAGCAGCACCGAACCCTTGCGGTAGTGGGTGACCTGCCGGGTCGCGTCGCCGAACGAGCTGACCCACAGGGCGTCGCCGCCGTGGATCGAGTCGCCCGTCAACCGCTGCCAGGCGTCCGCCACCTCGTCGAAGGTGGGCGGTTCGGCCCGCCGGCGCGGCGGCGTCCCGCGCTCGCAGACGATGATGCGGTCCACGCCTTCGCGCAGCGGGGCCGACATGACCATGCCGCCGGGCACCCGCTCGCCGATCTGCCGAGCCCGGAGGTCGCAGCCGGCAACGTCGGCGAGGAACATCTCGATGGTCGCGTCCGTCCCCGGGAAGTCGAAACCCGCGAGGCGACGCACGGTGCTGTGCCCGCCGTCGCAGCCGACGAGGTAGCGACAGCTCAACGTCCGGATGCCGTCGGGCGTCTGGGCGGTGACCTCCACCCTGGCGCCGTCGTCGGCGAGACCGACCACCGTCCAGCCCCGGCGAACCTCGACTCCCACCGACGCCGCCCACGCGCCCAGGACCTGCTCGGTCCGGGTCTGCGGTATTCCGCGGGCGCCGAAATGGGCCCCGGGCAGGACGCTGTAATCCAGCGGTATGCCGCCGAAGTGCCCCGCCGGGCTGATCGTGATGTCGCCGAACATCGGCAGCAGGCCGCGCTGGTCGAACAATTCCATCGTACGGGCGGTGAAACCCAGCCCTCGGGACTCTCCGGAAGGCTCCTCCAATCGCTCCAGGACGACGACGTCGACTCCGCCGAGCCTCAGCTCGGCGGCCAGGGTAAGGCCCGAAGGGCCCGCACCCACGACAATGACTGAGGAATCCACGCTTGCCCCCTCGAGGCGGCAGGAAAGGTGGCACAAAAAGAGCCCGGGAGTCGCCGCGAAGGGAATGTTCGGGAAACTCACAGGGCTTCTGCAGTCAGGCTCTGGATTCGGACACAGTTCGACTGCCGGGAAAAGCGTGACACTTCTCAGCGAGGACTGTCAACGTCGATCTTCCGCCCAGCGGAACAGCGAGCCGAAAAACGAGAACGGCAGCGTGCGTCCTGCGCACACTGCCGTGGTCCACGCGGAAGTCTCGGGCGACCTCGCTGCCGGCACCGGCCGGCCCTCACCGGCCCTGGCCATCAAGACGCCTGTCTCAAGGCACACTTGAACCGGCAGGACTAGCGTGACACTCGGTCAGCCGCATGTCAACGGCCACCTCCGGAGGGCCGACATCGCCCCCTGCGGAAGCCGAACGGCCCGAGGGCGCACCGACCTTGATCGGAGCGCCCTCGGGCCGCGCACGGACGAACAACGCCTGTCAGTGGCCGCCCACCGCCGATTCCGCTGCTTCACGGGCGCCGTCCGACGGCGCCGGCGGCGAGTCCGGCAATCCCTTGACGACGAGGCAGACCGCGGCTCCCGCCAGCACGATGACCAGAGGCAGCGCCATGGTCGGCTTCATCGCCTCCACGAAGCCGAAACGGAACACCTCCGAGGCCACGTCCTGCACCCGATGGGCCACTTCCTGCGTGAAGCCCCCGCTTCCCGGAGCGCCACCGGACTGCCCGACGCCCACCTCCAGGCCGCTCTTGCCCGCCCCTGCGAAGCTCTCCACGAACCCGACCCGGGCCTGCTCCGGGAGTTCGGTCACCCGCTGCTTCGCCTGGCCGTCCAATGCCGAGACCAGTCGGCCCTGGAGCACCGCTCCGACCGCTGCCGTCGCCAGCACCGAACCGACTTGCCGGAGCGTGTTGTTCACCCCGGACGCGGCCCCCGACAGTCGCGGCGGCACGTTCCGCATCGCCTCGGTCGCCATCGGGGTGAAGGTCGCACCGAAGCCGATCCCGGCGACTGTGAAACCGGGCAGGAAGGCCGTCCAACTGCTGTCGGCCTGCGCCACCAGCAGCAACCACAGGGCTCCGGCGGAGAACAGGACCAGCCCACCCAGCAGGATGAACTTTCCACCGAACTTGTCGGACAGCTTCCCCGCCGGGCCGGCCACGAGCATGGCCATCACCGAGGTGGGCGCCATCACCAGGCCCGCCTTGAGCGCGCTGAAGCCGAGGACCGACTGCAGGTAGATCGTCATCGGCAGGAACAGGGCGATCACCCCGAACGAGACCGTGACCGCCACCACGTTCATCGCGGTGAAGTTGCGGTCCCGGAAGAGGGTGAACGGCACCAGCGGTTCACCGTCCTGACGGCCGCGCTGATGGATGAGGAACCCCGCCAGAAGCAGCACCGCCAGTCCGAGCAGTGCCCAGATCCAGAGGTTCCAGTCGTACCGCTGCCCCTCGGTCAATGCGAAGGCCAGGCAGAGCAGAGCCGCCGACGCGATCAACACCCCGATGGTGTCAAGCCGTTGACCTGGCCGTGCAGCCCGCTGCCGCGCGGGCAGGATCGGCACGGCCAGCAGCAGCACGAGGATGCCGATCGGCAGGTTCACGAAGAAGATCCACCGCCAGTCGAACTTGGTGACCAGCAGACCCCCGAGGGTGGGCCCGGCCACCGTCGAGATGCCGGCCACCGAGCCCCAGATTCCCATGGCCACACCGCGCCGCTCGGCCGGGAAGGTGTCGACGATGATGGACATCGTCTGGGGCAGGAGGAGCGCCGCTCCGAGCCCCTGGACCGCTCGGGCCGCGATCAGCTCCGCCGCCCCCTGCGACACCCCGCACAGCAGGCTCGACAGCGTGAACAGCGCCACGCCGGCGATGAAGAGCTCCTTCTTGCCCCGTAGATCGCCCAGCCGACCGGCGGTGATCAGCGCCACCGCCAGCACCAGCACGTAGGCGTTGCTGATCCAGAGGACCTGGTCCAGCGACGCCGACAATTTGGTCACCATGTCCGGGATCGCGATGTTCACGATCGTCAGGTCCAGCAGGGTCATGAAGAACCCGAGCGCCAGCACGAGCAGGACCGCCCATGGGTTACCGCGCCATCGACTCATTCGACCTCCTCAATTCGAAATGCTCCTTGCGAACGCCCCGCCCGGACCGGGAAACGGCCAGGCGGGGCCGCCGGATCCAAGAGCCGCAGAACCCGCCCCGATGTGACATCGACCCGCCCGGGTGACGCGTGGCACGAATTTTCGTGCGGATGTCACACTCGCGGCCCGCTGCGACTCTTATCGATGAGGTATCCGAGCAGGTCTCCACGCGGCGAGCCCCCCGCAGGCCGGCCGTGCCGAATTTCCGCCCCGCCGATCAACCACAGCGCCGCTGCTGCTGATCGAAGTCCCCGTCGATGATCTCGTCCAGGTCGTACTGTGCCCGTGCCGGGCTGCCGTAGCGGGTGAGCCTCCCCCGGCTGGCCCACTTCCTGATGGTGGCGACGGAAACCCCGGCGGCCAGGGCCGCCAGCTCGGTCGGAACCAGTCGGCGTCCGGTGTGACGGCCGTTCATGCGACTCCCCTGTTCAGGCGCGTATCGCCGGCCGCGTGGGTCTGCCGCGTCCGCTGGATCTGCCGCGCCAGTTGGAGCCACTGGTGGGCCAGCCACACGTGTCCGGCCGCACACCGCACCTCGCTGCCCCGCCGCCCCACCTCGCCCGCGGGGGTGGTGGTCATCTCCTCCTGGCAGTCGGGGTGCACGCATCGCCCGAGGTCGATGCGGAGCACCGGCTGGACGTACGCCGAACGGCGCGCCCGAGCCGCCACGTCGGCCACCTCGGCCGAGAGGTCCGCACACGCCGGGTGCCGGACGAGCCAGTCCAGGTGGTTCACCAGGAAGGTCGCCAGGTCGACCGGCTGCCGTCGCACGGGCCGGGCCGCCCCGAGTTCGTCGGTCACCAGCTGTGCCCACGCGGCCAGGCACCCGAGGATGGCGGACCTGCTCTCCACCACCTCGTCGTCCACCCGCAGCCCACCTGAGCCCCGGGAGCCGCTGACCCTCGGTCGGCCGGTGACACGCGCCGGCAGCAGGGCGTCCACACAATCGTCGTACATCTCGGGCAGCTCAAGCAGGTCCGCCTTGAGCTCGTGGAAACAGCCGACACACAATCGCGGACCGTCGGTCGCGCGCTCCCCGGCTCCGGCGGGTGCGGTCGGATTGTCGCAATGCAGTCTCGCGCACACTGAGATGCTCATCTCACTCCAAGGTCATGACGCAGAAGAAACGGGCATGACTGGGCGCGGAATTTACAAACTCAGACAGAGGGTCCCTTGCCGGGAAATTGGATTCAACAAGAAATCAACGCCGGATCACGGCGGATCGATGCACGCAAAGCTGGACAACCGCACCATGCCAGCGCTATCCGACACTACTCGGAACCCCCGTTCCAAATTCACGCGCAGGCCTGCCGGTAAATAAGCAAGCCCGGGTCGAACGATAGCGTGACCACTGAGACGATGTCCAACATCAAAAATTCGGAAAATGAGCGAAAGCATGTTTAGCCGGCGTCAACCGGCACTCGGCGCCGAAAGACAGAACGGACTAAATACCCAGCACCTCGCAATACCTCCACCGGCGGCACGACGTCCGCAGGGAACAACCGACCGACCGGGATGAAACGAGGACCATCCCACCCCGGGCCGGGCCGGGCCGCATCACCCCCAGAGCCGCCGCTTCCGGTAGCCCCCCTCCCAGAACAGCCGGTTCAGCACCCGAACCGGGGCGGGCATGGCCGACAGGAAGGTCGCCCGCTCGGCGTCCGACCGCCCGTCGAGGACCCACGGGACGTAGACGGAGGCACCCTTGACACCCTGACGGCGGCGCATCCCGTCGGTGAAGCCACGCCAGTCGGCCACGGTCAGCTCCGACTGGATGAGCGGAAGGGCCGTTTCCTCCTCGTGCGTCAAGTGGTCGTCGAGGGTGGCGACGAGCTTCTCCACCCGGTCCACGAGCGCCGCGGCCTGGCCGCCCAGCGCCGCGTCGACCGAGGCGAGCAGCGGATCCAGATCCGCGTGCTCGGCCTCCATCGCATCGGTCAGCGCCAGCTCGCGCGGCTTGCCCTGGACCGCGCGGCGCAGCCGCGGCCAGAGCTCGGCGTCCTCGACGCTGTGATGGATGAGCAGCTGGGTCTTGAAGTTCTCCCACCCGGCCCGGACTTGAGGATCGCCGGCCCGTCCGGCCGCCGCGGCGGAGCGGAGTCGTTCGAGGTCCCGCCGGAAGGCATTGTGGGTCGCGTACATGACAGTGAAGTCGATCATGCCCTGTCGGGAAGAGCTCATGATGTACCTTATCTTCCGAAACCCATACGATATTGGGAGAGTACCATATGAGTTCCGTAGGAATGGAAGGCCCGGATGAGCTCCGGCACCGTCGCAGGCTGACTGCGACGATCAAGGGCGCCCTGCGCCAGATGAGCAATCAGCTCTCGCTGCTGAACAACCATGTGGTGGCCCAACTCGACCTCAAGAACGTCGACCTGGACTGCCTCGACCTGATCAACAGCCAGGGCCCGATCAGCCCCGGCAACCTGGCCCGGCGCGCAGGCTTGCACCCCGCCACGGTGACCGGCATCCTCGACCGGCTCCAGCGCGGCGGCTGGGTAACGCGCGAGCGGGATCCGATCGACCGGCGCGCGGTTGTCGTCCGCGCGCTTCGAGACCGCAATCCGGAGCTGCTTCACCTCTACTCCGGGATGAACGCGTCCCTGGACGATATCTGCGAAGGCTACGAGCCCGCGCAGTTGGAGGTCATCGCGGACTTCCTCAGCCGCACCGCGGAGGCGGGAACGGCCGCCTCCGAGGCCATGGGCCGGAAGGGAACCTGAGCGACTCCAGCGGACCGCGGCGGAGGACCGGCCGGACGTGGAGTCGCGGACGGGCCGGCGGTGGCTGGTGCGCCGCCTGATCCGGCCGCCACGCGGCGAACCCCGAACCGATGAACGCGGCTCGGGGTTCGAGGAGTTGGCGTGACGTCAGTCCCCGACGGGCCGGAGCACCACGGCGGCCAGCACCAGCGCCACCGCGAGCAGCCCGGTGGCCGCCGTGAAGGCGAGCCGGAAGCCGCCCGCGAGCGCCTCGGCGGCGGGGTGTCCGGCGGCGGCCAGCGCCCCGGTGCGGCCGTCGGCCAGGGTGGTGAGCACCGCGACGCCGAGCGCCCCGCCGACCTGCTGGGCGGTGTTGAACAGTCCGGAGGCGGTGCCCGCGTCCTCCGGGCCGGCACCGGACATGCCGAGCACGGCGAGCGCGGACAGCACCAGCCCGCCGCCCCCGATCAGCAGCATGGTCGGCAGCAGGTGGACGGCGTAGTCGGCGTCGACCGGCAGCCTGGTCAGCAGGCCGAGCGCGACGACCAGCATCGCGAGGCCCGCGAGCAGCACCGCGCGCTCGCCGAACCGGGCGCTCAACCGGGCGGAGAGCAGCAGCGACACCGCGCCGATGGCGACCGCCGCGGGCAGCATGGCGAGGCCGGTGGCGGCGGCGCCGTAGCCGAGGACCTGCTGCAGGTAGAGGGCGACCAGGATCTGGAAGCCGAACATCCCGGAGATGGTCAGCAGTTGCACGGCGTTGGCCCCGGAGACGGTGCGGGAGCGGAACATCCGCAGCGGCAGCAGGGGCCGGGCGGCCCGGGCCTGGCGGAGCAGGAAGGCGGCCAGCAGCAGGACCGAGAGCGCGCCGAGCCCGAGGGTGCGGGCGGAGGCCCAGCCGTGGGCGCCGGTGCCGACGATGGTGTAGATGCCGAGCATCAGGGCGGCGGTGATCAGCCCGGCGCCCAGGGCGTCGGCGCCGGCCCGCAGGCCCGGGCCGTGGTCGGTCTCCAGGACCCGGGCGGCCAGCAGGGCCGCACTGAGGCCGAGCGGCAGGTTGATCAGGAAGATCCAGTGCCAGCTGAGGGCCTGGGTGAGGACGCCGCCGAGGACCTGGCCGATCGAGGCCCCGGCCGCGCCGACGAAGCTGAAGGCGCCGATCGCGCGGCCGCGCTCGCCCGGCTCGGGGAAGAGCGTGACGACCATGCCGAGGCCGACCGCGGAGGCCATCGCGCCGCCGACGCCCTGCAGGAAGCGGGCGGCGATCAGCATCCCCTGCCCGGTGGCGAGGGCGCAGAGCAGCGAGGCGGCGGTGAAGAGGGCGAGTCCGGCGACGAAGACCCGCTTGCGGCCGACCAGGTCGCCGAGCCGGCCGGCCAGCAGGAGCAGCCCGCCGAAGGCGATCAGGTAGGCGTTGACCGTCCAGGTGAGGTCGGCGGGCGAGAAGTGGAGGTCGTCCTGGATGGCGGGCAGCGCCACGGTGACGATCGAACCGTCCAGGACGATCATCAGCATGCTCGCGCAGAGCACCGCGAGGGCCAGTGCACGGGAGCGGGTGGGGGCTGCCGGCGCCGTGTCGGGCGCGGCCGGGGCGTGCGTGGTCATGGCGGATCTCCCGGTTCGTCGAGTACCGGGAAGGACGCTATCAGATTGTTTTGTTCGGGACTATCTATCTCGGGATGAGGCGGCGCTAGCCTCGGGACCGGCGGGCGCGGCGGACGGTCCGTTCGCTCTCCACCGGCTCCGCCAGGTGCCCGTCCACCAGGCGGGTCAGGGCGGAGACGAAGACCTCCCGCTCGGGCTGCGGCAGCGAGTCCAGCAGCTCCCGGTGGACCCGGTCGGCGATCGCGGTGCCCTGCTCGACGGCGCGCTCGCCCGCCTCGGTGACCGAGATGATCCGGGCCCGGCGGTCGGTGGCGGACGGGCGGCGCTCGGCCAGGCCCGCCTTCTCCAGCTCGTCGACGGTGACCACCATGGTGGTCTTGTCCAGGTCCGACAGCTCGGCCAGCTGGATCTGGGTGCGCTCGGCCTCCTGGGCGTGGAACAGCACGCAGTACGCGCGGGGGGTGATCCCGAGCTCGGTGAAGGCGGCCGCCATCCGGGTCGCCAGCACGTGGCTCGCGTGGTCCAGCAGGCCGGAGATGTCGCTGATCTGGCGCACGGGCGGGGTCGTCGTCATGCGTCCGAGGTTAGCAACGGCCCGTCTGCTGCCGGATGATCCCGTAGCCAACCAACGCCGGGGTTACGGGATGCCCAACTCGAACAGCGCATAGCCCGCGTACCAGCCCGCCGCGATCGCCGGCATCGCGAACAGCCCGACCAGCGAGGAGGTCCGCATCCGGCGCAGCGCCACCGCCAGGCCGATGAACAGCGGGAAGGCCGGCAGCAGGTAGCGCGAGATGTTGCCGAAGATCTGGTTGCTGCTCAGCGCGGTGAAGACGGTCAGCGCGGTGTAGACCCACAGCACCAGCGGCGGACGGACCCGCCACAGCAGCACCACCAGACCGGGCAGGGCGATCAGCAGCGCGATGGCGATCAGGTCCGGGACGGGGTTGGACTGCCAGAAGTCCCAGTGCCCGGTGATCACGTCCATGATCGTGCGCAGGGTGGAGGCGCCGAAGTCGAAGTAGCGGTTCCAGGCTCCGCGCTGGAGCTTGAAGTAGCCGCCCCAGTCGCCCATCCGCCAGCCGACCCAGCCGACGTAGCCGAGCAGGCCCCACGGGGTGATCAGCATCGCGGTCAGCGGGCGGGCCACCCCGTCGGTGCGGCGTACCAGCGCCACCAGCGCGGCGATCGAGACCGCGGCGATCAGCGCGGCGGCGGTCGGCCGGTTCAGCCCGGCGACCAGGGCCAGCAGGCCGGCGGCGAGCCAGCGGCGGGTCATCACGCAGTAGCAGGCCCAGGCGGACAGCGCGACGAACAGCGAGTCCGAGTAGACCGCCCACTCCACGCCCGAACCCGGGAACAGACCCCAGACCACCGCGGCGATCACGCCCGTCCGGAAGCCGCCGAGCCGCTCGGCGATCGCGAAGATCCCGGCCGCGGCGACCAGCGAGGCCAGCACCGAGACCACGATCCCGGAGCCGTACGGACCGAGCCCGGTGACGGCGCCGACCAGCCGCATCAGCCAGGGGTAGAGCGGGAAGAAGGCGGCGGAGTTCTCGTAGTAGGTGGCCAGCGGGAAGCCGTGCAGCGGGATCAGCTGCGGGTCGTACCCGTTCTCGGCGATCCGCTCGTACCAGACGCCGTCCCAGGTGCCCAGCACGTCCCAGGCGTGGGCGCCGCCACCGCGGCCGACCTGCTTGTTCAGGTAGTCACCGGTGTGCTCCAGCAGCACCAGGAAGACGGTCAGGCCGATCGCCTTGACCACCGCGTACGCGCCGAGCGCGGGCGCGAATCGCTCCACCAGCGCCCCGAACCGCCCGGGCGCACGCCCGGTCCGCTCCTCGGGACGCTCCTCCTCCGCCGCCGGTTCGGTGCTGGACGACTCGGTGCTCGATGCCGTGCTCATCTG
The DNA here is from genome assembly GCF_027627435.1 of Kitasatospora cathayae. Taxonomy (GTDB): domain Bacteria; phylum Actinomycetota; class Actinomycetes; order Streptomycetales; family Streptomycetaceae; genus Kitasatospora; species Kitasatospora cathayae. The sequence goes on along the minus strand of NZ_CP115450.1, from coordinate 4,959,235 downwards.
ATCTGGGTACTCCCCGCCCCGCTCGTGCTGCGCGCGGCTCCGGCGCCAACGACGTTCCCGAGAGCCTACGGCACGGCCCGTCGGGCCCGGCGCACCCGTGGCGCCCTTGGCGGGGGAACGGATCCGCCGCCGCCCTGGGCGGGGCGGCGGCGGACCAGGTCCAGGTCCGCGTCAGCCGTGGACGTAGAGGATGCCGAGCTTGGTGAGCTGCCAGAGCTGGGCGGGGGCGCCGGTGTCGGTGGCGAGTTCGACATAGGGGTTGCCCTTGGCGTCGAGGGTCGCGCTGGTCGCCAGGACCTTGGTCGGGTCCGCCGAGTCGGCGATCCTGTAGCTGCCGTCGCCGGCCGGCTTGAACACCCAGTGCTGGTTGGCGCCGCCGTTGCAGCCCCACTGCTGGATCCGGGTGCCGGGGGCGGTGGCGGCCGCGTTGGCGTCCAGGCACATGTCGCGGTTGCCGCTGAAGTCCAGCTCGTAGCTGCCGCCGGACTTGGCCTCCAGGACGAAGGACTGGTTCAGTCCGCCGCTCGCCGGGTAGCTGATGGCCGGCCGGCCGTTGGTGGAGTCGCCGTAGGTCCCGCCGCCGGTGAGGTCGAGCGCGTTGCCGGTGGCGGCGTTGGTGAGCTGGTACCAGGCGCCGTCCTCGGGGACGTCCCCGAACGGCTTGCCGGGGGTGAGCGGCTGGATCGAGGTGGTGTTCTGCTGGTTGAGCGTGCAGTACGCCTCGGCCTGGTCGGGCCTCGCGAAGAACTGGCCGAGGCAGACGCCCTCACCGCGGTAGCCGGCCACCCGCAGGTGGTACGACTGGCGGACCATGTTCATGCACAGCCCGGGGATGCCGATCTGCGAGTCGCAGCCGTTGCGCACCCACTCGGAGAGGTTGATGACGTCCCCGTTGGAGTACTCGTACGGCGAGGTCGTCCACTCCGCGCACACCTCGTGCCCGAAGGCGACCCGCCGCTGGTCCAGGTACCGCACGCCGGGCACCTGTTCGGCCGCGCCGCGGAGCGCGTCGCTGAACGTCGGGACCACCCAGTCGTGGCCCCAGGCGAGGTCCTCGGGGAAGGCCGGGCAGCCGTCGGCGATCTTGCCGAGGTAGTCGTTGCGCCGGATGTCCGGGGTGATCGGGTTGAAGTACGACTGGTAGACCAGCTGGTACGAGGAGTCCGCGTAGCCGGCCCGGCGCATGGTCTGCCGGATGTTCTGCAGTGCGGCGACGACCTTGGGCTGGACCCGCTGGGCCCGCCGGCGGATCTCGTCGCTGCCGATGGTGTCCCGGCAGCCCTGGTCCTTGGGGATCGGGAAGTACTGCGCGAGGCAGTGCATCATGATGCCGCTGAAGTCGAAGTCGTCGTTGGCGCCGATCGTGACGACGACCATCTTGACGTCGTACTTGCTCGCCGTCTCGGCGAGTTTGACGTCCTGTTTGGGCTCGCCGTAGTCGCCGCTGCCCGAGCCGGTGATCTTGGCCAGCTCGGGATCGCTGACCAGGTCACCGGTCTGGGCGCCGGAGCAGGCGAGGTCGATCGGGGTGACCCCGGGGATGTCGGTGACGAAGATCTCCGACTTGGGATGCCGGTGGCAGTAGTCGGTGGGGGTGTCGGTCTCGGGGAAGTAGCCGTCACCGGTGTCGGTGCCGGCGCCCTCCCCGGAGATGGCGCTGTCGCCGAGGGCGACGATCGCGGCCGGGCGGGTGGCGTCCGCGGCCGGTGCCGGAGCCGGAGCGGTGTCGGCGAGGGCGGCGGGGGCGCCGGCCAGGCCGAGGGTGGCGACGAGGACGCCGGTGGCGAGCAGCGCGGCGGACCGGGACGAGCCCGTTCGCGCTCGCCGCGCCGCGGACGTACGGAACCTGATCACACGCGACTCCTTGCGGGGGTGGGGGAACACGCCCGGTCGGGGGTGCCGGGCGGCGCGGAGCAAGAGAGGTGCCGAAAGGTGAGCAGGTCTCACATTCTAGGTACTGACAAGTAGTCCAACAAGGCTCGTGACAACACCGCGTACTGACGCGACGACAGCGGACCGGACGCGGAAAAGCCGCCGCTCCGCGCCCCAGGAGGGAAGCGCGGAACGGCGGCTCTCACCGGCCGAACCGGGTGTGGACTCAGCCCACGTTGGCGCAGTGGTTGCCGAACGCCGGGTTCAGCGCACCGACCAGGTTGACGGTGTTGCCGCACAGGTTGATCGGGACGTGCACCGGGACCTGGATCTGGTTGCCCGAGATGACACCGGGGGAACCCGCGGCGACGCCCTGGGCGTCCGAGCTGGCCATCGCGGTGCCGGCGCCGGCGGCCACGATGCCCACCACGGCCGCGCCAACGGCGGCGGTCTTCTTGACGCTCATGTGAGCCTCCTGACTGTTCAACAGAGATGCACGGGGAGTGCGACATCTAGAACGAGACCCGTCCGGACCGGTTGCGACGACACCTGCACGGTCACCCGCATGGCTCAACGCGGTCCGGAGACCCCGGCATTCGGGTGATCGGCGGCCCGGACCGTTTCCCCTTGCGCGCCGCCTCGTTCTCCCTGACGAAGACGATCCAACCCGGCCCTACTCATGAATCGAGTACCGCCCATGCGCAGCTCGCCCACGGCCTCGTCGGCACCGAGGCCACCGGCAAGTCGGTCGACGTGGCGGGGCCCCCAGGACCCGGCGTCCGGCGACACCGCCTGAACGCCAGACCGGGGAATTCCCGGTCGCACCCTCGTTCCGAACGATTCCCGGCCGTGCGGGAACCGTTCGCGGGGCGCTGGAAGAACGCGGCGGCTGCGTCGACGCCCGAGCCATGGGCGGAACACGCCGGTGTGCGCCGTCGGAGTGACATTCACGGCAATTCCTGAAGCCTTCGGGTGAGTATTCCTGCTCGCCCGACTCCCGACATCTCATTTCCGTCGGGCAGAAATCGGAGGAAAATCATGCGCAACTTCAAGAAGGCCGCCGCCCTGACGCTGGCCACCACCGGCCTGGTGCTCGGTGCCGCCGGCGGCGCGTTCGCCAGCGCGGAGGCCGAGGGCGTGGCCGCCGGTTCCCCCGGCGTGCTCTCCGGCAACCAGCTCCAGGTGCCGATCCACATTCCGATCAACGTGTGCGGCAACACCGTCAACCTGGTCGGCCTGCTGAACCCGGCCTTCGGCAACCACTGCGCCAACGTCGGCTGAACCCGCGGTCGCCGCAACGGCGACAGCTGATTCACCGAGCCCGTGCCGCGGCCTTGCGGCACGGCACGCTCCACCCGTGTGTGATCGAGGAGATCAACCCCCATGCAGAACGTGAAGAAGGTCGCCGTCCTCTCCGCCGCCGCTGCCGGCCTGGTGCTGGGTGCGGCGGGCTCCGCCGCCGCGAGCGCGGGCGCCGAGGGCGTGGCCGCAAACTCCCCCGGTGTCGTCTCCGGCAACCAGCTCCAGGTGCCGATCCACATCCCGCTCAACCTGTGCGGCAACACCGTCAACCCGGTCGGCCTGCTGAACCCGGCCTTCGGCAACAGCTGCGCCAACGTGGAGGCGAAGCCCGCGGACGACTGCCCCTGATCGGCCCCGTGTCCCAGACCGAACTGCCCCCCGCCCACCCCGGCCGGGGGGCAGTTCGGCGTCCCCGGACGGGACGCCCGCAACCTCAGGGCCCGCCCCTCGGGTCCGATCGGGCCGGCCCCCCACTCCACCGAAGGGTGATCCGCATGCTTTCGAAGAAGGGCGGGGCCGGACTGGCCGCCGCCGTGGGCGCGGTGGTGCTGCTCGGCACCGGTACCGCGCAGGCCGCCACCGCCTCGGGCCGGCAGCCCGCGGCGGGCCCGGCCTCGCTCGCGAAGACCGACGTCGGACAGGCGCTGAACGGGACGACGGCCGGGCTCGGCTACGGCGTCGCGCCGATCAAGAGCCTGCGCCTGGACCCGTGGGCCAACTCCTCGGCCGACGTGCTCAACAACGGCGCGACCGTCCAGCCGGACCAGGGCCTGGCCCCGGTGGGCACCGGCGCGCTGACCGGACCGCTGAGCGCCGGCGGCGGCGTCAAGGACCTTCCGCTGGTCGGCGGGCTGGCCGGCGTCCTGCCGGGCTGAGCGTCCGCACGCCCGGACGCGCCGGAGCCCGGCACCCCGTCCGCTGTCCTGGGGTGCCGGGCTCCGGCGCGTCCAGGGCGGGCTCAGAGCTGGGTCAGGCCCGCCGGACCGGCCAGGCCGCTCTGCTGCACGAGGCCGGCGGCGGTCCCGGTGGCCGTCGCGGTGGTGGTGTCGGCGAGGTCGTTCACCTCGTCGATGGCGGAGAGCCGACCGTGGTCGCCACCGAGGCTGGCGGTGGCCCCGGGGACGGTCTGCACGCCGCCGGGCACCAGGCGCGGGTCCACCTCGTCCACCCGGAGCCGGCCGTCGGCGAGCTGACCGGTGCCGTCCTGCACCAGCGCCGGCGGCTTGCCCACGTCCAGGCCGGGGGTCTTGGCCTGCAGCGGCGCGGCCGGGGCCTCCAGCAGCACCTCGCCGAGGTCGGCGCCCTGGTCGACCAGCGGGAGCGGCAGCTGGGCCCTGGCGCTCGGGCCGACCTTGCCGGTGGCCAGCTGGGGCACCAGGTGGTCCGGGACCAGCCCGTTGCCGGTGCTCCGGCCGGGCACCGGGGGCATGACCAGCGAGGCCGGGATGCCGGCCGTGACGTGGCTGCCCAGCGGGGTGAGCGGGACGTCCGCCGGCACCTGCTGGGTGGACAGCTTGTCCTCCAGGACTCCGACCTGGTCGGGGCTCACCGGGGCGGCGGAGGCCGCTCCCTGGGCGGCGAGCACGCCCGCACCGACCGCCAGCAGCATCGCGCCGGCCCGCTTGGAGAACTTCATGCGTTTCACCGTTCTGCCTGTCCGTACCGGGACGTCCTGGAGATCCCGTTCCGGAGTTCCATCGGGGAGGGCTGCGGGGCCGCAGCCGGAAAGCAATCTGCGCAACGAGTGACCGTGATTTCGGATTGCGGGCGTTAACCGGTTCGGCCCAATAATCCGACCTTAGACCATTCCTGGACGCGCCTCCCGGACTCTTTTCAAAAATCCCCGTAACCTTCCGTGCCGTCATTCTTTGATCTGGACGTCAGTGACTGCAGACCGGGTCTGAGCGTTCGACCGCGTTGCTACGCACGGAAACCGAAAGCATTTCAGAGAGGGATCTCCCCATGATCCAGAAGTCCTTCGCCGCCGCCGGCCTGGCCGTCGCCGCGCTGGCCGCCGCCGCCGCGCCCGCCTCGGCCATCGGTGACGCGGACGGCGCTGCCGCCTCCATCGAGGGCAACGGCGGCACCAACTTCACCGGGACGGTCGGGAACAACAGCCCGAACTTCCACTTCCTGGACAACGCGAACGTCTGCCTCCCCGAGATCCACAACATCGCCGTCGGTGTTCTCGGTGTGGCCGTCCCGGTCGAGGTCCCGATCGCCAACAGCGGTGGCAAGCAGTACTGCACCCAGGGCCAGGGCACCCAGAGCAAGGGTGACGCCGGCGTGTCCCACCTGGTCGGCTGACCGCTCCCCCAGCCCTCCCCGCACCACTCCCCGAACCACCCTCGAATCGCTCCCCGATTCACCCTTGAGAGGAAAACCGGAAATGATCAAGAAGTCCCTCGCCGCCGCCGGCCTGGCCGCCGCCGCCATCGCGATGTCCGCCGGCTCGGCTTCCGCCATCGCCGACTCGGACGGCGCCGCCACCTCGGTCCAGGGCAACGGCGGCACCAACCAGACCGGCACCCACGGCAACAACAGCCCGAACTTCCACACCCTGGACAACGCGAACATCTGCCTGCCGGAGATCCACAACATCGCCGTCGCCGTCGGCGGCCTCGCGGTTCCGATCGAGGTGCCCGTCCTGAACAGCACCCCGAAGCAGATCTGCAACGTCGGCCAGAACACCCAGTCCTCGGGCGACGCGGGTGTCTCGCACCTGATCGGCTGATCAAGGGGCATGGCACGGACGGAGGGCCCGGGGAGGAAGGTCTCCCCGGGCCCTCCGGGCTTGACCGAGGCACGAGTCAGAGCACGAGTCAGAGCACGAGTCAGAGGCAGAGCGCCCGCGGGGGCGCTCCCACAGAGAGGGCAGATCCATGAAGAGCAAGCTGGCCAAGGCCGCCCTGACCGCCACCGCCGCGCTGGCGCTCGCCGGTGCCGCCACCCCGGCGTTCGCGCACGTCGGCCTGGTGGGCGGCGGCGCCATCGTCGCCACCGCCGACGAGCCGTTCCTGGCCGGGGACGGCTGGGGCGTCGCCCACACCTCCGACGTCGTCGCCGGCGGCGCCTTCGACGGCGCCGCCACCTCCACCGACCTGGTCGGCGACGGCAAGGGCTTCGCCCACATCAACGGCTGGAAGTAGCGCAAGCCGGAAGGCCGGGCCCCGCGTAGTGGCGAGGGGCCCGGCCTTCCGGCTGTCCTGCGATGCTCAGTACTTGAGCATCCGGGCGGCCTCGACCGCCCAGTAGGTGAGGATCTGCTCGGCACCGGCCCGGCGGATCGAGGTGAGCGTCTCCAGGATGGTGCGCTCCCGCTCGATCCAGCCGTTCGCGGCGGCGGCCTCCACCATCGAGTACTCGCCGGAGATCTGGTACGCCGCCACCGGCACCGGCGAGGCGTCCGCGACCTGCCGCAGGACGTCCAGGTACAGCATGGCCGGCTTGACCATCACCAGGTCCGCGCCCTCCGCGATGTCCAGCTCCAGCTCGCGCAGCGCCTCACGCGCGTTCGCCGGGTCCTGCTGGTAGGTCTTGCGGTCGCCCTCGAGCGAGGAGTTGACGGCCTCGCGGAACGGGCCGTACAGGGCGGAGGCGTACTTGGCGGTGTAGGCGAGGACGCTGACGTCCTGGTGCCCGGCCTCGTCCAGCGCCCGCCGGATGACGGCGATCTGGCCGTCCATCATCCCGGACGGACCGACCATGTGCACGCCGGCCTCGGCCTGGACCACGGCCATCTCGGCGTAGCGCGCCAGGGTCGCGTCGTTGTCCACGCTGCCGTCCTCGGCCAGCACGCCGCAGTGCCCGTGGTCGGTGAACTCGTCCAGGCAGAGGTCCGACATGACCACCAGCTGGTCGCCGACCTCCGCGACCACGTCGCGGATGGCCTGCTGCAGGATCCCGTCGGGGTTGGTGCCCTCGGAGCCGACGGCGTCCTTCACCTCGGGCAGGCCGAACAGCATGATGCCGCCCACGCCCGCCTCGGCGGCCTCCACCGCGGCCTTCCGCAGGCTGTCCCGGGTGTGCTGGAGCACGCCCGGCATCGAGGCGATCGGCCTCGGCTCGGCGATGCCCTCGCTGACGAAGGCGGGCAGGATCAGCTCCGCCGGGTGCAGCCGGGTCTCGGCGACCAGCCGGCGCATCGCCGGGCTCTGCCGCAGACGGCGGGGGCGAACGTACGGGAATTCAGCGGACACGGCTTCTCTCTCCGAACGGTTGTTCAGCACTGGGGGCGGCGAACCACCGCCCCCAGCACCATAGTTGGCCTCACCACGGTGATTGAGGGGGGCTCAGCGGGCCTTGCGGCGGGATCCCGGACGGCGCTCGCTGGGCCGGTAGACCGGCTCGCCCGCGGCCGTCGCGGTGTCCCGACGCCTGGCCCCGAAGTCTGCCAGCGCCTGGGCCAGCGCGGCGGCCGACGGCGCCGGAGCCATCACGTCGACCCGCAGGCCGTGCTCCTCGGCGGTCTTGGCGGTGGCCGGGCCGATGCAGGCGATGACCGTGACGTTGTGCGGCTTGCCGGCGATGCCGACCAGGTTCCGGACGGTCGAGGACGAGGTGAACAGCACCGCGTCGAAGCCGCCGCCCTTGATCGCCTCGCGGGTCTCGGCCGGCGGCGGCGAGGCGCGCACCGTCCGGTACGCCGTCACGTCGTCGACCTCCCAGCCGAGCTCGACCAGACCGGCCACCAGGGTCTCGGTGGCGATGTCGGCGCGCGGCAGCAGCACCCGGTCGATCGGGTCGAACACCGGGTCGTACGGCGGCCAGTCCTCCAGCAGCCCGGCCGCGGACTGCTCGCCGGAGGGCACCAGGTCCGGCTTCACGCCGAAGTCCACCAGGGCCTGCGCGGTGGTCTCGCCGACCGCCGCGACCTTGATCCCGGCGAACGCCCGGGCGTCCAGGCCGTACTCCTCGAACTTCTCCCGGACGGCGCGGACGGCGTTCACCGAGGTGAAGGCGATCCACTCGTACCGGCCGGTGACCAGGCCCTTGATGGCCCGCTCCATCTGCTGCGGGGTGCGCGGCGGCTCGACCGCGATGGTCGGCACCTCCTGCGGCACCGCGCCGTACGAGCGCAGCTGCTCGGACAGGCCGTGGGCCTGCTCCTTGGTGCGCGGCACGAGGACGTTCCAGCCGAACAGCGGCTTGGTCTCGAACCACGAGTGCGAGGCCCGGTGGGCGACCTGCTCGCCCACCACGGCTATCACCGAGGTCGCCGGGTCCACCGGGGCGGACACCGGCGAGGGCAGCACCCGGGCGGCCTTGAGGTCGGCCGCGATGGTGGACAGCGTCGAGGTGAAGGTGCGCTGACGGGTGGTGGTGCCGGACAGGGTGGCGCTGAGCGCCGACTCCGGCTTGCGCCCGTTGGAGACCAGCGCGCTCGCGGTGGCCGGCAGCTGGCCCAGGGTGGTGCGCACCACCAGGGTGGTCTCCGGCGCGCCCAGGTCGACCTGGGCGCCGGACAGCAGCTGGGCGCCGTCCACGAAGCGGACGTCGGTGCCGGCCGCGCCGCGCAGCGGGACGCCCGCGTACGCCGGCACGCCGACCGACTGGGCGACGCCCGGGACGACCTCGAAGGGGATCCCGTCGCCCGCGCAGCTGAGCATCTCCTCGGCGGCGCAGCCGTCCAGGCCCGGGTCGCCGTCGACCGTGCGGACCACGTGCTTGCCGGCCCGGACGGCCTCGGCGACCAGCTTGGCCAGGTCGAAGTCGGCGCCCTCGGCGACCGGGGCGTGCACCTGCACGCCGGCCGGGCAGTGGGTGCGCACGGCCGCCGCGGTCAGCGGGTCGGCGACCAGGATGTCGGCCGAGGACAGCACCTCGACCGCGCGCAGGGTCAACAGGCCCGGGTCCCCCGGGCCCGCCCCCAGGAAGGTGCACCGTCCGGTGGGCTGGCCGGCCGGGAACAGGGCATCGGTGGCGGCGGTGGGGCTCATCGGGCTCGCTCCCCCATCAGGGTGGCCGCGCCCGCGTCGAGCAGCCGGGCGGCCAGGGCGTGGCCGAGGGCCCGCGCCTGCTGCTCGGCGGTCTCGTCGAGGACGATCGGACCGTTGGCGGACATCTTCAGCAGGGCGGTGCCGTCGGGGTCGCCGACCACGCCGTCCAGCCGCAGTTCGTTCTCCCGGCCCCAGGTGGCCAGTGCGGCCACCGGAGCCGAGCAGCCGGCCTCCAGGGTGGCCAGCAGGGCGCGCTCGGCGGCCACGGCGACCCTGGTGGGGGCGTGGTCCAGCGCGGCGAGCGCGGCGGTCAGCTCAGAGTCGGAGGCGCTGCACTCGATCGCGAGCGCGCCCTGGCCGGGGGCCGGGATCATCAGCTCGGGGTCGAGGTGCTGGGAGATCTCGGCAGCGCGGCCGAGCCGGTTGAGGCCGGCCGTGGCCAGCACCACGGCGTCCAGCTCGCCACCGGTCACGTAACCGATCCGGGTGTCCACGTTGCCGCGGATCGCGACGGTCTCCAGCTGCGCCCCGCGGGCGCGGGCCCAGGCGTTCAGCTGGGCCATCCGGCGCGGCGAGCCGGTGCCGATCCGGGCCGGGCGGCCGGCGCCCGCCAGCTTCTCCACCAGCTCGTCCAGGGTCAGGCCCTCGGCCGCGACCAGGGCGTCCCGGACGTCCTCGCGCTCGGGGACGGCGGCCAGCACCAGGCCCTCGGGCGCGGCGGTGGGCAGGTCCTTGAGCGAGTGCACGGCGAAGTCGATCCGGCCCTCCAGCAGGGCGTCCCGCAGCGCGGAGACGAACACGCCGGTGCCGCCGATCTGCGCGAGCGCCTCCCGGGAGGTGTCGCCGTAGGTGGTGATCTCGACCAGCTCGACGGGGCGGCCGGTGAGCCTGGTCACCTCGCGGGCGACCATGCCCGACTGGGCCATGGCGAGCGCGCTGCGCCGGGTGCCGAGCCGCAGGGCGGCGGGCGGAGCCTGCTCGGTGAGCGGTTGACCATTCATGAGGTGATCGTCCCGGTGGTACTCGTGGGATGGCTGACGGTTCATCTGGTGCCCCCGCCCGAGGGCTGGGGCCGGCCGCCGACGGGCGTGCCCGACACGGCGTGCACGGCCGCCGGGTCGAGGTCGAACAGCTCGCGCAGGGCGTCCGCGTAGGAGGCGCCACCGGGCTCGGCGGCCAGCTGCTTCACCCGGACGGTCGGGGCGTGCAGCAGCTTGTCGACGACGCGGCGGACGGTCTGGGTGATCTCGGCGCGGGAGCGCTCGTCCAGCTCGGGCAGCCGGGAGTCCAGCCGGCCCAGTTCGGCGGCGACCACGTCGGAGGCCATCGCCCGCAGCGCGACCACGGTCGGCGCGATCCGGGCGGCCCGCTGGGCGGCGCCGAAGGCGGTCACCTCGTCGGAGACGATCCGGGTGACCTCGTCGACGTCGCCGGCGCCGGGGCTGGCGGCGTGCGCGTGGGAGAGGCTCTCCAGGTCGACCAGCAGGGCGCCGTCGAGCTCGTGCACGGCGTGGTCGACGTCGCGCGGCATGGCGAGGTCGAGCAGGGCGAGCGGGGTCTCGGCGGCGCGGACGGCCACCGCGGCGGCCACGTCCTCGGCCCTGACCACCACTCCGGCCGCGCCGGTGCAGGAGATCACCAGGTCGACGTCGGCCAGCGCCTCCGGCACCTTGGCGAGGTCGAGGGTGCGGGCCACGTCCGGGCCGAGGATCTCCACCAGGCGCTCGGCGCGGGCCGGCGTCCGGTTGGCGATCAGCAGGTCGGTGACGCCCGAGCGGACCAGGGTGGCGGCGGCCAGCGAGCTCATCGAGCCGGCCCCGACCACCAGCGCGCGCTTGCCGGCGATCTCGCCCGCGCCCGCGGCGACCTGCTCCAGGCCGAAGGTGACCAGGGACTGGCCGGCCTTGTCGATGCCGGTCTCGCTGTGCGCCCGCTTGCCGACCCGCAGGGCCTGCTGGAACAGCTCGTTCAGGCCGCGCCCGGCGGTGTGCTCGTCCTGGGCCTTGGCCAGCGCGTCGCGCAGCTGGCCGAGGATCTGGCCCTCGCCGACCACCATCGAGTCCAGCCCGCAGGCCACCGAGAAGAGGTGGTGGACGGCGCGGTCCTCGTAGTGGACGTACAGGTGGGAGGTCAGCTCCTCCAGGTCCACCCCGCTGTGGTGGGCCAGCAGCAGCGACAGCTCGGCGACGCCGGCGTGGAACTTGTCCACGTCCGCGTACAGCTCGATCCGGTTGCAGGTGTTGAGCAGGGCGGCCTCGGCGACGGTCGAGGACGCGGCCGCGTCGTGCAGCAGGCGGGTCGGGACCTCACCGGTCAGCGCGGCGCGCTCCAGCACGCCGACCGGCGCCGTCCGATGGCTCAGTCCGACGACGAGAAGACTCATGCCCGCCCCCCACAGCTCTCGGTGTTCATGCGGGCATCACCGCGGACAGCTCGCCCTCGCCGCCCTTGGCGGACTTGCCCTTGGTGGCCTGCTCGGCCTGGTCCTTGACCGTCGGCTCGGCGCCGCCGCGGCTCTTGCCGTTGCCGCCGGCCGCCCGGCGCAGCTTGGCCGCGGCCGCTCGGACCGGGCCGGGGGCGCGGTCCAGCACCGACTCGGTGCGGTCGGGCTCCTCCCCGGCCTTGCGCTGCTCGTGGAAGGCGAGGATCTGTAGCTCGATGGAGAGGTCCACCTTGCGCACGTCCACGCCGTCCGGCACGGTCAGCACGGTCGGGGCGAAGTTCAGGATGCTCGTAACGCCTGCCTCGACCAGCCGGTCGCAAACCTGCTGGGCCGCGCCGGGCGGGGTGGTGATCACGCCGATCGAGACGTGCTGGCTCTCGACGATCGACTCCAGCTCGTCCATGTGGCGCACCGGCAGTCCGGCCGCGGTGGAACCGACCACGTTCGGATCGGCGTCCAGCAGGGCGGCGACCCGGAAACCGCGGGAGGCGAAACCGCCGTAGTTGGCGAGGGCGTGGCCGAGGTTCCCGATGCCGACGATGACGACCGGCCAGTCCTGGGTGAGGCCGAGCTCTCGGGAGATCTGGTAGACGAGGTACTCGACGTCGTAGCCGACGCCGCGGGTGCCGTAGGAGCCGAGGTAGGAGAAGTCCTTGCGCAGCTTGGCCGAGTTCACGCCGGCCGCGGCGGCCAGTTCCTCGGAGGAGACGGTCGGCACCGAGCGCTCGGAGAGTGCGGTGAGGGCCCGCAGGTAGAGGGGGAGCCGGGCGACGGTCGCCTCCGGGATGCCCCGGGCACGCGAGGGTCGGCGCGCGGCGCCCTGGTCAGGCGTCTGCGAACTGCTCTGTGGTGATCGGCCGATTGCCACGGTGCTCCTGTGGGTGAAGCTGGGCTTTGGCAGCCAGGCTAAGCGTTTGTGAACGTGTGCACAAAGATGGTGTCCGATTTGTCCCCGCACAGTGATGCGCATCACGCCGTCGAACACATAGCACCGGCCTGCGTCAGCACGACCTCCGGGGCCGCGGAACCCGGCAGCCACGGGCCGTACGGCGCCTCCCGGCGCAGCAGCGGGACGGCGTCGCCGGACGGGCGAGAACGGGCCCGGCCCAGCCGCGGCCAGGGCACCCGGGCGGCCTCGCGCAGCGGGCCGGCCCAGTCGTCCGGCGGACAGGACGGGACACCCACGCAGTGCCGCAGCAGCTCGGCGGTCACCCGGGCGTCGCCGAGCGCGGTGTGCGCCGGGTACCAGCCGAGACCGGCCGCCTCCGCGCAGGCCGCCAGGCCGTGACCGCGGGCCTCCGGCAGGTGGGCGCGGGCCAGCCCCATCGTGCACAGCAGCGGGACCGGCGGCAGCGACACCCCGATCCGGGCGAACTCGCGGTCCAGGAAGGCGTGGTCGCAGCTGACGTGGTGACCGACCAGCACCCGTCCCGCCAGCAGCTCCAGCAGCCGGGGGGCGATCTCCCGGAAGCGCGGGGCGCCCTCGACGTCGGCCTGGCGTATCCGGTGGACGTGGGTCGGGCCGACCGGGCCCAGCGGGTCCAACAGGGTGGCGAACTCCCCCTCGGGGCAGAGCCGCTCGTCCAGCACCACCACCGCGACCTCGACCACCCGGTGCCGCCACGGGCTGCGGCCGGTCGCCTCGACGTCCACCACGGCGAAGCCCCTGCCACCGGGCAGGGCTTCGGCTGTCGCGGGGGTCGGACGGGGAAGCATGGCGGCACTCCTCGCGTGCTCAGCCCCCCACGGGCGCAAACGCGTTCGATCGTAAGCCGACCCGGGCGCCCCGCCCCAAGCCCGAACGGAGTGTCTTTGGCAACGATTCGGCGAACCGCCCCCGCCGGTCGGCGGGGGCCGCGGCACCCGGACGAACGCCGCCTCAGCCACCCTCAGCCGCCCAGCGCCCTGCGCAGACGGCCCTCGTCGACCCGCCAGAAGTCGTGCTGGCGACCGTCGATCAGGGTGACCGGGATCTGCTCCCAGTAGCGGCGGTACAGCTCCTCGTCCTGGGTGATGTCCCGCTCCTCGAAGGCCGCGCCCAGCTCCGCCGTCACCCGGACGATCACCTCCCGGGCCTCGTCGCACAGGTGGCAGCCGGGCTTGCCGACCAGGGTCACGGTACGGTCCGCCGGCTCGGGGCTCTTACGTCGCAGCAGTGGGCTCACCCCGTCATTGTGCCGTCACTCGCCCGCTCACCTCCGGGGCGCTTCGGACCCGGCGCCGACGGTCGGCACTCCCTCGCTCCTGCGTCACTCCCTCACTTCTCCCTCTCGGCACCGGCGCCCCCCTTCGGCTCGGGGCGGGTACTCGCCCGCTCACCTCCGGGGCGCTTCGGACCCGGCGCCGACGGTCGGCACTCCCTCGCTCCTGCGTCACTCCCTCACTTCTCCCTCTCGGCACCGGCGCCCCCCTTCGGCTCGGGGCGGGTACTCGCCCGCTCACCTCCGGGCCGCTTCGGACCCGGCGCCGACGGTCGGCACTCCCTCGCTCCTGCGCCACTCCCTCACTTCTCCCCCTCGACACCGGCGCACCCCTTCGGCTCGGGACGGGGCGTTCGGACGGGGCAGCTGTTCACCGCACGGGCACGGCTCCGTCACGGCCGCTCCCCGCCCGGCTGGATATGCTCGATGACATGGCCGTGCTCCGAAGGCTCACCCAGGCGAGACGCTCCACCACCGAGCGGAGCGCCCTGGCGGGCGAGGCCGCCGCCGCGGCCGCCGAGGCCGCGCTGCGCGCCGAGCCGCTGTCCCCGCTCACGACGGACGCCGCCGAGGAGAAGGCGACGACGACCACGGTGAGCACGGCGACCGCGGTCCCCGCGACGGGCAGGCCCGGGAAGGCCCCCAAGGCCCCGGCCGGCAACCACACCCCCGACCGGGACGACCCGCGCGCCGCCGCCTTCTTCGACTGCGACAACACCATCCTGCGCGGCGCGGCGATCTTCTACCTCGGCGTCGGCCTCTACCGCCACGGCTTCCTCACCCGCCGCGACATCGCCCGCTTCGCCTGGCAGCAGGCCATGTTCCGGCTGCACGGCACGGAGGACCCGGACCACATCTCGGACGCCCGCAACACCGCCCTCGGCATCGTCGCAGGGAAGCGCACCGCCGACCTGGAAGCGATCTGCGAGGAGGTCTTCGAGCAGGTCGTCACCGACAAGATCTGGCCCGGCACCCGCGCGCTGGTCCAGATGCACCTGGACGCCGGCCAGCGGGTCTGGCTGGTGACCGCCGCCCCGCTGGAGGTGGCCCGGATCATCGCCCGGCGGCTCGGCATGACCGGCGCGCTCGGCACCGTCGCCGAGGCCCGGGACGGCCACTACACCGGACGACTGGTCGGCGACCTGCTGCACGGCCCGGCCAAGGCCGCCGCGGTGAGCGCGCTGGCCCGGCGCGAACGGCTGGACCTCGACCGCTGCGCCGCGTACAGCGACTCGGCCAACGACATCCCGATGCTCTCGCTGGTCGGCCACCCGTACGTGGTGAACCCGGACGGCGCGCTGCGGCGGCACGCCCGGGCGCAGGGCTGGCGGGTGCGCGACTTCCGGACCGGGCGCAGGGCGGCCCGGGTGGGGCTTCCGGCGGCGGCCGCGCTCGGGGTGGCGGCCGGTGCGACGGCGGCCGCGGTGGCGCTGCGGCGCCGTCGCCGGCACGGCTGAGCGGGGTCCGGACCGGGGCCGCGGAGCGGCCCGACCCCGGTGCACGGAGGGGCCCGACCCCGGTGCGCGGAGCCGTTTCCGCCCCTCCCCCGCGCGGGTGAGCAGGCGTCAATCGGGGTCCTGACCTGCCCCCTCGTACGAGCGAACTCCCCACTCCCGCAAGGCCGTCCGGGTCACTGAACGAACCTGCCGGCCGGTGACCGGTTCTGATCGTTCGCCAGTCCCGGAAAGTCAAGGATTGCTGGGCCTCAAGGCTGGGAAACCGCCCGCAGTACCGCCGAATTGGTCACCCTGGGCGCCCAAACGGTCACGTTGAGCCGGATGAATGACGACATCTCCGGTCAGTGTCAGCCGAATATGCACAACAACTGGATCCCAAACGACCACTTCGACCACACGGTGTAGCTGTCATTGCACAAAGCGTTATTCTCTCCTGGATGCACGTCGCCCATGCATCCCGCTCGAACGGGTGCCATGGGGAGTGCTCTCCGCGCAGGCGGAGGTGATCCGTCCACAGTTCTGCCTCTGGGAGTCCCGTGTACCCACCCGTCCGGAACGACGTGCCTGCACCCTCCCGCCCGTCGTCCGCGCCCCTGCGCCCCCGCACCGACCTCCGCGGCCACCCGGCCGCCGAGCGGCAGATCTCCACCGGCCTGGAACTGCTGCGCACCCTGCTCCGCGGCCAGCTCGCCGCCTCGCCCCAACTCGTGCCCGCCGGCGCGCCGTTCGGCCACCAGCACGGCCCCGGCCTGGCCCTGCGCACCACCGCTGCCGGCTCCACCGGCACCGGCTCGCGCAGCCGCACCGGCAGCACCGGCGTCGGCCGCAGCCGCGCCCGCACGGCGCCCAGCCCCGGCTACGAGACCGAGCACAACCCGATCATGGAGCTGGTCGAGCGGGCCCAGGCCGGCGAGAGCGAGGCCTTCGGCCGGCTCTACGACCACTACGCGGACACCGTCTACCGCTACATCTACTACCGGGTCGGCAGCCGGGCCACCGCCGAGGACCTCACCAGCGAGACCTTCCTGCGCGCGCTGCGCCGGATCGGCACC
The DNA here is from genome assembly GCF_027627435.1 of Kitasatospora cathayae. Lineage (GTDB taxonomy): Bacteria > Actinomycetota > Actinomycetes > Streptomycetales > Streptomycetaceae > Kitasatospora > Kitasatospora cathayae. Next base: position 4,942,969 of record NZ_CP115450.1, on the reverse strand, counting down.
TTCACCTGGCAGGGCCGGGACTTCGGCGCCTGGCTGGTCACCATCGCCCGCAACCTGGTCGCCGACCACTTCAAGTCCAGCCGGTTCCGGCTGGAGGTCACCACCGGCGAGATGCTCGACTCCAACGAGTGCGAGCGCAGCCCGGAGGAGTCGGTGCTGGAGTCGCTCTCCAACGCCGCCCTGCTGGACGCGGTGCGCCGGCTCAACCCCCAGCAGCAGGAGTGCGTGACGCTGCGTTTCCTGCAGGGCCTCTCGGTGGCCGAGACGGCGCGGATCATGGGCAAGAACGAGGGCGCGATCAAGACCCTCCAGTACCGCGCAGTCCGCACCCTGGCCCGGCTGCTCCCGCCCGACGCGCGGTGAGGCGGCGGTGACCGAGGGGGCGATAGGACGGGCCCCGGTCCGGCGACGGCCCGAGGGCCCGTCACCACTCCCACCCGACCGACACGTCCGGGTGAACAGTCGGTCCGATGATCAGCCGCGCGTAACCGACCGCCCGCACCGCTCGTTGGCCAGCGTGCAAGCCCCCACCAGGCGTACGGTCAAGCCGAATTGCGACCTGTCACCCGATGGAGTGGCTTTGGCCCGCCGGGGCAACCGTCCGGCAGGCCGGGGTGTCGACAACGACGAAGGGAGGTGTGGCCCGTGACGGCAAACGTGCTGGAGCACCGCCGGGCGAAGGCCTTCGCCGAGGCGCTGGAGGCCCACCAGGCGGAGCAACGCCGCGCGGCCACCGCCGAATCGGCCAACACCGCTTCCGCCGAGGCGGGTTCGGTCGCGATGGCCGAACTGGTGGGCCTGGCCGACGCATTGGGAGCGCTGCCCGGACCAGCCCTGGACCAGGAGGTCCGGACGGTCCAACGCGCCCAGCTGATGGCCGCGTTCGAGCAGGCCTTCGCGGGCGGGCCGGGCGCCGCGGTGCCCCGCCAGCGCCGCCACCGGGCCATCCGAACGGCGCCGCGCGGCCGGTGGAGCCGCCGTTTCGCGATCGGCGGGCTGGTCGCCGGGCTCGCCGTCGGCAGCCTGGCCGGGGCCGCCACCGCGAGCTCCAACGCCCTCCCCGGGGACACGCTGTACGGCATGAAGCGCGGCCTCGAAGGGCTCCGACTGGACCTCGCGGACTCCGACTCGGAACGCGGCGAGCTGCTGCTCGGCAACGCCGCCACCCGGCTCGGCGAGGCCAACGCCCTGGTCGGCCGGAACGATTCGACCAGCGGGCTCAGCCCGGTCACCGTCGACCGGGTCCGCCGGGCGCTGGACGACATGCACGCCGACGCCCTCAAGGGCCGTGACCTGCTGCGCTCGGTCTACCGCAGCAACGGCTCGCTGGACCCGATGCGCGCGCTGGCCGGTTTCGCCCACGACGAGGACGGCCGCTGGAGCGAGCTGCAGGGCCGGCTGCCGGTCCAACTCACCGAGCAGGCACACCTGGTGAACCAGCTCTTCGACGACATAAGCGAGGACGTCGCGCCCCTGCGCCTGGCCCAGCCGCCCGCCAAGAGCGGCGGCCCGGCCGGCACCGGAGCGGGCGACGACTCGTCCTCCTCGACCGCGGGCGCCCCGGCCGACTCCGGGGCGAACGGCTCCGGCACCACGCCCGGCTCCGGACGGTCCCAGGGCGGCACCGGCAGCCGTCCCGGCACCGACCAGGCCCCGCCCGCCTCCGGCACCGGCAGCGGGGGCAAGGGCGGCGGTCTGCCGAGCACCCTGCCCAGCAGCGCCCCGGACGCGGTCAACGGGCTGGTCGGCGACCTCACCGGAGGGCTCGCCGGCGCGGGCAAGCCCTCGCCGAGCGCCGACGCGGCCCCGCCGCAGCTGCCGCAGCCCTCCGGCCCGCCCAGCACGCCGGGCGGCGCCCCGCAGGGGGTGGACGTGCCCCCGCTGATCCCGGGCCTGCTGCCCGGGCTGCGGATCCTCGGCGGCAGCTAGGGCCTGTTCGGCGACGTGGTGTGACGGTGGCCCGGCGGAGTGCGCTCCGCCGGGCCACCGTCACACCGTTTCCGGAGGAGGGGTCAGAAGAACACCGAACGCCGCTGCACCAGCAGCTGGTAGAGGGTGTGCTGGATGGTCTCGCGCACCTCGTCGGCCAGGTCGAAGACCAGCATCGGATCGTCCGCCGCCTCCGCCGGATAGCCGTCGGTGGCGATCGGCTCGCCGAAGCGGATCGTCCACTTGGTCGGCAGCGGCAGCACCCCGAGCGGCCCCAGCCACGGGAAGGTCGGCGTGATCGGCACGTACGGCAGACCGAGCAGCCGGGCCAGCGTCTTCACGTTGCCGATCATCGGGTAGGTCTCCTCCGCCCCGACGATCGAGCACGGCACGATCGGCACCCTCGCCCGCAGCGCCGAGGAGACGAAGCCGCCGCGGCCGAAGCGCTGCAGCTTGTAGCGCTCGGAGAACGGCTTGCCGATGCCCTTGAAGCCCTCCGGCCAGACCCCGACCACCTCGCCGCGCTCCAGCAGCGCCTGGGCGTCCTCGTTGCAGGCCAGGGTGTGGCCGGCCTTGCGGGCCAGTTCGTTGACGCCCGGCAGCACGAAGACCAGGTCGGCGGCGAGCATCCGCAGGTGCCGGTGGTGCGGGTGGTGGTCGTGGATGACCACCTGGGTCATCAGGGCGTCCAGCGGGACGGTGCCGGAGTGGTTGGCGACGATCAGCGCGCCGCCCTCGGACGGGATGTTCTCGATCCCCTCGACGGTGATCCGGAAGTACTTCTCGGCCAGCGGACGCAGCAGCGAGAGCAACACCTCCTCGGTGAGCTCCCGGTCGAAGCCGAACTCGTCCACTTCGTAGTCGCCGGTGATCCGGCGGCGCAGGAAGGCCAGCCCCTCGGTGGCCCGGCCCTCCCAGCCCTTGCCGAACAGCCGGGTCGCCGCCGGGCCGAGCTGCCCGGACAGCGCCCCGCCGACGGCTCCGGCGAGCCGGTCGGCCAGCCCGGGGCCCTCGGGGGACGTCCAGCTGGGGGCGGTCTCGATCGGGATGACCTTGGCCTCGCCCGGCGCTTTCTCGGCGGCGGCACTCATCGCGGTTCAGCTCCTCGGGCGGCGGGGGCGGTTCGGTACGGCGGGCCGCTCGTGCGGCACGACCAGGGTGGCCAGCCGGTCGGTGACGGCGGCCAGCCGCTCGGGCGGCAGCAGGCCGGGGCCCAGGGCGGCGGCGAAGTCGGCGAAGGCCTCCGGAGTGCTGAACGCCGGGCGGTAGCCGAAGACCTCCCGCAGCCGGGTGGTGTCCACCACCCGGCCGTGGGTCAGCAGCCGCAGCTGCTCCGGCGAGACGTCCACCAGCCGGGTCTGCCGGGCCAGCGCGGCCATCCAGCTGACCGCGGGCAGCAGCAGCGGCAGGGTGGGGCGGCCGAGCCGGCGGGCGCACTGGGAGAGCAGCAGCACTCCCTCCCCCGCCACGTTGAAGGTGCCGGTGTTGACGGTGCCCGGGGCGGGCTCGTCGACGGCCCGGCAGAGCACCGCGACCGCGTCGTCCTCGTGCACGAACTGCAGCCTGGGGTCGTAGCCGAGCACGGTCGGCAGCACCGGCAGGGCGAAGTACTCGCTGAGCGGGGTGTCCGCGCCCGGGCCGACGATGTTGGCGAAGCGCAGCACCGTCACCGCGACGTCCGGGCGGCGCCGGGCGAAGCCGCGCACGTAGCCCTCCACCTCGGCCGCGTCCTTGGCGAAGCCGCCGCCGGGCGGGTCCTTCGGCTGGTTCCGCTCGCTGAACACCGCCGGGTCGCGGGGCGCGGAGCCGTAGACGCCGGTGGTCGACTTCACCACCAGCCGGCGCACCCCGGGGGCCTTCTGGCAGGCGCCGAGCAGCTGCATGGTGCCGATGACGTTGGACTCCTTCACCGCGGAGCGGTTGGTGGAGCCCAGGCCGGTGGCGCTGACGCTGAGGTGCACCACGGTGTCCACCCGGTGCTCGGCGATCACCCGGGAGACCGCCGGGCGGCGCAGGTCCAGCTGGTGGAAGGTGTACGGCGCGGCCGGGCCGTCCGGCTCCTCGACCGGCTGCCGCGGCGGCTGCACGTCCACCCCGACGACCCGGTCCACCCCCGGCCGGCGACGGACCTCGGCGGCGAAGCGGGCACCGAGATGGCGTGCCACGCCGGTGACGAGCACGACCACGCCCACGGTGCTGCACCCCATTCCCTCGACCGAGCGGCCTGCGTGCACCGTACCGCGCCGCCGCGCCGGGCCGTGAAACGACACCGCCCGCCCGGGCACGAAGCCCGGGCGGGCGGTGGAACGCCTGACCCCCGCGAGGGCGGGGCCGATGAGTTCTTCCTGCGCCGCCGAACCCCAGTGCGGGGGTGACCCCCGCGAGTGCGGGGCCGAAGCGCAGGCTCAGGCGTTACTTCTTGTTGCGGCGCTGGACCCGGGTCCTCTTCAGAAGCTTGCGGTGCTTCTTCTTGGCCATACGCTTGCGACGCTTCTTGATGACAGAGCCCACGGAACAACCCTCGCTCACTGAGACTCTCGTCCGTGAGAGACGGAGTCCATACGACTGACGTGAGGGCCTAGCCTACCGTCCGTGTGCCCGGGCCTGTAAATCGCACTCCCGGCAGCCGGGAAACTCCCGGGAAATCCGGGGCGAACGGGGGCGCGTCCACGGCTGCGGACGCGCCCCCGCCCGACCGGTCGGCTACGCGCTCTCGAGCCGCACGTACGACTCCTTGAGGTACTCGTGCACCGCCTGCTGGGGCACCCGGAAGGACCGTCCGACCCGGATGGCCGGCAGCTCTCCGCTGTGCACCAACCGGTACACGGTCATCTTGGACACCCGCATGACCGCGGCGACCTCGGCCACGGTCAGGAAGACGACTTCCTGCAGGGGACGCTCGACGGAACTCATGACCATCACCCGACCCTTACCCGTGTGCAAGGCACCGGCTTCCCCTCCGGTGACTCCACCGGCACACGTGTATCCCCAGAGTAGTTATGGGTGGTACCAGTGGGAAGAGGGGAGATGCAGTCCTCGTACGGTGAGAGATAGGACCGTTGCAGTACGTAGTCACTCGGCGGATCGCACCAGTGGGCGTACGCACGGCCCGCCCGACGCGCGGCCGGGGCGGCGGTTTCAGGCCAGCAGTCCGTGGTGCGGGAACACCGCGCGGCGGCTGGCGAGGATGGCCTGATCGAGTCGGTCGGCCGGATCGTAACCCGAGTCGAAGTCGCGCCAGGCCGGGCGGGCGCCGTCGGTCATCCGCAGCGGGGCCGGGCGGCGGGTGCGGTGGTAGACCTCGGCGCGCCAGGCCTCGGGGGTCTCGGTGGCCGGGTCGACGGGCCGGCCGGCGGCGGTGGCGACCAGGTGGGTCCAGCTGCGCGGGACGACGTCCACCACCGCGTAGCCGCCGCCACCGGTGGCCACCCAGCGGCCGCCGGCGTGCCGGTGGGCCAGCTCGTGCAGCTCCTCGGCGATCAGCCGCTGGGCGTCCACGGTGACGGCCAGATGGGCGAGCGGGTCCTCCAGGTGGGTGTCCGCGCCGTGCTGGGTGACCAGGACCTGCGGCCGGAAGGCGGCGAGCAGCTCGGGCACCAGGGCGTGGAAGGCGCGCAGCCAGCCGGCGTCGCCGGTGCCGGCCGGCAGCGGCAGGTTGGCGGCGGAGCCGGGGGCGTCCGGGCCGCCGGTCTCGGTGGGCCAGCCGGTCTGCGGGAAGAGCGTGGCCGGGTGCTCGTGCAGCGAGACGGTCAGCACCCGGGGGTCGTTCCAGAAGGCCTCCTGGACGCCGTCGCCGTGGTGGACGTCCACGTCGACGTAGGCGACCCGCTCGGCGCCGAGTTCGAGCAGCCGGGCGATGGCGAGGGCCGGGTCGTTGTAGATGCAGAAGCCGGAGGCCTTGCCGGGCATCGCGTGGTGCAGCCCGCCGGCGAAGTTCACGGCGTGCGGGGTCTCGCCGCGCCAGACCGCCTCGGCGGCGGCGACCGACTGACCGGCGATCAGCGCGGAGGCCGAATGGACGGCCGGGAAGGACCAGTTGTCGTCGGTGCCGAGGCCGTGCCGGGGGTCCGACTGCTCGGGGTGCGCGGCGGCGTGCTTGACCGCCTCGACGTACTCCCGGGTGTGCACCAGCCGCAGGGTGGACTCCCCCGCGGCCGGCGCGGAGCGGACGGTCACCCCGGGCCCGGCGTCCAGCCCGAGGGCCTCGACCAGGCGCATGGTGAGCGCCAGCCGGGTCGGGTCCATCGGGTGGCCGGGGCCGAAGTCGTAGGCGGTGACGGCCTCGTCCCAGAAGAGGTGCAGGCCGCAGGGGGTGTCACGCTCGGCTTCGGGCATGGCCTCCACCGTAGTGGGTGGGCGTGCACGGACGACCGCCAGGGCTCGCCCACCCACCGCGGGGGCCTAGGGGCGTGTCGCCGCGGCGGGGGCCACCACCGGTGCCGGGGCGAAGCGCTCGGCCAGCGGCAGCACGGCGAGCACCAGCAGCATCGGGGCGAGCAGCGCCCACCGGTACGAGCCGGCGTCCGCGATCGCCCCGACCAGCGGCGAACCGATCAGGAAGCCCACGTAGTTGAAGAGGTTGAGCCGGGCCACGGCGGCGTCCGAGTCGGCCGGGAAGAGCCGCCCGCCGGCCGCGAACACCTGGGGGATGATCGCGCAGATGCCGAAGCCGAGCACGGTGAACGAGGCGATGCCCGCCCAGGCGACGGGCGCCACCGCGGCCAGCCCGAAGCCGAGCGCGGCCAGCGCCGCGCCGCCGCGCACCACCGCGACCGCACCGAAGCGCTGCACCGCGCGGTCACCCAGGGCCCGGCCGAGCAGCATCGCGACCATGTAGCCGAGGTAGGAGAGCTTGGCGAGGTCCTCGCGGCTGCCCAGGCCGTCGGTGAGGTACTTGACGCTGTAGTTGGAGACGGAGGCGTCCGCGATGTACGCGAAGGCCATCGCCAGGCACAGCGGCAGCAGCGGGCGCCACGGGATGGACCGGGCGGCGGCCTCGGCGGCCTCCCGGACGGCGTCGCCGAGTTCGGCCGGTCCGGCGAAGCCGGTGCCGGTCAGCACCGCGAGCGGGGCGATCACCGCCCCGGCCGTGCCGAACAGCACCGGCAGCCCCAGGCCGTAGTGCGAGCCGAGGCCCGCGATCGCCGCGCCGAGGATGCCGCCGAGGCTGAACGCGGCGTGGAACCCGATCATGATCGAGCGGCCGTAGCGGTGCTGCAGCCCCACCCCCAGCATGTTCATGCTGGCGTCCAGCGCGCCGACCAACAGACCGAACGCGCCGAGCGCGAGGGCGAGTTGCCACAGCGAGTCGCCCAGCCCGGCGCCCGCCAGGCTGAGGCAGACCGCCGGCTGGACCACCCGCAGCACGGCCCGGGCGCCGGTGCGCTTCACCAACTGCTCGGAGAGGATCGAGCCCGCCCCGGCCAGGATCGGCACCGCGGCGAGGAAGACCGGCAGCAACCCGTCGCTCAGCCCGTACCGGTGCTGGATCTCCGGGATGCAGGTGACCAGCAGCGCGAAGGTGGTGCCCTGGAGCAGGAAGCTGACGGCGAGCGCGGCCCGCCCGGCGCGCAGGCCGACGGCCATCGAGGACGAGACGGGCTGCACGGACGGCGCGGCACTCATGCGGGACCTCGCTACTGGCCGGTACGGACGATGGTGGCCGAGAGCGTAGGGGTTGCGCCGCGATTGCGGGAGGGGTCGCGCGCGATCACTTCCCGCCGGAGGCCAGCTCCCGGGAACGGTCCCGGGCCGCCTCCAGGGCGCCCAGCAGCGCGGCCCGCACCCCGTGGTTCTCCAGCTCGCGGATGGCCGCGATGGTCGTGCCGGCCGGGGAGGTGACCGCCTCGCGCAGCTTCACCGGGTGCTCGCCGGAGTCGCGCAGCATCACCGAGGCGCCGATCGCGGACTGCACGATCAGGTCGTGCGCCACCTGCCGGGGCAGGCCGAGCAGGATGCCCGCGTCGGTCATGGCCTCGACCAGGAAGTAGAAGTAGGCCGGGCCCGAGCCGGACAGCGCGGTGGCCGCGTCCTGCTGGGACTCCGGCAGCCGCAGCGCCTTGCCGACCGAGCTGAAGATCTCCTCGGCGCGCGCCAGGTGCTCCTCCCGTGCGTGCGAGCCGCCGGAGATGACGCTCATCCCCTCGTCCACCAGCACGGGCGTGTTGGGCATCACCCGGACCACCGGGGTGCCGGCCGCCAGCCGCTCCTCGAACCAGGCGGTCGGGATGCCGGCCGCCGCCGAGATCACCAGCCGGTCCGGGCTGATGTGCGGGGCCAGCTCCTCCAGCAGGGTGCCCATGTCCTGCGGCTTGACGGCGAGGATCAGGGTGTCGGCCAGCTTGGCGGCCTCGGCGTTGGAGACGGCCACCACGCCGTAGCGGGCGGTGAGTTCGGCCGCGCGCTCGGGGCGGCGGGCGGTCACCAGGACGTCCGACGGGGCCTTGCCGGCCCGCAGCAGACCGGAGAGCAGGGCCTCCCCGATCTTGCCGGTGCCCAGGAAGGCGATCTTCTGTCCGCGTGCTGCGCTGCTGCCCATGGTCCGCTCCTTGCCTCGGTACTGCGGCCATCCTTCCACCGCGCGGCGGCGCCCGTCGGGACCGTCCGCTCCGTGGTCCCCGGGTACCGGGAAGCCGTCGCGAGGGCGGTCGCCCCTAGGGAGAAAACTCCGGGGTTTCCCCTATGGCCTCCCGGCCCGGGCAGGCGCACGGTGGAGGCATGGCACACGACGAGATGTCCCGACGTGAGAACCGGCAACTCGCCGCCGCCTCGGCGACGGTGGGCCCGTGGCGGACCGCTGCGGGAGTCGGTGCGGTGGTGGGGGCGACCGCCCTGGGGGTCGAGGCGATCTCCGGTGACTGGTCGCTGAGCATGCTGGCCGGACCGGCCGGCTGGGCCCTGTTCTTCCTCTTCCTGGTCGGCACCGTCGGCGGGCAGCTGCGCCGCGACACCACCGACCGACGGCTGCGCCGCTGGGCCGACGCGCACCCGTGGCAGTCGGCCCTTCCGGCGGCCGGCGGGCTGCTGGTGCTGAACACCCTGGCGCAGTACTTCCTCGGCGACGCCGGGCTGTTCGGCGCTTTCTTCATCTCGCTACTCCCGGCGGGCCTCCTGCTGGTGATCGCCGGGGTGGTGGGCTCGGTGAAGCAGGCCCGCGGCAAGGGCTGACCGGAGCACTTTCCCGGACAAGGACCGGTGAACGCTCCAGCCCCGCGCACGGGTTCACCACAAGGTGCGCCCCCGATCGACGAACCGTCACACCCCGTCGGCATACCGGCGCGATGCCGATAGCCGAAGATCCGGAATTACCTGGACCACCCGGACGATCGTGTGCAGGCAGCAGGACTGCCGCTTCTACGACCCGGCCAGGTTCCAGGTCAATCCGGGGAAGCTCATGATCGACAAGTCCGCGTCGGACCTCGGCAACAGCGCGTGCGGCGTCTACGACGGCCTGCTGCACCCGGAGTTCGAGCAGTTCGCGAGCCCCGATCCGGGACAGACCGGCCCCAAGAGCGACCCGTACGACCGCAGCAATGACCTTCCGACCACCGGCGGCGGAGACTGCGGCAGGGTCAGCCGCTACTGACGTCAGCGCTTGCGCTTCCCGCCGGGGCGGCCGCTGCGGCCGGCCCGGCGCTTGGCGTGCTGCTCGACGGCCCGCTCGTACGCGGCGCGCCGGACGGCCTCGCCCGGGGCCTCGACCAGGCTGCGGGCGAAGTAGGCGGCCAGGCTGCCGGCCCCGCCGATCAGCCAGACCGCGCCGAGCGACTTGTCCTCGGCCATCCAGCCGGTCAGCTGGTCCTTGCCCTCGGTGAGCACCTTCCAGGTGCGCCGGACGGACATCAGCGAGCAGACCGCGATCGCCGCGGTGAGCAGCCCGTTCAGGAAGCCGCCGCTGTCGGAGAGCGCGACGCCCTCGACGCCGAAGCGCAGCACCAGCACGGCGGCGGCGGTGGCGACCAGGGCGCCGGTCGAGACGCCGAGCCGGCGCGGCCAGTAGCCGTTGTCCCGGTCGAGCCAGCTGGTGCCGAAGAAGCGGATCGGCTCCGGCTCGGGGACGCCGGCGGGCTTGGGGGCGGGGGTGGGGGGCTGCTCGCTCACGCCCCCGATTATCACCCGGTCGGCACGGACGGCGGAGGAGCCGTCCCGGCCGGCGGGACGGCTCCTCCTCGTGACAGCAGGTCTCAGCCGAGCTTGCCGACGTCCCGGACGGCGCCCTTGTCGGCCGAGGTGGCCATCGCCGCGTAGGCCCGCAGGGCCTGGCTGACCTGGCGGTCGCGGTTCTTCGGCCGGTAGCCGTCCCCGGCCTCCAGCGCGCGGCGGCGCTCGGCGAGGACCTCGGCCGGCACCTCGAGGGAGATGGTCCGGGCCGGGATGTCGATGGCGATGGTGTCGCCGTCCTCGACCAGCGCGATGGTGCCGCCGGAGGCCGCCTCCGGGGAGGCGTGGCCGATGGACAGGCCCGAGGTGCCGCCGGAGAAGCGGCCGTCGGTGACCAGCGCGCAGGCCTTGCCGAGGCCGCGGCCCTTGAGGAAGGAGGTGGGGTAGAGCATCTCCTGCATGCCCGGGCCACCCTTGGGGCCCTCGTAGCGGATGACGACGACGTCGCCCTCCTTGACCCGCTTGGCGAGGATCGCCTCGACCGCGTCCTCCTGGGACTCGACCACGACGGCCGGGCCGCTGAAGGTCCAGATCGACTCGTCCACGCCGGCCGTCTTCACGATGCAGCCGTCCTCGGCGAGGTTGCCGTACAGCACGGCGAGGCCGCCCTCGACCGAGTAGGCGTGCTCGACGCTGCGGATGCAGCCCTTGGCGGCGTCGGTGTCCAGCGACTCCCAGCGCTCGGACTGGGAGAAGGCCTCGGCGGAGCGGACGCAGCCGGGGGCGGCGTGCCACAGTTCGACGGCCTCCGCGGAGGGCGAACCGCCGCGCACGTCCCAGGTCTTGAGCCACTCGGCGAGCGAGTCGGCGTGCACGGTGTGGACGTCCTCGTTGAGCAGCCCGCCCCGGTACAGCTCGCCGAGGATGGCCGGGATGCCGCCGGCCCGGTGCACGTCCTCCATGTAGTACGAGCCGTTGGGCGCGACCTTGGACAGGCAGGGCACCTTGCGGGAGACGGCGTCGATGGCCCGCATGTCGAAGTCCAGCTCGGCCTCCTGGGCGGCGGCGAGCAGGTGCAGGATGGTGTTGGTCGAGCCGCCCATGGCGATGTCCAGGGCCATGGCGTTCTCGAAGGCGGCGCGGGTGGCGATCGCGCGCGGCAGCACCGAGGCGTCGTCCTGGCCGTAGTGGCGGTTGGCGATCTCGACGACGGTGTGCCCGGCCTTCTCGTACAGCGCCCGGCGGGCGGTGTGGGTGGCGAGCACCGAGCCGTTGCCGGGCAGCGAGAGGCCGATCGCCTCGGTGAGGCAGTTCATCGAGTTGGCGGTGAACATGCCGGAGCAGGAGCCGCAGGTCGGGCAGGCGTTCTCCTCGATGATCGCGATGTCCTCGTCGGAGACGTTCTCGTTGACCGCCTGGGAGATCGCGTCGACCAGGTCCAGCTTGCGCACGGTGCCGTCGACCAGGGTGGCCTTGCCGGCCTCCATCGGGCCGCCGGAGACGAAGACGGTCGGGATGTTCAGGCGCAGCGCGGCCATCAGCATGCCGGGGGTGATCTTGTCGCAGTTGGAGATGCAGATCAGCGCGTCGGCGCAGTGCGCGTTGACCATGTACTCGACCGAGTCGGCGATCAGGTCGCGCGAGGGCAGCGAGTAGAGCATGCCGCCGTGGCCCATCGCGATGCCGTCGTCGACGGCGATGGTGTTGAACTCGCGCGGGATGCCGCCCGCCTGCTTGATGGCCTCGGAGACGATCCGGCCGACCGGCTGGAGGTGGGTGTGGCCGGGGACGAACTCGGTGAAGGAGTTGGCGACCGCGATGATCGGCTTGCCGAAGTCCTCGCGGGCTACGCCGGCGGCCCGGAGAAGCGCCCGGGCGCCTGCCATGTTGCGACCGTGGGTGACCGTACGGGACCTCAGCTCGGGCACTGTGCTCCACTCCTTCGGGGCTGTCGCCGGCGCCCGCCGGTGAGGAGGGTGCGGGGGCCGTGTGGCTTACGAGCCTACGCCCGCCGTCCGGCCGGCGGACGGCGCGTCCGCGATGCGGGCAGCCGGCGGGCGCCGCGGGTCAGCCCCGTTTGACGGCCACGGTGACGTCCAGGACGAACGGTTCGACCACCACGCCGTCCGGGAACTCGGCGAGCACGGCCTCCCGTTCGGCGGCCAGCACCGGTGCGCGCTCCTCGGGGCCGAGCGAGGCCAGGTAGGAGCGCGAGGTGAGGTCGGTGAGCAGGTGCTCGACGGTGAGCCGCCGCTCCCAGCGCAGCACCGCCCGTTCGACCGCGAGGCCGGCCGGGGCGAAGTGGGCGGTGTGGGCGCTGATCCCGCCGTAGCCGTGGTAGCGGTCGGGGAGGGCGGCGGCCATCCGCCGGCCCCGGGCCCGGACCCACGGCACGGTCTCGTCCTGCACGTTCCACCAGGTGGCGACGGCCCCGCCGGGCCGCAGCACCCGGATCGCCTCGGGGACGGACCGCTCGGGGTGGGTCCAGTGGAAGGCCTGGGCGTAGGTGATCAGGTCGGCGGACGCGTCGTGGAAGGGCAGGTCGTCGCCGTCGCCGCGGACCAGCGGCAGGGCGGGTGAGGAGAGCAGGAACCGGGCGGCCATCCCGTCGCTGGGCTCGACCGCGACGACGTCCGCGCCCCGGGCGGCCAGCAGCCGGGTGGCGATGCCGGTGCCGGCGCCGACGTCCAGGACCCTGGCCCCCTTGAGGGCGCGGCCCCAGAGCCGCTCCACCGTGTCGAACAGCTCGTCGGGGTAGCCGGGGCGGCCCCGGTCGTACTCGGCGGCGACCGCGCCGAAGCTCAGGGCGGCCTCGCGGTAGTTCCGACGTTCCGTCATCTCTCCCCCTCGGTGCGGCTGTTCGCGCCCGGCCGGGCCCGGGCTCAGCGTACGCGCGAGGGGGTGGCCAGGTGCAAGCGGGTGAAGGCGAGGGCCTCGGCCAGATCGGCCTCGCGTTCGGCGGGGGACGCGGAGCGGCGGGTGTTGACCTCCAGCACCACGTGGCCGTCGAAGCCGGTGCGGGCGAGGTGCTCCAGGAGCTCGGCGCAGGGCTGCTTGCCCCGGCCCGGGATCAGGTGCTCGTCCTTGCCGGAGCCGCTGCCGTCGGCCAGGTGGACGTGGGCGAGCCGGTCGCCCATCCGCTCGACCATGGCGAAGGCGTCGACCCGGGAGGTGGCGACGTGCGAGAGGTCGATGGTGAAGTGCCGGTACTCCTCTTCGGTGACGTCCCAGCCCGGCGCGTACGCCAGCACCTCGCGGTCGCGGTAGCGCCACGGGTACATGTTCTCGACGGCGAAGCGGACGTCGGTCTCGCCCGCCATCCGGTTGATGCCCTCGACGAACTCCCGCGCGTACTGCCGCTGCCAGCGGAACGGCGGGTGGACGACGACGGCGCTCGCGCCGAGCTTCTCGGCCGCCGCCCTGGCCCGGACCAGCTTGGTCCACGGGTCGGTGGTCCACACCCGCTGGGTGATCAGCAGGCAGGGCGCGTGCACGGCCAGGATCGGCAGCTGATGGGCGTCGGAGAGCCGGCGCAGGGCCTCCAGGTCCTGGCTGACCGGGTCGTTCCAGACCATCACCTCGACCCCGTCGTAGCCGAGCTTGGCGGCCAGTTCGAAGGCGACGGCGGTGCTCGCCGGGTACACCGAGGCGGTGGACAGCACCACCTTGGTGTCCGGGATGTGCAGGGTCGGGTGCTGGGGCAGTACGAGCCGGTCGGTGGTGCGCAGCAGCGGCGGGCGGGCGGCGTCGCGCTTGGCGGCCTTGACCGAGCGGACGGACTGGACGGCGGCCTTGGCGGCGCCGGCGGCCCGGGCGGTGCGGGTCTCCTTGGGCGGCTTCGCCGTGGTGGGCTCGGTCGTCTTCTTTGTGGCCTTCTTCACGGTGTGCTGGGCGGCCTTGACCGCCTTGGCGGCCTTGACCGCCTTGGCGGCCTTGACCGCTTTGGTGGCCTTGGCGGCCTGCGCGGCGGTGGCGCCCTTGACGGCCTTGCCGAGGGACGCCTTGCCGAGGGACGCCTTGCCGAGCCCGGCCTTGCCGAGCCGTCCGCGCGGGCTCGTCGGCCGCGGCTGCCCGTCCGCTCCGGGAGCGCGGCCCTCCTGCGTTCCGTCCTCGCCCGCTGGTTGCACCACGGGAGACAGCGTAAGCGGAGCACGCCCGGAACGGGGTGGGATGCCCGGCGGAGTGACCATCGGCACGCCCGGGCCTCCGGAGAAGCCCTACAGGGTGAGCGCGGGGCGGCGGCGGTCGGCGGGGCTGTCCATGGCGTCCAGCTGGCGCAGGATGATGCCCTCGCGCAGCGCCCACGGACAGACGTCCAGCTCGTCCAGGCCGAACAGGTCCATCGCGGCGTCGGCGACCAGCGCCCCGGCCAGCAGCTGCTTGGCCCGGCCCTCGGAGACGCCGGGGATCTGCGCGCGCTCGGCGACGGTCATCCCGGACAGCCGCGGCAGCCAGGCGGACAGCCCGCTGCGGGTGAGCCGGCGGTCGGCGTACGGGCCGGCGTCGGCGGGGGCGGCGCCGGTCATCCGGGCCAGCTGCTTGAAGGTCTTGGAGGTGGCGACGGCGTGCCGCGGCGGCCCCAGCCGGGAGATCTCGCCGACCACGTGGGCGATCTCGGCCCGGACGTGCCGTCTCAGCTCGCGCAGTCCGTCCGGGTCGGCGACGTCGCCGGGCAGCCAGCGGGCGGTCAGCCGTCCGGCGCCCAGCGGCAGCGAGCAGGCGACGTCCGGCTGCTCGTCCAGGCCGCAGGCGATCTCCAGCGAGCCGCCGCCGATGTCCAGGTTGAGCAGTCGGCCGGAGGACCAGCCGAACCAGCGGCGGACGGCCAGGAAGGTGAGCCGGGCCTCGTCCTGCCCGGAGAGCACCCGCAGTTCGACCCCGGTCTCGTCGGTGACCCGGCGCAGCACCTGCTCGCCGTTGGCGGCCTCGCGCACGGCGGAGGTGGCGAACGGCAGGATGTCGACCACGCCCTTGTCCTCGGCGACCCGCAGCGAGGAGGCGACGTGCCCGATCAGCCGCTCGATGCCGGCCTCGCTGATCGCGCCGGACTCGTCCAGCAGCTCGGCCAGGCGCAGCTCGGCCTTGTGCGAGTAGGCCGGCAGGGGGGCGGCACCCGGATGGGCGTCCACCACGAGGAAGTGGACCGTGTTGGAACCTACGTCGAGCACACCGAGTCGCATAACTCTCCACGCTACGCGATGCGGACGTCGAGGAGATCGGTCGTGACGGTATTCGCCCTGGTCCGGATCGGTCCCGACCGTTCGGTGACCGCTCTTCAGTGGCCGCGCTGTCCGGACCGGCGTTCGGTGCGGCAGTTGGCGTCCACCCAGCGGCGGGCCGGGCCCGGGGTGTCGGTGATCAGGCCGTCGGCGTCCCGGGCGGTCATCAGCTGCCAGGACTCCTCGCCGTCCAGCGTCCAGACGTAGACCTCGCGTCCGGCCTTGCGCTCGGCGGCGATCCGGGCCGCGCTGGCCAGGCCGGCGTCCAGGGCGATCCCGTTCAGCTTCAGGTCGCCCGGGTCCTCGGCGATCCCGCCGCTCTGGATCAGCACCACGGGCAGGGCGGGCGCCACCGCGTGGGCCCGGCGCAGGTGGTCGACCGAGAAGGAGTAGAGGATGACGTGCGCCTTGCTGCCGGCCGCGATCCGGGCGATCCGGGCGACGTCCTCGGCGCGCTGCCACTTGATCTCCATCAGCAGGGTGGCGCTGCTGCCGGAGAGCCGCTGGAGCAGCTCCTCCAGGGTCGGGACGGGCTGGGCCGGGCCGGGGTCGACGGTCACCCGCAGCGCGGCGACCTGGGCGGCGGTCAGGTCGGCGACGGCGCCCTTGCCGTTGGTGGTGCGGTCCACGGTGGGGTCGTGCATCAGCACCGGGACGCCGTCCCGGGTGGTCTGGACGTCGGTCTCCAGCCAGTCGGCGCCCTGGTCGAGCGCGGTCTCGAAGGAGGCCATGGTGTTCTCGGGCGCGTTGAACGGCGCACCCCGGTGGCCGATCACCACCGGGGAGCCGCACACCGGCGTCGCGGCGGCCGAACGGGCCTGCAGCGCGGGGCCGCCGCCCGCGGCGCAGCCGGCGGCCAGGGTCGCGAGCGCGGCGAGGACGGCCGTCCGGGCGGTGCGGGGCGGGGCGGCGGTCACAGGGGCTCCAAGAGGCTGCTCGGGTCGCGCAGGTCGTTCGGGTCGCTCGGGTCCTGGGTTCGACTGGTTCGCGGTCATCTGATCGTTCTGACAACTCCGTGACGGTGTCCGGTTCCCGGGAGCGCCGTCTGAGGTCGGATCAGAGCAGACCGTCCCACAACTGTTCCACGATGACGGCCCACCAGTTCTCCGGATCGCCGTAGACCGCACCGTCCAGCTCCGCCAGGCCCCGCTGCAGGGCGTCCACCGCCGCGCCCGCGGCCGCCGGGTCCAGCCCGCGCAGTGCGGGCCACCAGCCGGCGAACAGCTCCAGGCAGCGGACGAAGGCCCGCAGGTCGGCGTTGCAGTGGCGGGCCGTCGCGTAGTCGGGGTCGACCGCCCGGACGGCGCCCGATCCGGCGTCCAGGGTGATCAGCGCCCAGCCGTCCGTGCCCAGCACCAGTTGCCCGGCGAGCGCCAGCCGCTCCCGCTCGGCCGCCCGGGTGCCGCGGCCGAGCCCGGCGAGGTGCGGGGCGAGCGGCGGCAGGACGGTGCCCGGGCGGGAGCCGTCGGCGATCGCCTCCACCCCGGGGTGGTGCAGCGCGAAGAACCCGTCCACCGCCTTCGGCACCCCCGCGGCCAGCAGCAGCGCGGCCGCGTCCCCGGGCAGCTCCGCACGCGTCACGTCCGCCCGATCGAAGCGCTGCACGCCCGCCGGGCCGAAGCGCCGGGTCAGCCGCTCCGCCAGCACCGCGTCCGGCTCCCCCGGCGACGGCGGCACCGCGCGCGGGAACGGCACCCGGTTGCGGCCCGGGCCCTCCGGCGGGGCGGGCAACTCCCGTACGGCGGCGGCCCGGTGGTCGAAGCGCGGCCCGTACGGCAGCTCGAAGTCCAGCCGGGCGTGCGGCAGTTCGGCCGCCAGCGCGTAGGACCAGTAGCCGCCGGGCAGCGCGCTCAGCCGCAGGTCGGTCCGCACCGCCAGCACGTCCTCGGCCGGGATGCCCTGCTCCCGCAGCCACCACCAGCCGCGCAGCGCCGGGTGCGGCAGACCGGGGGCCGAACGCAGCGCCAGCGCGTGGGTCCCGCCGGCGCCGTCCCGGTACGTCAGCTCGGCCCGGGCGCCCCGGCCGGTGGCCGGCGGTCTGGTCGGGTCGTAGCCGCCCGCGCCGACGAAGTCCCGGTAGAGCCCGACCACTTCCTCGACCGGCACCGACGGCCACACCGTGAACCGCCCGCTCTCCCGGTCCACCACGGCACACGCGGCCCCCACCTCCACGGGCGCCCGCCGCTCGCCGCTGCGCGGATCCACCTCCACCCGCGGCGGCTCCGCCCACACCACCCACCCGAGCTCGAACTCGTGCGCGCACACCCGCCGCACCGCCCCGGCTCCCTGCGGCAGATCCCCGTTGATCCACCGATGCCCCGCCTCGACCGCCTGCGCCCGCGAGATCACCCGTCCACCCCCGTCCTCGATTCGGACCTCACTATCATCCAACCCCCGCCGGCTACCAGCGGAGTCCGCCGGGGGAGGACACTGGTACCGGTCCCGTCCGACGAGAACCTCCGGAGGAATGGTGAGCGCAGCACCCATGCACGGCCACCACGACGACCGTCAGCCCATTGCCCGCACCCAGGACGCCGTCGCCGCCGCCCTCCCGCCGGCACAGCGGATGGAGTTCTACCGGGAGATGGGCGAAGCCGACGACGAGACGATCGGCGGCGTCCTGCGCCGCTGGTGGCTGCGTGCCAATCTCTACCGCGACCCGGAGGGTGACCGCATTCATGCCGCCATCCAGGACGGCACCGCCCCCGGCGTCCCGGCGTCCACGGTGCTGCGCCGGCTCGGGGCACAGTGAGCGACCACCTCCAGATCCCTGACGAGGACAACCCGATCACCCTCTCCCCAGCCGTGGAGGAACTCCTCGGGGACCCTGGCACGGCACCCGACGTGTTCTCCGCCGTCGTCGCGTTCCTCGTCGACCTCCGCGAGAACGCCCACCCCCGCCTGAGCACGCCGGTACCAGGCCGACCCGGCATGCACTCAGCGCCGCTGCGCCGCGATCTCGGCCTGGTGGAATACGCAGTGCACGAGGGGCAGGAGCCGCTGCGGATCTACGTCTCCCGCATCCTTCGAGTGGATTGATCGAAGCGCCTTGGCGGGGTCGGTTCCCCGCAGTCACCCGGCCGCGGCCAGGTCGAGGGGCCGGCCCTCCGGGGTCAGGGCGATGGCCCAGAGGCCCTGGGTGGCGGGGTGGAGCGGGGCGGGGCTCCGGCGGGCGAGTTGGTGGTCGAGGTAGGTGACGGTGTCCTGGTGGTTGACGGCGTTCCAGGCGTGGGGGCGCCCGTAGGCGTCGAGGGTGAGCAGGACGGCCTGGGCGCCGTGGCCCGCGCGGCGGAGTTCGTCGGCGAGGCGGGTGAAGGCCTGGCCGCCGTCGCCGAGGTCGCGGAAGGGGGCGCCGAGTTCGCGCTCGGCGCGGTCGCGGCCGCCGCGTTCGCCGGCGTCGCCCTCGGTGGGGATGCGCGGGGCCGCGCAGGTGGGGCGGCCGGTGTAGGTGTCGACGGCGGAGAGGGCGATCTCCAGGCTGTTGTTGGCCCGTCCGGGTTCGCCGTGGCCGCCCGCGTTGACCACCTCGAACCAGCCGCCGACGGCCGGGTCGGGGTGGCGGACGGGCAGGCCGTCCTCGTCGCGCGGCACCCGGCGTTCGAGTTCGGCCTGGTGCTCGGGGTCGACCGGGCCGAGTCCGCCGGGCAGGCCGTACGGGCGGCTGTCCGCGATGGTGCGCAGCCGGAGTTCCGGGTCGTCGGTGAGCGGGCCGCGCCGGGCCCGCAGGGCGAGTTGGAGGGCCATGGCGTGGGCGGTGGCGACCGGGACGGCGCCCCAGGCGAGGGTCGGGTCGGCGAGGGCCGCGGCGGTGTCCCGGCGGCGGCCGTCGGCGTGCTGCGGCTCGGGCCGGCCGATGACCGGGGTGGTGCCGACGATCGGCGGTTCGGCCGGGGCGGGCGGCGGGGCGGCCGGGCCGGGGGCGGTGCCCGGGTGCGGGGCGGTGCCCACCGGGGTGCGGGGCGCGCCCGGCCGGGGCTCGGCACCGGGCTGGGGTCCGCCGGCCACGGGGGCGCCGACGGCCGGGGCGCCGGCTCCGGGCCCGCCCGTCCCGGTGACGCTGCCCACGACGCCGCCGGGCACGCCCGTCCCGATGCCGCTGCCGAAGGGCGCGGCCACGTGTGCCGCCCCCGGCCCGGCCGACACGCCGCCGGCCGCGAGCGGGCCGGGTCCGACCGGGCCGACGGTGCCGATCCCGGGGTAGCCGCCGGAGTAGGCCGGTGTCCCGAACTGCCCGGGCACGCCGACCACTCCGACCGGCCGGACGACCGACGGCGCTTCCGGGGCCGAGCCGTACGCCGGGCCGGCCGCCTGGCCGTACCCGGAGCCGTACGCGGGACCGCCGGTGGACGGCGGGGCGGCGGGCGCGGGCGGGGCACTCACCGAGTCGGTCCGTACGGTCACCGGCGCGCTGCTGCCGCCGCCACCACCGTGGGTGGGCGCCTGGAGCGGGTAGTCCCCGTCCGACCAACTCGCCGCCACCGGTCCGCCGCCCTGGTGCGCCGCCGCGGCCCGCACCGACGGCCCGTCGTCCCGCCCGGGCGGCGACCAGTCGGCGGCGGCCGCCACCGCCCGGTGCGAGCCGCCGTACGGGGGGCCCGACGCCGGTGCGGCGGCGACCACCGGATCGGCCGCCGGGGCCGCGGACGGCACCGCGGAGGGATCCACGACGGCAGTGGCGGAACCCACGGGGACGACGGCGGAATCCACGGTGGGGAGCGCGGCCGGGACCACGGCGGGAGCGGCCGTCGGGTCCACCGTCGGCACCACGGACGACGCCGGCACCGTGCCCGGCGCCTTCGGATCGCCCTTGGCATCGCGGGGGTCGGTGAGGTCGGCGAGCGGCAGCCCGTGCAGTTCCTTGCCCTGCCGGTCGGTGAGCACCGGCTGCCCGTGCTCGTCCAGCCGGACGCCCAGGTCGGCCACCCCGACCACCGGCTTGCCGTCCGACCCGGTGACCACGAGCAGCCCGGCGGCATCGGCCACCGGCGTGCCGTCGGAGCGCAGGATGACCGGCTTGCCGTCCGGGCCGAGGACGGGCTGCCCGTGGTCGTCGAGCTTGACGCTGAGGCCGGGCACCCCGACCAGCGGCTTGCCGTCCCGCCCGGAGAGCACGACCAGTCCGGTGCCGTCCTTCCCGAGCACCCCGGGCTCGCCGAGGGCGGTGGGCAGTCCGGCGGCGAGCGGGTCGAAGCCGCCCCTGGTGCGGTAGGAGGCGGTGGTGACGCCCGTCCCGGACGCGGTGCCGAGCCGCAGCAGGGCCACGGCGGCCGGCTCCTTGAGCGCGGTGGCCAGGGCGTCCTTCATGCCGCGGCCGAGTTCGGCGAGCAGCCCGGCGATCTTCAGCGCGGCGGTCTCCACCGCGACGGCCTCGACGCCCGCGGCGACCTGGGTCGTGGCCGCGTTCTTCACACCGTCCGCGAGGCCGGCGACGGACTTCTCCAGCCCGCCGAAGACCCCGGTCTGCCCGGTCTGCCCAGCCTGCCCGGTCTGCCCGGTGCTCGTGGCGACCACGGCCGCCGTCTGCTGGACCTTGGCGGCCTGCTCCTGGGCCTGCTCGAGCTCGGCGGCCAGGTTCTGCAGGGTGGCGATGATCTCGGCCTTGCCGCCGTCCACGGCCTGCGCGGCGGCGTCGAAGGCGGTGGCGACCAGCCCGACCGCGGTGTGCGCGTCCACCAGGTGGCCCTTGCCGCCGTCGCTGTACGTCCGCCAGTACGCGGTGAAGGCGTCGACGGCGTGGCCGGAGTTGTCGGCGGCCACCCGTTGGACGGACTCCCCGCCGCGGCGGGTGATCCGGTCGGCCTCGGCGGCGAACTCCCGCCAGTGCGCGGCCGCCTTGCGCAGGGCCTCCTCGTCGGCCTGCGGCCACGGGTGGCCGGTCCTGGCCAGGAGCGGGACCAGTTCCTCGGGCAGTTTCCGGGACACGCGCTTCTCCCCCTTCGAGCCGGGCCGTTCAGACCGACATGTCCTGGGGGACGGCGGGTGCCGCCCCCGGGGTTGCCCCGGATCCCGAATACACCGCCGGCCGGGCGACGGGCCCGGCCGGGCCGGCCGAGGGGTCCGGCTGCCCTCCGAAGCCGTCCGCGGTCGAGGTGTCGGTGTCCGTGGTCCGTTCCGCCATCGCGTGCAGCCCGGCGCCGACCTGCCCGACCTGCCCGGCCAGCGCCCGCAGCCCGCCGAGGAGCTCGCCGTGCGCCGGGCCGTACACGGCGGCGAAGGCGCTGCCCGGCTGGTCGGTGCCCCAGGGCGTGCCGAGCGCGGCCAGGCCCTTGTCCAGGGTGCCCACGGCCTTGCCCAGTTCGCGCCCGAGCTTCTCGAACTCCCGCCCCTCACCGTGCAGTTCCCACGGCTTGAGGACGAACCCGCCGCTGCCGCCGTCGGACGTCCCGGTGCTGCCGCCTGCCATCCCCGTACCTCCCCGTAGCGACTGGCCGCCCATCCTAGGCACCCGCCCGCCCCCGCCCGTACCGCCCGCCGGACCTCTTCACCCCGCCTTCACCACGCCCCGGGTGCGACCACCCGCCCGTACGCCCCCGCGAAGCTCTACCCTTGCCGGGTGGCACCAGCAGAAACGTCCAAGAAGAAGGCCAAGGCGAAGCCCGAGGCCTCCCCCGCCCCCGTCGACCTCGCGATGCCGACCCTGCGCCGCGAGATCCCGCGCGACGAGGTCCCGCTCGACTTCCCGCGCGCCTGGGTCGAGTTCGCCGACCCCGCCGACGACGAGCAGGTCTTCCGCTGCGACCTCACCTGGCTGACCTCCCGCTGGTCCTGCGTCTTCGGCCAGGGCTGCCACGGCATCCGCGAGGGCCGCGGCGAGTCGGACGGCTGCTGCACGCTCGGCGCCCACTACTCGGACGAGGACGACGAGAAGCGCGTCCTGGAGCACGCGGCGCGGCTGACGCCCGAGCTGTGGCAGAACTTCGCCGAGGGCACCGACGCCAAGGGCCGGATCAGGGCCGACGGCGGCATCACCATGCTGGACGAGGACGGCGACCGCCAGACCCGCCGGGTCAACGGCGCCTGCATCTTCGTGAACAGCCCCGGCTTCGCCGGCGGCGCCGGCTGCGCCCTGCACGCGCTCGCCCTCAAGGAGGGCCGGGAACCGCTGGAGACCAAGCCGGACGTCTGCTGGCAGCTGCCGATCCGCCGCACCTACGACTGGATCGACCGCCCCGACGACACCCGCTACCTGCAGGTCTCGATCGGCGAGTACGACCGCCGCGGCTGGGGCCCGGGCGGCCACGACCTGCACTGGTGGTGCACCGGCGCCCCGGCGGCGCACCAGGGCGCGGAGCCGGTGTACGTCAGCTACCGCCCCGAGCTCACCGAGCTGATGGGGAAGGAGGCGTACGACGTGCTGGCCCGGCTGTGCGAGCAGCGGATCGCCACCAAGGGCGACCGCAAGGTGGCCCCGCACCCGGCGGACCCGGCCAGGAAGCCCAAGGCCGGGTGACCTACTTGTCGATGTCGCCGACCACGAAGAACATCGACCCGAGGATCGCCACCATGTCCGCCACCAGCGTCCCCGGCAGCAGCTCGGTCAGCGCCTGGATGTTGTTGAAGGACGCCGAGCGCAGCTTGAGCCGCCACGGCGTCTTGTCGCCGCGCGAGACCAGGTAGTAGCCGTTGATCCCGAGCGGGTTCTCGGTCCACGCGTAGGTGCTGCCCTCGGGCGCCTTGAGCACCTTGGGCAGCCGCTGGTTGACCGGGCCGGGCGGCAGGGTGGCGAGCTTGTCGAGGCAGGCGTCGGCGAGGTCCAGCGAGTTGAGGGTCTGCTCCAGCAGGCACTCGAAGCGGGCCAGGCAGTCGCCCTCCTCGCGGGTGACCACGGTGAGCACCTGCCGCAGCTCCTCGGAGCCGTACGCGAGGTAGGGCTCGTCGCGGCGAAGGTCGAGGTCGAGGCCGCTGGCCCGGGCGATCGGGCCGCTGACCCCGTACGCCTCGGCCTGGGCCCGGGTGAGGACGCCGACGCCGGCGGTGCGGGCGCGGAAGATGTCGTTGCCGAGGACGAGGTCCTCGAAGACCGGCATCTCCGACCGGACCTTGGCGACGGCGGCGCGGACCCGGCCGAGCCAGCCGGCCGGAAGGTCCTCCTTGAGGCCGCCGACCCGGTTGAACATGTAGTGCATCCGGCCGCCGGAGGCCTCCTCCAGCACGTGCTGGAGCTCCTCACGGCCGTGGAAGGCGTGGAAGATCGGGGTGATCCCACCCAGCTCCAGCGGGTAGGAGCCGAGGAACATCAGGTGGTTGAGCACCCGGTTGAGCTCGGCGAGCAGGGTGCGCACCCACACCGCCCGCTCCGGGACCTCCATGCCGAGCATCCGCTCGACGCCGAGCACCACGCCGAGTTCGTTGGAGAAGGCGGAGAGCCAGTCGTGCCGGTTGGCCAGCATGATGATCTGCCGGTAGTCGCGGGCCTCGAACAGCTTCTCCGCGCCCCGGTGCATGTAGCCGATCACCGGCTCGGCGGTGACGATCCGCTCGCCGTCGAGCAGCAGCCGCAGCCGCAGCACGCCGTGCGTGGCCGGGTGCTGCGGGCCGATGTTGAGCACCATGTCGGTGGTGCCCGCCTCGCCGGTGAAGTTCTCGGCTCCCGCCCCGATGCCGACCGTGGTCTCCCTCATGACCCCAGAGTCTGCCATCCCGGCAGCAGCTCCAAGCTCGCCGGTACCGGCATGTGGACGGCCTGCAGGACCCACCCGAAGCTGCCCAGTCCGGCCGGGTCGGTGAGCTCGCCCCCCTCCCCCGCGCCGCTCAGCGCCCGCAGGTACGCCGCCGGGTCGGTGGAGGCGAGCGCCAGCGACGGGCGCGCGCCGCTCACCCCGAGCGCGTGCAGGGCCTCGCGCTGGGTCGTCCACAGGCTGTGGAGACCGGGCACCGCGATCGCGTCCAGCGCGACGTGCACGGTGACGTCGCAGGAGCCGTCCGGCACCGGGGGTACCTCCCGGCCGTCCCGGAAGCCCGCGTGGGTGCCGAACAGCGGTCGCCGCTGCGCCGTGTGCCCGTAGTCGACGGCGACGGCCAGACCGCGCTCCAGCCCGGCCACGGCCCGCGCCCAGGCGGCGTCCCGGGGCGCGCCGAACTCCACGAAGTCCCCGGGGTGCTCGACCGGCCACCAGCGCTCGGCCCAGGCCGCGTCCGCCGCCGAGACCGGCTCGCCGAACCGCTCGTGGCCGGTCGCGGTGTCCACCTCGACGTAGCGCAGCACCCCGTCCCCGTCCACCTCCCCGGCGTCCAGCGGCACGTTGTCCAGCCACTCGTTGGCGAACAGCAGCCCGGTCAGGCCGCGCGGCAACTCGTCCGTCCACAGGACTGTGGACGGCAGTCCGGCCGGACGCTCCGCGATCTCCACGCCGTACGGGCGCAGCCGCGCCAGCACCTCGCCGGGCAGTTCGGCCAGCACCCCGGTCAGCAGTTCCCCGCGCCCGGCCCCGACGTCGACCAGGGCCAGCTCCTCCGGACGGCCGAGGGCCTCGTCAACCTCCAGCAGCAGCCGGGCCACCGCACGGGCGAACCGGGGCGAGGCGTGCACCGAGGTGCGGAAGTGCCCGGCCGGGCCCTCCGGCCTGCGGTAGAAGCCGCCCTCCGGGTCGTACAGGGCCCGTTCCATGGCAGGCGCCCACCGCATCCAAGTCATGGGGCGGGACGCTACCGGGCCCCCGGGGCCCCCTCCCAACCGGAGCGGCGACGTCTCCGACCTACGGAGTAGGGCGGATCGCCCTACCGGCGGACCTGGGCACCTCGCGCGACTGCCTAGGCTGGAGACGTGCATCGACTCAACGCCTGGCTCCGCCGTCACCCCATGGTGGTCGACGCCGCCTGGGCGTCGATCGTGCTCTTCCTCGGCCTGCTGCCGAACAACGAGTTCGACACCGGCTGGCGCCTCAACGCCGAGCTCCTGGTCGCGGTGCTGCTGCCGCTGCTGATGGTCTTCCGCCGGCGCTTCCCCGACGTGACGGTCGCCGCCGCCACCGGCGTCGCCCTCGCCCAGGTGGTCGCCGACGTCGAACCGGGCGCCTCGGCCATCGCCTACCTGGTCTTCGCCTACACCGGTGCCGCCTTCGGTCAGAAGTGGACCTCCCGGCTGGCCCTGGCCGCCGGGCTGGCCGCCGGGCCGCTGACGTTCTGGCAGATGAACCCGCTGAAGACGACGGTGCAGGGCGGCGAGGCGCACTCCCGCCCGTACAACCTCGGCGAAGCAGTGCTGATCATGGTGCTGATGAGCACCCCGTTCATCCTCTGCTGGGCCTGGGGCCGGCTGACCCGGGTGCGCCGCGCCTACCTGACCGAGCTGGAGGACCGCGCGGCCCGGCTGGAACGCGAGCGGGACGCCCAGGCCAAGGTGGCGGTCGCGGCCGAACGGGCCCGGATCGCCCGCGAGCTGCACGACGTGGTCGCGCACAACGTCTCGGTGATGATCGTCCAGGCCGACGGCGCCGCCTACGTGCTCGACAACTCCCCGCAACAGGCGAAGGAGGCGCTCGGCACGATCGCCTCCACCGGACGGCAGGCCCTGGTCGAGATGCGCCGCCTGCTGGGCGTGCTGCGCACCGCCGACACCGCCGAGGAGTACGTCCCGCAGCCGGGCGTCGAGGAGCTGCCGGACCTCCTGGAGCAGGTCCGCACCGCCGGGCTGCAGGTGGACTACGCGACCTCCGGGCACCCGCGCGAGCTGCCGCGCGGCGTCGAGCTGACGGTCTACCGGATCGTCCAGGAGGCGCTGACCAACGTCCGCAAGCACGGCGGCCCCGACGCGCACGCCCGGGTCGCGGTCGACTTCGGCGAACGCGAGCTGGCCGTCCTGGTGGAGGACGACGGCCGCGGCAGCACCGACGAGCAACTGGCCACCGGCGGCGCGGACGGTCTGGGCCACGGCCTGATCGGCATGCGCGAGCGGGTCGGCATGGTCAGCGGCAGCCTCGACGTGGGCCCCCGCCCCGGCGGCGGCTTCCGGATCCGCGCCGTCCTCCCGCTCAAGGCGGCGCACTAACCCCCTCTTAGGAGCCCCCCTTGACCATCC
The DNA here is from genome assembly GCF_027627435.1 of Kitasatospora cathayae. GTDB lineage: Bacteria > Actinomycetota > Actinomycetes > Streptomycetales > Streptomycetaceae > Kitasatospora > Kitasatospora cathayae. Next base: position 4,916,704 of record NZ_CP115450.1, on the reverse strand, counting down.
GCGTGATGCTCGTCGACGACCAGGAGCTGCTGCGCACCGGCTTCCGGATGATCCTCCAGTCGCAGGGCGACATCGAGATCGTCGCCGAGGCGGGCGACGGCGCGCAGGCCCTGGACCTGCTGCGGCACACGCCGGTGGACGTGATCCTGATGGACGTCCGGATGCCACGCCTGGACGGGGTGCAGGCGACCCGCCGGATCTGCCTGGCCGGGGACGGCAGCCCGCTGCCGAACGCCCCGCACGTGCTCATCCTCACCACCTTCGACCTGGACGAGTACGCCTTCGCCGCGCTCAAGGCCGGGGCCAGCGGCTTCCTGCTCAAGGACGTCCCGCCGACCGAGCTGGTGGCCGCGATCCGCGCGGTGCACGGCGGGGACGCGGTGGTCGCCCCGACCACCACCCGCCGGATGATCGACCGCTTCGCCGAGGTGCTGCCCACCCCGCAGAGCGCGCCCGGCTCGGACGTCCTCGGCCCGCTGACGGAGCGCGAGCGGGAGGTGTTCCTGCTGGTCGCCCAGGGGCTGTCGAACGGTGAGATCGCGGCCCGGCTGGTGCTCTCCGAGGCCACCGTGAAGACCCACGTCGGCCGGATCCTGGCCAAGCTGGGGCTGCGCGACCGGGTCCAGGCCGTGGTGCTGGCGTACGAGGCCGGCCTGATCCGGGCCGGGGCGGCGGACTGACACTTCCGTACACTGGGGCGGTACGTCCGGTACCCGCAGGTGGACCGGAACGGTCATTCAGGACAAGGGTGGACATGGGTTCGTCCGACTTCGCCGGCTTCGGTGAGTTCGCCCCGCTCGGCGACCAGGCCTTCGCTGATCCCAGCGACCCCGGCAACCGCCCGGCCCGGCTCGCCGTCGGCGTGGTCGGCACCGGCCGGGTCGGCCCGGCGCTGGGCGCCGCGCTTCAGCTCGCCGGGCACACAGTGGTCGCCGCCTCCGGGGTGTCCGCCGCCTCCCGGCGCCGCGCCGACGCGCTGCTGCCGGGCGTGCGGATCGTCACCCCGCCGCAGGTCATGGCCGCCGCCGACCTGGTCCTGCTGACCGTCCCGGACGACGCGCTGGCCGACCTGGTGTCCGGCCTGGCCGCCACCGGCGCCGTCCGCCCCGGCCAGTTGCTGGTGCACACCTCCGGCGCCCACGGTGTCGGCATCCTGGAGCCCGCCACCCGGGCCGGGGCGCTGCCGCTGGCCCTGCACCCGGCGATGACCTTCACCGGCACCTCCGTCGACCTCGCCCGGCTGGCCGGCTGCCCGTTCGGCGTGACCGCCCCCGAGGAGCTGCGGCCGGTCGCCGAGGCGCTGGTGGTGGAGATGGGCGGGGAGCCCGAGTGGGTGCCCGAGGAGGTCCGCCCGCTCTACCACACCGCCCTCGCCCACGGCGCGAACCACCTGGTCACCCTGGTCGCCCAGGCGATGGAGCTGCTGCGCACGGCCGGCGTCGCCGAGCCCGGCCGGATGCTCGGCCCGCTGCTCGGCGCCGCCCTGGACAACAGCCTGCGCTCCGGCGACGCGGCCCTCACCGGCCCGGTCGCCCGGGGCGACGCGGGCACCGTACGGCGCCACCTGGCGCAGCTCAGTACGGTGTCCCCGGACGTCCCGGCGGCCTACCGCGCGATGGCCCGCGCCACCGCGCAGCGGGCGGTGGCGAACGGGACCCTGTCGACCGACTCGGCGGCCGCTGTGCTGGACGCTCTCGACCTCAACGAGGAGAAGCGCTAGACGTGACTCCTCCCCGGCCTGGACCGGGGCTTCTTTACTCGGTCGCCGAAGCGACCTCATGACGGACAAGCCCTGCCCGGTGCGTCACCGCACGGGACGGAGCGCAACAAGGCGGCGGCACGTTCGCGCAGCCGAATGATCGAAGGAGCGCAGGAATGGCGGGCAAGGCCCAGCGAAGCAAGCCCCAGCGGACGCCGAAGGTCCACCGGGCCGTCGTCACCCACACCGTGGACGACTTCGAGGCCGCGTTCTGGCCGGACGAGAGCCCGGTGGACAACGCCGTGGTGATGACCATGGGCGCGCTGCACGAGGGCCACGCCGCACTGATCCGGGCCGCCCGCAAGCAGGTCGGCCGGGAGGGCCGGGTCGCGGTGACGGTCTTCGTCAACCCGCTGCAGTTCGGTCCGTCCGAGGACCTGGAGCGCTATCCGCGCACCCTCGACGACGATGTGAAGCTGGCCGAGGAGAACGGCGCCGACGTGGTCTTCGCGCCGTCCGTCGACGAGGTCTACCCGAACGGCGAGCCGCAGGTGCGCCTGGCGGCCGGCCCGATGGGCGACCGTTTCGAGGGCGCCACCCGGCCGGGCCACTTCGACGGCGTGCTGACCGTCGTCGCCAAGCTGCTGCACATCACCGACCCGGACTTCGCCTTCTTCGGCGAGAAGGACGCCCAGCAGCTGGCGGTCATCCAGCGGATGGTCGCCGACCTGGACTTCGACGTCGAGGTCGTCGGCGTGCCGACCGTCCGCGAGGAGGACGGCCTGGCGCTGTCCTCGCGCAACCGCTACCTCTCCGAGGAGGAGCGCAGCCACGCCCTCGCCCTGTCCAGGGCCCTGTTCGCCGGCCGGGACGTCGCCGCCCAGGGCCCGAAGGCCGTGCGCGAGGCCGCCTCGGCCGTCCTGGACGGCGCCGAGGGTGTCACCCTTGACTACCTCGCCCTGATCGACCCGCACGCCTTCACCGAGGCGGCGGACGACTTCCAGGGCGAGGCGGTGCTGGCCGTCGCCGCGAAGGTGGGCTCGACCCGCCTGATCGACAACGTCCGCATCATCGTCCGATAGAGGCTCTTCCCTCAGGCATGCACTCACAGGAGGCGTGACCCGCAATGCTCCGCACCATGCTCAAGTCCAAGATCCACCGGGCCACCGTGACCCAGGCCGACCTGCACTACGTCGGCTCCGTCACGGTGGACGAGGACCTGCTCGACGCCGCCGACCTGCTCCCCGGCGAGCTGGTCCACATCGTCGACATCAACAACGGCGCCCGGCTGGAGACCTACACCATCGCCGGCCCGCGCGGCACCGGCGTGATCGGCATCAACGGCGCCGCCGCCCGCCTGGTCCACCCCGGCGACCTGGTCATACTCATCGCCTACGGGCAGATGGACACGGCCGAGGCCAAGGGCTACGAGCCGAAGATCGTCTTCGTGGACGAGCACAACCGGATCACCGGCCTCGGCGGGGACCCGGCCGAGGCCCAGGAGGGCACCGGACTGCTCCGTGGTGACCAGGCGTACCGTGGCGGAGACGGCGCGGCCACCGCGGCCACGCGCTGAAGGAGCCACTGAGCCATGTCCGTGACGCATCGCCTCACCGCCCCGACCCCCGGTTGGACCGCCACCACCGACGTGGTCGTGGTCGGCTCCGGGGTGGCCGGTCTCACCGTCGCCCTCAACGTCCGCAAGGCCGGCCTGCGGGCCATGGTGGTCACCAAGGCGGTGCTGGACGAGGGCTCGACCCGCTGGGCCCAGGGCGGCATCGCGGCCGCCCTGGGCGAGGGGGACACCCCCGAGCAGCACCTGGACGACACCCTGGTGGCCGGCGCCGGGCTCTGTGACGAGGAGGCCGTCCGCACCCTGGTCACCGAGGGCCCGGACGCCGTCCGCCGGCTGATCGCCACCGGCGCCCTGTTCGACCGGGGCGAGGACGGCGAGATCCTGCTGACCCGCGAGGGCGGGCACCACCGCCGCCGGATCGCGCACGCGGGCGGGGACGCGACCGGCGCCGAGATATCGCGCGCACTGGTCGCCGCCGTCCACGCCGACCCTGGCATCGAGCTGATCGAGCACGCGCTCGTCCTCGACCTGCTGACCGACGCCGAGGGCCACGCCGCCGGGCTGACCCTGCACGTGATGGGCGAGGGCCAGCGCGACGGCGTCGGCGCCGTCCGGGCCCGCGCGGTGGTGCTCGCCACCGGCGGCATGGGCCAGGTGTTCTCCGCCACCACCAACCCGGCGGTCTCCACCGGCGACGGCGTGGCGCTGGCGCTGCGGGCCGGCGCCGCCGTCACCGACCTGGAGTTCGTCCAGTTCCACCCCACCGTCCTCTGGCTCGGCCCGGAGGCCGAGGGCCAGCAGCCACTGGTCTCCGAGGCGGTGCGCGGCGAGGGCGCCCACCTGGTGGACGCGGACGGCGTCCGCTTCATGGTGGGGCAGCACGAGCTGGCCGAGCTGGCCCCGCGCGACATCGTCGCCAAGGCGATCACCCGGCGGATGCAGGAGCAGGGCGCCCCGCACATGTTCCTGGACGGCCGGCACTTCGGCGCCGAGATGTGGGAGCAGCGCTTCCCCACCATCCTCGCCTCCTGCCGCGCGCACGGCATCGACCCGGTCACCGCGCCGATCCCGGTCGCCCCGGCCGCGCACTACGCCTCCGGCGGCGTCCGCACCGACCCGCGGGGCCGCACCAGCGTCCCGGGCCTGTACGCCTGCGGCGAGGTCGCCTGCACCGGGGTGCACGGCGCCAACCGGCTGGCCTCGAACTCGCTGCTGGAGGGCCTGGTCTTCGCCGAGCGGATCGCCGCCGACCTGGCCGGCCGGCACGCGGCCGGCGAGCTGCCCGAGCGCACGGTCGACGTCGCCGCCGCCCGGACCGCGCGGCCGGTGCCGCTGCCGCCGTCCGAGGCGCGGGCCGAGATCCAGCGGCTGATGTCGCGCGGCACGGGCGTGCTGCGCTCGGCCGCCTCGATGGCCGACACCGCGGCCGGGCTCGCCCTGATCGCCGAGCAGGCCCACTCGCACGTGGCCGAGGAGAAGCCGGCCGACCCCCGGGTGGAGACCTGGGAGGCCGCCAACCTGCTGCTGGTCGCCACCGCCCTGGTCGCGGCCGCCGCGCAGCGCGAGGAGACCCGCGGCTGCCACTGGCGCGAGGACTTCCCCGAGCGCGACGACGCCCACTGGCGGCGCCACCTGATCACCACCCTCGCCGCCTCCGGCGACCCCGTCAGCACCCCTGAGGAGCAGTAGAACCATGACCCACTCCCACGAGGAACTCCCCCTGGCCGACCAGGGCGGCTGCGGCGACGGCTGCGCCTGCGGGGACGGCGAGGGCTACGAGACCGGTCTGGACCCGCAGCTGGCCGAGCTGCTGGAGCAGGCCGGGCTGGACCCGATCGAGGTCGAGGACATCGCCACCCTGGCGCTGGCCGAGGACCTGGCCGGCGGCGAGGACGTCACCTCGGTGGCCACCGTGCCCGCCGACGCCGTCGCGACCGCCGACTTCACCGCCCGTCAGGCCGGTGTGGTCGCCGGTCTGCGGATCGCCGAGGCCGTCGTCTCGCTGGTGTGCGAGGAGGAGTTCGAGGTCGAGCGGCACGTCGAGGACGGCGACCTGGTCGAGGCCGGCCAGGTGCTGCTCTCGGTCCGCTCCCGTACCCGCGACCTGCTGACCGCCGAGCGCAGCGCGCTCAACCTGCTCTGCCACCTGTCCGGCATCGCCACCGCGACCCGGGCCTGGGCGGACGCCCTGGAGGGCACCGGCGCGGTCGTCCGGGACACCCGCAAGACCACCCCGGGCCTGCGCGCGCTGGAGAAGTTCGCGGTGCGCTGCGGCGGCGGCGTCAACCACCGGATGGCGCTGTCCGACGCGGCCCTGGTGAAGGACAACCACGTGGTCGCGGCCGGCGGCGTGGCCGAGGCCTTCCGGGCCGTCCGGGCCGCGTACCCGGAGCTGCCGGTCGAGGTCGAGGTGGACGCCCTGGAGCAGATCCCGCCGGTGCTGGACGCCGGGGCGGACCTGATCCTGCTGGACAACTTCACGGTCGAGCAGCTGAAGGAGGCCGTCGCGCTGGTGGCCGGCCGGGCGAAGCTGGAGGCCTCCGGCGGACTGACCCTGGCCAGCGCGCGCGAGGTCGCCCAGACTGGTGTCGACTACCTGGCCGTGGGCGCGCTGACCCACTCCTCGCCGATCCTGGACATCGGCCTGGACCTGCGCGCCTGACCGTCAGGTCGAGAGCAGTCCCTGCCCCGTCCCGACTCGCAGAAAGCGTCCCCGTGCTCCTCACCATCGACGTCGGCAACACCCAGACCACGCTCGGCCTGTTCGACGGCGAGGAAGTGGTGGAACACTGGCGGATCTCCACCGATCCGCGTCGCACGGCCGATGAACTGGCGGTGCTGCTGCAGGGGTTGATGGGCAACCACACCGCGGTCCGGGAGGCCGCGGTGGAGGGGCTGGCGATCTGCTCGTCCGTTCCCGCCGTGCTCCACGAGCTCCGCGAGGTGACCCGCCGCTACTACGGCGACGTCCCCGCGGTGATCGTGGAGCCCGGCGTGAAGACCGGGGTGCACGTCCTGATGGACAACCCCAAGGAGGTCGGCGCGGACCGGATCGTCAACGCGCTGGCCGCCAACCACCTGTACGGCGGCCCGTGCATCGTGGTCGACTTCGGCACCGCGACCACCTTCGACGCCGTCAACGCCCGCGGCGACTACGTCGGCGGGGCGATCGCTCCCGGCATCGAGATCTCGGTGGAGGCGCTCGGCGTCCGCGGCGCCCAGCTGCGCAAGATCGAGCTGGCCCGTCCGCGCAACGTGATCGGCAAGAACACCGTCGAGGGCATGCAGTCCGGCATCCTCTACGGCTTCGCCGGGCAGGTCGACGGCCTGGTCGAGCGGATGGCCCGGGAGCTGGCCAAGGACCCGGACGACGTCCAGGTGATCGCCACCGGCGGCCTCGCCCCCCTGGTCCTCGGCGAGGCCGGCACCATCGACGTCCACGAGCCCTGGCTGACCCTGATCGGCCTGCGCCTGGTGTACGAGCGCAACCGGCCGAGCTGACCGGCCGGGCCGGACAGGCCCTGGTTCCGTCGGGCCGATCGTGCGGAATTCCGCGCGACGTTACCGACAAATCGGATATTCGTCACGTAGTGTCAGCCCATGCCTACGCCACACGGATCGCGCGGCGGCATGGCCTTCAGCGCCGATGAAGTCCGCGTGCTGCGCCGAGCCCTCGCCCAAGCCCTGCACCCCGCTGTCCCCGTCCACCTCCAGGGGCCCGACCGGACGGCGTTCGCCGGGCCGGGCGCCGAACTGTGGGCGGAGGACGTCCAGGACGCCCTGCGTCTGACCGAGGCGATCGACGAGGCCGTCCAGGAGGGCGGCCGGCTGCGCGCCTTCCTGCTCGCCGACCTCGGCCGCTACCGCTCCGCCCTGCCCGGCAGCGCCGCCGGCTACCTGGAGCGCCTGGAGGAGGCCGTGACCGGCGGCTACCTGCCCGGGCCCGAGGACCTCACCGCGCTGCGCGGGCTGACCCGCCAGCCCTGCGGCCACGGCGAACGGGCCCGCCGCTCCCGGCTGGCCGGGCGCTGCCACGCGCTGGCCGAGGCGGCCGTGCGCGAACGGCTCGCCCTCACCGCCGGGCACCCGCGCCACCTGGTCGCCGTACCGAACCCCGCCGCACCCCCGAGCAGTCACCCCACCCCTGTAGGAGGACGGACCACGATGAGCAGCACCGACTCCCGGGACTCCCGCCCGGAGCAGCCCGCCGCCGCGCCGACCCCGCCCCGCCCGCACCGGATGCCCACCCCGGCCGAGATCTTCGGCCGCCGCCCCAAGCCGCCGGCCCACCCGGCCGACCCCGCCGAACCGGCCGACGAGGCCCCGGACGAGGTCGAACTGCGCACCGGCACCGGCTGACCCGCCGCCCGCCCCCGGAGGAGAGGCCGTCGATCCGACGGCCTCCCCTCACGCGTCATCCGGTCGCGGAGCACGCCGTACGGCTGGCTACCCTTGTGGGGTGAGCGATCAGAGCCTTATTCCCGCGACCGACGACCTTCCCGAGCAGATGCGCGTCCGGCGCGAGAAGCTGGACCGGCTCCGGGCGGCCGGTGTCGACCCGTACCCGGTCGGATTCCCCCGCACCAGCACCATCGCCGACCTGCGCGCCAAGCACCCGGACCTCGAGCCCGACACCGCGACCGGTGAGCGGGCCGGCATCACCGGCCGGGTGATCCTCTCCCGCACCGGCGGCAAGCTGTGCTTCGCCACCCTGCGTGACGGCACCGGCGACCTCCAGGTGATGCTCTCCCTGGACAAGCTGGGCGCCGAGCGGCTGGCGGCCTGGAAGTCCGACATCGACCTCGGTGACCAGGTCGGCGTCGAGGGTGAGGTGATCACCTCCAAGCGCGGCGAGCTGTCGGTGATGGTGGACCGCTGGGAGCTCACCGCCAAGTGCCTGCGCCCGCTGCCGGACAAGCACAAGGGCCTGACCGACCCGGAGGCCCGGGTCCGCCAGCGGTACCTCGACCTGATCGTGAACCCCGAGGCCCGCGAGATCCTGCACCTGCGCAGCAAGGTCGTCCGCTCGATCCGCCGCACCTACGAGGACCGCGGCTACATCGAGGTCGAGACCCCGATGCTGCAGCCGGTGCACGGCGGCGCCAACGCCCGCCCGTTCAAGACGCACATCAACGCGTACGACATCGACCTGTACATGCGCATCGCGCCCGAGCTGTACCTCAAGCGGCTGGTGGTCGGCGGCGCCGAGAAGGTCTTCGAGATCAACCGCAACTTCCGCAACGAGGGCGCGGACGCCACCCACAACCCCGAGTTCACCTCGCTGGAGTCGTACGAGGCCTACGGCGACTACGACACCCAGGCCGAGCTGATCCGCGAGACGATCGTCAACGCCGCCCGGGACGCCCTGGGCACCACGGTGATCAAGGGCGTGGACGCGCACGGCGTGGAGCACGAGATCGACCTGGCCGAGCCGTGGGAGGAGGTCAGCGTCTACCCGGGCATCTCCGCCCGCCTGGGCGTCGAGGTCACCCCGGAGACCTCGGTCGAGGAGCTGCGGAAGCTGGCCACCGAGCACGGCATCCCGTACGAGAAGAACTGGGGCCACGGCCAGATCGTGCTGGAGATGGTCGAGCGCCTGCTGGAGGAGAACGCCGTCCGGCCGACCTTCATCAAGGACTACCCGACCGAGGTCTCCCCGCTGACCCGCCAGCACCGCTCGGTTCCGGGCGTGGCCGAGAAGTGGGACCTGGTGATCTTCGGCACCGAGATCGGCACCGCCTACTCCGAGCTGATCGACCCGGTCGAGCAGCGCGCCCGCTTCACCGCCCAGTCCCTGCTGGCCGCGGGCGGCGACGTCGAGGCGATGCAGCTGGACGAGGACTTCCTGCGCGCCCTGGAGTACGCGATGCCCCCGACCGGTGGCCTCGGCCTCGGCGTGGACCGCCTGATCATGCTGCTGACCGGCAAGAACATCCGGGAGACCGTGCTCTTCCCGCTGGTGAAGCCGGAGCCGAAGGCTTCCGCCGCGACGGCGGAGAAGACCGAGGAGGAGTGATCTGATGGACTACGTCAGCGCGATCGTGCCGCCACTGGTCATGGCGATCGGCTTCGGATTCCTGGTGCGGGCCATCATCCGCAGCCAGGGCGGGGCCCAGAAGGCCAAGGAAGACGTCGACTGATCGACTGACGCCGTCAGCCGCTCCCGAACGACCCGTGCGCCGCCATTCCCGATTCCCGGGGGTGGCGGCGCGCCGGTTTGGCGCACTTCACAAGATTTGCCCCATTCACTCCCTATCCTGGCGGCACTATGGTCCGGCAACTCGGCGAACTTGAGAACGCCATCATGACCCGGGTGTGGCGGTGGAACCGACCGGTGACGGTTCGCGAGGTTCTCCTGGATCTGCAGTCGGAACGCGAAATCGCGTACACCACCGTGATGACCGTCCTGGACAAGCTGCACAGAAAGGGCTGGTTGCGCCGCGAGCGGGCCGGCCGGGCCTATCGATATGAACCGGTCTCCTCGCGCGAGGCGTACACGGCGGCCCTGATGAACGACGCCTGGGCCACCAGTGACAATCCCGCGGCGGCCCTGGTGCACTTCTTCGGCCTGATGTCCCCGGAGCAACGCGAGGCCCTCCGGGACGCGTTGCGGGTGGCGGCGTTGTTCCCGTCCGATCCGGCGACGGATCCGACCGACGCGGATTCCGCCGGGGACGGCCCCGATAGCGGCGGCTCCGATACCGGCGGAGCGGATACCGGGGAGACCGCGCCTGGTCCGACGCGATAACGTCCCGCCATGGAGGTCACCATCCGCCGCGCGCGGACCACGGACGTACGGGCCGTACGCGGGCTCATCGACGCCTACTCGCGCGACGGCATTCTGCTCGACAAGCCCACGGTCACACTGTTCGAATCCGTCCAGGAGTTCTGGGTCGCGGAACGCGACGACAACGGCGCGGTGGTGGCCTGCGGCGCCCTGCACGTGATGTGGGAGGACCTCGCCGAGGTCCGCACGCTCGCGGTCGATCCGTCCTGCCGGGGCTTCGGGATCGGGCACCTGCTGTTGGAGAAGCTGGTGCAGACGGCCCGCTGGCTGGGCGTCCGTCGGATTTTCTGCCTGACGTTCGAGGTGCCGTTCTTCGCGAAACACGGTTTCGTCGAGATCGGGGAGGTTCAGGAAGCCGATGATGGTACGACAGACCCGGCGGCGATCGCTACGGATGTCTATGAAGAACTCCTCCGCTCGTACGATGAAGGTGTCGCCGAGTTCCTTGACCTCGAGCGGGTGAAGCCCAACACACTGGGCAACTCGCGCATGCTGCTGCACCTCTGAGCGGCTCCGAGCCGGTCAAGGGTTTGTGTTTTCCGGAGAAAGGCGCTTTCCTTTCCTTAGGCAATGGGTCGTTTAGCGGAAAGGGAAGCCCGTGGCACAGAGGGTGCAGGTCATTCTTGAAGACGATCTCGATGGCGGTTCGGCGGACGAGACGGTGACGTTCGCGCTCGACGGCGTTGCCTACGAGATCGACCTGAAGAGCGCCAACGCGGACAAGCTGCGCGGTCTGCTGGCGCCCTACGTGGAGAAGGGCCGCAAGCAGAGCGGCCGGCTCGCCGGCTCCCGCCGTCCGGGCCGCGGCGCGGCGGCGCGGCCGTCCGGCAGCGCTCCCGACACCGCGAAGATCCGCGCGTGGGCCAAGGAGCAGGGCATGGACGTCAACGACCGCGGTCGGGTGCCGAGCACCGTCCGCGAGGCCTACGACAAGGCCAACGCGTCCTGACCCCGGCGCCGCCCGCCCGCCGGAGCGGATGCGGGGCCCCGGCTGCCGCGTACGGCGCCGACGACACACGCGCGGGGCGCGGAGGGAACACCTCCGCGCCCCGCGGCGCGCACCCGGCCGACCGTGGAGCCGGGGGCCGGTCCGGGGCGACCGGCCGGCCCGGCGGGCTCGGGCGGCGGAACAATCACGAGCTGTGCAACGCTGTAGGAGCGAAGCGGTAACGCGGACACCCCGGGATGGCGTACGACCGACCCGGCCGCCGTTGAACCACCGTCACCGCGGCCCGACTTCTCGCCAGGCGAACACCGCCACCGCGGAAACTGCGCGAGAAGCACCCCGATACCGGGTATGAATGCGGGTGGACGGTTCTTCGACCCGTCCAGGGGCAGCATGTTCGACCGGCCGAAGAGGGTCCGGCTCCGCCCCGGCGGCTCTTGTTCGCCGATGGCGTAGCGGTTTCCGGTGCATCCGGCCCACCTGTGGGAACACCGATTCCCAGCATCAGGTTGGGATTGGTGTCGGCTGGTCGCGCAGCATCTCGCTCCTCTACCGGGGAGTGAATCCGTGGGCCGCGCCGCTGAGCGGGACTAGCATGCGGAAGGACAGGGCGGGGACGGACCCCGAACTGCCCGACCGCTCTGAGGAGCGATAAACGATGTTCGAGAGGTTCACCGACCGCGCGCGGCGGGTTGTCGTCCTGGCTCAGGAAGAAGCCCGGATGCTCAACCACAACTACATCGGCACCGAGCACATCCTCCTGGGTCTGATCCACGAGGGCGAGGGCGTCGCCGCCAAGGCCCTGGAGAGCCTCGGGATTTCCCTTGAGGCCGTGCGCCAGCAGGTCGAGGAGATCATCGGCCAGGGCCAGCAGGCCCCGTCCGGTCACATTCCCTTCACCCCCCGGGCGAAGAAGGTCCTGGAGCTGTCGCTCCGGGAGGCCCTGCAGCTCGGCCACAACTACATCGGCACCGAGCACATCCTGCTCGGCCTGATCCGCGAGGGCGAGGGCGTCGCCGCCCAGGTCCTGGTCAAGCTGGGTGCCGACCTCAACCGGGTGCGCCAGCAGGTCATCCAGCTGCTCTCCGGCTACCAGACCAGCGGCGGCAAGGAGTCGGCCACGGCCGGCGGGCCCGCCGAGGGCACCCCGTCGACCTCGCTGGTCCTGGACCAGTTCGGGCGCAACCTCACCCAGGCCGCCCGCGAGGCCAAGCTCGACCCGGTCATCGGGCGCGAGAAGGAGATCGAGCGGGTCATGCAGGTGCTGTCCCGCCGCACCAAGAACAACCCGGTCCTGATCGGTGAGCCCGGCGTCGGCAAGACCGCCGTGGTCGAGGGCCTGGCGCAGGCGATCGTCAAGGGCGAGGTCCCGGAGACGCTCAAGGACAAGCAGCTCTACACGCTGGACCTGGGCGCCCTGGTGGCCGGCTCGCGTTACCGCGGTGACTTCGAGGAGCGCCTGAAGAAGGTGCTCAAGGAGATCCGCACCCGCGGCGACATCATCCTGTTCATCGACGAGCTGCACACCCTGGTCGGCGCGGGCGCCGCCGAGGGCGCCATCGACGCCGCCAGCATCCTCAAGCCGATGCTGGCCCGCGGCGAGCTGCAGACCATCGGTGCCACCACCCTGGACGAGTACCGCAAGCACCTGGAGAAGGACGCCGCGCTGGAGCGCCGCTTCCAGCCGATCCAGGTCGCCGAGCCCTCGCTGCCGCACACCATCGAGATCCTCAAGGGTCTGCGCGACCGCTACGAGGCCCACCACCGGGTCTCCATCACGGACGCCGCCCTGGTCGCCGCCGCCACCCTGGCCGACCGGTACATCTCGGACCGCTTCCTGCCGGACAAGGCGATCGACCTGATCGACGAGGCCGGTTCCCGGATGCGCATCCGCCGGATGACCGCGCCGCCGGACCTGCGCGAGTTCGACGAGAAGATCGCCGACGTGCGCCGCGAGAAGGAGAGCGCGATCGACGCGCAGGACTTCGAGAAGGCCGCGTCCCTGCGCGACGACGAGAAGCAGCTCCTGCAGGCCAAGGCCAAGCGCGAGAAGGAGTGGAAGGCCGGCGACATGGACGTCGTCGCGGAGGTCAACGAGGAGCTCATCGCCGAGGTCCTGGCCACCGCCACCGGCATCCCGGTCTTCAAGCTGACCGAGGAGGAGACCTCCCGGCTGCTGCGCATGGAGGACGAGCTGCACAAGCGCGTCATCGGCCAGAAGGACGCCATCAAGGCGCTCTCCCAGGCCATCCGGCGCACCCGGGCGGGCCTCAAGGACCCGAAGCGCCCCGGCGGTTCGTTCATCTTCGCCGGCCCGTCCGGCGTCGGTAAGACCGAGCTGTCCAAGACGCTCGCCGAGTTCCTCTTCGGCGACGAGGACGCGCTGATCGCGCTCGACATGTCCGAGTTCTCCGAGAAGCACACCGTCTCCCGGCTGTTCGGCTCCCCGCCCGGGTACGTGGGCTACGAGGAGGGCGGCCAGCTGACCGAGAAGGTCCGCCGCAAGCCGTTCTCGGTCGTCCTCTTCGACGAGGTCGAGAAGGCCCACCCGGACATCTTCAACTCGCTGCTGCAGATCCTGGAGGACGGTCGACTGACCGACTCCCAGGGCCGCGTGGTCGACTTCAAGAACACCGTCATCATCATGACGACCAACCTCGGCACCCGGGACATCTCCAAGGGCTTCAACCTGGGCTTCGCGGCCACGGGTGACACCCAGACCGGGTACGAGCGGATGAAGGCGAAGGTCGGCGAGGAGCTCAAGCAGCACTTCCGCCCCGAGTTCCTGAACCGCGTCGACGACATCGTGGTGTTCCACCAGCTGTCCGAGGACGACATCATCCAGATCGTCGACCTGATGATCGCCAAGGTGGACGAGCGGCTCAAGGACAAGGACATGGGCCTGGAGCTCAGCGTCGAGGCCAAGAAGCTGCTGGCCAAGCGCGGCTACGACCCGATCCTGGGTGCCCGTCCGCTGCGCCGCACCATCCAGCGCGAGATCGAGGACCACCTCTCCGAGAAGATCCTCTTCGGCGAGCTGCGGGCCGGCCACATCGTGGTCGTCGACGTGGAGGGCGAGGGCAAGGACGCCAAGTTCACCTTCCGCGGCGAGGAGAAGTCGGCCGTCGCGGACACCCCGGCCGCGGTCGCCTCGTCCGGTCCGGACCTGACGAAGTAGAGCAACACTCAACAGACAACTTCACAGCCACCGAGCCCCCGGCGTTCGCGCCGGGGGCTCGGTGCGTTCCGCGTCCCCGTCCAAGCGCCCAGGCCCGGTGTTCTCCGACCGACCGTCAGCTGACGGAAAATCGGCGAGCATAGCGCCGTGCCCATGTCAGGGTCAAGGTCTATCTTTTCCAGCCACGCTTCGGTCAAATGACGTCCACCTGTCTTTCATATTGGTTTACCGAGCTTTGGCCAAGAGTCGGCTCGGTCGGGGAGGGCGTCACAACGTTGAAGACCACCAGGAGGGCCGCCGCGGTCACCACCGCGGCGGCGGTCATAGTCACGCTCGGCGCGGGCCTGCTCCCGAGCAGCGCCGCCGCGGCCGGCTCGGCACCGGTTCCGAAGGACCCCGCCGACGCCGTCCAGGCCGTCAACACCGAGCACAACATCCCGGGCCCGCTGACCGCCAAGGTCGAGGCCGAGAAGAAGGCGGCCACCGAGCAGCTGCTCAACGGCACCGCCCAGGTCGAGCAGCACAACGGCAGCACCAGCGTGAAGCTCGGCAGGGACAAGTACGTCGAGCTCGCCCGTGAGCGCACCGACAAGATCTTCACGATCCTGGTCGACTTCGGCGACCAGGTCGACAGCACCACCAAGACCGCCGACGGCAAGGTCAAGTACGGCGGCGAGCCCGGCCCCAAGCACAACGAGATCGCGGCGCCGGACCGCGCCACGAACAACTCGACCGCCTGGCAGGCCGACTACAACCAGCAGCACTACCAGGACCTGTACTTCGCCAAGGACAAGCCCTCGCTGAAGACCTTCTACGAGAAGCAGTCCTCGGGCCGCTACTCGGTCGACGGCGTGGTCTCGGACTGGGTCCGGGTGCCGTGGAACGAGGCCCGGTACGGCTCCGACTACTGCGGCTCCAACGTCTGCGCCAGCGCCCAGGACCTGATCCGCGACGCCGTCGACATCTGGTACAAGGACCAGCTGGCGAAGGGTCAGACCGAAGCCCAGATCAAGGCGACCCTGGCCCAGTACGACCAGTGGGACCGCTACGGCTCGCACCACGACGGGAACTTCAACCAGCCCGACGGGTACATCGACCACTTCCAGATCGTGCACGCCGGTGAGGACAAGTCGGCCGGTGGCGGCAAGCAGGGCAGCAAGGCCCTGTGGGCCCACCGCTCCTACGTCTACGGCAACCTGACGGGCCAGGCCGGCCCCGACGGCAACAAGCTGGGCGGCGTCCAGGTCGGCAACACCGGCTTCTGGATCGGCGACTACACGATGCAGCCGGAGAACGGCGGCCTCGGCGTCTTCGCCCACGAATACGGCCACGACCTCGGTCTGCCGGACCTCTACGACACCGCCGGCAAGGGCATCGACAACTCGGTCGGCTTCTGGTCGCTGATGTCCTCCGGTTCCTGGCTCGGCGAGGGCAAGGACAGCATCGGCGACATGCCGGACGACCTCGACGCCTGGAGCAAGTACCAGCTCGGCTGGCTCAAGGCCGACCGTGCCAAGGCCGGCACCGAGTCGACCCACCACATCGGCCCGGTGGAGTACAACTCCAACCTGCCGCAGGCGCTCATCGTCGACCTGCCGAAGAAGAGCATCACCACCGACATCAACAAGCCCTTCGCGGGCAACAGCGAGTGGTGGAGCGGCAGCGCCGACAACCTGAACGTCACGCTGACCCGGGACATCGACCTGACCGGCAAGACCAAGGCCAGCATCAACGCCAAGGCCTGGTACGAGCTGGAGCAGGACTTCGACTACGCCTTCGGCGAGGTCTCTACCGACGGCGGCAAGACCTGGACCGTCGTGGACGGCACCTGGAACGGCGCCGCGCTCCCCAAGGCGAACGGCCGCCCGGCCCTCAGCGGCCTCACCGCCGCCTGGGGCGACCTGTCCTTCAACCTGGACGCCTACGCCGGCAAGAAGATCCAGTTCCGCTACCACAACACCACCGACGGCGGCCTGCACTACCGCGGCTTCGCGGTGGACGACATCTCGGTGACCGCCGACGGCGCCACCGTGTTCAGCGACGACGTGGAGAACGGCGACAACGGCTGGACCGCCGCCGGCTTCACCCGCTTCGGCGGCTCGTACACCAAGGACTACGCGCAGTACTACATCGCGGAGAACAAGCAGTACGTGTCGTTCGACCAGACGCTGAAGACCGGCCCGTACAACTTCGGCTCCGCCAGCAAGCCCAACTGGGTCGAGCACTACTCCTACCAGCCCGGTCTGCTGATCTGGTACTGGGACGAGTCTCAGACCGACAACAACGTCAGCGCCCACCCGGGCCACGGCCTGGTCCTGCCGGTCGACTCGCACCCGACTCCGATGAAGTGGTCGGACGGCACCCTGATGCGTCCGCGCATGCAGGGCTTTGACTCCACCTTCGGCTCGCGTCGCGTCCCAGCGCTGACCCTGCACAAGGCGGACGTCGAGACGGTCATCCCGAAGTCCAAGGGCGTCGACGAGTTCTCCGACCTGAAGTCCTGGTGGTCGAAGGACAACCCGTACGCGGGTGTCGACGTGCCGAAGACCGGCACCAGCATCGAGGTCGAGAACGAGTCCGCGAACTACCTGGAGACCTGGATCCGGGTCCGCCCGGTCGACAACTGATCGTCCTGACGATCGGGCCGTGATCGCACGGCACTGAAGTCTCCACGTCCGGCCCGCCCCCGCACTCGCGCGGGGGCGGGCCGGACGCTTTCGCGGCGCCCTGCCGACGGCCGGACCCGGTCACCGGGGGTCCGAGCTCACCCGGCGTTCCAGGCCGGACAGGGCCCAGCCGCTCAGCCGGCCGTCCGGGCCGGGTGGCTGATCCGGCCGCCGATCTCCAGCGCGACCGTGCGGGCGGCCTCCAGCGCCTCGTCCAAGTCGGCCACCGGCACCTTCTCGCCCCACACGTTCTCGGCGGGGACGGGGTCCTTGCCGTCCTGCTGGAGCAGGAACATCGACGAGTGGATGGTGAACAGCGTCATCGCGGCGCGCAGCCGGTCCTGGAAGCTCGCCTCCGGCCCGTGGACCAGCTGCATCATGGTGATGATCCGCTCCTTGAAGGCCAGTCCGGCCGGGGACTCCCGGAGCGCGGGCTGGTTCTCGTGGAAGAAGCGCAGCAGCGGGGCCCGCTCGGCCATCCCGTCCGCGAAGCGGCGGATCAGCTCGTCGCGCGTCTGCGGGCTCCAGTCCTGCTCGCGGCCCCACGCGATGGTCTCGTCGATCGGTGCGGACATCCGCTCGACGATGCCCAGGACGATGTCGTCCTTGGTCTTGAAGTGGTAGTAGAGCGCGGCCTTGGTGACGCCCAGGCGGTCGGCGATCTCGCGCAGTGAGGTCTGCTCGTAGCCCTGCTCCGAGAAGAGCTCCAACGACACCTCGATGATGCGAGCCCGGGTGTCGCTGCGGGGGCTGTGCGGAGTGCCCATGGCCTGCCTCATGACTGCGTCGGTGACTGCTGCGGACTCCAGGGTGGCGTCCGCCCCGGGCCCCATTCTCCCTGCCCAGGGGGCCGGCATGAAAACTGGCTTGACGACCGGCTAGGAAACAACTTACCGTGCCGACGATCGATAAACTAGCCGGGCGACAAGTAAGTGAGCCGCCACCCGGCGCGACGCTCGTCCGAACACCTCCGGGAGACCCACCCCATGTCACAGTCCAAGACCGCCGGCCCGGTACCGGAGGACAAGACGGCCGAGGAGGAACAGCCGCGGTCACCCCGCGAGATCCGCCTCGTGATGGTCGGCTTGGTCGTCACGATGCTGCTGGCCATGCTCGACAACCTGATCGTCGGCACCGCGATGCCGACCATCGTCGGTGACCTCGGCGGCGCCGAGCACCTGTCCTGGGTCGTCACCGCGTACACCCTGGCCATGGCCGCCTCCACCCCGATCTGGGGCAAGCTCGGCGACCTGTACGGCCGCAAGGGCAGCTTCCTGACCTCGATCGTGATCTTCCTGGTGGGCTCGGCGCTGTCCGGCCTGTCGCAGAACATGAACGAGCTGATCGGCTTCCGCGCCCTGCAGGGCCTGGGCGCCGGCGGTCTGATGGTCGGCGTCATGTCGATCATGGGCGCGCTCGTCCCGCCGCGCGACCGCGGCAAGTACCAGGGCATGTTCGCCGCCGTGATGGCCCTCGCCACCATCGGCGGCCCCCTGGTCGGCGGTTTCATCACGGACCACCTGAGCTGGCACTGGACCTTCTACATCAACCTGCCGCTCGGCGTGATCGCGCTCGCCGTGGTCATCGTCACCCTGAAGCTGCCGAAGGTCCGCAACAACGCCCGGATCGACTACCCGGGCGCCGTGCTGCTCACCGTCGGCATCACCTCGCTCGTGCTGATCACCACCTGGGGCGGCCAGCAGTACGCCTGGGGCTCCAAGGAGATCCTCGGCCTGGCGGCGCTCGCCATCGCCTCGCTGATCGCGTTCTGCTACGTCGAGCAGCGGGCCCAGGAGCCGATGCTGCCGCTGAGCCTGTTCCGGAACCTGAACTTCACGCTGGTCTCGATCATCGGCTTCATCGTCGGCTTCGTGATGTTCGGCTCGACCGTCTTCCTCCCGCTCTACCAGCAGATAGTCCAGGGTGCCTCGGCGACCAACTCCGGCCTGCTGCTGATGCCGATGATGTTCGGCATGCTGGTCGTGTCGCTGGTGGTCGGCCAGGCCGTCACCAAGACCGGCAAGTACCGGATCTTCCCGATCATCGGCACCATCGTGATGGCCGGCGGCCTGGTCCTGCTCTCCACCATGGGCACCGAGACCAGCAGCTTCACCTCGGCCTGCTGGATGGTCGTGCTCGGCGCCGGCATGGGCTTCCTGATGCAGATCACCATGCTGGTCGCGCAGAACAGCGTCGAGCTCAAGGACATGGGCGTGGCCAGCTCCACCGCCACCCTGTTCCGCACCATCGGCGGTTCCTTCGGTGTCGCGCTGTTCGGCGCGCTGTTCAACAACCGGGTGAAGGACACCATGGGCGAGCTGACGGCCGGGAAGATGCCGCCGGGCGGCATGAAGGACCCGGGCCAGATGAGCCCGGCCGCCCTGCGCCAGCTGGACCCGGGCATCCAGGACGCCTACCACCACGCGGTGTCCAACGGCATCCACACCGTCTTCCTGTGGGCCGCCGGGGTGGCCGTGATCGCCATCGCCGCCGCGGTGTTCCTGCGCGAGGTGCCGCTGCGCGGCGCTGGCAAGGGCGAGCAGCCGGCCGAGGCCTCGCTGGAGGCGGCGGCGGTCTGACGGTCCTGCCACGCACGGCGCCCCCGGGAGGCTTCGGGCCTTCCGGGGGCGCCGTCGTCGTGTTCGCGCGGCCTACTGGGGCAGTCGGTAGACGCCCTGCTCGACCGGTTCGACCAGGCCGTCGGCGACCAGGCCGTCCAGGGCCCGGGCACGCTGCACCGCGTCCGGCCAGACGGCGTCCAGCCGGGCCTGCGGCACCGTGCCGTGCGCCTCGCGCAGCACCGCGAGCAGCTTGCCGCGCACCTGCCGGTCCGTCCCCTCGTAGGTCTGACCGCGCCGGGCCGGGCCCTCGTACGGCGGGCGGCCGGCCCGCTGCCAGGCACAGGCGGTGAACAGCGGGCAGTCCCCGCACTCCGGGCCGCGGGCGGTGCAGACCAGCGCGCCCAGCTCCATCACGCCGACCGCCCAGGTGGCGGCCGTCCCGGCGTCCTCGGGCAGCAGCGCGGTCGCGGTGCGGCGCTCGGCGGCGGTGGTGGCGGTGGCCGGGTACTCGACGCCGGTCACGGCGCGGGCGAAGACCCGGCGGACGTTGGTGTCCAGCACCACGTGCCGCTGGCGGAAGGCGAAGGAGGCGACCGCGGCGGCGGTGTACTCCCCCACCCCGGGCAGCGAGAGCAGCGTGGCGTGGTCGTCCGGGACCTCGCCGCCGTGCTCCTCGGTGATCGCCACGGCGGCCGCGTGCAGCCGCAGCGCGCGGCGCGGGTAGCCCAGCCGGCCCCACATCCGGACCGCCTCGCCGGGCGCCTCGGCGGCGAGGTCGGCGGGGGCGGGCCAGCGGGTGAGCCAGGCCCGCCAGGCGGGCAGCACCCGCTTCACCGGGGTCTGCTGGAGCATGAACTCGCTCACCATGACCGCCCAGGGCGTCGCGTCCGGGGTCCGCCAGGGCAGGTCGCGCTTGCTGGCCTCGTACCAGTCGATGACGGTCGAGTGCAGCAGCGGCAGGGGCATCGGCAGCGCGGGGGCTTCGGTGAGGGTGATGGCAGTCATGGCCCTTCGATCCTCCCACGGCCGGTGGACGCAGCCGAAGTGGAGGATTGTGTTCCGGTTGGGGCGAAATGGCCCGGAAGTCCGGGTTCAGCAGCTCCCTCGAACGGATCAAATGGCGGATCATGTGAAAGAAGGGGCGACTGTGCGGTGTTGGTGAGTCAATCGCCACACACAGTCTCGTAGAGTTTGATCGTGCCCTCTCTGCGTCAACCCGTGGGACCGCTGCCGGCCTCGATCTACTGGCGTCGGCGCGTCGTCGTGCTCGTCGCCGTCGCGGCGGTCGTCGCCCTGATCGCCTGGCTGATGACCGATCAGGGCGGGGGCGGTGACGGCGGATCATCGAGCAAGGCCGCCCAGGCCGCACCGCCCCAGTCCGAGAGCCAGACGCCCGCTCAGGCGATCACGCCCGGCGCCTCGCCGAGCGGCCCCGCGGCGCACCCCGCCACCGGCGGCACCGGCAGCGGGCCGGTGGTCAGCGGCGGCGGCAGCGAGGTCGGCCTCAGCGGAGGCGGCACCGGCGGTGGTGCCGGCGGCGCTGGTGGTGCCGGTGGTGCTGGTGCCGGCGGCTCCGGTGGTACCGGTGGCGCAGGTGGGACCGGTGGCGGCAACCCGGCGCCGGCGGGCGGGACCGGCGGCTCGGGCGGCACTCCGGCGGTGAACACCCCCGAGGTGATGGCACTTCCGGTCTGCTCCTCCTCGCAGGTCGCCCTGGAGCTGGCGGGCACCCAGAACTCGTACCAGCCCAAGGACAAGCCGAAGCTGGCCCTGACGGTCAAGAACTCCTCCGGCGCCAACTGCCGGGTGGACCTGGGCCGCACCGCCTCGGTGATCACGGTCAGCAGCGGCACCAACAACGACCGGGTCTGGTCCTCCGGCGACTGCCCGCCCGACAAGGGCAGCATCTGGGTGCAGATCCCGGCGAACGGCAGCCAGACCGAGACCTTCACCTGGGACCGCAGCCGCAGCAAGCCGCAGTGCGCCACCGCCGACCAGACGGCACCGGCGAACGGCACGTACGTGGTGCTCGCGGAGCTCACCGGGCTCTCCGGCGACAAGGTGTCGGCACGGACCTCGATCCGGCTGGACAACTGAGCGCACGTCAGTTCCGCGCGGAGCCCCCGACCGTGGTGTGGTCGGGGGCTCCGGCGTTGTGCGTCGCGATCGGGCCGGAACGCGGAACGACCCCGGGGAAGCGCCCCCGACGGATTCCGCAGCCCCGGGGGCCGTCCGTGGTCTGTCGCGCGTCGGGTCAGACGTAGCGCTCCAGGATGGACGATTCGGCAAGGCGGGACAGGCCCTCGCGGACCGAGCGGGCGCGGGTCTCGCCGACGCCCTCGACCGTCTGCAGGTCGTCGATGCTGGCGGCGAGCAGCTTCTGCAGACCGCCGAAGTGCTCGACCAGGCGCTCTATCACCGTGTTGGGCAGGCGCGGGATCTTCGCCAGCAGGCGGTAGCCGCGCGGGGAGACGGCGGCGTCCAGGGACTCCGGCGAGCCGGAGTAGCCGAGCGCCTTGGCGACCGTCTGCAGGTCCAGCAGCTCGGCGTGGGTGAGCGCCTCCAGGTCGGCCAGCACCTCGGTGACCGTCCGGCCCTTCTTGGCGGCGCGCTCCGGGAAGTAGTCCCGGGCGACCAGTTCGCGTTCCGGCTCCACGCCCGCGATCAGCTCGTCCAGCTGGAGCGAGAGCAGGCGGCCGTCGATGCCGAGCTCCAGCACGTAGCCGGCGATCTCGGTGGCGATCAGCCGGACCATCTCCAGGCGCTGGGCCACGGCGGTGACGTCCCGGACCGTCACCAGGTCCTCGATCTCCAGCGCGGAGAGCGTGCCGGCCACCTCGTCCAGGCGCAGCTTGTAGCGCTCCAGGGTGGCCAGCGCCTGGTTGGCGCGGGACAGGACGGTGGTGGAGTCCTCCAGCACCCGGCGGGTGCCGTTGACGTACATGGCGATCAGCCGCATCGAGTGCGAGACCGCGACCACCGGGTAGCCGGTCTGCCGGTTGACCCGCTCGGCGGTGCGGTGCCGGGTGCCGGTCTCGTCGGTGGGGATGGTGGAGTCCGGCATCAGGTGGACACCGGCCCGGACGATCTTGGTGATGTCCTTGTCCAGCACCACCGCCCCGTCGAGCTTGCACAGCTCGCGCAGCCGGGTCGCGCTGAACTCGACGTCCAGCACGAAGCCGCCGGTGCACAGGGACTCGACGGTCTTGTCGAAGCCCAGCACGATCAGGCCGCCGGTGTTGGCCCGCAGGACCCGTTCCAGGCCGTCACGAAGCGCGGTACCGGGCGCGATGGCGGTGAGGGAGGCCCGCAGCAGGGCCTCCTCACGGGAGGCCTTGTCCGCCCCCCGGTCGCTGGCTGCCACGTGACTCCTCCGGTCGACCCCGTGCCGCGCGCCTCGCGCCGTGCGCCGGTCCGCGGTCTGTTGCTCTGTCGCTCAGTACCGCTCGGTACTGCCTTCTGGCCAATGAGACTGGGGAGAGTCTAACTGCGTGCGGCTTCGGCAGGGCTTGGGTCAGCGCAGTTCGTCGGAGTCGAGCGGCTCCCAGCCGTCCATCAGCTCCTCCGGGTACGCCGGGACCTTCGCCGCGCGGGGCGCCGGCGGGGCCGACGGGACCTCACCACGCCCCTCGCCGCGCGGCTTGGCCGGGGCCCGGCGACGGCCCGGGATGGCCCGCAGCGCCTCGCCGATGTCGGCCACCTCGACCACCTTCATGCCCGGCGGCACCTTGCCCGGGTCCGGCGGGACCAGGGCGTGGGTGAAGCCCAGCCGGTGCGCCTCGGCGAGCCGGCGCTGCACACCCGTCACCCGCCGCACCTCGCCCGCCAGGCCGACCTCGCCGATCGCCACCAGGTTGCTGGGCAGCGGGGTGTCGGTGGAGGAGCTGGCCACCGCGAGCGCGACCGCGAGGTCCGCCGAGGGCTCGGTCAGCTTCACCCCGCCGACCGTCGCGGTGTAGATGTCCTGCTTGCCGAGCTTCACCCCGCCGTGCCGCTCGACCACGGCCAGGATCATCGCGATCCGGGGCGATTCCAGGCCCGAGGTCGTCCGGCGCGGGGAGGGGATCTGCGAATCCACCATCAGCGCCTGCACCTCGGCCACCAGCGGGCGCTTGCCCTCCAGGGTGACGGTGAGGCAGGTGCCCGGGACGGGCTTGTCACGCCTGGTCAGGAAGAGGCCGGAGGGATCGGCCAGGCCGACGATGCCCTCGTCGTGCAGCTCGAAGCAGCCCACCTCGTCGGTGGCGCCGTAGCGGTTCTTGACCCCGCGGATGAGCCGCAGCCGCGCGTGCCGGTCGCCCTCGAAGCTCAGCACCACGTCCACCAGGTGCTCCAGCAGGCGCGGGCCGGCGATCTGGCCGTCCTTGGTGACGTGGCCGACCAGCAGGGTGGCCATGCCGCGCTCCTTGGACGCCCGGATCAGCGCGCCCGCCACCTCGCGGACCTGGGCCGGGCCGCCGGGGGCGCCGTCCAGCTCGGCGGAGGCGATGGTCTGCACCGAGTCCAGGATCAGCAGGCCGGGGTTGACCGCCTCGATGTGCCCGAGCACCGCGCCGAGGTCCTGCTCGGCGGCGAGGTAGAGGTGCTCGGAGAGGGCGTTGATCCGGTCGGCGCGCAGCCGGACCTGGCCGGCCGACTCCTCGCCGGTGACGTAGAGCGTGCGGTGCTGCCCGGTGGCCGCCTTGGCGGCGACGTCCAGCAACAGGGTGGACTTGCCGACGCCGGGCTCGCCGGCCAGCAGCACCACCGCGCCGGGGACCAGGCCGCCGCCGAGCACCCGGTCCAGCTCCGGCACGCCCGTCGAACGGGCCGTCGCGACCTGGCCGTCCACCTGGGCGATCGGGCGGGCCGGCGCGCTGACCGGGCCGGCGGCGGTGGTGCGGATCGGCACCGCGCCGTACTCCTCGACCGTGCCCCAGGCATTGCACTCCGGGCAGCGGCCGACCCACTTGGGCAGCTGGTTGCCGCACTCGGTGCAGCGGTAGGCCGGGCGCGGCTTGGCGGTGGTCTTGGAACGCGGAGGCATGCGGCCCACGGTAGTGCCTGGGTGTGACAGCCGTGGTCCGCGACCGGACGCGCCGCGCGTCCACACACATGGGCGATGTTGTTACCCGAAAGAAGTACAGACCCGGCGATTGGCGGGGGCGGGCGGCCCGTTGTCCCTACCGTCGGACGGGTGACAACGCGAACTGTTGGGCCCGTCGGGGCGCCGGACGCCGTACTCGCGGCGTACGACCGGCAGGTGGACGGCCTGTTCACCTACTGCCTCTCGGTGCTGTGCGAACACGACGCGGCCGCCGACGCCCTGCGCGAGGTCCGCGAACTGGCCCGGCGGCACGGCGCCCGGCTGGCCGAACCCGGGCTGGTGCGGGCCTGGCTGTTCTCGCTGGCCCGGTACTGCTGCCTGCGGCGGCTGACGGACGGGGCGGGTGGGTCGGGTCGGGCGACTGGCCGGGCGGGGGTCGCCCCCGGGGCGGAGTCCGGGGTGGGGCCCGGGGCGGGGCTGAGCGAGGCCGAGGCGGTCCGGCGGCGACGTGAGCTGGCCTCGCTGGCCTGGCCGGAGGCTGCCGGTACGGACCCGGAGCAGCGCGAGGCGCTCGAGCTGTCCGTCCGGCACCGGCTGACCCCGCTGGAGGTGGCGGCCGTCCTCGGCCTGCCGTTCGAGCGGACCCGCGAGCTGCTCGGCGCCGCCGAGGCCGAGGTGGCCCGGACCAGGGCTGCGCTGCTGGTGCTCGGGGTGGGCAGCTGCCCCGAGCTGGACCGGCTGGGCGGGGCCGGGGCGGAGTCCTGGCGGGACTGGGTGCTCGGCCCGGCGCTGCGGCGGGAGCTGGTGCAGCACGTGCTGGACTGCCCGACCTGCCGGGGGACGGCGGAGCGGGTGTCCGCCGGGGAGGCGGCGGAGGGCGCGGCGGGGCTGTCGGGGCTGCCGCTGCTGACGGCACCGCCCTCGGTGGGCGGGGTTTCCGCCTCGGTGGGCGGGGTGACGTCGTCGGTGGGGGTGGCGGGGCGACGGGGGGCGGTGGCGGCAGAGCCCGGGCTGCGGTTCGACCACGGCGGCTTCCCCCGGCACCGGGCGCCCGACGCGGGCCGGGGGCTGGCGGTCCGGCGGCGGGTGGTGACCACCGGGGTGCTCGCGGCCGTCCTGGCGGCGCCGGTGGTCGCGCTGTGGGCCGGGCACCGGGGCGGTGCTGGGGCGGGGTCGGCGGCCTCGGTCTCGGCGGTGCGGGTGGACGAGGCCGGGCGGGACTCCGGGCAGCAGCCGTCGCGATCGTGGGCGGCGGGGGCCGGGGCGGATGCGGGCGCGGGGAAGCCGGGGCTGGAGCTGGCGGGTACGGGGGCCGAGGGTGCGGGCGGCGTCGGTGGCGTGGATGCAGAAACGTTGCTTCCCGGTTTTCCGCGGCTGACCTTCCAGGGACCGGCGGTCCCGGTACCGGGCCGGGGCGCGACCCCGCTCGGCAGCCCGGCCCTGGTCGCCGCCCCGGCCCCCGCGGTCGAACGGGCCCCCGCCTCCGGTGCGGCCGACCCGGCTCCGGCCGGGCTACTCACCGTCGAGGCCGCGGAGTACGGCAGCCGCACGGTGCTCACCCTCACCAACTCCGGTACCACGGAGATCCGTTGGCGCGCCGCGACGGGCGCCGGCTGGCTCCGCCTCAGCCGTGACTCGGGAACGCTGGCACCCGGGCAGCGGATCACCGTGATCGTCACCGTGGACGAGGACCTCGCGCCCACCACCCACTGGACCGCCCGGATCGCACTGCCGCCCTCGCAGGCGGTGGTCGCCCTGGAGGGCGGACCTGCGAGCCGGGGCGGGTCCGCGTCCTCCTCGGCGGAGCCCTCGCCGGGACCCTCGTCGGCACCGACCGGGGGGCCGACGGCCTCGGCTACGGCTACGGCTTCGCCGACCTCGACGCCGAGCCGGACGGGCACGCCGTCGCCGACGGGGTCGGGGGCGCCGTCACCCTCCGGATCACCGACCGGCACGGCGACGCCCTCGGCGACTCCGACGGGCAGCACCTCCCCGCGCCCGACGGGTGCGGCGTCGGCGCCGGGGCGGTAGGAGGGCCCGACTTCCGCTGCGCGCCCGGTGGGTGGGCGACTTCGGTGGCGCGTGGAAGGGCGCGCGCGGGCTCCGGGTCGAGATGTCCCCGCCGACCGGCCGGGGGACGGCGCCAGGGCGGTAGGAGGGCCCGACTGCCGCCGTGCGCCCGACGGGTGGGCGACGGAGGTGGCACGCGGAAGGGCACTCACGGGCTCGAGGAGGGCCCCGGCGGTCGGCCGGGGGCGGCGGCTCGGGGCGGCCCGGGCGTCAGGTGCGGTGGATCGGGGGGATCTGGTAGGTGCCGTCCAGTACGGACGGCTTGGGGCGGTAGAGGCGGATGATCGGGCGGAATTCGCCGAGGGGAGTGGGCAGCCAGTTGGCGGCGGCGGTGGGGTCGTCGGGCTGGTCGTGTTGGAGGGTGAGGGTCAGCGAGCCGTCCGGGGCGTAGACCAGGCCGCGGGTGCGGTCGCCGATGGAGTAGCGGTTGATGGGGTTCTCGACCAGGTAGTAGTCGGGCACCGAGTACATGGTGACGGACCAGAAGGCCTCGGCCGGCGGGGGCTGTTCGAAGCGGAGGGTGTAGCTGTTGGCACCGGTGAGCGGGCGGCCGTCGGAGTCGTCGTAGGTCACCGCGTACGAGGCCTCGTAGGCGTGGTTGCCCCAGAGGCCGGCGCGGGCGGCGGCGGCGCGGCTGAGGTAGGCGGCGCGGCGGTCGGGGATGCGCCACTCGGGGTCGTCCAGGGTGCCGGGGCCCAGGTGGTCGAGGTTGTAGTCGAAGAGGTGGAGCGCGGAGCGCCACTCGCCGGGCGGGTGCTCCTCGGGCGGGCGGGTGGCGTCCTCGACCCGTTCGCGTCCGGCGGCCAGGCCCTTGGCGAGTGCGAGGGTCCACTCCGCGGCGGCCGCGCGGTACGGGGAGGTGCCGTCGTCCAGCAGGCCGAGCGGGGCGAAGCGGCGCTGGTACTCGACGTCGGGGGTGGCCGGCGGGAAGGCCTGCATCCACACCCGCAGGCGCTCGAAGAAGGCCAGCCGCTCGGGGACGTCCGGGTCGGGCTCGGGCAGTCCGGCGACCAGGCCGCCGGGCTCCAGCGGTTCCAGGAGGAGTCCGGCCTGCAGCGCCTTGACCCGGGGCAGGTCGCTCGGGCCGTTGCAGGCGAAGCGGCCGACGATGGTGCCGACGGTGGTGGGCAGTTCGATCACCCGGTCCGGGTCCGGCGCGGTGCCGTGCCAGTCGGGCGGGACGACCAGCCAGGTCTGGGCGTCGGTGCCGGTGGCGCGGCTGCCGAGGTAGGCGACGTTGTCCGTCCAGGCGCCGATGAACTGCAGCACGTAGTAGGCGCCGGCGGTGTCCGGGACGTGCAGCAGCTGCGGGCCCTCGGAGAGGTCGAGCTGGGCGATCGAGTAGATCGTGTCGTTGTTGACCGAGACGAACTGGTCGCCCGGGCCGGCCAGCCGGGTGGCGTGGCTGAAGTGGTTGAACGGCGCCGCCGGGAGGGTGCCCAGGCCGCCCTTGGCGAAGCGCTCGACCATGGCGAGGCCGGCGACGAGCGGATAGCCGTAGACGTAGGCGTCGGCGGCCAGGGCTTCCAGCTCGGGCAGGTTCATCGGAGGGGTCCTTCATCGGGTCGGAGCCGGGTCGGTCGGGGCCGGGTCGGTCGGGGCCTGGGTCGGTCGGGGCCTGGGTCGGTCGGGGCCTGGGTCGGTCGGGCCCCGGGGGGCGGGGCTGGTCAGCGCGGGGTGAGCGGCGGGGGCTGCCAGCGTCCGTCCAGGACGGACGCCTCCGGGCCGTGGATCCGCAGCACGACGGCGAACGGGCCGTCCGGGGCGGGCAGCCAGTTGGCGGAGTGGTCGGCGTTCGCGGGGCGCTTGTGCTGGACGTAGAGGGTGAGGCCGCCGTCCCGGTCGCGGACCAGGCCGGGGGTGTCGCCGCCGACCGAGTAGCGGTCCAGGGTGTTGTCGACCAGCCGGTGCCCGGGGAGCGCGTACATGGTCGCGGACCAGAAGAAGCGGGCCGGGGGCAGGGCGTCCGGGGCGAAGCGGATCAGGTGGTCGCGGTCACTGGCGTTCGGCGGGCGGCGGCCCTCGCTGTCCGCCGCCCAACGGCCGTACCAGACCTCCTCGGCGGGCAGCCCGTACGGGCCGAGCTCGGCGGCGACGGCCTGCCGGAGGAAGTCCGCGCCGAGCTGTTCGCGGGTGCCGAACAGGCCTGCGGAGTCGCGGAGTTCGGCGAGGGCCCGGGTCAGCCGGGCGCGGCCGTCGGCGATCCCGCGGTCGAGCTCGGCGCGGACCTCCAGCGGGAGGACGGCGGGTTCGAACTCGCCGCGGCCGTCGATGCCGAGGTCGGTGAGGCGGCCGCGCAGCTCGGTCTCGGCGGGTGGCAGCTCGTCGGTCAGCGGGAAGAAGCCGAGCAGGAAGTCCAGGAAGGTGAGGAACTCGACGCCCTCCAGGACTTCGTCGCGCCAGACCGGCCAGAGCGGTTCGGGGGCGGGGGCGGGCGCCGGGGTGCCGGCGTACTCGTGCAGCGGGCGCAGCCGGTACTGCTCCTGGACGGCCTTCAGTGCGGCGAGGTCGGCGGGAGTGGTGCCGGTGAGGCGGGTGTGGCCGACGATGCCGACCAGCCGGGTGGTGGTGCGGATCACGCCGTGGAGGCCGGGCGGGGGCTCGCCGTGCCAGTCGGGGCCGGCCACCAGGTAGTCCCCGGCGTCCTGGCCGGTGGTCCGGGAACCGATCAACCCGGCGTGCAGGGTGTCGAGTTCGTGCACCGCTAGGACGTGGTAGCGGTCCTGGGCGGGGACCGAGAGCACCCACGGTTCGGCGCGCAGGTCGAGCCAGGCGTGGGAGGGGAGGGTGTCGTTGTCGGGGGTGACGGCGTCGGTGTCGGCGGGGGTGGCCGGTCGCGCGGCGTGCCGGAACACGCCGAACCCGCCGACGTAGCCGGGGTCCGCCTCGTCCAGGGCCTGGGCGTAGAGGGTGCGGTAGGTCCGCAGGACGGGGTGGCCGCGGATCCAGGCCTCGGCCGCGGTCGCGCGGATGGTGGCCGGATCGACGAGTGCCGGGTTGACCATGCTGTCGCTCTCCCAGGCCGGGTCAGGTCATGGATCGGGTCAGATCGTGGATCGCCGGATCAGATCATGGATCGAGCGATCGGTACATCTGGGATGCTAAGTGGGGTGGGGTGGGGTGGCACGTCGGGCGGCGCCCGGCCCGGCGCGGCTGCTCCGGCCCAGCCGATCCGGCACTCTGCTCAGCGCTAATCCGGGCGTGCGGGCGGCGGCGCCGGGACAAGCTGGGCGGCATGAAGATCCTCCTGCTCGGGGGCTCGTCCTTCCTCGGACGCGCCTACGCCGCCGAAGCGCTTGCCCGCGGCCACCAGGTCACCACCTTCAACCGCGGCCGCAGCGCCCCCGACCTGCCCGGGGTCGAGGCCGTCCGGGGCGACCGCGACAGCGCCGAGGACCTCGTCCGGCTGGTCGAGGGCCGCCGCTGGGACGCCGTCGTCGACACCTCCGCCCAGCAGCCCGCCCAGGCCGCGCTCTCCGCCCGGCTGCTGCGCGAGCGGGCCGACCACTACACCTTCGTCTCCTCGGTGCACGCCTACGCCGACTGGGCCACCCGGATGATCACCGAGGACTCCCCGCTCCTCCCCTGCCCCGCCGACGCCCCGCCCGGCCTGCCGTTCGGCCGGGAGCTGAAGGCGGGCGGCGAGCGCGCGGTGCTGGAGGGCTTCGGCGCCGGGCGCACCCTGGTGCTCAGCAGCGGGCTGCTGATCGGACCGTACGAGCGCGGCGGCCGGCTGCCCTGGTGGCTCGAGCGGATGGCCCGCGGCGGGCGGGTGCTCGCCCCCGGCGATCCGGGGCGGACCATGCAGGTGATCGACGTCCGGGACTTCGCCGCCTTCGGGCTCGACCTGCTGACGGCCGGGACGGCGGGGCGCTTCCTCACCACGGCGCCGCCCGGGCAGCTCACCTTCGGGCAGTGGCTGGAGACCTGCCGGGAGGTCGCGGGCGCGGCGGGCACCGAGCTGGTCCGGGTCGACGACGGGCCGCTGCTCGCCGAGGGGCCGGACCAGGTCACCCCCTGGTTCGAACTCCCCTTCTGGGCGCCGGACCTGCCGGACTGGGCGTACATCTGGCAGGTCGACAGCAGCCGCGCCCGGGCGGCCGGGCTGCGCTGCCGCCCGTTCGCGGAGACCGCGCGGGACACCTGGGAGTGGCTGCGCACCCGAGGGTCGGCCGAGGACACCGACACCGAGGGGCGCAAGCGTGCGCCGGGGTCGCAGTTCACCCAGGGCATCGAACCGGCCAAGGAGCAGCGGCTGTTGGCCGCGCACGGATGACGCGCCGCCGGTGACGCGGCGGAGTGGGAGGTCGGCCGGGTCGACTTCCCACTCCGGGTGGAGCACGCCTCAGTGGGTGCGGCGGGTCACCAACTCGGCGAGGGCCAGCAGCTCGTCGGCCGCGGACGGCTCCGGTACGGCCACGGCCAGCTGCGCCATCGCCGCGGCCATCCGCTCGCAGGACTCGCCCTGCGCCCAGCCTCGCCCGCCGGCCGCGTCGACGGCGGCCGCGCAGCGCGTCAACTCCTCGGGGCTGAACGGGCGTTCCAGCGCGTACAGCTCGGCGAGCCGGGCGCCCTCGGGGGTGCCCGAGCCGAGCGCCTTGACCACCGGCAGCGACTTCTTCCGGGCGACCAGGTCCGCGCCGACCGGCTTGCCGGTGACCGCTGGGTCCCCCCAGATGCCGATCAGGTCGTCGATCAGCTGGAAGGCCAGGCCGATCTCGCGGCCGAAGCCGTCCATCGCCTGCGCGGCCTCCTCCGTCCCGCCGCCGTACAGCGCGCCCATCGCGCAGGCGGCGCCGAGCAGGGCGCCGGTCTTGGCCTCGGCCATCGCCAGGCACTCGGTGAGCGAGACGTCGTTGCGCTGCTCGAAGGCGCAGTCGATCTGCTGGCCCTCGCAGAGTTCGACCACGCAGTCGGCCAGCCGGCGGATCGAGCCCCGGGCAGCCGGGTGGGCGTCCTCGGCGACCAGCCGCAGCGCGAGGGAGTGCATCGCGTCGCCGGCCAGGATGGCCTCGGTGGTGCCGAACACCCGCCAGGCGGTGGGCCGGTGGCGGCGGGTGTCGTCCCGGTCGATGACGTCGTCGTGGAGCAGGGTGAAGTTGTGCACCAGCTCCACCGCGGCGGCCGCGGCGACGGCCGTGCCGGGGGTGCCGCCGAGGGCCTGGGTGGCGGCGAGGACCAGGGCGGGACGGATCGCCTTGCCGGACGGGGCCTCGGAGGGCGTGCCGTCGGCCTCCCACCAGCCGAAGTGGTAGCCGGCCACCTTGCGCATCGTGCCGGGCAGCGAGTCGACGGCGGCCCGCAGCACCGGGTCGACCAGCCCGCGGGCGCGGGCGAGGATGTCGGCCGCCTCGTGGCCCTCTTTGTGGTCCCGCTCCAGCGTGGAGCTCGTCATGGGTTCCTCCCCCTGTAGGGCGCGTGCGTGGGACGGCCGGCCCGTCGGGCGGCCGGATTGCGCCGGGGCGGCGGGCCGGTGGCCGTACGCGCCGCGGCGCGCCGCCCGGCCGGGGTCGCCCGACCGGGGACACCAGCCAGGGCCGGGCGGCGCGGATCGGGCTCGGATGCCGGAGCCGGCGGCTGTCGTCAGCGCTGGGCGACGTCCACGTTCTCCAGCACGCCGATGGCGTCCGGAACCAGGATCGCGGCCGAGTAGTAGGCGCTCACCAGGTAGGAGATGATGGCCTTCTCGTCGATTCCCATGAACCGCACCGAAAGGCCCGGCTGGTATTCGTCCGGAATTCCGGTCTGGTGCAGACCGATGACGCCCTGGTTGTCCTCGCCGATGCGCATCGCGATGATCGAGCTGGTGTGCCCGCCGACGACCGGGATCTTGTTGCACGGGAAGATCGGCACTCCGCGCCAGGCGCTGACGTGCTTGCCCTCGACCTCGACGGTGCCCGGGTAGAGGCCGCGCTTGTTGCACTCCCGGCCGAAGGCGGCGATGGCCTTGGGGTGGGCCAGGAACATCCTGGTGCTGCGGCGGCGGCTGAGCAGCTCGTCCATGTCGTCCGGGGTGGGCGGGCCGGAGTGGGTCTGGATCCGCTGGTCGTACTCGGCACTCTCCAGCAGGCCGAACTCGGGGTTGTTGATGAGCTCGTGCTCCTGGCGCTCGCGCAGGGCCTCGATGGTCAGCCGGAGCTGGTGCTCGGTCTGGTTCATCGGCTTGTTGTAGAGGTCGGCGACCCGGGTGTGCACCTTGAGGATGGTCTGCGCGACGCTGAGCTCGTACTCGCGCGGCTTGAGTTCGTAGTCCACGAAGGCGCCGGGCAGCTCGTACTCGCCCTCGTGACCGGCGGAGAGGTCGATCGCGGCCTCGCCGTGCTTGTTCTGCGCCTGCTGGAAGCCGTTCAGGTACTCCATGATCTGCAGCTGCAGCGACTCGGAGCGGTCGTGCAGCTCCTGGAAGGAGGGCCAGGCGAGGGTCATCACGGTGCCGGCGGTGGCGGCGCGGACGGTGTACGGCCAGCTGCCGTCCTCCTCCTGGAGCGCCTCGTCGCCCAGGTGGTCGCCGTCGGCCAGGGTGCCGACCACCGTCTCCTCGCCGTACTTGCCGGTGCCGAGCCGCTCCAGCTTGCCGTGCGCGATCAGGAAGACCTCGCTGATCGGCGTGCCCGCGGTGACCAGGACGTCCCCCGCGTCGAACTGCCGCTGCACGAAGCGGCCGGCCAGTTCCTCCAGCACGGCCTCGTCCTGGTAACCGCGCAGCACCGGCACCTCGGCCAGCGTCTGCGGGACGATCCGCACCTCGGAACCGGTCTTGACGAAGCTCACCCGGCCGCGGCCGACCTTGTGGCGCAGGCGGCGGTTGACCCGGTACGTGCCGCCGGAGACCTGCACCCAGGGCAGCATCCTGAGCAGCCAGCGCGGGCTGATGCCCTGCATCTGGGGCGCGGACTTGGTGGTCGTGGCGAGGTTCCGCGCGCCCGCCGTGCTCAGGGACTGCTGCTGCCGGATCTCCGGCTGCGCGCCCGGCGCAGGAATACCGGCGTTGGTTTCGGTCGACATAGGAGAGCCCTTCACATGCCCGATGAAGTGTCGCCTTGCACATTCGTGTTGCAGCTTCATGGTGGGCCCGTTCGGGGGTGACCGCAATCACTCGATCGAGTGGTTCTGAATAACCGAACAAATAGTACGACTAGATCGCCTGATCGATATTTGTTCGACTATTTATTCGAAACCATCGGACTTCCGCGCCCCATCTTCCCCCATCCGGCTGCTACAGCGGGCCGTTCCAGTCCAGCGTGGGCTCCAGCACCCCCTCCAGGGTGAGCAGCCAGCGCTTCACGTCGATCCCCACCCGGCCGCCGCCGAAGCCGCCGATGCCGTCCGCCGCGACCACCCGGTGGCAGGGCACCAGCAGGGCGACCGGGTTGGCGGCCATCATCTGCCCGACCGTCCGGGCGGCCAGGCCGGGTTCCGTGACGTCCTCGAACACCCCGCTGCGGGCGGCCAGTTCGCCGTAGGTGATGGTCCGGCCGTACGGCACCTGCTCCCACAGCGTCCGCAGGACCGTGCGGTGCGGGCCGGAGCTGAGGCTCCAGTCGATCGGCAGGCCCAACTCGCGAGTGCGGCCCGCCAGGTAGGCGCCGATCCGCTCGGTGACGGCGGTGATCTTCGCCGGGTCGGTGCACGGCGGCGTCTCGCCGTCCCGTCCGCCGTAACCGGCGGCCGCCACGCCCAGCGGGGTCACCGCGATGCGCATCGGGCCGCTGGGCAGCGGGGTCGGCACGGTCAGCCAGGACAACGACCGGGACTGCGGCACGCTCGGGCCCCCACCCTCTTGCGGGTCGGCCGCCGGCCGGCCCGGCGACCACGGGGCGCTCCGGACCGGCCCGCCCCGCGCGCCATCGTACGGCGGGCGGGACGGGCCTTCGACCGGTCCGGTCAGAGCTGCCCCTTCAAGCCGCGGGCGGTCGACGCGCACCAGTGCACCAGCTCGGCGCGGTCCGGCGAGTGGCCCTCGCACAGCACGGCGAGCTGGGCCTCGGTGATCCGGTCCGGCCCCGGGATCTCCAGCAGGTACGCCAGGTCGGCCAGCACGGTGGCCAGCCGTTCCGCGTCCGTGTGGTCCAGGGTGGCCGCGGCCTGGTGGTGGCTGATGGTGAGCGAACCGGGCATGGTGAACCTCCTCCGTACCCCCTCCGTCCACCGTACGACCGCCCCGGCCACCCCGCCCGCCGCGGAGGCACGCACGCGTGGGCGGAGCGACCGGCTGTGCTCCGGGGCCGGCCGGACGCGGTGCGCGGTGGGCCGCACCGATGGTGGCCGGGGGTGCGCCCCGGAGCCGTCCGAGGGATGGGTCAGTCGTCCGGGCCCTCCTCCCAGCGACGGTTCCGTACGGCCGGTACGCCCAACACTACGACCCCGGCCGCCACTTGCCAGACCGCTCCGAGCGACAGCACGTCGCCGGTGCCGAACCGGGCCGACAACGGACCGGCCGCCGCCAGTCCGAGCGGGCCGAGGACGAAGGCACCGAGCGCCCCGTAGGAGGTCAGCCGGCCCAGCAGCTCCGGCGGGACCCACTGCTGCATCGTGGTGCTGTACAGCGTCCCGCAGACCGCCGAACCGAACCCCGCCACCAGCGCGCCGGCGACCACCCAGGGCAGCGCCGCCCCGGCCGCCAGCGCGGCGGACGGCAGCGCCCAGGCCAGCGCGGCCACGGTGGCCACCGCGAGTGGCCGCCCCGGTCGGCGGCCGAGCATCAGCAGGCCGCCCAGCACCGCGCCGGCGCCGTACACGCCCATCACCAGGCCCCAGGCCCGGGCGCCGCCGAGCCGCTGCTGCGCGATCAGCGGGCCGAGCACCAGGAACGGGGCCCAGACCAGCAGGTTGAACAGGCTCATCTGCGCGGTGGTGATCCACAGCCACGGGCGGGCGGTGAACCCCGACCAGCCGGCCCGCAGTTCCCGGAGCATCGAGTCCCCGCCGTCCGCCTCCGGGCGCTCGGGCAGCCGCAGGCCGGCCAGCGCCAGGGCGCTGACGCCGTACGTCAGCGCGTCGATCAGCAGCACCGCCGCCGGACCCCACCCGGCGGTGACCAGGCCGGCCAGCGCGGGGCCGGCCACCGAGGACACCGAACGGGACAGGCCCAGCAGGGTGTTGCCCTCCGCCAGCAGTTCCTGGCGGCGCACCAGGTCGGGCACGATCGCGCCGAAGGCGGGCGTGAACAGCCCCTCGCCGATCCCCCAGACCGCCACCAGCGCGACCATCGCCCAGACCGGCGCGTGCCCGGCCGCCAGCAGCGCGGCGAACAGCGCCTGGACCAGGCCGCGCAGGACGTCCGAGCCCAGCATCAGCCGGCGGCTGCCCAGCCGGTCCGCGATCACCCCGCCGGCCGGCAGGACCAGCACCACCGGGAGGATCCGGGCGGCCAGCACCCAGCCGACGTCGGTGCCGCTCCCACCGCCGTCGAGCACCGAGAAGGCCACCGCGACGGGCGCCATCGAGGAGCCGAGGAGGGAGGTCGTGTACCCGATGAAGAAGCGGGTGAATTCGCGCTCGCCCAGCACGGCGAGACGGCCTCCGGGGCGCCGGGGACGGGCCGGAATCCGTTCTGTTTCCACTGCCATGGGCAGTCAGTCTGCGCTCGCGGGGGAACCGGGTTCAAGGGGTTCCGGGGAAAAACATGAGCCTTTTGGCATCAATGTCGTGGTGGATTGCCGCTGCCGCAGTAAAAGGCTGGCCAAATGGCCGCTGAGCTGCTTTTTACTGCGGAGTGTGGAGGAGTGCGGATATATTTCGAGCGTGTCGGTTCGGGTCGTTTACTGCGAAAGAAGGCGGACGTGACGGAGCTCCCCCCGGTCGAGTACGGCGTCGCCGTCGAGCGCTACCTGGCCGCCTCCGGGCTCGCCGAGGGCTCCCGGCGGATCTACCGGGTCGCCCTGAGCACCTGGGCCTGGGCGCTCGCCGACCGGCCCGCCCCCACCGGCCCCGAACGGCGGCGCGCCCGCCCGCCCGTGCTGCCGCTCGCACTGCTCGACCACCCGGACGCCGCCGAGCGCCTGCGCGCCGCCGTCGCCCGGCGCGCGGCCGACACCGACCCGCGCACGCTCAACCGCGAGCTCTCCACCCTGCGCGCGGCCGTCGCCTGGTGGCGGGCCCGGGGCTGGATCGACGGCGACCCGAGCGCCGCGCTGCGCCCCAGCCCGCTGCCCGAACCGGCCGGGGCCGGGGCCGCGTTGACCGCGGAGCAACTGCGCGCGCTGTTCGCCCGCCGGGCACCGCTGCGCGAGCAGACGCTCTGGCACCTGCTGCACGAGTCCGGCGGCGCCATCGAGACCGTACTGGCCCTGAACACCGACCAGTTGGACCTCCCCGGCCGCCGCACCCACCCCCGCTCCGACCGCCCCCGGCTGCACTGGGGCACCGGCACCGCCCGGCTGCTCCCGCTGCTGATCGCCGGCCGCTCCGGCGGCCCGCTCTTCCTCACCGACCGCCGCGCCCCGGCCGGCACCCCCGCCACCGACCGCTGCCCGCACACCGGCCGCGCCCGCCTCTCCTACCGCCGCGCGGCCGAGCTGTTCACGGCGCACACCCGGGTGCTCTCCGAACCGGGCTGGACGCTCCGGCAGCTGCGGGCGGGGCGGTAGCGCCGCCTCGGCTCGGCGGGTGGGGGCTCCCGACGTCTACCGGGCGGCCCAGGTCGCCTACCGGACGGCCCAGGTCGGGGTCGCGGCCCGGTCGAGGCGGGCGTAGCCGGCGTCCTGGGCGAGCAGTTCCCGGTGGCTGCCGCAGGCGACGACGCGGCCTTCGCGCAGTAGGACGATCCGGTCGGCGTTCCGTACGGTGAGCAGGTTGTGCGAGATGATGATCGTCGTCCGTCCGCTCATCAGTCGGCCCAGCGGCTCCAGGATCCGCCACCCCGACTCCGCGTCCAGCCCGGTGGTCGGCTCGTCCAGCAGCAGCACGGGCGCGTCCCGGACCATCGCCCGGGCGATCGCGATCCGCTGGCGCTGGCCGCCGGACAGCAGCCGTCCGTGCTGGCCCACCACCGTGTCGTAGCCGTCCGGCAGCCGGCTGACGAACTCGTGCGCGTCGGCGGCCCGGGCGGCCGCCACGATCTGCGCGTCGGTGGCGTCCGGGCGGCCGTAGGCGATGTTGTCCCGGACGGTGCCGTGGACGACCAGGGTCTCCTGCAGCAGCACCGCGATGTGCTCGCGCAGGTCGGTCAGTGCCAGGTCGCGCAGGTCGGTGCCGTCCAGCCGGACGGCGCCGTGCTCCGGGTCGTAGAAGCGCAGCAGCAGCTTGGCGACGGTCGACTTGCCCGCCCCGCTCTCCCCGACCAGCGCCACCGTCTCGCCCGGGTCGGCCCGGAAGGAGACGTCCTGCAGCGCCGCCCGGGTCGTGCCCGGGTAGCGGAACCGCACGCCGTCGAAGGCCACCGCCCCGCGCACCCGGGCCGGGCGCAGCGGTCTGGGCGGATCGGCCACCTGCGGCTGCTGGTCCTGGAGTTCGATGATCCGCTCGGCGGCGGCCGCGGCCGAGAAGAAGCTGTTGCTGAGCCGCCCGATCCCCTGGACCGGGCCGTAGAGACGGCTCAACAGAGCGACGAAGACGAGGAGTTCGCCGAGGGTGAGGCGGCCGCGGGCCAGCTCCCAGGCCCCCAGCCCGAGCACGATCAGCGCGCCGACCAGTTCCAGCATGTCCACGATCGGCCGGAACAGCGCGCGAATCCGGGTGGCCGCCATGGTCGCCCGGAACCGCGCCAGGTTCTCCCGCAGGAAGCGCTGCTGCTCCCAGTCCTGCCGGTTGTACGCCTGGACGAGGGCGATGTTGCCGAGCGTCTCCTCGGCGAGGGCGCTGACCGAGCCGCTGCGGCGCCGCCGCTCGCGGGACGCCGCCTTCACCTTCACCGAGAAGCGCCGGGCGGTGATCCAGAACAGCGGTGCGACCACCAGGGCCGTCAGCGTGAGGTCCCAGCGCAGGTAGAACAGCACGCCAAGGAAGACGGCCAGCTCGGCGACGTACGCGACCGCGTTCAGGACGCCCGAGAGCAGGAAGGTCTCGACCGCCTCGATGTCCGCGGTCAGCCGCGACAGTACGTCGCCGAGCCGCCGCCGCTCGAAGAAGCCCAGTGGCAGGCCCTGCAGGTGCCGGAACACGTCCGTGCGCAGGGCGAGGAGGAAGCGCTCGCTGACCCAGGTGGAGAGCGTCTCGTCGGCGAAACCCAAGCCTCCCGCCAGCAGGGTCAGCCCGGCGTAACCGAGCGCCACCGGCAGGAACAGCCCGAGTCTGCGCGGCACCAGCACCTCGTCGACGACGATCTTGAACAGCCAGATCATCGCCGCGTCGACCACCGGGCCGAGCAGGACGAGCACCACCAGGAGGATCAGCCAGCGTCTTCCCCCTCGGGTGTAGGGCCAGAACTGCCGGAAGATCCGCCGCAGCGGCACGACCGGGGCCGGGGCGACAACCGGGTCCGCCCGGCCGTCGCCGTCACCCGTGTCGACGGCCGTCAGCCGCCGCAGGGACCACACCAGTTCGTCCTAGCCAGGGACCACGATCGGTCCGTGGGCGTCAGCCGTCAGTACCAGTCGTCCCGGTCCCGGCCGCCACCGAAGCGACCACCGTGGTCGTCGTCGAAGTCGTCCCTGTCGCGCCGGAAGTCGTCACGGTCTTCCCCGCGACCGCCGCGGTCACCGCGGTCGTCGCGGTCACCGCCGCCGCGCCGCAGCGTCGGCAGGAGGTTGGAGAGGATGCTCATCACTGCCACCTTTCTCTCGGTTTCTCCCCCACCGTGATGTACGGACGGGCGGGCGGGGGTGCTCAGTCCCGGACACATGTCACCGGGTGTGTTCCGCCGTGCGGCAGGGGTTCCGCCGCGGGTCCGATCCGGTCGGCCGGGGACCGTTACCCAGCCGATGGGCGACCGTGACGCGGCCGGGCGGGCACCGCGACACACCCCTCCTACCGTCACTGACGACGCACCGACCGGCCGTACGGGCCGGGGGCGTTCGCGAGAGCCGCGGTCTCGCCACTGACGTGTTCACCAGAGTCACGAAGGAGAACCACCGCATGAGCAGGAGCCGTACCCACCGTTCGACCGCCCGTCGGATGCTGGCGGTCTGCGCCATGACCGGCGCCGCGCTGGCGACCGTCGTCACCGGCGGGCAGGCCTGGGCCGACGGAACCCCGCAGCCCGCCCCCACCGCCCACGCGCCCGCCGACTCGGCGCCGGCCGGCGCGGCCGCGGGCGTGGCCCGCCCCTCCGCCGCCCCCACCAAGCCGGCCCGCCCGGTCGGCCCCGGTCAGTCGGCTCCGGCGGGCGCGGCCACCGCCGCCCGGGGCATCGCGGCCGGCGGCACCGACACCCGGATCGGCGAACTCGTCGACGGCAAGGACGAGGTCGCCGACCTCGCCGCCGCCGTCGACCTGATGTCCCGCACCCTGCACCGCCGCCTCGAGGACGAGCAGCGCTTCACCGCCGACGTCGCCCACGAGCTGCGCACCCCGCTCACCGGCCTGGTCACCGCCGCCGAGCTCCTGCCGCCCGGCCGCCCCACCCAGCTGGTGCAGAACCGGGTCCAGGCCCTGCGCGCCCTCGTCGGGACCTCCTCGAGGTCTCCCGCCTGGACGCGGACGTCGAGTCCCCCGACCTCTCCGCCGTCCCGCTGGAACGCGCGGTGCGCCGCACCGTCACCCTCACCGGCCTCGACGTCTCGATCGGGATCACCTCCGACCAGGAGGTCCGCACCGACCTGCGCCGCCTCGACCGCATCCTCGGCAACCTGCTGCTCAACGCCCACCGCCACGGCGCCGGCCCGGTCGAACTCCACGTCGACGGCCGCCGCATCACCGTCCGCGACCACGGCCCCGGCTACCCCGACGACCTCCTCCAGCACGGCCCCCAGCGCTTCCGCACCAACGCCCCCGAACGCGGCCACGGCCTCGGCCTCACCATCGCCACCGGCCACACCCGCGTCATCGGCGCCACCCTCACCTTCACCAACCACCCCGCCGGCGGCGCTCTCGCCACCCTCACCCTCCCCCCGGACTGACCACCCGCCCCGCCCGCCAACGCCGAAGGGCCCCCTGTCGGGTGCCGAGCCGTCGCCCGACTCCACGAACTCGGCTACCGTCGCCCTCGACCCGATGGAGACCACGGAGGGAACGGGCAGGCAGGAACCCGGCGTGGACTCGTTCGACGAGTCGGAGCGGATAGCGCCGAGCACAACACCCCGTTATCGGCCGTTGTCCGCCGGCCTTCGCACGCGGGACGCGGTCACCGCCACCAGCAGGCCCAGAACGATGCAGGCGGCACAGATGAGGAACATCGTCTGGTACCCGGTGGCCTGGGCGATCAGCCCGAGGGAACCGCTGCCGATGGCGACACCCACCGTGAAGCAGGCCCCGAAGACCGACAGCGCCATGGCGCGCCCGCGCTCGCTGACCGAGCGCACCACCAACACTCCCAACGCCGGGTAGATCTGCCACATGCCCACGCCGGTGAGCACACCGCCGACCACACCCATACCCAGCCCGTGCGACAGCCCGACGAGCGCGATCCCCACGGCCTCGACCAGGAACAGGCCCGCCAGCTCCACCCGCCGCTTGGCCTCCCAACGGATCCAGGTACCCGCTATGCGCAACAGCACCACGGTCAGGGAGTACGCGGTGACCACGGCCGCTCCGCCGGCGACACCCAGGGCGTTGAACTTCGCGACCGCGAAGCTGGCGACGGCGGCGAAGCCGAACGCGGTGAAGACCAGTGCGACGCTCGGCAGCACGGTGCCCAGCAGTGCCTGGCGCCGCTCGACGCCTGCCTTCTCCGCCTTCGGGGAGAAACGCACCTCGGGCACGTACAAAGCGATCGGGATGACGAGCAGGGCGACCAGCCCGGCGACCACGAACGTGTCTGCCGCGCCCGCCCAGCGACCGATCAACGCACCCAGCGGAGCACCCACCCCCAGGGCCAGGTAGTTGACAGTACCGCCCAACCCCAACGCCCAGCTCTGCCGGTCCTTGGCAACCAACTGCACGGGCCAGACCCCGGTCGCGGCCTGCATCACTCCCATACCGACACCCGCCAGCAGACGCAGGCCCACCAGTTCGGTAACAGACCCAGCCAGCGGATAACACACAGTGGCCAACACCGTCAGCAACGTCCCACCGACGGTCAGAGCCCGGGCACCGAGACGGTTCATCAACGCGCCCGACACCGGCCGCGACAGCAGGGAAGTCAACGCGTAACTGCTGACGACCGCACCGACGTCCGCCGGGCCGCCGTGCAACCGATCCGTCACGTAACCGGGCAGGATCGGAATCGTCAAAGCGAACGGCAGATAACCGATCCCAGTGGCCAGCGAGATCAACAGCGCGTACCGCATGGACCGCTTGTCAGTGGTCTCGACGACCTCGGAATCCTGCTCAGTCAGCACAGAACCGCTCCCCCCGGCCCAGGAACGAACCTGCCAGGAACGAACCCGGAACGGAATACACGCTCACGACCCGTGTCCCTCGACCCCACACCCACCGAGCCCGATCAACTTCCCACACGAGACCTCCCGAGGAACCGACCAGCCGGCCAGGTCACGAGGCAGCCGTACAACCGGCCACCCACCAAGTACGCCAACCGCTCAGAACGGACCACGTACCGCGCCGGCTGACCCGCTCGACACCCCCGAACCGGCCACCAGTACGATCGCCGACACCGTCCTGCGCATCTGGAGCAAACAGCTCAACACCCCGGTGCCCCCCAGACAGTTCTACATGCACTCCACCGCGGCACAGTTCGCCGAACTCGTCCAACAGCTCAGCGAAGCCGACCACTGAGCAGGGTCGGGGACTGGAGCGGTTGCCGATGCTCCGTTTCCAGTCCCCGCCGCTTCGAACCGTGCGTGCGGTTCGCCCGCACACGGCTTTCCGACATCGATCACCGGCTGGTGCACACCGTCACCAAGTGCACGTTCCGGGCGGGCGGTAGACCCCCGCGCCGACTGATCCACCCGTAGGTTCAACGGGTCGTCCGATTCCGGCCCCGCAGGCCGTGCTTCCGGCTGGCGGAGATCGCCGGCCGCTCATGGACGCTGCCGTCGGCCTCGGCCCATTCGTCGAGGGTGCGCCGGGCTTCAGCGGCGAGCGGGTGGTGCGGGCCGTAGAACCGCTCGGTGTCGACGAGCAGTCGCAGCTGGGCCGTGCGGGCGCCGGTGTGGTCACCGGCCGCGAAGAGCAGGTGCGCTGTGCGGCTGCGGACCTCCAGTGCGAACGCCGGATCGTCGTCGGCGAGCCGGTCCAGCTGGGGAAGCAGGGACCGGTACTCGGCGAGCGCCGAGACGTGGTCGCCGAGGTGTTCCAGGCACTGCGCCGCCTCGACGCGGAAGCGAAGGGCCTGCGGGTCGGTCGGGCCGGCCTCGGCGGAGCGCTGCTCGATCAGCAGCCGGAACTCCGTCAGGGCGGCGCGGAACTGACCGTCCTCCAGCAAAGTCGCGGCGTAGTGCTTCCGCAGCATGTGGACGACGGGAGAGTTCCGGCCACGGGCCTCGGCGGCACCGGAGAGCGCTCTGCCGAGCACGCTCACGGCAAGAGTGATCCGACCCGAATCCAGCAACCCCTTGGCCTCCTTGACGGCGGCGGCGATGTCGGCCGTCCCGCCGACGGGTGCGGGAGGATCCGGGTGCGGGTCCGCGGCGGGCACGGTCGACAAGTGCGGTGACCGACACGGCGGCTGCCCGCCGTGCCAGGGCGCGTAGGGCTGCCGGAACGGCCGGGTCGGGTCCATCGGGACCCCGGGGCCGTCAGGGCGGTTCGAGGCGGGCCCGGGCAGCAGGGGCGCCAGCGCGCGGTAAACCTCCGCCGCATCGGCCGGACGGTCCCGCGGGTCCTTGGCGAGCAGCCGCAGGACCAGGGCCTCCAGCGGTTCCGGCACCTCTGGCCGAAGCGCCCGCAGTGGCAGGGGCGGCTCGTGGA
This sequence comes from Kitasatospora cathayae, assembly GCF_027627435.1. Classification (GTDB taxonomy): domain Bacteria; phylum Actinomycetota; class Actinomycetes; order Streptomycetales; family Streptomycetaceae; genus Kitasatospora; species Kitasatospora cathayae. The sequence continues at coordinate 4,873,290 of NZ_CP115450.1, read as the reverse complement.
GGTGCCGGTGCAGCACGCCCAGCGCGGAGGCGCCGGCGAAGGGAACCGTACCGCCGAGCAGTTCGTGCAGGATCACGCCGAGCGAGTAGAGGTCGGCGCTCGGGCCGACTTCGCCACCCATGGCCTGCTCGGGTGCCATGTACGCGGGGCTGCCGATGGGAGACCCGGTGAGGGTGAGCCGCGTGGTGTCGGAGTCCAGGACGGCGGCGACACCGAGGTCGAGCACGACGAGGGTGCCGTCGGGACGGACCATGACATTGCGCGGCTTGAGGTCGCGGTGCACGGCCCGCACCGCGTGCACGGCGGTCAGCACCGGGCAGAGCTGCGCTGCCACGGCGACCGCCCACGGCCAGGGGTAGGGATCGTGCTCGGCCAAGTGGTCGGCCAGGTCCGCGCCGTCGACGTACTGCATGACCAGGTAGAGGTCGTCGCCATCGCTGGCGGCATCGTGCACGGTGACCAGTCCGGGGTGATCGACCTGGGCGGTGACCCGGCACTCCCGGGCGAAGCGCCGCCGGACTCCGTCGAAGTCCTCCGCCGCTTCGGGCATCCGGTCGGTCCGGAGCAGCTTGACCGCCACCCGCCGGTCCAGGACGTTGTCGTGTGCGGTCCACACCTGGCCCATGCCGCCCTGCCCGATGAGCGTCCCCAGCTCGTATCGCCCGGCGACGAGCCGACCCTTCATGAGCGCTCCTGCTGCTCGAGGTAGGCGCTCAGTTCGTCGAGCCCGGCCCTGACCTGCCCGATGCGGTCCTGGCGCGGCAGGCCCGCAGACGGGTAGCCCGGCTGCGCCGCCGGCAGCGCCCCCGGGGTCCCCTGGCCGGGAACCCCCCGGTCCGAAGGCCGCGGCCGCAGGTCGACGGCGAGGAAGTACGCCGGGGCGAAGGCCATGGTCCCGAGCAGGAGCACCACCCCGGTGACGGCCTGCCAGCTGTTCTTCCCGGACGGCCCGATCAGCGCCACCCCGCCGATGGACGCCGCCGCCACCGCGACGAGCACCAGCCAGTCGCGGCCGCGGCGGTGCACCAGCGCGAGGTACAGCATCGGGATCCAGCCCAGCATGCCGATGGTCAGCATCGGAACGGCGGCGAGCACCACCCGCAGAAGCACCCTCCACACGCGCGCGCCCCTCCGAAGCGGCGGCGCTGTGGGGACGGGGCCGTACATGGGCCAGCTCCTGCTCGGCGGAGGTTGATCGGTGATTGCCGGGGTCAGCCTACCGACCCGTCCGCCGGGCGGCCGTCCGCCCTCAGGACGGCCTGATGCTCCCGTCCGTCAGCCCGTCGTACAGGCCCTGGACGAGCAGTTCGCCCAGTCTCGCGGCCAGGCGTGTCGCGTCCTCGAAGGCGGCGACCGCGCGGAACCGCTCACCGTACCGCCGCTGGTCGGCCAGCGGCAGCCGGGGCACCTGGAGCCGGCGCACATCGAGCCGGGTTGCGGACGTGGTGAAGCTGCTGGCCTGCCGGTTGTTCGCACTGCTGCGCAGGAAGCCGGCGAGGAACCACGGGTCCAGGGTGTCGGGGTCGGGTCGCAGCAGGTAGACGTTGCGGCCCAGCGCGGCACCGGCGGTGGCTTCGTCGATCACGCGGGTCGCGGTGCCCCGGCCGAGCACGGGGATCACCACGTCCCCCGCCTGGATGAGCACCGGCTCCTCGTCCTCGCCCTCGGGCAGCACGCCGGAGGGGGCGCCGCCCGACACGATGTCGTGCTCGCTCAGGACCGGCGGGCCGCCGGTGCCGGCTCCGGCACCGCCCGTCCGCATCAACAGGGCTCCCGTCCTGGCCAGTTCGCCGAGGCTGGTCATCGGCCAGTGCGCGGGCGCGCTCTGGCCGCCCACCAGCGGCGCCAGTTCCACGGTGCGACGCAGGGCACCGGTCAGGCGTTCGCGGACCTCGCTCAGCGCGGCCTCTCCGGTGCCCGCCGCCCGAATCGGCAGGTGCCGGGCCGGGGTCACGTCCACGTCGTCGTCCAGCAGGTCGACCAACGGGACGGTGCGGCTGACGCCGGGCCGCTCCGGTGCCGCGCCGTCGCGGTCGAAGGCGTACCAGTCCTCCAGCACCGTGTTGCGCAGCTCCTGCCAGGGCAGCTTTCCCCCGCCGTCCGGCTGCTCGGCTGCGTTCACCAGCAGCAGCCGCTGCGGTTGCGGCGCGTCCGCGGCGGGGCGGCGCAGCACCCACAGGTGCAGGGGGATCCCGTACGGCGGGGCCACGCCCGCGGGCAGTGCGACGACCGCCCGGAGCGCGCCGCGCCGCAGCAGGTCCGCCCGGATCCGCCGGCCCGACCGGCGGGACGCCGCGGCGGGCGGCATCAGCAGCACGGCGCAGCCGTTCTCGCGCACGTGGGCGAGGGCGTGCTGCACCCAGGCCAGCTCGGACTCGGTCCGCGGCGGCAGCCCGTACTCCCAGCGGGTGTCGTAGGCGAGCTCCTCATGTCCCCAGGAGCGCTCGTTGAACGGCGGGTGGCACAGCACGGCGTCCGCGCGCACGCCGGTGTGTGCGTCGGCGCGCAGGCTGTCGCCCGTCCGGATTCGCACCTCCCGGTCCGTGTGCAGGGCGAGGCGTACCGCGGTCAGCGCGGCGAGGTCCGGATCGGCTTCCTGACCGATCACCGTGGTGGTGGGACCGACCGCGCCGAGCAGGCCACCGAAGCCGCATGCGGGGTCCAGCACCAGCTCGGCGGGGCCGGCGAGTTCGGCCATCAGCTCCGAGAGCGGTGCGGGGGTCAGCGTGTACTGGCGCGGCCCCGCCTCCAAGTGGCGCCCCATCAGGAACTCGTACGCCCGGCGTGCGCCGAGTTCGTTCGCGAGCTCTGCGCCACCACGCAGCAGCGCCAGACGCTCCGTCAGCTCGGGCCCGCTCGGCACGGGGACCGGGTGGCCCTCGCCCAGGCGGGCGCGAAGTGCCTCGGCGAGCGCTTCAGGTAGCTCGCGGGCCGAACGGCGGTCGTCCGCGGTGATCAGTTCCTGCCAGCGGGTGGACTGATCGCGCAGCAGGAGCACGGCACCGACCAGCCGCAGCGCGGTCGCCGCCCCAGCCGGATCCCGTTCGATCTGCTGCCAGACCCGTTCCCGCAGGGGGACCTGGGCGAGCTTGCCCTGGTCGCGTAGCCACTGCTCGACGTCGGCCAGGTCGAAGACCGGGCTGGTGTCGGTGCCGCCGACGGGCTTGGGGAAGTCCGCGTGCCTGCGCCGCCAGTTGCTGACCGCGGCCCGGCCGACACCGGCCAACCGCGCGATCCCGGCGGCAGTGACGTCTGTCCTGTGCTCCGGCATTGAGTGGCCCTCCCCCGACTCTACGACTGAACACGATTCTACAATCCGCCTCACAGAAAATTCTTGCGTTGACGCGGTTCACAGCTCATGGTCTGATTGGCGCGCCGCTCACACAGCCTTCCTGCCCGAAAGGTGCACACCCCTCCATGTCTCAGCCACTCCGCCGGGCCACCCTGATCGCCTGCAGCGCCACCGCGGTTCTCGGCCTCGCCGCCTGCGGGCCGGACAATGCGAACCCCTCGGCCACCGCGGCGGCCCCCACCGCGTCCGCCGGCGCCGCATCGTCCACCACGCCGGCCCCCGGCCCCGCCGCGAGCACCGCCGGCCTTCCCAACGGGAACAAGCTGAACGCCATGCTCCTGCCGGCCACCGCGATGCCGCCGAAGTTCAAGCTCGACCCCAACGGCTCCCAGAGCACGGGCGACGACGTCATCCCGCCGGCCTCGCCTTCCGCGGTCCCCACCGACAAGGCGTGCGACATGCTCAACGGGACGGGATGGGTCAACTCTGCGGGGATCATCGCCGCGTCCTTCGCCAAGAACAACTACGCGGACGAAGCTCAGAACATGTTCGCCCAGGAGCTGGACGCCTACCGCGGCAACGACGCGCAGACGGTCATGGCCAACCTGAAGAAGACCCTCACCGCGTGCCACACCTACACCGTCACCCAGGACGGCCAGAACTACTACGCGACCGTCACCCTGCAGAGCCTGCCCGGCGTCGGGGACGAAGCACTCCAGGCGGTCATCACCTCTCCGGAATGGACCGGCGGCAGCACGCTGGTCGCCGCCCGCGTCGGCAAGGTCGTGGTGGCGACCTATGACAACAACCAGAGCAACACCGGAATCGCCGGCGTGGCCCTGACCAAGACCCTGGTCAAGAACGCGGCCTCCGCGCACTGAACGGCGGCGAGACAGCGGCGGGCCCGGCGCCGCGAGGGGAGCGCCGGGCCCGCTGCTTTTTTCCAACAACGACGAAGGGCCAGCCCCACCGGATCACCCCGGCGAGCTGGCCCTTCCGGCGTCTCCGCCGCTGAGCCCCCTGTCGGGTTCGAACCGACGACCCCCGCTTTACAAGACGAACCCGGATCCTGACGGGGCGTGACACCTGATGCCGCGTGGCGCTGAACCTGCAGGTCAGCGCCACGCAGCCGATTGCGCGATCCGGCTCCAGGCGACTCCTGCCACCCCGTCCGTTCACGCATCGCTCACGCTTGATAGTTGCGGTACACGCTGGAGCAACACGCCGTGGCTCGTCTACGACACGCCACGCAGCCTGCATACAAGCGCCTCCCCGCTTAGTCCGAGGCCCAATGCGACGCCCAGCAGTGGAGCTCACCTGAAATCCGTTCGAGCTTCCGCCGCGCGCATAGCCCAAACGTCCGCCCCCACCGATTAGGTTCCGACCTCTCGATATGGCTGTTAAATCACACGGCCAGTAGCAATGATGATCTGCTCCGCACAAAATCTCATCAGCGGAACTTCGCCAGAAAGCTCCGCATCGTTCGTAAATGGGCGATACTTGGGCCGAACTCCATCCTTCGCATGAACGAGAGCATTTCTTGTTCGATATATGCGCTTCGCAAGAGATGAGAATACTTCATCTGAACGCTCACCCCTCAGATCAGTGGCATTGGCATCCGCAAATGAGACTTGATCCGCCTTATAGTGAGCAACAAGGCCCGCCGCATAGCTGTCCAGATCAGCCGAAAGGCGCGCCAGGTCGACATATTTCCTAAGGACAAGCTGAAGCGATTTCTGCTCATCGACGCCTCCCTCATCTCGAACTTTCTTTTGTGAGTTCGAGATGATCTTGATTACAGCTTGGACGTCACCCGATCGCTTTAGGGAGAATGACGGGTCGGCAATCTTTGCGCGCACCTGATCGACAAGATCTTCAGAATATACCTTCTCGTAGAAATGCTCCGCAATGTGATAGAAGGAGAGATATGCCAAGCTGGGGCTTTCTGTCGAAACTCCCAGCTGATAGTGGTGCACCAGGTCCGGCTGGTATGTCATCCTAGGGGCGTCAATTTGATCCTCCGACGCCCTTCGAACTCGGGCAATCCTGCCGCCTCGCGCAATCCCGTCCACACTGGAGGCCACCAGGAAAGAGTAATCATGATTGTAAGCCAGGTTGAACAGGAAGGAATTCGCGAGCGCCTCAAAATCGTTCCTGCTCCGAGGCGATTCAATCCGTAGCGTCAATCCCGGAAATGCCTTCTGTGCGGCCTCCTCTGCACTGGCCTGCGTCAGCCCAGCAGGAGGCCATGCGTCTCCCGAGAGTCGAGCTGCGCCCGAATTGTGCCGCATCCTCACCCGGGCCCGGTCTCGAACCGCTATAGAGACGGGATGCCTCCTCAGCGGTACCCCCGCATTCGGAAGCTCATTCATGAAGTGCAGGAAATAAGAAAGCGAAGGCGCCCCAAGTGAATACTTCTGAGGATTCTCACCACCCGACTCTAGCGCCAATCCGTCGCGCCAGATGCCACTAGCATAGGAGCTTTGATTTCCATGCTCTGAAACCATAACTTCACACTTATTCCCCCATGAAAGAAATATTCCATCATTAGAGGATGCCGCATTTGCTTGATCGACAGCACCCACCACTTCCCCTCTAGGGAATCGATCCAGCAGCTTGTCATCCCTCATCACAATCGGCCTAGCAAGAGAAATCCAGTCACCATCGTCCACAAGGGGGCCGAATGGGATTTCGAGGATCTCAAGTGCGCGCTCAACAGTAAGGCTCAAGAACCTTCTCCTTGATCGAATTCACCTTCGGATGAAATGCAGGCTACTGAGTGCTGCTAGATGCGAGCCGCAAGGCCACCCCTTTGGGGAGCGAATCTCCGGGCGAGGACCACACTGCTCGTCGATTCGAAGCGGCAAAATTTAGCTGTGCCTACAATCCTGCACTCGACAAACCAGGACGCCGCCGAGGCATGCGATTTGAAACGATCCATCGGTATTGATGGCCGAGGTGACAATTTCCGTTGCCCGATCCACGGTCTCCTCGAAGGGAACGCCGCACTGCTCCGCCCACGCTTCGTAGGAGGCCAGATGGGCGACGACCGGCGTCGGGTCGGTGACCACGATGGTGCCCGGTAGCTGCTGAATTCGAACTTCGCTAAATGTCGCCCCAAGGTACTCAGGTGCTTTCTCCAGGGAGAAGCGGGAGCTCAGGGAGACCCGTGCTGGCCCCTTGGGAATCCCGAGGACGTCTCCTGCAGCCTTGGCCCAGAGCTGGTCCAGCTCCCGCTTGTCGGTGTCGCTGTTGGTCGAGGCAATGAGCACGCCGTCAGGCCGGAGCACGCGGGCCAGCTCTTTGATCGTGGCCTCGATGTCGCTGACGTGGTACAGCATGTGCAGGGCCAGCACGGCGTCGGCGCTGTTGTCGACGAAGGGCAGGGCCTGGGCGTCGGCCACCAGGACCGGCTTCGGGACATCGGCAAGGATGCCCGCCGAGATGTCCATGCCGACAACCTGAAGGTCCGGCCGGTCCTTGTGCAGACGGCCGACGAACTTGCCGTTGCCACAGCCGACGTCGAGGACGATCCCGCTTGTGCCGACCAGCTCTTCGACAACGATCCCGGGCAGGTCGTACTGCGGCTGCTGCCACCGGTAGATGGACTGGCGGGCAGCCAGGTGGCGTCCGTCGGCGTAGGCGCTGTTCGCGAGGATGGACTTGTCGGTGACTGCTGCGTCCTGCTGTGCGGTGTTGCTCGTCACTGTGGCAGCTCCGGAGGGTTCGTGAGTGCGGGTCGAGAGCAAGCTTCTCTGACATTCTCACGGAGACTCAGGACGATCGGGGAGCCTGCGTAGGCGGGCTCGGCGAGACGAGTGCTCAGCGCCCGAAGGCGGGTGGAGATGCTCGCTGTTCGCCGGTCCGGTGCGGCGTCCAACACCACCGAGAGCTTCTCCTGCACGCCGTCGAGGTCACCGTGGGCGAGGTGGGCGTTGGCGAGGTCGAGGCGGGCGGCCAGTAGGTCGCCGGAGGACTGTTCCTGCCACGGTGCGGACTCATACAAGGCGATGGCCCTGGAGGACGCCTCGATGGCGCGGTTCACATACGACCGGCTGCCCAAGGCCAGGAGGGCGGTGCCGGCGTAGGTCCACTGCTTGGCCTCGGGAAACGTGAACACGCCGGGAAGATCCACGGCGGCTGCTGTGCTCCGCGCCGCCGCAGCCGCTTCCACAGCTCGTAGCGCGCTCGCGCTGTCGCCGAGCGCGGCGGTGGCCCGTGCTTCGAGGCTGAGCAGACGGGCTGCGATCGTCCCGCTGTCCGCGTACGGCAGCCCGGCTCTGGCCAACTCGGCGGCTCGGCGGTGGTCCTGCTGCCAGTAGGCGATCAGTGACTGGACGGATCGGATCCAGGCCCGAAGGCCGTTGTGGCCGGCTGACTCCGCGCAGCGCCAAGCCGTTCGCGAATGCGTAGTCGCAGCCGCGTACTGGCCGAGGTCGAGGGCGACATGGGTGGCCAGGCCACAGAGCCGTCCGGTCTGCAGGTAGAGATGGCTTGTCTGGTAGGGGTGCTGGCGGCCTCGGAGTAAGTCGAACACTCCTCGCCGGAGGGTTCCGATGTCGTGAAAGAGCTCGGACACCGGCTTGCTCACGTAATCCCTTGCCAGCCTCGCGATGTCCGCGTCGATCTGCTCGAGCAGCGTGTCGTCCACGTTGGACGCGCTCGCGAAGCGAAGGAAGAGCGCGGACTCTGCCGAGTCGGCTGCCACGGCCACGACGAGATCGTTGTCGTGGTCCGGGCGCTGGGCAGGCACAGGAGGCAAGGCGTCGCCGACGCTGCTGGGCGGTGGAACTGCTTCGGCGGCTGCAGAGGGTGCTGCCAGCAGGTCGGCCAACTGGTCGACCGAGAGTTGCAGAGCGCGGGCGAGCTTCGGCCGCATCCAGGGCTGTGGGGCACCCCTGCCGCTCTCCCATCGCCCCACGGTCGTGCGGTCCACATCGAGGGCTTCAGCCAGGGATTCCTGGGTGTGGCCAACCGCCTCCCTGCGCTGGATCAGCCGGGACCTCCTGGATGCCATCCCGCGTCCTCCAGAGGTACGTCAGTTCGTCTGCAGCCGTAACAGGCCAGGTCATGCCCGGGTTTGCAGCACGGATGCCTCGTTGCCGCCTCAATTCTGCTCTGGTTCACCGGCGTTGGAGGCGGTTCTGTAGATACCTGCCGGGTGAATCCCGGCGCGAATCGGCCCGCTGCCGACCTCGTCCCGGTGAAAGGTCCGCGCTCATGTCCGTCGCCACCCGGCAGGCCACTGCCCCCGCCCCGTTCGGCTTTCGTGTGCTGCCCAGTGCCGAGGCCGTTCCGGACGCCCGGCGGCGGGTGATACGGACCGTGCGCGGTTGGGGCCTGCCGCTGGCGGAGGACGCACTCCGCGATGTCGAGTTGCTGTCCAGCGAGCTGATCACCAACGCCGTGTCCCACACCCACGCCCCGTGCGTCGTATGCGTCTCCTGGGACGGTGAACGGCTGCGCGTCGAGGTGACGGACGTCGGCCACGAACTCCCGGCTGCCAGCGGGATCGATCTCGACGCCACCGACGGGCGAGGGCTGTTCCTGGTGGCCACGCTCGCGACGGACTGGGGCGCCGAGCCGGACCCTGCCGGCAAACGGATCTGGTTCGAGGTCGGCACCACCGCCGCCGTCTCGGGCGACGAGCGACTCACCGCACTGGTGAGGGCCGCGGCCCCGAAGGCACGGGACGTCGTCCCGACCAGTGCCTGACAAGACTTCCTCCCGCCCCGACACGGGCTTGGGGGATGCGGGTGGCCGCGCTGGTCAACAGCCACGCGGCATAAGCACCTGAGGTTCCTTGCCAGCGACTTGCCCTGGCAACGGATCCGTCGCTGCACACACGACGGGGCTGGGCAGCCGGCCCGCCCCATAATTCCGAAGGAGTGCTTCATGCCCGAGAACCTGACGACCGGCACCGAGCTGGAGAGCGACGGTCTGCTGGTCGCCCGTACGAAGGTCGCTGCAGCCCGTTCGCGTGGCGAGCAGCCGTCGGACGGCGGCTCCACCGGCCGAACCGACACCAACGACTGACGGCTGCATCACGATGACCGCCGAGCGCTTCTCGGTGGTTGAGCGTCTGGGTGGGGATGACTTCCTCGCCCAGACGCTCGGCCGCAGCTTCAAGGTCGCACGCGGCGAGGCCGCGTCGCTCGCCGGACTCATGAGCTGGGATGACCTCAACGCCATCCTGACCCACCACCGGTTCGAACCCCCTCGCTTCCGCCTCGCCGCCAACGGGGAACAGGTGCCCGCGCATACCTACTCCCGGCCGATCACCACCCGGCGGAGTACCGTCTGGCACCAGCTCCAGCCCTCCGAGCTACACAAGAGGCTCGCCGAGGGTGCGACGCTGGTCTTGGACGCCGTTGACGAACTCCACCCTGGCATCGGGTCCCTGGCCAGCCAGCTGGAGCGCTGGCTGCGAACCGGCGTGCAGGTCAACCTGTACGCCTCGTGGACCAGCACCGAGGGCTTCGGCGTCCACTGGGATGACCACGACGTGGTGGTCGTCCAGCTCGACGGCGCGAAGCGCTGGCGAATCTACGGACCGACCCGCACGGTTCCCCTGCACCGCGACGTCGAGATGCCCGAGCCGCCGCCGGACGAACCCATTGCCGACCTGGTGCTCAACGCTGGTGACATGCTCTACCTGCCCCGGGGCTGGTGGCACGCCGTCGCTGCTTCCGAGGGCCAGCACTCGCTGCACGTCACGTGCGGGCTGCAGAGCACGACGGGCGCTGACCTGGTCACCTGGTTGTCGGAGGTCCTGCGCGCCCACGAGGCCATCCGGGCGGACATTCCGCGCTTCGGAACTGCCGAGGAGCAGCGCGTCTTCCTCGAAACGATCAGCAAGCTCGTCGCGGCCGAGCTGGAGAGTGCCAATCTGATCACTCGCTTCTCCGCCGCTCGCGATGCCACCGAGCGGGCCAGGTTGGTCCCGTCGCTGCCGTACATCACGACGGCTCCGCCGAACGCGGATCTGCGGGTGCGTCTCGTCACCACGCGGCCCGCGCTCGCCGCCGGGCCGGAGGGCACGGTGCGGCTGACCACGGGCGGCGAGGAGTGGACGTTCACGGCCAAGGCCCGGTCGATGCTCGCGCTCCTCGCCGACGGGGAGAGTCACCGACTGGCCGATCTCGCACAGGCCGCCGGCATCACGCTCGCGCAGGCGGCCGGTGTCGTAACGGAGCTGGTCGACGGCCAGGTCGTCGCCATCGGGGGCGAGCGATGACCGCACGGCTGGGCCTGGGCACCTACCGCTGTCTCGATGTGGCCGAGGCCGCGTTGATGGCCGCCTCCCGTGGCGCCGACTGGGTGGACACCGCACCCAACTACGAGAACGGCCAGGCGGAGACATCGCTGGCCCTGGCCCTGGCTGCTTACCCTGACATGCGGGTCTCCACGAAGGTGGGCTTCCTCCCGCCGAGCGCCAGGCGCCTCGGTATGCGTGCGGGCGCGCTGTCCGCCGAGGACGCCGAGCACGGGCACTGCCTCGCGCCCGACTACATCGCCTGGCAGGTCGCCCGCAGCAAACGCATGCTCGGCCGAGTCCCCGACCTGGTGTTCCTGCACAACCCCGAACACGGCTGCCATGAAGGCGAGATCGCCGACCGGCTGTACGCCGCCTTCCTCGCCCTGGAGGAGGCGTGCAGCCAACACGCGATCGGCGCCTACGGGGTCGCGACCTGGTGCGGCTTCAGCAGCGGACTCTTCGACGTGTCCACCCTGCTCGAACTCGCGACCAAGGCCGGCGGCCCGGACCACCACCTACGGGCCATCCAACTCCCGGTCTCCCTCGTTCATCTCGCGCCCGTCGCCCGGGCCCTCGACGGGCAAGGCCCGTTGGCCGATGCCCTGGATGCGGGACTGGAGGTGTTCGCCTCCGCCCCGCTCCACGGCGGCGAGATCCCCGGCATGGTGACTCCGGAACTGTCCGAGCTGATCAACCCCGGCAGGACCCCTGCCGAGACCGCCCTCGCCGTCGTTGCTTCAGCCCCAGGGGTGAAGCGCGTGCTCCTGTCGACGGGAAACCCGGAACACTGGATGCGGGCCGCCGAAGCCGTCGGCCGACCGTCGCTGTCTCCGGACGTACTCCGAAGGGTCGTTGATGTACTCGGAACCTGAGCCGGACACCGCCAGGCGGATGCGCGGGATGCACGCCACAGCAGCAGCAGCGCTCGACGCGACGCCGATCGGCTCCCGCGAAGCGTGGGGCTGGCGCGGGCGTACCCTCAGCCGCCCGGTTGCCACGGCATCCGGCGAGGGCTGGCTCCGCCTGGTTTCCGCTCCTGTCGACAAGGCCGGCGGGAAACTCTGGGAGGGACCGCAGGAGGCGGAACGGCTTATGCCTCCTGCGGTACCAAGGCCGCGCCTGCGGGAGTGGCGCACCTGGACCGAGGGCGAGCACGGCTACCTGGCGGAGCTGTACGACAAGATCACCGCCCCCACCATCACCACCCACGAGCCGATCCTCCGGAAAGCGCCCGACCTGGACGACGCCTGGTGGGACGGACTCAGCACCGCCCTCGATGGCATCGCCGCCGTCCCCAGCAGCCGAGCTGCGGTCCGGCAGGAGTACCTGGACCGTGCCATGCCCCAGTACCTGGGCATCCCGATCGACACCAAGGCGCCCGCCTGGACGACCGCTCACGGCGACCTGCACTGGGCCAACCTCACAGGCCCAACCCTCACGGTCCTCGACTGGGAAGGCTGGGGCATCGCACCCGCGGGCTACGACGCCGCGCTGCTGTACTCCTACAGCCTCCTGGTCCCCGACACCGCTGCCGAAATCCGGCGGTGGCTCGGGCACATCCTCGACACGCCCGCAGGACGGTTCGCCGAACTTGTGGTCATCACCGAACTCCTGCAGACCACCACCCGGGGCGACAACCTCGACCTGGAGGAGCCCCTGCGGGGGCGGCTCTCCGAGCTCACCAACACCCGGCCCTCTGGTCGGGGGAACCGCGCCGAGTAGCCCTTGGGGTATCCAACGCGACAATTTGCTCCGCCCGGGGCACAGCAACGGCCACGTTCGTCGTACGCCAGGCTCGGCCGACGGCTCGACGCGTCCACCCAGGTCGGACGCCGTGAAAACTCCTGGCAGTCTGCCCGTCCGGCCCGGAGAATCCGGTCGTATGGGAGCCGACATACATGGGTTCGTCGAGTGCCGGGCCACTTACGGAACGCTCGACGAAGACAAGGCGCGCTGGCATGCGGCGATAGACCTGGACCTGCTGTACGGCGGTCGAAGCTACGACGCCTTCGGCTGCCTGTTCGGCGTCCGGAACCATGCCGGCTTCCGCCCGCTGGCCGGAGATCGAGGCATTCCCGCCGACGTGTCGTCCCGGACCCGACAGGCGTATCAGGAATGGGACCCCGATGGGCACAGCCCGTCCTGGATCAGCTGGGCCGAACTGGCCACGGTGGACTGGGACGAACCCGCCGAGGCCGTGGACGAGCGCGTACAGGAGTACAAACGCACGCCTGACCAGGGTTGGGTACGGACAGGCAAGTCGTTCCGTGGCCGCCAAGGCAGGTCAGAAGGGGCTGAGTGGATCGAAGACGGGATCCTGCTCCGCGTCGTGCGAATGGTGCGCCGGGACGCCGTGCCGGAAGACGGCGAGTGGGCACCAGTGTGGAAAACCATGAGCGCCCTCGCGGATGTCCATGGCGGAGAAAATGTCCGACTCGTCGTTTGGTTCGACAACTGACAGCCTCTCTGGACCTTCTGCAATGGCACCATCAGCACATCGTCACCCGCCCGTAGCTTCGTCGAGCGGAGGTTCGACCGTGAGCCACTCACTCAGTCAACGAGCAGTCCCATGGGGCTCTCGACGGAGGGCTCGCCTGGTAGCTGTGCGCCCTCGCGCGGCCACCAGCCGAGCTGGGCAGTAGCGCGGAGGCCGTAGGACCGTCGAGCGCGACGAACTTGCTCCGCCCTCGGGGGCGCGGGCCGGGGTAAGGACTCCTTACCCCACAACTTGCTCCGGCTGGCCGGGGCTCGCGGTAAGCAGCGCTTACCGCACAACTTGCTCCGCGTTCCTCCGCGTTCGGCCCCTCCGTCTACCCCGGTGTGGGGCTAGGCTCTCAAAGGGCCGGCAGATGGAGGGGGCATGGACGACGAGGTCAGGTACTTCACGCTGGTCTGCGACCACGTGCCGTACAGCGTCGTGCTGGCCGATCCCGGCGCCCGCACCATGGACGTGCTCAAGGAGATTCGCCGGCTCACCGGGCTCAGCCTGTGGCATGGCAAACTCCTCATCGGGCAGCTTCCGGCGACGGTTCTCGAAGACCAGCCCGAAGACACAGCTCGGGCAGCTGCCAGCGCTCTTCGCGCCGTTGGCGCTGTCGCTCATGCCGTTGAGCAGACCGCCTAAGGACCCGTCCGCTGCCCACCGCGTTGCAGTCGTCCCACTCGTTGCATGGCTGGTCAGGGTGGTACAGGTGGTGATCCAGGGACGGTAGGACTCGTTGCGGGGAAGCGACCCGTCCCCGCCCTGAGCTGGGCGGGGACGGGTGGTACGGGTGGTAATGGGTCAGGTGCCGGTAGCGGGTTGCTCGACGGGCTCCGGGCAGTAGCGGCTCCAGGGGTCGACGAAGCTGTTGCGGGTGAAGCCCTTGCGCTGGGTGTCGCGGTCGAAGCGGATGTTCGCCGAGCTGATGCCGTAGTCCTTGAGCAGGAGCTGCAGGCCGCGTGCGGTCAGGCCGTTGATGCCGTGCTCGGCCCAGGGTGCCTCGCTGTCGGCGTTGAGGGCGGTCAGGAGGTACTCGGTGGACAGGGCGTCCGGGTTGCCGCCTGCGGTGAAGACGCGCCTGATGTCAGCCAGGATCCTGGTCTTCAGGCCACCGTCCTCGTCCTGGCCGGACTCGTGCGCGGTCATGGCACGGCAGGCCGCTCGGGCGCGGGCGGGCCAGTCGCCACCGGCGAGGTCGGCGACCGCCACCAGGGGCTCCCAGGTGTCCGCCGCACGGTCTTCGACCGGCATCGGTGGCTCCATGTCGGCTGCCGTGTCGGCCAGGGGCGCCAGCCAGGATCGGAGGCTGTTGCGGGTGCGGTGCAGGGCCGGGGTGTCCCGCTTGGAGCGGAACGCGGCGACCTGCTCGCCCGGTGCGCGGCGGCGCATGCGGATGACCACCGAGCGGTCCATGATCGTGTCCGGGAGGTCGCCGATACCGGCCAGGGCCGCCATGGCGAAGGTGGGGAACTTCATCGGCTTGTGCTCGGGCCCGGACACTCGCAAGGTGGGCCGGTTCCGCTGGTGACCGGCGTTGAGCAGGCCGCGCAGGTCCTCGTTCTTCTCCGCGGCCTTGATGCTGCCGAACAGGGTGTCCGCCTCGTCCACCAGCAGGGTAGGCGGCTTGTCGGTGATCGACCGGAAGATTGCGGCCGGGGTGGCGTTGACCGTGATCAGCGGGTCGTGGACCGTCTCGGTGATCACGTCGAGCAGCCGGGACTTTCCGCACCGCTTGGCCGGGCCGATCACCGCCAAGCGCGGAGCGTGCTGCCACGCGGGCTGCAAGTGAGTGGCAGCCACCCACAGGGTCACCGCGTCCAGTGCGTGGGCGGACGGCAGGACGACGAACCGGGCGATGGCTGACCGTAGTTCGGACAGCAGTTCCGCGCCCGGGGTGGGCGGGCTGACCGGACTGACCGGGTCAGTGACCGGCTCGGTGGTGACCCGGTCGGTCAGGGCACCGGGCTCCCGGTCAGTCCGGTCGGTCAGTACGTCGTTCTGACCGACCGCCGGTCGGTAGTGACCGGGTTGACCGGGGATGACAACGGCGGGCCAGCCCTCCGCCGGGTCTCCCGACGCAGGCTGGCGGGAAGTAGAGTTCACGGTGAAGCTCCTCGCTGGTGCGCACGACCTCGACCGTCGCGCTGCCACCGGTTGAACTGATTCGCTGATCTGGGGACTTCGCCCGGCCCTCGGTGTTGGTAGCACCGAGGGCCATCGCGTTCCCGGCCTGCCGAGCCGACGAGCCGACTTGGCTCAACTCGCAGGCGGGTGGAGTGCGTTGCGCCGGTTTGCGACCGGCGGGCGACGCGACGATACGACCGCCCTGGCGGAAGATCCACTGCTCCGGTGGCAGTCCTCTCACGGCAGACAAGATCGTGGCCCGACCTGCGGCCTTGTCGTCACGCAGCTGCACCGTCCGGCGCGACGCCGATGCCCAGCAGCCGCAGGAGATCTGCGGTGATCACCCGGTACTTCTTGCCCAGCCGCAGCACGCGGCACGGGTAGGCGTCCCGTCGCGCCAGTTCGTAGCCCTTGCTGCGGCCAAGGCCGATCGCGCGGTTGGCGGTGTCCAGGTCGATCGCGGCCGGCAACGCGAGCAGTTCCGCCCGGCTCATGCCCGTGAGCTCCTGGTTGCCCGTCTCAGTTCGCACAGCTGTCTCCATTCACAGGGGGCGAGCCCCGGTCGGCGGCCCGGCAAGTCCGGGATCGAGGAGCAGCTTGCACCGCAATAAAGTGTCGATATGACACACGACGAAGTGGAATCTTGGTCGGCGCAGGTCACGCGAACCGTGATCGCCGAGGTTCGTAGGTGCCGGAAGGAGCTGGGTATGACCGCGCAGGACCTGGCCGACGCCTGTGACGAGCTGGGCCACCCCATCCCGCGCAACGTCATCGCGAACTGGGAGTCCGGGCGTCGGCTGACCCTCACCGTCCCGGAGCTGCTCGTGCTCGCCAGGGCTGTCGACACGCCGCCAGCCGCCCTGGTCTTCCCGCTCGACGGGAGCACCAGCGTGGACTGCCTCCCGCACCAGAGCCGAGATCCGTGGACGGCGTTCAGTTGGTTCACCGGCGAGGACCTGGACTTCGGCGACGCGGCCGTGTTCCGCGAGTACGCGGGCGTCGAGCACCGCCTCCGGACCGGGCATCACGACGCCTGGCAGCTCCAGTTCTCCGGCGCGAGGGAGGACTGGCCGCACGGCGCCGAAGCCAAGTTCGGCCGCCTCGTGAAGGCCGTTCGCTCGGAGCTCGTGCCGATCCGGCACCGCATGCGCGAGCTGGGGCTGACTCCCCCTCCGTTCCCCGGCCACCTCGCTTTCCTCGACACCGACCACAAGGACGACCAAATGAAGGAGGGAACCCCGTGAAGGGCTCCACCTACCACCGCTGCTACTGCCGGGACGCCAGCACCGGCAAGCCGCTCGGCAAGGCCTGCCCGAAGCTCAGCAGCCGCAAGCACGGTTCCTACGCGGTCCGCCAGGAGCTGCCCAACCGCGAGGACGGCTCACGCCGGTCCTTCAACCGCTCCGGCTATGAGTCCCGGAAGACCGCCCAGGCCGATCTCGACCAGGTCCGCGAGCTGCTGCACATCCCGGACGCGGATGATCCTGAGGGCCTCGCGCAGATAGCCGACCTGCTGGAGAAGGTCGCCCACGAGAAGGCGCCGCTGCCAGACGTCGAGGAGACCCGTCGCCGGCTCGCCTCCGGCCAGGACCTCCAGAACCGGCTGACGGTCGGCGAGTGGCTCGACCAGTGGCTGGCGGGCAAGCGCGGCCGACAGACCGCGATCAGCCGAGACGAGAACAGCATCCGGCTATACCTCAAGCCGCGGATCGGCCACATACGGCTCGACCGCCTTCGGGTCCGGCACCTGGAGGAGATGTTCGCGGCCATCGAGGAGGCGAACATCGAGATCGCCGAGGCGAACGCCCAACGACAGGCCGCCATCGACGAGCTGGCGCAGATCCCATGGAAGGGACGGGAGTTCCGCGCGCAGCGCAAGGCTCTCAAGGCTGCCATCGCCGAGATGGAGCCGTTCCGCCGGACCGTCAGTGCCGCGACCTGCCAGCGGATCCGCTCCACGCTCCGGGCCGGTCTCAACGCTGCGATCCGGCGACAGATCATCACCTTCAACCCGGCCTCCCACGTCGAGCTGGAGTCCGCGAAGCGCCCCAAGCCGCTGGTGTGGACGGAGGGGCGGATCGAGCACTGGGAGCTCACCGGCGAGCGGCCGTCCCCGGTGATGGTCTGGACGCCGGAGCAGACGGGCGCTTTCCTCGACCACGCCGCCGGGGACCGCCTGTACGCGCTGTTCCACCTCATCACCTTCCGAGGGCTCCGGCGTGGCGAGGCGTGCGGCCAGCGGTGGGCCGACACCAATCTGAAGTCGGGACTCCTCACCGTGGCGAAGCAGCTCGTCGTGGACGGCTGGCAGGTCTACGAGGACGACCCCAAGACCGATGCGGGTGCCCGCACCATCGCGCTCGACTCCGAGACGGTGACCGCCCTGGAGGCGCACCGCGAACGGCAGCGGGCCGACCGCGAGGAGTGGGGCACGGCCTGGGTCGAGACCGGCCGGGTCTTCACCAAGGAGAACGGCGAGTGGTTGCACCCGACCGCCGTGACCGACCGCTTCCGCGAGCTGGCCGAGGAGGCCGGGCTGCCGCCGATCCGGCTGCACGATCTCAGGCACGGCGCGGCCACGCTCGCTCACGCGGCGGGCGCGGACCTGCACGCGATCAAGGAGATGCTCGGCCATTCCTCGATCGGCATCACCTCGGACACGTACACAACCCTGCTCCCGCAGGTCGACCGGGCGATTGCCGAGGCGGCCGCGCGGCTCGTGCCGAGGGCGAACAGGACGCGCAAGGATGCCCAGTCCACGGCGGCCGACAAGCCATCCAGGCCATCCGCTCACGCATCGCTCACGCAAACGGCCTCGGACGAGGAGTCCGAGGCCGGTGCTGAAGCTCCCAGAAGGCCAAACCTGCAGCTCATCCGGGGTGGTGCGCGGAGCCCCCTGTCGGGTTCGAACCGACGACCCCCGCTTTACAAGAGCGGTGCTCTGGCCAGCTGAGCTAAGGAGGCACGGTGGCCGTCCGCGAAGGATCACGGCGGCACCGGGGGCAGTCTACCGGGCCGGGGTGGCGGAGTGGGGGGATATCCGGGGGTTGGCGGGGTGGGTGGGGGTGGGCGGGCGTGATGGAACCGATGCCGAAATCGGGGCGGAGGGGGCTGACAAGGGGCGGGGGCGCAGGTAGCGTCGCGGGGAGTCGGCTCGTGTAGTGGTTCAGACCACTGGCGGGTCGACGGAGACGAACGAACCCCTTTACTCGGATCGTCCGGCACGTTCCTGCCGGTGAAGGAGAGAACGACCATGGCTTCTGTCACGTACGACCAGGCGACCCGGATCTACCCGGGGGCCACCAAGCCCTCGGTGGACGCGCTGGACCTGGAGATCGCGGACGGCGAGTTCCTCGTGCTGGTCGGCCCGTCGGGCTGCGGCAAGTCGACCAGCCTGCGCATGCTGGCCGGTCTGGAGGACGTCAACAGCGGCGCGATCCGGATCGGTGACCGGGACGTCACCCACCTGCCGCCGAAGGACCGGGACATCGCCATGGTGTTCCAGAACTACGCGCTGTACCCGCACATGACCGTCGCCGAGAACATGGGCTTCGCGCTCAAGATCGCCGGCGTGAACAAGGCGGACATCCGCACCAAGGTCGAGGAGGCGGCGAAGATCCTCGACCTCACCGACTTCCTGGACCGCAAGCCGAAGGCGCTCTCCGGCGGTCAGCGCCAACGCGTCGCGATGGGCCGCGCGATCGTCCGCCAGCCGCAGGTCTTCCTGATGGACGAGCCGCTGTCGAACCTGGACGCCAAGCTCCGCGTCTCGACCCGCACCCAGATCGCCGGCCTGCAGCGCCGCCTAGGCATCACCACCGTGTACGTCACCCACGACCAGACCGAGGCGCTCACCATGGGCGACCGGGTCGCGGTGCTCAAGGACGGTCTGCTGCAGCAGGTCGACACCCCGCGCAACATGTACGACAAGCCCGCCAACCTGTTCGTGGCCGGCTTCATCGGCTCGCCGGCCATGAACCTGGTCGAAGTACCGCTGGTGGACGGCGGGGTGAAGTTCGGCGGCTCGGTGGTCAACATCTCGCGCGAGAACCTGGCCGGGGCCGGCACCGACAAGACGGTGATCGTCGGCATCCGCCCCGAGCACTTCCAGATCGTCGACGCCGGCGGCATCGAGGGCGTCGCGGTGACGGTGAACGTGGTCGAGGAGCTCGGCTCGGACGGCTTCGTCTACGGCACCACCCAGATCGGCGGCGTGGACAAGGAGTTGGTCGTCCGCGTGCCCGGCCGCCAGATCCCGACCCGCGGCGAGACCATCCACGTCGTGCCGATCGCCCAGGAGACCCACGTCTTCGCCACCAGCAGCGGCGTGCGCCTGAGCGTCTGCGACTGAACCGGCCGAACCGGCCGAACCGGCCGAACCGGCCGAACCGGCCGAACCACTGAAGGCCGCTGAAGCGGCCGAGCACGACGGAGCCCGTCGGACCCTTTCCGGTCCGGCGGGCTCCGTCCGTACACCTCCACGTCAACACGGTGCAGGGACGAACCCGGACACCCTGTCACTCGATGGTGTAACGGAGGGCTATCCGGCCCGTACTCACCGCTACTCTCCTGAGGGTGAAGCAGCTTGTGCGCCGTATCGGCCAGACCGTCGCCCTGACCCTGCCGGTCGTCCTGGTGACCACCGGCACCCTCGCCGTGACCCGGGTCCCGTGGGCCCCACCGACCGGGCTCGACCAGCAGGTCGTGGCGGCGTCCAGCGGCGACGGCGCCGGGATCGGGCGCTCCGCCACCGCCGCCACCAAGACGGACGGGCTCGCCCCGCAGGAGTCGCTGCGGGTGGCGCTGCTGGACGAGCTGCGCGCCAAGAACCCGTCCGCCGCGCTGGACCTGCTGGAGCGCTCGATGCGCGAGCAGCCCGCGCTGACGCCGTACTGCACCTCGCTGGCCACCGAGCTGGGCAAGGCCGCGGTGCGCAAGTACCAGGGCGACGTGCAGCGGGCCCGTTCCTTCGCCCGCCCGGTCTGCGACGGCTCCTTCGCGGCCGGCGTCGTCGGCTGAGGGCCCCGGTCCGGCTGATCGAAGCGGACCGCCCGGCGCGGCCGGGCGCCCTATTGTTCAGGCATGACCGCTGACTCCGGCCCCACCGCCGACCCCGCGTCCCCGCCGTCCCACCAGCCCAGGCCGACCACGACGCCCGTCACCCAGGCCGTGATCCTGGCGGGCGGCCAGGGTTCCCGGCTGCGCCCCTACACGGACGACCGCCCCAAGCCGCTGGTCGAGATCCCGGGGACGGGCACGCCGATCCTCGGCCACCAGCTGGCCTGGCTGGCCGCCGAGGGCGTCACCGACGTCGTGGTGTCCTGCGGCCACCTCGCCGACGTGCTGGAGGAGTGGCTGGACACGGCGGACCTGCCGCTGCGGGTCCGCACGGTGGTCGAGGCCGAGCCGCTGGGGCGCGGCGGCGGCCTCAAGCTCGCGGCGAAGGCGCTGCCCCGCCCGGACGAGCCCTGGTACGCCACCAACGGCGACATCTGGACCCGCTTCAGCCTGCGCGACATGGCCGCCTTCCACCACGAGCGGGACGCCGTCGCGACGCTCGCGCTGGCCCGGCCGCGCATCCCCTGGGGCGCCGTGGAGACCGACCAGTTCGGCAACGTGCTGGACTTCATCGAGGCCCCGCCCTCGCCCTTCCTGATCAACGCCGGGCTGTACGTGTTCAGCCCGGAGTTCGCCGAGCTGCTGCCGGACGTGGGCGACCACGAGCGCACCACCTTCCCCCAGCTCGCCCGCGGCAAGCGGCTCGCCGGCTACCAGCTGGCGATCGGCGTGTACTGGCGCGCCATCGACACCGCGAAGGACCTCACCGAGGCGGCCAAGGAGCTCGCCGCCTACCGCGCGGGTCAGAACAGCTAGGGCCCGGACAGCGCTTCGGCCGGGTGCTCCCCCACGGAGCACCCGGCCGAAGCACGTCCGTCGGCTCAGGTGGCGGTCGGCGTCCCCGGACGGGAGGACTGCCCACCGGACAGGTCGGCCAGCGGGCCGCTGCCCAGCACTCCGCCCAGTAGCCCGGAGCCGTTGCTCGGGCTGGGCTTGGGCGCCGTGCCCGAGCCGCCGGGGGCCGGGGTCCGCTGGGCCGACGCGGAGCCGGATCCGGCGGACGGGGCGGCGGGCGCCGGGGAGGAGCCGCCGGCCTCGGCCTTGCCGGAGTGCTTGCCGCTCGGCGAGGCACCGGTGGGCTTGGCGGCGGGGGTGGAAGACGTGGCGCTCGGGGTCGGGGTGGCCGCGTGCGGGGCCACGGCCGGCGGCGAGGTGGACGTGCCGCCGCCCGGGGCGCCGGAAGGGCCGCCCGACGGCCAGACCGGGGTGCCGTAGTCGGTGGCCGGACGGTCCGGTGCCTGGTGCGGCCGGGCGCCGGTGCGGACCGCCGCGCCCAGCATCGAGCCGAGCAGCAGGGTCAGGCCGACCACGACGGTGGTGACCACCGCGCCCCGGCGCAGCACCCGGCGGCGCAGGGCGCCCGGCGCGCCGGAGCCGATCCGGCGCCAGGCCTCCAGGTTGAGCCGCCCGTCGAGCGAGGCGAAGGGTGCCCCGGCGATCAGCAGCGGACTCCAGGCCGCGAGGAAGATCAGGTCGGGGGTGTCGTAGACCGGCACGGCCCGCCAGCTGACGGTGAACAGCAGCGCGGCGGAGAGCAGCATCGCCGCCCCGGCCGCGAGCCGCTGCCAGAGGCCGAGGATGGTGAGCACGCCGGCCACGATCTCGGTGAAGGACACCACCAGGCCGGAGCCGACGGGGTGCGCCATCGCGAAGGAGAGCAGCGGCTCGGCGACCTTCCACGGGTGCAGCGAGGCCAGCCAGCGCACCATCGAGCCGCGCTCGCCGCCGTCGAAGTACACCGGGTCGCAGAGCTTGCTGAACCCGGCGTAGACGGAGAGCGAGCCGAGCACCGCGCGCAGCGGCAGCAGCACCAGGCCGAGGTCGACCCGCCGGCCGGGGTACCAGGGCTGCTTGCCCTCGGCGGCGGCGGCGCAGACCTCGGGCAGTTCGCCGCTGGGGGTCCAGCCGTGCGGTTCGCCGATCGGGCCGACGCCGGCGTCGGTGGCACTGCCGGTGCCCTCGCGCGGCTGGCGGGGGACGGTCCGGGCGCCGACGTAGGCCGGGAGCACCTGGGTGTCGGCCTCGTCCAGGTCGATGCCCGCCGGGGAGCCGTTGGTCCGCACCGCCTCCAGCAGCTGGGTGGCCGCGAAGTCCCCGGGGGCCGCCTGGCCGGTCCAGGTGACGGCGGTGACCCGGCCCTTGCGGCGCGGTGCGCCGCCGACGGCCCCGGCGGCGGCCCCGGCCAGCGCCGGCACGGCGGAGGCGGGCACGACGACCTGCGGGGTGACCAGCGGACGGCGGATCAGGCCCTGGTTGGCGTACGGGTCGCCGAACGCGGCGCCGGTGGACAGCAGTCCGGCCGGGGCCTCGATCAGCGGCGCCACCGGGGCGCCGAACCGGAGCCGGAAGCTCGCCTGGGTGCTGCTGAGGCGCGCGGGGTCCGACGGCACCTTGACGGTGTCGAGCCCTGGGCCCGCGTCTATCCCGGTGCTGCCGCCGCCGAACAGGGGGCGCCGAGGTGTTCTGGTGTCCACGTCCACGCCCGGTCTAACCGGGTGACGGCCGCTTAGGACACTCTCCCGGGTGGATGTCCGGCGCGCACTTGAAGTGATCATGAAAAAAGCGATCGGACCCGGTCGGGCCCGATCGCTTTTCACTCGGTTCGCGGAGAATTCGGAAGATCCCCTGCGGGCGGACCGCCCGCCGTGCTCAGCGCTTGGCGCGCAGTCGCGCGGCCTCGTACAGCACGATGCCCGCCGCGACACCGGCGTTCAGCGACTCGGTCAGGCCGCTCATCGGGATCCGCACCCGCATGTCGCAGGTCTCCGAGACCAGCCGGGACAGGCCCTTGCCCTCGCTGCCCGCGACGATCACGACCGGGCCGGTCAGCAGCTCCAGGTCGCCGAGCTCGGCCTCGCCGTCGGCGGCCAGGCCGACCACCATCAGGCCGGCCTTCTGGTAGGCCTCCAGGGCGCGGGTCATGTTGGTGGCACGGGCGACGGGCAGCCGGGCCGCGGCGCCGGAGGAGGTCTTCCAGGCACCGGCGGTCATGCCGGCCGCGCGGCGCTCGGGGATGACCACGCCGTGCGCACCGAAGGCGGCCGCGGAGCGGACCACGGCGCCCAGGTTGCGCGAGTCGGTGACCCCGTCCAACGCGATGATCAGCGCGTCCTGGCCGGCGTCCGCGGCCTCGGCCAGCAGGTCCTCGGGGTGGGCGTACTCGTACGGCGGGACCTGCAGCACCAGGCCCTGGTGGTTCATCCCGCCGGTCATCTGGTCCAGCTGGGGCCGCGGGGCCTCCATCAGCGGGATGCCGCGGTCGTTGGCGGCCTGGAAGGCCTCGCGGACCCGGTCGTCGGTGTCGATGAACTGCTGGACGTACAGCGCGTTGGCCGGCACGTCGCCGATCAGGGCCTCGACCACCGAGTTGCGGCCGAAGACCAGCTCGGCGCTGCCCGCGCCGCCGCGACCGCCCCGGCCGGCCCCGGCCCGGCGCATGCCGGCCCGGGACTTGGCGTCGCGCTCGCGCTTGAGCGCGGCGTTGGCGGCCCGCTGCTTGGGGTGTCCCTTGCGCGCCTCACCGGGCGGGGTCGGGCCCTTGCCCTCCAGCGCCCTCCGGCTGTGCCCGCCGGTACCGACAGACGCGCCCTTCTTCGATCCGGGGTTGCGGCGGTTCCTGCGCTGGCTGTTGCCGGCCATGGCTGTACTTCCTGTCTGTCCGGCATGCCCGGCCGCTCCGCTCGGTGCGGCGGCGGCCGACGGCATGCGCTACGTCATGCGGGAGGGCCGCACCGGTCCGGTACGGCCCACCCATCACCCCGATCGTCAGATGGGGTTACTGGCTGTTGATCGTCCAGCGCGGGCCGGACGGGGTGTCCTCGATCACCAGCCCGGCCAGGCCGAGCTGGTCGCGGATGGCGTCCGCGGTGGCGAAGTCCTTGCGCTGACGCGCCGCCTGCCGCTGGTCCAGGACCAGACGGACCAGCGAGTCGACCACGCCGTGGAGGTCCTCACCGCGCTCCGTCCCGGCCCACTGCGGGTCGAGCGGGTCGAGGCCCAGTACACCGAGCATCGCACGGACCTCGGCCAGTCGCGCCACCACGCTCTCCTTGTCGTCCGCGTTCAGGGCGCTGTTGCCCTGGCGGACGGCGGTGTGCACGACGGCCAGCGCCTGCGGAACGCCGAGGTCGTCGTCCATCGCCTCGGCGAAGGCCGGCGGCACCTCGGGCGCCGCGTCGACCGTTCCGCAGCGCTCGACGGCCCGCTGGACGAAGCCCTCGATCCGGCCGAACCCGGCCTCGGCCTCGCGCAGCGCGTCCTCGCTGTACTCGATCATCGAGCGGTAGTGCGCGGCGCCCAGGTAGTAGCGGAGCACGATCGGCCGCCAGCGCCGGACCATCTCGGAGACCAGCACCGAGTTGCCCAGCGACTTGCTCATCTTCTCACCGGCCATGGTGACCCAGGCGTTGTGCACCCAGAAGGCGGCGAAGTCGTCGCCGTAGGCCTTGGACTGGGCGATCTCGTTCTCGTGGTGCGGGAAGATCAGGTCCAGCCCGCCGCCGTGGATGTCGAAGGCCGCGCCCAGGTACTTGTGGGCCATCGCCGAGCACTCCAGGTGCCAGCCCGGGCGGCCGCGGCCCCACGGGGTGTCCCAGCTCGGCTCGCCCGGCTTGGCGGACTTCCACATCGCGAAGTCGCGCTGGTCGCGCTTGCCGGTCTCGCCCTCGCCCTCGGGCTGGCGCAGGTCGGCCAGCTTCTGGTTGGACAGCGCGAGGTAGTCGGGGTACGACTTCACGTCGAAGTAGACGTTGCCGTCGGCCGCGTAGGCGTGGCCCTTGGCGATCAGCCCCCGCATCATCTCGATCATCTCGGGGATGTGCCCGGTGGCCCGCGGCTCGACGGTCGGCGGCAGGCAGCCGAGCGCGCTGTAACCGTCGTTGAAGGCGCGCTCGTTCTCGTAGGCGATCTGCCACCACGGCGTGCCGAGCTCGCGCTCCTTGGCGATCACCTTGTCGTCGATGTCGGTGACGTTGCGGGCGAAGGTCACCTGGTAGCCGCGGTAGGCGAACCACCGCTGCATGATGTCGAAGTTGAGGCCGGACCGGATGTGCCCGATGTGTGGCGCCGACTGGACGGTAGCGCCGCACAGGTAGATCGAGACACAACCCGGTACAAGCGGGACGAAGTCGCGTACCTGGCGGGTGCTGGTGTCGTACAGACGAATGCTCACAGCGTCAAGCGTAGTGGGCGGCGGGGGGTGCCCCGCGACATTAACCGGGGAACGGCAGGACGTTCCCCGGGAACGGCGGGCCCGGCCCCGGGGAAACGCCGGTCGTCCGCGCCGGTCAGATGCTGCCGACCACCTTGCGCGGCGAGAGCCGCACGACCACCCGGACGTCCTCCGGACCGTCCCAGGTGTACTCGTCCACGCCGCGGTACTTGGCGGCCAGCTCGTTGATCAGCTCCCGGCCGCCCTCGGTGGTCATCGTCACCGAACCGCGCGCCTCGAAGTACTCGTACGGGCTGTCCGCCGGGTTGATCAGGATCGAGACCCGCGGGTCCTTCACCAGGTTGAGGTGCTTGCGGCGGCCCTGGACGGTGGAGAACAGGATGTCGTCGCCATCCCGTTTGACCCAGACCACCGAGGACTGGGGGCTGCCGTCGGGCTGGATCGTGGAGATCACGGCGAAGCTCTTCGCGTCGAGCAACGCCTTGGCCTTGTCGGAGAGTTGCGCACTCATCGGGATCCCTCTTCTCATCGGCTGCGGTACGAGCCCGGCCGGACGACCGCGCGGGCCCGGACCGAACACTATCGATCCGGGCCCCCGCGACCCCTGGTGAACACCCGTCAGCCCTGAGTTATTCCAGGAGGATCGAGCCCGCGGGCTCAACGCCGCCGGTACACCACCGCGGTGGCGATCGCGGCCAGCCCCTCGGCCCGGCCGGTCAGGCCCAGGCCGTCGGTGGTGGTGCCGGAGACCGAGACCGGCGCACCGGCCGCCTCGGACAGCGCGGCCTGCGCCTCGGCCCGCCGCTTGCCGATCTTCGGCCGGACGCCGATCACCTGGACCGCGATGTTCCCGATCTCGAAGCCCGCCTCGCGCACCAGCCGGGCCGCCTCGCCGAGCAGCTTCACCCCGGAGGCGCCGGCCCACTCCGGGCGGTCGGTGCCGAAGTGGGCGCCCAGGTCGCCGATCCCGGCGGCCGAGAACAGCGCGTCGCAGGAGGCGTGGGCGGCGACGTCGGCGTCCGAGTGCCCGGCCAGCCCGAACTCGGCGTCCGGCCAATCCAGTCCGGCCACCCGGAGCGGGCGGCCGGCCTCGAAGGCGTGCACGTCGGTGCCGATCCCCACCCGGGGGATCAGGGGCTCAGTAGTCATCGGCGGCCCTCCGGCGGGCGAGTACGGCCTCGGCGAGCACGAGGTCCAACGGGCGGGTGACCTTGAACGCCTCCTCGTGGCCGGGCACCACGACGACCGTGCCGCCGTAGCGCTCCACCAGTCCGGCGTCGTCGGTGACAGGCGGGGCGGCGGCGCCGCCGGCGGCCTCCTCGGCCAGCGCCTTGGCGTGCACCTCGACCAGGGCGGCCCGGTCGAAGCCCTGCGGGGTCTGCACCGCGCGCAGGGTGGCCCGCTCGGGCGTGTCGATGACCGGCTCGGGGCGGCCCGGGTTGGGGTCGACCCGCTTCACGGTGTCGGCCAGCGGCACCGCGGGCACCACCGCCTGGGCCCCGGCCCGGACGGCGGCCGCGACGGCGTCCACCACCTCGACCGGCACGAGCGGGCGGGCCGCGTCGTGCACCAGGACGATCCCGACCTCCTCCGGGATCGCGGCCAGACCGAGCCGGACCGACTCCTGGCGGGTCGCGCCGCCGGCCACCACCCGGATGTCCTTGCCGGCCAGCCCGTGGCTGTCCAGCAGGGCGACCACCTCGGCCACCCCGTCGGCGGGCGCGGCGACCACCACCAGGCCGACCGCCCGGCTCCGGGCGAGGGCCCGTACGGCGTGCACCAGGAGCGGCACGCCACCCAGTTCCCGCAGGGCCTTCGGGGCGCCGGGCCCCAGCCGCTCACCGCGTCCGGCGGCGGGCACCACTGCTGCTGCGACTGCTCCTGAGGCGTTCAGGTTTCACTCCTTCGGCGAAGTGGGTATGGCCTTGGCGTGCCCGGCGGGCGCGGGGCCCCTTCCGAAGAACCACTGGTCCACTGCCTGCCGCACATCTGCGCAGAAACGGTCTTGCAAGCCTGGACCGGCTCGGGCGGGGGGCGTGGTCCGGACACGCCTCAGCGCCCGGAGTGCCACTGCACCACCCCTGGACGGTCCGTCCTGGGAGCGGCGCGCCGGCACCGGGCGCTGTGGGCGTTGGGCGGCAGCCCGACCGCACTACGAGGCGAGGACCTCGTCGAGCAGCGTCTCCGCCTTGTCCTCGTTGGTGTTCTCCGCCAGCGCGAGCTCGCTGACGAGGATCTGGCGCGCCTTCGCGAGCATCCGCTTCTCGCCGGCCGAGAGGCCGCGCTCGCGCTCACGACGCCAGAGGTCGCGCACCACCTCGGCGACCTTGATGACGTCGCCCGAGGCGAGCTTCTCCAGGTTCGCCTTGTAGCGACGGGACCAGTTGGTCGGCTCTTCGGTGTACGGTGCCCGGAGCACCTCGAAGACCCGGTCCAGACCCTCCTGGCCGACCACATCGCGCACGCCGACGAACTCCGCGTTCTCGGCGGGCACGCGGAGCGTCAGGTCTCCCTGCTGCACCTTGAGCACCAGGTAGGTCTTGTCCACACCTTTGATCTGGCGAATTTCGATGGCCTCGATCAGCGCGGCCCCGTGATGGGGGTAGACCACCGTGTCGCCAACCTTGAACGTCATGTGACAGGACCCCTTCCGTGGCTTTCCAGAATAACACGCCTCGCGGCGCACCCGAAGGGCGTTTTCGCAGGTCAGGGCCGGTCTCGGGGCTTGACAAGGACCCCCATGACGTGCTGCGACCGATGTTCGAGAGCGGCTTCCCGCAGGTCGGAGGCGGTTCCGACGTCCGGCGAAACCCTTGCGCAACACCCCCGCAACCATGATTGGATCTTGAGCTTTCGCCACTTTCCGCGTCGTGACCCGATCGTTATTCGATCTTGGTCGAAGCTTGTCCTCCCACCGACCCGGCCATGCCATCAGTACCGCCGGACGGCCTCCGCCGGGCCCCGGGAGTGCGACACGGGGACCACCCCGTGAGGAGCGCATAAGTGAGGTCGATAATCTGAGTCCTGACCTGTCGACACGTGACCTAGGAGAAGCCGCCGCCGTGAGCCGCAGCCTTCGACGCGGCAGCATCGCCGCCATCGCCGCCATCGCCATCGCCTCGCTGTCCTCCTGCGCCGCCGGCACCACGCCGGACACCCTGCAGATCAAGCCGGACAACGCGGCGGCGACCCTGGGGACGAACCTTCGACTGAACAACATCGTGATCGTCACCGGGGTCGGCACCTCGGGCGACTACACGGGCCCCGCCAACCTGGTCGTGAACATCTCCAACACGGCCGGCACCCCGGCGGAGCTGCAGTCGATCACCGTCGGCAGCGCCACCGCCACCTTCGCGGACGCCGCCGGCGCCCCGCAGTCCAGCATCGTCGTGCCGGCCGGCGGCTCCGTGATGCTCGGCGGCCAGGGCAACCCCTCCGCCTCCTTCAGCTCGGCCTCCGTCCACATCGGCGGCTTCGCCACCACCACCTTCGCCTTCAAGGACGGCCAGAAGGTCGACGCCCAGGCCGGCGTGAGCCCGGACTCCGGCGAGAACGGCCGCGGCCTGTACAAGGGCTACGGCCCGACCCCGGCCGCCTCCGCGTCCACCAAGGCCGCCTCCCCGGCCGCGAGCGCCCCGGCCAGCCCGGCCACCCCGTCCGCCGGCGCCACCACCCCGGGCGCACCGGCCACCCCGGCCACCCCGTCGGTCGGCGCCACCGTCCCGGGCGCGCCGGTCGCCGGTGCCACCGCGACGGCGACCGCTCCGGCCGCCCACTGACGCGGGCGCACCGACGCGACGGCCCCCCTCCGGCGACTGCCGGAGGGGGGCCTTCCGCGTCCATCGCGGGCCCGCGGTTTACGGCTCGAACTTGTAGCCGAGGCCGCGGACGGTGACCAGGTAGCGCGGCGCGCCCGGGTCGGGCTCGATCTTGGCCCGCAGGCGCTTCACGTGGACGTCCAGGGTCTTGGTGTCACCGACGTAGTCCGCACCCCAGACCCGGTCGATCAGCTGCATGCGGGTGAGCACCCGGCCCGCGTTGCGCAGCAGCATCTCCAGCAGGTCGAACTCCTTGAGCGGCAGGTCGACCTTGGCGCCGTCCACCGTCACCACGTGCCGGTCCACGTCCATCCGGACCGGGCCCGCTTCCAGGGCGCCCGGGCCGCCGCCGTTCTCGCCCGCGCCGCCGTCCTCGCCGCGGCGGCGCAGCACCGCGCGGATCCGGGCGACCAGCTCACGGGTGGAGTACGGCTTGGTGACGTAGTCGTCGGCGCCTATCTCCAGCCCGACGACCTTGTCGATCTCGCTGTCCTTGGCGGTCACCATGATCACCGGGACGTTGGAGCGCACCCGGAGCTGGCGGCAGACCTCGGTGCCCGGCAGGCCCGGCAGCATCAGGTCGAGCAGGACGAGGTCGGCGCCGTTGCGTTCGAACTGCTCCAGGGCGTCCGGGCCGGTCGCGGCGACGGCCACCTCGAAGCCCTCCTTGCGGAGCATGTACGAGAGGGCGTCGCTGAACGACTCCTCGTCCTCGACCACCAGTACTCGGGTCACGATCAGGCCTCCGGGGCAAGCTGGGTTGTCTTTGTCAGGGGTACTTGCCGCTCCCCGACGGGGAGCGAACGGGCCGTACGGTCGGTGCGGTCCGTGGTGAGGGTTCGGGGTGCCGTGGCGGGCCCGGCGGTGTCGGCACCGGGCTCGTCGCGGGGTGCGCGGGGTGCGCGGTCGTCGGAAGCGTCGCCGTCGAGGTCGTCGTCGCGCTCGTCCGGGTCGCGCTCGTCCGGGTCGTCGTGGGTGGCGGGCGCCTGGCCGGCGGGCAGGCGCACGGTGAAGGTCGAACCCTGTCCCTCGACGCTCCACACCGAGACGGTGCCGCCGTGCGAGGCGGCGACGTGCTTGACGATGGACAGGCCGAGGCCGGTGCCGCCGGTCTGCCGGGAGCGGGCCGGGTCGACCCGGTAGAAGCGCTCGAAGACCCGCTCGCGGTCCTTCTCGGAGATGCCGATGCCCTGGTCGGTGACCGAGATCTCGATCAGCTCGCCGTCCGCCTCGCCGAGCGCCGCGGCGCTGGAGATCCGGCGGGTGGCGATGGCCACCCGGGTACGGGGCGGGCTGTAGTTGACGGCGTTCTCCACCAGGTTGCCGAGCGCGGCGGCGAGCTGGCCGCGGTTGCCGTGCAGGTAGAGCCCGGCGATGCCGCCGGCCGCGATCAGGATCTGCTTGGCGGCGGCCTGCTGGCGGCAGCGGTCGATCGCCTCGGCGATCAGTTCGTCCACCGCGACCGGCTCCGGGTCGACCATCAGCCGGTCGTCCTGGACCCGGGAGAGGTCGATGATCTCCTGCACCAGGCTGGCCAGGCGGGTCGCCTCGACCTGCATCCGGCCGGCGAAGCGCTGCACCGCCTCCGGGTCGTCGGCCGCGTCGGCGACCGCCTCGGAGAGCAGCGACAGGGCGCCGACCGGGGTCTTGAGCTCGTGGCTGACGTTGGCCACGAAGTCCCGGCGGACGGCTTCCACCCGGCGGCGCTCGGTCTGGTCCTCGACCAGCACCAGCACCAGCCGGGAGCCCAGCGGGGCGACCCGGACGGAGACCGCTAGCGGCTCGGCCGCGCGGGCCGCGCCGGGGCGGGGCACCTCCAGTTCCACCTGCCGGATCTCGCCGTCCCGGCGGGTGGCGCGGGCCAGTGCGAGCATCTGGTCCACGGCGACCGCGCCGCCGCGCACCAAGCCCATCGCGTACGCCGCCGAGCTGGCCTTGACCACCTCGTCGCCCTCGCCCAGCACGATCGCGCAGGAGCGGAGCACGGAGAGCACGGTGTCGACGCCCGGCGGCAGCGGGGGCTCCGGGGTGCCGGTGCCCAGCGGCTGGTACCGGCCGTAGTGCTTGCCGCCGGCGTACCTGCTCCTGGCCTGCTCGCGCTCGCTCCAGCGGAAGGCGATGGAGGCGGTGAGGCCGACGCCGAGCCCGGCTATGGCGCAGGCAGCGGCAGCGGCCACGTTCACGTCCATGTGGCCAGCGTAAGCGCACGGCCTGGGCACTCCCCAAGGGCTGGATCAAGGCATCGACCGCGCGTTGCCGAGAATTCACCTCCAGGTGGCTGCCGGTTCACCGGGGCGGCCGTGCCTCGTCGCCCGAACGGCACAGAGTTGGTCATGCAGCCCGTGTGGGAGAGATCGGTGCGCCGAACGGCCGCCGGGGTCTCGGGTGCGCGCGTACCATTCGCGCCACCAGCAGCGGTCACCCGAACGCGGAACGATGGTCGGACGGGCTGACCGGTCGGCACCGCCACCGACACAGCTACTGAGGAGAGAACATGCGCGACGCGTACCACGAGGAACTCGATGCGATCGGCGACAGCCTGGTCGAGATGGCCCGGCTGGTCGGCTCGGCCCTGGGCCGGGCCACCACCGCCCTCCTCGACGCGGACCTGGCGCTGGCGGAGGGCGTGATCGCCGCCGACGAGAAGATCAACGATCTCCACCACGATCTCGAGAACCGCGCCATCGACCTGCTCGCCCGCCAGCAGCCCGTCGCCACCGACCTGCGCATCGTGGTCACGTCCCTGCGGATGAGCGCCGACCTGGAGCGCTGCGGGGACCTCGCCCGGCACGTCGCCAAGGTCGCGCGGATGCGCTACCCCGAGTCGGCGGTGCCCGCCGACCTGCAGTCCACCGTCCTGGAGCTGGGCCAGCTCGCCCAGCGCCTGGTGGCCAAGGCGGGCCTGGTGATCGCCACCAAGGACGTCGACAAGGCCCTGGAGATGGAGCAGGACGACGACCGGATCGACGCCCTGCACCGCGAGCTGCTGTCGCACCTGATCGACGAGCGCTGGCACCACGGCATCGAGACCGCCGTCGACATCACCCTGGTCGGCCGCTACTACGAGCGCTTCGCGGACCACGCGGTGTCGGTCGCCAAGCGCGTGGTGTACCTGGTGACGGGCGAGCACGTGGCCGAGTTCGTGGCCGCCACCGAGGCGGCGGAGGCCGCGGGGGCGGAGTGACGGCAGGACGGAGCGACCGCGGGGGCGGAGTGACCGCGGCTCACCTCCAGGGGTGAGTAAACCTGCGGCGACGGTGGTGTGGGCGCACGGTTCCCCGTACTTCCCACCACTGCGCGCCCGTTGACGCTCCCGCCGAACGGCGGCTTCACTCGAGGACGGGGCACCGTGGTGTGCCCGTCACTAGGAGGGAAGAGCTCGATGAAGGCCAACCCGACCCGACCGGCAACCGCCCACGACACCGTCGAGCCGCCCGCTCCGAAGCTGCTGCCCGTCCTCGCGGCCGGCTGTGGCTGCGGCCCGGGCTGCGGATGCGGCTGCCAGTCCGGCGCGCCCTGCCAGTGCGGCGGCGCGGACGGCGGCTGCTGCGGCGGTCACTGAGGAAGCCCACCGTCACCGGACCCACCGGGGGCCCCGGGGTGCAGCGCCGTGCACCCCGGGGCGCCCCGTCCCGTGGTCGGGGGATCAGAACCGCACGTCGGTGCAGGAGTAGGAGGCGTTCCCGGTGTCGGCGATCGTCCAGACCGCGACGACCACCTGG
Organism: Kitasatospora cathayae; assembly: GCF_027627435.1. GTDB lineage: Bacteria > Actinomycetota > Actinomycetes > Streptomycetales > Streptomycetaceae > Kitasatospora > Kitasatospora cathayae. The sequence goes on along the minus strand of NZ_CP115450.1, from coordinate 4,840,306 downwards.
TGCCCGGTGCGCCTGCTCGGCAGGGTCGCGGTGTGGCTGAGCGTGCTCGGCAGCACCTGCACCCCGCCGTACGGGACGACCAGGAAGGGCGTCGGGTCGAGGCCGTCCCGGGTGATCGGCTGGGCGGCGTCGTAGCCCGGCTTGGTCAGGTGGTACTCGAAGGCGGTGATCGCGTGCCTGGCCGTGAACCTCCGGGTGAGGTGAGCTGCTGGCCCGCCGTCACCGGAGTGGTCGGCCACGCGCCGCCGTGCGGGTCGTCCAGCCCGGCGAAGCGGGCGTTGCCGCCCGCGTAGGTGGTGCCGTCGGCGGGCCCGGCGGCCGGGAAGCCCTTCGGCCCCTCGACGCTCCACCGTTTTTGGGCGCTGCCGGGAGTCGACCGCCGGACCCCGGCTCGCCCGCACCGCAGGCCAGTTGAATGCCGAGGGCCCCGCCCCCGGCGAACCGGGTGCGGGGCCCTGGAACCTTCGGGCTTACTTCTTGCCCTGGTTCTTGACCGCCTCGATGGCGGCCGCGGCGGCCTCCGCGTCGAGGTAGCGGCCGCCCTTGGCGACCGGCTTGAAGTCGGCGTCGAGCTCGTAGACCAGCGGGATGCCGGTCGGGATGTTCAGGCCGGCGATGTCCGCGTCGGAGATGCCGTCGAGGTGCTTGACCAGCGCGCGCAGGCTGTTGCCGTGGGCGGTGACCAGCACGGTCTTGCCGGCGGCCAGGTCCGGGACGATGGCGTCGTACCAGTACGGGAGCATCCGCTCGACGACGTCCTTCAGGCACTCGGTGCGCGGGCGCAGCTCGCTCGGGATGTCGGCGTAGCGGGCGTCACCGGCCTGCGAGTACTCGGCGTCGTCGGCCAGCACCGGCGGCGGGGTGTCGTAGGAGCGGCGCCACAGCTGGAACTGCTCCTCGCCGAACTCGGCCAGGGTCTGGGCCTTGTCCTTGCCCTGCAGCGCGCCGTAGTGCCGCTCGTTCAGGCGCCAGCTGCGGCTGACCGGGATCCAGTGGCGGTCGGCCTTGTCCAGGGCGATCTGCGAGGTGCGGATGGCGCGGCGCAGCAGCGAGGTGTGCACCACGTCGGGGAACAGGCCCTCGGCGGCCAGGAGCTCGCCACCGCGGGCGGCCTCCTTCTCGCCCTTCTCGTTGAGGTCGACGTCGACCCAACCGGTGAACAGGTTCTTCTGGTTCCACTGGCTCTCGCCGTGGCGGAGCAGGATGAGTCGGTACGTCGTGTCAGCCATGGCCCCCAGCTTAGTGGAGGGCCGGAAAACCCCTGGTGGGGGCCATGGGCGGCTGGGTAATCTGTGCCGCGGTTATCTGCCACTTACCCACGTCGGCTGACCGGGCCTGCCCGCGCCGCTCAGCGGACGCCTGCCCTCGGGAGCCCCCACATGCTCGTAACCCTGGCCGCCGATTCCCGGATCCGAAGACTGGTGCGCGAGACGGTGGGCGGGTTGCCGCGGCAGTTCTGGTGGCTCTGGGTGAGCACCCTGGTGAACAAGCTCGGCGCCTTCGTGATCACCTTCCTGTCCTTGTACCTGACCACCGAGCGGGGGTACTCGGCCTCCTACGCGGGCCTGGTGGCCTCCCTCTTCGGTCTCGGCTCGACGATCGCGGCGGTCGGCGCGGGCGTGCTGGCCGACCGGATCGGGCGCCGGCCCACGCTGGTCGCCGCCCAGCTCGGCACCGCGGCGGCCACCGCCGTGCTCGGCTTCGTGGACGGCCAGGTGGCGATCGCCGTGGTGGCCTTCCTGGTCGGCCTGTGCAACAACGCCACCCGACCGGCCACCTCGGCGATCATCGCCGACCTCGTACCGGCCGAGGACCGGGTCCGGGCGTACTCGCTGAACTTCTGGGCGATCAACATCGGCTTCGGTGTCTCCGCCGCGGTGGCCGGGGTGATCGCGACCCAGGGCTACCTCACGCTCTTCCTGCTGGACGCGCTCTCCACGCTGGTCTGCGCGGTGGTGATCTTCATCCGGATCCCGGAGACCAAGCCGGCGCAGCCGCTCGCGAACGCGAAGGCCGACGGCGGACCCACGATCGGCCTCGGCACGGTGTTCCGCGACGGCCGGTTCATGGCGGTGGTCGGACTCAACCTGCTGCTCGCCCTGGTCTTCCAGCAGAGCAGCACCACCCTGCCCGTCGACATGGGCGCCTCGGGCATCACCGCCACCGAGTACGGAGTGGTCATCGGCCTGAACGGGCTGCTCATCGTGGTGCTGCAGATCCCGCTGACCCGCTGGATGGAGGGCCGCTCCCGGACCGGACTGCTGATCGCCAGCTGCCTGCTCGCCGGATGGGGCTTCGGGCTGGCGGCGCTCGCCGGCTCCTCGGCCTGGCTGTTCGCGCTCTCGGTGGCGGTCTGGACGGTCGGCGAGATCCTGAACGCGCCGACCACGATGGGCCTGGTCGCCGAACTGTCACCGACCCACGGACGCGGCCGCTACCAGGGCGTCTACTCGCTCTCCTGGTCGCTCGCCATGTTCCTCGGCCCGGGGGTCGGCGGCGTGGTGCTGCAGCACGCCGGCGCCGGGGTGCTGTGGGTCGGCTGCGGGATCTGCGGCACGGTGGCGGCGCTCGGTCACGTGGCGGTGGCCCGCCGCGCTCGGACGACGGCCGGGGCGGACGCGGCGACCGGGGTGGCGCCGACGGCGGCCGAGAAGGCTCCGGCGGGCGCCTGAGCACCCGGGGCCGCGCCGGCCCGGGTGCTCAGGTCGGGTCAGTCGGCGGCCGGGGCGGCCAGGTGGGCGAAGGCGGCCAGGTTGCGGGTGGACTCCCCGCGCTTGGTGCGCCACTCCCACTCGCGCCGGATCGCCGAGGCGAAGCCCAGTTCCAGCAGGGTGTTGAAGGGCTCGTCGGCGTTCTCCAGCACCGTGCCGAGCAGCCGGTCGACGGCGTCCGGGGTGAGTGACTCCAGCGGCAGGCGGCCGGCCAGGTAGACGTCGCCGAGCGCGTCGATCGCGTACGCGACGCCGTAGAGGCGGGTGTTGCGCTCCAGCAGCCAGCGGTAGACGGCCTCGTGGTTCTCGTCCGGACGGCGGATCACGAAGGCGTTCACCGACAGGGTGTGGTCGCCGACCCGCAGGGCGCAGGCGGTGTTCAGCTTGCGGGTGCCCGGGAGGGTCGCCACCAGCGTGTACGGGTCGGCGGCGGCCGGCTCCCAGGACACTCCGGCGTCGTCCAGGGCGGTGCGCAGGAGGGTCAGGGCCTCGTCCTTGGTGCGGATTGCCATGGGGGTGACGTTACTCGGCAGTACCCGAAGAGCGCAGCCGAGGTCTCGCACCGGAGTCAGCGGCGCAGGGCCCCGGCCAGCCGGCCGGCCGGGCGGGCCAGGCTGCCGGCGTACACCTCGGCGGTGGTCGCCGCGGCGGTGTCCCAGCCGAAGGCGGCCGCGTGCCGGGCCGCCGCCGCGCCGCGCCGCGCCACCAGCGCCGGGTCGGTGACGTAGGGCTCCAGCGCGTGCGACCACTCCAGCGGGTCGTGGCCGGGCACCAGGGTGCCGGACTCGCCGTCCCGCACCGCGACCGGCAGGCCGCCGACCGCGGCCGCCACCACCGGGGTGCCGCAGGCCTGGGCCTCCAGCGCCACCAGGCCGAAGGACTCGCTGTACGAGGGCATCACCAGGGCCGTCGCCGCGCGGTACCAGTCCGCCAGCCGGGTCTGGCCGACCGGCGGGTGGAAGCGCACCACGTCGCCGATGCCCAGCTGGGCGGCGAGCTTGTGCAGGCTCTCCGGCCGGGCCAGCCCGGTGCCGGACGGCCCGCCGACCACCGGCACCACCAGGCGCTCGCGCAGCTCCGGGCGGCGCTCCAGCAGCGCGGCGACCGCCCGCAGCAGCACGTCCGGCGCCTTCAGCGGCTGGATCCGCCCGGCGAACAGCAGCACCGCGGCGTCCTGCGGCAGGCCCAGCCGGGCCCGGGCGTCGGCCGCGGTGCGCGGGCCGCCGGGGCGGAAGACGTCCAGGTTGACGCCGGGGTGGACGACGGCCAGCTGCTCCGGCCGGGCGGCGTAGTGCAGCGCCAGCTCGGCGGCCTCCTCGGTGGTGTTGGCGATCAGCCGGTCGGCCGCCTCGACCACCTGGGTCTCACCGATCACCCGGGCCGCGGGCTCGGGCGTGTCACCCTCGGCCAGCGCGGCGTTCTTGACCTTCGCCATGGTGTGCATGGTGTGCACCAGCGGCACGCCCCAGCGCTGCGCGGCCAGCCAGCCGACCTGCCCGGAGAGCCAGTAGTGCGAGTGCACCAGGTCGTAGTGGCCGGGGCGGTGGCCCGCCTCCGTCCGCAGCACCCCGTGGGTGAAGGCGCACAGCTGGGCCGGCAGGTCCTCCTTGACCAGGCCCTCGTACGGCCCGGCGGTGACGTGCCGGACCAGCACGCCCGGGGCCAGCTCGACGGTCGGCGCGTCGTCCGAGCAGATCGCCCGGGTGAACACCTCGACCTCGATGTTGAGCTCGGCCAGGCGCTTGGCCAGCTCGACGATGTAGACATTCATCCCGCCCGCGTCCCCGGTGCCGGGCTGGTGCAGCGGCGAGGTGTGCACGCTGAGCATGGCTATCCGGCGCGGACGGCGCCGGCCCGGGACGAGCGACTGGAACCGGCCCCGCGCGGGCGTGGCGGACTGGGCACGGCGTACCGAACGGACGGGGTGCTGGATCACCTGGCTGAAGCCTCCTCGTGTGCGGCCCGTCTCGGCGGGTCCGCGTGAACGGGCCGCCGCATGTCCGGTGTGCGCTGCCCCGTCCGGGCACACATCACCACCAGTGTGCCAACCACTCGACGGTCGCCCGGCATTCCCGGTCCCGGCGATCGGTCGGCCGGGCCGGCATCCGCCCAGGTCAGGGCGCGGGCCGACCCGGTCCGCGGACGCCGACTACCCTTCTGGGCATGGCTGCCTCCTTCGACCCCGCGACCGCCGCGCCCGCCCGCGGACGGGCCGGACGGCCGGTGGGGACGGTCACCCGGGGCACCACCAACACCAACCGGCTGCGCCGGATGGACCGCTGGATCGCCCACACCCTGGGCCGGGCGCTGCGCGCCGCCGAGCGGCCGCCGGTGGCGGTCGACCTCGGCTACGGCGCGGCGCCGTGGACGGCCGTGGAACTGGCCGGACGGCTGCGCACGGTACGGCCGGACGTCCGGGTGGTCGGGATCGAGATCGAGCCGGAGCGGGTCGCGGCCGCGCTGCCGTACGCCGAGCCGCCGCTGCTCACCTTCCGGCGCGGCGGCTTCGAGGTGCCGCTGGACGGCGGCGCGCCGGCCCAGCTGATCCGGGCGGCCAACGTGCTGCGGCAGTACGACGAGTCGGCGGTGGCCGCGGTGTGGGAACGGCTGTGCGCCCGGCTCGCCCCGGACGGGCTGCTGGTCGAGGGCACCTGCGACGAGATCGGGCGGCGGCACGTCTGGGTCGCGCTCGGGCCGGAAGGGCCCCGGACGGTGACCTTCGCGGCCCGGCTGGGCGGCCTGGGCCAGCCCTCCGACCTGGCCGAACGGCTGCCGAAGGCGCTGATCCACCACAACGTGCCGGGGCGGCCGGTGCACACCTTCCTGACCGACTTCGACCGGGCCTGGGCAGCGGCCGCGCCGTACGGGGCGTTCGGGGCGCGGCAGCGGTGGGTGGCGGCGTGCACGGCGCTGGCGGGCAGCTGGCCGCTGGTGGACGCGCGGGGGCGGTGGCGGCAGGGCGAGGTCACGCTGCCCTGGACGGCGCTCGCGCCGTAGCGCCGTCCGGCGTCGCCGTGCTGGTGAGCTTCCCGACATCCTCACTCGAACGAGTTATCGAATGTCTCTGGCGTGTTGACGCCTCGTCACGTCACGATGGGAGCGTCAGCCCTCCGGCCCGAGCAGCTCCCTCCGGGCCCGTTCGAAAACCCCGTACATCTCCGTCCCGAACAGCACGAACCGCACCTCCGCCAGCTCCGCGCCCGCCCGCGCGTCACCGCCGTCCAGCACCCCGGCGACGGTGCCGAGCGCGATCCGGGCCGCGTCGGCCGGCGGCCAGCCGTAGATCCCGGCCGACACGGCCGGGAAGGCCACCGTGCGCGCGCCCAACTCGGCCGCCGTGCGCAGCGACTCTCGATAGCAGGAGGCCAGCAGCTCAGCCCGCCCCTCGTACTCCTCCGCCAGGTACACCGGCCCGACGGTGTGCACCACCCACCGGGCCGGCAGCCGCCCGGCCGTGGTCGCCACCGCCCGCCCGACGGGCAGCCCCTTGCCCCAGTGCGAGGCCCGCAGCCGGCGGCACTCCTCCAGGATCCGCGGCCCGCCCCGGCGGTGGATCGCACCGTCCACCCCGCCGCCGCCCAGCAGCGACGAGTTGGCGGCGTTCACCACCGCGTCCACCTGCTGTTCCGTGATGTCACCCTCGACCAGGGTGATCCGTGTCCTCACCACCAACCCCCTTCCCCGGGCCCGCCCGGCAGCCGCCGGGCCGGGATCCGAGCCGTCGTCCGAATCCGATCACCACCCCGCCACCGGCGTGGCAATAACCACAACGGCGCCGGTCGGCCAGAGAAATCCCCGGAGATCACGTTATGGTCGCGAGAAGTTCCCCGACGCACGGTGCCAGGCGGGCACTGCGGACGGACGCCGGCCGTTACGCAGTCGGGGAAAGGGAGGAACCACCGATGCCCGCAACGGGAGACGGGCGGGCACCTGGTGCCGCGGACCTGCCGGGCGCCCATGACGGCGCCCCCGTCGGCCATGCCCGTAAGCGCCCGGCGACGACCGGCCCGGCCACGGCCACTCCCCCGATACCCCACCCCCGCTCGCAGCCGGTCCGGACCGCGCACGGCACCCACCACCCCTCGCACGTCACCGAGGCGGGAAGCGTTCCGCTGGCCGGCGACGGGCCCGACGGCGGCGGCGCGCCGCTGCGGCTGCTGGTCATCGAGGACGACGCCTCGGACGCCCAGCTGATCAAGGCGGCGGTCGCCGACAGCGGCACCTCGATCGAGATCCACTGGGCCCGCGGCCTCGAGCAGGCCACCCAGCTGCTCGCCCAGTCCTCCTTCGCCACCCGGCGCGGACGCGCCCGCGGCACCGAGTTCGGCTGCGTGCTGCTCGACCTGGCCTCCCCGGCCGACCTGCCGCACCCGTCCGAGGCCTCGGACGGCCTGGAGGGCCTGCACGAGCTGCTCCGCCGCGCCCCGCACATCCCCGTGGTGGTGCTCACCGACGCCGCCGGGGCCGAACTCGGCGCGGCCGCCGTCGCCGCCGGCGCCCAGGACTTCCTGCTCAAGCACGAGACGGACGGCCCGCTGCTGGCCCGCGCGCTGCGCTACGCCGTCGAGCGCAAGCGCGCCGACGAGTCCCAGCGCCGCCTGGTCGAGGCCGAGTTGCGCGGCCAGGAGAACGCCCGCCTGCAGCGCCACCTGCTGCCCACCCCGCTGCTGGACGGCGCCGGGCTCTCCTTCACCCGGCGCTACCGCCCCGGCCGCCGCCGCGCCCTGCTCGGCGGCGACTTCTACGACGCCGTGCGCACCGACGACGGCACCGTCCACGTCGTGATCGGCGACGTCTGCGGCCACGGCCCCGACGAGGCCGCGCTCGGCGTCGCGCTCCGGATAGCTTGGCGCACCCTGGTCTTCGCCGGCCTCACCGGCGAGACCCTGCTCACCACCCTCCAGCACGTGCTGGAGCACGAACGGCGCAGCGACGAGATCTTCGCGACGCTCTGCATGCTCGTCATCGAACCCGGCGCCGCCGTCACCGACCTCGACTCGCTCGGCACCTGCGAGAAGGCCCGGCTCTACCTCGCCGGACACCCGGCGCCGCTGCTGCTCGGACGCGACCACACCCCGGTCACCCTGCCCTCCGAGCTCGCGGGACCCGCGCTCGGCCTGCTGCCCTGCCACGACGGACAGGCCGCCTGGCCCGCCCACGAGGTCGAACTCCAGCCCGGCTGGCGACTGTTGCTCTACACCGACGGGCTGATCGAGGGCCGGGTCGGGGCCGGGTCGCGCCGCCTCGGCCAGGACGGGCTCGCCGACCTGATCGCCGACCACCAGGCCGCCGGGCTCACCCGGGGCCGGCTGGTCGACAGCGCGATCGCGGAGGTCGAGGAGCTGAACGGCGGCGCGCTGACCGACGACGTCGCGGTGCTGCTGCTGGAGCGCAACCCGGTGCAACTGCTGCTCGGCTGAGCTCCTCGGCCGAGCTCCTCGGCCGAGCCGAGTTGCCGGAACGCCGCAGCCCGGGCGGGGAGAACTTCCCCGCCCGGGCTGCGGCGTCGTCCGTCCGACCGGCCGTGGCCTACCAGGGGCCGTACGGGCCGGTGTTGCTCCGCCCGCCCCGACCGCTGCCGCCGGTCAGGGCCCGGATCGCGGGGCGGACGTCCACCACGTAGACGATCGAGGCGACCAGGCCGGCCAGGGTGCCGATGCTGCCGAGGAAGTTCGCCCCGAACAGCAGGTCCCAGCCGAAGCTGATCCCGAGGACCGCCACCCAGAACCCCTTGGTCTTCTTGTCCGCCGCCCGGTAGGCGTCCTCCCGGCGGGTGGCCGCGTCGACCAGCGCGAAGAACTTGTAGCCCAGGATGGCGACGGCCAGCCACCAGAACGGGTTCAGGTAGGAAAAGGCCAGGATCTGGAACACTCCGGTCATCGCGATCTCCTACGTCTCTCGGGTTGCTGCGCCCCGGCCGCCGCTCATCCTGGCACGGCGGCCGCCCGCACGGTGTGAACGTCCCGCCGTCACCGGATGTGCCCCGGCGGCGCGGGCACGGTCACGCGGTCACGCGGTCACGCGGTCACGCGGTCACGCGGTCACGCGGTCACGCGGTCACTCCGAGAGTTCGGGGCTGCTCCTCCGGGCCTTGGCGGACTTCTTCGGCGCGCGGGCGTCGGCGTCGTCCGCCGGTTCGGCCTCGACGGCGGGTGCGGCGGCCGGGGCCTGCTGGGGGCGGGCCTTCTCCACCACGACCTTGCCGCGCTCGGCCAGCTCGTCGTACGTCTCCTTGGCCCGGACGGCCAGCTCGAGCGCGCGGGCCACCTGCTGCAGGGCGAAGTCCTGGGCCCGCTCCTGCAGGACCTTGAGGTCGGCGGGGAAGGCGCTGACGGCCTCGGAGACCTTGGCCGGTGCCCCGGCCAGCAACTCCTGCGCCTCGTGCAGCCTGGCGGTCGCCTTCTCCTGTGCGCCCTGGCGGTCCGCCGCCAGCGCCTCGACCCGGCCCGGCACCTCGCGCAGTTTCTCGTACGCGAGGTCCCCGGCACCGGCCAGGGCGTACAGCGGGGTCGGGTCGGTGAGGGTCTTCTTGATCTCGTCGGTGATCGGCATGGTTACCGGTCCTCCCGGTGGGTGTGCTGGGTGGCCGCGCCGTCGGTCGTCGGGGTGGAGGCCGAAGCGGCGTTCTCCTTGAGGAAAGCGTCGTAGACCGCGAGCAGCGCCTGCTTCTGCTGCTCGTTGATCAGCGGATCGGCCAGGATCGAGGCCCGCAGCTCCAGGCCCTCACCCCGCCGCTCCTCCAGGATCCCGGCCTGGACGTACAGCGTCTCCGCCGAGATCCGCAGCGCCTTGGCGATCTGCTGCAGGATCTCCGCGCTCGGCTTGCGCAACCCTCGCTCGATCTGGCTGAGGTAGGGGTTGGACACGCCGGCGGCCTCCGCCAGCTGGCGCAGTGAGTACTGCGCGTTGCGGCGCTGCTCGCGGATGTACTCGCCCAGCGAGCCGACGTTCAGTGAGGCCATGGAGACAGCGTGCAGCAGGGCGCTTGCAATTGCAAGCAGGCGCTAGCGGGAGGCAAACGGGTGGGGGGTTCTGTGGGTGGGGGTGGGCTCTCGGGAGGGTGGGTGGCCGGGGCGGTTCCGGGGGTGGCCGCTCCGGGGGCTGGATGATTTTCCGACTGCCGACTCTGTGGGTGGGGTGTTGGGCGCCGTTGGCAGTCTGAAAATCACCCGCAACGCCCCTCTCCGGGCCACCCCCTCCACCGCCCCTCCCGCAGCGCGTCCCTCTCGCCTGGTCGGGTGGTGGGGGGAGGTGGGGGGAGGTGGGGCGTGGGGGTGCCCAGGAGGGGCGGGTGTCGTGGCGGTTAGGGGAGGCGGATGGGCATCAGGACGGAGAAGGTGCCGGTTCGGCCCGGGGTGCGGATGGCGAGTGGGGCGATCGGGCCGCCGAGTTCGAGCAGGAGTTGCTCGGGGTGGCCGGCGCGCAGGGCGTCGAGGAGGAAGTCCCGGTTGACGGCCACCTGGAAGTCCTCGGGGGTGAGGTCGTCGGCGACGGTGAGGTGGCCGTCGTCGGTGAGGGTGAGCACGGTGACCTGGCAGTCGGTGCCCTGCGGGCCGGAGGGGAGGGTGCGGGTGGCGCCGGTCTCGATGGCGGTGCGCAGTTCGGCGGCGGGCAGGGTGATCCGGTGCTGCGGGTCGAGGCGGGTCAGCACGCGGTGGTCGGGGTAGCCGAGGTCGGGTGCGGTGCCCTCGATGCGGTGCTCGGGGGTCTCGGCCCGGAAGGTGCCGGCGCCCAGGGTGAGCACGACTTCGGTGGGGCCGGCGGGCAGCAGCGCGCGCAGGGCGTCCACCAGGGCGGTCGGGACGGTGGTGCCGGCGGTCGGCTGCTGCGGCACGCCGAGGGCGGGCAGTTCGGCGAGGGCCAGCCGGTAGCGGTCGGTGGCGACCAGGCGCAGCACCGGGCCGTCCGGTTCGAACAGCACTCCGGCGAGGGAGGGCAGTTCCGGGTCGCCGCAGACCGCGAAGCGGACCGCGTCGAGGGCGGCGGCCAGGCCGTCGGCGCGGACGGTGAGGCGCAGGTCGGCGGGGATGGTGGTCATCGGGTGCCCCCTCTGCTCGATCGTCGTGCGGATCAGGGAGAGCTCGCGGCGGGCGTCGGCCAGGCCGTCCTCCAGCCGGCGCAGGTGGGCGTCGAGGACGCGCTCGGCCTCGCCGCTGCCGGGGACGGCGGCGAGCACGGCGCGGATCGCCGTCAGCGGCAGGCCGACGCGGCGCAGCCGGGCCAGCAGTCGGGCGTCGGCGAGCTGGCCGGGCCGGTACCAGCGGTAGCCGGTCTGCGGGTCGACCCAGGCGGGGGTGAGCACCTCGGCGCCGTCGTAGTAGCGCAGGGTGCCGACGCCCAGGCCGCTGGCGCGGGCCAGTTCGCCGATGCTGTGCAGCTCGCTCTCCATGCCGGTGACTCTCGGGGCTCGACCAGGTCGAGGGTCAAGCCGGGTTGGCGAGGTGGGCGAGCTTGTGCGGGTTGCGGACGGCGCGGATCGCGGAGACCAGGGGTCGGCCTTCGGGGCCCTCGGTGAAGTCGAGGACCGAGACGGAGTCGAGAGTGCCGTTGACGGTGATCACCAGGCCGGGCTCGCCGTTGACCAGGACCGGGCGGGCGCCCACGCCCTCGCCCAGCTTGCCGAGCAGGCCGAGCAGGAAGCGGGCGACGTTGTCGGCGCCGGTGACCGGCCGCACCGCCGCGGTGATCACGCCGCCGCCGTCGCTCCAGGTGGTGACGTCGGGGGCGAGCAGGGCGAGCACCCGGTTGAGGTCGCCGCCGACGCAGGCCGCCAGGAACTCGTCGGTGGCCCGGCGGCGCAGCTCCGGCGGGGCGTCGTATCGGGGGCGCCGGGCCCGTACGTGCGCCCTGGCCCGGCTGCCGACCTGGCGGCAGGCGGCCTCGGTGCGGTCCAGCGCCTCGGCGATCTCCTGGTAGGAGAAGCCGAAGGCCTCCTTGAGGACGAACACCGCCCGCTCCAGCGGGGAGAGGCTCTCCAGCACCACCAGCAGGGCGAGCGAGACGGTCTCGGCGCGCTCGACGCCGTCGGTCGCGTCCGGCTCGCTGACCAGCGGCTCGGGCAGCCAGGGGCCGACGTAGGACTCGCGGCGGACGGCGGCCGAGTCGAGGCGGTTGAGGGCGAGGTTGGTGACCGTACGGGCCAGGTAGCCGCCGGGGCTGGCGACCGGGCCGGTGACCTGGCTCCAGCGCAGCCAGGTGTCCTGGACCAGATCCTCGGCGTCGGCGACGCTGCCGAGCATCCGGTAGGCGATGCCGAAGACCGTCCGCCGGTGCTGTTCGAAGTCGGCGAGCCGGGTGTCGGGGGTGTTGGTCACGCTCGGGACGTTACCGCACGGTAGGCGCCCGGGGATCAATCGCTGCGGAAGGCGTCGTAGGCGGGGGCGAGCAGGGCGGCGAGGTCGCGGCCGTGCACGGTGATGCCGGAGCGGCCCAGGCGGCGCAGCGAGGGTTCGTCCGGTTCCTCGGCCGGGCTTTCCGGGCGGAGGGTGAAGTCCCCGCGCCAGTAGGCGGCGACGTTGACCGTCTCGGGCCTCGGTCGTTCGGTCACGCGTCCTCCTCGGCGACGGCGTCCTCGCGGGTGAGGGCGACCAGTTCGCGCAGTTCCTCGACCGGCAGGTCGGTGAGCCAGCGCTCACCCTCCGCCATCACCGTCTCGGCCAACGAGCGCTTGGTGGCGAGGAGTTCGTCGATCCGCTCCTCGACGGTGCCGACGCAGACCAGCCGGCGGACCTGGACGTCGCGGCGCTGGCCGATCCGGAAGGCGCGGTCGGTGGCCTGCTCCTCGACCGCCGGGTTCCACCAACGGTCGAGGTGGATCACCTGGTTGGCGGCGGTCAGGTTGAGTCCGGTGCCGCCGGCCCGCAGCGAGAGCAGGAACACCCTCGGCCCGTCGGTGGATTGGAAGCGCCGGACGAGCTCCTCGCGGCGGGCGCGCGGGACGCCGCCGTGCAGGTACAGCACCTCCTCGCCGAGCCGGCGCTCCAGGTACGGGCGGAGCATCGTGCCGAACTCCGCGTACTGGGTGAAGACCAGCGTGCGGTCGCCCTCGGCCAGCGCCTCCTCCAGCAGCTCGGCGAGCCGGGCGACCTTGCCCGAGCGCTCACCCAACGGCGAACCGTCGTGCAGCAGTTGGGCCGGATGGTTGCAGACCTGCTTGAGCTTGCCGATCGCCGCCAGCACCGTGCCACGCCGCTCCACGCCCCGGATGCCCTCGACCCGCTGCAGCAGGTCGGCGACCACCGCCTGGTAGAGGCCGGCCTGTTCGGCGGTGAGGTTGCACCAGACGGTCATCTCCTGCTTGGCGGGCAGCTCGGCCGCCACCGCGGGATCCGTCTTGAGCCGGCGCAGCACGAACGGGGCGGTGCGGCGCCGGAGTTCGGCGGTGCGCTCGGGGTTGCGGTGCACCTCGACCGGGATCGCGTAGCGCTCCTTGAAGCGCTCGGCCGGGCCGAGCAGGCCGGGGTTGGCGAAGTCCAGCACGGCGTGCAGCTCGGCGAGCCGGTTCTCCACCGGGGTACCGGTCAGGGCGATCCGGTGCCGGCTGACGGGCAGCGCGCGGATCGCCCGGGACTGGGCGGTGCCGGTGTTCTTGATGTGCTGCGCCTCGTCGGCGACCACCCGGCGCCAGCGGATCGCGCGCAGCGCGGCGAGGTCGCGCTGGACCAGTCCGTAGGTGGTGATGACCAGGTCCACTCCCCGGACGGCGTCGGCGAGTTGCTCGGCACCGAGGCGGTCGGAGCCGTGGTGGACGTGGCGGCGCAGGCCGGGGGCGAAGCGTTCGGTCTCGCGCTGCCAGTTGCCGACCAGGGACATCGGGCAGACCAGGAGGGTGGGGGCGGCGGCGTCGTCGTCCTCGGCGGCCTTTTCGGCGGCGAGCAGGGCGAGGGTCTGGACGGTCTTGCCGAGGCCCATGTCGTCGGCCAGGACGGCGCCGAGGCCGAGGCCGGACATGGTCTTCAGCCAGGCGAGTCCGCGCCGCTGGTAGGGGCGCAGCTCGGCCCGGAAGTCCGATGGGAGCGGCGGATCCTCGGGAACGGCATCGGCGCCACCGGCGAGCAGGTCGCCGAGCGGACCGTCCACCCGGACGCCGGTGACCGGCAGCCCGGCGACCGTCGCCTCGGGGTCGAGGGCGAGCCGCAGCAGGTCGGCGGTGGCCAGCAGGCCGTCGCGCTGTTCGGTGAGGAAGGCGAGCGCGGCGGCGATCTGCGCCGGGTCGGCCTCCAGCCAGGTGCCCCTGACCCGAACCAACCCCTGTTTGGCGGCGGCGAGTTCGGCGAGTTCCCGCTCGGTGAGCGAGGTGCCGTCCGGGCCGAGCGCGGCCTGCCAGTGGAAGGCGACCACGGCGTCCCGGTCCACCTGGCTGGTGGCGGCGAGGGTGCCCGGCGCGGGCGGGGTGGTGGCGCGCAGGGCGAGCCCGAGCCGGGGGCGGCGGCGCCACCAGGCGGGCAGCAGCACGCCGAAGCCGGCCTCGGCGAGGGCGGGCGCGGCGGTGCGCAGGAACTCGAGGGCGCCGGACCGGTCGAGGGTCAGGGCGCACGGGCGGGAGCGGTGGCGCAGCCCGTCCAGGACGGGCCAGCGGTGGGCGGCGCGGGTGAGTTCGGCGACCAGGACCTCGGTCGGGTCGGCGGGCTCGCCGGCCGGTGCGGCGCACGTGGTCCTGCGGGCGAGTGCGGCGTGCGCGGCGCCGCCCTCGTGCAGGTCGGCGGCGCGGACCAGCAGGGAGGGTTCGTCGACGGCCTGGAGCAGGAACTCCAGCTGCCAGGCGTCGTCGGAGGGGCGACCCTCGGGGTCGTCGTCGGCGGGGCCGAGCGGTTCGACCAGGCGGAAGCAGAGCCGCAGCGCCGGGTCGGCGGGGTCGGCGGTGGCGTACCAGTCGGTGATCCGGTGGTGCAGCTCGGCGACGTCCCCGGGCGGGGCGTCGACCTCGCCGGAGGGGCTGGCGAGGGCGTGCAGCCAGCGGGCGGCGGCCGACGCGCCGGGGTCGGGGAAGGGCGTGTCGGCCAGCGCGGCGCGGGCCTCGGCGTCCACCAGGGCGCCCAGGGCCGCGTCCAGCAGCACCTCGCCGGTGCCGGCGCCGGTGGGCCACTCGCCGAGCAGGACGGGCGGGCAGCCCGCCGCCAGTTCGGCGGCCTCGCGACGCCCGGCCGGGGTGGGATCGGGCCGCCAGCGGGCCTGTGGGCGGCCGTCGGTCAGGACGGGCAGCGGCAGCACCCGGCCCCGGCCGACCGCCCGCCAGGCGAGGTCGTGCACCCCGGTGAGCCAGCGCAGCGAGGGGCCGTACACCACCTCGACCCGGCCGGTGCCGGGCAGGTCGGTGTCGGTGACGGCCCAGTGCGGGTCGTGGACCTCGCCGAGCAGCTGGGCGGCGGCTCCGGCGTCGAAGAGGAGCGCGGGCACCCGCCAGGGGGTGAGGACGGCGCCGCCGCGCGGCGGGGTGACCGGCAGGTCGGGCGAGGGGGCGGGCAGGGCGCCGACGGTGGGCAGCAGCAGGGTGGCCCAGCGTTCGGGGGCCTGTCCGGCGAGCCAGCCGAGGCCGGGACCGATGCCGCCGAGGACGGCGGCCAGGGTTCCGGCCGGACAGGCGTAGGGGTGGGCGCGCGGGGCGGGCCGGTCGGGCCGGTCGGGCCGGGCTTCGGCGGGGCCGGGGTGGGCGCGGGCGTCCTCGGCCCAGAGGGCCAGCCGCCCGTCCGCCCGCCAGAGCGCGTGCAGGACGAACATGCGGGGCCTTTCGGGGCGGTGGAACCGGCGGGTGGAACGCGAGGTGGAGTTTCTTCGCAGCCTAGCCGGACGGTCCGACAGTGCCCCTCGGGCCGGACGGCTGGGCCGTTCGGGTGGTCCGCGCGAAGGCCTCGACAGGTGTGGTTGAAATTTGAACGACAGAGTCGTACGCTGGAGCCAAGAAGTTGAAGCCTAAACAAATGGCTTCGAACCCGAGGAGGAGCCATGGGCCTGTTCAACCGCACCAAGACCACCACCGCCACCCCCACCGCCGTGCAGACCCCGGCCGGCCCGGACCTGTCGCACCTGACCGGCGACTGGACCGTGGACGCCATGCACAGCGAGATCGGCTTCTCGGTCCGCCACGCGATGGTCACCAACGTCAAGGGCCGCTTCACCGAGTACGACGGCAAGCTGCACCTGGACGGCGCCACGCCGGGCAACTCCTCGGCCGACCTGGTGATCAAGGTCGCCAGCATCGACACCAACCAGGCCCAGCGCGACGAGCACCTGCGCACCGGCGACTTCTTCGCCGCCGAGACCTACCCCGAGATCCGCTTCCGCAGCACCTCCACCGAGGCGGTCGGCGCGGACTCCTACCGGATGAACGGCGAGCTCACCATCAAGGACACCACCCGCCCGGTCGTCCTGAACCTCGAGTACACCGGCAGCGCCACCGACGCCTACGGCGCCGAGCGGGTCGGCTTCGAGGGCAAGGCCGTCGTGGACCGCACCGACTTCGGCCTGACCTACAACGCGGCCCTGGAGACCGGCGGCGTGCTGATCGGAGAGAAGGTCAAGCTCAGCTTCGACATCTCCGCCGTCAAGGCGGCCTGACCCGGCCGCCCACGGCCCCAGCGGCCCGGGCGACCCGTGCCGCCCACCGAGCCCACCGCCCCTGCCTATCCCCCCGAGGCAGGGGCGGTGTTCTGCCCGGCGGCGACCAGCGCCGCGTCCGCCGCGGGCAGCCAACTGCCCGCCGGGCGGCTCAACCAGCCCTCGGCCGCGCCGAGTTCACCCGCCGCGGCGGCCAGCGCCCGCAGCCCGGGGTGACGCTCGCCGGGCCGGTGCACCAGGCTGACCAGGCACAGCGGCACCGGCTCCACCAGCGGCACGTTCACCGCCCCCGGAATCCTCGGCCCGCCCACCGTGGTCAGCATCGGATCGCCGTGCCGGGCCAGGTAGCGGGCGGTCTCGTCCAGGCCCACCGGGGGGACGTACGGCTCGGCCGCGGTCAGACCGTGCTCGCGCAGCAACCGGGCGCCGAGCTCGGCCCACTCGGTGGTCGCCGGGTTGCCCGCGCAGATGTCGACGGGGTGCCCGGCCAGGTCGGCCAGCACCAGCGCCCGCCGCCCGGCCAGCGCGTGGGTGTCCGCCATCATCACCGAGATCCGCTCCAACCGCACCGGGAGCTGGGCGAGTTGGCCGCGAACCGGGCCGGGCAGACCGGCGAAGCGGCCGAACGAGGCATCCAGCCGGTGCGCCAGCAGTTCGGTGGCGGCCGCGGCCAGGCCGCCGTGGAAGCGGGCCAGCAGCTCGCCCTCCGGCCAGGCGGCGCGGGCCCGTTGGAGCACCCGGTCGGCGGTGAGGTCCGGGCCGGTGACGTCGCTGTTGAGGTCGAGCAGCAGCGGCCGGGCGGCGGCACCGGCGCCGGTGCCGGCCTCGGCCAGGATCTCGTCGTGCAGCGCGAGCAGCCGGCGCGCCTTCGGCAGCAGCCGGCGCCCGGCCGGGGTGAGCTCGACGCTGCGGGTGGTGCGGGCGAACAGCGCGTCGCCGAGCAGACCCTCCAGGGTGCGGACGTCCCGGCTGAGTGCCTGCTGGGCGACGTACAGCCGCTCGGCGGCCCGGCCGAAGTGCAGGGTCTCGGCGGTCGCGACGAAGCCGCGGAGCAGACGGGGGTGCAGGTCACGGGGCATGGGCGAGAGATTAACAACAAGGTGTTGTGGGTGCGGCGAAACAGGTGTTGGACGCCTGCCGGCCCGCGCCGCGAGGCTGGTCGCACTCCCCCTTCCGTCCTGTGCCCCAGGAGCCCGATTGCCCTCGCGCGCCCTCCTCGCCTCCTACCGCCGGCTGTTCGCGGCCCCCGGCGCCACCGCCTTCACCCTGGCCGGGCTGCTCGGCCGGCTCGCGCTGTCGATGAACGGCGTCTCGCTGGTGGTGCTGCTCGCCGAACGGCGCGGCTCCTACGCGCTGGCCGGGACGGTCTCGGCGGCCGGCCTGGTCACCGGCGCGATCGGGATGCCGCTGCTCGGGCGCCTGGTGGACCGGTACGGGCAGTCGCGGGTCGCGGTGCCGGCCGCGCTGTACAACGCCGTGCCGCTGGTCGCCCTGCTGCTCTGCGTCCGGCTCGGCGCTCCGGACTGGACCCTGTACGCCTGCTGGGCCGCCTGCGCGGCCGCGCCCAACCTCGGCGGCATGGCCCGGGCCCGCTGGGCGCACCTGTACCGGGACGACCCGGCCGCCCGGCACCTGGCCAACTCCTTCGAACAGGCGCTGGACGAACTCTGCTTCATGGCCGGTCCGGTGCTCGCGATGCTGCTCTGCACCACGCTCGCCCCGGAGGCCGGGCTGCTCGCCGCCGGCACCCTCGGCGCCACCGGCGCGCTGCTGTTCGCCGCCCAGCGGCGGACCGAACCGCCGCTGCCGGCGAGGGAGTCGACCGGCCGGCGGCACGGCTCCCCGCTGCGGGTGCCCGGACTGCGGGTGCTGGTGCTGACCTTCCTCGCCACCGGCATGGTCTTCGGCGCGACCGAGATCACCACGGTCGCCTACGCCGACGCGCTCGGCCACAAGGCCGCCGCCGGTGCGCTGCTGGGCCTGGTCGCGGCCGGTTCCTGCGTGGCGGGGCTGCTGTTCGGGCTGCTGACCCCGCGTCGGACGCCCGGGACGCGCTTCCTGGTCGGCGCGGCGGCGATGGCCGGGGTCCTGCTGCTGCCGCTCGCCGCCGGGCTCGGCGGGGCCGGGCTCGCGGTGCTCGGGGTGGTGCTGTTCCTGGCCGGCACGGCCACCGCGCCGACCATGGTGACCGGCATGACGCTGGTCCAGGAGCTGCTGCCGCAGCGGCAGTTCAACGAGGGCATGGCGGTGGCGGTGTCCGGCATCGTGGTCGGCATCTCGGCCGGGGCGGCGCTCGCCGGCACGGTCGCCGAACACGCCGCGCCCGGCACCGGCTACGCCCTGCCCGCCGGGGCCGCCGCACTCGCCCTGCTGATCGCGCTGACCGGGCGGCGCCACCTGCGCGCCGGGGCCGCGGCCGGGGCGCGGGAAAATGTCGAGCCGATTGTCAGTGGCTCCGTCTAACTTCTAGGCATGGCGGAAATCACCTACGTCCGAGGCGATGCCACCACGCCCCGCGGCAAGGGCGTGAAGGTGATCGCGCACGTCTGCAACGATCTCGGCGGCTGGGGGAAGGGCTTCGTGCTCGCGCTCTCCAGACGCTGGCCCGAACCCGAGGCCGCGTTCCGACGCTGGCACCGGGAGCGGGCGAAGAACGACTTCGGCCTCGGCGCCCTGCAGCTGGTGCAGGTCGAGCCGTACGTCTGGGTGGCCAACATGGTCGGCCAGCGCGGCATCCGGACCGGGCGCTCCACCGGAGTGCCGGTGCGGTACGAGGCCCTCGACACCGCGCTGGCCGCCCTCGGCGGGCACGCGCTCGAGCTCGGCGCCTCCGTCCACATGCCGCGGATCGGCTGCGGACTGGCGGGCGGGCGCTGGTCGAAGGTCGAGCCGCTGGTGGCGGCCCGACTGACGGCGCGCGGCGTGCCGGTGACGGTCTACGACGTCGACTGACTCGGCTCGGTCGACCGACCGACCGCCGCCCCGGGCACTGGCCCCGGCCCGGCCGGCCAGGCGTACACGTACTCGGGCAGCACGTACCCGCCCGGGAAAACGCCCTCCTGCGCCCTGATCCGCACACCGCCCTCGCGCTCGTAGAAGGCGATCGCGCGGGTGTTGGCGCGCAGCACCTCCAGGGACAGCTCCGCGCCGGGGTGCCGTTCGGCGACCTCGGCACGGGCCGCGGCCAGCAGTTCCCGGCCGATGCCTCCGCCCGTGAGGCCCGGGCGGACGTGCAGGTTGTCCACCAGCACCCCGCCGTCGGGCTGCGGCACCAGGTAGACGAACCCGGCCGGCTCTCCGGCCCGTTCGGCGATCAGCAACACGGGCGTGTTCTCCGGCGTCCCGTAGTCGACCGTCAGGCGCAGCTCCCACAGCTCACGCCGCTGGGCGGCCAGCCCGTCCCCGAGCGCTTCGTCGGGGACGCTCCCGCGGTAACTGGCGCACCAGCTCTCGGTGTGCAGGTCCGCGATGCGCACGGCGTCCTGTTCTCCGCCGTGCCGAATGGTGATCCGCCCTGATCCGGTCATGTGACGAGCCTCCCACAGAGATGGAGTTGAACATGTTCAACCACGGCGTCTACAGTTCTGCCAAGCTTTTGAACGCGTTCGAAACCACGGGGGCGGTGGGCGCGGCACCGGATGCGGAGGGGGCATCCGGTGCCGCGAGCACCGACAGCACCGACACCGGATGGAACGTCGTCTCCGGCTAGGCTCGTGCCCGTGGACGACCTGGCAGCGACGAACCGAACGGACGACGAGAAGGGTGCGGCCGACACCCCGGCCGCACCCGGCACCGACGGCGGGCCCATGCCCGGCGGCCGGGCCCAGCCCAAGACCGACAAGAGCGAGGCGACCCGGGCGCTGATCCTGGAGACGGCCATGCGGCTGTTCCAGGAACGGGGTTACGAGAAGACCACCATGCGCGCCATCGCCACCGAGGCGGGCGTGTCGGTCGGCAACGCCTACTACTACTTCTCGGCGAAGGAATTCCTGATCCAGGGGTTCTACGACCGGATGACCCACGACCACGCGGCCGACGCCAGGCAGCGCATGGCCCACACCCGGGACTTCGCCGAGCGGTTGCGGATCGCGCTGACCTCCTGGCTCGACACGGCGGCGCCGTACCACGAGTTCGCCGCCCAGTTCTTCCGCACCGCGGCCGACCCGACCAGCTCGCTGAGCCCGTTCTCCAACGAGTCCCACCCGGCCCGGACGACGGCCGTCGAGCTGTTCCGCGACGTCCTGCAGGGCTCCGACCTGGCGCCGAAGCTGGACGCCGAACTGGTCGAGCTGCTGCCCGACGTGCTCTGGCTGAACCTGATGGTCGTGGTGCTCTACTGGGTCTTCGACCGGACCGAGGACACCGAGCGGACCAGGGAGTTCGTCCGGCGCTCGACGCCGATGGCCGCCCGGCTGATCAACCTGTCGCGCTACCGGGTGTTCCGGCCGATCGTGCGGGACGCCAAGGGGCTGATCCAGGACTTCATCCTGCCCACGATCGGCAAGACGGCAGTCAAGTAGGCTGCGCCGCATCTGAGTTGCGCACCGGCGCAGGCCGGCCCGCGATGTGCGGACCGGCCTGCGCCGGTGTTCCCGGCGGCTCAGAACTCGGTCGGTGTCCAAGCCCGCAGCGGAGTGCGCAGCAGCAGGTCGGCGGCGGCCGCCGCGCCCGGGCGCACTTCGGTGAGCAGTCCGGCCGCGGCCAGCCTCGGGGCCGTCTCGGAGCCCAGGTAGAGCGAGCCCAACTCGGAGACGTCCAGGGCGAGATCGGCGTCGTCGGTGGTGCGGGTGCAGCGGCCGGTGCCGTCCCCGGCGACCTCGATCGCGAAGCGGCCGGAGGCGTAGCCGAGTCGGTCCTCGACCTCCAGCACCACCCGGCCCGCGGCGCCGTACCTCCGGGCACCGAAGGCGGCCTCGACGTCCAGCAGCCGCAGCCACATCAGGTCGCCGTTCGCCTCGTGCGGGGTGGCCGCGCGCGGGTCCTGGAGCAGCAGCGGCAGCGGGTCGTCCGGGGCGACGCTGTCCACCACGACCTTGCGCACCCAGTCGACGGACAGCACCAGGCGCCACAGCTCGACGGCGGTGGGCAGGTCGAGGGCGATGAAGTCGTCCACGGTGAGCGTGGCGTCGGGATAGGCGCCGTCCCACTTGTTGTCGATCCGGTAGACCACCAGACCGGTGACCCGGCCGTCGGCGTCCCGGTGGACGGCGGTGAACGGCTCCTTGAAGTCCTCGCCCGGAATCCGGAGCTGGTTGGTGTTGCGCTCCCACCAGATCCCGTCCCGGGCGATCGCGCCCGGCTGGGTGAGCCGCCAGCGGTCGTACAGCTCGGCACCGAGCTCGCGCTGCTCCGCCAGGGTCACGAAGTCGATCCGGCCGCCGGGCACGCCGGGCACGCCGGGCAGACTCTCGCGCAGACCGCGGGTGCGCGCCAGGTCGATCCGCCAGCCGCAGCCCCAGGTGGCCGGGCCGAAGCCGAAGCGGCCGTAGATGTTGTACTCGGCGGCGACCAGGATGGCGACCGCGCAGCCGCGCTCGGCGGCGGAGGCGAGGTCCCGCCGCATCATCGCGCTGAGCAGGCCGCGCCGGCGGTGGGTGGCGCTGACCGTGACGTTGGTGATCGCGTCCGCCTGCACGACGGCCCCGCCCGGGACGGTCAGTTCGACGTCGGAGCTGCGGAAGGTGGCGATCTGGCGGCCGCCGTCGAAGCAGCCCAGCATCCGGCCCGGCTGCCACCTCCGGCGCGGCAGCTCCGGCTCGATGCCCGCGTGCGGGCGCAGGAAGCCGAGGTTGAGCGCCCGGTTCCACTCCTCCACCTCGCCCACGGAGACGGCCCGGAGCTGGACACCGTTCACCGTCTCGACGGCCGTGTCATCGATGTTCTTGCCCATCGCGTCACCGTACGGCGGTGCCCTCGCGGCGGCATCCGATTTATTCCGTGCGCGACCCGGTGCGCGCCCCCGTTCGCGACCCCGTTCACGATCCCGTTCGCGATCCGTCGTGCTGCCCGGGCGTCACGACCCAGTGGTTGGTGCGCAGGACCCGGTCCGCGAAGTCGAGGTCCCGCTCGCCGAGCAGCCGGAAGCCGAGCGAGCGGCAGATCCCGTTGGACGGGCCGTTGGTCACCCCCGGGTTGGCGTGCACCTCGCCCCACCGGCCGTCCGCCGCGGCGGCGTCCAGCACCTGCCGCACCGCCGCCTTGGCCAGCCCGCGCCCCTGGAACTCGGGCAGCACCATCCAGCCGATCTCGGAGACGGTGGCGCCGTCCTCCTCGTCCTGCCAGAGCGTGACCAGGCCGGCCGCCTCCCCCGGCTCGGCGCCGTCCAGCAGGATCACCTTGATCCAGGCGCTGTCCGCCGCCACCAGGGCGAGGTCCTTGCGCAGCCGCGCCTCCACCTGCTCCCGGGGCAACGGGCCACCCAGCTCGGCCATCATCGCCTCGTCGCACCGCATCCGGACGTACGCCTCGGCGTCACCCGGTCCGACGTTCCGCAAGTGCACGACGCCTCCTCAGAAGTGTTCGGGGCGGCCACGCTAGCGCGCGTCACCGACATTGGCGCACGGGAGCCGGTCTGACATCCTCGTGCTGGTTCAGACGCGACCGACCGTTCTCTGAGGGGGAACCGTGGAGGACGAGTACGTCCGCAGGCTCAAGGAGTACTACGACGGCCGGATGCTGATCGGGAAGGTCCTCGGCGGCCTGGCGGTCGCCGGCTGGCTCTGGGCGCTCTGGCTGGTCTTCGTCCCGGTCGACGGCGGTTGCGGCTCGCCCGCTTTCTACGAGCCGCCGAAGAGGTCCGTCTCCGAGTACTGCAACGCCCAGGAGATCGGCCGGATCGGCGGAGCGGTCGGCGTCGTCCTCGCGACGCTCCCGGTGGGCCTCGGCTGCGCCTGGGTGCTCACGCGGATCCGCGCCGCCCAACGGTAGTCGGGCGCCACGACGGGCCGGTGGTCCACGGCCGGTCGCCGAGCGGGACCGACCGGGCGGGACCGACCGGGCGGCGGGGTGTCGCCGCCCGGCAACGGGCGGCGAACGGAGGTTGACCGGTCGACGCATCGTTCGCGCACGGCGAGGATGGTCACCCTCGATCCGGAGCCGGCGCGGGCCGCGGAGGGCGTGGTCGCGCTCGCCCCGATCGAGGACCTGACCGGGCGTTGACGTCGACCCTGCTACGGCCGGGCGTAGTAGTCCGGGGTGCCCATGATCCAGAGGCTGGCCTGCTTGACCGGCATGCCGACCCGCGGGGCCTCGATCATCTGGTCGTCGCCGATGTAGAGGCCGACGTGGTGGATGTCGGCGGAGCGGCCGGTGTCCGTCCAGAAGACCAGGTCGCCGGGGCGCAGCTGGCGGTAGCTGACCGGGGTGGACTGGGCGTACTGGTCGGCGGCGAAGTGGTTGAGCTGCTTGCCGCCCTCGCGCCAGGCCATCATGGTCAGCCCGGAGCAGTCGTAGCCCTCCGGCCCCTCGCCGCCCCAGATGTAGGGCAGGCCGATCTTGGACTTGGCGAAGGCGATGGCGGCGGCCGCGCCCTCGGCCGACCAGGGACGGCCGGCGGGCGGCACCGTCTGGGCCTTGGCGGCGGCGGCAGCAGCGGCAGCGGCTTCGGCGTCGCGGGCGGCCTGCTCGGCGGCGGCACGGGCGGCCGCCTCGGCCTCCCGGACGGCGGTCGCCTCCAGCGCCTCGCGGCGCTCGCGCTCCAGCTCGACGGTGGTGTTCCGGGCGGCGGCCAGCTCGGTGAGCAGCTGTTCCCGGCGCCGGTCGGCGGCGGCGACCTCGCCCTGCTGGGCGGCGAGCCGCTGCTGCGCCCTGGTCCGGGCCGCGCCGACCTCGGCGGCGGCCTTCTCGGCGGTCTCGGCGGCGGTGCGGGCGGCGGCCGAGGCGCTGCGGGCGGCGGCGGCCGTGGAGGTGGCGGCGTCCAGGATCTGCCGGGTGCGCTCGCTGACCACGCCGACCACGGCGGCGCGGTCGCCGGCCTCGCGCGGGCCGTGGGCGCCGAGCAGGGCGTTGAGTGCGGACAGTTCGGCGCCCGCGCCCTGGCGGTACGTTTCGGCGGCGAGTCGGGCGGCGTCCTCGGCGGCCTCGGTGCGCGCGGCCTCGGCGTCGGCCGCGCGCCGGTTGGCGGCGGTCTCCTCGGCGCGGGCCCGGGTGAGGGCGAGCTGGGCACCGTTGTACGCCTCGACGGCCTGTTCGGCGCTGCGGCCGGCCCGGTCGAGTTCGGTCCGGGCGGCGGTCAGCGCGGCCTCCAGCGCGGCCACGGAGGCGGCCTTGCCGTCGGCCTCGGCGCGGGAGCGGTCGATCTCCTCGGTGGACGGGTACGGGTCCTGGCCCGCCGGGGTCTGACCGGACGGCGGCCGGCCGGCCGGGGTCTGACCGGCCGCCGGTTCCGGGTCCACCGGGGCGGCCTGGGCGGTGGGGAGCAGCCCGAGCAGGGCGGTGAGGGACAGCAGGAGGGTCGGCAGGATCCTGCGCGCCACGAGACATCCCTTCTCACGGGTCCGGAGGGGACGGCGGCGGATGCCGAGTGGCGCGCGGGCGGGCGGCGGCCGGGCGGCGGGAGGTCCGACGAATCATCCCATCACGTGACAGAACGGTCACTCGCCGCCCATGTTCTCAACTCCGACGCCGTTCACACCTCGAACGCGCTCCACCGGCCGGGTGACTATCCGATGATCCGACCAGACGTCAACTCTGATCAGGCGCGCAGGGCATACGAACTACCGGTGGATCCGGCGGGTCCGCGTCCGCAGGTGGGGGTGTCGCTCCGGCCGGCGCTCCGCCCCGCTCGAGCCGACCCCGTACGTCCGGTTGCGCCCGGCGCGGACCGTACGGCGGCGCTGCCGCGCCCCGGCCGAGCGGTCCGGGTCGCTGCCGGGCGCCCTCCCCACCGGCTGCGGGTGCGGCGCGGGCAGGTGCACCGCCGCACCGACCACGGCCGCGGAGCGGCGGTCGGCCAGTCGCGCCTGGCGACGGGCCAGCGCCCGGGCGGCGTGCGCGTCGAGGTGGGCGGAGGCCCGGGCGGCCATCCGCTCGGCGACCCGGTGGGCGGCCGGGTGGTTGGCGGGCACCTTGTCGGGCGCGCCGGCGATCAGGTCGAAGAGCCAGGTGCGGGCGCGGTCGGCGCGCCGGTGCAGCAGGCGTTCGCGCCGGAGCGCACGCGCCCGGCGGCGGGAGCGCGCGGTGTACCGCCAGCGGGCCCACGGGCTGCTCGGGCGGGCCAGCCGGATCGCGCCGATCCAGGACAGGCCGGGGATCATGATCCCGAGCAGGCCGGTCCACACCTTGCCCTTGAGCAGGGTGATCACCGAGGCCAGCGCGTTCACCGAGATCACCGTGATCAGGCCCCACCGGGTGTCCTCGCCGGGCAGCGCGCCGAACGGCACGTACCCGATCAGCAGCAGGGCGGTGAACAGGATGCCGAAGATCACCGCGTCCACCGACTTGCGGCCCTGTTCGCTCCAGTACACGTCGTCCAGGTGCAGGATCAGCGCGAACTCGTCCAGCACCAGCCCGCAGCCGATGCCGAAGAGCAGCCCGAACCAGTCGATCCACGGGGGCGTGCCGTAGGCGGCGAACACCCCGATGCCGCCGATCAGCAGGAAGCCCAGCCCGAACACCATGTGGTGGATGTGCAGACCCCCGGGGGTGATGTTGCCGGGCCACCAGCGCACCTGGGCGCGGATCATCCGCACGCTGAACCGGATGAAGACGAAGGAGGTGATGAAGCCGACCAGCAGCAGGAACAGCGGTTGCTTCTGCGCGTTGACGATGTGCTCGCGGTAGCCGTCCAGCAGTGTCGACATGGGTCTTACCTTCGTTCCTGGTGCTGCGTCCTGCCTGCCGTGGGACGGCCCGGAAGCCGATACCGGCCCGACAGCGGGCCGCCACGGACCACCATGATCCCGGCACCGGGCCCGCGGGCCCGACCCGCGGTCAGAACCCCCGGGTGCGCTTGGCCGCCCGGCGCGGCACCGCCGGGTAGAGCGAGGGCAGCTCGGCGCCCACCGGCAGTTTCAGGAACAGCCGGGCGATCTCGCCACCGAGATTCACCCCGATCGCCAGCGCCATCGCGATCGCCGCCGCCCGGAACACCGACACCAGGCCGGTGCTGGAGTGACCCTGGGCGAAGGCGAGCATCCCGAGGTAGAGCGCCGAACCCGGCATCAGCGGGCCGATCGCGGCGGTCACGTACGGCAGCGCCGAGCCGTTGCGGTAGCGCGCCATCAGCTGGCCGAACAGGCCGACCAGTCCGGCCGCCACCCCGGTCGCGGCGATCGGGTTGACGTGCGCGTTGTACACCAGCGCGCCGTAGCTGGCCCAGCCGATGCCGCTGTTGAGGGTGACCAGCGCGAGGGTGCGGCGGTCGGTCTGCAGCAGCATCGCGAAGGCCAGGGTCAGCACCATCGCGGCGACCATCTGGACCGGCGGGTAGCTGATGCCCACCAGGCCCTCGTCCGGCTTGAGCCTCGCCTCGAAGCCGACGCCCAGGTAGAGGATCATGATCACGCCGATCACGATGCCCGCGACCAGGTAGATCACTTCCAGCAGCCGGGCCGCGGCGGTGATGTAGAAGCCGGTCAGACCGTCCTGCACGGCGGCGACCAGGGCGCGCCCGGGCAGCAGGGCGAACAGGCCGCCGGTGATCACCACCGAGCCGCGCAGGCCCCAGTCGTTGAAGGACAGGATGATGCCCGAGGCGGCGGCCGGCATCGCGGCCGCCACGAACTGGTAGAACTCCGGCAGCCGGCGCCGGGCCAGCGCGGAGGCCAGCCGGTCGCCGAGGACGGCCGCGACGAAGGCGCTGCCGAAGACCAGCCAGGCCTTGTCGTCGAGCCGCCCGCCGACCAGGAAGGTCGCCGCGCCGGCCAGCAGACCGGTGGTCAGGGCGAGCAGCCAGGCCGGGTAGGGGTGCCGGTTGCGGCGGATCAGGGCCAGCCGGCGGTAGGCGTCGTTGACCGTCACCTGCTCCGCGGTGATGTCGGCCACCAGCTCGTAGACCGCGTTCAGCCGGGTGTAGTCGGAGGTCCGGCGGCGCACCACGCGGTCGGCGGTGACCGGCGGCTCGACCAGCGACGGCTGGTACGAGATACCGATCAGGGTGAAGGTCACCTGCGGCTCGCAGCGGTCCAGCCGGTAGGCGTGCGCGATGCCGAGCATCGCCGCCTCGACGTCCTCGGCGGCCTCGCCGCTGGCCAGCAGCAGTTCGCCGATGCGCAGCGTCAGGTCGAGGATGCGCGGGACGTTGCGGGCGGTGCCCGCGGAGGGGTGCATCTCGCGGGCGGTGCGCTCGAAGGCGGGACGCTCGGACATCGGGGTGCGCAGCAAGGTGCGCATCCGGTCCGGCCAGGGCACCTCCCCGGGGGCGCCGACGGTCAGCTCGGGGACCGGGATGCCGGTGGGCGGGGTGTAGCCGGCGGCGCGCCACTCCTCGGGGGTGAGGGTGTCCTCGGCGACCGAACGGCGGCGGACCGGACGCTCGGTGGTCGAGCGGTCGGCGGTCGAGCGGTCGGTGGCCGGGTGCTCGGGCGTGGCGTCCCGGGGGCGCAGGTCGACGGTCAGCTCGGGGTGCGGCTCCAGCGGCGGCTCCGGCCGCTGTTCGGGCTCGGGCTCGGGTGCCAGCAGGCCCCTGGTCTCCGGGACGGGCGGGGCGAGCGGGACGACGACGGTGGGCTCGAGGGGCGGGACGGGGTGGCCGAGCAGCCCCTCGGTGGGCGGCGCCTCAGCGGGGTGCACCGGCTCCGGCGGTGTCTGCCGCACCTGGCGGACCGCCCGGCCTCCCCTCGCCCGCTTGCCCGCACCCGGTCGGCCCCGCTTAGGCACTTCCGCTCCTTGCCGCCCCTGGTGGCCGCCGGCCACCGTTCGATCTCGGGATACACCTTGCCTGATCGAACAGCTGGACGCACATGTACGCGACGTCCCGCGGCGGCGCCCCCGGGCGCCTACCCGGCGCGGTGCGGTCGGCGGGCTCCGCTCCGGACCGGCGGGCCCGGAGCGGTCCGACCGCCACGTGAAGCATCGGCGAGGACTCACCCCGACGCGAGATGTTCCCCGACCCGGCGCGGGGCATGCCGACCGAACCGGGCCGGGGACCCGGGGAACCGGGCGGCTCAGATGTCGTAGCGCTCGATGATCTCCGTGTGCCGGCGCAGGTCGACCCCCGCCGCGTCGGCCAGTTCGAGCCAGGTGACCGGGTGCTCCCAGCCGGCCGTGAGCTCGTGCAGCAGCGCGTCGGCGTCCTCGGCCGAGGCGGTCGGCGGGAGGCCGAGGGCGGCGTAGACGCCGGGCAGGTCGTCCTCGTCCCGCTCCGGGTCCGGGAGCCGGTACTGCTCCCCGCTGTACACCCAGAGCGCGTAGCCGGCCGCCCGCAGTTCGTCCCGGAACCCGGCCCAGGCTTCGTCCGCGGGCCGGACGCCGTCGATCCAGTACGTGGTGTAGCCGGCCGGGTCGAGCAGGGTCAGCAGCGCGAAGGTGGGGCGCCAGTTCGCCCGTTCCTCCTCGGGGGCGTCCTCGGCCGGCGGGCGCTCCAGCAGGGCTGGGGCGAAGACCACCACGTCGCCGTGGTTGAGCGTCAGGTCCGCGCCCAGCACCGGCAGGATCCGGGCGGTGGCCGGGCCCGTCCGGACGGCGGGCAGGTCCACCGGGGTGCCGTTGGTGCGGGTGGCGCGGACGGTGATCAGCTGCCACTCCTCGTCCACCGGGCCCTCGGGCCGGTCGAACTCGATGCCGATCCGCGCGCCGGTGGAGCGGACCACGGCCCAGTCCCGGTTGGCGCTGGCCGCGGTGATCAGGTGCCAGAGGTCGGGCTCCTGGACCGTCCGGTGGAGCTCCGCCTCCCCCGCCTCCTCGGCGGGCAGGGCGTGCTCCAGCAGCTCCTGGTAGAGGCGCTGCGCGGTGACGTGGTCGCCCAGCTCGGTGGCGGCGGCCGCGGCCAGCCGGCGGGTGTTGATCCACCTCGCGTCCAGCGCCAGGATCGCCTCGCACTGCTCCAGCACCTCGGCCCAGCGCTGCTCGGCGGCGGCCCAGCGGGCGCGTATCCAGTGCGCGTCGGCCGGGCTGGTGGCGGCCAGTCGGTCGGCGAGGCGTCGCACGCCCTCGGCGTCCCGGGCCTCGATCAGGGCCTGGCCGAGCGTGCCGGTGAGCTCCTGGCTGCCCGGGTCGGCGTCCAGCCGCCGCCACAGCAGGTCGGCGGCG
The DNA here is from genome assembly GCF_027627435.1 of Kitasatospora cathayae. Classification (GTDB taxonomy): domain Bacteria; phylum Actinomycetota; class Actinomycetes; order Streptomycetales; family Streptomycetaceae; genus Kitasatospora; species Kitasatospora cathayae. Next base: position 4,810,853 of record NZ_CP115450.1, on the reverse strand, counting down.
GCCCGGGCGTGGCCGAGGCCGCCGAGCACGTTGGCCAGCACCACGGCCAGGTCGGTGGCGCCGGCCTGCTCACCCCGGTACCGGTCCAGGGCGACGGAGAGCAGGTCGGCGCCGGTCTCGAAGGGCACCTGGGCCTCGGCCAGGTGTGCCGTCAGTTCGCCGGGCGGGACGGGCAGCTCGGGCACCGGCAGCGCCTCGGCGGCCGCCCGCAGGGCCGCGACCCGCTCGGCCACGCCGGCGGTGCGACGCAATTGGGTGAGTTTACGCTCCCCGGTCGCCGCGAGCGTGAGCGCCACCGTACGGGCGCCGCGGGCGAGCGCCAGCCGACCGGCCGCCAGCAGCAGGTCCACGCACGGGCGGTGCGAGCCGGTGCCGTCCAGGTATCCCACCCAGCCGGCCAGCACGGCGCCCAGTTCGGCGTCGTTCTCCCAGGCGCCGGCCGCGATCAGCAGCTCGACCGTCTCCGTCCAGCTCGCGCGCAGGTCGGCGTGCCGCTCGGCCTCGGCCCGCTCGGGCAGCAGGGCGAGCGCCTCCGTCGTGCGCCCGAGCGCGGCGAGCGCGCGGGCCCGCTGCAGGGCGCCCCAGCGCCGGTCGCTCTCGTCGATCTCCTCGCCCCGCGCCCGGGCCGCCCGCTCGGCGGTGTCCAGCAGGGTGAGCACCTCCTCGTGCCGGCCCAGCAGGTGCAGGGCGCCGGCCCGGGTCCGGTGGAAGCGGAGCGAGACCTCCTGGCCCGCGCCGCGCATCCGGGCGGCGGCGGTGTCCAGGTGGGCGAGCGCGTCGGCGGGCCGGTCGTCGTCCTCCAGGGCGCCGGAGTACTCGCGGGAGAGGCAGTCGAAGCAGGCGCGACCGGGTTCGATCCGGTCCAGCGTCTCGCCGACCACCTCGAGGCGCTCGCGCGCGTACCCGGGGCCGTCGACCCGGGCGTGGCAGATCGCGAAGTCCTGCACCACGCAGACGGACTGCGGGCAGCCGGCCGTCTCCTCCCGGTGGGCGAAGTCCAGCAGGTCGACCACCTCGGGCATGACGGACTCGCCCTGCTGGCGCTTGTTCAGCAGGTTCTGCATCCGCCAGTGCCGCAGGTAGACCTCGACCCAGGGCAGGCCGAGGGCCCGGGCGGAGGCGATCGCCTCCGGGTAGGCCGCGTCGAGCTGCTCGTTGCGCCCCTCGGTGGCGTGCTCGGGCAGCTCGTACATGGCGTCGGCCAGCCGGCGGTGGCCGGCCGCGTACAGCTGCTGGTGGGTGTCGCGCACCCAGGCCCAGATGTCGGTGGTCATGTCCGTTCCCCCTGCGTCGTGCTGATGAGTTGTCTACCGCGAGCCACTGACAATCCGTCCGCCGGGCGGTCCGTCACGTCTCCGCCGGGAGGTCGCCGGGGCTGTCCGGAACGCCGGGCAGGCCGGCCGGGACGGCGGCGGTCAGGGCGGAGACGGCGGTGCCGATGCCGGCCAGCGCGGCGCCGAGGTCCCCTTCGGAGGGGCCGGTGGAGGCCGCCGCCATGATCACCTTGAGCGAGCGGAGCAGGCCGGCCGCGGTGGCGCTGCCGGTGTGCCCGGCGCGGTAGGCGGCGAGCAGGTCCTGGACGGCCGGGCAGGCCAGGTTGAGGTAGAGCCGGGCCCTGACCCCGCCGTCGGTGCGGGCGGTGAACGCCCGGGCCAGCCGCAGCGCGGCGGACGGGATCCGGGCGTCGGCCTGGTCGTCCTCGATCCGGGCCTTCAGTTCGGCCTCGCGGTCCGGCACCAGGACCAGCGGCAGGCCGGGCGGGTCGAAGCGGGCCGGGACGAGCTGCTCGCCCGGGTCGGCGAGGGCGCCGGACAGCCAGGCCGACTCCTCGGGCGGCAGCGGGCGCTCCGGGTCGCGGAACAGTTCGCGGTTGCCCTGCTCGCTGCCCAGCTCGACCAGTCGGCAGCCGCGCAGCTGGGCGTAGCGGCGCAGGAACGGCAGGACGGCGTACCGGTCGCCGCGGGCGATCGGCACCCGCATCGCCCGGTACAGCATCTCCTCGAAGCCGCCGCCGGTGCCGAGCGCGACGTGCACGGCTCCCCCGCCGGCCGCCCGCAGTCCGCCCGCGGTGAGGTCGCCCTGCGAGGTGGGCACCGGGACGTCGTCGGCGAGCAGGGTGAACAGCCGCTCGTCGCAGAGCGCGGCGCCGAGCAGGTCCTGGCCGTGCCGGGTGAGGATCCGGCGCCAGGCGGCGGGCCGCAGCCGGGCCGTCTCGTAGAGACCGTCCACGACGGCGTCGGTGAGAGCCTGCTGGAGCGCGCGGTAGTGCTCGTCGCGCTGGAGGTCCTCGCGGCTGGCGGTGGGGGTGAGCCGGCTGGACTCGATCACCCCGCCGATGAACCCGGCCCAGCCGGGCAGCAGGTCGCGGGCGTCCTCGGCGAGCAGCATGCCGCGCAGGTAGACGGCGAGGTCGCGGTTGTCGCTGCTGCCGTAGGTGCCGCCGTCCTGGACCCAGAGCAGGCCGACCGCGTCGGTGGCGCCCTCGACCGGGCTGACGGGGAAGGCGGTGAGCGGTTCGAAGCGGCGGCCGAAGGCGGTGGCGAAGCGCATCCGGGCGGCGTGCTGGTCGCCCGGCACTTGCCGGCGCCACGGCACCTGGACCGAGTTGACGGGCTGCTCGTCCTCGCCGACGAAGACCGGAATGGGCAGCAGCACGCAGTAGCGGCCGAGGACTTCGCGCAGCGCGACCTCGTCGGCGAGGTGGGCGTGCTCGGCCTTGAGTGCCAGTTCGACCACGGTGCCGGGCTGCGGACGGGCGGGTACCGGCTCGACCTGGTAGTGCTCGCCGCCGCGGCTGCGGTAGCGGTGGCCGAGCCGCGGCTCGCGGTGCGAGGTGGTGGTGACGGTCACCTCGTCGGCGACCGAGAAGGCGGAGAGGAAGCCCAGGCCGAAGGCACCGATCAGCTCCTGGTTGCCGGTCAGTTCGCGCAGCATCCGGGTGTAGCCGGTGCCGACGGTGGCCAGGTAGGCGTGGATCTCCGGCTCGGTGAGGCCGGCCCCGGTGTCCTCGATGGCGACGGTCCGCCGCGCGGCGTCGGCGCGCACCCGGATCAGCGGACGGTGCTCGCCGTCCGGGTCCTCCAGGAGCCTGCGGGTGTGCGAGTCGTGGGCGTTCTGGACGAGTTCGCGCAGGGCGACCAGCGGGGTGGAGTAGAGATGGGTGGCGAGGACGTTCACCAGGCCGCCGAGGTCGACCTCGGTGGTGCGCAGGTCCTCGGCGGGGGTGGGCTCGGTCGGGGCACCTTCAGACATGGGTCCCCAGTGTGCCAGTGCGACAATCTGCCGACCATTTCCTTCCAGCCGCCAGTCTCCACCGGCGGAATGACGGATTCTGGTCAACGTCGAATTGACCGATCCCCCACCATCGAGGGAAAGGCCACCCGTTTGGTGGAGTTCGTCCACGTCGCTGGTGAATGCTGATCACGCGACGTCAGGCAACGGCGCTCCGGGGCGGCCACTCCGGATCGCGCCGCAATTCGCACTTCCAGTTCAGGGGGACCAGCGTGTCCCGTAGCCGCGCAGCCGCCGCCGTCACCACCCTCGGAGCCTTCCTCCTCGTCGGCGTCGGCGCCGCCACCGCGCACGCCGACAACGGCGCCTGCGCGATCGACCGCTCCAACAGCAGCGTCGTGAGCGACGTCGGTTCCGGCAACGTCATCGGCAGCGCCACCGGCAACGTGGTCAACACCCAGCAGACCGCCACCGGTTCGGGTGCGAGCAACCAGAACAACGGCCTCGCCGTGGCCGGTAACGGCGGCAACGTCGGCGCCCTGCAGGGCAACGGGAACTTCGACGCCCGGGTCTACTACCCGCACGTCCTCTCCTAGTCCCTGGTCGCTCACCGGGGCCGGTGCCCGGCGGCACACCACGGGCCGTGCCGGGTGCCCGCCCCGCGCCGACGGGGGCACGGCGCGCTACTCCCGGACCCCGAGCTCCCGGACCCCGAGCTCTTGAACCCCCAGCACCGCCCGGCCCAGCCGCCGCAGGCAGTCGCCGAGGTCCGGCCTGGCGCTGTGCGGACGGTTCCGCACCCCGTCGTTGACCAGCGAGAACAGCGCGTGCACCCGGATCCGGGCGGTCGCCGCGTCGTCCTCCGGGCGGACCTGCCGCAGCAGGTCGACCCAGGTGCGCAGGAAGTCGCGCCGGAAGTCCACCGCGACCCGGCGGTCCGGCGGGGCCAGCCGCTCGGTCTCGCTGAGCATCGCGCCCAGATAGTCGCCGTTGCGCAGCGCGAAGTCGACGTACGCGCCGAGCCCGGCCGCCAGCGCCGCCCGCGGCCCGGCGGCGGTCGCGATCGCGCCGTCCACCTCGTGCCAGAGCCGCTCCCGGCTGCGCACCAGGGAGGCGGCGAGCAGGTCGGCCTTGCTGTCGAAGTGCCGGTACACGCTGGGGCCGGAGATGCCGACGGCGGCGCCGAGTTGGTCGGTGCTGACGTTGTCGAAGCCGCGCTGGTGGAACAGCCGGACGGCCGCCGCCAGCAGTTCCTCCCGGCGCGCCTGCGGCCTCGGCTGCGGCGCGGGTGCGGCCACCGGCCCGGCGGCCGTGCCGTCCAGGGACACCGCGAGCACGGCCGCGACCAGTTCGCGCAGCAGCGCCTCGGCCCGGCGGGGCTGCGGCGCGGCCGACTGGTAGGACAGCCCGGCGCAGCCGGAGAGCGCCGACCAGCAGAGCAACTCGGCGTCTGCGCCGTCTAGTTCGGGCCGCTCGGCGCGCAGCACCGCGGTCATCAGGGCGACGTCCGCGCGGAGTTCGCGGCGCAGCTCGGCTCGGCGGGCGGCCGGCAGCAGCCGGGCGTCGCGCTGCACCAGGGTGCCGAGCGGGCGGTGGCCGACCGCCACCGCGGCCAGGGCGGCGCCGAGTTCGTCGGTGCTGCCGGCCGCGCGCAGGCCGTCGGCGAGCGCGTCCAGGCCCAACCGCACGGCGCGGTCGAGCAGTTCGGGCTTGCCGCGGAAGTGCCGGTAGAGGGCGGGCGCGGTGATGCCCACCCCGGCGGCGACCTCGGTCATCGAGACCTGGTGGTAGCCGCTGCGGTGGAAGCGGTCGGCGGCCACGGCGAGGATCTGGGCGCGCCGGCCGGGCGGCCGTCGGACCACCATGACGCACCTCCTCCGCGAACTCCTTTGAACGCCGTCCAAAGGCTAGCAAGGATTCACTTGACGCTCCGCTCCGCCCGCGATCCCGGGCCGGACGACTCTGGACAGCCGAAGCTACCCGGGATTAACTTGTGGGGCCACCACCTGGGTCGTTCCGCCGTGGCCGGTACTCCGGCCGGCACCGTCGAAGGGAGCGCCGCCGTGCGCCGCACCGTGTTCAACGAGGACCACGAGGCCTTCCGGGAGACCATCCGGGACTTCATCGCCAACGAGGTCGTCCCGGTCTACGAGAGCTGGGAGGCCGACGGCCACCCGCCCCGCGACTTCTACCGCCAGCTGGGCGAACTCGGCGTCTACGGCATCGAGGTGCCGGAGGAGTACGGCGGCGCGGGCGAGAGCGGGTTCAAGTACCAGGCGGTGATCGCCGAGGAGACCGCCCGGGCGGGCGTGAGCTTCGGCTCCTCCGGCGTGCACACCGGGTTGGTGCTGCCGTACCTGCTGGAGTACGCGAACGAGGAGCAGAAGCGGCGCTGGCTGCCCGGCTTCGTCTCCGGCGACATCATGACCGCGATCGCGATGACCGAGCCGGGCGCCGGCTCCGACCTCGCGGGCATCTCCACCACCGCCCGGCTCTCCGAGGACGGCACCCACTACGTCCTGAACGGCGCCAAGACCTTCATCACCGGCGGCGTGCTGGCCGACCTGGTCCTGGTGGTCTGCCGCACCTCGCCGTACGACCCGGAGAACCGCCGGGCCGGGCTGTCCATCCTGTGCGTGGACACCACCTCGCCCGGCTACTCGGTCGGCCGCAAGCTGCAGAAGATCGGCCTGCGCACCTCGGACACCGCCGAGTTGGCGTTCAGCGACGTCAAGGTGCCGGTGGAGAACCTGCTCGGCGAAGAAGGCCGGGCCTTCTCCTACCTGACCCACAACCTGGTGCAGGAGCGGCTGGCGATCGCCGTCGGCGCGTACGCGGCGGCCGCGGCGGCGATCCGGTTCGCGGTGCAGTACGTCAAGGACCGCAAGGTGTTCGGCAAGGCGGTGGCCGAGTTCCAGAACACCAAGTTCACCCTGGCCGACTGCCAGGCCCAGGTGCTGGCGCAGCAGTCGATGGTGGACCGCGCGCTGGAGCTCTACCAGGACGGGGAGCTGACCGTCGCGGACGCGGCGGCGGCGAAGCTGTTCTGCACCGAGTCGGCTTCCACCGTGATCGACAAGTGCCTGCAGCTGCACGGTGGTTACGGCTACATCCTGGAGTACCCGATCGCCCGGCTCTACACCGACAACCGGGTGTTCCGGATCTACGGCGGCACGAGCGAGGTCATGCGCAGCATCATCGCCAAGTCGCTGGGGCTGTAAGGGCCGCAAGGGCTGCAAGGGCGTTCCAGGCGCTCACGGCCGCGTCAAGCTACGCCGCGTCAAGCTGCGGCGGGCCGCACCCCCATGGCGGCCCGCCGCGTCCCTGTGTCCGCACGGGCGCACGGGCCTACGGGCTCACGGGCTCACAGGCCTACGGACGCACGGGCTCGCGGGCGCGCCCGGTCGGCTCAGTTGGGCGAGCCGTGCTCCGCGCGCCAGGCCTCCCAGCCGGCGGTGGAGGCCACCCTCGCCTCGTGCAGGGCCCGCTGGGCGAGCGCGCTCGGCGGGGTCTCCAGGCTGCGCACCCAGCTGCGGCCGGCGTTGAACAACGCGGCACACACCAGCGCCGCCCCGGCCGCGCCGAGCACCGAGCCGATGCCGGTCAGCGCCACTCCGCCGACCAGCAGCGAGCGGTTGACCTGGAACCCGTTGGAGATCTTCTGGTTGGTCGCCATGCCTCCACGATGCGGGCAGTCGGCGGGGGCTGCACCTCGGGTGGCCCGCTCCGCGGCTCTCCGGGTGCGCGTCGCCGGTGCGTCCGCCAGCCTGGGCACACGGCCTGGGCACCGGCTTGAGGAGGAGGCGCGCGATGCCCGATCTCGAACGGCTCGCCGTGGAGCACGCCGCCCTGGCGGCCGAGAGCCCGCACGGACGCAGCGCCCACCTGGTGCTGCACGACGGGATGCTGCGGCAGACCGTGATCGCGATGACCGCCGGCACCGCGCTGGACGAGCACACCCCGCCCACCGCCGGGAGCGTCCAGGTGCTGCGCGGCCGGGTCTCGTTGACCATCGCCGGGCGCCTGCTGGAGCTCTCCGTCGGTGAGTTGGAGCCCGTCCCGCAGGAGCGGCACGGGCTGCTGGCACACGTCGACTCGGTGGTGCTGCTGACCGCCGTCACGGCGTAGCGTCGGATCCCAACACGCTGCCGCTGACCAGCCGGAGCCCGCGCAGGAACTCGTACCCGTTCGGAGCCAGGTCGGGCGCGGCCAGCCACTGGGCGACGTAGCCGGCCAGCAGGATCTGGTAGAAGGCGCCGCGGGCGAGCTCCTCCTCCGTGTCCGGCACCTCGGCCACCCCCTGGAACACCGCGGCGAGGCCGAGCCGGCCCTCCTTCTGCGCGTCCTCCAAGGCCTTGGCGAGCTCGGGGTCGTGTCCGGCCTGGGCGAGGGCCTCGAACTGGGCCGCCCAGAGCCCGCGGTGCTCGACGAAGACGTCCCGGAGGCCGTTCCAGACAGCCGCGAAGCGCAGCTCCGGATCGTCCGACACCTGGCTGGCGCCGTACACCACCGCCGCCAGGGCCTCACCCATCTCGCCGATCGCCTCGATCATCGCGGCGTTGAGCAGCGCGTCCTTCGAGCCGAAGTGGTAGCCGATCGCGGCCAGGCTCACGCCCGAGGCGGTCGCGATGTCACGGGCCCTGGTGCGCCCGTAGCCCTTCTCGTACAGGCAGCGCTTGGCGCCGGCCATCAGGTCTTCGCGGTTTCCCATGCGCCGATCCTACGGGCGGACTGCACAGACGTCTTGCACAAGTGTCTTGCACGTTTTTTGTCTTGCACGTTTGTCTAGCACCTTTGCCTTGCGCGATCGTCTTGCGCAGATGTCTTGGACGCTCGTTTTGCACATATGTACTAGACAAATGTCTGACACGTCCGTACCGTCTTCCCCATGACCGCAACCACCGGCCGCGCAGGCCGTCGCGAATGGATCGGCCTGGCCGTCCTCCTGCTCCCGACGCTCGTCCTGTCCATGGACATGGGCGTGCTGTTCTTCGCCGTCCCGTACATCTCCACCGAGCTGGCGCCCACCGGCACCCAGCAGCTGTGGATCATGGACATGTACTCGTTCCTGTTGGCCGGACTGCTCATCACGATGGGCGCGCTGGGCGACCGGATCGGCCGCCGCCGGCTGCTGATGATCGGCGCCGCGGGCTTCACCGGCGCCTCGCTGCTGGCCGCCCGCTCCGGCAGCGCCGACCAGCTGATCGCCGCCCGCGCCCTGCTCGGCATCGCCGGGGCCACCGTGATGCCCTCGACCCTCGCGCTGATCCGCAACATGTTCCACGACCCCAAGCAGCGGCAGACCGCGCTCGGCGCCTGGGGCGGCGTGCTCACCGCCGGGGCCACCCTCGGCCCGGTCGCCGGCGGACTGCTGCTCGACCACTACTGGTGGGGCTCGGCCTTCCTGGTGGCCGTTCCGGTGATGGTCCTGGTGCTGCTGACCGCGCCCGTCCTGCTGCCCGAGTACCGCACCGCCACCCGCACCGGCCGCTTCGACCTGCCCGGCGCCGCGCTCTCGCTCGCCGCGATCCTGCCGCTGGTCTACGGGGTCAAGACCCTCGCCGTGAACGGCTGGAGCCCGCTGCCCGCCTTCGCCGTCGCGGCCGGACTCCTGCTGGCCGGCGCCTTCGTGTGGCGCCAGCGCACCGCCGCGAACCCGCTGATCGACCTGAGCCTGTTCCGGATCCGCACCTTCAGCGGGGCGATCAGCGTCAACACCCTCGCGATGTTCGCGATGATGGGCTTCGCCCTCTTCACCTCGCAGTACCTGCAGTTGGTCAAGGGCATGAGCCCGTTCACCGCCTCGCTCTGGTCGCTGGTGCCGAGCGTCGGTGTCGGCGCGGCGATCGGGATCAGTTCGGCGCTGGCCGGCAAGGTCCGCCCGGCGGCGCTGATGGGCGGCGGCTTCGTGGTCGGCGCGACCGGCTTCGCGATGATGACCCAGGTCGGCCCGCACTCGCCGCTGGCACTCATCCTCACCGCGGCGGGCGTACTGGCCGCGGGCACCGTCGGCACCATGACGATGACCGCCGAGATGGTCGTCTCCGCCGCCCCGGCCGAGCAGGCCGGCGCCGCCTCCGCCACCTCCGAGACCGCCGTCGAACTCGGCAGCTCGCTCGGCATCGCCCTGCTGGGCGCGGCGGGCGCCGCGGTCTACCGACACCAGCTGGACGGCGCCCTCCCGGCGGGCGTCGGCGGCGCGGCCGCCCGCACCGCGCAGGACACCCTCGGCGGCGCGGTCTCCGTCGCGGCCCAGCTGCCCGGGCGGCTCGGCCCGGACCTGCTGGAGACCGCCCGCAGCGCCTTCACGGACGGCCTCCACGTCGCCGCCGCCGTCGGACTGCTCTTCGCCCTCGGCGCCGCCCTCCTGGCCCACCGGCTGCTGCGCCACCTCCCCGCCACCACCCCGGCCCCGGCCCCGGAACAGGCCCCGGCCCCGGAACAGGCCCCGGCCCCGGAACAGGAACCCGCCGCCGCCTGATCCGTCCACGGCCCCGGTCCACGCGAGTCATCGAGAGCCCCCGTCCACCCGGGCGGGGGCTCTCCGCCGTCCGGGGCAGGCGGGGGCAGGACGGCGGGAGCAGGCCCGCCGTCGCCGACAGCTCGATCAGTGCCAGCGCGCGCGAATCATCATGGCGGCCGTTTCCTCCAGATCGACGGAGCCGTCACGGCCCTCGGCCTCCGCCTCGTCAGCCATCCGGTCGAGCCACTCCTCCTCGGTCTCCGCAGGGTCCCGATTCTCGGCCGGTCCGGGCGTCGACACGCTCATGCGGTGGCGGTACCGCCTGGATCACACCACGCCTGGCCACGGGGAGCGCGGGCCGGATCGCGAGCGTTCCCGGAGCAGGGTGCGGAAGCCGCAGAACCGAACGGGCTCCGGAAAGGCCCGGTGCGGGCGTGGGCGGGCGTGTCAGGGTGGGGGCATGGTGAACGGTCACGGGCGGGTGCGCGGGAGTTACGACGCGGTGGCGGAGGAGTACCTGGGGCGGATCGGGGGTGAGCTGGCGCACAAGGTGGTGGACCGGGCGCTGCTGGGAGCCGTCGTGGAGGAAGCGGCCGGCGGGGTGGTGGCGGACCTCGGGTGCGGGCCGGGGCACGTGTCGGGGTGGCTGGCCGGGCAGGGCGCGCGGGTGGTCGGGATCGACCTCTCGCCGCGGATGGTCGAGCTGGCCGGGCGCGAGCACCCCGGGACCGAGTTCCGCACCGGTGACCTGCTGGCGCTGCCCGCCGCCGACGGGGAGTTCGCGGCCGCGGTGGCGCTGTACTCGGTGATCCACCTGGAACCGGACGAGCTGCTGCCCGCCTTCGCCGAGATGCGGCGGGTGCTGCGGCCCGGCGGGCTGCTGTTGGTCTCCTTCCACCTGGGCAAGGAGGTGCGGCGACTGGAGGAGTGGTGGGGCCACCGGGTCGACGTGGACTTCCACTTCCTGGAGACCGACGCCGTCGCCGCCCGCCTCGCCGGGGCAGGGTTCGCCGTCGAGGCGCGGCTGGAGCGGGAGGGCCTGCCCGAGGAGGCCGACACCCGGCGCGGCTACCTGCTGGCCCGACGGCCCTGAGGACCGTCCACCCGGAGGTGGACGCCGGTGCGTCCACCTCGGGGTGGGTGTCGCGGCGGCCCCGCCGGAGGACCGTGGAGGGGTACCCACGACCGTCAGGAGCCGCCGCATGTCCGTGCCGTCCCTCCTCACCCTGCTCGGCGTCCTCTGCTGGATCGCCTACGAGCTGCTACTGCGCCGCCGCGAGGACTCGGCGGCCGGCACCTGGCACGCGGACGACCGCGACCGCGGCTCGACCCGGCTGCTGCTCTCCTGCTACGTCGCGTCCGTACTGGCCGTGGTGCTGCTCGACCGCGCCTCGATCGGCGAACTGCCCACCTGGGCACGCTGGTTCGGGGTCGCGATGGTGGCCGCCGGGCTGGCCCTGCGGGCCTGGGGCATGCGGACCCTGGGCCGCTACTACACCCGCACCCTGCGCACCGTGGACGCCCAGCACGTGGTCCGCTCCGGCCCGTACCGGCTGATCCGCCACCCCGGCTACGCCGGCAGCCTGCTGGTCTGGATCGGCTACGCGCTCGGCGCCGGCGGCTGGGCCGCGGCCCTGGTGGTCGCCGCACCGCTGCTCGGCGCGTACGGCTGGCGGATCGCGGCCGAGGAGCGGCTGCTGGTGGCGTCCTTCGGCCCGGTGTACGCGGAGTACCGGAAGGTGTCCAAGCGGCTGGTGCCGTTCGTCTATTGACCGCGCGGGGCGCGGCGCGGAATGTGGGCGGGCAGCCCGGTGGGGCCGTGCCGCTCGTGGTCCGTTCAAGCAACCCCTGGTTTTCAGCCAGCGTTTCCCGGCCGGTGTATCCGTTCGCCGTCAGGTCCAGGCATACTGGCGAGCATGGGCGCTCGCGCCCACCCGTGACTCTAGACAAGAAGGGACCGGTGGCCAGGGATGCTGCGGAACGGTCTTGAGCCCTGGCACATCTTGGTGGTGCTGGCGGTCGTAGTCCTGCTGTTCGGATCGAAGAAGCTGCCGGAGATGGCCCGCGGCCTGGGCAAGTCGATGCGCATCCTGAAGGCGGAGACCAAGGCGATGCGCGAGGAGGACACCACGGCGGACGCCGGCACCGCGCAGAGCACGGCCGCCCCCCAGCCGGGCGGCGACCGCCCGGCCGTCACGCCGACCAACGTGACCAAGGCCGCCGAGACCAAGCACACCGAGACGAGCGCCTGAGTCGTCCGAGCTCCCCGTCGAGCCCCTGGTGGATCTTCCACCGGGGGCTCGACGCCGTTCCGGGGGCTTGGTCCCGGCCGCCCTCCTCGCGTGGACGACCGGGGCGGCCACGGCGGCCCGATGACCGCTGGCCCCCGTACGGGGGAGGCCGATGACCGCCGGACCCCCGTACGGGGGAGGCCGACGGGCGGTCGAGGGTCCGTCGGGTCAGGCTGGGCGGGACATGTCCCGGAACCCGTCGCGCATCGACCCGGCAACCTCCCTCTGGCTGCTGGGTGCCTGCACCGCGCTGATGCTCGCGTACTTCACGCTGCCGCTGCGCGTCCTCGGCCCCCAACGCCCGGTGCTCAGCTGGCTGGTGTTCGCGGGTGCGCTGGTCGGGCTGAGCGCGCTGCTGCTGGCGAAGATCATGGCGGTGCTGGAGGGCCGGGCGCGCCGCCCGGTCGCCTGGCTGGCCTTCCTGATCTTCCTCGCGATGACGGTCTTCGCGGCCAGCTACTACGTCCTCGCCGGCCGCCCGGGCGATTTCGAGGGGCTGCACACCCGGCTCGACGCGCTCTACTTCACCGTCGTCACGCTGGCCACCGTCGGTTACGGGGACATCACCCCGGCCGGGCAGGCACCGCGGCTACTGGTGGTCCTGCAGATCGGCTACAACTTCGTGTTCCTCGCGGCGGCGGCCGGGACGATGTCGCGAACGATCTGGGCGGGTGCCGAGAGCCGGGCGCGCCGGCGGCCCTAACGGCTTGCCGACTGTCCTAACGGCTTGCCGGCTATCCACAGGCTGTGGACAGCCGGGCGGGCTCAGGGGTGGCTGGTGTCGATCACGCAGAAACGGTTGCCCTCGGGGTCGGCGAGCACCACGAAGTCCGGGTCCGCCGGGCAGCGGTCCCAGTCGACCCCCTCGGCGCCGAGGGCGAGCAGCCGATCGACCTGGGCGGCCTGGTCGGCGGCGTCCTCGGCGTAGAGGTCGAGGTGCACCCGCGGGTGCTCCCGGACGGGCGACTCGCTGAGCCCGAGCGCCAGTTGCACGCCGTGGCCGCCGTCGGCGGGCACCAGGACCACCCAAGTCCGGCTCGACCAGGCCCTCGCGCGGGACGTAGTCGAGGGCGGCCGTCCAGAAGGCCACCGCGCGCGGCAGGTCGGAGACACCGAGGACGAGGGAACTGATCGTCGGCATGGCGCCGTTCTGGTGCAGCATCGGTATCTGAGCCGGCGTCGGCATCGGTGCCCTGCGGCGGAGGCGGAGGCGCAGGCGCAGGCGGAGGCACAGGAGGCGCAGGCACAGGCGGAGGCGGAGGCGAAGCGGCGTCAGTCGTCCTGGAAGTTGCCGGCGGTGTGGAGGGTGGCGTACAGCGCGGACAGCCGGGCGTTCCAGTTGGCGTAGGTGGGGACGTCGATGGCGTGCTTCTTGCCCAGGTCCTTGATCGTCTTCTGGGCGCCCCTGAGCTGCTGGGCGGCGTCGTCCGGGTTGCCCTCGTTGAGCCGGGCGGCGGTGTCGTCGAGGATCCGCAGCAGCTCGGTCTGCCGGTCGCGCTCCTTGGTGATCTGCGCCTGGGCGACCGCCTGGCGGAAGGACTGCAGCTGCACCTCGGCGGGCTGGTTGCGCGGCACGGCCTGGGTGGGCGCGGGGAGCGCCGCCGAGGTGGTGGGGGCGGCGGAGCCGGCGGCCGGGCCGGGGGCGCCGGCCGTCGGGGTCGCGGCGGGGGCGGTGGGGGCCGCGGAGCCGGCGGAGGTGGCGGCCGGGGGCGCCTTGGTGGCGGCGGCGTGGCCGGCCGGCTCGTCGAAGGCGGTCAGGACCAGGGCGGTGACCCCGGCCAGGCCGGCTATGCCCAGGGCCCCGAGGACGAGGGGTTTGTTGCGGCGGTTCCGGGCGGGCGCGGGCGACGCGGCGTGGGGGCCGGCGTGGGGACCGGGGTGCGGCACGGCGGGCGGCATGGCCGGGAGCAGCGCCATCACCGAGGTCGCGGCCGACACCGGGTGCTGCGGCGCCTGGGGCGGGAGCAGGGTGGTGTGCTGCTGGTCCGGGTGCACCGGGGCCACCGGCGGCAGCACCTGGGTGGCCGCCGCGGTGGTGGCGAGAAGTTCGGCGGTCGGGTCACCGACGGCCAGGCCCGGGACGGTGGCGAGCAGTTCGGCCCGTGCCGCGGCGGCGTCGGCCGGGCGGTGGTCCGGGTTCTTGGCCAGCAGGCGCAGCACCACGGCGTCCAGGGCCGGCGGCAGGCCGGGGCGCCGGGCGGACGGCGGCAGGGGCTGCTCACTGACGTGCTTGAAGGCGATCGCCACCGGGGACTCGGCGGTGAACGGGGTCTCGCCGGTGAGCATCTCGTTCAGGACGCAGCCGACGGCGTAGAGGTCGGTGCGGCCGTCCAGGGCGGAGGCGGTGGCCTGCTCGGGCGACAGGTAGGCGGCCGTACCGAGCACGCTCGCGGTCTGGGTCAGGTTGTTGGAGGAGCCGGCCCTGGCGATGCCGAAGTCCACCACCTTCACGCCGCCGTCGTCGGTGATCATGATGTTCCCGGGCTTGATGTCCCGGTGCACCAGCTCGGCCGCGTGTGCGACCGCCAGCGCCTCGCACACCGCCGCCGCGATACCGACGGCACGCTCCACCGGCAGGTTCGGCTGCTGGGCCAGGACGGCGGCCAGCGAACGGCCCTGGACCAGCTCCATGACGATGAACGGGGTGCCCTGGTCCACGCCCGAGTCGAAGACCATGACGATCCTCGGGTGCACCAGCATCGCGGCGTGCTGCGCCTCGCGGCTGAAGCGCTCGGCGAAGCGGGGGTCGTCGGCGAGGCCGCCGTTGAGGACCTTGACGGCCACCTGACGGCCCAACACGCGGTCGACGCCGCGCCAGACGGTGGCCATACCGCCGACGCCGAGCATCTCGACGAGTTCGTAACGCCCGTTCAGCGCCCGTCCGATCACCTGGAGCTCCCCTCACGTGCGGCGCCCGGGGTCCCGGGGTGCCTCGTGCACCTGTGCACGATAGCCGCCTTGTGGTGGGGGACGGTTGGGGGCGGTGGGGGGTTCTGTGGGGGCGGGGGGCTCTCGGGAGGGTGGGTGGCCGGGGCGGTTCCGGGGGTGGCCGCTCCGGGGCTGGATGATTTTCCGACTGCCGACTCTGTGGGCGCGTGGCCGGGCGCCGTTGGCAGTCTGAAAATCACCCGCAACGCCCCTCTCCGGGCCACCCCCTCCACCGCCCCTCCTGCAGCACATCCCTCTCGCCTGGGTGAGTCGTGGGGGGGAGGTGGGCGTGGGCGCGCGAGGCGGGGCCCGCGCGCCCACGAGGGGGTGGGGGTGCGCCCATGAGGGGGTGGAGGGCTCGTCGTGGGGGCGCGGGGCGGAGCCCGCGCGCCCACGACGACGCGGATGCGGCATGGCGGCCGGGGGACCGGGCAGCGGTCCCCCGACCGCCGGATCGGGGGTGCGGCCCGCCCTGACTGCGGGCGGGCGGGCCGCACGTTCCGGGCCGGCCGGGCCGGCGGCGCGTCCGGGGTGAGCGCCTGCCGGTCCGGCCGGGGCCGGCCGGGTGGACGGCGGGCACGGGGGAGCCAACCGGCCACCCGGGGTTCGGGTGGTTGTGCGTCCTGCGGTTACTGCGGGGTGGTGCGGTCCGGGTGGGCGGCGAGCCCGGGGGGAGTCGCTCGCCGCCCACCCGGAGTTCTGGGGGTCATCTCCGGGTCGATTGGTCGTCCTCGGAGGGGCCGGTTCTGCTCGGATGGACGTTCGGCGGGGTGGGTACGGCCGATGGGCTCGGGAGGGTCACGCCGCCCTTGCCGGGCTTGACTCCGCTGGTGTCCTGACCGTTGGTGTCGCCGTTCGCGTTGCCCTTGCTCGCACCGCTGCCGGTGCCGCTGCCGCCGTGCCCGGCGGTGCCGGGTTGCCCGCCGGTGCCCTGGTGGTCGCCGCCCGGACGGCTGAGGGAGCCGCCGCAGAAGTCCGGCACGCCGTCCGCTCCGCCGGCCGCCGCGATCAGCTGGGCGAAGACCGGGTCGGCGGCCAGCTGGCGGGGGTGCTCGCCCTTGGCCGTGCGGTCCGCGAAGCTCTGGCAGAGCGGGACCAGCGCGGCGGGTGGGGCGGGGTGGACGCCGTTCCCGCCGGGCGAGGCGGGGTCGGACGGGGCGAGGCCGTGGGGATCGGCCGAGGCGCCGGTGGACGGCCGGGCGGAGCCGTTCGGGGACGCGGATCCGGTGTTGCCGGTCGCGCTCCGGGTGGAGCCGGACGGGCTGCCCGAGGTGGCCACCGTGTGCTCCGGCTCGGACGAGCCGCCGCCGAGGGCGGACTGCCAGTTCCCGGTGCCGGCGGCGACCGCGACCCCGCACAGCGCGGTGGCGCCGAGCACGGCGGCAGCGGCCTTCGTGCTGAAGGCCCTGGCCAGCGCGGCGGTTGCCATCGATCGTCTCCGGATGGGGGTCACTACGGGGTCGGGCGTGAGACTCGCCTCCCGGAACGCGGCCAGGGCGGCCTCCTCCCCGGCCAGTTCCGCCGCCGTCGCCGGGGCGGCGGCCGCGGCCAGCACCCGGGCGAGCTGCCCGGGACCGTCCGGTCCGGTGAGCGAGGCGTCCTGCCCGGCCGACGGGGCGGCCACGGCACCGCCGAGCAGCTGCTCGGCGGCATCACGGTCGATCCGACGGGATCGGTTGGTGCTCATCTCATGTCCTTCAGCGTCGCGGCCCGGCGTTCTGTCACACCCTGCGGAGAACTTTTTTTCGCGGGTTTCCCCGCGGCTTCCTCAGCGGGCTCCTTCGCGGTCGGCGCGGCCCGGCCCGCGGCACCCGGTTCGGTCCGCCGGGCGGCCGGGATCCCGGCGCCGGAGGCGAAGGGCTGGTCCAGCAGCTTGGCCAGCCGCCGCAGCCCCCGGTGGGCGGCCATCCGGACGCTGCCGGCCCGCTTGCCGAGCACCTGGGCGGCGCTCTCGGCGTCCAGCTCCATGACCACTCTCAGCAGCACCGCCTCGGCCTGGTCGCGCGGCAGCCGGGAGATCAGCGCCAGCGCGTCGGCGGTGCCGACCGTGGTGAGCGCGGCGCGCGCGGTGTCGTCCCCGGCGGCCAGCTCGACCAGGTACTCGAACGGCAGGTCGGCGACCGGGCGGCGGCGGCGGGCGCGCAGGTGGTCCATCGCGCGGTTGCGGGCGATGGTGGCGGCCCAGCCGCGGAAGCCGTCCCCGTCGCCGGAGAAGCCGCGGAGGTCGCGGGCGATCTGCAGCCAGGTCTCGGAGGCGATGTCCTCGGCGTCCTGCATGTCCTCCGGCCGTCCGCCGACCAGCACTCTCAGGTAGCGCAGCAGACCCGGCTGGACGGTCCGGAAGAGCAGCCGGAACGCCTGTTCGTCACCCTCCTGCGCGGCGCGGACCGCCTCGGTCAGGTCGGTGGGAACGGCGCCCCCGCCCGGCGGGGGGCCGGCGGGAGGTACTGGTCCGGACCGGCCGAGGGGGCTGCCGGTGCCCGCTCCGGGGCGTTCTGCACTCTGCACCCGCCACATGATGCGCCATTCGAGCGAACGGGTCGGCTCCGGTCGAAGGACCGGACCGGTCGGAACCAAGATCCAATGGCCGGCTGCCGTTCGTCCGCGACCCCGGAACGCCGCCCCCGCCAGGCTTGTTGGTGGACGAATCGATTCAGGTCGCGACCGTGACCGGATCGCCGGGTCCGCCGAAGCCGCCGGACCCGCCGCCGTGACCCCGCGCCCGTACTCCTGATGTCCGCCCGGGCCCGTCCGACTGCTCCCCGGTCGAGCGGGGTGGGCCGGTCGCACCACGTCCTGGCCGGCGCCGCACAGGGGCTCCCGTCCGTCGGGGACGAACGGTTCCGGACGGTGCGCCGCCTGGACACGCCGGCCCGCGCGCTGTGCACGCCCCCGGAGGAATGAGCTGGTCAGCGCCGGTGTCACGGTCCGCCCAGTGACAACTGTCATGCGGATCACGCAACGGACGGCACTGCTCCGACGGAGGGCCGGACGGAAAGACTGGAGGCACGACGCGGGCAGCGGCCCGCAGTCACCAGCCGGGGGAGGAACCCACCATGAGCAGCCAGACCGTCAGCGCCGCCACCGCCGCTCCCGCCCAGGCCGCCGAAGCGCCGAACCCGCTGGTCTCCGGGCTGCGCCCGATCGTCCTCGACGTGGTCGCGCCGCTGGCCGGCTACTACCTGCTGCACTCGGCCTGCGGCCTGAGCGAGTTCGCCGCGCTGGCCTGGAGCAGCGCCTTCTCGGCCGGCCGGACCGTCCTCGGCCTGCTGGGCGAGCGCAAGGTCAACCTGTGGGCCTCGCTGATGCTGGTGGTCAACCTGGCCGGTCTGGCGCTCACCTTCGTCACCGGCGACGCCCGGATGATGATCGCCAAGGACGGCTTGCTGAGCGGCACCGTTGCGCTGGCGATCCTGGTCTCGGCGCTGGTCGGCCGTCCGGTGATGACCCCGATGCTGATGCCCTTCGTCACCAAGGGCAACCGGGATCGCGCCGCCGCCTGGCAGCGGCTGGTCGAGGGCCGGGCGGCCGCCTCGCGGGCCTTCCACCGCCACGAGCGGGTGTTCGCCGGCATCTGGGGCACCGCGCTGCTGGCCGAGTGCGCGGCCCGGGTGGTCGGCGCCTTCACCCTGCCGGTGTCGACCATGGCCTGGCTGTCCACCGTGTTCCTGATCGGCGCGATCGTGGGCGGTTCGCTGCTCGGCCAGATCGCGGTCGAGCCGATCGAGAAGCTGGTCGAGGCCGAGGTCGAGGCCGAGGTCGAGGCCCCCGTCGCCGCCTGAGCCCCGCTCGGGCCACCGCCTGAACTGCGGGTTCCGACCGTTCGAACAGTCAGGAACCATCGGGATCTCCCGGGAGTCCTTATAACGAGGGGGTAACGGGCCCCCGACCGAGGAAACGGGGAGCCCACCATGCGGACCGACGCGCTGACCACCACCGAGGACCGCACCCTCGTCTGGGACGGCTGCCTGAACGTCCGCGACCTGGGCGGACTGCCCACCGCCTCCGGCCGACCGACCGTCCGTGGCGCGATAGTCCGGGCGGACAACCTGGACCGCCTCACCCGCGAGGGCTGGGACGCCCTCCTCGACCACGGTGTCCGCACCGTGGTCGACCTGCGCGACGCCGAGGAGTACAAGCCGCTCCTCCCGCTCCCCGAGGACGTCGAACTGGTCCGCGTCCCGCTGGACGAGCTGGCCGGCCCCGCCTGGTGGGAGACCCACGGCCGACTGGACGGCACCCCGCTGGCCTTCCGTCCGTACCTGGAGCACTGCCCGCACGCCGCCGCCGCGCTGGTCACCGCGATCGCCGACGCCCGCCCCGGCGGACTGGTGGTGCACTGCGGCGCCGGCCGTGACCGCACCGGCCTGGCCGCCCTGCTGCTGCTCGCCCTGGCCGGGGTCGACCGGGCCGCGATCGCCGAGGACTACCTGCTGAGCGCCCCCAACGTCCGTCCGCTGTACGCGATGCTCGGTCTGCCGGACCCGTACCGCCGGATCGACGCGGCGCTGGCCGAGGCCGGGACCACCGCCGAGGCCGCTCTGACTGCCGCCCTCGAGGGGCTCGATCCGGTGGGCTACCTGCTCGCGGCGGGGGTCACGCCCGCCCGGATCGCCGCCGTCCGGGAGCGGCTGCTGCCCGGCGCGTAGGGCGCGTAGCACGTCGGGGGCGTTCGACGGGACACGAAAACAAGCTACCCACAGGTAGCGTCAACTCATGGTTGACGATCCTCGGATCGACAACCTACGGTTGACGCATGGAGAATCCCGTTGTTCCCAACACCACTCCGCTGCGCCTCGACGACCTGATCGCCGCGATCAAGAAGGTCCACACCGACGCGCTCGACCAGCTCTCCGACGCGGTCATCGCCGCCGACCACCTCGGCGACCTCGCCGATCACCTGATCGGCCACTTCGTGGACCAGGCCCGCCGCTCCGGCGCCTCCTGGACCGACATCGGCCGCAGCATGGGCGTCAGCAAGCAGGCCGCCCAGAAGCGCTTCGTCCCCAAGGGCCCGGGCACCCCGGCCGACCTAGACCCCGAGCAGGGCTTCGCCCGGTTCACGCCCCGGGCCCGCAAGGTCATCGTGGCCTCGCAGGAGGAGGCCAGGAAGGCGAGCAACCCCGAGATCACCGCCGGGCACATCCTGCTCGGGCTGCTCGCCGAGCCCGAGGGCATCGGGCTCAAGGCGCTCGCCGCCCAGGGCGTCACCCCGGAGGCCGTCCGGGCGGCGGCCACCGCCGTCCTGCCGACCGCGGTCGAGCAGGCGATCCCCGCGCTGATCCCGTACGACGCGCAGGGCAAGAAGGTGATCGAGCTGACCTTCCGCGAGGCGCTCAAGCTCGGCCACAACTACGTCGGCACCGAGCACATCCTGCTCGCGCTGCTGGAGTTCGAGAACGGCGAGGGCGTGCTCGCCGGACTGAAGGTGGACAAGTCCGAGGCGGAGACCTTCATCGCCGAGGCCGTCGCCGCCATCATCGCCGCCCGGAACGCGGAGTCCGGACAGCAGCGGTGAGACCTCCGTCGGCCCGCCGTGCCCGGGTGGAACTCCCGCCCGGGGCACGGCACTTCCGCGTTCCGCTCAGAATCCCGAGACGTGGGTGGTGACGATCCGGACCCGGCCGTCGGCGGCCGCCGCCAACGCCGCCCGCAGCCGGGCCGAACGGGCCGGACCGAGCAGTTCCAGTGCCTCCTCGACCGGGGCCCAGCGGTGGGTGTCCAGCTCGCCGGCCGGCACGGTCACCGGGGTGCCGTCCGGGACGGTACCGAAGTCGAACAGGAAGTGCTGGGCGGGGTGGTCGAGTTCACCCGAGGGGTGGGTCCAGGAGATGGCCAGCAGATCGCCCGCCTCCTGGACGATGCCGGTCTCCTCAGCCAACTCCCGCTCGGCGCACTCGACCGGGCCCTCGCCGAGGTCGATCGTCCCGCCCGGGAACTGCCAGTGCTCGCGGTACCCGGCCTTCACGATCAGGATCCGGCCGGACTCGTCGCGCAGCAGGCAGCCCGCCGCCGCGTAGATCCGGGGCAGGGAGGCCAGCCACTCCTCGCGGGATCTCAAGGGCTCAGCCGTCACGGTGTTCCTCCTGGGGCAGGGCGGTTCGGTCGCCCCCCACTCTGCCACCGCCGCCCTGACCGGCCCGACCGTCCTGCTCGGCGGGGAGCCGGGCCGGGAGGCCTACTCGGCGGGTAGCCGGGCCGGGAGACCGAACAGCGGGAAGAGCACGTCGGTGTCCAGGAAGTTGGTGAGCCCGGTGATCCGGCCCTCCGACACCTCCGGCACGATCAGCGCCCACGGCTCGTGCCCGCCGGCCGGGCTCGGCCGGTACTGGGCGAGGGCCGGGCCGCCGTTGGCCGTCACCGGGAGCAGCCGGGAGCCCCGGCAGCCGTGCCCCGGGCCCAGCATCCAGGCCCGGATCTCCTCCCGCCCCCGCAGCCACATCGCGAACGGCGGCATGTTGAGCGTGACGTCCTCGTGCAGCAGCGCCGCCAGGCCGTCCATGTCGTACGCCTCGAAGGCGCGGACGTAGCGGTCCAGCAGCGCCCGCTGCGCCTCGTCCATCGCGGGGGCCGGGCGGGCGGCCGAGGAGTCGGCGGCGAGCACCGCGCGCGCCCGCTGCAACGCGCTGTTGACCGAGGCGACCGTGACGCCGAGCAGTTCGGCCACCTCGGCGGCCTTCCAGCCGAGCACCTCGCGCAGGATCAGCACCGCCCGCTGCCGGGGCGCGAGGCGCTGCAGCACGGCGACGAAGGCCAGCTTCACCGACTCGCGCTGGGCGGCCACGTCGGCCGGATCCCCCGTCCCGGCCAGGACCCGGTCGTCCGGCGCGGGGCCGATCCACGTCACCCCGGGCAGCCGGGCGTCGCTCGCGGTGGCCACCGTCACCGGACCGGCGAGATCCATCGGACGGGCGCGGCCCTTGCGGCCGTTCAGCGCGTCCAGGCAGACGTTGGTGGCTATTCGGTACACCCAGGAGCGCAGCGCGGCCCGCCCCTCGAAGCCCCGGTGCCCGCGCCAGGCGCGGACCATGGTCTCCTGCACCGCGTCCTCGGCCTCGAAGACCGAACCGAGCATCCGGTAGCAGTAGCCGGTGAGTTCGGTGCGGTACCGCTCCAACTGGAGCTCGACCGGCTCCTCCGTGATCACATCGGCCATGGCGCGCCCCCGTCCTATTGCCGCGTGCCGCTGAACGGGACGAACGTAGCGCACCGTACCGACAACCCGGCGGGGCGGAGCGGCAAGCGCCCTGAGCGTGCGTCAGGGGCGGACGCCGGACCGGTGGCGTCCGCCCCCGCGGGACCTTCGACCTCCGGCAGGGGGCCGTCGGCCGGCCGGGCCGGTCGTCAGCCGGGCCGTCGTTCTGTGGGGCCGTCGTTCAGTGGACGGAGTGCTTCTCCGCGCCGCGGTGCCGGTGCCCCTTGAGCTCCGCGTGCATCGCCGGGGCGGAGGGCACCACCGAGGACGCCGCGTCGCGCCCACCGTGGCGGAAGGCGTCTCCGGAGGGGTTCGCGGCGGCGGAGGACACCACGCCGGCCAGCGGCTTCGGTCCGAGCCGGCTGGGCGTGCTCACCATGCCCCGGCGTTCCAGTAGGTCCTGGGTGCCCTGGCGGAACTTGGCGGTGCTGCCCGCTGTGCGCTTGGTCATCGTCGGCCTCCCTTCGGCGGCCACGGCCGGACGGATGCCGACCGGAGGGGCCGCACGGGCGTTATGTCCGGATTTTATCCGGCCAGCGGGCCGGTGCCACCGGGGAGGCCGGGGTCCGGGCGGCCGGGGGCGTGCTCAGCCCATGACCTCGTGGACGAAGCACCAACGCCAGTCCTCCCCCGGCTCGTACGAGCGGATCACCGGGTGGGAGGAGTTGTGGAAGTGCGCGGTGGCGTGCCGCTGCGGCGAGTTGTCGCAGCAGCCGATGTGGCCGCAGTCCAGGCAGATCCGCAGGTGCACCCAGTCCCGACGGCCCTGGGCCAGGCAGTCGGCGCAGCCGTCGGTGGGCGGGAGGGGCTCGATGTCCCGGGGGGCCATGGCGAGGTCTTCGCAGGCGCTCATGGTCGAAGGCTATGACGGCCGGGGCCGGGCCGCCGCTTCAGGACGCCCCCGGGAGTGGGTGGCGTGCCGGGCTCCGCCGCCCCGGGTGCCGCCGTACCGGCCCCGGCCGGGCCCGGCGAGGTGGCGGGCGCGGCATCCGGGGCCGTCCAACTGGCCAGCAGGGCCGGCTTCTGGGCGGTGGGCGAGTCCGGTGGGGCGGTGTAGACGACCAGCATCTGGTCCGGCACGCCGTTGACGGTCAGGATCTCGTAGCCGAACTCGAGCCCGCCGACCAGCGGGTGCCGGAGCAGCTTCACGCCGCTGGTCTTCTCCCGCACCAGGTGGTCCGCCCAGAGCCGGCGGAACTCCTCGCTGCACAGCGACAGTTCGCCGACCAGGGCGGCCAGGGCCGGGTCGTCGGGGTGCGGTCCGGCGTCCCGGCGCAGCTGGGCGACGGGCTCCGCGACGACCGCCTCCCACTGGGGGTGGAAGTCGCGGGCGGCGGGGTCGAGGAAGGCGTCCCGGGCCTGGTTGGGCGGCGAACCCGCCATGGCGGCGGCGGGTTCGGAGAAACCCCAGCTGCCCGCCGCCCTGCGCGCCGAACTCGGCCCGCGCGACGTCCGGGTCAGCGCGATCGCGCCCGGCCTGACCGACACCGAACTCGGCGGACACATCGACAACCCGGTGCTGCGGGAGCAACTCGGCGGCATGTTCGCCGCCATCCCGGCGCTCCACGCGGAGGACGTCGCCGACCTGATCGCCTACACCGTCAGCCGCCCCGGCAGGTCAACCCGCGCCACCAGGTGGTGCTGCCGACCCGGCAGACCTGACCTTCGGGCCTGACGAGGGCCGGATCCCCGCTCCGGACCCACGGGTGGCATGGGAGCATGCCACCCGTGGCGATCGTGACGGGGAGAACGGACGGCGACACCGGCGGGGGCGGCAGTACGGCCCCGGCCGGGCGGCCGGACACCAGCGGGGGCATACCCGGGCAACCGGGCAACGGCGCAGGCGCGGGCACAGACGCGGGCGCAGCGGGACGGCCGGGCGCCGAGCGGCGGCGGGCCCGACCGCTGTCCGACGCCGGCCGGATCCGGCAGCCCGTCGCCCTGATCCGGCTGCTCACCGGCCTGCTCGCGATGGCGCTCACCCTGCTGCTCGCCGACTACGCCCGCGCCACCACCGTGGGCATCGCCTCCGACGTCGCCGAGGCCGCCGCACTGGTGCCGCAGACCCTGGCCGGCCTGGCCGGCGGGCTCACCACCGCCGCCGTCCTGCTGCTGCCGGTCGGACTCGCCGTCCGCCGCCTGCTCGGCCCGGACCGGCGGCGCGCCCTCCAACAGGTCTCCGACGGCCTGCTCGCCGCCGTCACCGCGTACGGCGCCACCCTCGCCCTGGATCTGTGGGCCGACGACCTCGCCCCGCCCTCACTGCTCACCGCACTCACCCAGCCGCTCCCCGGCAACCTGCTCGGGCACACCGAACCGGTCTACGGCTACCTCGCCCCCGTCCTCGCCTTCATGACCGCCTCCGGCAGTCGCGAACGGCGCCTGCCCTGGGCCGTCCTCGCGCTCTCCGGCCTCGCCGGACTGGCCGGCGGGTACGCCACCCCCACCGCGCTGCTGCTCGGCCTGTTGATCGGCTGGACCGGCGCCCACGGCACCCTGTACGCCGTCGGCACCCCGGACCCGCGGCCCAGGCCCGGGGAGGTCCTGCGCGCCCTGCGGGACAGCGGGCTGCGGCCCGTCGAGGCCCTCCCCGCCGGACCGGACCACTACCGGATCCGGCAGGCCGAGGAGCGGCCCGAACTCGACGTCCAACTCCTCGACCGGCAGGCCGTCACGGCTGCCGCCGTCCAGCGCGCCTGGCGTCGACTGCGGCTGCGCACCGCGCCCCACCCCCGCGCACTGCGCTCACCGCGCACCGGGCTGGAACACGAGGCCCTGGTCACCTACGCGGCCCTCGCCGCCGGAGTGCGCACCCGCCGGATCGCCGCCACCGCGGGCCTCGGCCACGACACCGCCCTGATCGCCTACGAGCACCTGGCCGGCCGCACCCTGGACCAGCTCGACGACTCGGAGATCACCGACGAGCTCCTCACCGACGCCTGGAGCCAGCTCGCCCTGCTCCAGCGCCGCGAGATCGCCCACCGCGCCCTCGTCCCCTCCTCCCTGCTGGTCGACGACACCGGCGCGGTCCACCTGGTCGACTTCGCCGACGGCGACATCGCGGCGAGCGAACTCGTCCTGCGCTGCGACATCGCCCAGCTCCTCACCACCCTCGCCCTCCGGGCCGGCGCCGCCCGCTCCGTCCGCGCCGCCACCACCGTCCTCGGACCCGACGCCCTGGGCGCCGCCCTCCCCCTCCTCCAGCCGATAGCCCTCGCCCGCACTACCCGCCAGTCGCTCAAGCGCCACCCGGACGGGAAGGAGGCGGCGGCCGCGGACCCGCAGGCGCTGGAGGGCGGCCCGGCGGAAGCGGCCGGCGGCGCGCGCCCGACCGGGCGGCACGCGGCCCCGCCCCTGCTCACCCGCGAGGTCGGCACGGCCGTGCCGGCGGGCGAGGCGCGGCCGGGGCACGGCGACAGCGGCGAGCCCGCGACGATCGGCATGGCCACCGATGGGGCCGGCGCCGCGGTCGCCGGGCCGACCACGGGAGGGGACGGCGGCTCGGGCAGCGCTGCCGCCCCCACCGGGTCGTACGCCGCAGCGCCGACCGGCCCGGTCCGCCCGGTCGGGGCAGACCGTCGCGGCGCCGGCGAGCCCTCCGCCGAGCAGCAGGACTCCGGCGGCGGCGAGCCGGGCCCGACCGGCGGCCTGCTCGAGGAGATCCGGGCGGAGGTGCTGCGCGGTCGACCGGAGGTGGTGGGGCGGCCGGTGCGGCTGGAACGGCTGCGGCCGCGGACGCTGCTGGCGGTGGTGGGCGGGGTGGTGGCCGGGTGGCTGCTGATCCCGCAGTTCTTCGCGGCCGAGGACAACCCGATCGCGGCCCTCGCGGACGCCGATCCGTGGTGGCTGGCGCTGGCGGTGGTGGCGGCGGGGCTGAGCCACGTGGCGGCGGGGATGGGGTTCGTCGGGTTCGTTCCGGAGCGGCTGGACTTCCGCAACGTCGTGCTGGCGCAGCTGGCCGGGGCGTTCGTGAAGCTGGTGTCCCCCGGGGGCGTCGGCGGGATCGCGCTGAACACCCGGCTGCTGCAGCAGGCGAACATCCCGACCGCGCAGGCGCTGTCCAGCGTCGGGGTGGGGCAGTTGATCGGGCTGGTGCTGCACCTGCTGCAGCTGGGGGCCTTCGTCTACCTGGTGGACGCGCAGCCGGGCGGTTCGGAACTGGAGGCACTGCCCGCCGTGGTCGTCGGGCTGGTGGTGGCCGCGGTGCTGCTGGCGGTGGTGTGGTCGATCCCGCCGGCCCGGCGGTGGCTGGGGGCGCGGCTGCGGCCGTTGACGGCTCAGGTGCTGCCGCGCCTGCTGGACCTGCTGCGCAATCCGGGCCGGCTGGCGGTGGGGGTGTCCGGGCAGCTGCTGGTGTCGCTCTGCCTGATCTCCTGCCTGTACTGCTGCGCCCTGGCGATCGGCCGGGAGCCGTCCTTCGCCTCGGTGGCCGTGGTGTTCCTGGTCGGCAATGCGGCGGGCAACGCCGCGCCGACTCCGGGCGGGGCCGGCGCGGTGGACATGGCGCTGGTCATCGGGCTGCAACAGACCGCGTCGATGGAGGAGGGCGGTGCGCTGGCGGCGGTGGCGCTGTTCCGGCTGCTGACGCTGATCCTGCCGGTGCTGCCGGGCTGGGCGGCGATGACCTGGCTGCAGCGCCGCAAGGCGCTGTAGGGGTGGTGGGGCCGGACGGCCTACTCGCGGTAGTCGTCCTCGTCGAGCTGGACGATCCGGCTCTGCTCGGCGGCGTCGGCGACGTCGGTGGCCGGGTCCGCGCCGAGGGCCCGGCGCTCGGCGACCTCGTCGTACTCGTCGCCGGTGGGCTCCTCCTCGTCGGGTTCGACGGTTTCGGTGGTCTCGTCGATCAGGTAGTCCTCGTGGTCCTGCGGCATGGCGTCCGTCCTCACTGTCGGGAGACTCCCAGGGCCCGGATGGCGTACTGGCAGTATCCGCCGCCGGGCGCGCGGACGCGACGCGCCGGGGCCGCTCCGGCGTGTTGTCCGGTCGCGCCACCGGGCCGAATTGACCCATGGATTCCGCACCGGAATGACCCATGGCACGGGTGCATTCCGCTCCTAGGGTCGTAGCCATGACGACGAACGAGATCACCTCCGCCCCCGCCCGCCTCGACTACGCCCGCACCGTCCCCAAGGTGTTCCGCGCGATGATCGCCCTGGACGCGGCCGCCCGCGAGGGCCTCGACCCGGCGCTGGTCGAGCTGGTGCAGATGCGCACCTCGCAGCTGAACAACTGCGCGTACTGCCTGGACATGCACGCCAAGGACGCCCGCAAGGCCGGCGAGACCGACGAGCGGATCTACCTGCTGCCGGTCTGGCACGAGGCCCCGGCCGGGGTGTACAGCGAGCGCGAGCGGGCCGCGCTCGCGCTGGCCGAGGAGATCGTGCGGATCGGCGCCGGGGTCTCGGACGCGGTGTACGCCCGGGCCGCCGATCACTTCGCCGAGGCGGAGCTGGCACAGCTGATCTCGGTGTGCTTCACCATCAACGCCTGGAACCGGATCAACATCACCACCCGCAAGACCCCGGGCACGCTGTAACGCCGGCGGCCGGCCCGCCCTCGCCCCGCCCTCGCCCCGCCCCCGTCGGGGTCCCCGGCGGGCCTCCGGCGGGCCCGCACCGCGGGGCCGCGCGGAACGCGCCGCAGGCCACCGGGGGTACGATCGGTGCCGTACCCAGGGCTTACCCACACCCACCCGGTGGCCCCGAGGCCCATACGAACGACGGGGAAATCATGTCCGGCTCGCACTACTTCTCCAGTGCACCCGAGGTCGCCAGCGAGCGCCGGCCGATCACGGTCTCGCTGCCGGACCTGACCCTCGAACTGACCACCGACACCGGGGTGTTCTCGCACGGTCGGCTCGACCAGGGCACCCGGATCCTGCTGGAGCACGCCCCGCAGCCGCGGGTGCGCGGGCCGATCCTGGACATCGGCTGCGGCTACGGCCCGATCGCGCTGACCTGGGCGACCCGGCGCAAGCGGCTGCCGGTCTGGGCGGTGGACGTCAACGAGCGCGCGCTGGAGCTGGTCCGGCTGAACGCCGAGGCGCTGCGGCTTGGCAACGTCCAGGCCGCGCTGCCGGAGGACGTCCCCGAGGACCTCCGGTTCGCCACCATCTACTCCAATCCGCCGATCCGGATCGGCAAGTCCGAGCTGCGCAGGCTGCTGACGCACTGGCTCGGCCGACTGACCCCGGACGGTTCGGCGTTCCTCGTGGTGCAGAAGCACCTGGGCTCGGACTCGCTGCAGAAGTGGCTCAACGACCAGGGCTACCCGACGTCCCGGGTCACGTCGGTCAACGGGTTCCGGATTCTGGAAGCACGGCCCCGCCCGGATGCGGGCGAGGGCTCGGAGAGTGGACGGGGAACGACGTCGTGAAGCAGCTGCGCGGGACCGAACTGAAGCGACTGCACCGCTCGTGGCGGCGCAGCAACGAGTTCCGGCTCGCGATGATCCTGGAGAACCTGCAGTCGCCGTTCAACGTCGGCTCGGTGGTCCGGACCGGGGCGGCGATGGGCGCCGAGAAGCTGTACCTGACCGGGGACACCCCGTCGGTGCGCTCGACCGGTGCGCAGAAGGCCGCGATGGGCACGGACAAGTACCTGAAGGTGGAGCACTTCCCGACCGTCGCCGAGGCGGTCGCGGCCGCGAAGGCGGACGGCTTCAAGGTGGTCGGGCTGGAGCTGGCGGACGAGGCGGTGCCGATGTTCGCCGCCGAGCTGACCCCGGCGGTGGCCTTCGTGCTCGGGCACGAGGACCGCGGGATCACGCCCGAGGCGCTGGCGCTCTGCGACCAGGTGGTGTTCGTGCCGCAGCTGGGCCGGGTCGGCTCGCTGAACGTCTCGGCGGCCGCCACGGTGGCCTGCTACGAGGCGCGCCGCCAGGGGTTCGCGCTCAGCGGCACCCCGGACGGGAGCGACGCCGGCGGCGACTTCGGCGACGAGGACTGACCAGGACTGACCAGGACCGGCGAGAACTGACCGCGACCAACCAGGCCTGACATCGGATCAGATGACCGGAGGGGTGTGCCGAAAGGCCCACCCCTCCGTCGTTCTCCGCGCCGGAAGCCCTCGGATATCTGCCGAACGGCAGATGTGCGGAAGCGGCCCGGACGGAAGCATTTCGGGCGTGACCGAACTCCAGATCCTCGACCTCACCAAGGAGTACCGGGGCGGCAAACGCGCCGTCGACTCCTTCTCGCTGACGCTCCGGCCCGGCGTGCTCGGCCTGCTCGGTGCCAACGGCGCCGGCAAGTCGAGTCTGATGCGCATCCTGGCCACGGTCACCCGGCCCACCTCGGGGCGGGTGCTGTGGCAGGGGATGGACATCGCCCGCCACCCCGGGCCGCTGCGCCGCGCCGTCGGCTACCTGCCGCAGGACTTCGGCGTCTACCCGCAGCTCACCGCCCGCGAGTTCCTCGCCTACCTGGCCGCCGCCAAGGGGCTGCGGCGGCGCTCCGCCAAGGCCCGGATCGAGGAACTGCTCGAACTGGTCAACCTCTCGGGCGCGGCCGGGCAGCGCCTGGGGGCGATGTCCGGCGGAATGCGCCAGCGGGTCGGCATCGCCCAGGCGCTGCTCAACGACCCGGCGCTGCTGATCGTGGACGAGCCGACGGTCGGGCTCGATCCCGAGGAGCGGCTGCGCTTCGGCAGTCTGCTGAGCGGGCTCGGCGCCGAACGGATCGTCGTGCTCTCCACCCACATCGTCCCGGACGTGGCGGCCACCGCCGACCGGATCGCGGTGATGGGCGGCGGTCGGCTGCTGCACCACGGCAGCGCGGAGGACCTGCTGCGCGGCGCCGAGGGCTCGGTCTGGGAGCTGACGGTCCCGGCCGACCAACTCCCGCCGCTGCGCTCGCGGTTCCTGCTCGGCGGCACCACCCGCACCCCGCAGGGCGTCCGGGCGCGGGTGCTGTCCCGGCATGCGCCCACCGCCGAGGCGCGGCCGGTACCGCCCCGGCTGGAGGACGCGTACCTGCTGCTCACCGCCGACCGGGCCGCTGCGGAGCAGGTGGCGGCATGGTGACGCGGATCGGGGCACTGGCTCTGGCCGACTTCCGGGAGCGCCGACGGCGCCCTGGCTACCTGGTCGTGCTGCTCGGCACCCTCGCGCTCGGGCTGCTGGCCGCACCACTGGGCGACTCCCGCTGGGAGGTGTTCCAGGTGACCGACCTGCGCGGCCGCTACACCAGCGGCTACGTGGGGACGGTGACGGCGCTCGGCGGCGCCGTCTGGCTCTCGCTGGTGGGCTTCGCGATCGCCCGGGGCGCCATCGGGCGGGACGAGCAGAGCGGCGTCGGCCGGCTCCTCGCCGCCACCCCGCTGAGCCGGATCGGGTACCTGGCGGGCAAGTTCGTCAGCAACCTGCTGCTGTTCGGCTCGATGCTGCTCGCACTGGCCGGAACGGCGCTCGCGGTGCAACTGATCAAGGGCGACTCGGACCAGGTGGACGTGGTGCGGCTGCTGCTGCCGTACGTCCTGATCACGCTGCCGCTGCTGGCGGCGGTGGCCGGGTGCGCGGTGCTCTTCGACACCGTGCCCGGGCTGCGCGGCGGGCTGGGGGCGGCGGTCTGGCTCGCGGTCTGGCTGGTCTGCGTGGTGGGCGCCCAGGCCGGCGGCGGGCCGGACCTACTGGGCATGCGGCGGATCACCACCTCGATCCGGGAGGTGCTCGCGGCCGGCGGGCGGCCGGTCGACGGCGTTGAGTTCGGCGTGGGCCTGACGGCGGACGACCGGGTGCTCGGCACCTTCGACTGGCCCGGTCTCGGGCCGGGCGAGGCGCTCGGGCCGGCGGCCACGGGGGTGCTGCTGGCCGGTGCGGCGGTGGGGACCGCGCTGCTCGGGGCGCTGTGGCTCCGGAGCTTCGACGGGCCGCACGTCCGCCCGGGCGCCGGGTCGGCCGGGCGGACCAGCGCGGGCGCCGGGTCGGAAGGGCGGACCAGCGCGGGCGCTCCGGGCGCTCCGACCGGGGGCGCGGCGGCGTCCTCGGCCGGCCCGGCGGGCTTCGCCCTGGACCTGACCCGGCTGACCGTTCCCCGGCAGGGGCCCATCGGATTCGACGCGCTGCTCGGGGAGTTGCGGGTCCTGGTGCGGGGGCAGCGGCTGTGGTGGGCCGGCGTGGCCGTGCTCGCCATGGTCGCGGCGGCCGTCACCCCGGACGGACCGAGCCACCCGGCGCTGCCGTTCGCGATGCTCTGGCCGATGCTGCTCTGGTCCCGGATGGGCCACCGAGTCGACGGCGGCAGCATCGACCAGCTGCTCGCCTCCTGTCCGTCCCCGCTGCGCCGGGGGCTGGCCGGTCTGCTCGCCGGGATCGTCCCCGCGCTGGCGGTGGTGGCCGTACCCGCTCTGCGACTGGCCGGTGCCGGGCAGTCCAGGGCGGCGGCGGGCGCCATCGCGGGCGCCCTGCTGGTCCCCGCCCTGGCGCTGCTCTGCGGCAGCCTCACCCACGGGCCCCGGCTGTTCCAGACCGTCTACCCGATGCTCTGGTACGGGATGGTCACCCACGTCTCCGGGCTGGACTTCCTCGGCGTCTCCGGGGACCGGGCCCCGGCCCCGCCGGCGGTCGCGGGCCTGGCCGCCGCGCTGGCCGCGGCCGCGCTCGCCCTGGACGCGATACGCCACGCCGCCCGGTGACACGCCACTCGGTGAGCCGGGCGGAGGAGGGCGGTTCCCCCACCGGGGGACCCGGTCCCTCCCTGCGGCGGAGGCCGCGGGGCGGAATGGACTGGGAGCTTGGAGGCAGTCGGAAAACGACCCGACTCCCTTCTCCTGATCGAGGATTGACCATGCGCAAGCTCACCACCGCCATCGCGCTGACCACCGCGGCCGTGGCTCTCGCCGCCGGAACCGCCGGCACCGCCACAGCCGCGCCCGCGTCCGCGTCCGCCGAACACCTGTCCCTGTACAGCTGGACCCTGCTCAACGAGCACGGCCCGGGCCCCAACCCGGGCGAGCGACTCACCGCGCAGGTCAGCGCCCGTACGGTGGGCGGCCACCCGCGGGGGCACGTCGTGGTGCAGCACGTGTTCGAGAAGTCCGGCACCACCCGGGCCGAGTTCGACGTCGACTGCCTGACCGTCGACGGGAACGGCGCCATCACCGTGACCGGGCCCATCTCGCAGACCGTGGTCACCCCGCTCGGGGGCGAGCCGTACCTCTATCAGGAGGGGCAGCACCCCGAGGCCGGCCTCACCTTCTACCCGACCGACGAGCAGCACCAGCGCCGGGTCGGCTGGAACCACACCAACCCCCAGATGCACACCGAAGTCGTCAAGTGCGGCCCGGTTCCGGCCGGCCTCTGGGTCATCGCCGGCGGGACCTTCCTCCGGCGGTGACGGCCAGGCCGCCCCCACCGGCCCCGAACGCATCAACAGACCGATCGTCAACCTGTCGTCAGCATCAGGGATTTACGGTAACGTCGCCCGCGCCAACTGCGCCGCCTCCGGGGCGGGGATCACCGGATTCACCGGCTCCCCGGCCAGGGAGTGCGGCCCGCGCGGCGTGCGAGCCAACGCGGTCGCCCCGGGCCCGATCGCCACCGACCTGGTCGGCGAGCTGTCCGAGGCCGCGCTGGAGCGGATGCGGGGAACGTCGCGCTCGGCCGGGTCGGCAAGCCCGAGGAGGTGGCTGATCCGGTCTCCTTCCCGCCGTGCGATCGGACGGCACACATCAGCGGGCCGGCCTTCGAGATCCACATCCATGACGGCGGCACGTGCCGATGGGCAGACGAGTGGGGGGCGGAAATGCGGGGAGTGCAGGGTCCGACGGCCGGGGGCGGCGAGGACCACTACGACGCGATCGTGGTCGGCAGCGGCCTGGGCGGACTGGTCAGCGCGGCCTATCTGGCTGCCGACGGGCGCAGGGTGCTCGTCCTCGAGCAGCACGACGTGGCCGGGGGCAACGCCCACGTCTTCCGGCGCCGCCGCAAGTACGAGTTCGACGTGGGCACCCACTACATCGGCGACTGCGGGCCGGACGGGATCCTCCCGGCCGTCCTGTCCGGCCTCGGCGTCCGCGACCGGGTGACCTTCCGCCCGATGGACAACGAGCAGGGCTTCGACCGGATCATCACCCCCACCGCCACGGTGGACGTGCCGGCCGGCTGGCCGGCCTACCGCGACCGGCTCCGCGCGGCGCTGCCCGAGGAGACCGAGGGGATCGACCGCTTCGTCCACATCGCCGAGACGGTGTCCGGTGCCACCCGGGAGAGCCTGGTCGGCCGCCCCATGGTCGAGCTGTTCCGCCAGTTCCCCGACACCATGCGCTGGTCCCGCCGGACCCGGACCCTGGCCGAGGCCCTGGACCACTGCGAGCTCTCACCCAAGGGCCGCACCCTGATCGCCGCCCAGGCCGGCAACTACGGCACCATGCCGGACGGCATCACCTTCGCCGAGCACGCCGCCATGCTCGACCACTACATGCGCGGCGCCTACTACCCGGAGGGCGGCGGACAGGCCCTGGTGGCCGCCTTCGTCGAGGCCCTGGAGTCGTACGGCGGCGAGCTGCGCACCCGCTGCGAGGTGCGCCGCATCCTGATCGACCAGGGGCGCGCCACCGGCGTCGAACTCGCCGACGGCAGACGGATATCCGCCCCCCTGGTGATCTCCAACGCGGACTACCGGCGCACCGTGCTCGACCTGTGCGGCGGCGAGCAGGCGTTCTCCGCCGAGCTGGTCGGCCGGACCCGGGCGGCCACCATGCGCGGCGCCCTGGTCGCGGTGTACGTCGCGCTCGACACCGAACTGCCCGGCCTGCCCAACGCCAACATCTGGTGGCACGGCAGCGACGACATGGAGGCCGCGCACGCGGCGATGATCGAGAGCTGGGAACGCGACGGCACCGTGGACTCGATCCCGATGCTGATGTTCTCCTTCGCCTCCCACAAGGACCCGGGCGCGGCCGCGGTCTGCCCGCCCGGCCACAGCAACTTCCAGCTGCTGACCCTCTGCCCGCCCGGCTACGACTTCTGGGGCGTACGGGGCGGCCCGGCGGACGGCGAGCCCTACCGCCGGGACGCCGCCTACCAGGCCCGCAAGCAGCAGTTCACCGAGCTGATGGTGACCACCGCCGAGAAGGTGATCGGCCCCTTCCGGGACCGCATCACCCACCTGGAGGCGGCGACCCCGCTCAGCCACGAGCGCTACATCCGCAGCACCGGCGGCACCCCCTACGGCATGGCCCGCTGGGGCAACGTCAGCCAGCGGCCGGACGTGCGCACCGAGGTCGAGGGCCTCTACGTGGTCGGCCAGAACACCCGCTTCGGCAGCGGCCTGAGCGCGGTCGCCACCGGCGGGATCGCCGCCGCCGGACAGGTGCTCGGACGCCGGCTGCTGCCTGAGGTGGCGGCCGGCGCGGTGCTCGGCGACCCGGCCAAGCTGCCCGACCGCGGCCCGGACTGGGACCCGCTGCTGGTCTCCCGCGGCCGCGCCCGCCGGAACGCCAAGGGCCTCGCCCGAATCGGCTGACCCCCGCGCCCACCCCGCCCGACTCCGTACGCGCCGCCCGCCCCCCTCCCGGGGGCGACGCGGCCGGTGGACAGGAGGGTCTTCCGCATCACCTGCTCGAAGTAGTCGAGGATCTCGCTGGCCGAGGCCAGCCCCGCATCCCGGCGTTCCAGCCGTCCTCATCCACCATGGCCCCGGCCCCGACGATCAGGTAGTCGACCTCGAGAGCCGTCGGCTTCGACGACGGGCATTCGACCCCGGCTCGTCGACTTCGTGATCTTCTCGCCGACAACGCCCGACGCAACGCAAAAGGCCCGGCCAGAACATCTGACCGGGCCTTCCGAAACCTGAGCCGCCTGCGGGATTCGAACCCGCGACCTACGCATTACGAGGACACTTGATCATCCGCCGACCAGTCCCAACCACCGGACTCCTGTCCCAATATTGCCTGGTCAGAGCACGTCTAACCGTGACGGCGAGTCCCCGGCGAGTCGGTCAGTCCCAAACGGCTATAGATACTCCCGGGCAAGTTGCGGGCAAGTTGTCCGCCACGTCACCCATGGACTCCAGCTGTGGCGACCACTCCACTACAGTTACTCACAGTAGCCGATTCCGCTGCGCGGGGCAGCCTCCGAAGCCGCGACCGCCCCGGTCAGGCGGCGGCGCGGCGCGCCGCCTGGGCGATCTCACCGTGTCGGCGCTGGAATCCTCGAAGCTCGACCAGAAACTGCTCGAACTGGCCGATCAATGCGTCCAGCCCCGCCTCGTCGAGTTCCTGATCCGTGATCCCTTCAACGTCGATCATCGGCAGGACCGGGTGGGACACCTGTGTGTCTGTGTCGCCCATGAGCGCGAACTTGAGTAGCGGCCTCTCGGAGTGCTCGTCGTTGCTGGTCACGGTCAGCATCAAGATCGAGCCGTAGTGGAAGGTAGAGGGGTGGGGGTGTACGCCGTCGCACCACTCCGGGCACGGCGTCCCGGCATCGACTCCGGTGGCTATGTCCGACTTGCCGTCCATCAAGGGATCTCCTCAAGCTTCCGCCCCGTCACCCGTGGGATGACCGTCGGGCCCTTCACCTCTCCCGCTACTCTGCAGCTCCCGGACAGCCCCGGCTGCCGCCCCTGGCCCTCACGCCACCCGTTGGGGTGAATGAGGACCGAACCAGTGGCGGCAGAGTACGCATGCGGGTTTTCGTCCCCCACGGGCGCCGCCCCGCTCTCGCCGTGGTCGGCGACAACGGCATCCTTGAGCGATGCCGTCTCCCCAGGCTGGCCCCCCTCGGAAGCGCTCGGTGTCAGCGTCGCAGGCAAAAGACGAGGATCAGCGCACAAGCGTAAGACGTGCTGCAGAGCCCCGGTCAGGTCCTGACCGGGCCCAGCTAAAGCTCGTTACTCGGGTTGAACTCACCTCGTCGAGGGTGCTGAGAGTCGTCACTCGGGTGGGTACGCCGTCGCCGTGCGATATGCACAGGGGGCGGGTTCACCGATCGGAGCAACAGCGCCGGATACGAGTTCGACTGGAGGCTGGCGAGCAGTTTTAGCGGGGTGACAGCAACGGAATGGGACGCCCGTATCAGCGGGCACTGACATGGCAAGCACTGCTCCGTATCGTTTCAGCTGAGTTGATCCCACCTCCGGAGCTAACGCAGCCTCCGGTCGGACGTCTGACCCGGCCACCCTTGCCTCGCGATGATGATCCATGAGCATTGGGCTTTGGCTGGATTCAGTCGGTCGAGGATCTGCCCCGTGCCTAGGCGCCGATGCTGTCCTCGACAGTCGGTGGGGTGAGGGAGAGACGAGTGACCGAGGAAGACGCACTGGCCCAGGCGGTGCAGGCGCTGCTGGCCGATCCGCAGACCGACCCCGGCTTCGAGGCTCAGACGGTCGAGGAGGCTGCCCATGCGATCAGGCTCTTCGATGATGGACTGCGTGGCGGGCTCGGTGTGTTCCGTCAGATCGCGGAGCGCGGGCAGCAGGGCGCCGAGGCGATCTCCTCGGACAAGCTCCAGGTGCTCTCCGAGATCGTGCAGAACGCCGACGACGTCGGGGCAA
The DNA here is from genome assembly GCF_027627435.1 of Kitasatospora cathayae. GTDB lineage: Bacteria > Actinomycetota > Actinomycetes > Streptomycetales > Streptomycetaceae > Kitasatospora > Kitasatospora cathayae. The sequence continues at coordinate 4,774,251 of NZ_CP115450.1, read as the reverse complement.
GTCAGATTCGACTGTGTTGGCGTCCCACCGAGTTGCTGATCGCGCACGACGGGAAGGGTGTCCGGCTGGCTGACATCCTGCGGCTCGGATTGCCGTGGCTCAGCGGCAAGACCGGCGACGCGGAGGCCACCGGCAGATTCGGCATCGGCTTGGCAACATTGCGTCAGCTGTCGACCTCTTGGGAGGTGCACGGGCATCCGTACCACGTCCGATTCATCAACCTGACCCTTGAGCCGGCCGAGCCGCTGTCGCTGCCACCTCAGATCGCGGGGCCACGGTGGACGGTCTTCCGGATTCCACTGGCCGCCGACACCCTGTCGGCCACCGAGCTCATCGAGTGGTTCGGGAGCTGGCAGGACAGCTCATTGCTCTTCTTGCGGAGTCTGAAGCGGGTAACCGTCCTGGTCGATAGTCCCGCCGACCACGCTATGGCCAAGGTCCTGAGGCTGAGCTGGCGGGACGTGACGTCACTGCGCTTGTCCGTCGGCGGGACCGAGCAGGTGGTCCAAGTGCGCGAGGCGCGGACTCCAGATGGAGAGCGCTGGCGCGTCTACGACACGCGGATCCCAGCGCGGGCCGAATGGCGTCGGCGCCACAAGGCGCTCGGTGCTTCGGTGCCGGTGGCCGTGGCGCTCCCGCTGCACCAGGTGGCAACCGGTAGCGTCCACGCTGGGCTGCCAGTAGCACCGTTGGCCGTCGCGGCCCGGGTGCATACACAGTTCGATCCGGTGATCAGCCGTGAGGGATTCGCGGCGAGCCGGTTGAACGCGGAGTTGGTCCCGGTTGTCGCGGACCTGTGGCAGTCCGCCGTGCTCGATGTCCTTGGCCGGGTTGAGCCGTCGGCGTGGCATCTGGTGCCGCTGCCCAGTCCGTCCGCCCAAGTCGGCACCCGGCTCCAGGACGCAATTCGGGCCGCCTTCCTGGAGCGGGCGCGCGGCCAGGTGGCCACGAGGCTCAGCCTGCCACTCCAGGACGGAACGGCGGTTCCCCTGGTCGAACTCGCAGTTGAGGCGGCCGAGCTCACCGGAGTGATCTCCGGCCAGGACACAGCACAACTCGCCAAGCTGGTGCACAGCTTCCCGCACACCGGGCGGGACCATGATGGCCGCTGGCGTAACGTCCTCGCGGACTGGCGGGCAGCGGGCGCGGCAGAGCTCGTCAGCGAGATCACGGTTCGAGACGCGGTCGGACTACTGTCACGCGTGGCATATGACGTCAACCGCACAGTGCGCCTCACCGCGGTTGCTCTCGCGGCGGGCCTGGGCTTCCAACTGGCTCACCAGCGCTGTGTTGCTACTGCGGACGGGCGCCGGCTGACTCCGGTGAGCGGCGAGTACGCCTTCGCCGAAGGAGCGACCAGCGGGCTGTTGGACCGCCTCGGGGTCCTGCTTGAGCTGCATCCCGCCTACTGGGTAGACGAGGAACCGGCGCGGCAAGTGGTCAAGTGGCTGCGCCAACGCGACTGTCTGGTGGGCCGCGACGACACGATTGCTGTGTTGCGCCGGGTCGCGAGGCTCGGCTCGGCAGGCGGCAGGCTCGACGCCGCTGATCTCTCCAATGCCGAGCAGCTCGTCCTGCTCCAGCGTGCACTGGGCGAGGTTCCGAAGGCGGTGCGAGAGCAGCTGGGCGGTGAGATCGGGCGGGCTGTACTGCTCGACGCCTACGCTTACGGCGCGGACGGCGAGGAAAAGACCCACCAGGTCAGGCCAGCGGAGGTCTACCTTTCCCAGGCGCTGGAGAGCACCGATGGTGACCGGTTCGCGGTCGCTGCACGCAAAACGCCCGGGCTGCTCTGGGCACATCGCTCCTACGCCCGCTCACTGCTCCCCGCCTCGCAGAGCGGCGGCCTGAGTCGAACGGCCTTCCTGCGTCTGCTGGGTGTGGCGGACACGCCCCGGCTAAGGCCAGTGCCACGCGGCCCGGCGGGGGATGTGAAGGAGTACACCACGCGGGACAGCCGCGTCGGCCTGGCCCGCAACGCCGCTCTATCGCCCCACGCGCGCTGGTGGGCGATGAGCAAGCTGGGCGCCACCTTCACGTTGGACGACCGGCTCTGCCCCGATCTGGACCTGGTCGTCCAGGACCTCATCACCGAGCGGGACGTCGCGGAGCGCCGACGGCGGACCGCCGCGCTGCTGCAGACGCTAGGCAAACACGGAATGGTCACCACCCCCGAGCAGGCCCGGGTGCAAACGGCGACAGCCTATCACGGATGGACCGAGCGCGGTCCGATCGCCGCGCTGTGGGTCTGGCAGCTCCGGGACGCGGCTTGGCTGGAGGACGCCCGTGGCACGCTGCGTCGCCCCGGTGAACTGCAGCTGCGCACCGCCGACGCCGAGGCGCTTTACGGGCAGGACGAGCCGAAGTACCTGCACCCAGAGTTCCAAAGGGCGTTGGCAAGCCGAGTGGAGGTGCTTACCGCTCTCGGGGTGGCTGGTGACCCGGATGTCCCGCAGCTGATCGAGCGCCTCCGTGTTCTGCGCAAGCGCCCGCAGCTGTCAACTCCGGTGCCAGAGGAGCTGAAGACCGAGGTCTATCTGGTCTACCGTGCACTCGCCCGACGTCTGACGGAGCGCTCGGCTGATACCTCGCGGGCACAGGTCGAGCATGAGATCTGGGCCGCTTTCCGGAACGCCGACGAATTGGTGCTCACGGACCAGGGATGGCGCCGGCCCAATTCGTGCTTTCGGGGCGCCACCATCCTGGCGGGTCTTCGCCCCTTCGTGCCGACCGGGGCCGAACTTCTTCCGCTCTGGGAGGCTCTCGACGTCGGAGAGCCGGACCCCGAGGACCTGGTCAAGGTGCTGAAGGAGCTCGCGGTGGTTGGGACGTCCCCGACCGGCGAGCAGCAGCGGGTGATGTTGGAAGCCCTGCGGTCGTTGTGCGCGTCAGTTTGGTCAGCCGGTACGGTCGTTTCGCCCGGCCTTCGGCAGAAGCTGCGCTGGTTGCCGCTGTGGACCAGTGCCGGCTGGATCAAGCGGCGACCGGTCTACGCCGTCTCGCACCCGGCCGTAGAACGACAGTTGGCCGACCATGTTCCGCTCTGGCAGCCGGGCGGGGAGATAGAGCAATTCGCCGGACTACTGGGGTTGCTGGGCGTGCAGCGACTGGAGGCAGGCTCTGCGGAGGTCGTCGATCTGGACGGTGCGGAACTCGACCCCTGGCTCACCGAGAGCTTTCGGAATGCGGTGACCGGGCTGCAGGACCGCTTGGTCCGCGACGAGCCGGCGGCCGCCGAGGCTTTCAAGGAGTGGGCCTGGCTGGCCGGGCTAGAGGTGCGAATCCTGCCCGAACTGCGTATCCGACTGGATCTCGGCGAGGGTCGAGATCCCCTAGAGGTCCGGGTCGACGCCCAGATCGACCGGCAGGCAAACGCGATGTTCCTCGTCGACCCAAAGGCGTTGCGCAGTACCTGGGGCGGCGGACATGCCGTGGCCGGCTACTTCTCAGGGGAGCGCACTCGGGTGGTACACCGATGGCGCGACTTCTGGGACGAGGAAGAGGCGAACACGATCCGGACGGTTCCCCTCACCTCTGCCGGCCAACGGGACCACGAGGAGCAACAGCGACGAGCCGAGCTTCTGCGCGAGCGCGCCCAACGGGCAGCGGCGACACCAACCCGGCAGGCCACCCGCCCACAACTGACGAAGCCCGCAGCTCTGATCCCCAAGCCACGGCCGACCGCCGAAGCCCGACCATCGACGGCCCTGCCCACGCCGCCAGCATCCGCAACCGAGGGTGCGCCGACCACCCCGCGCCGACTGATCGACCCAGCCAGTCTCGGCAAGCCCACGGTCACCCACACCACGCCCGCGACAGCTGGAACGACTCCAGCCCGGCCGCAGACGCGTGCGGTGCGCGAGCGAGACGCAGGGCTGCCCAGGCCGCGTCCCGGCGGCGCGGTGCCGCGCGAGCTGTCCGCCCCGCTGGCCTACCAGGACCGCACGAAGGAGGTGCTGGTCATCCAACTGCTCGCAAACGTCCTTGGCGAGAGCGCGACCGAGCTCGACCAGCGTGCTCTCCCGGGCCTCGGGGCGGACGCGGTCGACGCCGCAGGACGCTACTACGAGATCAAAGCCCACGGCGGCCCGCTCCCGGCCGAAGTCTCGCTGACCAAAGCCGAGTTCCTGCGAGCACAGGAACAACGGGAGAACTACACGCTGCTCCTGGCCTCGCACCTGGAAGAAGGCAGCGGCGGGCACCCGACGGTACGGGTGATCAACGACCCGTTGCTCCACTTCGAAGTGGAGCCCGTGTCAGAGATCCGTCTCAAGGGCATCCGGGAGGCCGGTGTAAGGGCCACGATCTGGGAGTGGCCAAGTAATTGACGCTGATGGCACTCTCCGAAACCGTTCGGAGAGTGCCATCAGAACTCATTTGTGCTAAGCGGTTGATGGCGAGACAGGGTCGTTCGCTCTCATCGCTCCAGATCAGGATTCGGGGTCATCTCGCGGCGCAGGTAGGTCAAGAGCACACCGCTACGATCGGCCGTCCGCATCTGCTGTTCACGGTCGGCCTCGCGAACCTCCTCGCCCTCGCGTGTGGTGATCACGACGGCTGGCGCCTCTTGGCCTTCAGCCACATGGTTCATTGCGGCCCAGACGAGGTCGCGGAAACTGCCGGGGCGTCCCCAGCAGACATATCGGGTGGAGAGGCCGTCGGTGGCAAGGCAATGCATGGGCTTCTCTCCGAGGGAGTCGGGCACGACGTCCCATCCGGAACCACACGCGGCCTCCACCACTTCATCGGCCCCCTTGAAACGCATGACCGCGTAGCGCGCATAAGGGCCGAAGCCCTCTTGAGCTCGGGCGTACTCTTTCATGGGCACGTCCTTGATCCAAACCCTGGCATTTTCCTCGCGCATGAATGACGTGAGGACGCCGCCAATCTTCGGATCTTCGATCCATTTGCGATACTGGCTCGTCTTTTCCGCGTTACTCAAGGATTCCCAGCCGATATCATGCGCCTGCTGGTAAATTTCCACAAGCAGGAGCTCGCGAATATCGGACGGGATTTGCCCGAGAGTAGACGCCTCCGCAGTGACGCGACTCCTCTCCGTGTCGGCTCGAATGCGATCGACCCTCTCAATTTCATCCACGGAGGTCGGATCAACTGGAACATTGAGCAGTGATTCCGCTTGCCTCAGCAAGCCGGTCGGCCTGAGGAAAAGAATCTGGCGCCCCGTGCGCGACTTGAATTCCTCGATTAGCTCAAGCCTCGGCCCGCGAGCTTCACCCTCAACGATCCTCCACCAATCTTCCTTGACGTCGCTCGTTACGAATATCACGTCGCAATTGCGTAGCTCCGCCTCGCGCAGCAGCTGCTCCCAAACGAGATAGTCGCCTGCCGCGTTCTCCCCCTTCTTCCTATCCCGGTAGCCAGGAGGCTCCTTCGCCTGCACCCTGCGGGCAGCCTCCTCCAGCGCGATTGCGTAGTCATGGCCCGAGAGAGGGTTTCCCGCACATCCTGCGAGAATTTGCGACAGCTGAGTCAGGATCGCATCGTGATTAGTGTCACGGGAGAAGTCTGTGATAGCGCTGTCTGTCTGGGCGTTGATCTGACCCTTAACTCTTTCGAAGGCACCATCGATCTCCGCGATGAGTTCCAGCCTTCGCTCCTGGGGAAGCGACACTCTATTAGCCCAGGTCCGGATGGCTTTCGTAGCCGTCTCTGCGGAGACCTGCAACTCATCCACGAGTGTGTCGCGGGTCCTTTTGGGGTCACTCAAGGCAGATTCCCGGTTACGCCAGAATTCCTCAAGCACTTGATGCGATACCCAGAGGCGACTCCCCAGGGCAGCCATCACGGACAACAGATCGCCGCGAGTTTTTTCATTATAGCGGTACAGATCCAAAAGGAGGTTGGCATCAATTGATACCATGCCATCGTTCAGGATGCTGCGATAATCATCCTGAGTAGGCGTTCGATAGCCTTCGAAGCCGTCGTAGAGACCGCGCTCGCTGCTCTTCTCGTGATCCCCCGCTGTCACGGTGGACTACCTCCGACATGTGCGAATTAGTGGGACTTGCGACCTTAATCAGACTTCTGAATCCAAATTACCGACATATTCGGGATTAGGGATCATGTAGCGGTGGAGATACTTGAGATCGACACCGCAATGAGCGGCGATCTTTTCCTGTTGATGACGGTCGGCTCTAGAAATAGTCTCGCCGTCCCGAGTGGTGATAACTATCGCCGGCCGCTCTCCAGTGTTGGCGGCCTCGCTGACTGAGGCCCAGATGAGGTCGCGGAACGTGCCCGCGCGTCCCCAGCAGACGTACCGGCTCGATCCGCCGTGGGTCGCGTAGCAGTGATTGGGCTTCTCGCCGATCGAGTTGCGCCGCACATTCCAGCCGTCGCCCAGCGCGGCCTGCACGATCTCTTCAGCACCCCGGAAGCGGTTCACCGCGTAGCGAACGTAGTGCCCAATCCCCTCTTGAGCGCGGGCATACTCCTTCATGGGGACGTCCTTGATCCAGACGCGAGCGTCCTTCTCCTCGCCGAAGGCGAGGAGAACACCGCCCACCCTTGGGTCCTCGATCCACCTGCGGTACTGGTTCGTCTTCTCGCCGTTGCTCAAGAACTCCCAGTCAAGCTCGTTGGCCTGTCGGTAGATCTCGATGAGAAGACGCTCGCGGACGGATGCCGGCAACTGCTGCAGGGGCACTGCGGATTCACTCCTGGGGGCCAAAGGCATCGGGGAACTGGAGGCGGTGCTCGTCGTACGCTGTCTCAAGGCTGGCCGCGTCCTTGATCCATTCGTCCATGAGAGCCGCGACCCGTTGGTCGCTGAAGTCGATGCTAGACGGCGTGACCTTGGCTAGCGTCTCGATTTCGCCACCGCTGTCCAGGGCGCGCTTGAGCTTGAGTGCTGCGGCGATCCTGCGGAGGTCGCTGACGAAGTCCAGGACCGTGACCCGCTCCTTGCCCTCGCGCAGCCGCAGCCCGCGGCCGAGCTGCTGAACGAAGATGCGCCGGGAGTGGGTGACTCGGGCGAAGCAGAGGATGTTGACGTCTGGCACGTCGACGCCTTCGTTAAGGATGTCCACCGACGTCAGGATGGGCACCTCTCCTGACCGGAAGGCGAGAAGGCGACTTTGTCGCTCGCGCTTGGCCAGTCCCGCGTGAAGAGGTAGAGCATCGGACCACAATGGAGTGCGTCGAAGCACATCGGCGAGCCGTTCAGCGTGCTCGATGGTGCGGCAGAAGACGATCGCCCGGGGGCTGCGGGTGGTAGCCCAGGCGGAGGCCAGCTCGTCGCGAATCGCCTCGTCCCGCTGCGGGAGGAAGAGTTTGGCGTTGAGCTCAGCGAGGCCGTACGAGTGCTCGCTCGCTCCTCGGACCACATCCCAGTCGATGTCATCAACGAACAACCGGTAGTCGACCTGAGCGAGGTAGCCTCGCCGCATTCCCTCTTCGATGCCCAGCGTGAAGCTCGGTGCGCCGAGACGGAGCGTGATGTCGTGCTTGTCTCCGCGCCAAGGTGTTGCGGTCACACCCAACTGGCGTGCGTGTCCCAGGGTTTCGAGTAGCTGATCGTATTGGCCCTCTTCGCCGATGTGATGGGCCTCGTCGACCATGACAAGATCCGGGCGGTAACCGAAGCGCGCGGCGGCGAGTGCCGATCCGACTGTGGCACACGTCAGTCCGGACAGATCATCGGGACGTGTGTCTCCGGTGAGCAGTCGCGTCGGCACCTCCTTGGGGAGGTGCCGCCAGAGCGCTCGTTCCAACTGCTGAACCAGGTCCTTCGCGTGAGCGACCACGAGAACCTTGTTGTCGGGGTTTCGGCGCAGGTGGCCGGCGATGACCTCCCCGCCGATCACGGTCTTGCCGAGTCCTGTGGCGAGGATGAGCAACGCCCGACCGGTCGCGTCGAGGTCTGAGTTAAGAGCCTGCAGCGCATCGGCCTGGTACGGGCGTGGAGTGATCTCCCCGAATCGACGCGGAACGCGGTCAAAGCTCGTCGTCAGGTCAGTCCCGCCCCACAGGAGAATGGTGGGCCCGAGGCGTGAGAGAGTCGCGACTCGCTGCCGCGCGTCCGGGCTGAAGCGGGTGTTGGTAACGACGACCGCGTGACGCGCACGGTAGTGGTCCCGTGCTCGGTTCACCTCATCCACAGCCTCCGCTCCGACTGCACCACGTCGTTTCCACTTGCACTGGATGACCCAGAGTTCGCCCCTGTGTTCGGCGAGGATGTCGCCACCCTCGTCACCGGAGCCGTCGATGTTGTCTACCTGGGAGAAGCCCAGGTGCCAGAGCAATCGTTCGATCCGGCGGGGGAACTGCAGTGGGCCGGCGTCCAGCAGTGACGCTGCGTCGAGAAAGCCCCGCATGTCACAGCTCCCCTAAGAGTTGTCGGCCAGGTCGCGGGCGATCAGCCGACAACTGATCCGGATCCTGGTCAGCTCTTCTGTATCGAGCCGGGGACGGTGCTGATCGAGCAGTGCGAGGTCACTGAGCGGGCTGATCAGTCGCTCAACCACCAGAGCCCTCGCACCCGGATCGCTCAGGGCCATGTACCCACGCTTGAACACGTGCCCGTCGAGGAAGGTGTCCGGCGAGTCCTGGATGATGCGAATCACCGCAGTGGCTGGGATGTAGCGGATGAACTCGCCGGTCGTGAGCGCGTCGTTCCAGGAGGTTCCCCCGCCCGACTCCACGGCGAAGCGGCGCTCCGTGTCTGCCCGTTCCTCCTTGGTAAGCAGCAGCCACGGGACCGCCGGGTTCGCCGATACAGGTGTCACCATGGCCGCTCGCACCTGCTCGAGTAGGCGCTCCGATTCCTCCGCCACTGCGGCGGGCGTAAGTCGCGGGCTTGAAGTCTGTGCCTTGAGCTGAGTGACGATCTCGGTGAGTGGCAGCGAGACGTTGTTGACCCGGACGCGCATGAACTCGGCGACCTCGACGAGCGCCAGATCGCGGATATCGGCACCGAATTCTCGGAAGAGCGGGTGTGCGGTGTCAATGAAGACCTCGAGTCGCGGGGCCCGCAGCATCGAGACGATGACGGGCGCGTCGCGCCCGTCATTCGTCGCCAACCTCTGGCCGCCGACCGCCCAGGCGATTAGATCCACGCGTCCGAGGTCTTCCAGGAAGTATGTGCCTTCCAAGTCCACAACGGGCGTGGCGTGGGCGCGGTAGCGCTGGAGCCGCTGATCCACCGTCTCTTCGGCTGCGAGGTTCTCGGGAAGTACTTCAGCGCGATCGGTTTCATCCCGCTCTGGCGTGTCCGCTGCCTCACCGTTCTGCGGTTCCAGGAGATTCGCGCCGAAGCCCGGGAGGATCTCCTCCGATTCAGGCTGTGGGTCCGCCGCGGCTGGATGGTCATGCTGGTAGGCCGCGCGGTACCACGCTTCGTCAGTCTGGTACTCGGGGTCGCCTGACCGCATTCGCACGGCCCATTGGGCGGCCTTCTCATGAAGGGCGTTGCGTCCATCACCCGGAATCAGGTAGTTCAGCCCAGGGTCCTGCCGACGGAATCCCGCGTACAGCAAGGCGAGGGGGCTACGGTTTTCCGGCAGACGGCGCTTCTCGGCGATCTTGGGGCGAAGAGGGCTGCTCCCGCGCACCTCGCGAAGGACCTGTCGCCATTCGGCTGTCTCGACCTCGAAAGCGGTCTTCATGTAGTTGGGGGCGACGTGGTCGCAATGGATCTCACCGACGATCCGACCCATCTGCGTCTTCGAGTCGATGGGGTACTCGAGCTCGGGTTCAGCGAGACCGTCCTCGTCTTCCCAGTAGAAGACCCGCTTGTCCCTCTGAAGGATCTTGCGTCCGTTGCGCAGAAAATCCAGCCCGTAGTCAGTCCGATGCAGGTAGCGCTGGATTCCAATCCAGCCCCAGATCTTACGTTCGCGCAGCTCCAGTCGCGCCTGCCCGCATTCCTCACAGGCTTCCGCGTCCAATGGACTCCAGTAGCCGCAGGCCATGCATGCCTTCTTCGGGCTCAGCTCCTTCTCGATCCACTGGACGGCGTGGATCTCCACACCCTGACGGGCCACTGTCCGCTTCTCGTCCCAGATGCAGGGGAGCCGAGGCTTGATCTTCTTGCCATTGAGCGTGAGCAGGAACCCCTTCTCACTCAGCAGGTAGCTGTAGATGTCCCCGAGCTTCTCCCTGATGACGTTCTGGGTCTGCGGCCGGCACAGGGTCGCATGCTGCTCTTGCTTGAGCTCGCTGATCGTGACGGTGGTGCCATGCTCGCCTGGGTGATCCTTCGGCACCAGTCGGTACGGAGCTTGATACTTGGACGAGTTGGCGATCTCCACGAGGTCCAACGTGACCTCGATCCAGTGGGGATCACCTTCCCTGCTCGTACGGACCGTGGTCCGCCGACCAAGCCGCGCCGTGCTGATGTTGAACCCCATACCGAACAAACCGAGCGAGCCGTGCCGACCATTGCTCGTCCAACCGGCGCTGATGGCATTGGTCACCGCATCCAAGCTCATGCCACGCCCGTTGTCCTGCACAGTGATCTCGGCAGTGGCCCGCCTCGAGGTAGCGGCTGGCAGCGAGATCGAGACCGCAGGCCGGATGACCGCCTCACCGGCCGCCTGGAACTCGTCGAAGCAGTTGTCCGTCAACTCGGCCAAGCACTGCCAGTGCGAGAACTCGATATCGCCGAGCACCCCGAGGATGCGAGGGTGCGGCGTGACGTTGATGAACTGGTCCTCGCTCACGACTGACGCCGCTCCTCTACCCAGGCCAACACTCCTCGGACGGAGACTCGCGTGCGCATGCGTGGCAACTGACGTGTACGACCGGTCCTCACCGGACGCATGCGAGGAGGCTCCACCAGCATGGACCAAGCGTAGTGGGCCATGCCGACAGCGGTGGCGAAGATCCAAAAGTGCTCCCGCGGGCCCCGTGCGGCCGGTGTCGCATGCCAGACTGATCGCATGATCCGGGAACCAGCGGAAGTCACGATAGATGCGGCCGGCAACGTGCAGATCCCCTTGGGTGTGCTCGTCGAAGCCGGCATCGACACCAACAGCGCGGTTCTGGCCTACAGCGATGGCGACGGTCGTGTCGTCCTGCGCAGAGCGGCTGATGCGATCCAAGACCTACTGGATGGCAACGGACTGTAGCCATCGGCTACCCGTCTTCGGACGTCCCGCGCACTGCCTCGACGACGCGACGAGCCACGTCCTCGGGATCCTCGTGCTCCCAAGCACGGATCACGGTCCAGTCCGCCTCTTCCAGCAGCCGTGTGGTCTCGATATCGCGCTGCTGATTCTCGCGGAACTTCCGCTGCCAGAACTCGGAATTCCTTCTTGCTTCGCGGTGATGATCGGGACAGACATGCCAGAAGCAGCCGTCGACGAATACCGCGACCCGTGCCTTGGTGAAGACCAGATCGGCCCTGCGGCGAAGGCCGGCCAGCGGCTGGGCGTCCACCCGGTAGCGAAGCCCCTGCTTGTAGAGCAGCGACCGCAGCGCCTTCTCCGGCTTCGTGTCCCTTCCCCGGTTCGCGCGCATGGACGAGCGGACCGCCAGAGAAGAAGCCTTGGAATCCTCGGGCAGTCGCTCTTCTACCAGGAGTCCCATCTCCCAAGCCCGGCGCCAAGCCTCAGCCAGATTGGCAGCACGGGTCTCGTGATCGACCTCGCCCAGGTAGCGATCCGGTGACTGTTCACCGTCGCCCCACCGCAGGGTGGCGCGGATGCGTCTGGTCTTGGCGTACACCCTCAGAGACACCGATGCGCGAGCGAATCGCCCGTCGCCCAGGTCCACCAGCCTCCGGTGGCTACCGCCGGCGGCTCGGTCCTGCTCCGCGGACGCTGCGGCACGGCTCCTGCCCTGCCTACCTTTCCAGGCCCGGTCAGGAGGTGTCCTATCCTTCCACCGGCTCTGCGCCGATTTCGTCGCACCAGTCATGAGCGGCCCTCCGCCTGGTCGAGCGCCTTGGCGACGGCGTCGGCGAAGACCGCACCGAGCTTGACCGGGACCGCGTTGCCGAGCTGACGCATCTTCTCACCCCTCGGACCCTCCAGCTTCCAGTCGTCGGGGAAGGTCATGACCCGGGCGGTCTCGCGTACGGTCATGTAGCGGTGCCTGTAGATCTTGCTCTTGGACGACTCCAAGTCGTCCGTGAGCATCACCGATTCGCCCCCCGGCACGCCATGCACGCCGGCCTTGACGGTCTTCGCGGGCCGATCAAGCTCATTGGGCGTGTGCCCCTTGTAGATCCTGGCGTCCGGCCAGCCGATGTGATCGGTGAATCCACCCGCGCGGTACTCCTGCCGGTCGAGTCGGTCCCACGCGATCTTCGGCAGCGGCTTGCCCTCGTTCTCATCGATACCGGCGATGGCGTCGCGGAAGGTGCGCCAGGGCTTGAGGCCGTCGTCCATCAACGGCATGTCCTTCGGCAGCCTGGCCATGACGAGTTCGCGCACATGCTTGGGAACCGTGGGGTGTCGCTCCCAGTAGGAGCCGTCCAGCATGGAGCGGACCAGTGCGGCCTCGGAGTACTGGGGTCGCACGTCCCGCTTGAACTGATCGAGGTCCACGGCCAAATCAGCCCGGAAGGCGACGATGATGATGCGGTGTCTGATCTGGGGTACCCCGTAGTCAGCCGCGTTCACCTGCGTCACCACCAAGTTGTACCGCTTCGATGGATCGCTGGCGGGAACCTCTCGAACCGCCCTGAGAACCGCGTCATGCTCCTTCCAGCCAGCGGCGGGGTCGCGCAGCTCGAACGGCATCTCCATCTCCCGGAGGATGTACTCCAGGTAGGGCCTGAACGACGGCCTGAGCAAGCCCTTCACGTTCTCGCAGATGACGGCTTTAGGCTGGATCTCGCGCATCGCCCGGAACATCTGCGGGAACATGTTCCGCCTGTCCTCGTCGCCCTTGGCGACGCCGCCCAGGCTGAACGGCTGGCACGGTGGCCCGCCGGCGAGAACGTCGACCCGCCGATGCAGGTAGCGCATGTCCAGGTCCTGCACGTCGCCCTCCACCAGCGGCCAAGGCTCGCCGGGCTCGGGGATCCATTCCCTGTCTCCACGGGGCTTCGCGCCATTCGCTTGAAGGCTCTGACAGGCCCGCTTGGCAAACTCGTTGAACAGGAGTGGCCTGAAGCCAGCCCCGTGGACAGCCATGGCCAGACCGCCCGCCCCCGCGAACAGCTCAACCGCGGTGCGGCTCGCATCCGGCCCTTCTTGCAGTTCAGACATTGTGAAAGCATACCGCGGAATTGATGATCAAGGTGCCGATTGTCAAGAATCGATTCCGTTTCGTTTCGCGCGGCCAAGCGTGGCGTGAGCCACTGGAAGGCACGCCAGCTCCGACGTCTGCGATCCCAGGCCAGCGCGCGCTCATCCATCGGCCGACTCTTCATATCGCCGCTGCGCCTTGAGGCTTGTAGGCAGCCAACAAGACCCACCCTCAACATCGACGGTCTCCACCGCTGGGCCTTGTCCACCGCCGTGCACGCCCGCTGCACGGTTCTCCACCGGGAATGATCACGGTGCTGAAAACCGGCGAGGAGCGCCAACCCGAAAGGTCACGGCAAAGCAAAAAGCCCAGGTCATAGGCTAGATGACCTGGGCCTTCACTGAGCCGCCTATGGGATTCGAACCCATGACCTACGCATTACGAGTGCGTTGCTCTGGCCAACTGAGCTAAGGCGGCACCGCTGCCACGTGTGGTGGCAACGCGGGTCAGTCTACACAGGTTCGCAGGTGATCCGTAGCCGGGGTGGTCGGGGGGGTGGGGGGTGCGGTGGGGGCGGATGGTTTTCGCTTCAATCGATCGCCGGTACGACGTTACGATGAGCGCCCCCTGTCACCCCTCCCCCACCCCCGGAGTGCACCGTGTTCGGTGTCAACCACCTGGCGACGTACGTCCTCGGCGCGCTCGTCATCATCCTGCTGCCCGGCCCCAACTCGCTGTACGTGCTGTCGGTCGCCGCCCGCAAGGGCATCCGGACCGGGTACCGGGCCGCGGCGGGCGTGTTCATGGGCGACCTCACGCTGATCAGCCTGACCTCGCTGGGGGCCGCCTCGCTGCTGAAGGCCAACCCGGCGGTGTTCGCGGTGGTCAAGCTCGGCGGCGCCGCCTACCTGCTGTGGATCGGGTTCGGGATGCTGCGGGCCGCCCGCCAGCTCTGGCGCGAGCGCCGGGCGGAGGCCGACCCGGCGGCGGCCGAGGCGGCGCCGGAGGCGGGCGAGCGGCCGTTCCGGCGGGCGCTGGTGATCAGCCTGCTCAACCCGAAGGCGATCCTGTTCCTGCTGTCGTTCTTCACCCAGTTCGTCGACCCGTCCTACGGACAGCCCGCGCTCTCCTTCGCCCTGCTCGGCGGCATCCTGCAGACCTTCAGCCTGCTCTACCTCTCCCTGGTGATCTTCGCCGGCACCACGCTCGCCACCGCGTTCCGCCGCCGCAAGCGCCTGTCCGCGACCCTGACCAGCGGCGTCGCCGTGCTGTTCGCGGGCTTCGCCGCGAAGCTGGCGGTCTCCTCCGCCTGACAACGCGAAAGCGCGGCTACCGGTCGCAGCGCTGGCCCTGCTCCGGGGCCTCCCCGGTGAGCAGGTACCGGTTGACCGCGTCGTCCACGCAGGTGCTGCGCCGCCCGTACGCGGTGTGGCCGTCCCCGTCGTAGGTGAGCAGTCGGCCGGACTCGAGCTGCCCGGCCAGCGAGCGGGCCCAGGCGTACGGGGTGGCCGGGTCGCGGGTGGTGCCGACGACGACGATCGGGGCGGCACCGGTGGCCCGGATGGTGTGGGCCGCGCCGGTGGCCCGGACCGGCCAGTAGGCGCAGGTCAGCGCCATCCAGGCCATGTCGCGGCCGAAGTGCGGCGAGGCCCGTTCGAAATCCGGCACCGCCCGCTGCACGTCCTCCGGCGAGCGGAACGGGGCGGGCAGGTCGAGGCAGTTCACCGCCGTGTTGGCGAACATCAGGTTGGGGTACGTGCCGTCCGCCTTGCGCCCGTAGTACGCGTCGGAGAGCTTCAGCAGGCCGGTGCCGTCGCCCGCCCTGGCGTCAGTGAGCGCGGTGCGCAGCTTGGGCCACAGGAATTCGGCGTACATGGCCTGGACCACGCCGGTGGTGGCCTGGGAGGCGGTGAGCCGGCGCCCGTTGTCGGTGCTCGGCAGCGGCTGGGCGTGGACGGCCGCGAGCAGGGCGTTGAGCTGGTCGCCGACCTGCTGCTCGGTGCGGCCGAGCGGGCAGTCCTCGCGTTTGGCGCAGTCCTTGGCGAAGGCCCCCCAGGCGGTCTCGAAGCCGCCGGCCTGGGTGCGGTTGCCGGTGACCGAGTCGAGCGCCGGGTCCATCGCGCCGTCCAGCACCAGCCGCCCGACCCGGCTCGGGAACAGCCCGGCGTAGGTGGCGCCGAGGAAGGTGCCGTACGACTTGCCGACGAAGTTCAGCCGCTCGTCGCCGAGCAGGGCACGCAGCACGTCCATGTCGCGGGCCGCCTCGACGGTGCTGAGGTGGCCGAGCGCGGGTCCGGCCTGCTTGCGGCAGCCCTCGGCGAACTCCTTGTCGGCGGCGACCAGCGCGTCGATCGCCCGCTGGTCGCCGGGGGCCAGATCGGCGGCGGTGAAGGCGTCCATCCGCTCGCCGCTCAGACAGCTGACGGGGTTGCTGCGGCCCACCCCGCGCGGGTCGAGGCCTACCAGGTCGTACCGGGTGCGCACGGTGCGGTCGAACGTCCCGGCGACGGTCTCCAGGTACTCGATCGCCGAGCCGCCGGGACCGCCCGGGTTGAGCAGCAGCGAACCCAACCGGGCCTCACCGCCTGCGCCGGCTGAGCCACTTGAGCCACTGGTACTGCCGGAGCCGCCCGGTACGACGGCGGCGCGGACGGCCGAGAGGGTGAGGTCGCCGTCGCCGGGTCGGTCGTAGTCCGTCGGCACCCGGAAGGTCGTGCACTCGAACCCGCCGTCGCACGGCTGCCAGGTCGGCCGCTGCGCGTAGTACGGCGCGAGCGCGGCCGGTACGACGGCGGGCAGCGGCTCCAGCGGGGTCACGGCGGCAGCCGAAGCCGCGCCGGACCCGGTGGAGGCGGTCGAGTCGGACGAGCCGGACGAGCCGGGCTCACCGGCCCCCGTGGCCGAGCCCGGGGAACCCCCGCTGCACCCGCCCGCCGAGACCGCCACCAGCCCGACCGCGAGCACCACGGCCGCCACCCGCACCCGCCCGAAGGCCCTCATCCGCTTCCTCTCCACCGCTCCGGGACATCCGAGAAAAGTACGAGAAAAGTACGAGAACGAAGAAACGACGCTGCCCGGTACCCGTCCCCCGGGTACCGGGCAGCGTAACGCCCGCTCGGCCGGCGCTCAGGACGCCTTGGCCAGCGCCTCGGCCAGGAACTGCGCCGCCTGCCGGAGCAGCCGCAGCCGCTCCCGGTCCGCGGAGTAGTCCTGCACGTTGTCCGAGATCCGCACATCGGCCTTGGCCGCCGGGCCCGGCCCCGCCTTGAGCGCGCTCTGGAGCTTTCGGGCCGCGTCCAGCCCGGCGGCGTCGCCCTTGGCGGCGGCCAGCAGCAGCTTGGCCGAGCTGCCCGCCGGGGCCTCGGCCCCGGTCTGGGTGAGCGCGGCGGCGTCGTAGCGGCCGGAGACCGCGGCGGCCACGCCGTAGAGGTCCGGCCGGGCCAGCCCGGCCGCGGCCGCGCACGGCGCGCCGCCCTCGACCCCGAGGGTGCCCCAGGAGGCCGGACCGGGCGGGAAGGTGCGGAAGGAGGCCGCGATGGTGGTGCGCAGCGTCGCGTCGTCGGCGACGGCGGCCGGGGCGGCGGCGACCAGCTCGCAGGGGTGCGCGGTGCCGCTCGGCGCCTCGGGCGCGACCAGGATGAACGGACGGACCCGGCCGGTCTGCAGGGCCGCACCGATGCCCTCGAAGACGTCCGGCACCTCGGCGTCGGCGGTCTTGCGCGGGGTGGCGGCGTGGATCACGACGACCGGGAAGCGCGCGTTCGACTCCTTGGCGTACTGCGGCGGCAGCCAGACCCGGACGTTGCGCGGTTTCCCGTCGGGTCCGAGCACGGCGGACTGCAGCAGCTCGCCGCCGCCCGGATGCCCGACGCTGTCGAAGCGGCTGGTCACGGCGGGCGTCCCGCCCGGCGTCGCACTCGCGGACGCAGCGGGCGCGGCGGACGCCACAGCGTCCGGCGGCGCCGCCTGCTGCCGGACCGCCGCCCCCGGCACCGACCCCGGCGCCGACCTCGGCCAGGCCCCCGCCGCGGCCGCGTCGATGGCGGACCCCGCTCGGTCGGCCCCCGCGCCGCCCCTGCTCAGCCCGCCGAACGCCCCGAGCGCGGTGAGCACCGTCAACGCGGTGACGCACACTCCGCAGACCATCGCCCCGCCCGCCCGCATCAGCATCGGCCACCGGTCGCCGGCCAGTTCGTAGGTCTCGGCGGCCCGCAGGTCGCGCCAGCGCTGGAGCGCACCGCGGGCCAGCCAGAGCCCGCCGACGGCGGCGGCCAGCAGGGGGATGACGAGGAGCGGACGAACCACGGAACGCACCACCTCGGGAGGAGGGCCGACGCCGGACCGGACCCGGTGCCGTACGGGAGGCGACCGCTCCGGCGGGCGGGCCCTCCCGACGGGGAGGCCCGGGCTACGGCCGGGGCACAGTCGGCCCCCAGCGTGCACAACGGGTGCGCCGTCACACGCGGGTGTGCCCGGCGAGTATCGCCCGTTCACTCGAAGGTGGGATGCCGGGCCGACTCCGGGAGGCCTACGAAACCGAACCGGGCCGACTCCGGGAGGCCTACGCAACCGAACCAGGACGATCCGGGCAGGACCGGGGAAAGGACCCCGTAGCTGCCGGACGGCCTCAGCCCGCCCGCAGCGCCACCGTCATCGCCTCGACCGCGAGCAGCGGGTCCACGTTGCGGTCCAGCGCCGTGCGACAGGCGAGCACCGCCTCGATCCGGCGCAGCGTGCCCTCGGCCGGCCCGGCCTGGGCGACCCGGTTCAACGCCTGCCGCTGGTCCTCGTTGGCGAGCGCACCGGTGGAGCCGAGCTGGATCGCCAGAACGTCCCGGTAGAAGCCGAGCAGGTCGAGCAGCGCGACCCCGAGGGTCTCCCGGCGGGTGCGGGTGGCGCGGCTCTTCTGCCGCTTCTCCAGTTCCTTGACCGCCCCGGCCATGCCGCGCGGCGCCTTGCCGCCCTCGGCGGCGCCGTAGGCGGCCTTCAGGTCGTCCGTCTCCTTGGCGTCCTGGGTCTCGGCGAGCGCCTCGGCGTCGGCCTTGGCGGTGTCGACCAGGCGCTGGGCGGCCGTCAGGCAGCCACCGATGTCGGCGACCTCCAGCGGGATCCGCAGCACCTCGGCGCGGCGGGTGCGGGCCTGCTCGTCGACGGCGAGGCGGCGCGCCCGCTCGACGTCGCCCTGCCCGGCGAGCGCGGCCAGCCGGGCGGTCTCCGGGTCGACGCCGTCGCGGCGGACCAGCATGTCGGCGACCGCCTCGGCGGCGGGCGTGCGCAGCACCAACAGGCGGCAGCGCGAGCGGATGGTCGGCAGCACGTCCTGGACGGAGGGGGCGCAGAGCAGCCAGACGGTGCGCGGGGAGGGTTCCTCCACACCCTTGAGCAGTGCGTTCGCGGCGGCCTCGGTGAGCCGGTGGGCGGCGTCCACCAGGATCACCGACCAGCGGCCGCCGGTCGGGTAGCTGGAGGCGCGCAGCACCAGGTCGCGCATGTCGCCGACGCCGATGGACAGACCGTCCGTCCGCACGTACTTGACGTCGGCGTGGCTGCCGGCCAGCACGGTGTGGCAGCCGTCGCAGAACCCGCAGCCGGGCGTGCCGCCGAGCGCGAGGTCGGGGCTGGTGCACTGGAGGGCGGCGGCGAAGGCGCGCGCCGCGGTGACCTGCCCGGCACCGGGCGGGCCGGTGAACAGCCAGGCGTGCGTCATCAGGGAGGCGTTCCCGCCCTGGGCCGGAGCGGCACCGCGACCGGCCTCGACCGTCGCCCCGGCCGCCCGGGCCGCGGCGGTCAGCTGGTCGACCACCCGATCCTGGCCCACCAGGTCGTCCCAGACGGCCACTGCTGCTCCCAAGCTCCGTACGACAGCGCTCCCGGCGCCGATTCCCCGCCGTCGAGCATACGTCTCCGCTCCGACAGCCACTGCTCCGTCCAGGTCACGCGGTCACGCGGCCGGCCCCTGGTACCCACGGCCCCGTCCGCTCCGACGACGACGGGCGGCGCCCCCGGGGACCACTGCCCCGACGACGACGCCCGTCCGTCATCCGTACCGGCTCAGCCCCGGCGACCCCAGCGCCGGCCCTTGCCCTTGCCGCCGTCCTCGCCGCGGTCGCCTCCGCCGCGCCGGTCCCCGCCGTCACGCGGACCCGTCCGGCCCTGGTCGCCGCCGCCCTGCTCCCAGCGCGCCCACTCGTCACGCGAGCCGAGCAGGGTGTCGGTCAGGCTCGGCAGGTCGTCCATCGGCGTCTCCTCGGCCCACTCCGGCCGGGGCCGCTCGGCGGTCGGCTGCGGGTCGACCGCCGGCTGGGCGCCGAACGGCGGCACAGTGGCGGACCGACCGTCCACCACCGGCAGCTCACGAGTGCTGTCCCCCGACTCCCCGGAACGCCCCGGCTCCCCGGAACCCGGCTCGACCCGCGGCAGCACCGCGGTCTCGTCCACGGCGGGCACCTTCGGCAGCACGGCCGTCTCGTCAGCCGCCGGCACCTTGGGCAGCACCGCCGTCTCGTCCACGGTCGTCGGCACCCGGGGCAGCCGGGCGGTCGCGTCGGCGGTCCCCGCCGCCCGGACGGCCGCCTGCCGGTCGCGCAGCGTCAGCTCCCGCGTCGCCTCGTCGCCGAGGCCCTCCGGCGCGCCCTGCGGCGTGTCCCGGACCGCCCGCAGCTGCGTCGTGGCCGCGTCCCTGGCCGACGGCCCCGCATCCGACCGAGCCGAACCCGCCTGATCCGAACCCGCCGGACCCGAACCCGGCCGATCCGACCCGACCTGATCCGACCCGGACCCAGCCCGATCCGACCCAGCCCCGGTCCGGTCGGAATCCGACCCGGCCCGACCCGAAGCCGTCTCCGCCGCCGCTGCGGCCGCCGCGAGCGCCGCGGCCTGCGCCAGCCGGGCCTCCTCGGCCCGCTGCAGCGCCTCCTCCGCACGGCGCCGCTGCTCCTCGCGCGCCAGCTCCCGCTGCCGCTGGAGCTCCGCCTGGGCGGCCGCCTCGTCGGCGATCCGCTTGCGCTCGACGGCCTCCGCGGCCAGCCGGGCCTCTTCCTCGGCCCGTCGGCGCGCCTCCTCCTCGGCTCGCCGGCGCGCTTCCTCCTCCGCCCGGCGGCGGGCCTCCTCCTCGGCCTTGCGTCGGGCCTCGGCGGCGATTCGCTCGGCCTCCTCCTTGGCCAGTCGCTCCTTCTCGGCCTGCTCGGCCCGCAGCTGCGCCAGCACCTCCTGCCGCTTGCGCTCGGCCGCCTCCTCCTCGGCCCGCCGACGGGCCTCCTCGGCGGCGCGCCGCTCGGCCTCCTCCTTGGCCAGCCGTTCCTGTTCGGCGCGGGCGGCCTTCTCCTGCTCGGAGAGCGGCAGCTCGCGGTCGAGCCGGTGCCGGATGGCGGTGGTGACGAAGCCGGGGGCCTGGCTGCCGTCCACGACCAGGTAGCGCGCCGGGTCGGCGGCCGCGAGGGCGAGGAAGCCGGCCCGGACCCGCTGGTGGAACTCGGTGGGCTCCGACTCCAGCCGGTCCAGCGCCTCGGTGAAGCGCTCCCGGGCCCTGGTCGGGTCGACGTCCAGCACCACGGTCAGGTCGGGCAGCAGCCCGCCGGTCGCCCAGCGGGAGATCCGGGCGACCTCGGTGGCGGCCAGGTCGCGCCCGGCGCCCTGGTAGGCGATGGAGGAGTCCATGTACCGGTCGGTGATCACCACGGCGCCGCGGGCGAGGGCCGGCCGGATGACGTTCTCGACGTGCTCGGCGCGGTCGGCGGCGTAGATCAGCGCCTCGGCGCGGTGCGACAGGCCGGTGTTGCCGACGTCCAGGACGAGCCCGCGCAGCCGCTGCCCGACGGGGCTGCCACCGGGCTCGCGGGTGAGCACGACCTCGTGCCCCTTGCCGCGGATCCACTCGGCGAGCGCCTGGGCCTGGGTGGACTTTCCGGCGCCGTCGCCGCCCTCCAGGGCGATGAAGAAGCCGGTGCCCGCGCCCCGGTGCGGCACCGGGCCGCCGCCACCGCGCACCGCGTCCATCAGGTCCCGGCCGAACGGCACGGTGCCGCGCCGGTCGTCGGTGCGCAGCAGCACGACGGCGGCGAGAACCAGGGTGAGCAGCCCCGAGGTGGCGACCGCGAGGGCGGCGCCGCCGTGGATGAAGGTGAAGGAGCCGGGCTCGACGGTGCCGTACTCGACGTCCCCGTAGGCCGCGGCGATCAGCGGGACGGCGACCAGCGCGGCGGCGACCACGGCCCGCAGCACCGCGTACAGGTGCTCGGTGACCCTGGCCAGCCGGGCCTCCTCGACCTCCTGGGCGAGCAGGGTGCGCCCGGTCGAGACGACGATCCCGGCGGCCAGCCCGGCCAGCACCGTGAGCAGCAGCACCAGCACGAAGTCCAGCACCAGCCCGGCCAGGATCAGCGCGACGCCCTCGGTGAGCAGCGCCAGCGCGAGCAGCCGGCGGCGGGAGAGCGAGGGCAGGGTGGACCGGGTGAGTCCGGCTCCCAGCGCGGGAGCGCCGGCCGCGGCGAGCACGACCAGGCCGTAGCCGATCGGCCCGGCCCGGTGCTCGGCGGCGGTGAGCAGCGCCAGCGCGGCGACGCCCGCCATCGAGGCGAAGCCGGCCGCGACGGCGAAGGTGAAGTACGGGGCGCTGCCGGTGCGGCCCTTGCTCAGGGCGGGACCGGGGGTCGCGTCGGTCGGGGCGCGCAGCCCGGTCAGCGGCGAGTGCGGGGCGACGGTCACCGGGCCGCCGGGCAGCTGCTGGAGGTAGCCGCGGACGGCCGCGGCGGCGAACAGGCCGGCCGCGCCGAGCGCCGCGAAGGTCAGCTGGTGGGCGCGCAGCCAGTCCGACCCGAGCGCCGCGCCGATGTTGTTGACCAGGGTGAGGACGACCAGGGCGACGGCGCCGAGCGGCACGGTGACCCAGCCGGTGAACCGGTCGATGCTCCGGACGGTGTCCAGGTTGGCGGCGGCCGGCCGCTGCTCGTCGGACGGGCGCATGGGCCCCTCCTGCCCGATGGCGGGCAAGGAGGGAGGGTTGGCCGGCGGCAGCAGCCCGGGGACGGCGGCGGCCTTGGCGATCCCCCACACCCGCTCGGCGGCCCCGGTGAGGAACACGGTGGCGAGCAGCACATAGGTGGCCGCGCCGGAGGGCTTCGGGCCGGAGCCCAGCCAGACCGTCCACCACGGCGCGATGCCGATCAGCAGGGCGCGCAGCACGTCCGCGCCGAACAGCGTCCAGCGCCGGTCGAGCTTCCCGGTGACCAGCTGGTGCACCGGCTCCAGCAGCGCCACGCCGACCAGCCCGGTGGCCACCACCCGGACGGCCAGGACGGCGGCGGTGGCGAAGGCGAGGTTGCGCGGCAGGTCGCCGAGCTGACCGCCCTGGGCGGCGGCGATCACGGTGAGCGCGAGCAGCACCAGCAGCCCGAGCCGGTCGGCGGTGCCGCCGATCAGCTGGGTGGTCCACAGGCGCCGATAGGGCCGGGTCCGCAACAGTGCCCGGGCCCGGTCCGCGGGGGTTCCGGCGGGCGCGACCTCGGGCAGGTCGGGCCCGGTGGCTCTGGCGGCCGGGGCGGCGCTGGGGGTGGGCTGCTCCTCGCTCGTCATACGGTCAGCGTAGCGGGCTGGGCTTTGCCGGATTGAGACGAACGGCGTTCCGGTTCGCCCTCATCACCGGCCTGTGACGATCCCCGCACACACCCGGGTACCGCTCCGCACGGCCTCGGGGCCGTCGCCCCGCACGGATCCCGCGCCGCCCCCACACCGATCCCGCGCCGCCCCCGGACGGACCGCGGGCCCGCACCCCCCGACGGGGGCACGGGCCCGGGTACCGCTGCCGGAGGATCAGCCCTCGTCGGTGGCGGTGGGCTTGCCGGCCGCTGCCTTCTTCGCGGCCGTCTTCTTGGCCGCCGTCTTCGCGGTGGTGGTCTTGGTGGTCGTGGTCTTCTTCGCGGCCGTCTTCTTGGCGGCGGTCTTGGTCGCCGCCGTCTTCGTGGTGGTCGTCTTCTTGGCCGCCGCCTTCTTCGCCGGGGCCTTCTTCGCCGCCTTCTTCACCGGCCCGCGCGCCCGCTTCTCGGCGAGCAGCTCGTAGCCGCGCTCCGGCGTGATGGTCTCGACGTCGTCGTCCTTGCGCAGCGTGGCGTTGGTCTCGCCGTCGGTCACGTAGGGGCCGAACCGGCCGTCCTTGACCACCACCGGGCGCTCGCTGACCGGGTCCGTGCCCAGCTCCTTGAGCGGCGGAGCGGCGGCGGCCCGGCCGCGCTGCTTGGGCTGGGCGTAGATCGCCAGCGCCTCCTCGAGGGTGATCGTGAAGAGCTGGTCCTCGCTGCTGAGCGAGCGCGAGTCGGTGCCGCGCTTGAGGTACGGGCCGTAGCGGCCGTTCTGCGCGGTGATCTCCGCGCCCTCGGGGTCGGTGCCGACCACGCGCGGCAGCGAGAGCAGCCGCAGCGCGTCCTCCAGGGTGACGGTGTCCAGCGACATCGTCTTGAACAGCGAGGCGGTGCGCGGCTTGACCGCGTTCTTGCCGGTCTTCGGCGTGCCCTCGGGCAGGATCTCGGTCACGTACGGGCCGTAGCGGCCGTCCTTGGCGACCAGCATGTTGCCGCTGACCGGGTCCGGGCCGAGCTCGAAGTCGCCGCTGGGCTTGGCCAGCAGCTCCTCGGCCAGCTCGACGGTCAGCTCGTCCGGCGGCAGCTCGTCCGGGATGTCTGCGCGCTGGCCGGGCTCGCCCTCGACGGCGGAGGCCCGCTCGACGTACGGGCCGTAGCGGCCGACCCGCAGGGTGATGTCGTCGCTGATCCGGAACGAGCTGATCTCCCGGGCGTCGATCGCGCCCAGGTCGGTGACCAGCTCCTTCAGGCCGCCCAGGTGGTCGCCGTCGCCGTTGCCGGCCTCGGCGGCACCGCCGGCCGCGCCCTCGCCCTCGCCGAAGTAGAAGCGCTTCAGCCACGGCACGGACTGCGCCTCACCGGCGGCGATCCGGTCGAGGTCGTCCTCCATCTTGGCGGTGAAGTCGTAGTCGACCAGCCGGCCGAAGTGCTTCTCCAGCAGGTTGACCACGGCGAAGGAGAGGAAGGACGGGACGAGCGCCGTGCCCTTCTTGAACACGTACCGGCGTTGGATGATCGTGTCGATGATCGACGCGTAGGTGGAGGGGCGGCCGATCTCCCGGTCCTCGAGCTCCTTGACCAGCGAGGCCTCGGTGTAGCGGGCCGGCGGCTTGGTGGCGTGGCCCTCGGGGGTGATCCGGTCGGCGGCCAGCGGGTCGCCCTGGGCGACCTGCGGCAGCCGGCGCTCGCGGTCGTCGAGCTCGGCGTTCGGGTCGTCGGCGCCCTCGACGTAGGCCTTGAGGAAGCCGTGGAAGGTGATGATCTTGCCGGAGGCGGAGAACTCGACGTCCCGGCCGTCGGCGGAGGCGCCGCCGACCCGGACGGTGACCGACTGGCCGACCGCGTCCTTCATCTGGGAGGCGACGGTGCGCATCCAGATCAGCTCGTACAGCTTGAAGTCGTCACCGCTCAGACCGGTCTCGGCGGGGGTGCGGAAGCGGTCGCCGGAGGGGCGGACGGCCTCGTGCGCCTCCTGCGCGTTCTTGACCTTGCTGGCATAGGTGCGCGGGGCGTCCGGCAGGTAGTCGGCGCCGTACAGCTGGGTGACCTGCGCGCGGGCGGCGGAGATCGCGGTGTCCGACAGCGTGGTCGAGTCGGTGCGCATGTAGGTGATGAAGCCGTTCTCGTACAGCTTCTGGGCCACCTGCATGGTCCGCTTGGCGCCGAAGCCCAGCTTGCGGCTGGCCTCCTGCTGGAGCGTGGTGGTGCGGAACGGCGCGTACGGCGAGCGGCGGTACGGCTTGGACTCGACGCTGCGGACGCTGAACGCGGTCTGCGCGAGGGCGGCGGCCAGCCGGCGGGCGGCCTGCTCGTCCAGGTGCAGGGTGTTGGTGCTGCCGGCCTTGAGCCGCCCGTCCGAACCGAAGTCGCGGCCGCTGGCGATCCGCTTGCCGTCGACCGAGGCCAGCCGGGCGCCGAAGGTCTCCGGGTTGGCGGCGTCCGCCGGGGTCCGGCCGGTGCCGAAGGTGCCGACCAGGTCCCAGTACGAGGCGGTGCGGAAGGCCATCCGCTCGCGCTCCCGCTCGACCACCAGACGGGTCGCCACGGACTGCACCCGGCCCGCCGACAGCTTCGGCATGACCTTCTTCCACAGCACCGGCGAGACCTCGAAGCCGTAGAGGCGGTCGAGGATGCGGCGGGTCTCCTGGGCGTCGACCAAGCGCTGGTTCAGCTCGCGCGGGTTGGCCACCGCCTCCTGGATCGCCGACTTGGTGATCTCGTGGAACACCATCCGGTGCACCGGCACCTTGGGCTTGAGCACCTGCTGGAGGTGCCACGCGATGGCTTCGCCCTCGCGGTCCTCGTCGGTGGCGAGGAAGAGCTCGTCGGACTCCGCGAGCAGCGACTTCAACTTGCTGACCTGGGACTTCTTGTCCGCGTTGACCACGTAGATGGGCGCGAAGTCGTGGTCGACGTCCACCCCGAGGCGGCGCACCTCGCCGGTGTACTTGTCCGGCACCTCGGCCGCGGTGCTGGGCAGGTCGCGGATGTGCCCGACGCTCGCCTCGACGATGTAGCCGGGGCCCAGGTAGCCCTTGATCGTCTTCGCCTTGGCCGGCGACTCGACAATGACGAGTCGCTGTCCGTGCGCGGTCTCGCTGCTCGGGGACACCTTCGCTCTTCTCTCCCGGTCCTTATGTGGCTGGTCGGCGCTGGCAGCACGGGCTGCGCTCCGCCCGACCCCTCCACCGTCCCGGGGCCGCCGCTGCACGACACCCCACCAGCGGAGTGTGACCGTACCCCGGCCACCCTTGTCAAACGGACGGATCCCGCTTTTTCGCTTGCCGCGCTCACCGACGCCACTCGAACGGTAACCCGATGACGGAGGTTCGCGCCCCGTGGAGGGGGGCTTCGGCAGGTTCCGGAGGATGGAATGACGGATTTCAAGATCTGTCAACGGATAAATCGGCGCGCTTGCGGTATCGCGCTCTCCGGATCGCGCCGGGTTGGCCGAGCGGTAGCGGCGGGTCGGCCGTGGCCTCAGAGACTCGGCGGCTCAGCGCCTCAGCGCCTCAGCGCTTCAGCGACCGACAGCTGCCAGCAGCCCGGCGCCCGCCACCAGACAGGCCGCGCCCAAGGCGCTCCACAGCAGGTCGACGACCGCGGCCCGGCCGACCTCCCCCGCCGCCAGCACCGCCCGGCGGGGGCGGTCCGGGTCGTAGCAGATCCGGACCGAGGCACCGGGCGTGAAACGCTCCGGACGGCGCAGCGGGGTGTGACCGCGCGGCCGGGTGAGCACGAGCTCCGCGATCCGGCCGGCGCCGGACCCCTTGTCGTCGCCGATCGTCGGCAGCACCGTCGGCAGTACGGAGAAGGAGAGCAGCGGCGCACTGTCGAGCTGGCCGTGCCCGTCGCTCTCGGCGACCACCGTGGCCACCGCCGACACCCCCAGTCGGCGCACCCGGTGGCGAAGGCGCACTTCGGCGGCGCACCAGAGCAGCAGCACGCCACCGAAGAGGGCGAGCACCAGCCCGCTCACGGTCGCCGTCGTCGTCTCCACCCCTGGCCCCCGGGTCCCCAGCTCTGTCCACAGCCTGTGGACAGAGCCTCACAGCGTCCGACCAACAGGGGGCAGCCGGACGGGGACCGCCGGACAAACCGGGGGGTACGGGCGGATGAACCAGGGGGTGCCCGCGCCGTGTTCTACCGAACGGGACTCACCGAACCGGGCTCACCGAACCGGGTTGATGAACCCCTGCTCGGTCAGCAGCCGGAGCGACTCCGGCACCCGGTCCCGCAGCACCACCCGGTCCTCGCCCAACAGCTGGGCGATGGCGTCCACGATCTCGCCCGCCGACAGCGTCCCGTCGCAGACCCCGACGAACCCGGCGCCCACGGTGTCCACCTTGGTGGCCCGCCGCATGCCCCGGTTGTGCCGCAGCACCACGTGCTCCGGGTCCTCCGCCCCCGGCGCGCCGACCTGCTCCTGGACCACCTCGTCGGCCAGCACGTAGCGGGCCGCGAGCAGGCCCGCGTCGTCGTGCGAGCGCAGGAAGTCCTGCCGGTCGAACCACTCGTCGATGTGCGGGCCGAGCGGCTGCTCCACCGGGTGCGGCCACTCCTCCACCCGGACGGTCGGACGCTCGGCGCCGCTCGCCCGCAGGGTGATCCAGCCCATCCCGATGCCCTCGACCCGGCCCGCCTCGAAGGCGTCCAGCCACTCGCCGTACCGGGCCTGGTAGTCGCCGCCCGGACCGCGGTGGTCACCGCCGTCGCGCAGCCACAACTCGGCGTACTGGGCCACGTCCTGGACCTCGCGCTGGACGATCCAGGCGTCCAGCCCGGTGCCCGCCACCCAGCCGGCCAGCCGCTCGTGCCAATCCTCACCCTTGACGTGCTGCCAGTTGGCGAGCAACTGGCAGTAGCCGCCCGGCTCCAGGTGCTCGGCGGCCGAGCGCACCAGGCTGCGGCACAGGTCGTCCCCGGCCATGCCGCCGTCGCGGTAGGTGAACCGGCCGGCCGGCGAGATGACGAACGGCGGGTTGGAGACGATCAGGTCGAACTTCCGCTCCCCGACCGGCTCGAAGAGGCTCCCGGCGAGCGCCTCGGTGTTGTCGAACCCGGACAGCGCCAGGGTCAGTTCGGTGAACCGCAGCGCGCGCGGGTTGAGGTCGGTGGCGGTGACGCTGCGGGCGTGCCGGGCCGCGTGCAGCGCCTGCACGCCGGAGCCCGAACCGAGGTCCAGCGCCGCCCCGACGGGCCGGCGCACGGTGATGTTGGCCAGCGTGGTGGACGCCCCGCCGACCCCCAGCACCAGGTCCTTGCGGGCCACCCCGTGCGCGGTCTCGCCGGATCCGATCCCGCCCGCACCGCCCACCGCGCAACCCAGGTCGGAGACCACCCAGGCATCCGAACTGGGAAGCCCGGCAACCTCGTTGGCATACGGCCGGACGTCCACCGTGGCACGCACCAGGTCCCCGTCCGGGCGCAGCCAGCCGTCCGCCAGGCAGTCCTCCACCGGCAACGCGGCGGCCGCCGCCTTGTACGGCACCGGCTGCTGCAGCAGGAACAGCCGCACCAGCGTCTCCAGCGGGCTGCCGCCACGCGTCGCGCGCAGCGCCGGAACCGCCTCGCTGCGGGCCAAGGCCGCGTAGCCGGTGGGCCCCAGCAGGTCCAGGCACCCATCGGCGGTGAACGAGGCCTCCAGCAGCGCCTCGCGCAGCTTGGCCAGACGGGTCGGGTCGAGAACGGGGCTACTGATCACCCCGCCATTGTCCCCCGCCCAGCCCCCGGCCCGGCCCTCCGGCCCGCATGGAACGGGCAGTGGCTCGGACCGGTCTGGGACGTGAAGCACCGAAGAGGCCCGACTGGGGCCGTCACCGGGTGCGCACCCTCCTCCGCGCGCCCCCTGCCACTGCCGAAGCGCCCCGCCACCGGACCAGAACACCGGCTCCGGCAGCCCGCCCCCCACCCCGGATCCACGCCCCCACCGCAGCGACTCAGGCTCACCGCTTGGCCGCCGCTCGCGATGCGGCAGGGGCCGGGGCCGCTCCTTCGAGCGACCCCGGCCCCTGCCGCTTCCCGAACCCTTCCGCGCCCGCTTCCCGTCCTCGATCAGCTCGCGCTGGGTGCCGGAGTGGCCGGGGTCGTGGCCGGGGCCGCCGGGGTGGTGGCAGCGCCCGCCGACGGGGTGGCCGCCGGGCTCGCGGTGTCCGTCGCGCCCGGCGCGGGGGTGCCGCTGGGGGCGCCTACCGAGGCGGAGGCTCCGGCGCTCGGGGTCGCGCTCGCGCCCCCGGTGGCCGGGGAGCCGCCTGCGCTACCGCTCGCACCGGCGCTCGGGGTGGCCTGGGTGGGCTTGCAGCCCTCCTGCTTGGCCATCGCGGCGCCGAGGTCGCCGCGCTGCAGCTTGGCCTGCGCCTGGGTGGACAGCGAGGACAACTGCTGCAGCTGGTCGGCGACGCTGTGCAGCCCGTCCGCGAACTTCGCCTGGTCGTTGTTGGGCAGTGCGTCCAGCTTCTTCTGGACGTCCAGGTAGCCGTCGGCCGCCTTCTTCAGCTCGTCGACGGTGTCCTTCTGCAGCGTCGCGCCGTTGTCCACCTTGGGCGCACCGGCCGCGTCGATGGCGGCCGCGATGTCCTGGTTGGTCTTGGCCAGTCGCCCGATGTCCGTCGAGAGCCGCTTCTGCAGGTCCGCGGGGGCCTCACCGGTCTTCACCTGGCCGGTGTCGGCGAGCGCGTTCTGCGACTGGGCGATCGGGTCCTTGGCCGCGCCGCAGACGTTCGACGCCCAGGACTCCAGCTGCTTGCTGTTGTCGTCGCCGCCGCAGCCGACGGCGCCGAACGCGAGCAGCACGCCGAGGGCGGGTACGGCCAGCAGTCGCTTGTTCACCGGGAGAAGCCTTTCGGTTTCGGTCGTCTTCGGTCGTCGAACCTACACGGCCGTCACCGAGCGTCCGGTTCCCGGCTACTCGACTCCCGGCTACTCGGCGCCCTGCCGGCTCCTTGCCAACGAACTTCCGCCCCCGGCCGGACTCGGACCACCGTCCCCGCCCCCGCTCAGGCCCGCTCGACCCGGATCGGGTCACCTGGCCGGACGGTGCTCAGCACCCGGGCGTCCCCGTCCAGCGCACCGAGGACGTTGCAGGGGCTGGCCAGTCGGCACTCGCCGTCGCGCGAGACCGGAGTCGGACCGTACGGCAGCGCGAGGCTGTCGCCGTCCGTCCAGAACGCGACCGTGCCCGGCTCGACGACCTGCTGGGCGCCGTCCTCGCGCGGCACGCTGACGGGCGTGCCGAAGTAGACCTCCTCGCCCCAGGTATTGGCCGTCGAACTGATCGGCAGCTCGGCCCAGAGCGCCTCGGTGGTGGGGGGGTCGCCAGCGTGGCGGTGGCCTGCCCGGCCGGCCACAGGATGCGAATCCGCATGTGCTTCCTCTTCCGCGACAGGTCCGATCGACGATCGGACCCGGTCGTGCCGGAAGCAGCGAACCGCCATAATCAACAATTTGTCAACGGCCACCCGGGGGACGGAATCCCGGCTATGGCTGGGAAGCGCTCCCCCGGACCGCGCCGAAGCCCCGCCGGACCGCACCAGACCGTGCCAGGGCTCGTCAGGGCCGGTCTCAGGCCAGGTCAGGGCCGGTCTCAGGCCGCGTCAGGCCAGGCCCGATGCCGTCGGGGCTCGGGGCTCGTTCGGCGACGTCAGACCCCGACGGAGGCGACCGAGACCGGCCAGCTCATCCGGATCACGCCACCGTCGGCGCCGTTGGCGACCTCCAGGTCCTCGACCAGGCCGGTGATCACGGCGAGACCCAGGGTGTCCTCGTCCGCGTCGCCGCCCTCGGCGGCACCGGGGGCCGGAGCCGCGGCGGGGCCGGCCTCGTCCTCGACCTCGATGAGGAAACGCTTCTCCTGATCGGTCAGCGCGACTCGCACGGTGCCGCCGATGCCACCGCGCTGGTGCAGACCGACCGCACGGGAACATGCCTCACCGACCGCGAGCCGCACCTCGTCGAGCACCGACTCGTCGACCCCGGCCCGTCTGGCGACGGCCGCGGCGACCAACCGGGCCGTCCGCACGTGCTCGGGAAGCGCGCTGAATCGAAGTTCGACGGTTGCCATCTCTCCCCCTCGGGGTGCTCCGACCGGAGCCGACCGTGCGGCCCCGCGGGCCAGCGCTCGACCGGCCCCGTGGCGCCCGGGGAGCACGGGGCCTCGCGGGCCCCTGCACCCCGGACGCGTGGAACGAGCGGGCCGGCCGCGTGGACCGGCCCGGACGCGTCAGTCGGTCGCGGCGACCGCGTCGTCCACCGAGGTGTGGATCGGGAAGACCTTGGTCAGACCGGTGATCCGGAAGATCTTGAGAATGCGCTCCTGGTTGCACACCAGGCGCAGCGAGCCTTCGTGGGCACGCACCCGCTTCAGGCCACCGACCAGCACGCCGAGGCCGGTCGAGTCGAGGAAGTCAACGCCCTCCATGTCGACGACGAGGTGGTACTTGCCGTCGTTGACGAGCTCGACCAGCTGCTCCCGCAGCTTCGGGGCGGTGTACACATCGATCTCGCCGCCAACCTCGACGACCGTACGATCGCCGACTGCGCGGGTCGACAGGGACAGGTCCACGGAACCTCCAGCACCTTGCCTTGCTACGTCATGTGCGATCCTCGGCCGGACGGCCGCCACCGCATGGTCGCGAGCCCGGGCGCGCCAAGCCAACGCGTGGCAAGCCTCAGCGCTGCGACCCACGGCCATACGGCCGTCACGGCCACATTCAACCACCTGCGACCATGCCCGCACGATGGCTTACGACGATTCTCCGTCACGCCGGTGACACACTGGGTCCTCATGCCGCCCCGACACAGCTTGCCCGAGGCACTGCTCACGACCCTGTCCACCAGTCGGGGGCGGGCCGACCGGCTCACCCATACGGAGCACCTTCCCGCCCGACCTGCGCGTTATTCGCCATGGCCCGACTCGATTCGACCGGAGATCGTCGCCTCGGCGCTGGACGTCGGGGTGGAACAGCCCTGGGCACACCAGGCAGAAGCGATGAACCTGGCCAAAAGCGGCCAGACTGTGGTCATCGCCACAGGCACCGCCTCGGGCAAGTCACTGGGCTACCTGGCGCCGGTGCTCAGCGACCTGCTGGAGGGCACCGAGGCCCGAAACGGCCGCGGCGCCACCGCGCTCTACCTGGCCCCGACCAAGGCGCTGGCCGCCGACCAGCGCCGCCGCGCCGCCGAGCTCGCCCCGCCGAGGGTCCGGGCGGCCCTGTACGACGGCGACACCCCGCCCGAGGAACGCGAGTGGGTCCGCCAGTACGCCTCCTACGTGCTCACCAATCCGGACATGCTGCACCGGGGCGTCCTGCCCGCGCACGCCCGTTGGTCCTCCTTCCTCAAGGTGCTGCGCTACGTGGTCGTCGACGAGTGCCACAGCTACCGGGGCGTCTTCGGCTCGCACGTCGCCCAGGTGCTGCGGCGGCTGCGCCGCATCTGCGCCCGTTACGGTTCGTCACCGACCTTCCTGCTCGCCTCCGCCACCACCGCCGACCCGGCCGTCACCGCCCGGCGGCTGACCGGTCTGCCCGCCGTGGCCGTCACCGAGGACGCCTCGCCGCGCGGACCGATGGTCTTCGGCCTCTGGGAGCCGCCGCTGACCGAGAACGTCGGCGAGCACGGCGCCCCGGTGCGCCGCACCGCCACCGCCGAGGCCGCTCACCTGCTGACCGACCTGGTCGAACGGCAGACCCGGACCGTCGTGTTCGTCCGCTCCCGCCGTGCCGCCGAACTCGTCGCCCTGCAGGCCCAGGACCAGCTGGGCCGACCGCTCGCCGACCGGGTGGCCGCCTACCGCGGCGGCTACCTCGCCGACGAACGCCGGGCCTTGGAGCGCGATCTGCACTCCGGCCGACTGCTCGGACTCGCCTCCACCTCCGCTCTCGAACTCGGCGTCGACATCTCCGGACTCGACGCCGTCCTGATGGCGGGCTACCCCGGCACCCGGGCCTCGCTCTGGCAGCAGGCGGGCCGGGCGGGCCGTGAGGCCCAGGGCGCGCTGGCCATCCTGATCGCCCGGGACGACCCGCTGGACACCTATCTGGTGCACCACCCGGAGGCGCTGTTCGCGACCCCCGTCGAGGCCACCGTGCTCGACCCCGACAACCCGCACGTGCTCGCCCCGCACCTGTGCGCGGCGGCGGCCGAACTTCCGCTCACCGATGCCGACCTGGAGCTGTTCGGCCCTTCCACCGCACCGCTGCTGCCGGTGCTGGAACGGCGCGGCCTGCTGCGCCGGCGCGCCGACGGCTCCTGGTACTGGACCCGCCGGGAGCGTGCCGCCGACGCCGTCGACCTGCGCGGCAGCGGCGGCAGCCCGGTGCAGATCGTCGAGGCCGACACCGGTCGACTGCTCGGCACGGTGGACGCCGCGGCCGCCCACACCACCGTCCACACCGGGGCCGTCCACCTCCACCAGGGCCGCACCTACCTGGTCCGGGAACTCGACCTGGAGGACTCGGTCGCCCTGGTCGAGCCGGCCGACCCGCCGTACACCACGGCCGCCCGGGACATCACCTCCATCTCCATCCTCGACACCGACACCACTGTCCACTGGGGCGAGGGCCGGCTCAGCTTCGGCTCGGTGGAGGTGGTCAACCAGGTGGTCGGCTACCTCCGCAAGCGGATCTCCACCGGGGAGATCATGGGCGAGAGCAAGCTCGACCTCCCGCCCCGCACCCTGCGCACCCGCGCGGTGTGGTGGTCCGTCACCGAGGACCAGCTGCTCGACGCGGACCTCCCGCTCGACCAACTGCCCGGCGCCGCCCACGCCGCCGAGCACGCCTCGATCGGCCTGCTGCCGCTGTTCGCCACCTGCGACCGATGGGACATCGGCGGCGTCTCCGTCCCGCTGCACCCCGACACCGGGCTGCCCACGGTGTTCGTCTACGACGGTCACCCGGGCGGGGCCGGTTTCGCCGAACGCGGGTTCCAGCGGGCCGTCCCCTGGCTGACCGCCACCCGCGCGGCGATCGCCTCCTGCGAGTGCGAGCGCGGCTGCCCGTCCTGCGTCCAGTCGCCCAAGTGCGGCAACGGCAACGACCCGCTGAACAAGGCCGCAGCCGTCCGGCTGCTGGACGTCCTGCTGGCGGGGGCGCCGGAGACCGGCTCCGCGGCGGGCCCGGAGGGTGGAGCACCGGCCGCTTCATGAGGCCGCCGCACCGCTCGCGTCACCGACACCGCTCGGAAGGCCGTCGGCATCGACCCCGACACCGATCCCGGCACTGGCACCGGCGCCGGCACCGGCACCGGCACCGGCAGCACCGTCCTCGGCCGCGGCGACCGGGGCCCGGACCGGTCCGGCCCGGGCCCGCGCCCGCGCCGGACCGACCGGCAACCGCAGCGGGAGACCGCCGACCGGCACCTCGGCCACCACCTCGACGGCGTCCGCCGACCGGTCCACCTCGCAGGACGCCAGACCGGCACCCTGCGCCGCAGCGATCCCGGCGGCCCGGCCGCAGCCGCCGTCCGGATCCAGCAACAGCCGGTCCGCGGCCGCGAGGGCCGCCAGGTCCGCAGCCGACTCGGCCCGGTGCCGGGCGGTCACCACCGCACCGACCGCGATCGTCCCGGCGAAGACCACCGTGCCCAGCATGGCCAGCGCGAGCAGCCAGACCGTCGCCGAGCCCGCGTCCGCCCCGTACCCGTGCCGACCGGACGCAGCGGCCCGAGCGGTACGGACGCGGGCCAATCGCTCCGCCGCCCCCCAGGGGCTGGTCAAGCGGGCCACGGGCCTCCACCTCCCTCCGTGGTGCCCCCCAGTACGTCCTCCCGCGCGGCCACGGCCATCGCGCCGACCCGCACCGCGAGCAGGCCGCCCAGCCTGCCCGGCGCCGCGCACGGGGCGTCCACGTCGACCCGCACCGTGTCCGCCGCGAGCGCCAGTCGGACCCGCGCTCCCCGCGGGGCCGCCGCGCGGGCGAGTTCGACGGCGTCCGCCTCCCCGCGCGCGGCCGCCCTGGCACCGATCCGGGCCGCATCCACGCAGGTGATCTGCGCCGCCGCCGCGAGCACGCCCCAGATCAGCATCGCCGCGAGCAGGACCAGCGCGGGCAGCACCACCGCCGTCTCCGCCGTGACGAAGCCCCGGTCCCCACGCCGCACCGACCGCACCGGCCGGCCGCGCCCTGCCATCGAACTCCCGCCGGTCGTCCGGAGAGCCGGCGCGGCGGTGCTGGAGCGCGGGCGGGGCGCGGTGGCCGCCGCCGGCACGGCGGGAGTTCCCGGACTGCCCCTACGTCGCATGGAGCGCCCGTTCCAGCATCTCGGTCAGCGCGCCGGTGATGGCCGTGCTGGTCACCACCTTGTAGAGCCCGGCGGCGAGGGCGCACGCCCCCAAGGTTCCGACGGCGTATTCGGCGGTCGTCATCCCCGCGTCCGACCGGCCCCGGCACCGGGCCACCTTGCGCACCCGGCCCCCGGCCCCGTGGCTCCTCCGTCGCCACACCCCGAGCACGTGCCGGAGCGGGCGCCCGGCCCCAGCCTTGATCATCAACACTGCAGCCATGGTTCTCTCCTGTCTGGATCTTCTTCCGGTCTGTTCAGGTCTTTCCTGCGGCCCTGCCGCCTCGGAAACCGACGGCCCTCACATGACTTGGGCGAAACGGCTGGTGAGGCCGATCACCACCGGCACCACCCCGATCAGCACGAAGGCCGGGAGGAAGCAGAGCCCGAGCGGCGCGGTGGCGAGCACCGCGGCCCGGCGGACCCGGGTGTGGGCCGTGCGGGCGGCGGCCATCCGCTGCGCCCGGGCCAGCGCGATCAGCGGGTCGGCCACGGGAGCCCCGCCGCGGCTCGTCCGGACCAGGCAGCGCGCCAGCGGCGCCAGCGAGGGGTGCTGTTCGCCCAATCTGGTCCAGCACAGCTCCGGCGGTGCACCGAGGGCCAGCTCGGCCCCGATCGCCACCAGCCTCGGTCCCAGCGGCGCGCCCACACTCCGGCCCACCGCCGACACCGCCGCCGAGGGCAGCGCCGCCGATCCGAGGCAGGCTGCCAACAGCTCGGTCGTCAACGGGAGTTGCCTGGCCAGCAACTCTTCCTCCGCTGCCGCCCGGCGATCAGCCGGCGACCTGGCCCGGGCCGACCAGCGATGGACACCCGCCGCCGCCAGCACTCCGATCACCACCCCGACGCCACCCCCGATCAGCACCGCCACCGCCAGCCCCGCAGCGACCGCCGACGCCACTCGCCGTCGGCGCCCAACACCTCGATCCCTCGGGCCCGTTCGTCGTCGCGCTCGCTCGCACCCCCTCGCCCCGGCGAACACCCGTCGCCCACCCCTACGCCGCGCCGACCCCACCGCCATGACCGCCGCCATCACCGCTGCCGCAACCGCCGCCACGACCAGAGGCCCGGCCGGCACCCACCCGGCGCCCCGCATCACCCCACCCCCGCTTCGGCGCCGAGCGTCCGCGCCCACAGGAGCCCTCGCCGCCCACCGCCGCCTCCAGCCGGGCCTTCGGCCCCCGCGCGGGGA
The DNA here is from genome assembly GCF_027627435.1 of Kitasatospora cathayae. GTDB lineage: Bacteria > Actinomycetota > Actinomycetes > Streptomycetales > Streptomycetaceae > Kitasatospora > Kitasatospora cathayae. The sequence goes on along the minus strand of NZ_CP115450.1, from coordinate 4,738,050 downwards.
CGGCCTCCGGCGACGCCCTGCGGAGCCTCCACCCCGCCCTGGGCCGCCACTCGGACGATGCGAGCCGTCCAGAGCACTCCCAGCCCCTCCAGGACCGCCCCCGCCCCGAGGCAGCCCAGTCCGGCCGACGTGTGCAGCAGGACCTCCAGCGGACGGGCCCCGAGCCCACTGCCCAGGAGCAGCCCCGCGCCCGGCAGGGCGGCCAGGACCGCGATCGTCGTACGCGGCCCGGCCAGCTCCCCGGTGATCTCCTCCGCCAGCGCCCGCTCACCGCGCAGCGCCTCCGCGACCCGGTCCAGCGCGGCGGCGAGTCCCGACCCGCCGTCGGAGGCGACCCGCCAGCAGGCCGCGATCGCCGCCGCTCCGCTGCCACCGGGCAGTTCGGCCAGCAACTGGAGCGCGGCCGGGACATCCCCGCCGTAACGGCCCGCCGCCAACCGGGCCACCGGCTCGACTCCGAGCCGGCGCAGCCCGTCCGGATCCTCGGCGAGCCGTGCGGTGACCAGGTGCAGCGCCTGCTCGGGCGTCGCGCCGCTGCGCAACTCCCCCGCCAGCGCGGCGCAGAGCTCCACCACGGCCGCGGCCCGCTGCCCGGCCTCCACCGTCAGGCGCCGCCGCAGCCGCCACCGTCGCAGCGGCAGGAGGGCCAGCGCGGCCGCGAGCACCGGCACCGGCGACGCGGTGACCCGTCCGAGGGCCAACCCCACGGGCAGAACCAGCAGTTCGGGCGCCAGCCACCCCCGGATCCGAGCCCACCCCCGCCGCACCGCCTGCGGGCACTGGCCCCTCATCGGAGGCCCGCTGCCCGCCAGCACCAGCCTGGAGCGTCGCCCACCCGGCAGCTGTTCCTGAACGGCCCGCCACCCGGCGACGGCCAGCAGGCACAGCACCGTCGCCCAGCAGAAAGCGAACTGACTTCGCGTCATGGCATCCACCTCCACGTCATCGCTCCTTCCGTCCCCACGACCCGAGCAGCACCACTGCGCCGGCCGCGCACGCGACCAGGAGCAGCACGAAGCCGATCTCCACCAGCCGCAACTCCCGCGCGGCCTGGCCCGCCGAAGCCATCGACACCAGCGCCATCGACGCTGAGGCCATCGACACCGACGTCGCCTTCACCGCCGCGACCACCACCGCTCCCTCGCTCATGGCGCTCCCGCCCCGAGCGCCACCCCGCGCGCCGCCAGCAGCCCGAGCAGCCGCTCCCAGCCCGCTCCGGGCACCAGCCCGCCCGCCGCGGGGAACTCCACCGCCGAAGTGGTCACGGCCAGCCCGTCGCGGTCCCCGGTCAGCGTGTGGATCTCCGCCACCCGGCGCAGCCCCGAGCCGGGATCCCGGACCAGGTGCACCACCACGTCGAGCGCCGCCCGCAGTTGGCTGTGCAGGGCCGGTCGGTCGAGCCCGGCGAGCGAGCCCAGTGCCTCCAGCCGGACCGGCACGTCCGCCGCCGTGTTGGCGTGGACGGTCCCGCAGCCGCCCTCGTGTCCGGTGTTGAGCGCGGCCAGCAGGTCCGACACCTCGGCCCCGCGCACCTCGCCGATCACCAGCCGGTCCGGCCGCATCCGCAGCGCCTGCCGGACGAGGTCCCGCAGGGTGAACTCGCCCAGCCCCTCCTGGTTCGGCGGTCGGCTCTGCAGCCGGACCACATGCGGGTGGGCCGGTCGCAGCTCGGCGGAGTCCTCGGCGATCACGATCCGCTCATCCGGCCCGACCAGGCCGAGCAACGCGGCGAGCAGGGTCGTCTTGCCCGAGCCCGTCCCACCGGAGACCAGCAGCGACAGCCGCGCCCGCACGATGCCGGCCAGCAGCTCGGCGCCCTCCGGCGGCAGCGCCCCGCCCGCCACCAACTCGTCGAGCGTGAACGGCCGGGGCCGGCACACCCGCAGCGAGATGTGCGTGCAGCCGGCGGCGATCGGCGGCAGCACCGCGTGCAGCCTGGTGCCGTCCGGCAGCCGGGCGTCCACCCAGGGCCGGGCGTCGTCCAGGCGCCGCCCAGCCGCGGTGGCCAGCCGGTGGGCGAGCCGTCGCACCGCCTCGGCGTCGGCGAACCGGACTCCGGTGGCTCGGTGCAGGCCGCCGCCACGGTCGACCCACACCTCCTCCGGACCGTTCACCAGCACGTCCGTGACGTCGGGCGCCGCCAGCAGCCGCTCCAGCGGGCCCGCACCCACCAGTTCGGCGCGCAGCGAGCGCACGGTGTCCAGCACTTCGTCCCCGCCGAGCGGCGGCCGGGTGGCCCGCAGCACCGCCGCGACCGAGCCCGCCGTCGGGGCGGCCCCCGACTCGGCCAGCCGCAGCCGTACCGCGTCCACCAACTCCGCCGTCCGCTGCTCGCGGGCCGTCCGGCCGTACGGGCAGGGCCCGTGTTCGGCCTGCGGCAGCCCGCCGGGTGGCGGCACGCTCCTGAGCGGCCGGTGCTCCCGCGCACCGTCGCCCGGGCCCGGGGCACCGCCCCGGAGACCTGTCCTACGCAGACGGACCATCAGTACACACCTCCTCCGACCGCCGAGACCGGCGGCAGCACTTCGTTCAGGAAGGTCGCGCAGAAGCGCGCGAGCGGGCCGCCGTCCCGCATGCCGGGCGGGACGCCCCGCTCGACGTCCCCGGCCAGTCCCGGCTCCGGGTCCAGCTCCCCGGCCAGCTCCAGCCGCAGCCCGCGGGCGATCCGGTGTGCCGGGAGCCCGCCGGCCCGGACCGGCCGGACCACGGCCCGGACGTCCCCGAGCCGCATCCGGGCCGCCGCCGCGACCCGGTCGGCGGCCGCCACCGCGCGCAGCTCGGCCGGGATCACCAGCAGCGCGAGGTCGGACTGTTCCAGCGCCTGCCCGGCGGCCGCGTCGAGATGGCGCGGCACGTCGACCACCACCAGCCCACCGCGCCGCCGGGAGGCGGCCAGCACGCTGCGCATGGCCTCGGGCGGCACCGTCAGGGTGTCGCCGCGGTCCCAGGACAGGCAGGACAACGCGGAGAGCCGTTTGAGAGCCGGCAGCGCCCGGGCCAGCTCGGCCCCGCTGACCCGCCCGCGCGAACCGGCCAGGTCCGGCCAGCGCAGCCCGCGGGCCGTCTCGCCGCCGAGCAGGATGTCCAGTCCACCGCCCAGCGGATCCCCGTCGAGGAGCATCGTCCGCCGCCCCGCCCGTGCGGCCGTGACGGCGAGGGCGCAGGCCAGCGTCGAGGCCCCGGCCCCGCCCCGGCCACCGAGCACCGCGACGGTGACCGCCGGCGAGCCGACACCCTCCGCCGCGTCCGCGATCCGGTCCATCAGCCAGGCCTCGGCATCGGGCAGGAACAGCACGTGCTCGGCGCCGAGTTGGACGGCTCTGACCCACACTCCGGGGTCGTCGAGGTCCAGCCCGAGCAGCAACACCCCGCTGCGCCTGCCCAGCCCGGCGCAGCGCTCCGCCTGGTCGTCCCCGACCAGGACCAGTGGGGCGGCCTCCCACTGCTCGCGCGGCGGCGGCGCGCCCCGGATCAGCCTCGGCTCGGTGCCCGCCGCGGCACAGAGCCGCAGCAGGTGCTCGGCCAGGCCCTCGTCCTCGGTGACGACGAGCGGTCCGGCGGCCGCGGGGCCTTCGGCGGTGACGTGGTCGGCGATCGGCGCGGACATGGTGTTCTCCCCTCTGCGCCGCCTGCCACCGGGGGTGGCTGCGGCGCGCGTCGGACGGTTCCGACGGACGGCCGCCAGGCAGACCTCTCGGAAGAGGAAGGGATGAGGCCCCGCCCGGCGACCGCCGCCGACCATCACGGTGGGGGGAGATCCGGATTCCGTCATCCACGTTCCGATTGCCTGTGGATAACTCGGGGGCTGTGGATGAAAACGTTCACCCGGACGGGTGTCTATCCGGCGAAGAATTGACGAAAGGGGCTCACGGAGATGAACCGGCGATCCACCGCCCTCTGTCGACCGCCTTCCCGACACCCTCGCGCCGGCTCTCCCGCACCCCGCCGGAGCGGCCCGCGGCGCCGATCGGAACCAGCCGCGCACGCCGTGCGCGCCATGAGCAAATGGCAACGCAGAGTGACGAAGGGTGGTGGACGGACGGAGCTGTCGACACCCCCTGCACGCGGCCGGCGAGGCCAGCGCGGAAGCTGCGGCAATGGCCTTCAAGCCCTGAAAATGGCCCCGGACGTGCGACGACCCCCGCCGGGGGGGAGAGCGGGGGTCGTCTATCCACAGCCCGACTCGGGGGGGAGGAGCCGGACCGGGTTAGCACGGTCGCGAACGATCCGTGACTTCCATGGTGTACCCGAGCGGCCAGAAACACAAACCCGCACGCCCACGAGTACGCCGAATGGCGGGGTGTTTTCTGGCTCCCTCTATCCTCGGTTCCCGTGGACACCACCGAGAACGCCGACGACCACGCCGACGAGTCCCAGGGCGACCCCACCGGGCCCGAGGCGCCGAGCGCATCCGTCCGCCCCCGGCCGAACGGACTGCGCACGGCCGCCTTCTTCGACCTCGACAAGACCATCATCGCCAAGTCGAGCGCGCTGGCCTTCAGCCGCCCGTTCTACCAGGGCGGTCTGATCAACCGTCGGGCCGTACTGCGCAGTGCGTACGCCCAGTTCGTCTTCCTGGTCGGCGGCGCGGACCACGACCAGATGGAGAAGATGCGCGAGTACCTCTCCGCGCTCACCCGGGGCTGGAACGTCCAGCAGGTCCGCGAGATCGTCGCCGAGACGCTGCACAACCTGATCGACCCGATCATCTATGACGAGGCCGCCTCGCTGATCGAACAGCACCACGCGGCCGGCCGGGACGTGGTGATCGTCAGCAGCTCGGGCTCCGAGGTGGTCGAGCCGATCGGCGCGCTGCTCGGCGCGGACCACGTGATCGCCACCCGGCTCAAGGTCGAGGACGGCTGCTACACCGGCGAGATCGAGTACTACGCCTACGCCGAGAACAAGGCCGCGGCCATCCGGGAGTTGGCCGGGACGGAAGGCTACGACCTGGCCGAGTCCTACGCCTACAGCGACTCCTCGACCGACCTGCCGCTGCTGGAGGCGGTCGGCCACCCCTCGGCCGTCAACCCGGACCGCGCGCTGCGCAAGGAGGCGCAGGCCCGGGAGTGGCCGGTGCTGGTCTTCGACCGGCCGGTGCAACTGCGACGGCGGCTGCCCGAGTTCTCCGCGCCGAGCGGCTCGGTGCTGACCGCCGTGGCGATCGGGACGGCCGCCGTGACCGCCGGGGTCATCTGGTACCTGGCGCGCCGACGCCGTCCCACCGCCGGAGGCTCCCGGCGGAAGCCGTGATCTAGCACGAAAGCCACCAAAACGGGCAATCGACACATACTTCTCGTTTCGGGTTCCCCTTTCGGCCGAAACGCGATACAAATGAAGCACGGCCCGCGAGACCCGGTCAGGACCGAAGAGGTCAAACCGACAACGCAGTTCAGGCCCACGGACCGCGTGTACAGATTTCCGAGCACCCACATGCAGCCGACCCGCTGTCGGGCCGCCGGACCAGACGAACGGGCAGGATCCCCGTCTGATCGGCACTTCCGGTGCATGCTTGGTCACCCGGTACCTGTACCAGCGGCGGCACCCAGCAGGATCAGGTGCCGCCGCATCTCTGTGCGCGCGAGACCCGCAACGCCCCCCGGCCCGGCAACGTCCACGGGGCTCGGCAACGCCTGCGGGCCGGTCCGATCAGACCATGCCGCGCTGCATCGCCTCGCAGACCGCGGTGCTCTCCCGCACGCCGAGCCCCAGGGCCCGCCCGCAGTGCGCGATCCAGGCCGCCATCCCTTCGGGCGTGCCCGCCAGGTAGCCCGCCAGGGCGCGGCGGTAGGCGTCGGTGCCCAGCTCGGCCAGGCCGACCTCGGCGGGGCAGATCGACTTCGGGTCGAGGCCCTCGGCGATCAGCACGATCCGCTGGGCGGCCCGCGCGATCAGCCCGTTGTGGGTGCCGAACGGCCGCAGGGCGAGCAGTTCACCGTGCACCACCGCAGCCACCACCAGGGCCGGCGTGCCCACGCCGTGACCCTCCGCACGGGCCACCAGCAGCCGGGAGAGCTGGTCCAGCCGGGCCGCGACCTCCTCCGCGCCCGGAGCGGGCGGCAGGGCCGGCAGCGGCCCGACCCCGGCGTCGACCTTGACGCTCTCCACCGGCGCGAGCTCCAACGGGAACAGCTCCTCGGCGCGCTCCCCCGCCCGGCGCGGCCGACCGGCGGCCGGGTCGGTGTCGCCGACCGCGAGCAGGTGCAGCCGGGCCAGTACCTGGAGCGGCGAGTGCCGCCAGACGCTGAGCAGCTGCCCCGCCTCGGCGGCGATCCGCAGGGCCGCGCCGACCGTACGGGCCTCGGCGTCCGCGCTGAAGTCGGTGCGGCGCCGGACCTCCTCCAGCGGCCAGTCGGCTCCCGCCATGGCCGCCGACGCGCGGGCGCCGCGCAGCGCGGACTCGGAGGTGACCTCGGCCGCGCGGCGCCGCATCACCCGGTGGCCGTAGAGCCGGTCGACGGCCTTGCGCACCTCGGCCACGGCGTCGGGCACCCCGGGGAGCTGGGCCAGCGGGGCGAGGGGATCTGTTCCAGTGCTCACCTACCCGAGAGTAATGAACAGCCCGCCCCTCCCGGAACAGCAACCCCGCATCACCCGTTAGAGGCAATCCTCACTTCCCTCCCCCAGCGGAACCCAAACCCCGGCTAGCATGGCCACTATCGGAGACGATAACGATTTCCAGTTAGGGGCGCCCCCCACGAGCGCACCCGTGAGCACGCGGCCCGCCCCCAGGGCCCAGAGCGAGAGCCGGAGACCCAGATGAAGATCGCCTTCGTCGGCAAGGGCGGCAGCGGGAAGACCACGCTGTCCGCACTGTTCATCCGCCACCTGGCCGCCATCGGCCGGCCGGTCATCGCCGTCGATGCCGACATCAACCAGCACCTGGGCCCCGCCCTCGGCCTGACGGATGCCCAGGCCGCCGAACTGCCCTCGCTCGGCGCGCACCTGCCGGAGATCAAGGAGTACCTGCGCGGCAGCAATCCGCTGATCCGCTCGGCCGACGAGATGATCAAAACCACGCCGCCCGGCCGCGGTTCACGCCTGCTGCGGATCGTCGAGGAGAACCCGGTCTACGCCTCCTGCGCCCGCCCGATCGCCCTGGACGAGGGCTCGGTCCGGCTCCTGGCGACCGGCGCGTTCACCGAGGAGGACCTCGGGGTGGCCTGCTACCACTCCAAGGTCGGCGCGGTGGAGCTGCTGCTCAACCACCTGCTGGACGGCCCGGACGAGTACCTGGTCACCGACATGACGGCCGGTTCGGACTCCTTCGCCTCCGGCCTGTTCACCCGCTTCGACCTGACCTTCCTGGTGGCCGAACCGACCCGCAAGGGCATCTCGGTCTACCGCCAGTACAAGGACTACGCGCGGGACTTCGGCGTGCAGCTGCGGGTGATCGGCAACAAGGTGCAGGGCCCGGACGACCTGGTGTTCCTGCGCCGCGAGGTCGGCGACGACCTGCTCACCACCTTCGGACAGTCGGACTGGGTGCGCCGACTGGAGCAGGGCGCCGAGCCGCCGCTGAAGTCGCTGGAGCCGGCCAACCGGGCCGTGCTGGAGGAACTGCGGGCCGAGGCCGAAGCGGCGTACGGACTGCGCGACGCGCGCCGCTACACCGAGCAGGCCGTGCTCTTCCACCGGCGCAACGCGGAGAGTTGGGCCAACGCCAAGGTCGGCATCGACCTCGCGACCCAGGTGGACGAGGACTTCGTGCTGGGCGGGTTCCCGGGCGAGTTCGCGACCGACGGCGCACCGGCCGCCCCGGCGGGAGCCACCGCCTGACACCACCGCGAACGGCACCGCCGCGAACCGGACGGGCCGTGGCCTCCCCTTCCACCCCGGGGAAGGCCGCGGCCCGTTCGCCGTGTCGGCCAGAGCCGTCCGCCATCCCGGTCCGCTCGCCACCCCGGTCCGCTCGCCACCCCGGTCCCCTCGCCACCCTGGTCCGCCCGCCATCCCGTCCGTGCGCCAGCCCAACAGCAGATTCCTGTCGGTTCGAACACCACCCAATAGGGTGAACCCGGGATTTTTCACTTCCCTCCGGGAACGACGCTGTGCAAAGCTTTCATTACCCTCGGTTTACCGAGTCTTGATGGCCCGTCCCGACGGCCCTCGGCGAGACCTCCCGCATCTCGCCCTGGCCCTTGGCGAGCCAGATGGTCGACGCCGGCCGGTGACACCCGTACTCCCCGCCGCGCCCACGCCATCCCGCCACACCGTCGCGACCCACGACAGCCGATCCGCCCCGGAGCCCCGCTTCGGACTCACCACCGGACCTGACTGCGTTCGTTCCCCCGGACAGACGGGAAGACCATGACCCTCGACATCTCCAGCGCACCCATCGCCTCCGACACCACCGACCACGCGCCGCCGGGCCCCGGCGGCCGGGCCCGCTGGGCCCACGACCTCTCCGCCTCCGCGGTGGTCTTCCTGATCGCCGTGCCGTTCTCCCTCGGCATCGCGCTCGCCACCGGCGCCCCGCTCACCGCAGGACTGGCCGCCGCCGCCGTGGGCGGCATCGTGGTCGGGTTGTCCGGCGGCACCCCGCTCATGGTCAGCGGCCCCTCCGCCGCGCTGACCGTGATCACCGCCGGGCTGATCGCCCAGTACGGCTGGCGGGCCACCTGCGCCGTCACCGTCGTCGCCGGGCTGCTCCAACTCCTGCTCGGCGCACGCCGAGTGGCCCGCACGGCACTCGCCGTCTCGCCGGCGATCGTGCACGGCATGCTGGCCGGGGTCGGGCTCACCATCGCCATCGCGCAGCTGCACGTCGTCCTCGGTGGGTCACCGCAGAGCTCGGCGATCGCCAACCTCCTCGCGCTGCCCGGGCAGTTGGCCGGTCCGCACCCACCCGCGCTACTGGCCGGCGCGGTGACCGTGGCCGTGCTGCTGGGCTGGCCCCGACTCGACCGACTCCCAGGCCACGCGGGCGGGTTGGGCGCACGCCTGGCCAAGGTGCCCGGCCCGCTGGCCGCCGTGGCCGTCGCCACCGCGCTCGCCGTCACCCTGGACCTGCGGCTCGCCCACATCGAACTGCCCGCCTGGCAGCCGCACTCGCTCGTGCCTGCGCTGCCGCACGGTTCGCTCGCCGGGGTGCTCACCGCCGTCCTCACCGTCACCGCCGTCGCGAGCGTGGAGTCGCTGCTGTCCGCCGTGGCGGTGGACAGGATGTCCCAGCGCACCGGTGACCTCGACCGCGAGCTGCGCGGACAGGGGCTCGCCAACCTGGTCAGCGGGCTGGTCGGCGGGCTGCCGATCGCCGGCGGCGCCGTCCGCAGCACCGCCAACGTCCGGACCGGCGCGCAGACCAGGTGGGCCTCGGTCCTGCACGGCGTCTGGGTGCTCGCAGCCGCGCTGGCGCTGACCGGCGGGCTGCGCCGGATTCCGCTGGCCGCCCTGGCCGCGCTGGTGCTGGTGGTCGGGCTGCAGATGGTGAGCTTCGCGCACATCCGCAACGTGCACCGGCACCGCGAGTTCCCGGTCTACCTGACCACCATGCTCGCCGTGGTCGCCTTCGGCGTGCTGTGGGGCGTCGGCCTCGGCGCCAGCACCGCCGTCCTGCTCGCGCTCTACAGGCTGACCCGCGCTCATGTGGACGTCGAGACCGGCCCCGACGGTTCGGTCACCGTCCAGACCCACGGTCCGCTCACCTTCACCGCCGTCCCCCGGCTGAGCCGGGCACTGGCCGGGATCCCTGCGTCCGCCGAGGTCGCCGTCGTGCACGACGGCTCCTTCCTGGACCACGCCGCGTACGTGACGTTGCACGACTGGCGGACGGGGCACCAGGCCGCGGGCGGGCGGGTCTCGCTGGTGACGCGCCGCCAGGACGACGAGGTGCTCGATCCCGACGGCACGGTCCGCAGCGGGAGTTCGGCGGGCCCGCACCGCTGCCGGGCCTGGACGCCCTGGGTCGGTCATCACTGCATCGAGCAGCAGGAGGACCCGCACGGCCGGCTGCTGGACGGAGTCCGGGTCTTCCAGCAGCACACCGCCCCGCTGATCAGACCCGAACTCGCCCGGCTGGCACGGGAAGGCCAGACGCCCTCCCAGCTCTTCCTGACCTGCGCGGACTCCCGGATGGTGACCAGCATGATCACCAACAGCGGGCCGGGCGACCTGTTCACCGTCCGGAACGTGGGCAACCTGGTGCCGGCCCCGTTCGAACCCGGCGCGGCCGACGACTCGGTGGCCGCCGCGGTGCAGTACGCGGTCGAGGCGCTGGAGGTGCGCTCGATCACGGTCTGCGGCCACTCCGGCTGCGGCGCGATGAAGGCCCTGCTGGACGGTGTGCACGAGCACTCCGGTCCACCCACCCCGCTGACCCGCTGGCTGCGCAACGGCCGCGGCTCGCTGGACCGGCTGCGACGGGCACCGGCCGAGTTCGCCGACCGGCCGGTGGTGGACCTCGCGGAACAGCTCTGCATCACCAACGTGGTGCAGCAGTTGGACCAGCTGATGGCGAACCCCGCGGTGGAGCGCCGGGTCGAGGAGGGCAGCCTGCGGCTGGTCGGGATGTACTTCGACTTCGCCACCGCCCAGGCCTACGTCCTCGATCGCGCCGCCGGAACGTTCAGCCCCGTCAAAGCGCGCACCGAGGCACGTAACACCACTGTCGGGACCGGGGACCGGCCAGACACCCGGCCCGACGCCCGGCCCGAGGGTGAATCGGCCGAACGGGTGAGAAAGGACGGCCGGGTTCCGGCCGACGGCAGCGGGGAGGGCTCCCAACTGGCCGCCTGAGAACCGGGCCCGTGTCCCCTCCGAGCGAGCCGGGACACGGGCCCACCGGCCGCCGTGCGGTCTGCCGCGCCGCGCGGCGGTCCGCACGGCTGGCCGTTCGATCTTCAGTCAAAGGTCTAAACCAATTCCCGGGCGCCTCTTGTCAACTGACCCGTTCGCCTGGTGAGCTTGTGCGCTGGGACACACGGGACGATCCCCACGCACGGGATCGCCCGAGATCATGACTCGATGAGGAGTGCGCGTTGAGCAACGAGAGCCTGGCCAACCTGCTCAAGGAGGAGCGGCGTTTCGCCCCGCCGACAGAGCTCGCCGCAGCCGCCAACGTCACCGAGACGGCCTACACGCAGGCCTCCGAGGACCGCCTGGGCTTCTGGGCCGAGCAGGCCCGCCGCCTCAGCTGGGCCGTCGAGCCGACCGAGACGCTCGACTGGTCCAACCCGCCCTTCGCCAAGTGGTTCGCCGACGGCAAGCTCAACGTGGCCTACAACTGCGTCGACCGCCACGTCGAGAACGGCCTCGGCGACCGGGTCGCCATCCATTTCGAGGGCGAGCCCGGCGACAGCCGCTCGATCACCTACGCCCAGCTCAAGGACGAGGTCTCGCAGGCCGCCAACGCGCTGCTGGAGCTCGGCGTCCGCAAGGGCGACCGGGTGGCGCTCTACCTGCCGATGATCGCCGAGGCGGTCGTCGCGATGCTCGCCTGCGCCCGGATCGGCGCCACCCACTCGGTGGTCTTCGGCGGTTTCTCCGCCGACGCCGTCGCCTCCCGAATCCAGGACGCCCAGGCCAAGCTCGTCATCACCGCCGACGGCGGCTACCGCCGCGGCAAGCCCTCCGCGCTCAAGCCGGCCATCGACGAGGCGCTCACCAAGGTCGACGGCGTCGAGCACGTCCTGGTGATCCGCCGCACCGAGCAGGAGATCCCCTGGACCGAGGGCCGCGACGTCTGGTGGCACGAGATCACCGCGCGCCAGTCCACCGAGCACGCCCCCGAGGCCCACGAGGCCGAGCACCCGCTGTTCATCCTCTACACCTCTGGCACCACCGGTAAGCCCAAGGGCATCCTGCACACCTCGGGCGGCTACCTCACCCAGGCCAGCTACACCCACCACGCGGTCTTCGACCTCAAGCCGGAGACCGACGTCTACTGGTGCACCGCCGACATCGGCTGGGTCACCGGCCACTCGTACATCGTCTACGGCCCGCTCTCCAACGGCGCCACCCAGGTCATCTACGAGGGCACCCCGGACACCCCGCACCAGGGCCGGTTCTGGGAGATCGTCCAGAAGTACGGCGTGACGATCCTCTACACCGCGCCGACCGCGATCCGGACCTTCATGAAGTGGGGCGACGACATCCCCGCGAAGTTCGACCTGTCCTCGCTGCGGGTGCTGGGCAGCGTCGGCGAGCCGATCAACCCCGAGGCGTGGGTCTGGTACCGCGAGCACATCGGCGGCGGCAAGTGCCCGATCGTGGACACCTGGTGGCAGACCGAGACCGGCGCCATCATGATCAGCCCGCTGCCGGGCGTCACCGAGACCAAGCCGGGCTCGGCCCAGCGCGCCCTGCCGGGCATCGCGGCCACCGTGGTGGACGACGAGGCCAACGAGGTCCCGAACGGCTCCGGCGGCTCCCTGGTGCTCACCGAGCCGTGGCCTTCCATGCTCCGCACCATCTGGGGCGACGACCAGCGCTACGTCGACACCTACTGGTCGCGCTTCCAGGGCCGCTACTTCGCCGGTGACGGTGCCAAGAAGGACGAGGACGGCGACATCTGGCTGCTCGGCCGGGTGGACGACGTCATGCTGGTCTCGGGCCACAACATCTCCACCACCGAGGTCGAGTCGGCCCTGGTCGGCCACCCGTCGGTGGCCGAGTCCGCCGTGGTCGGCGCCGCCGACGCCACCACCGGCCAGGCGATCGTCGCCTTCGTGATCCTGCGCGGCGGTGCCACCGACAGCCCCGAGCTGGTCGAGGAGCTGCGGGCGCACGTCGGCCGCACGCTCGGCCCGATCGCCAAGCCGAAGCAGATCAAGGTGGTCGGCGAACTGCCGAAGACCCGCTCCGGCAAGATCATGCGCCGTCTGCTGCGCGACATCGCCGAGGGCCGCGAGGTCGGTGACACCACCACCCTGGCCGACAGCACGGTGATGAGCCAGATCCAGGCCCAGCTGCCGCCGAACGGCAGCAACGGCTGAGAACGGCGCTGACGGCCGGGCGCACAGAAGGCTCGGCACGCTGAAGCAGTGACGGGGCCTCGGGCGGTGATCACACCGCCCGAGGCCCCGTCGTCATGCCCGCGAAGGCCCGCGAAGGCCCGCGAAGACGCAGCCGGATACCGGCGGGTCCGCTGCTACTCCGGAGTGCAGAACCGGCCCGTAGGGCTTAAGTCCTTTAACAGGACAATCCGGATGTCACCTGAACGTCCCGCTAGACTGTTAAGGGCGCATCAAGATCCTTAAGCAGGATTCGCGGGCGTCACAGGGCGCGCCGGGAAGTCTGGTCGGCAACTGCACCACCCGTGCAACCGTTGCCGCTCCCAGCCCCGAGGAGGTCCCGCGTGACCGACCAGCCGCCCGTCCACGAGCCGACGACCCGCCGCCGGCAGTTCCTCGGCCGGCTGTCACTGCCCGAGCGCACCTTCATCACCGACGCCCTGCGCACCGAGACGGTCGGCGGTGTGCTGCTGCTGGCCGCCGCCGTGGTCGCGCTGATCTGGGCGAACGTCTGGCCGCACGCGTACGAGAGCGTGCTCGACTACCGGATCGGCCCGTCCGCCCCGCTCCACCTCGACCTCACGCTGGCCGTCTGGGCCAAGGACGGCCTGCTGACGATCTTCTTCTTCGTGGCCGGCATCGAGCTCAAGCGCGAGTTCGTCGCGGGCGAGCTGCGCACTCCGAGCGCCGCGCTGCTGCCAGTGGTCGCCGCCGTCTGCGGCGTCGCCATGCCCGCGATCCTGTTCGCCCTGGTCAACTCCGGCAGCGGCGGCCACCCCGGCGGCTGGGCCATCCCCACCGCCACCGACATCGCCTTCGCGCTCGGTGTGCTGGCCGTGGTCGGCAGCCACCTGCCCTCGCCGCTGCGCGCCTTCCTGCTCACCCTGGCCGTGGTCGACGACCTGATCGCGATCCTGATCATCGCGATCTTCTACAGCTCCGGGATCAAGTTCTGGGCGCTCGGCCTGGCCTTCGCCGGCCTGGTGCTGTTCTGGTTCCTGCACCGGCGCGGGGTGAAGGGCTGGTACCTGTTCGTGCCGCTGGCCGTCGTGGTCTGGGCGCTGATGCACGAGAGCGGCGTCCACGCCACCGTGGCGGGCGTCGCGATGGGTCTGATGCTGCGCTGCCACCGGGAGGGCGACGAGAAGCACTCCCCCGGCGAGCACATCGAGCACCTGGTCCGCCCGCTCTCGGCCGGGCTGGCCGTCCCGGTGTTCGCGCTGTTCGCGGCCGGGGTGACGATCTCCGTCCCGGCGCTGCGCGAGGTGTTCACCCAGGCCACACCGCTCGGCGTCGTGATCGGTCTGCTGGTCGGCAAGACGGTGGGCGTGTTCGGCGGCACCTGGCTGGCCGCCCGGTTCACCCGGGCCGAACTGAACCCGCAGCTCAAGTGGGCCGACCTGTTCGCCGTCTCGGTGCTCGCCGGGATCGGCTTCACCGTCTCGCTGCTGATCAGCGAGCTGGCCTTCCCGCACGACCTGGCGCTCGCCGACCGCTCCAAGACGGCCGTCCTGGTCGGCTCGCTGCTCTGCGCGATCGTCGCCACCGTGCTGCTCAAACTGCGCAACCGGCACTACCGCGCACTGTGCGACGAGGAGGACCGGGACCTGGACGGCGACGACGGTGGCGACGGCGACAACGGCGTCCAGGACGGCCGCCAGCAGGACGACCCGGCCTGGCGGGCCCGGACCGCCGACCCGGCGCCGGCCCCCGCACCGGCCCGACGCCTGCCCGGCGACGGGCTCGGCGAGGAGCCCGGAACCGACCGCTGAGACCCCGCCGGGAGGTTCCCGCAGTCCTCTCGCAGTCCTCTCGCAGGCCTTCCCACCGGCCTCCCGCAGGGCTTCCGCGGGTCTCCCGCAAGCCTTCCCACCGGCCTCCCGCAGGCCTTCCGAAGCCAGGACACGTCCCTCCGGCGGGGCCCCGGAGTGGTGTCCGACTGACCGGTAGGGGCATGATTCTGAGCTGTCGACAAACCACTGACGCCTCCGGACCCCCCACCGGCCCGGGAAACCGCACACCGCGACGGCGTCACGCCGCAGCAGCCGCAGAGGAGAACCGCTGATGCCCGCAGGAGCCGCAGACCCGTCCAGCAACGGCCGGGCGCCCTACGAGGGCGAGCGTTCGGTGGGGCAGCTGTTCGCGGCGGCCACCGCCGATCTGTCCGCCCTGGTCCACGACGAGATCGCGCTCGCCAAGGCCGAGATCCGCAAGGACGTCAAGCGCGGTCTCACCGGCGGGGTCTCGATCGGGGTCGCCGCTGTGGTGTTCCTGTTCTCCATCCCCATGTTGAGCGCCGCCGTGGCCTTCGGCATCCACGCGCTGGGGCTTTCGCTCGGCTGGTCCTTCCTCATCGTCGCGGCCGCCTACTGGGTGCTCGGGGTGCTGCTGTTCGTGGTGGCCCGCCGCGCGTTCAAGAAGATCGAGCCGCCGCACCGCGCCATCGAGGGTGCCCAGAAGACCGCCGAGGTGCTGAAGAACGCCCGGCCTCGCCCGGCCACCCAGGAGGAGATCGACCGGGGCCTGGGCCGCATCCCGTAACCGCGAGAGGGGCCCTGGACCCGCCGACAACGAGTGCCGGGCACGTGTCCGGCTCCCGGATGTGACACGCTCTCGGTATGCCGCTTGACCAGAAGCCCGTGACCGCGCAGCCGTCCGCCGATTCCGGCCCGGACTCCGGCCCCGATTCCGGCCCCGAGCTGGCCCCCGGACACGAGTCCGAACAGGACCCCGGCCCGACCCCCGGCCCGAACCCCGGCCCGGCGCCCGCCCAGCCCGCCCAGGCGGTTCCCGGTGCCGAACGGCACGGCGGCGGTACGGCCGAGGCCTGGAGCATCCGGCAGCCCGGCCCCTGGGTGCACCGCGACCTCGCGGCCAACGGCGCCCGCTTCCACATCACCGAGCTGGGCTCCGGCCCGCTGGTGTTGTTGGTGCACGGCTGGCCCGAGTACTGGTGGGCGTGGCGCCACCAGCTGACGGCGCTCGCCGAGGCCGGCTACCGCGCCGTGGCGCTCGACCTCCGGGGCATCGGCGGCAGCGACCGCACCCCGCGCGGCTACGACCCGGGCAACCTCGCCCTGGACATCACCGGTGTGATCCGCTCGCTCGGCGAGCGCCGGGCGCACCTGGTCGGGCACGCCTCCGGCGGCACCCTGGCCTGGGTTGCGGCGGTGATGCGCCCGTCGGTGATCCAGAGCCTCACCGTGGTCTCCGCGGCGCACCCCCGGGACCTGCGCCGGGCGCTGCTGACGGACCGCAAGCAGCTGGCCGCCTTCGACCACGTGCTGGGCTTCCAGCGGCCGTGGATACCGGAACGCCGCCTGGTCGCCGACGACGCCGCGCTGGTCGGCCGCTACCTGGACGAGTGGACCGGGCCGAACAAGCTGGACGAGGTGGCGGTGCACGCGTACCGGCAGGCGATCCAGATCCCCAGCACCGCGCACTGCTCGATCGAGCCGTACCGCTGGTTGCTGCGCTCGATGGCGCGCCCGGACGGCATCCAGTTCGCCCGGCGGATGAAGAAGCCGATCACCGCGCCGACCCTGCACGTCCAGGGCGCCTCGGACCCGGTGCTGCTGTCGCACACCGCGCTGGGCGGCGGCGAGTACGTGGCGGCACCGTACCGCTGGCGGCTGATGCCGGGGGTGGGGCACTTCCCGCACGAGGAGGCGCCGGAGGAGTTCACCGCTGAGCTGCTGGACTGGGTCGGCCGCCACAAGGACTGACGAGCGGAGGGAACGGCGGGGGGCAATCGGGAAATGGGCTGGCGACCCAACTCCCTTGATGTCGCGCTCATATGACAATCGCATAGGCCAGTTCCGGTGAACCCGTGCGGTTACTCCCACCGGCCCAGGGGCATCCATTCCGGTATGACCTGGATGCCCGATCGCGACGACGCTCCGCGCGGCCGACGCCACAGCAGTCCCCAGCGCTCCGCACACCGCCCGGACCGGGCCGATGACCTCGGCTTCGAGAGCCTCGACCGCCGTCAGCGCGGGGCGCAACGGCAGATGGGCATCCGGCGCATCCTGGGCCGGCGCGCCCGGTGGGTGGGCGCACGACTGCGGCGCGAGACCTGAGGCCTCGCGCCGCTTCAGCGGACCGGACGACAGCCGGCCGCGGGCTACAGCCGGCCGCTCCGGCAGGCGTCAGCCAGTCGGTCGCCGGGCCGGCAGGCGTCAGCCAGTCGGTCGCCAGCAGGTCAGTTCACGATCGTCGGCGACAGCGCGGTGAACCAGAGCAGGACGAAGGTCGCCACCGACATGATCGGCACCAGCACCTTGGTCTCGACGTTGTTGCCGCTGCGCTTGATCAGCACGATCTCGTAGCGCTCCTTGTGCGGCCACAGCAGCGGCGCGCCCTTCTTGGTCAGGCAGTCGCCCAGCAGGTGCGCCAGCGTGCCCAGTCCGACCGCGTACGGCAGCCAGCCGGGCGCGTTGGGCATCCAGGTGTTCATCCCGAAGGTGCCGAGCGCGGCCAGGCCGATGACGGTGATCCATGCCTCGGGGCCGTTGCTCGGCGGGCAGAGCCGCAGTGCGCGGATCGCCAGGGCCAGCAGGAAGAAGGTCACCGAAAGGGTGAAGTAGCGGCCCAGGAAGGTGACGCCGGCCCAGGTGCCGCCGCCCATCAGCGCGACGAACAGCAGCGAGTGCGTGGCGTGCCGGTGCCCACCGGAGGCCCAGGCCACGAAGCGGCAGAGTGCCTTGGACACCGGTCCGAGGAAATTTGCGATCGAACCGTCGTGGTGGTCGAGGTCCGGCAGCAGCGCCGCGCCCGCGCACAGCACCGTGCCCATCAGTATGTCCGCCGGCTGCAGCGTGGTGTGCAGCAGCAACGGAGGCAGGAACGGGGCCGAGGCCGCGTACAGCATCGCCCCGCTCACCGCGTGTGAATGACCCATCATCGGACTGCCACGACCTCCCGTTGACTCACTCCGGGACGGCAACCCGGTTGAGCCGAACGGGTGAGCGCGGCCGAGGCTACCAGGGAGGACTGACGGATCGACGGATCCCGCACCGGCGGATCGCGGGGCGGGACGACGGTCGGACCGTCAGAGCGCGCAGCCCTCGGTGTCCACCCTGGTGGTCGCGCTGCTGCCCGCCGTCGCGTCCTCGCGCACCTCGGCCGAGGTCAGCACGTACCCGGTGTCGGCACTGTCCAGGGACTTGGCGAACACCACGCCGTACACCTGGCCGTCCGGGGTGAGCAGCGGACCGCCGCTGTTGCCTTGGCGGACCAGCGAACGCACCGAGTAGACGTCGCGCACCACCTGGCCGCGGTGGTAGATGTCCGGGCCGTTGGCCTGGATCCGGCCGCGGATGCGGGCGGGCTGGACGTTGAAGGCACCGTTCTCGGGGAAGCCCGCGACGATCGCGCTGTCGTTGGTCCTCGCCTCGCCCGCGAAGGTCAGCGGGGGCGCGTTCAGTTTGGGCACGTCCAGGACGGCGATGTCGCGCTGCCAGTCGTAGCGGACCACCGTGGCGTCGTAGAGCTGGCCGACGCCGCCGATCTGCACGGTCGGCTCGTCGACGCCGCCGACCACGTGGGCGTTTGTCATCACCCGGTGCGGGGCGAAGACGAAGCCGCTGCCCTCCAGGGTCTTGCCGCAGGAGGGCGCGGTGCCGACCACCTTGACCAGGCTCTGCCGGGCCTTGGCCACCGCCGGGCTGTTGGCCAGCGCCGGATCGGGGGTGTCGACCTGGGTGATCGGCTCGTGCTCGAAGGGGTTGAAGACCTGCGGGAAGCCGTTGCGGGCGAGCACCTTGGAGAAGTCGGAGAACCAGTTCGGCGCGTCGCTGGGCAGCGCGTCCTGGACGCCGCCGAGGATCGCCGAGGACCGGACCTGCTTGGAGACCGTCGGCAGGGACGTTCCGGCCAGCGCGGAGCCGATCAGCCAGGCCACCAGCAGCATCGAGATCACGTTGACCACCGCGCCGCCGGACGCGTCCAGCAGCCGGGCCGGACGGCGGTCGATGTGGCCGCGCAGCTTCCAGCCGAAGTGCGCGGTGATCGCCTGCCCGATCGCGGCGCAGACGATCACCACCACGACGGCCACCACCGAGGCCGTGGTGCCGGGGCTGAGGTGGTCGAGCAGCAGCGGCAGCAGCTGGACGGCCAGCAGACCGCCGCCGAGGAAGCCGACGAGTGACAGGACGCCCACCACGAAGCCCTGCCGGTAGCCCGAAATGGCGAATCCGACGGCGGCGAGGATCAGCAGCACATCCAGGACGTTCACTCCGACACCCTCCCACGCTTCGCGCCCCTGCCGCGCCGACGGACCGTCACGAGCGGTCGGCGTCGCCGCCCGGCAGGGCACGGGAGTGTTCGAGGTCACCCTGGACGAGCGCGAGCGCGTCGTCCGAGAGGTCGACGATCCGGGACGGGTCCCAGGGCAGCTCCAGCCCGCTGTGGTGCAGCACCCGGTCGATCACCCCGGCGGTGAATCCCCAGACCAGCCGCCCGGCGACCGCGAAGGCCGGTCCGATGTGCCCGGACGGGTGCCGCAGCCGGACCCGGTTCGCCGGGTCGGCCAGGTCGGCGATCGTGACCCGGAACACCGCGCCGGTCTCGCCCTGGTCCACCGGGCGCACCGGCGACTCCTCGCGCCACCAGCCCAGCACCGGGGTCACCACGAAGCTGCTCACCGGGATGTACAGCCGGGGCAGCGCGGCGAAGACCTGCACCCCGGCCGGGTCCAGGCCGGTCTCCTCCCAGGCCTCGCGCAGCGCCGCCGCGATCGGGCCGGGGCCGTCCGGGTCGCCGTCCTCCGGGTCCAGCGAGCCGCCCGGGAAGGACGGCTGGCCGGCGTGCGAGCGCAGCGAGCGGGCGCGCTCGATCAGCAGCAGGTCCGGCCCGTCCGGGCCCTCGCCGAACAGCATCAGCACGGCTGCCGCCCGGCCGCCCTCGCGCGGCGGCAGGAAACGGCTCAGCTGCTCCGGCAGCACCCGCTCGGCCGCGTCCCGGACCGGCTCCAGCCAGCCCGGCAGGCCGCTCCGCTCGATGAGTCCGGCGGTCACGCGTCCACCGCCAGGTCCGCGACCTGCCCGTGGTGGGCGGCGGCGTCGGCGCGGGCGGCCGCCTCGCCGGGGAAGTCCGCCGGTGGCTTCAGCCGCTGGCCGGGATGGCCGCCCATCTCGTACTTGAGCAGCTTGCGGGCCTTCTCCGGGTCCAGCTCGCCCTCCCCGTAAGCGGGGCAGAGCGGCGCGATCGGGCAGGCCCCGCAGGCGGGCCTCTGGGAGTGGCAGATCCGGCGGCCGTGGAAGACCACCCGGTGCGAGAGCATCGTCCACTCCGACTTCGGGAAGATCTCGGCGACGGCCAGCTCGACCTTCACCGGGTCCTCTTCGGTGGTCCAGCCGAACCGCCGGGCCAGCCGCCCGAAGTGGGTGTCCACGGTGATGCCGGGGACGCCGAAGGCGTTGCCGAGCACGACGTTGGCGGTCTTGCGGCCGACCCCGGGCAGGGTCACCAGGTCGGCCAGCCGGCCGGGGACCTCGCCGCCGAACTCGTCGCGCAGTGCCGTGGAGAGGCCGATCAGCGACTTCGCCTTGTTCCGGAAGAAGCCGGTCGGACGGATGATCTCCTCCAGCTCCTCCGGGTTCGCCGCCGCCATGTCCTCGGGCGTCGGGTACTTCGCGAACAGGGCCGGGGTGGTCTGGTTCACCCGCAGGTCGGTGGTCTGCGCCGACAACACGGTGGCGACCAGCAGCTGGAACGGGTTCTCGAAGTCCAGCTCCGGGTGCGCGTACGGGTACAGCTCCGCCAGCTCGCGGTTGATCCGCCGGGCCCGTCGCACCATCGCCAGGTGCGACTCCGGCTTCCTCGGCTTCACCGCCGGCTTCGCCGCCTGCTTCACGTCAGGCTTCACGGCCGACTTCACGGCCTGCTTCTCGGCGTGCTCCGCGGCCGGCTTGGTCGCGGTCTTCCGGGCCTTGCTCTCTGCCATGCACGAAGGCTACGCCGAGCGGCGGACCGCTTGGGGCCGATCAAGGAGGGAAAAGGGCCTACCGGGGCGGCTGTTGCGCAAAGGAGAGCGGTCCGGCTGGGGGGAGAACGGGTGATCAGGGCCTGTTGGCCGAGGACATGACCGGGTCCGGCCGGAGGGCGTTCACCGCGTTCACCGGATGCACCGCGTTCACCGCAGGGGGCGGCCGATGGTGCCCTCGAGGGTGTTGAGCAGGCCGGCCAGGGCCTCGGCGAGGCGGTCCTGTTCGTCGGGGGTGAGGCCGGAGAGCAGGGCACGGTCGTAGGCGACGAGTTCCTGGATCAGGCCGTCGACCAGTTCTCGGCCGGCGTCGGTGAGTGAGAGGTGGGCGACCCGGCGGTCACGGTCGTCGGTGCGGCGGCTGACCAGCCCGCGCTCCTCCAGCAGCCGCAGGCGCTTGGTCACGGCGGCGCCGGAGGCGAAGCTCTCGCGGGCCAGCTGGGTGGGCGTCAGCTCGACGTCGACCCGGCGCAGGGCACCGAGGATGTCGAACTCGGCGCGGGTGAGGCCGGCCCGGGTGAGCGGGTCGGGCGTCTGCTGGAGCAGCGCGGCGCAGCGGTTGATCCGGCCGAGGACGGCGATCGGGCCGGTGTCCAGGCCCGGGTAGGCGCGCTCCCACTGGCGCAGCACACCTGCGACGACGTCCTCCACGTGCGCTGCTCCCGTTCTGCGGCCGACCACCGGCCGTCCGTCGATCCTAGGGCCCGACGGTGCGCACTCCGGCGCCGCGCCGCTCCAGCAGGGCGGCCAGCAGCTGGTGGGCGTGCTGCTCGGTGTCGGCGGCGCGCTGGTGCGGGAGGGCGGGGCGGCGCCACTCGCCGGTGGCGGTGTCGGCGGCCTCGCGCAGTTCCAGCAGGGCGCTGGCCAGTCCGGTGCGGGCGGCCACGGCTTCGGAGTCGGTGGGCCGGACGGCCCCGACGGCCGCGCTGGCCCCGGAGGTCGCAACGGCCCCGACGGCCGCGCTGGCCCCGGAGGTCGCAACGGCCCCGACGGCCGCGCTGGCCCCGGAGGTCGCAACGGCCCCGACGGTCTCGACGGCCGCGATGGCGGCCCGGGCCTCCCGGGTTGCGGTCTCGGCGCCGGCCAGGGCGCGGGACAGCCGGGCGGCGGTGCGGCGGTTGGTGACCAGCAGGCAGGCGGCGAGGCCGGTGAGCGCGCCCACGCAGGTGTCCAGCCAGCGGTCGGCGGCCAGGGTCCGGGCGGGCTGGGGGCCCGCGAACTCGGTCATCAGCAGTGCCATCGGGGTGACGAACACGGTGGCCAGCCAGTAGCTGCGGGCGATCGTCGCCTCCGCGCCGAACTGGCACAGCAGCCCCAGTGCGATCAGCGCCACCGAGCCGGAGTGCGCGACGGGCAGCACGGCGGTGAACAGCACCAGGCCGATCAGGTTGCCCAGCACCCGCTGCAGCGCGCGCTGCCAGGAGAGCGTGCTGTTGGCCTGGAACACCGAGGCCGCGGTGACCACCGCCCAGTACGGTCGGCCGACGCCGAAGGCCAGCGAGAGCCATCCGGCGGCGGCGCAGCCGACCGCGACCCGCAGGCCGATCGGCAGCAGCGTGGAGCCGGGGCGCAGCGCCTGACGCATCGTCCGACGCGGGGCCAGCCGGGAGTCGGGGCGGTGGGTGCTCAGCTCGGCGGCCTCCGCCTCGGTGAGGTCGAGCAGCGGCAGCGGACGGCCCCGGCGCAGCTCGCGGGCCCAGGCCGAGTACCGCTCGGCGGCGGCATCGGCAGCACCGGCGGCATCGGCGCCAGCGACAGCACCGGCATCGGCGGCGGCACCGGCGTCGTCGGCCGGGTCGACGGGTGCGGCCAGGGCCGACTCCGCGCGCAGGAGCAGCCGCTCGGGCGCGTCGCCGAGGGCGCGCCACCGGGCCGGGGAGGAGAGCACGAGGCTCTGCCGGGCCGCGTCGACCGCGCCGACCAGGGCGGTCCGGGCGGCCGCGTCGGGGGTGCCGGGCGCGGTGCGGACCAGCCGGGCGGCGGCCTCCAGCGCGCGGGCGGTGGCGATCCGCTCGGGCCCGTACGGGCGCAGCAACGCGGGGGCCATGCCGACCAGCCAGGCCAGTGCGGCGCCGAGCACGGTGAGCGCCAGGTGCGGCGGCAGATCGGCGGGGTGCTGGGGAACGAAGGCGCAGGTGGCGGTCGTGAAGGTGATGATCAGACTGCCGGGCGGGCCGATCCGGGCGGCGTCGCAGCACAGCCTGTGCAGCGCGGCGAGCACGGCGGCCACCACGACCAGCAC
Organism: Kitasatospora cathayae; assembly: GCF_027627435.1. Classification (GTDB taxonomy): domain Bacteria; phylum Actinomycetota; class Actinomycetes; order Streptomycetales; family Streptomycetaceae; genus Kitasatospora; species Kitasatospora cathayae. Next base: position 4,714,871 of record NZ_CP115450.1, on the reverse strand, counting down.
CACCGGGTCACGGGTCAGCGCGGCGGCGGTGAGGGCGGCGGCGGTGCTGAGCACGGTGCCGAGCAGCACACCGGCCAGGGTCCGGGCCCGGGCCCGGTAGGGCAGGCCGTGCCCGTACAGGGCGCCGAGTCCGCCGGCCGAGGTGTAGAGCGCGAGGTCGAGCCGGCCGAGGGCGAGCAGGGTGAGGTCGAGGACGCCGAGGGTCACCACGGCGCTGAGCGCGGGCTTGTGCCAGATGTCCCCTGGCGGGCCGACCCGGAGTGCCTGCCGGAACTGGGCGATTGTGGCCATGGAGAAAGATTAGCGGATAATTTATATGTAAAACACTGAGGAACGTCGGAGCCCCGGAACCCCCGTCCACCCACGCCCTAGTCTTCTGACGGTCTGACCATCGGAGGAAAGAGGAAGCATGGACGGGGACTTCAAGGACTTCGCGGACATTCCCACCACCACCCTGGCCGACGTCCTGGGCCGCGCCCAGGTCATGGACATCGGCCTGCGCCCGCTGTGGACGGGCATGCCCCGGGTGGCCGGACCGGCCTTCACCGTGCAGTGCCCGCCCGGCGACAACCTGATGCTGCACGCGGCGATCTACCGGGCCGAGCCCGGCTCGGTGATCGTGGTGGAGTCCGGCGACCTGGACTACGCGCTGGCCGGTGGCAATGTCTGCGCCGTGGCGCAGCGCCGGGGCGTCGCCGCCTTCGTGGCCGACGGCCTGATCCGGGACCTCGGCGAGGTGCGCGAAATGGGCTTCCCGGTGGTCGCCCGGGGCGTCATCCCGATCCCCGGAGCGAAGAAGCAGCTGGGCACCCACGGCGCCCCGGTGCGCTGCGGCGGCGTGCTGGTGGCGGCCGGCGACATCGTGGTGGCCGACGAGGAGGGCGTCGTGGTGGTGCCGGCCGCCGAACGGGCGCGGGCCCTGGCGGCGGCCCGGGCGAAGCTGGCCAAGGAGGCCGCCGAGACCCTGGACGACTGGGAGGCCGCCCACCACGCCCGGATCGAGCAGAGCCTCGCCGAGCTGGGCTTCATCGACTGACGCAAGTCAGTACAGTCCGTTCGACTAGCTAGTACAGCCCGTTCAACTCCCCGAAGCCGAGCGCCCCGTCGAGCTCCCTCAGCGTCCCGGCGCCGAGCAGCTCGACGGCGGCCCGGTGGGCCGTGGTGTACGCGGCCTGGGCGAGGCCGGTGCCGACGCTGATCCGCCGCACCCCGGTGGCGGCGAGTTCGGTGACGGTCGGCCCGCCCGCCCCGGCCATCGCGTTCACCGGCAGCGGGGAGCGCCGGCACAGTTCGGTGAGGGCGTCGAGGTCCAGCAGCCCGGGGACGAACAGGCCGTCGGCGCCCGCCGCGGCGTAGGCCTCTGCCCGGACCAGCACGTCCTCGAGCCCGCCCAGTCCGAACAGGAACACATCGGTACGGGCGTTGACCAGCAGCTCGGGCAGTCCGGCTGCCGCTGCCGCGGTGCGGGCCGCGCGCAGCCGCTCGGCCTGCTCGGCCACCGGGAACAGCGGCCCGCCGACGGCCGTCGAGTCCTCCAGGTTGACCCCGGCCGCGCCGACGCCGACCAGTTCGGTGACGGTCGCGGCCACGTCGGCGGGGAGCGGCCCGTACCCGCCCTCGGCGTCGACGGTGACCGGCAGGTCCACCGCGGCGACCACCCGGCGGGCCGCCTCGACCGCCGCCGCACGGTCCATCCGCTGGCCGTCGCCGTGGCCCAGCGACCAGGAGACGCCGCCGCTGGTGGTGGCGATCGCCCGGGCGCCGGCCGAGGCGATCACCGCGGCGCTGCCCGCGTCCCAGGCGTTGGGCAGGACGAGCAGGCCCTCCGCGACGAGCTGGCGCAGCCGCAGCGCCCGCTCGCGGGCCTCGGGGGTGATGGACATATCGGGTCACCGGCTTTCGTACGGATCGGTGGGGACGCGGGCATCCTGCGCCCCGGCCCGGGCCCGCCACCAGTGATTAAGCTGGGGCCGAATCTTCCGAAGGGGGCCCGCGGATGCGGACGGAACTCCAGTTCTCCACCCAGGACTTGGCACTGACCCGGTTCGCCGTCAGCCCGATGCAGGAGGTGGTGACCAGCCTGCGCGCGCTCGCCCACTCCCCCGCGCCCGCGCTGCACCGCCGCTGGGCCGGGCAGGTGCGGGCCCGGCTGGCCGCCACCGGGCTGGACCGGGGCCGGCTGGCGGCGATGGTCCCGCCCGACGGCCACCTGCCCGACTTCCTCAACCCCGCCCCGGCGGGTTGCTCGACCACGCTCGCCGAGGAGCTGGCCGCGATCACCGCGACCGGCGCCGAGCAGGTCCGGGCCGACCTCGACGTCCTGGCCGCCGAGGCCGGCGGCCGGCTGCCCGCCGCGCTGGCACCGCTGCACCGTGACCCGGCCGGCCAGCTGCCCAGGCTGGCGGCCGAGATCGAGGCGTACTGGGAACTCGCGCTCGCCCCGTACTGGGCCCGGATCCGGGCGCTACTGGCGGCGGACGTCTTCCACCGCTCCCGACAGGCCGCCGAGCACGGCACCGCGCGGATGCTGAACGAACTGCACGGGACGGTCCGCTGGGACGGCGCCGCGCTGCGGCTGGAGCAACGGCACTGCGCCGTCACCCGGCTGACCGCCGGAGCCGGGCTGCTGCTCCTCCCCTCGGCCTTCGCCTGGCCCCGGGTGCTCACCCGGGTACTGCCGCCGGACCCGCCGCAGCTGATCTACCCGGCGCGCGGCACGGCCGCGCTGTGGGAGGAGCGGCCGGACCCGGCGGCGCGCACCGAGGCGCTGGCCGCCGTCCTCGGCCGGTCCCGGGCCCGGCTGCTGGCCGAGCTGGACTCCCCGGCCTCGACCACCGAGCTGGCCCGCCGGACCGGGCTGTCCCCGGCCGCCGTCTCCCAGCACCTCACCGCCCTGCGCGCGGCGGGCCTGACCAGCGCCCACCGGGCCGGGCACGCCGTCCTCTCCGCCCGTACGGCGGTGGGCGACTCCCTGTTCGATCCCGGCGAACCGGCGTTCGACCGGCCGACGCCCGCCGGGCGCCCCACCCCGTGACCCGCCGGTACGAATGGCCCCGCACCGCACCCCCGGACACACCCCCTCCTCATATGATCGGAGCGACATGCGCCATGCTTGGTGATGCAGAACACTGAACGGAACTTGCGCCGGACGGCCCACCCGCCGGACGGCCGAGAAGGAGGAAGCACGTGGACGACGTTCTGCGGCGCGCCGCACTCTTCGCGGCACTCGACGACGAACAGGCCGGCGAGCTGCGCGCTTCCATGACCGAGGTCACCCTCGCCCGTGGTGAGTCGCTGTTCCACGAGGGCGACCCGGGCGACCGGCTGTACGTCGTCGCCGAGGGCAAGGTGAAGCTGCACCGCGCCTCGCCGGACGGCCGCGAGAACATGCTGGCCGTGCTCGGCCCCAGCGAGATGATCGGCGAGCTGTCGCTGTTCGACCCGGGCCCGCGCACCGCCACCGCCAGCGCGCTGACCGAGGTCAAGCTGCTCGGCCTCGGCCACGGCGACCTGCAGCCCTGGCTGCACGCCCGCCCCGAGGTCTCCATCGCGCTGCTGCGGGCCATCGCCCGCCGACTGCGCCGGACCAATGACGTGATGTCCGACCTGGTCTTCTCCGACGTGCCCGGCCGCGTCGCCAAGGCCCTGCTGGACCTTTCCCGCCGCTTCGGCGTGCAGTCCGAGGAGGGCATCCACGTCGCCCATGACCTCACCCAGGAGGAGCTGGCCCAGCTGGTCGGCGCCTCCCGCGAGACGGTCAACAAGGCGCTGGCCGACTTCGCCGGCCGCGGCTGGCTGAAGCTGGAGGCGCGCGCGGTGGTCCTGCTGGACGTCGAGCGGCTGTCGCGCCGCTCGCGCTGACGCTTCGACGCTGACGCTCCGAGCACCGCGAAGAGCAGTACCGCGAAGGGCCCGTCCGGACGGACGGGCCCTTCCGCGTTTCCGGCTCAGTCCTGGTCCGGGATCAGCCCGTGCTCCTCCAGGTACTCCAGCTGGGCGCGCACCGACAGCTCGGCGGCCGGCCAGAGCGCCCGGTCCACGTCGGCGTAGACCCTGGCGACCACGTCGGCGGCCGTCCGGCAGCCCGCCTCGACCGCGGTCTCCACCTGGGCGAGCCGGGTGGCCCGGTGGGCCAGGTAGTAGTCGACGGCGCCGAGCGCGTCCGCGAGCACCGGGCCGTGGCCGGGCAGCACCGTACGGACGCCGTGCGCGGAGGCCATCGTGTGGAGGCGGCGCAGCGAGTCCAGGTAGTCGCCGAGCCGGCCGTCGGGGTGGGCGACCATCGTGGTGCCGCGGCCGAGCACGGTGTCCCCGGTGAGGACCGCGCCGTCGTCCGGCAGGTGGAAGGTCAGCGAGTCCGAGGTGTGGCCGGGAGTGGCGACCACCCGCAGGTCGAGGCCGCCGACGTCCAGGCGCTGGCCGCCGACCAGGCCCTCGGAGCCCAGCCGGTGCGCCGGGTCCAGGGCCCGCACCTCGGTGCCGGTCAGCTCCGCGAAGCGGGCCGCGCCCTCGGAGTGGTCGGCGTGGCCGTGGGTCAGCAGGGTGAGCGCGATCCGCTTGCCGCGCTCCTCGGCGAGGTCGACCACCCGGCGCAGGTGGCCCTCGTGCAGCGGGCCCGGGTCGATCACCACCGCGAGGTCCGAGCCCGGCTCGGAGAGCAGCCAGGTGTTGGTGCCGTCCAGCGTCATCGGCGACGGGTTCGGCGCCAGCACGCACAGCGCCCGTGGGGTGGCCTCGCCGCCGACCACGGCGGCGGGGTCACCAGGCAGGAGTCCACTCATGCGCCCGCCTCGCTGCGCTCGGTGGGCGCTGCGCGCAACGCGCACCTCTCGGTGGTTCGCCCGCTCCGCTCGTTCACCGGCCGCCTCCGCCGTCGCGATGCAGGGCCCGCAGCGGCAGGACCCGGACGAGGGCGCGCTGGGCGACCTCGACGAACGGGACCTGGCTCTCGCAGGCCGGGGAACGGGGGATCAGTCGGCGGGCGGGCAGCTCGGGGGCCGTCCGGCGAGCCACGTCGTTGTGGTTCATCGGTCGTCGGTCCTTTCTGATCGTCTGATCGGCATCTCTTCAGTGGTGGTCAGGAATCGCGGGGCAGGCGTCGGGTCGGGTGTTCACGACTCGGCCACCCCAACTCAGGTGCCCCGAGGTCAGGCGCCTCCGGTCAGGAGTCCTCCGGGAACTCCCCGTCGATGGTCAGCTCGTCGTACCCGGGCCAGCGGACCGTCATCCGGTCGCCGCGGACCTCGGCCCGGCCCAGTACCGGCTCCAGCGTCCGCCCGGCGGCCGCTGCCAGCGCCTCGGCGGCGGTCCGGACCGGCGTCAGCTCGCGCAGCACCGTCACGGTCGGCGGCAGCATGCCGAACCGGCCTTCCCGGTAACCCCGGACCGCCTCGGTCGGGGTCAGCCAGGCGACCCGGTCGGCCTCGCCGACCTCGAGCGCCGCGCGCTGACCGGCGGGCAGGGCGGCGACGAAGAACCAGGTGTCGTAGCGCCGCTCCTCGAACTCCGGGGTGATCCAACGGGCCCAGCCGCCCAGCAGGTCGCTGCGCAGTACCAGGCCGTTGTCCCGCAGGAACTCGGCGAAGGACAGCTCGTGTGCCTCCAGCGCGGCCCGCTCCGCGGACCAGTCGCGCGGCTCGGCGACGCTCTCCGCGTCGGGGCCGGCCAGCAGCACGCCGGCCTCCTCGAAGGTCTCGCGCACGGCCGCGCACACCACCGCCCGGGCCGTCCGGGCGTCCACCCCGAGCCGGCGCGCCCACTCCTCGGGCGGGGGCCCGGCCCAGCCCGGCTCGACCTCGGCGTCGCGCGGGTCCACCCCGCCGCCCGGGTAGGCGTACATCCCGGCCGCGAAGGCCATCGAGGTGCGCCGGCGCAGCAGGTAGGCCTCCGGCCCGTCGGCGCAGTCGCGCAGCAGCACGACCGTCGCGGCGGGCCTGGGCACCGCCGGGGTGAGCAGGCCGGAGTCGACCGCCCGGATCCGGGCGGGCCAGCCGGGCGGCATCGGGAGCGTCGTTGCTCGATGGTCCATGCCCGGATGCTAAGCGCACGGAGGCGGGGTTGGACAGGCCCAACCCCGCCTCCGCGATCACGCTCAAGCGTTCTTGACGCGCACCTGGATCTCGACCTCGACCGGGGCGTCCAGCGGCAGCACCGCGACGCCGACCGCGCTGCGGGCGTGCACACCGGCCTCGCCCAGCACCTGGCCGAGCAGCTCGCTGGCGCCGTTGATCACGGCGGGCTGGCCGGTGAAGTCGGGGGCGGAGGCGACGAAGCCGACGACCTTCACGACGCGCTCGATCCGGTCCAGGTCGCCGATCACGGACTTCACGGCGGCCAGGGCGTTCAGCGCACAGGTCCGCGCGAGCTCCTTGGCCTCCTCCGCGGACACCTCGGCGCCGACCTTGCCGGTGCTCGGCAGCTTGCCGCCGACGACCGGCAGCTGGCCGGAGGTGAACACGAACTCACCGGACTGCACGGCCGGCACGTACGCGGCGACCGGGGCGGCCACCGGCGGCAGGGTCAGACCCAGCTCCGCGAGCTTCGACTCGACCTGGCTCATGCGTTCTTCTCCCGCTTGAAGTAGGCCACCAGCTGCTCCGGGTTCGGGCCCGGCACGACCTGGACGAGCTCCCAGCCGTCCTCGCCGAAGTTGTCCAGGATCTGCTTGGTGGCGTGCACGAGCAGGGGTGCCGTCATGTATTCCCACTTGGTCATGGCCAGACTCTAGACGAGCCGTCCCGGCGATCGCCGCCGCCCGCCGACCGGCGTGTGAGGTGGGGCACAAAGGGGGCATGATTCAGCCCTGGCACCCCAGGTGCTCCGGGCATCGGGAGCGCTCCCTGGTTACCCTCGCGAGAGGGCACCCTCATGGAGGGGCACCCCGTCCGCGCGCGGGCACCCCCGGCAGGGGCGCCTCGCGGGAGGGGACACCCGTAGGGATGGAGACGGACGGAGACGCAGCGTGGCACGCACTCCCGGCCAGGCGGCCCGGCGCGACCCCGACTGGGAGGGGGTCCGGCTGCACGTGGTCAGCGGCAAGGGCGGCACCGGGAAGACCACGCTGGCCGCCGCGCTGGCCCTGGCCCTGGCCGCCGACGGCGGACGGGTGCTGCTGATCGAGGTCGAGGGTCGGCAGGGCATCGCCGAGCTGTTCGGGATCGCCGCGCTCCCGTACGAGGAGCGCCGGATCGCCTCGGTCTCCCGCCCCCAGCTGGGACTGCCGGCCGGGGAGGCGCCCGCGGGCGGGGCACACGCCGGCGAGGTCCTCGCGCTGGCGATCGACACCGAGCAGGCGCTGCTCGAGTACCTGGAGATGTTCTACAAGCTCGGCCGGGCCGGCAAGGCGCTGCAGAAGGTCGGCTTCGTCGACTTCGCCACCACCGTCGCCCCCGGCGTGCGGGACGTGCTGCTCACCGGCAAGGCCTGCGAGGCGGCCCGCCGCAAGGGCCCGGACGGGCGGCGCCGGTACGACGCGGTGGTGATGGACGCCCCGCCGACCGGGCGGATCACCCGGTTCCTGAACGTCAACTCCGAGGTCGCCGGACTGGCCCGGATCGGCCCGATACACACCCAGGCGCAGGCCGTGATGCGGGTGCTGCGGTCGCCGGAGACCGCCGTGCACCTGGTCACCCTGCTGGAGGAGATGCCGGTGCAGGAGACGGTCGACGGCATCGCGGAGCTGCGCGAGGCGAAGCTCCCGGTGGGCGGGGTGATGGTCAACATGGTCCGGCCACCGGTGCTGGACGCGGCGGCGGTAGCCGCGGTGGACGGGGACCACCGCGAGGAGGTGGCGCTGGCCCTCGGCGAGGCCGGGCTGGGCGGCCGCTCGCGGAAGGCGGAGACGGTCCGGGCCGCGGTGGAGCCGCTGCTCGACCCGCTGCTGGAGCAGGCCAGGGAGCACGCCGAGCGGGTCGAGCTGGAGCGCGAGCAGCGCGCCGACCTGCAGCAGCTGCGACTCCCGACGTACGAACTGCCGCTGCTGGGCGAGGGCGTGGACCTCGGCGGGCTGTACCGGCTGGCGGGCGAACTGAAGCGGCAGGGGGCGGCGTGACTCCGACGAACGGCGGCACGACGAACGGCGGTACGACGAACGGCGGTACGACGACGGCCGGCGGCGCGACGTCGGACGGCGTGCGGGGCACTGGCAGTCGGCTCGCGGTGGACGCGCTGCTCGACGACCCGAAGACCAGGATCATCGTCTGCTGCGGCTCCGGCGGCGTCGGCAAGACCACCACCGCCGCGGCGATCGGCCTGCGGGCCGCCGAGCGCGGGCGCAAGGTCGTGGTGCTGACCATCGACCCGGCCCGGCGGCTGGCCCAGTCGATGGGCCTGACCGAGCTGGACAACACTCCCCGGGTGGTCAAGGGCGTCACCGGCGACGGGGAGCTCCAGGCCATGATGCTCGACATGAAGCGGACCTTCGACGAGGTCGTGCTGGCCCACTCCGAGCCCGAACGGGCCAGGGCGATCATGGACAACCCGTTCTACCAGTCCCTGTCGGCCGGCTTCGCGGGCACGCAGGAGTACATGGCGATGGAGAAGCTCGGGCAGCTGCGCGCCGCCGAGGAGTGGGACCTGATCGTGGTGGACACCCCGCCGTCCCGCTCGGCGCTGGACTTCCTGGACGCGCCCAACCGGCTCGGGTCCTTCCTGGACGGCCGGGTGATCCGGATCCTGACCGCGCCGGCCAAGGTCGGCGGCCGCAGCGCGATGAGGTTCCTCAACGCCGGGATGGGCCTTCTCACCGGCACCCTGGGCAAGATCTTCGGCGCCCAGCTGCTCACCGACGTGCAGACCTTCGTCAGCGCGATGGACTCGATGTTCGGCGGCTTCCGCGAGCGCGCCGACCGCACCTACCAGTTGCTCAAGGCACCGGGCACGGCGTTCCTGGTGGTGGCGGCGCCGGAGCGGGACGCGCTGCGCGAGGCGGCGTACTTCGTGGACCGGCTCGCTGCGGACCGGATGCCGCTGGCCGGGCTGGTGCTCAACCGGGTGCACAGCACTGGCGCTCCGCAGCTCACCGCGGAGCGGGCGCTGGCGGCCGCCGAGGCCCTGGAGGAGAACGGCTCGGAGCACTCCTCGCCCGAGGCGGAGCTGCTCGCGGCCGGGTTGCTGCGGCTGCACGCCGAGCGGATGCAGATCATGGGGCGCGAGCGGCGCACCCGGGACCGCTTCGTCTCGGTGTATCCCGACGTGCCGATCGTGGAGGTGGCCGCGCTGCCGGGCGACGTGCACGACCTGGACGGGCTGCGGGCCATCGGGGAGCGGCTCAGCGGCTCGGCGTGAGCGCCACCCCGGGGGACCGGCTCGGGCGACGCGGCCCGCGTGGCCGGCGAGGCCGATGCCACCGGCACGGTCGACGCAACCGGCACGGCCGGCGTACCGCCGCCGGGGTTCAGCCCGGGTTCAGCCCGCCTGGGCGTAGTCCGTCAGTATCACGCCGGTCGCGAGGGACTCCTCGTACTCGGTACGGGCCGTCTCCAGCAGCCTGCGCCACGAGATGACCGTCGGGCGGCGGCGCAGCAGCGCCCGGCGCTCGCGCTCCGTCATCCCGCCCCACACGCCGAACTCCACCCGGTTGTCCAGCGCGTCCGCGAGGCACTCCGTACGGACGGGGCAACCGCTGCACACCGCCTTCGCCCGGTTCTGTGCCGCCCCCTGGACGAACAGTTCGTCCGGATCACTCGTGCGGCAGGCGGCCTGCGCACTCCAGTCGTCAACCCAGCCCATGCCGGCGCCGTCCTCTCCCGATGATTCGAGGCTCCCCCACGGCGGCAACGGCATATTCACCGTTGCCAGTTGAGGACGTTACGGAAGATGGACAGCTTGCAACAGCCCCTTCGGGCTCAATCTCGAATGACCCGATCGGACTATGGGTATCTGTCATCTCACTCGTTGGAGTGATCGCAGGTCGTGGCCCTTGCCAGGCGCGAGGTCTCCACTCTCGCCACAGAAGCCGTCACGGAGTGCAACCGCTCACTTGAACACGGCAGGCCTCAGCCGCCTCAAAACCCGTGCAATATCGGGCAATTCGGGCAAGTCTCCCCACTCACAAGAGTGAATGATGTTGACGCACCGAAGCTGTCGCAAGCTTGTGACAAGCGTAGGCGAACACCTGCCCCGATGTGCGGGATTCGGGGACGTAGGGTTCTCCCCATGGCACCGAAGCGCCCACCGGCATCCCAGCCCCCAGGCAACCCCGGAGCTCCGCGCCGCAGGAGCAGCGGATCACCGATGGACCACGTCGGCAACGGCGTGAAGTTCCTGGGCGTCAGCGTGCTCTCCGGAGTCCTGCTGGCAGGCCTCGCCCTGCCGGCCGTCGGCGCCATGGGGCTGACCGCCAAGGACACGGCGGAGAGCTTCCAGAACATCCCCGACGACTTCAAGACCCCGCCGCTCACCCAGGCCACCCAGATCTTCGACGCCAAGGGCGGCCTGATCGCGAAGGTCTACGAGCGCGACCGCACCGTGCTGACCGCCGACCAGATGTCGCCGTACATGCGGCACGCCCAGGTCGACATCGAGGACGCCCGCTTCTACGAGCACGGCGCCGTCGACCTCAAGGGCGTCCTGCGCGCCGTCGGCAAGAACGCGGAGAGCGGCACCGCCGCCCAGGGCGCCTCCACCCTGACCCAGCAGTACGTGAAGAACGTCAACGTGGAGAAGGCCGGCGACGACCAGGCCGCCGTCCTGGAGGCCCAGCGCAAGACCCTGGGCCGCAAGATCCAGGAGCTCAAGGTCGCGATCAAGTTGGAGGAGGACCTGACCAAGGACCAGATCCTCACCAACTACCTCAACATCACCTTCTACGGCCACCAGGCCTACGGGGTCGAGGCCGCGTCCCAGCGCTACTTCAGCAAGAGCAACAAGGACCTGACCATCGCCGAGGCCGCCACCCTCGCCGGCCTGGTCCAGAACCCGTCGCAGTACGACCCGGTGCGCTATCCCGACAACACGATCAAGCGCCGCAACGTCGTCATCGACAAGATGCTGGAGAACAAGCACATCACCGCCGACCAGGCGAAGGAGGCGAAGGCCGCCCCGCTGGGCCTGAAGTACAAGGACCCGCAGAACGGCTGCATCACCGCCCAGGCCGGCATGGGCTTCTTCTGCGACTACGTCCGCCACGTGGTCAAGCAGGACCCGGCCTTCGGCAAGAACGCCGACGACCGCAAGAAGCTGTGGGACACCGGTGGTCTGAACATCTACACCACGCTGGACCCGGACAAGCAGGCCGCCGCCCAGAACGCCGTCACCAAGAAGGTCAACGTGACCGACCAGGTGTCGGCCGCGGCGACCATGATGGAGCCCGGCACCGGCAAGATCCTGGCGATGGCCCAGACCCGCCCGTACGGCCTGGACCCGAACAAGAACCAGACCGTCGTCAACCTCAACGTCGACGCCTCGATGGGCGGCGGCAACGGCTTCCAGACCGGTTCGACCTTCAAGCCGATCCTCGCCGCGGCGGCGCTGGAGGCGGGAATGTCGAACACCCAGCAGTTCCCGTCCGAGAACAAGATCGACTATCCCCAGATGTCGACCTGCAACGGCACCTGGAAGAACACCGACAAGCCCAAGGCCACGGTGAAGAACGAGTCGGCCAGCGAGGTCGGTCCGTACGAGCTCAAGCAGGCCATGGCGCTCTCGGTCAACACCTACTTCGTGGAGATGGAGCAGCAGGTCGGCCTCTGCGCCATGAAGCAGATGGCGAACAAGCTGGGCATCACCCAGTCCGCCAAGGGCGACCAGTTCCAGGAAGTGCCCTCGATGGTCCTCGGCACCCTGGAGCTCTCCCCGCTGACGATGGCGAACGTCTACGCGACCTTCGCCGCCCGCGGCAAGTACTGCACCCCGATCGCGATCAACAGGATCACCACGGTCGACGGCAAGGACATCAAGGTCCCGCAGTCCCAGTGCAACCAGGTCTTCTCCGAGCAGACCGCGGACTCGCTCAACACCGTCCTGCTCAACGTGACCGAGAAGGGCACCGCGGCCGCGCTCGGCCTCGACGACGGCCGCAAGATCGCCGGCAAGACCGGAACCACCGACGAGAAGAAGGCCGCCTGGTTCGACGGCTACACCCCGTCGCTGGCCACCGCGGTCTGGCTCGGCGGCCCGGCCGGCGGCGTCAAGATGAAGAACATCAACATCGGCGGCAAGCACTTCGACGAGGTGTTCGGCGCCGACGGCCCCGGTCCGATCTGGCAGATGGCGATGAACCAGGCGCTCAAGGGCTCGCCCCTGGAGCCCATCCAGACCACCAACATCCCGGACCCCCAGCCGGCCACGCCCCCGCCGGGCAACACCCCGCCCGCCGACCCCAACACCCAGCCGCAGCCGCCGGCCCCGAACCCGGCGCCGCCGGTGGCCGGGCCGGGCAACGGCGGCGCCGGTGGGGTGATAGGAGGAGGGTTCACCCTCCCGCCGGGCATGATCGGCGGCGGGAACGGGAACGGCGGCAAGCACGGCGGCGGCAACGGCTGACCTGCTCCCCCGGCCGCCCGGCTGTCCCCAGTAGGAACGGCGAAGGGGCGCCCTCCGGATCTTCCGGAGGGCGCCCCTTCGCCGTCTACGTTTCGTGCGCGCTGGTGCGCCCCGCTCAGGCCAGGGCGGCCTTCACCGCGGCGGCCACCCGGCCGCCCTCGGCCAGGCCGTCGACCTTCGGCTTCACCAGCTTCATCACGGCACCCATCGCCTGCGGGCCGCTCGCCCCGCTCTCGGCCACGGCGGCCGCCACGATCGCGGCCAGCTCCTCGTCCGACAGCTGCTTGGGCAGGTAGGAGGCCAGCACCTCGCCCTCGGCGCGCTCCCGCGCGGCCTGGTCGGCCCGGCCGCCCTGCTCGAAGGCCTCGGCCGCCTCGCGGCGCTTCTTCGCCTCGCGGGTGATCACCTTGAGCACATCGGCGTCGGACAGCTCGCGCTTCTCCTTGCCCGCCACCTCCTCACTGGTGACGGCGGACAGCGTGAGCCGGATGGTGGACGAGCGCAGCTCGTCCCGGTCCTTGATGGCAGCCGTGAGGTCCTCCTGCAGCTGCGCCTTGAGCGTCGTCATGGCCACGAGTCTCCCACCTGCGCCGTTCCGTCGCTTGTCATTAAGCGCCGAGCACCGCCCGGGCGTCGTGTAACCACTTACCCTGGTTACATGACCGATCGAGACGGAGCCACGGACCCCGCGCCCGGCCTGGTCCTCAGCACTCCGGGTGGCACCAGCTTCCCGTTCGACCCCGGCGCCCTCTGCCTCGAACTGCTCACCACCGGCGGCCCCGGCGACCTCGCCGTTTTCGAGGCCCTGCACCGCCCGTCCGACCTCGCCGACTGGCTCCCGCACTCCCGGCTGCGGCTGCCCGCCGGAGCCGTACGGATCTCCGCCGACCAGCTCGCCGCCGCCCGCACCCTGCGCGACGCCCTCTGGCGGCTGACCGCCGCCCGCGCCCACGGCACGACCGGCACCCCGGAGGACCACGCCGCCCTCAACCGGGCCGCCGCCCACCCGTCGCTCGTCCCGCAGATCGCCCCGGACGGCACTGCGGCCGCCCCGCTGCCCGCCGACGGGGCGCAGCTGGTCTCCACCCTCGCCCGGGACGCCATCGCCCTGCTCACCGGCCCGTACGCGGACCGGATCCGGGAGTGCGGGGGGCACAACTGCCGACTGCTCTTCGTCGACGCCTCGCGGCCCGGGCGGCGGCGCTGGTGCTCGATGGAACGGTGCGGCAACCGCAACAAGGTTCGGGCCCTGCGCGCCCGGCGGGAATCCGAGGAGCCCGCGGCCGGGACCGTTTCCGCGGCGGGGCCCGTTTCCGCAGCGGGCCACCGGACGTTCACCAGCTGATCCGCCGTCTGAGAGCATGGGCTGATGCGACCGCTGTACTCCGTTCCCCTCGGTGTCGCCGCCGCCGGCGCCGCCTGCCTCGCCTACTCCGTCGGGTACGAGGTGCGTGCCTTCCGGCTCCGCCGGGTCGAGGTCCCCGTCCTGCCCCACGGCGCCAAGCCGCTGCGGATCCTGCAGGTGTCCGACATCCACATGGTGAGCGGGCAGGGCAAGAAGCAGCGCTGGCTGCAGAGCCTGGCCGGCCTGCGCCCGGACCTGGTGGTCAACACCGGCGACAACCTCTCCGACCCGCTCGGCGTCCCGGCCACCCTCGACGCGCTCGGCCCACTCATGGACTTCCCGGGCGTCTACGTCTTCGGGTCCAACGACTACTACGGCCCGGCCCGCAAGAACCCGGCCCGCTACCTCCAGGCCATGCGCAGCGGCGTCCACGGCATGAACAACCCCGACGGCACCGGCAACCGCGGCATCACCGGCGCCGTCCACAACCCCTGGGAGAAGCTCCGCGACGGCTTCGACGCGGCCGGCTGGCTCGACCTGACCAACACCCGCGGCCGCCTCACCCTCAACGGCCTCGACCTCGAGTTCACCGGCCTCGACGACCCGCACATCCGCCGCGACCGCTACACCGAGGTCGCCGGCGGCCCCTCCACCGACGCCGACCTCTCCCTCGCCGTCGTCCACGCGCCCTACCTGCGCGTCCTCGACGCCTTCACCGCCGACCGCTATCCCCTGATCCTGGCCGGCCACACCCACGGCGGCCAGCTCTGCATCCCCTTCTACGGCGCCCTGGTCACCAACTGCGACCTCGACACCCGCCGGGTCAAGGGCCTCTCCACCCACCAGGCCGGCGGCCACCGCTCCTACCTCCACGTCTCCGCCGGCTGCGGCACCAACCGCTACACCCCGGTCCGCTTCGCCTGCCCCCCGGAGGCCACCCTCCTCACCCTCACCCCCACCCCCCGCTGACCTCTACCGGACGCCCGCCCGAAACCGGATTTCGTGTCTCGGCGAGCGTCCGGTAGAGTTCTACTCGTCGCGAAGGAGACGGAGCGACAAACAGAAAGACCGGGGTGTGGCGCAGCTTGGTAGCGCGCTTCGTTCGGGACGAAGAGGCCGTGGGTTCAAATCCCGCCACCCCGACCCAGTCCAGAGGGCCTATCGGAGAAATCCGGTAGGCCCTCTGGCGTTGTGCGTGACCAACTGAGTGACTAAGCCTCAGAGTCTTGGGCGAACAGGCCGTCCATGACCGTTGCCCCGGTCTGGATCACCGGGCGGATCTGCTTCCGGTAGACCTCCTCGGTGACAGCCGTGCTGGAGCGGCCGACGAGTCGGGAGATCTCCTCCAGGGGCACGCCGCTGTCCGAGAGCAGGGACACGAAGCTGTGGCGTAGCTCACGGGGCGTCCATTCGCCGGCGTTCACTCCCTCGGCCTTGGCGATGGCTGAGCGGAAGGCCCGGCGGACGTGGGACGGGTCCGGCTCCTTCCCGGCAGCGGAGTGGAAGACGGGGTCGCCCTCCTCAATGGCGGTCTTCTCCGCCGCCTTCAGAACGGCCTCAGCCTGATGCGGATCAGGTCGTGGATGACCGTCCGGCTCAGGTTCAGGACGTGTACGGCGTCGGATACCCGGCAGAGGACGGGCCGGGCCAACAGCACGTCAGCCATGGGTGGGTCCTCCTTCCGTGCCGGGTGCGGGTTGCAGGGCTTGAGTGAGCTAAGCCTCGCCGCGGGTGAGGCCGAGGGGCGAAGGTCCAGTGGTCCAGGACGAGCGTGGTGTCGTCGGTGGCCGGGGCGTCGGAGCCGTGGAGATGTTCGAGGGTCTGGGCACGACGCCAGGCGGCGCGGGCGTCGCGGAGAGCGCCGAGGGTGGTCGAGTACTCGCGGGTCTTGGTGGAGAAGTGGCCCCGGAAGCCGCGCATGTGGGCCCAGGTACGGAGGCGGAGTTCCGCCCGTTCGGGGCGGGCGCCGAGGTTCCAGCAGGTGCGGGTGAGCCGGCGGGCGGGCTCGGGGATGTCGTAGTGGGCGATCTGGGCGAGCAGCCGAACGGCGGTCCAGGGTGCCGATGGCGACCTCGGCATCCTTGGTCGCGTACATGCCCAGGAAGCCGGCTGCCTGCCACGGGCGTCCCACAGCCGCTGCTGAGGGGCACCCGCTGGGTCGACCTTCCTCATAGTGGTCGTCAGCTGTTCGGCTCAACAACAGAGGTGGTTTGGACTCAAAGCGCTCATGGTTGACACATGGCTAGGGCTGGCAGCCGGATCGCACGTCGGCTGCCCCCTACCCGCGGGGCGGACTCAACTGGATCGCCGACGGCCACCCGACGCCCGGGTCCTGCCTACGGGACGGCCCGGCGTTGGGCACCTCGCCGGCCTGCTGCAGGAACGGCTGGGCTACGGCCGTAGGCAGTCGGCGAGGCAACCACCTGGAGAATGATCGTGACGCTCAGCGAGGCCGAGTTGCTTACGGCCGACGAGGACCGGCTGGGGGAACTCTTCCGTACGAGCCCGCCCGGTGACATTCCAGACGGCCCGATGGAGGGCACCGCCATCATCTGCGCGGGAACGGGCGCGACCCGACCGATCGCCGCGTTGGTGCGCCTGGCCGTGTGGCGGGGAAAGGTCTTCGACCGCACTGGCGGGTACCTGAGCAATCGGCTGTCCTCACTGGACGCGCTCGCCATCCTCGCCACGGTCGCTCCGGGACCGAGTCGGCTGGACGGCGAGGAGTGCATCGTCATCGACTACTCCAGAACATCCCTCGTCGCTCGCGGCGTGCGCGATGAGATCCGCCAGGTCGGCCCGGACCTGTATCTGGGCGTGATCTGGCTGCTGGGCGCCAAGGTCGGCTGGTTCTCACTGAGGAAGCCGCAAGCAGGAACCGGACCAGGCGAGAAGCAGCCGAACACGAGCACATGACGCTCCGCCCCGCCGCTCTTCCGGCGGCGTGACGCGGCTGCAGCAACATCCCGATCGGCTGACGTCCGGCGGCCTGGGCACCGATCGGGCGAACTCCGGTGAAGGCCACGGCCCAGCCCGGCCGGGCTGCTCTGTTTGAAAGGTCCCACGACGATGACCACCTCCATCATGCGCGCTCGCAGGTCAGCACCCGGCACGTCCCGCCGTGCACGAAGGTGGACCGCAGCTGTCTCAGCCACCGCGGCAGCCTCACTCGTCGCCGTTCTGACCTCGTGCAGCGCCCCGCAAGACGCTCCCGCCGCCACCCCGAGCACATTGGCGGGAACAGTCGCCGGGTCGGGCAACGCGCTACACGGGGCCCAGGTGACGCTCTTCGCCGGAACCCGCGAGGGAACCGAGGCACTGGCCCGCGCCACGACCGACGCGACCGGCTCCTTCAAGATCTCCTACGCCCAGCCGACAGACGGGGTGCTGTACGTCGAGGCCGTGCTTCCGGACACGCCCGGGCTCCGGCTGCGCTCTGTCGTCGGCATCGGCGCCAGAGGCGGCGTCCCCCAGCGGACCCTGAACGCGGTGACGGTCAACGAACTCACCACCGTCGCCGCTACATACGCCTTGGCCCAGTTCAGCGACCAGCGCGGCATCGCCGGTCCGAGCCCCGGGCTGCAGAACGCCGCGGCAACCTCGTTCAACCTCGCCGATCCGGCCACCGGCAAGCCGGGCGGAGTCGTCACGAACAAGGACAACGGCACCAACAACGAGACACTAGCCACCCTCGGCACGCTCGCCAACCTGCTCTCGCTCTGCGCGACGCCGAACGCCCCGCACTGCGGGGACGTGCTCCGCCTCGCCACACCGCCCGGCGGCACCACTCCGATCGACACGGTGCAGGCGGCCCTCAACCTCGTCCACAACCCGACACTCTCCCCGGCCGAGCTCTACGCCCTGGCGCACACGGCGAACGTCTTCTCTCCCGCGCTCACCGCGGCCCCCACATCCTGGATCCTGGCGCTGCGCTACACCGACACCGGCCTCTACGCCCCCGGGCGCATCGCGTTCGACGCCAAGGGGAACGCCTGGGCCAGCAACAACTGGCAGGCCGGCACCCGGGATTCGAGCCCCTACGTCACCGTGCTCGATCCGGTCGGCCACCCGACCCTAGGCAGCCCCATCAGCGGCGGTGGCATGAAAGGCGGGGCATGGGGCATCGCGATCGACCATGACGGCGCCGCCTGGGTGCCCAGCTACGGGGGCGACGCGATCTCGAAGTACTCGGCCACCGGAACCCCGTTGTCGCCCGACACCGGCTGGAAGAACGGCGGCCCCGACCATCCGCAGGGCGTCGCCGTCGACCAGAAGGGCAACGTGTGGATCGCCAACTACTACGGCATCAAAGGCGCCCCCGGCCAGGGCAGCGTGATCGTCTACCCGCACGGTGACCCCTCGAAGGCGATCACGATCAGCGGCGGCGGCCTCGACCACCCGTTCGCCGTCCAGATCGACGGCCAGGGCCGGGCCTGGGTCACCAACGCCCGCCTCAGCGGCGCCAAGCTCTACGAAACACGGGTGGCCGGCGCCAACGCCGAGTTCGGGGGAAGCGTCACCGTCATCGGCCCCGACTTCAAACCGACCGCGTTCTCCCCCGTCAAGAGCAGCTCGTTCAGCTGGCCCCTGGGACTTGCCATCGATTCCAGGAACAACGTCTGGGTGCCCGACTTCTTCAGCAACACCGTCACCGAGATCCGGCCCGACGGAACCATCGCCGGTGAGCACAAGCTGCCGATCGCGGTCGGCCCCTGGTCCGTGGCCGTGGACGGGTCCGACCGGGTGTGGGTCGCCGGCTTCGGCGCCCCGTCCGTATGGCTGCTGTGCGGCGAGAACACCTCCGCCTGCCCGAACGGCACGTCCACCGGCACGTTCCTGTCCCCCTCACAGGGGTTCCGCAACGCAGCGATCCAGCACCTCACGGCAGTGCAGCTCGACCAGTCCGGCAACGTCTGGCTGGCCAACAACTGGTCGGAAATCCTCCCGCCGACCGGCGGCGTGGGGCTGGTGGAACTCATCGGACTCGCCACCCCGGTCTGCACGCCCCTCACCCCGCTACCGGTGCAACCGTCATCGGCGACCGCGACCGCCTGCCCGAAGCAGTGAAACCGCCCGCCGCGGCAGACCCGGCCCACGGGTAGCGAATCCGGCCCCGAAGAGGCCGTGGGTTCAAATCCCGCCACCCCGACCCAGTGCAGAGGCCCTGCCGGAGAAATCCGGCAGGGCCTCTGCCGTTGCGCGTGACCAACTGAGTGACCGAGTCTCAGAGCCTCGTCCACCCAGTGGCCCCAGAGCGCTTCCACTCGCCGGGCCGGCAGCGCGATGGTGCGCCGGGTCCGGTCCACAAGTTCGGCCTCGACACGGTCGAGCAGCGGATGGACCCGCAGTTCTGAGGGCTGCCGTCGGTTCGTGGACGGGTGCCCCACTAGGCTGGGCCGGTCGGTCGGGTGGCCGCATGCCTGGGGGAGGGGTCGGGACGTGACCTTGCTGGAGAACGATCCGCGGGAGATCGGCGGGTACCTCCTGGAGGGCAGGCTCGGCGCGGGCGGGATGGGTGTGGTGTACCGTGCCCGGTCGGCGTCCGGCCGCCAGGTGGCGGTGAAGGTGATCCGGCCGGAGCTGGCCGCGGACGCCGAGTTCCGGGCCCGGTTCCGGCTGGAGGTCACGGCGGCGCGCAAGGTCAGCGGGGCGTTCACCGCACCCGTGCTCGACGCGGATGCCGATGCGCCGGCGCCCTGGCTCGTCACCCTCTTCATCCCCGGCCCGTCCCTGAGCGAACGGGTCGCCGGCCAGGGCCCCTTGACCCCGCCCGAGGTCCTCCGGCTCGCCGCCGGACTGGCCGAAGCACTCCGCGAGATCCACCGCGTCGGCCTGGTGCACCGCGACCTCAAGCCCGGCAACGTGCTGCTCGCCGAGGACGGCCCGCGCGTCATCGACTTCGGCATCGCGCGGGCGGCGGGCGAGACCCAGCTGACCAGCACCGGCGTGGCCGTCGGCACCCCGCCGTTCATGGCGCCCGAGCAGTTCCGCAGCGGCACGGCGACGGCGGCCACGGACGTGTTCGCTCTGGGCTCGGTACTGGCGTTCGCGGCTACCGGGCGCGGGCCGTTCGGTGCGGACTCCTCACACGCGGTGGGCTTTCGGGTGGTGTACGAGGAGCCGGACCTGACCGGGCTCGCGGCTGAGCTGCGTCCGCTGATCGTTGCCTGCCTGGCGAAAGACCCGGAGCAACGGCCCACGGTGGAGCGGTTGTTGGGGCTTTCTACGGGGGGTGAGCGGGAGCGGACGGTTCAGTTCCGGACCGGGCCGGTGGCTCCGACTCCGGTGACGCCGACGCCGACGGCCCCGGCGGTGCCGCTCGCGTCGGTGGCTCCTCCGGCTCCCGCGGCCGCGCCCCCGGCCACTCCGCCGGTCGTGCCCGCCGCGCCCGCAGCGCCGACGGGCCCGGTACCGCCGACCGTCCCCGCGTACATGGCGGCCCCCGCCACCCACCCGTCCCTCGCCGACGCCGCCGCGCGCCCACGGAGGCGCAAGGGCGTGCTGATCGGCTCGGTGCTGTCCGCGGTCGTCGTCGCCACGGGGGGCACCCTGGGCTTCCTCGCCTGGCGGGACCACGGCCCGGACGAGCCGGGGTCCCGTGGCTCGAAGCCCGGCCCGTCCTCCTCAGTGACGGCGACGGCTACGGCGACGACCGCCGCCTCAGCCTGCGGCCCCGACGGCAAGCAGGCGGTCGGCGCGGACGGGCTGCAGGTGGCCCTCGTCAAGCAGTGGCAGGCGGATTACGCCAAGGAGTGCCCAGGCGCCGAGATCACCTTCAACGGCCCCGCGAGCGGCACCGTGATGGACCAGTACGCGACCTTCAAGTCCGACGGCGTCGCCCTGGACTCGCCGATGACGGCCGATCAGCGGGCCGTCGTCGGCCGCCACTGCCCCACCGGCTACGCCTCCCAGATCCCGGTCACCGTGCTGCCGATCGCCGTGGTCTACAACACGCCCGGGCTGCAGGGGCTGGAGTTCGACGCCCCGACGCTCGCCAAGATCTTCACTGGCAAGATCACCAAGTGGAACGACCCGGCGATCAAGGCGCTCAACTCGATCTGGAACCTGCCGGACTCGCCGATCGACGTACGGATCCCGAGCAACGAGTCGGCGTCCACCGCCATCTTCACCCAGTACCTCGCCAAGGCGGCGCCCGCCGACTTCCCCTACCAGCCGGGCCGGGCGTGGCCCGACAAGTCGCGGCCCGCGTCCGGCACGAACGCGTCCGACCTCCCCGCCTACGTCGCCGGGGACCAGTGGTCGATGTCCTTCGTGCCGCTCCCGGACGCCGGCACCCTCCAGAAGGCCAAGGTGAAGTTCGGCGGCTCCCAGGCGGTGGAACTCACCCCCCACTCCGCCAGCATGATGGCCGCCGGGGGCTCGGTGCAGGGCACGGGCACCAACCTGACGGTCACGATCGACTACGCGAGGCCCGCCTCGGGCAGCTACCCCATCGTCGACGTCGGCTACATCGGCTTCTGCGACCACGGCGGGGCCGATCGCGCCCTCGCCGGCACCGCCGTCCTGACCAACTTCCTGGCCCACGGGCTGAGCGCGCCGGGCCAGGCAGTCGGCGAGAACCTCATGTACGGCCCGCTGCCGGAGGCCCTGACAAGGCGCGTGCTGGATTCCCTGGCCCCCCTGCGGCTGAAGCCCGGCAATTGATCGAGGAGCGGCGCTGTACGGATTGAGCGTCACCAGGTGGGCGAGGCGCTGATCTCGACGACGTGCGAGGACTTCGTGAACCGGATCGGGCGGCACGTCCGGGCCGCCTCGAAGGACCGGATGGACGCGCGCACATGGCAGTTCATCGCGGACGAGTTCCTGGAGTACCTGGGCGCGCGCTCTCGGTCGGGACACCCGCACTCGACAGTCCGGAGGCCGGGGCCGTCCTCGCGGACGCCACCGAGGCGGCGGCCGGGGCCGTACCGCACTCGATGCACTACGGGTGGGGACACCTTCCGGATCACCCTCGACTAGGTGAACTTCGGGATGCACTACCGCGACGAGGAGGCGGGCGAGGAGCGGTCCCGGGTCACGGCCCGGGAGGTGCTCGACGCGCAGCCGAGGACGTGGACCAGGAGGCCGTTGACGAGTCCTCAACGCCGCCGCGGCCCGCGTCCCGCTGCGTCGGGCCCCGGGGGCTCGGACGGGCTGTGGATTTTCCCGGCCAAGCCGGTACGGGGCGTCCCGCGGCGCCCGCGGCCGCCCGTCTGCCGGTCGGTGTTTTCCGTCCGGGGCGGGTCAGAGGACGGTGGGGAGGGCTGCGCGGGAGGTGATGCCGAGTTTGGGGTAGGCCTTGTAGAGGTGGTGGGCGACGGTGCGGGGGCTGAGGAACAGTTGGGCGGCGATGTCGCGGTTGGTGAGGCCTTGGGCGGCCAGGCGGGCGATCTGGAGTTCTTGAGGGGTGAGGGAGTGGAGGGGGGTGAGGGGGGCTTGGGGGGCGGGAGTGCCGGTGGCGGAGAGTTCGGTGCGGGCGCGGGCGGACCAGGGGTGGGCGGAGAGGCGGTCGAAGGTTTCCAGGGCGGCGGTGAGGTGGGGGCGGGCGTCGGTGCGGCGGCGGGTGCGGCGGAGCCATTCACCGTAGAGGAGGGCGGTGCGGGCGTGTTCGAAGGGGCGGTGGGTGGTGGCGTGGAGGTCGAGGGCGGCGCGGTAGGCGGGTTCGGCGAGTTCGTCGGGGCCGAGCAGGGCCTGGCAGCGCAGGCGTAGGGCTTCGGCCCAGGGGCGGTCGGCGGCGGCGGTCCAGCGGGCGAAGCGTTCGTAGGGTTCGGCGGCGCGTTCCGGGGTGCCGAGGCGGACGGCGGCCTCGACCAGGTCGGGGACGGCCCGGGTGGCGCTGACGTGGTGGCGGTGCGGGCCGGTGGTGAGGGCGTGGAGGCGGTCGGCGGCGCCGGCGGCGCGGCCCTGGCCGAGGTCGAGCAGGGCGAGTGCCCACTGGGCCCAGGGATGGCCGGCGGCGGGGGCGGCGGTCTGCGGGCCGGTGGTGGCGAGGGCGGTGGTGGCCAGTTCGGTGCAGCGTTCGGCGCGGCCGTCGAGGGCGGCCAGGTAGGCGAGCAGTGCGCCGAGTTGGCTGACCCACTGGTGCTGGCCGGTGTCCTGGGCGAGGGCGAACGCCTCGGTGGCGGTGAGTTCGGCGTCGGCGTGGCGGCCGTGGAAGAGTTCCGCTTCGGCGAGGAAGAACTGCAGGGTGGGCATCACCCCGAGGCTGCCCTTGGCGCGGGCCTCGGCGACCAGTTCGCCGCCGAGGTCGACGGTCTCCTCGTCGCGGCCGAGGACGAGGGTGGCGCCGCAGAGTTGGACCAGGTCGGCGGGGCTCTCGGCGCCGGCCCGGCGGGCGGCTTCGACGGCCTCGCGGGCGGTCGGCAGGACGGTGGGCAGGGCGCTCTGCAGGGCGGCGGGCAGGGCGGCGGGCCGGCCGAGGGCTGGGAGGACGGCGGTGGGCAGGTAGCGGGCGAGCGGGGCGAGGGGGTCGTCGGCGGCCAGTGGCAGGGCGGCGAGGCGCGCGAGCACGTCGGCCACCGACTCCTCCCCCGCGTACCAGGCGGCGTGGAAGGCCTGGAACAGCATCCGGGCGGCGTGGCTGGGTTCGATGCCGTCACCACCGGTCGTTGCGGCGGCGTCGAGCAGCAGCCGGTAGGCCGTCGGGTACGAGCCGCGCCAGAAGTGCGCGGTGGCCCGGACGTGGTCCAGCAGGGCGTGGGCGAGGACGCTGTCGGTGCGGGCGGCGGCCTCGTCGGCGAGGGCTTCGGCCCGGTCCAACTCACCTTCCTCGGTGGCGGCTTCGGCGGCCAGGACGAGGCGGCGGGTGGCGCCGTCGCGGTCGGGGGTGAGCCGGGCGGCGCGTTCGTATGCGGCCGCGCCGCCGTGCCCGCCGCGCCGTCCGGTGCGGACGGCGGTGCGCTCCAGCGCGTCGGCGAGGGCTGCGTCGGGGGCGGTGGCGGCGAGGGCGAGGTGCCAGGTGCGGCGGTCGCCCTCCGGCAGAACCCCGGCGATGGTGCGGTGGACCGTCAGCCGCTGGTGGTGCGGGGCGCGCTGGAGGATGGCGGAGCGCAGCAGCGGGTGGCGGAAGGCGATCCGGCGGTCGGGGGTGACCGTGACCAGGCCGGATTCCTCGGCGGGGGTGAGGTGTTCGGCGTCGATGCCGAGCCCGGCGGCGGCGGGTAGCACGACGTCGAGTTCGCCGCTCTCCTCGGCGGCGGCGACCAGCAGCAGGGTCTGGGTGGCCGGGGGCAGCCCGGTGACCTGGCCGTGGAAGGCGATCAGCAGTCGGCTGGTGAGCGGGAGGCCGCCCGCGGTGTGCGCCTGCGGCCCGGTGGCGACGGGGAGTTCGGTGAGGGCGAGCGGGTTGCCGGCGGCTTCGGCGAGCAGCCGGTCGCGGACGGCGGCGGGCAGGTCGGGGCCGGCCCGCTCGCTCAGCAGCCGGGTGGCGTCGGCCTCGGCCAGGCCGGTCACCCGCATTTCGGGCAGGCCGAGTTGGCGCTCGGAGGTCGGGGCGCCACCCTCGGTGCGGGCAGCGAGCAACAGGGCGACGCCTTCGGCCTGGAGGCGCCGGGCGGCCAGCAGCAGGGCGTCCAGGGAGGCCCGGTCGAGCCACTGCACGTCGTCGAGCACGCACAACAGCGGCTGTTCGGCAGCGAGTTCGGCGAGCAGTCCGAGGGTGGCGAGGCCGACCAGCAGCCGGTCGGCGGGGGCGGTCGGCTCCTCGCCGAGCCCGAACGCCGCCTCCAGGGCACGTCGTTGCGGTCCGGGCAGGACGTCCAGCCGGTCCAGACCGGGCGCCAGCAACAGGCTCAGTCCGGCGAAGGGCAGTTCGGCCTCGTACTCGACGCCCGCCGCCCGGATCACCCGGAACGCCGTCCCGGCGCGGGCGACGGCGTCGTCCAGCAGGGCGGTCTTGCCGATCCCCGCCTCGCCGCGGAGCAGCAGCACCCCGCTGCGGCCGTCCCGCGCCCGCGCCAACAGGCCGTCGACGGCGGCCTGTTCGTGTTCCCTCCCGTACAACATGCCCCGACCCTACCGAGCCGCCCGCCGGTACCCGGGCGCAATACCTACGTAGGCAGGTACGGATACGTGACCGATTCGCCGCCGGCCGCCCGTCCCTACCTTTGTGAGCAGCGGGAACGACCGCCAACCACCCACCGGAACACGGGAGATGACCATGACCGAGATCACCGCCGCCACCCTCCAGCAGCTCGCCGAGCGCTACCTGGCGGTCTGGAACGAGACCGATCCGGCGGCCCGCCGCAAGCTGATCGACGAGGTGTGGGCCGAGGACGGCCGCTACACCGACCCGCTGGCCGCCGTCGTCGGCCGGGACGCCATCGACGCGCTGATCGGCGCGGCCCAGGCCCAGTTCCCGGGGCTGGAGTTCACCCTCGGCCCGGTGGACGCGCACCACGACATCGCCCGGTTCACCTGGAACCTCGGGCCGGCGGGCGCCGAGCCGGTGGTGATCGGCTTCGACGTGCTGGCGGCCACCCCGGAGGGCCGGATCGGCACCGTGCACGGGTTCCTGGACCGCGTCCCGGGCGCCTGAGCAACCCGGAAACCCCACCACCCGGGGCGCCGCCCCCCCCCGGCGGCGCCCCGCCCCCATCGCCCCCGCCCCCCTTCGCACCCCCACGACGGCACCCCCTGGAGGAGAGCCCGAGATGAGCACCGCCCTGGAAACCCGGCCGCCGGCCGAAGCCGCGGCAGCCCCGGCGGAGCAGGCACCCGCCCCCAGGGGCCTGCTGCCGGTCGTCCTGACCGCCACCTTCATGACCGCGCTCGACACCTTCGTCGTCAACGTCGCCGTCCCCTCCGTCCAGGCCGACCTGGGCGCCGGCCCGGCGGTCGTCCAGTGGGTGATGGCCGGGTTCGGCCTGGCCCTCGCCGTCGGGCTGGTCACCGCCGGGCGGCTCGGCGACCGGTACGGCCGGCGCCGGGTGTTCGCGCTCGGCCTGGCCCTGTTCACCCTCGCCTCGGCGGGCTGCGGCCTCGCCCCCACCGCCGCCGCGCTGGTCGGCGGACGGGTCGCCCAGGGCCTGGCGGCCGCGCTGATGGGCCCGCAGGTGCTGGCGATCCTGCGGACGGCGTTCAGCGGCGCCGCGCAGGCCCGGGCCTTCGCCCGGTACGGGCTGACCATGGGCATTGGCGCGGTGTTCGGTCAGCTGATCGGCGGGTTGCTGATCCGCGCGGACCTGCTCGGCCTCGGCTGGCGCAGCTGCTTCCTGATCAACCTGCCGATCGGCCTTGCCGCCCTGGCCGCCGTCCGCCGCTGCCTGCCGGAGTCGCGCGCCCCGCAGCGGCCGGGGCTGGACCCGGTCGGCGTGCTGCTGGTGTCCGTCGCGCTGACCGCGCTGGTGCTGCCGCTGATCCAGGGCCCCGGCCTGCACTGGCCGCTGTGGACGGTGCTCTGCCTCGCCGCCGCGGGCGTCCTGCTCGCCGCCTTCGCCGTCCACCAGCACCGCACCACCGCGACCGGCACCCCGCTGGTCGACACCCGGCTGTTCCGCGGCCGCGCCTTCCGCACCGGACTGCTCGCCCAGCTCGCCTTCTGGCTGGGCCAGGCCTCCTTCTTCCTGGTCCTGGCCCTGCACCTGCAGCTGGGCCGCGGCCTGGACGCGCTGGGTTCCGGGTTGGTGTTCACCGCGATCGGCCTCGGCTACCTGCTCACCTCGAACGCCACCCACCTGGTCACCGCCCGCCTCGGCGAGCGCCGCACGATCACCGTCGGCGGGCTGCTGATGGCCGTCGGGCTGGGTCTGCTCGCCCTGGCCGCCCACGACGCGGCGGAGGCGAGCGTCTGGTGGCTGGCGCCCGGGCTGTTCGTGGACGGCCTCGGCATGGGCCTGGTGATCGCCCCGGTCACCACCGTCGTCCTGGCGGCCGTCGAGCCCGAGCTGGCCGGTGCGGCGGCCGGGGTGGTGGCCACCGTGCAGCAGGTCGGCGGCGCGGTCGGGATCGCGCTGATCGGACTGCTCTACTACGGCGCCGGCGACCCGACCGCCGCTTTCGGCCGCAGCGTGACGGCGCTGGCGGTGCTGGAGCTGGTGCTGGTGGGACTGGTCCGGCTGCTGCCGCGCCGTTCGTGAACACAACACGTGGACACAACCCGTGAACACAACACGTGAGCACCGCAGGAGCGGGGGCGGGCGGGGTGAACCCGCCCGCCCGTTCCGTTCCGTCCCCCCGATCGGGTTGGATGGTCGGATGAGCGAGGAGAAGAGCGCCGTACCGGCGTGGGAGCAGCGGTTCCGGGCAGCACGGGTGTCACTGCCCGACTGGGCCGAGGACGCCCCCGACCGGGCGCTGTACGTGTCCAACGCGACCGGCACCTACGAGGTCTACGCCTGGGACCGTGCCACCGGCACCCACCGCAGGGTCACCGACCGTCCGAACGGCACCACCGACGCCGAGCTGTCCCCGGACGGCGCCTGGGTCTGGTGGTTCGACGACCACGACGGCGACGAGTTCGGCGTCTGGCGCCGCCAGCCCTTCGCGGGCGGCCCGGACGAGGAGGCCGTGCCCGGCCTCGCCCCCTCCTACTCGGCCGGTCTGGCCCTCGGCCGCGACGGCACGGTGGTCGTCGGCCGGTCCACCGACGAGCACGGCACCACCCTCCACCTGCGCCGCCCGGGCGCGGCGGAGCCGGTCGAGATCTACCGGCACGAGGAGTACGGCGGCGTCGGCGACCTCAGCCACGACGCCACCCTGCTCGCGATCGACCACACCGAGCACGGCGACGCGATGCACTCCGCGATCCGGGTGGTCCGGATCACCGCCGACGCTGTCGAGACGGTCGCCGAGCTGGACGAGGTCACCGGCCGGGACGAGCCGCGCGGCGTCGCCTGCCTGGGCTTCGCCCCGGTCGAGGGCGACACCCGGCTGCTGGTCGCCCACCAGCGCACCGGCCGCTGGGAGCCGATGATCTGGGACGTGGCCACCGGCGCCGAGACCGCCCTCCCGCTGCGCGACGAGCAGGGCCGCGAGCTGCCCGGCGACGTCTCCGCGCAGTGGCGCCCGGGCGCGGCGGAGCTGCTGGTCGAGCACGAGTACGAGGCGCGCAGCGAGCTGTTCACCTACACGCTCGCGGACGGTCGGCTGACCCGCCTGGAGACCCCGCGCGGCACCGTCGGGGGCGCGACCGCCCGTCCGGACGGCACCGTGGAGTACCTGTGGTCCTCCGCCGCCGAGCCGTCCGCCGTGCGCTCCACCGCCGGTGCGGTCGTACTGCGGGCACCCGGCCCGGTGCCGCCCGCCTCCGTCCCGGTCGAGGACGTCTGGGTGGACGGGCCCGGCGGGCGGGTGCACGCCTTGGTGCAGCGCCCGCGCACGGCCGGTCCGGGCCCGTACCCGACCGTGTTCGAGATCCACGGCGGCCCGACCCACCACGACAGCGACGCCTTCGCGGCCGGCCCGGCGGCCTGGCTGGACCACGGCTTCGCGGTGGTCCGGGTCAACTACCGCGGCTCGACCGGCTACGGCCAGGCCTGGACCGACGCGCTGCACGAACGGGTCGGCCTGATCGAGCTGGAGGACATCGCGGCCGTCCGGGAGTGGGCGGTCTCCAGCGGCCTGGCCGATCCGCGGCGGCTGGTGCTCACCGGCGGCAGCTGGGGCGGCTACCTGACCCTGCTCGGCCTGGGCGTGCAGCCCGACAGCTGGTCGCTGGGCGTCGCCGCCGTGCCGGTCGCGGACTACCACGCCGCGTACGCCGACGAGATGGAGGCGCTCAAGTCGCTGGACCGCACGCTCTTCGGCGGCACCCCGGAGGAGGTCCCGGAGCGCTTCACCGCCTCCTCGCCGCTGACCTACGTCGAGCGGGTGCGGGTGCCGGTGTACATCAGCGCCGGGGTCAACGACCCGCGCTGCCCGATCCGGCAGATCGACAACTACGTCGAGCGGCTGGAGCAGCTCGGCAAGCCGCACGAGGTGTACCGGTACGACGCCGGGCACGGCTCGCTGGTCGTGGAGGAGCGGATCAAGCAGCTGCGGCTGGAGATCGACTTCGTCCGGCGGCATCTGGGCGTTCCGGGCGGGAGCACCGGAGGAGCTGGGTGAGACGTCTGCTGACGCTCGCGGGAGCGGCGGTGGCCGGGGCGCTGGTGCTCAGCGGCTGCTCGGGCTCACACGGCGACGAGGCGGACTGCCCGGCGCCGGTCGCGCCGCGGCCGGCGAGCCCGTCGGCGGGGCTGCCGACTGCTGCCGCCACTCCGACGGCGGCTCCGACGGCCGTGCCGTCCGGTTCGGCGACGAAGGCGAACGCGCTGGGCACCGGTCCGGCCGTCGTACGGGCGTCGTACGGGCCGGGCTCGGCGGAGGCCACGGGCGGGGAGGAGCGGGACGCGGCCGAGCGCGGCGGGTCCGGCGGCTCGCACGGGTCGAGCGGCTCGCACGGTTCGAGCGGTTCCAAGGGCTCGTCCGGTTCCAAGGGCTCGTCCGGTTCGAAGGGCGGTCGCACCACGCACCACCACATCGACCACTACGACTCGAACGACCAGATCGGCGGACACGGCCACGGCCACTGCCGCGGCGGGTCCGAGCCGGCGGACGACGACCCGGCGACGCCCTTCGGCGGCGGGCAGAGCCCGACGGCCCCCATCCAGTCCCCGACGCCGACCGTCGTACCGACGCCGGCCAAGCCACTGCCGACGCCGACCGGCAAGCCGTCCCGGTGAGCCGACCCGGCAAGTCCCGGTAAGCCATCCCGGCACGCCCCGGTGAACCGTCCCGGCGAGTCCCAGCGGGTCGGTCAGTCCAGGACCGGGTCCAGCCCGAGGGCCCGGTCCTGCTCCGCCTCCGCCTCCCGGCGCAGCAGGCGGAACCACATGAAGATCACGAAGCCCGCGAAGACGAACCACTCCAGGGTGTAGCCCAGGTTCTGGAACGCCCGCAGGGTGAGCCCGTCCCCGCCCTGCGGCTGCACGGTCGGGACCGCGGTCAGCCCGGCGGGCACCTGGTCGGCGGCCACCCAGCCGTCGTACCAGCCGTCGTAGGCCAGCACGTTCAGCAGCGAGGCCCGGTTGATCATGCCGAGCTGCCCGGCGGGCAGGCCGCCCGCGACCGCGCCGTTGCTGCCCACCGACTCGTTGGCCTGCAGCCGCCCGGTCACCGTCACCTGCCCGGTGGGGGCCGCCTCGGCCGCGGGGGCGGCGCCGGACGGGGCGCCGGGTGCCCAGCCCCGCACCACGGCGACGGCGTGTCCGTCGGCGGTGCGCAGCGGAGTGAGCACGTAGTAGCCCTGCTTGCCGTCCAACACCCGATTGGGGACGAGGAGTTGGTGCTCCGTGTCGAAGCTTCCGGTCACCGTGACGGGCTTGCCGACGGTCTCCGTGGTCACCTGCGGGGTGGTCGGGCCGAGCAGCGCGTCGATCGGCCGGGCTTCACCCGATGCGGTGAGCGACGCCTTGGTCTCCTGGTGGGTGGAGACGCGGTCCTCGAACCGGCCGAGCTGCCAGGAGCCCAGCCAGACGCACACCACCACGGCCGCCATCGCCAGGGCGGTGCCGCCCAGCCAGCGCGGAGTCAGGAGGAACCGGTACACACCCCCCACGGTAACCACTCCTCACACCGCTCCGGACCACAGGGTCCGCCGCCGGACGCGGCACCGGCCCGGGCGGTCGCACGCTCAGCCGGCCGCGGGCGTCCCCGACGGCTGGGCCGCGGAGCCGCCGGCCGGCTGCACCCCGCCCCGGTAGAGGGTCCCGCCGCACTCGACCGGCAGCGAGGCCGTCGCGGCCGCCGGGTTGCCCGGCGCCGGGGTATGGGCGATGGTGGCGGTGGCCTGCGCGGAGGTGGGGTTGCCGCTCGGGGTGGCGGTCGGGCTCGGCGCCGACGACGTCCCGGACGTGGGCGAGGAGCTGGCCTGCGGGTTGGCGCTCGGCGCCGCCGAGGGTCCGGAGGCCGGGGCGGCGCCCGAGGCGGCGGGGGCCTGGGTGGTCAGCGAGGCCTGGTTGGCGCCGGTGGTCGGCGCGCCGGTGGCGCCGCCGGAGGAACCGCAGCCCTGGTCGGGGATCCACGCGAACGGCACCCGGTAGCCCGCCTGCGGCGCGAGCACCGGCGGTTCGGCGTCCATCGCGGGCAGGTTGCCCGCCGGGTCGCCCGGGGAGTGGTCGGCGGTGCGGACCCGGCTGCGGTCGGTGCCGCTGACGCCGGTGACGGCCACCGCGCCCGGTCCGCCGAGGCGGCAGCTGTGCCCGGAGACGTTGTACACGGTGAAGGAGCCGTAGATCCGGCCCTGCGCGTCCGCCGGGCCGATCTGTGCGGTGCCCTGCCCGAGGTCCGTCCGGGTGCACAGCGGGAGGATCCCGCCGTCGGCGGTGCCGGTGGCTCCGGTGGGGGTGGCGGTGCCGGGGCGGGTGGCGTCCGCGCCGGGGCTGGGTGAGGCGGTGCCGGTGCCCGCCGAGGGGGTGGTGTCCCCACTGCCGGAGCCGGTGTGCGTGCCGACGCCGGTGGCGCCGCCGCCGAGCGCGGTGCCGCTGGGGGCGGCGAGGGTCGCACCGTTGGCCTCCGTGGAGCCGGGCCCGCCGGACAGTCCGAGGCGGTCGCCCTCACGCAGCACGGGCAGGGCGATCGCGACCGCCAGTGCCAGCGCCGCCGCGCCGGTCCAGGCCCCGCGCCGGGCGGCCCTCCGCCGGGGTACGGCCTGCCGGATCCGGGGCAGGGCGCCGGTCCCGGGCTGGATCCCGGCCACCGCGTGCCGCATCAGCTCGCGCAGCGCCCGTTCCTCGGAGGAGAGGTCCGGGACGTCGTCGTCCTCGGGCCGCTGCCGGGCGCCGTCAGCCATGTCCGGCCTCCATCTGGATCCGGAGGGCGGCGAGTCCGCGTGAGCCGTACGCCTTCACGGAACCGAGCGAGATGCCCAGGGTCTCGGCGACCTGCGCCTCCGTCATGTCCACGAAGTAACGCAGCACCAGAACCTCCCGCTGACGGCGTTGCAGACCCTTGAGCGCGGCCTTCAGCTGGTCGCGCTCCAGGGCATCGTAGGCACCTTCTTCTGCACTGGCCATGTCAGGCATGGGCTTCGGCAGCAGTCGCAGGCCGAGGATCCGGCGGCGCAGCGTGGAGCGCGACAGGTTGACCACCGTCTGCCGCAGGTAGGCCAGGGTCTTCTCGGGCTCGCGCACCCGGCGCCGGGCGGCGTGCACCCGGATGAAGGCCTCCTGCACGACGTCCTCGCAGGTGGAGAGGTCGTCCAGGAGCAGCGCGGCGAGCCGCAGCAGCGAGCGGTAGTGCGCCTGGTAGGTCGCGGTGAGCAGGTCCTCGCTGGTACCCGCGTCGGTACCGGCACCGGAGTCCGCCGCACCGGGTGCGGCCGCCGTCATCTGGTCTTCTTCCGGCCTACTCGAAGACCACGGGGAGCGCGACGGGAAGGTCACCACGGCCCTCGCCGGGATGCCCGCCCTTGCCCCCACCATCACGTTCGCCACGCCCGTTGGACACTCGATCCCCTGTCATGGTTGCCCAGCCCGGGGCCCATTCTTCCGCATCGGCCGAAGAGGCCTCCAGGGGATTCCCCCGGGATTCCGGACGGATTGTGTCGAGGAGCGGACACAGGTCCGGACATCCTCGGGCACAAAGGGCCCTCCGCCCCGGACCGATGACGGATCCTAGGAGATCCTAGGAGTCCTGCACCGTCAGTTCACCGGCCACCAGCTCGGCGATCTGCAGCAGGTTGAGCGCGGCTCCCTTGCGCAGGTTGTCGCCACAGAGGAAGAGGTCGAGCGCGTCCGGCTCGTCCAGCGCCCGGCGCACCCGCCCGGCCCAGACCGGGTCGGTGCCGACCACGTCGTTCGGGGTGGGGAACTCCCCGGCCGCCGGGTCGTCGTAGAGGACCACGCCGGGCGTCTCGCGCAGGATGTCCTGCGCGTGCTCCTGGCTGACCTCGCGCTCGAAGCGGGCGTGCACGGCCAGCGCGTGGGTGCGGACCACCGGGACGCGCACGCAGGTCGCGGAGACCCGCAGGGCGGGCAGGCCGAGGATCTTGCGGGTCTCGTCGCGCAGGCCGAGCTCCTGGGCGGACCAGCCGCCCTCGCTCAGGCCGCCGGTCCAGGGCACGGCGTTGAGGGCGAGCGGGGCGGCGAACGGCCCCCCGTCGGCGATCACCGCGCGCAGGTCGCCGGTCTGCCGGCCGACCTCGGTGCCGGCCACCAGGGCGGTCTGCTCGCGCAGCGCCGCCACACCGGCCCGGCCCTCGCCGCTGGCGGCCTGGTAGGTGGCGACCACCAGCTGCTCCAGCCCGTACTCGGCGTGCAGCGCGCCGACCACCGGGACCAGCGCGAGCGTGGTGCCGGCCGGACTGGCCACGATGCCGCGCGGACGGATCCGCAGCGCGGCCGCGTTGACCTCGGGGACGACCAGCGGGACGTCCCCGGCGGTGCGGAAGGCGGCCGAGTCGTCGACCACCACGATGCCCTTGGCCGCCGCGATCGGCGCCCACTGGGCGGAGACCGCGTCGGGGGCGGCGAACACGGCGACGTCGATCCCCGCGAAGGCCTCCTCGGTCAGCGGCACGACCTCGACCGGCTCCCCGCGCACCACCGGCGTACGGCCGGCCGAGCGCGGGGAGGCGACGAGTCGGACCTCGCCCCAGACGTCCTGACGGAGCGAGAGCAGGCCGAGCAGCACCTCGCCGACCGCGCCGGTGGCGCCGACGACGGCGAGGTTCGGGCGCCGGGTCATCCCCGGAGGCCCCTGCCCGGCTCCCGGGTCATCGCCCGGTGCCGCCGTAGACGACGGCCTCGTCGCTCTCGCTGTCCAGGCCGAAGGCGCTGTGCACGGCGCGGACCGCCTCCGGCACGTCGTCGGCGCGGGTGACCACCGAGATGCGGATCTCCGAGGTGGAGATCAGCTCGATGTTGACGCCCGCGGCGGACAGCGCCTCGAAGAAGGTGGCGGTGACGCCCGGGTTGGAGCGCATGCCCGCGCCGACCAGCGAGATCTTGCCGATCGCGTCGTCGTAGCGCAGCGACTCGTAGCCGATGCCCTCCTTGACCCGGCCGAGCGCGTCGATGGCCTTCTGGCCCTCGGTCTTGGGCAGGGTGAAGGAGATGTCGGTCAGGCCGGTCGACGCGGCGGAGACGTTCTGCACCACCATGTCGATGTTGACCTCGGCGTCGGCGATGGCGCGGAAGATGCGCGCTGCCTCGCCCGGCTTGTCGGGCACGCCGACGACCGTGACCTTGGCCTCGGAGGTGTCGTGGGCGACTCCGGAGATGATGGCCTGCTCCATCTCGCCCCCTTCGGGCTCGTTCGGGTTGTCGTTGCTGACGATCGTCCCGGGAAGACCCGAGAAGGACGAGCGTACGTGAATCGGGATGTTGTAGCGGCGGGCGTACTCCACACAGCGGTCGAGCAGCACCTTGGAACCGGACGAGGCCAGCTCCAGCATGTCCTCGTACGCGATCCAGTCGATCTTGCGCGCCTTCTTCACCACGCGCGGGTCGGCGGTGAACACGCCGTCCACGTCGGTGTAGATCTCGCAGACCTCGGCCTTGAGCGCGGCGGCCAGTGCGACGGCGGTGGTGTCCGAGCCGCCGCGACCCAGCGTGGTGATGTCCTTGCTGGTCTGGGACACGCCCTGGAAGCCGGCCACGATCGCGATGTTGCCCTCGTCCAGGGCGGTGCGGATGCGACCCGGCGTCACGTCGATGATGCGCGCCTTGTTGTGGACGGAGTCGGTGATGACACCGGCCTGGCTGCCCGTGAAGGACTGGGCCTCGTGACCCAGGGATTTGATCGCCATGGCCAGCAGCGCCATGGAGATGCGCTCTCCAGCGGTCAGCAGCATGTCGAACTCACGGCCGGCAGGGAGCGGTGACACCTGCTCCGCGAGTTCGATGAGCTCGTCCGTCGTGTCGCCCATCGCGGACACCACGACGACGACCTCATGGCCGGCCTTCTTGGCGTCAACGATTCGGCGGGCAACGCGCTTGATGCCGTCGGCATCCGCAACGGATGAGCCGCCGTACTTCTGCACGACAAGGCCCACGTGCGCTCCTCGACTAGTGTCGTTTTCCGGGGGCGCCAGGCCCCCGTACCCCCGGGTGAAAGGGGGGTGCGGTCCGCGCCAGTCTACCGAGCAGGGGTGCCCTGACCGGCGGCTTCCACATGGTGAGACGGCGGTTTCAGCAAGTGGGCGGCGATTCGGGCGGGCCACCGGCAGGTCTGCGGGCACCCGGCGCGGTTCCGCAGAATCCTCCGAAGAATGCCCGGCGGCGCTGCCGGATTTCTTTTCCGGGCGGATTGCCGAGGCATTCGTCACAACGATCTCCGGATCTCCGGTGGCCCGGATCGCGGGGAACCACCGGGCGCCGGACTACCGGCCGAGACCGAGCTCGGCCGCCATCAGGTCGCCCGCCTGCTGCTCCAGCTGCTCGTCGGTGAGCCCGTCGTCGTCGGTGTCCGCACCGTCCGCCGCCGCACCGATCGGGCTGTCCAGCCGGACGTGGGCGATCAGCGACTGCAGCGCCCGCAGCACCGCCGTGCAGGTCGTGCCCCAGTTGGAGAGGTACGAGAACTGCCACCACCACAGCGCCTCGCTGACCCTGCCCTCCCGGTAGTGGGTCAGGCCGTGCTGGAGCTCGCTGACCACGCCCGCCAGGTCGTCCGAGATCCGGAAGGCGTTCGGCTTCTCCGGCGGGCCGTACGGGTCGAAGACCTCGTGGTAGACGTCGATCGGCGCGAGCAGCTCGGCGAGGCGCTCGCGCAGCTGCTCGCCGTCCGGCTCCGGCCCGGCGTCGGGCTCGAAGCGGTCCTCCGGGACGACGTCCTCGATGGCGCCCAGCCGGCCGCCGGCCAGCAGCAGCTGCGAGACCTCCAGGAGCAGCAGCGAGACCACGCTGCCCGGTTCGTCGCCCTTGGCGACCTCGGTGACGGCGAGCACGAAGCTCTCCACCGAGTCGGCGATCTGCACGGCGAAGTCGTCCGGCTCGGAGCCGTGGCCGTGGGTGTGCGGGGCGTGGGCCTCGGGCTCCGCGTGGGGGTGCGGGCCGTGCGGCTGCTGGTTGATCGTCCGGTCAGACATCGAGCAGTCGTCTCCCTTCGAAGGCGCGGCCGAGGGTGACCTCGTCCGCGTACTCCAGGTCCCCGCCGACGGGCAGTCCGCTCGCCAGCCGGGTCACCTTCAGGCCCATCGGCTTGCAGAGCCGGGCCAGGTAGGTGGCGGTCGCCTCCCCCTCCAGGTTGGGGTCGGTGGCCAGGATCAGCTCGGTGACCGTGCCGTCCGCGAGGCGCGCGAGCAGCTCGCGGATGCGCAGGTCGTCCGGGCCGACGCCCTCGATGGGGCTGATCGCGCCGCCCAGCACGTGGTAGCGGCCGCGGAACTCACGGGTGCGCTCGATGGCGACGACGTCCTTGGGCTCCTCGACCACGCAGATGACGGCGAGGTCGCGGCGCGGGTCCAGGCAGACCCGGCACTGCTCGGCCTCCGCGACGTTGCCGCAGACCACGCAGAAGCGGACCTTGTCCTTGACCTCCAGCAGCGCGTGCGCGAGGCGGCGCACGTCGACCGGGTCGGCCTGCAGCACGTGGAAGGCGATCCGCTGGGCGCTCTTGGGCCCGACGCCGGGCAACCTGCCCAGTTCGTCGATCAGGTCCTGAACCACGCCCTCGTACAACGTCGCGCCTTCCCTCGGTCGGTCGGTGGTGCCCTGGTCGGAGGTGCTCCGGTGCCATCATCCAACGAATCGGGCGCCGGACACACCGGCCGACGCCCGACTCCCACAGAAATCACATGAGGAACATCCCGAACGGGAGGTTCTGGGACGCCCTGGAAGGGACGCCCAGGACGTGCCGTCCCAGCAGCGCGTCCTAGAAGGGCAGGCCCGGGATGCCGCCGCCCATGCCCTGGGTCAGCGGGCCCATCCGCTCGGCCTGCAGCTTCTGGGCCGCCTGGCTGGCGTCCCGGACGGCCGCCAGGATCAGGTCGGCCAGGGTCTCGGTGTCCTCCGGATCGACCGCGGCCGGGGCGATGTTCAGCGCCACCAGCTCACCCGAGCCCGTCACCGTGGCCTCGACCAGGCCGCCGCCCGCCGTACCGTTCACCTTCGCCTCGGCCAGCTCCTGCTGGGCCTTCGCGAGCTCCTGCTGCATCTTCTGCGCCTGCTTGAGCAGCTGCTGCATGTTGGGCTGACCACCACCGGGAAACACGGCTCACTCCTTGCTGTCACGCGTTCTTCGTTCGTCACCGCTGAGCCTACGGGCCCGGACCTGCCCGTGGGGACCGCGCCCGGGGTGCCGTGGTCGCCTCGACTAGTTGCCGCGGTGGTGGATCTCCTCCAGCACCGTGGCGCCCAGCTCCCGGATGATCAGCTCCTGGCCGGAGAACGCCTCCTCGTTGAGGTCCGGGTCGTCCTCCTCCGGGATGTCGTCCTCCGGAGCCACCGACTGCACCGGACGGGCCGGGGGCGCCGCCACCGACGGCGGAGCCTGCACCGGCGTGGGGGCCTGCACCGGCGCCGGCGGCTGGGGCAGCGACTGGACCGGGGCGGGCGCCTGCACCTGCGGCTGGGGCTGCACCGGGGCGGGAGCGGCCATCGGCGGCGCGGCGGCCGCCGGACGGGCCGGGGCACCCCAGCCACCCCCGGCCGGGGCGGCCGCGGCCGGGGCCGTGCCCCCGCCGCCTCCGACTCCTCCGCCTACAGCTCCTCCGCCTCCGCCGGACGGGTCGACGATGCACTCGATCCGCCAGTCCACGCCCAGCGCGTCGGACAGCGCCTGGCGCAGCACGTCGTCGCTGTTGCTGCCGACGAAGCTGTCCCGGGCGCCCGCGTTGATGAACGAGACCTGGAGCGTGCTGCCGTCGAACCCGGCCACCTGACCGTTCTGGCTGAGCAGGATCCAGGTGAAGCGGCGGCGGTTCTTCACCGCCTCGAGGATCTGCGGCCACAGCTGCCGGACCTGCGCGGCACCCTGCTGCGCGGCAGCGGACGGCTGGCCACCGGGAGCCGGGGCCGCCTGCTGGACCGGGGGCGGGGTGGGCGCGGGCTGCGGGACCTGCGGTTGCGGCACGGGCGCGGCGGCCGCAGGGGCCGGTGCGCCGCCGACGGGCGGGAAGCTGCGCGGGATCGGCCAGGCGCCCGGGGCGGGCCCGGCCGGAGGCGGGGTCGCCTGCACGGGGGCCGGCGTCGCGGCGACGGGCGCCACGACGGGCGTGGCCGCCGGCGCGGGCACCTCCACCGGCACCTCCACCGACGGGC
The DNA here is from genome assembly GCF_027627435.1 of Kitasatospora cathayae. GTDB lineage: Bacteria > Actinomycetota > Actinomycetes > Streptomycetales > Streptomycetaceae > Kitasatospora > Kitasatospora cathayae. The sequence goes on along the minus strand of NZ_CP115450.1, from coordinate 4,676,861 downwards.
CCGCCGGTACGGCCGCGGGCGGAGCCATCGGCGCGGCCGCCATCGGGGCAGCCATCGGCGGGACCGCCATCGGCGCCGTCCCGGCCGACGCGGCGAAACCGCCCGCGGCCGCCCGGCGCTCCAGCTTGTCCAGTCGCGCCTGCAACGAGAGCTCGTCGCTGTACGCGCCCGGCAGCATCACCCGGGCACAGATCAGCTCCAGCTGGAGCCGCGGCGCCGCGTTGCCGCGCATCTCGGTCAGCCCGGTGTTGACGATGTCAGCCGCCCGGCTCAGCTCGGCCGCGCCGAACGCGTCCGCCTGCGCCTGCATCACCGCGATCCGGTCCGCCGGCGCGTCGATCAGCCCCTTCTCCCCCGCCTCCGGCACGGTGGCGAGGATCACCAGGTCGCGCAGCCGCTCCAGCAGGTCGGTGACGAACCGGCGCGGGTCGTGCCCACCCTCGACCACCCGGTCGATCACCTGGAACACCGTCGCCCCGTCGTGCGCGGCGAAGGCGTCCACCACCTCGTCCAGCAGCGCCGAGTCGGTGTACCCGAGCAGGGCCGTCGCCATCTGGTACGTGACGCCGCCCTCGCCGGCACCGGCCAGCAGCTGGTCCATGACCGACATCGAGTCACGCACCGAGCCCGCGCCGGCCCGTACCACCAGCGGGAACACCGGGTCCTCGACCTGGATGCCCTCGCGGCCGCAGACGTCCGCCAGGTAGTCGCGCAGCGTGCCGGGCGGGACCAGCCGGAACGGGTAGTGGTGGGTGCGGGACCGGATCGTCCCGATCACCTTCTCCGGCTCGGTGGTCGCGAAGATGAACTTGAGGTGCTCCGGCGGCTCCTCCACCACCTTGAGCAGCGCGTTGAACCCGGCCGAGGTCACCATGTGCGCCTCGTCCAGGATGAAGATCTTGTACCGGCTGTGCACCGGCGCGAAGAAGGCCCGCTCGCGCAGCTCACGCGCGTCGTCCACACCACCGTGCGAGGCGGCGTCGATCTCGATCACGTCGATCGAGCCGGGCCCGCCGGTCGCGAGGTCCCGACAGGACTGGCACTCCCCGCAGGGTGTCGGCGTCGGCCCCTGCTCACAGTTCAGGCAACGGGCCAGGATGCGCGCGCTCGTCGTCTTGCCACAGCCGCGCGGCCCGCTGAACAGGTACGCGTGGTTGACCCTGTTGTTGCGCAGGGCCTGCTGGAGCGGAGCGGTCACGTGCTCCTGCCCGATGACCTCCGCGAAGGTCTCGGGGCGGTAGCGGCGGTACAGGGCTAGGGACACACCACCGACGATATCGGGACGGGCCGACAAACGCGTCGCCCCTTCACCCCCGACCCCGCACTCCCCCGCCCCGCACTCCCCCAGAAACGCGAAGACCCCCCGTGCACCCGCCAGAGCCCTCCTACCCTTGCTGCCTTCCGGCCCTGGGGGGGTTCAGAGAGATGACGCCACACGAGGGGCTGACCCCCACACTACCGGATCCCGGCCCCGACGATCCACAGGCCACCCCCGCCCTCCCGCCTGCGGGATAGCTGGTCGCGAGCACCCCAAAACATGTACTAAGCTCTCCCACGGAGGATTCGCCTAGAGGCCTAGGGCGCACGCTTGGAAAGCGTGTTGGGATAAAACCCTCACGAGTTCGAATCTCGTATCCTCCGCCTCTGCCCAGCTGGGCAGTTGAAGGCCCCGACCGGGTTCCCGGTCGGGGCCTTCTTCTGTTCCGTGGCCTCAGTTTTGGCCTCAGTCGCGAATCCGGGCCTCGGCGGCGGCCTCTGGGCCACCGCCGTCAACCTCTCCTCCGCCGGCGCCGACCCGGCGGTGACCATCGGCCGAGCCTCTACCGACACCTTCCCCGGCATCGCCCCGCCGTCGCGCTGGTGGCCCGTGCCCGCGACCTGCGGAGGACCTCAAGGCCGCTGGTGGCCGGCGTCCGGGTTCGCGCACAGGGCGTCGTCAACCAACTTGGTCTCGGCCTGTTCCACGTGCAGGACATCCTGCGTGGAATTGGCGCGGACGCCCGACAACGACACCACGACGCTGCGCCGGCCGTCAGCGGGGACCCCGGTGGCGGTGATCCAGCCGGCATCACCGCCCTCATGGCCCCAGTACACCCCGCCGCAGGACAGCGGGCGTGAGAAGAGCCCCAGCCCGTCACGGGCGCCCGGCAGGAGCCGCTCGAACTCCTCGCCGACCGGCATGGTCTGCTGCATCTGCGCCATCTGCGCCGGTCGCAGGAGCCGGCCGCCGAGCAAGGCGCGGAAGAACCGGTTGAGATCGGCGGTGGTGGAGACGAGCCCGGCCTCTCCGTTGGTGCCCTGGCCGACCTGCTCGGTGACGTCCACGAGCGGCTCGCCGGGTTCGAAGCTCTGGTAGGTCTCCGCGTGCGGCCGGGGCAGCGTGGGTGAAGTACCCGGCCAGAAGGTGTGATCGAGGCCGAGCGGCCGGACGATCCGGTCCCTCACCTCCTCGTGCCAGGAGTGCCCGGCGACCCGCTCGATGATCATGCCGAGCAGGACGTAATCGGTATTGGAGTAGCTCCAGCTCCCGTCCTTGCCGGGCGGGAAGTCCGGGCGGTGGCGCATCGCCCGGGCGACGGTCTGCTCGGGCGTGTAGCTGTCGTACCGGTGCTGCTGGAAGTCCGCCGCCGAGGCGTAGTCCGGGTAGTCGTCGTGGATGCCGCTGGTGTGCTGCAGCAGTTCGCGGATGGTGATCGCGTGACCGTCGTTGCCGTTTCCGGACACCACGCCGGGCAGCCAGCGGTCGACCGAGTCGTCCAGGGAGAGCCTGCGATCACCGGCGAGTTGCAGGGTCACGGTGGCCACGAACGCCTTGGTGACACTAGCCATCCGGAAGTAGCCGTTCCGAGAGACCGGCTGTCGGACCCTCAGGTCCGCGACACCACTGGTGGCGGTCAGGCTCCGGCCGCCGGAGGTGACCAGGCGGGCCTGCACTCCCGTGGCGCCGACTGCGGTGATCGCATCGGCGTCGCGCTGGAGCTGGGTCCGGTCGGAGCAGGCCGCCGACGCTTCGCCAGATGGTGCGGACCACCGCCGGACACGCATGGACGAACCGGCCGATATCATTCCCGGCGTGCGAGTGCTGGTGGTTGAGGACGACGAGGATCTGCGGTTCGCGGTCGTGGCCGCCCTGCGGGGCGGTGGGATGGCCGTCGACGAGGCATGCGATCTTCCAGCCGCGGACGAGGCGCTCTTCGTCAACGACTACAGCTGCGTGGTGTTCGACCGCATGCTGCCGGCCGGCGACTCCGCCGAGTACGTCCAGGGCATGCGACGCGATGGGCATACCGTCCCGGTGCTGTTCCTCACCGCCCGCGACACCGTTGCCGACCGGGTGGAGGGCTTCGCGACCGGCGGTGACGACTACCTGGTCAAGCCGTTCGCCGTGCCGGAGCTGGTGGCCCGGGTGCGCAGCCTGTGCCGGCGGGTCGAGGCCCCCCGCTCGCCAGTCCACCGCTGCGGCGGGCTGGAGATCAACACGGCCCGCCGTACGGTGCACCGTGACGGCGTGCTGCTGGGCCTGACCGGCAAGGAGTTCGCTGTCCTGGAGATGCTGGCCGCCCGCCCCGGAGAGGCGGTGCGCCGCGCCGAACTGATCGAGGGCTGCTGGGATGAGCTGACCGAGCCCAACTCCAACGTCGTCGAGGTACTGGTCTCCCAGTTGCGCCGCAAGATCGGCGATCCGCCGCTGATCCACACCGTCCGAGGTGTCGGCTACCGCCTGGACGGGGAGTCGGACGGGTGAGACCGCCGACCCCGGCGGGCCGCATCCGAAGGCTGCGCCGGCGCATCGCGCTGCTCTTCACCCTGACCAGTGCCGCTGCCCTGATCGGCATGGCCGCTCTCGCCGTCCACGCGGACGACACGTCTTGGCGCGGACAGGTCGACGCCGACCTGACGGCGCGCGTGCGCGAGGCCGTCGCCGAACTTCGGGTCGGTGACGACGGCGCGCTGCTGTATCCGGACCCCAAGGAGGGCGGCTACGACTGCCCGGCCGTGACCCTGTTGACCGGGCCGCCGGACCGCCTCACCGTGGCCGCCCAGGCACACCGGCCCTGTGCCATCGCAGCGCCCGCCGCCGTCATGGCGGTGGCGCAGGCCGCCGCCGCTCCGGGCACCGCCCGTGCCACCTCGCACGACCAGGGCGGCCACCCGGTACGGCTGTTCGCCCAGTCCTTCCTCGCACCACCGGACGAGGACGGTCTCACCGGTGTCGTCGTCGCGGCCACCGACATCTCCGCCCACCAGAGCGCGCACAACCGGCTGACACTGGAGATCACGGCCGCGTGCGCCGCCCTGATCGGCCTGTCCGCGCTCTCCGGCCGACTGCTGGCCGGGCGGGCGGTCCGGCCCGCGCTCGCCGCACTCGACCAGCAGGAGGCATTCCTCGCTGATGCCGCCCACGACCTGCGCACCCCCGCCGCCTCACTGCGACTGCTCGCCGAGACCGGCCTGCGCGGCGAGGCCGAACCCACCGAGGTCCTCCGGCGCACCCTGCGCCTGTCGACCCGCATGGGAGAGCTGGTCGAGGGCCTGCTCACCCGCGCCCGGCTAATGGCGGGGGTGGTCGACCTCGACCTCGAACCGCTGCGCCTCGACCAGCTCGTCGACGCCGTTGTCACCGACACCCCGGCCGAGGGCCACCGAGTGCGCACCCGCACCGAACCGGTCATCGTCCGCGCCGACCCGGCACTGCTGCGCCGGGCCGTCGCCAACCTGCTCGGGAACGCGCTCGCCCACGGCCACGCCCTGGGCGAAGCCGCCGACGTCGAGGTCACGGTGAGCGCGGACGGCACGGTGGCCGTGGACGACGCGGGGCCCGGCGTACCGCCCGAACGGGCGCACTCGCTCTTCGAACGCTTCCACAGCGGCGCGGGCTCCAGCGGCCTGGGCCTGTCCATCGCCGCCTGGGTGGCCCATGCGCACGGCGGATCGCTCACCGTCACGGCAAGCGAGCGCGGCGGCGCCCGCTTCCTGCTGCGCGTCCCCGTGCACCCGCGGCCCTGACCGCCCCGCCGTCCTCACCGAAGCCTCAGGTTCCCTCGGCCAAGCTCCCTGCTGCACGGAAACACGCAAGGCAGGACGGAGCAGCAAGTGAGCGGATTCGCTCGAAGGATACGCAGCACGGACCGGGACCGGGGCCGCTGTGCCGGGGCGGGGCGCGCCCTGGCGGCGGCAGTGGCCGTGCTCGGCGCGAGTGCCCTGACGGGCTGCGCCCCGACCGGCACGGACGCCCCGCGGGCGGCCGCCGCGCCGCCCGCCGCGAGCACCGAGCCGGCCGACCGGGCCGAGCTGCGCCCGTTCTACCAGCAGAAGCTCACCTGGAGCGGCTGCGGCGAGCTGGAGTGCGCCACGCTCACCGTCCCGATGGACTACGCCCAACCGCAGAACGGGAAGACCTTCGTCCTGCCGCTGGCCAGGAAGACCGCCGCCGATCCGGCGCAGCGGGTCGGGTCGCTCGTCTTCGGCCCGGGCGGCCCGGGCGTCTCCGGAGTGCGGCACCTGACGTCCGGGGGGATCGAGTCCTTCAGCAAGGAGTCGAGGGCGCGTTTCGACGTCGTCGGCTTCGACCAGCGTGGCGTCGCCGGCAGCAAGCCGGCCGTCGACTGCACTCCGGCGGACCCTTCCCCGGGCGCTCCTGCGGTCACTCCTCCCGGCGGTACCGGTGGCGCGAACGCGGACGCACCGAAGCCGCTCTTCCCGCGTACCGACGCCGAACGCCGGGCCGCCCTGGCCGATGCGGACCGCTCCGCCGCCGACTGCCGGGCCCGCAGCGGCGCCCTGCTGCCGCACCTCGGCACCCTGGACGCCGCCCGCGACCTGGACGTCCTGCGGGCGGCCCTCGGCGAGGACCGGCTGACCTACATCGGCTGGTCGTACAGCACCTACCTCGGCACGGTCTACGCCGAGCAGTTCCCGCACCGCGTACGCGCGATGGTCCTCGACGCCGCCGTAGACCCCTCGCTGGACTGGTCCGCCCAAGCCCTGAGTAGCGGACGGGCCTTCCGCAAGGCCGTGGACGACTACGCGGACAACTGCGCGAACGTCGCCGGACCGAACTGCCCGGCCGACACCCCGGACGGGATCCGCACGCTCGTGGCCGACCTGTACGCGAAGGTGGCGCGCCGCCCGCTCCCGGTGAAGGGCAGCACCGAGGGGCTCGACGAGGCCACCCTGCACACGGCCGTCACCATGTCGATGTACACACCGGAAGAGCAGTGGCGCGAGCTGTCCGAGGGGCTGAGCGCCGCCCGCCGGGGCGACGGGACCAAGCTCGCCGCCATCGCCAGGAAGAGCGCGTCCCTGCAGAGCGAAGGCTCCGACAGCCCGTCCGTCCCCGACAGCTCGACCGGCTCGACCGCCCCGGCCCCGGCGGACTCCTCGAATCCGGCGCCGCGCGACAACACCGCCGACGTCCTGCTGGCCGTCAACTGCCTCGACGTACCGCACCCGACCGACCCGCAGGCGTACTGGGACGTCCTCGACCGCGCCCACCAGGAGTCAGGTGCCTTCGGCGCCTCGACCGTCCTGGCCGAACTCCCCTGCCGTACCTGGCCCGCGGGGCCGACCACCCCACACCGCGTCAAGGCCGACGGTCTGCCCCCCGTCCTCGTGGTCGGCACCACCGGCGACGCGGCGACCCCGTACGAAGACGCCCGCAGCCTCGCCGCCCAACTCCCCGGCGGCATGCTGCTGACCTTCGACGGCCTGGGCCACACCGCCTACGGACGCAGCAACAGCTGCGTCACCAACGCCGTGGACCGCTACCTCATCCACCTCGCACCCGTGCCCGCCGGAACGTCCTGTTAACACTGGGACATGCCAGCCCGTACCACCAACCTCTGGAGAGCGCGGCGGCGTACAAGGACCGGCTGTGCGGGAACGTCGCTGATCAACCTCGGCAGCATCCGACCGCGCAGGTCCCGACAGCAGTGAGGCGCCAGGTGAGCGCCACCCCGCGCTGGTTGCAGTTCTGGTTGCATTCACCCCCGTCCAGGGCCGTTCAGAGCTCGACCAGCGGGCTACTCCACCTCAGGTCAGGGCCCCTACGGACATCTGCAGACAGCCGGACGAACATTTGGAAAGCGTGTTGGGGGCAACCCCTCACGAGTTCGAATCTCGTATCCTCCGCCTTGATCGAAGGCCCGGACCGCTGCGAAGCGGTCCGGGCCTTCGTTTTGCTGCCACAGCTCGGGCGCCGCGCCGGGACAGACGTGGTCAGGGTGCGGGTGCCAGAAGCCGTCGCAGTCTCGTCGGGGTGTGGCCGAGGTACTGGCGCATGGTCCGGGTCAGATGGGCCTGGTCGGCGTAGCCGAGGTCGGCGGCGAGGGTGCTGAGGCTGTTCTCGCCGGCCTCCAGGCGGTCGAGCGCTCGGCCGATGCGGACGCGGTGGCGGTAGCGGGTCACCGATACGCCCAGCTGGCGCGGGAACGCCCGGCTCAGGCGGTAGGGCGAGACGCCCAACAGCTCGGCCAGCGAGAACAGCGTGTCGGTGGCGGGGTGTCCTTCGGCAATCGCCTCGCGGGCAGCCGTGACCAGGCGTCGATCGTGTTCGGCCGACGTGCTGCCGAGCGGGGTCGGTCCGGCCACGGTGCGACCGATGGCCGTCGAGAGCAGGGCCAGCAGGTCCTCGGTGAGCGCGTAGTCGACGTCGCCCGAGCGCGCGGTGGCGATGAGGCGCCGGTGGGCCAGTTCGAGCCGCGGGTCGACGTAGAGGTTCTACCTCTCCTCCGCGACCACCGGCGAGTGAGCGCCGACAGAGAGGAGATCGACCCATGGCATCCATCCACCGCGAAGTCCTGATCGACAATGCCCCCGAGAACGTCTGGGCAGCGGTGCGCGACTTCGGTGAGGTCCACAAACGCGTCGCACCGGGGTACGTCACCGACACCCGCGTCGAAGACGACATCAGGATCGTGACTTTCGCGAACGGCGCCGTGGTGCGCGAACTCATCGTCGACATCGACGACGAGGCCCGCCGCATCGCCTATGCGGTGCTTGGCGGCTCCCTGGAGCCCGAACACCACCACGCGTCCATGCAGGTCTTCGGTGACGCCGAGAACCGCAGCCGCTTCGTCTGGATCATCGACGTGACGCCGGGCAGCCTCCGGGAGCCCATCACCGAGATGGTCGACCAGGGGATCCGCGTGATCAAGCGCACCCTCGACCGCGAAGCCGTGCCACCCCGCTGACCAGCGGACGCCCACGGTCGCCGGCGGACAGCCGGACGAACAGTCGTCGTGTCCCGCATCAGTTTTCCTCTCATCGGGCCTTTTCGGGGGCCTGTGAGTCGTCCCCGTCGGCGTCCTTGGCCACCTGCCGGATGAGGACACTGCGGGGCATCATCCAGCCTGCCTGGCGGGACCGCTCGGCCACCGGCCGGTCGCCAGGCCTGTTCGGGTGCCATCTGTGGGCCATACCGGTCACCAAGGGCGAAGTCCTCTGAGGCGAAGGCCGCGGGCCCGTACAACCTCGTGTGGGGCGCTGGCTTCCCATCGCTTCCGGGCAGGACGGCCAAGGCCGTGCGGCCATCGCTCCGTTTCCGTGCGGGTGAGCAGCAGAAGGAGGACGGACGTGCCTGCAGCTAGGGGTGCCTGGCACCGGTGGATGGCGGCCGCGACGGTGATGGTGACGGCTGGGGCACTCGGCTCGCTCGGGGCAGGCACGTCCGCAGCGTCCGACCTGATGGGATGGGACCGTGCCCAGTGCGCGACCCGGCCCGCCCCGCCGGCGACGAGCGTACCGCCGCCGATCACCTCCGGCAGCGACGTGTGGAGCTTCGTGTCCGCGCCGAAGCTGCATCCCTTGCGGGTCACCGTGACCACTCGACAACCGGGCACGGCCCCGGGGGACGTCTTCGTCGCCCCGTACAACCTCACCCAGCCGGTCGGCCAGACCGGGGCGCTGATGCTTGAGGACTCCGGCGATCCGGTCTGGTTCCGCCCGCTTCCCGTCGCGAACCTGGAGAACGGCGACTTCCGGGTGCAGACTTACCACAACCCCCGGACCGGTGGCACACAGCCGGTGCTGACGTTCTGGCAGGGGACCATCGCGATTCCCCCGTACTACACCAACCTGCCCGGCGGCGCCCCCGAGCCGGGAGGCTGCTACTACATCTACGACGACCACTACCGCCTGCTCAGGACGGTCTTCGCCCGGCACGGCTTCTACCCGGACTTCCACGAGTTCCTCCTGACGCGCCGGGGGACCGCGCTGTTCATCGCGTCCAAGCCGGTCCCGATGGACCTCACCCCGTTCGGGGGGCCGAAGGACGGGGCCATCGAGGACAGTGAGGTCCAGGAGGTCGATCTCGCGACCGGGAAGCTCGTCTTCTCGTGGGACGTCCTGGACCACGTGAACCCGGCGGACTCCGAGGTGTCGGCCTCCTCGGCGTCCTCGTCCGGCGGGGTGTGGGACGCCTATCACGTGAACTCGATCGACGAGGGCCCCGACGGCCAGCTGCTGATCTCGGCCCGAAACCTCTGGGCGGTCTACGACGTCGCGCGGCAGACGGGCGCCATCCGCTGGCAACTCGGCGGCAAGAGAAGCGACTTCAGCTTCGGCCCGAACGCGGACTTCTTCTGGCAGCACCACGCCCGGTTCCGGCCGGGAAACCGGATCAGCATGTTCGACGACGGCTGCTGCAACCAGCCGGACGGCACCCCCGAACAGCAGTCGCACGGCCTGATCCTCGACCTCGACCTCCCCAACCACCGCGCGACCGCGGCGCGGACCTACTACCACGCACCGGGGCTGTACGCGGCGTCCCAGGGAGACACCCAGGCGCTCACCAACGGCAACGAGTTCGTCGGGTGGGGGCAGGAGTCGTACTACTCGGAGTACAGGGGTGCCGGTAACACCGAGGGCGACGGCTCGAAGAACCTGCTTTACGACGCCATGATGCCGGGCTCCGACATCTCGTACCGGGCGTTCCGCCACGAGTGGGTCGGCAAGCCGTGGTATCCGCCCAGTGCGGCGGCGCGCGACGGCAGCGGTGGGCGGAGCATCGTCTACGCCTCCTGGAACGGTTCAACCGAGACCAAGGCGTGGCAGGTGCTCGCCGGGCCGGACGCCCGGTCCCTGTCGGTGGTCGTCGACCACGCCGGCCGGACCGGCTTCGAGACGGCCGTCACAACGGACAACCCGGGACCGTACTTCCAGGTGAAGGCGCTGAACGCGAAGGGGGAGGTCATCGGGACGTCCCACGTCGTGACCCGCTCCGGTTGATGGGGGGTGTGATCGACACCAAGTCGGACTCCGCGGGAAGGACCGCTCTCGGTCCGTTATCGGTGGCAGCATCGCCGCGGCTGTCGAACAGCAGCCCCGGCCTGGTCTCGGTTCCGGTCTCGTTCATCGTCGTCCGAATGAGTTCAGTCGCCACCTTGGCAGCAGGATGACCGCAGTTCAGAATGCGTGCGAACGCCACCGGACAGTGCCGAGGAGAATTGGAAAGCGTGTTGGGGGGCAACCCCTCACGAGTTCGAATCTCGTATCCTCCGCAGCTAGAAGGGCTGCACCGTTCCGACGGTGCAGCCCTTCTGCATTCACAGCCCCATCAGCAGTCTCCACGCTGGGTTCCAGAGACTCCGACCCGCCCTCCGACCCCCTCTTCACATGCCAGATGAGTCCGCCGACCCTCCGGGGAGCGCAGAGGCCGAAGGCGACGCGATCATGAAGTCGAGGCAAGCGATACCCAGCCCCCGCAGCGCCAAGGCAGAGCAAGGCGCGGGGTGTACGTTATTATGTACAGCATGAAGACGATGAGTGCGACTGAACTCCGCGGCAACCTCGCCGCCGCGCTCGACGCCGTCGAGAACGACGCCGAAGAACTCGTTATCACCCGCGCCGGCCACGAACCGCTGGTCGTCGTCTCCCTCGCCGAGTACGCGTCACTACGCGAGACCGACTACCTGCTCCGCTCCCCAGCGAACGCCGATCACCTGCGTCGCTCCCTGCAGGAATACCGGGAAGGCCGCGTCCAGGCCCGCGAGCTGATCGACCCCGACGGCCCCACCGAGCAGACCGCGTGAAGGTCCAGTTCACCGAGCGCGGCTGGAACGACTACCTGTCCTGGCAAGCGGACGACCGCCGCCTCCTCAAGCGCATCAACCAGTTGATTGACGACATCCGCCGCAACGGCAACGAGGGCATCGGCAAGCCCGAGCCTTTGCGCCATGAGCTCGCTGGGGCCTGGTCCCGCCGGATCGACCAGGAGCACCGCCTGGTCTACGTCCTCGACGAGCAAGCCGACACTGTCTGTGTCGTCGCCTGCCGCTACCACTACAGCAAGTAGAGCCTCTACCGCTGCGCTTTGACATCGAGCCGAGACGTCGCATGTCGGACCTCGCGGAGAGGAGCGCCGGGTGGTTGCAGTTCCGATTGCATTCGCCTGTGTTCACAGCCGTCCGGGTGGGCGTCCGTCGGTCGTCTCGTCGCAGGTCAGGACGCTGACGAACGCCCCCGGACTCCCGGACGAACAGTTGGGGGCAACCCCTCACGAGTTCGAATCTCGTATCCTCCGCCTTCGTCGTCCCGTGGTCCCGGTTTCGGGTGGCGAGCCCCGCCAGCGACCATCAGCGTGTCCGAAAGATCGGGTGAGCCCGTGATGTGACAGGGTGGCCGAAGCCTGCGCTCTGGGCCTTGATCGGCCGGGACGGGAGATGCACCGTGAAAGTCCTGCGACCCACGCTGGCGAAGGTGCCGTGGATGCTGGCGGCGCTGGTCCTCGTGGCCGGCCTCCTGCTGGACCGTTTCGCGCCTCAGCCGTACACGGGACTCCCGCTGCTGGCAGCCGCACCGCTCATCGCGGGTGCCACACTCTCCTTCCGCTCCGCGCTCGCCGTCGTGTGTGTCACGTGCGTGGTCTCGGTGTCGGTGGACCTCGAACGCGGGCGCCCGGCGACACCACTGCTCGTCGATCTCGCCGTGGTCAGCGTGATCGGCGTGCTGGCTCTCGCAATCAACCGGCTGATCGTGCGGCAAGGGCGCGATCTGGCACTGGCCAGGGACGTCGCGGAGAGGGTCCAGCGGGCGGTACTCCCGGAGCCACCGGGGGTGGTCGGGCCGCTGGCCGTGGCTGCGGGGTACACGGCGGCGCAGGCCGAGGCACGGATCGGCGGTGACTTCTTCGCAGTGCAGGAGACGCCGTTCGGGGTGCGGATGATCATCGGCGATGTGCGGGGCAAAGGCATTGCGGCCGTCGCCGCCGTGTCGATCGCGATCGGAATCTTCCGTCATGAGGCCGAGTCCGCTCCCACCTTGGTCACGTTGGGACAGCGGATGGACGAGGCGGTGAACAAGGACACCGCCCGACACGGCCCGGTGCCCGCCATGGAGGGCTTCATCACCGCCGTGCTGGCCGAGGTGTCCCCCGACGGCGAGACACTGAGCCTGGTGAACCACGGGCATCCGCCCCCGTACCTGATTCACGACGGACAGCTCGTGCGGCTCGATCCGGCCGTCCCGCAGCTGCCCCTCGGCCTGGGGCTGGGCGATCTCACTCCTGACGGCCCCGCGCCTGCCGATGTCGTGCGGCTGCCGCCGGGGGCCTCGCTGCTGCTGGTGACCGACGGTGTCACCGAGGCGCGGGACAAGCGGGGGACCTTCTACGATCCACTCGCCTCGGAGCGCATGCGCAGGCGGTTCAGTGACCCCGATGCAGTGGTGGACGCCCTCACCGAAGACGTCGGCCACTGGACCGAGGGCAAACGCAACGACGACATGGCCATCCTGGTGGTCACCCGGCGCCACCGCCCTCCCCGTGTCGCCTGATCAGGAAGCGAGACCACCTCCACCACGCAGGCCCGCCCTACAGCAGCATCGCCTCGAACTGGAACTCGGGTGCGGTCAGCGGTTGCTCGGACCAGATGACCTTGCCGCGGGCCGTGTACCTGGTCCCCCACCGCTCGGCCAGCTGGGCCACCAGGAACAGGCCCCGGCCGCCCTCGTCCGTGGCGTCGGCGTAGCGCAGGTGGGGGGCGGTGCTGCTGGCGTCGGAGACCTCGCAGACCAGGCTGGTGTCGCGCAGCATGCGGACGCGGATCGGCTCGGCGCCGTAACGGAGGGCATTGGTGATCAGCTCGCTGAGGATCAGCTCGGCGGTGAAGCCCAGTTCCTCCAGGCCCCAGACGGTCAGCTGTCCGCCGCATGCGTTGCGGATGCGGGAGACGGCGGCGAACTCGTACGGCACGTCCCAGGTGGCCACCTGGGACGGCTCGAACAGGCGGGTGCGGGCGACGAGGAGGGCGATGTCGTCGCTCGGACGCGGCGGGACCAGCGCGTCGAACACGGCCCGGCAGATCTCCTCGGGGGATGCGTCGGCACGGGCCTGCGCCAGGGAGCGGAGCAGCGCGGCGAGTCCGGTCTCCAGGTCGCGCTCGCGGTTCGTGACCAGCCCGTCGGTGTAGAGGACCAGGAGGGTGCCTGGGGCCAGCTGGAGTTCGGTGGTTTCGAAGGGCAGGCCGCCCACGCCGAGTGGCGGGCCGGCGGGCAGGTCGACGAACTCCACGCCGCCGTCGGTGCGGACCAGTACGGGCGGGGGGTGGCCCGCCCGTGCCATGGCGCAGTGTCCGGAGACCGGGTCGTAGATCGCGTACAGGCAGGTGGCGCCCGTGACGGTCCCCGTCTCGTCGTCTTCGACGGGTTCGCCCTGGTCGAGGTGGGCGACCAGTTCGTCGAGGCGGGCGAGCAGCTCGTCCGGGGGCAGGTCGAGGGCGGCGAAGTTGAGGACGGCGGTGCGTAGCCGGCCCATGGTGGCGGCGGCGTGCAGGCCGTGGCCGACGACGTCGCCGACGACCAGTGCCACGCGGAAGCCGGGCAGTGGGATGACGTCGAACCAGTCCCCGCCGACCCTGTGCAGTGCCGGCAGGTAGCGGTAGGCCGCCTCCAGGGCGCTCTGCTCGGGCAGTCCGCGGGGCAGCAGGCTGCGCTGCAGCGCCTCGGCCATCCGGTGCTCGCGGGTGTAGCGGCGGGCGTTGTCGATGCTGATCGCGGCGCGGGAGATCAGTTCCTCGGCGAAGGTGACGTCCTCCTGCCCGAACGGCTCGGACTCCCCCGCGCGCCAGAACGTGGCCGTGCCCAGGGCCAGGCCGCGCGCCTTGAGCGGCGCGGAGATCAGCGAGTGGACCCCGTACGCGAGGATCCGGTCGGCGGTCCGCGGGTCGCGTGCCCGCCAGGCCTGCGCCCGGCGCAGGTCGGCGGCGAGCGCGGCGCGCCCGCTCCTCAGGGCGGTCTCTTCCGGTGTGCCGGGCAGCGGGCTGATCTGCGAGCCCACCGGGTAGAACGGCCAGTCCTCGCGGATGCCGCCGACCGCCACCCGGCGGATCCGCGGGCCTCCCGCGACGCCCGTGCCCGGGAGCGGCTCGTCACCGCGCAGCACCGCCTCGGCCAGCTCGACGGTGGCGAAGTCCGCGAAGCGCGGCACCACCGCGTCGACCAGCTCCTGGGCGGTCCGCTCCACGTCCAGGGTGGTGCCGACCCGCAGCCCGGCGTCGTAGATCAGCTGCAGCCGGGCCCGGGCCGCCTCGGCCTGCCCGGCCAGCGCCCGCAGCTCGGTGGTGTCCCGGATCGTCGCGACGCTGCCGGCTCCGCCGCCGAACGGCGCGGTGGGGCGGTTGTTCACCGCGAGCAGCTGATCCTCGGCCGGGTACACCTCGTCGGTGGCGGCCCGCCCCGACACCAGCAGCTCGGCCAGCCCCGGATCGAGCCCCAGCTCGGCGACCGGTCGCCCCTCCACCTCGGGCGGCAGCTCCAGCAGCCGCCGGGCCTCGTCGTTCGCCAGCAGTACGCGCCCCTCCCCGCCGACGATCAGCACGCCCTCACGTACCGCGTGCAGCACCGCGTCGTGGTGCTCGTACATCCGCGTCATCTCGGCCGGGCCCAGGCCGTGGGTCTGGCGGCGCAGCCGCCGCCGCACCAGCACCGCCCCGCCGGTGCCCACGGCGAGCGCGGCCGCCGCACCGCCGAACAGGACCGGCAGCTGCCGGCCCACCGCGCCGCCCGTGTTCTTGACGTAGTACCCCACCGAGAGGAAACCGGCGACCGAACCGTCCGGCCTGGTGATCGCCACGGTGGTGTCCACGTCGGGTCCCAGCGGTATGTTCTCGGTCACGGTGTACGGCCCCTTCAGGGCTGGTTCGTAGTCGCCGTAGACGTGCTTTCCGATCAGCTCGGGATGGGCGGTCTGGGCGTAGCGGGTCCCGTCGGTGCCGAAGATCACGATGTAGTCGAAACCGCCGCTCTTCTGCACGTCCACCGCCAGCGGCTGCAGCACCGCGGTCGGATCGGCGCTGTCGAGAGCAGCCGCCAACCCGGGATAGCGCGACAACGTGACGGCCGCAGCGCGCGTGCTGTGCGCCGCATCACTCGTGGCGAAGCTGTGGGCCTGCAGGATGAGCGTCGTCAGGGCCGCGCCGACCAGCAGCACCACGACGGCCAGCAGCCACAGGAACACCTGACCGGCGACACTGCGCACCCGCAGCCGCGAGCGCAGCCGTGCCCAGGCGGACCGGTGTTCCCCCGGTCCGTCCTGTGCCTTGCTCAAGGGCATGCTCCCTGTGTGCATCCGGGCTGTCCCCGCGCGTCCGGGTCCCCTCCTCCACGCTGCCACCCTGCCCGAAGACGCGCACGCGCGAGGCCCACGGCGGGCAGGACGGATCGCCGTGACGCGGGCGGTGGTCGCGCCGGTGGCGCGGAGTTCGCCGCGGGCGCGGTCGGCCCAGGGTGCGGCGGCGAGCTGCTCGAACCCGTCCAGGGCGGCCCGGAGCTGGGTGCGGGCCTCGGTGGTGCGGCACAGTCGGCGCGGCCGCTCGCCGTAGAGGAGCGCGATCCGTCGGAAGGCCGGACCGCTGTGGAGCGGTCCGGCCTTCGGCGCGCTACGCGGGCTTCGTCGGCTGGTCGAGGAGCAGCTGGATCCCGTCGAGGATCCGGGCGAGCCCGAACTCCAGCGGGTCGACCGGGTCGGGGGCGAAGGCCCCGGCGGCGATGGCCCGGGTGAGGGTGGGGAAGCGGTCGGCGTGGCGTTCCAGCAGCTCGCCGGTGAGGTGGTTCCACTCCGCGCTGTGCTGCTCGTCGAAGTCGGCGTCCTGCTGGGCGAGGGTACGCACCAGGCCCGCGACCAGGACGAACACCCGGTGCTGCTCGGCCGCGGTCAGCCCGCTGGGCTCCAGGGCGGCGAGGGCGGCGTCGAGCCAGCCGAGCTGGTTGGGGCCCATCAGCTGGCGGCGCATGGCGGTGACCGCCAGCAGCCAGGGGTGGGCGCGGTGGATCTCCGCGGAGCGGCGAGCCCAGGCGGTGATCCGCTCCCGCCAGCCGGGCCCGGCCGTCGACAGGTCGGGGGCCTCGGCGAGGACGGACTCGACCATCAGCTCGACCAGTTCGGCCTTGCCGGGCACGTAGCGGTAGAGCGCCATCGCCGAGACGCCGAGCCCGACGGCGACCTTGTTCATCGAGACGGCGTCCAGCCCCTCGGTGTCGGCGATCACCACCGCGGCGGCGGCGATGCGCTGGGGGGTGAGGCTCGGCTTGGGCCCCCGGGTCGGCTGGCCCTGCTCACCCCACAGCAGTGCGACGCCCGCGCGCAGGTCGCGCGCCTTCTCCCTGGCCATCCCAGCCTCCCTCTCGACGGTCCTCAGCAGGTTCCGGGCACCGCCCGTTGACAGCGCCTCAGAACTGTATATACCTTAAACGCATCTGCTGATGAGCTAAACAGTTTGGGGGATACGCCATGCTCGCCACCATCGCCACCATCGCCACCGTCTCCGCCGCCACCCTCGCCACTCCCGTCGCCGGACTGCTGGGCTACCGGCAGCTCAAGCGCGCCGCGTTCGCCGAGCGGCTGCGGATCACCGCCCCGACGGGCATCGAGGAATCCGGCTTCGTCCGGATCGGCGGCATCGACCAGTGGGTCTCCATCCGCGGCGAGGACCGCCGCAACCCGGTCATCCTGGAGATCCTCGGCGGCCCCGGCGCCTCCAACCTGGTCTTCCTCCCCCGCACCCACGTCTGGGAGGAGCACTTCACGATCGTCCGCTGGGACATGCGCGGCGCCGGCTTCACCTTCGCCGCCGGCGGCCCGGACGGGCAGGGCGAGCTCAGCTACCCGCAGCTGTACCGCGACGCCCTGGAGGTCACCGAGCACCTGCGGGCCCGGCTCGGCGTCGACCGGCTGCTGCTGGTCGCCAACTCCTTCGGCACCGTCCTCGGCCTGCGGCTGGCCCGCAACCACCCCGAGCTGTACTCCGGCTACGTCGGCACCGACCAGAACATCATCGACGGCGGCCGGGAGCGCACCGCCTACGATGCCCTCCTCGACCGGCTGCGAGCAGCGGGCCGGAAGAAGGAGAAGGAGCTCGCCACCGCCCTGGCGATGGGCGCCGACCGCTCGACGTGGACCACCAAGGACGTCGCCGAGTACAACAAGCTGGTCCTCACCAGCGACCCGCTCTCCTACGACACCATGAAGACCGTGGTGATGCGCTCGCTCTGGTTCTCACCCCTGCACACTCTGCGCGGCCTGCGGTCCTATCTGAAGGCCATGGAGTTCTCCGAGCGGCTCCAGTCGGAGGCCGTGGCCTTCGACGAGCGCGCGGAGGGGACGGAGTTCCGGATCCCGTTCTTCGTCTTCCAGGGCGACAGCGACGTGCTCACCCCGCCCGCCCCGGCCAAGCGGTTCTTCGACGAGGTCACCGCCCCGGTCAAGGAGTTCGCGCTGATCCGGAACGCCAGCCACTTCGCGAGCTTCCGGCACCCCGACCAGTTCCTCGACCTGATGCTCACCAAGGTCCGCCCGGCGATCACCGCCCAGCCGGTCGCCCACTGATCTCCGCGGTCACCCGTATCTCGTGGACGGCGTTGCGGTCCCCGGTGAGCGGCTGGACCCGCCCGGCGGAGTCGGTGGCCCGGCAGCGGATGCGGTGCGGGCCCGGTGCGAGGTCGTGCCGGAGTCGGAACCGCTGCCAGCCGAGGCCCGGGCCGCGCCGGTCCAGCTCGGCGGGCTGCCAGTCGGCGTCGTCCACGGCGATCTCGACGGCCGTCACCTCGGTGGAACTCCAGGCGTAGCCCGCCAGTTCGCAGGCGCCGGCCGGAACGGACCGTCCGTCCCGCGGGGTGAGCAACTTGCTGCTGACGTCCTTCTCACGGACCGGCCGGGCCTCGCTCTCCCCCGGCAGGACGCGGGTGTACAGCCGGGTGGTGAAGAGGTGCTCGGGGCGCTCGGCGGCCAGCACGATCCGGGTCAGCCACTTGACCGAGTTGGTGCCGAACATCCGCGGCGCCACCGCCCGTACCGGATGGCCGTGGTCGGGGCGCAGCGGTTCGCCGTTCATGGTGTGGGCGAGGACGACTTCGGCGCGCGCCTCGTCCAGCGGCAGGTCCTTGAGGTAGCTCAGGCCACTCTCCCCCGCGAAGTCACCGCGGTCGGCGCCCTCCAGCCAGACGTGCCGGGCCTGCGGCAGCGGGACGGCCAGCGCCAGCACGTCGGCGAGCGGGACACCTGCCCACTGCAGGTTGGTGACGGCGCGGGTCGGCACGGTGGGGCGCAGTGGGTTGCCGAAGCACTCGTGGACGGCGCTGAACCCGGTCTGCGGCAGGCCCTGGAGATCACCGAAGTCCAGCCGCAGCTGCCGCTCGACCAGGCCCTCGACGGTGAGCGTCCAGGTGGCGGGGTCGAGCTCCGGGTGCCGGCCGAGGTGGCTGCGGACGAAGACCTCGTCGACCGGCGTGAGGAAGACGTCGGGTGTCTCCGGATCCGTCCTGAACATGCGTCACGCCCCCGTGTGAACATCACTGTTGCCGTGGTCGACGGTACAAGGAGCGACTGACAACGGGTCTGCCCGGCCGCCGCTCAGGCGCGGGACTCCCGGCCCGGGTAGCGGCCGCGCACGTCCGATTCGTTCAAGACCGCTCGCCCGCGCCCGCCTACCGTGGCCGCCATGAACAGCACACCCGCACCTCGGTTCGCCTTCATCGGCCTCGCCGTCTCCGACATGGCCGCCTCGGTCGCCTTCTACCGGCGGCTGGGGCTCGCCTTCCCCGAGGGCTCCGAGCAGGAGCCACACGTCGAGGCCGAGCTGCCCGGCGGCCTGCTCCTGGTCCTCGACGCCGAGTCGACCATCCGCTCCTTCCACCCCGGCTGGCAGCCGCCGACCGGCGGTGCCCGGGCGGGGCTGGCCTTCCGCTGCCAGAGCCCGGCGCACGTGGACGCGGTGTACCGGGAGCTGACCGGCGCCGGGTACCACGGGGAGCTGGAGCCGTGGAACGCCTTCTGGGGTCAGCGGTACGCCTCGCTGCGCGACCCGGACGGCAACGGGGTCGACCTGCTGGCGCCGCTGTAGCCCGGCCTCACAGCAGAGCCGTCGCCCGCGTTCCCGCCAACTCCCGTACGTCGCACGCCAGATGCGCCTGGTCCGCGTAGCCCGTCCGGGCCGCCGTCTCGGCGAGCGGGACGCCGGAACGGGCCAGCCCCAGGGCGCGCTGCAGCCGCAGGATCCGGGCGAGGGTCTTGGAGCCGTAGCCGAAAGCCACCAGCGAGCGGCGGTGCAGCTGCCGCGCCCCGAGCCCGACCGCCTCGGCCGTCGCCGCGACGCCGCGCCCGGCCGCGAGCGCGGCGGCCACCGCCCGCACCAGCGGGTCCTCGGGCCGTGCCGCGGCCGCCAGGTGCAGCGCCAGCCCCTCCAGCGCGACGGCCGGGTCGGGTGCCGCGTCGACCCGCTCGGTCATCCGCCGCACCTCGCCGCCGGGCCACAGGTCCGCCAACTCGACCCGGCGGTCCCGCAGTTCGTGCGCCGGAACGCCGAGCAGGGCCGGCCCGGCGCCGGGCCGGAAGCGGACGCCCGCCCACGACTCGCGCAGCCCCGGCCCGGGCCGGAACGCCCGGGTGTCCGGCCCGGCCACCAGCAGCCGGCCCTCCGTCCACAGCAGGTCCATGCACCCGTCCGGCAGCACCAGGCCGCCGGCTCCCGTCCCCTTCGTCCACAGCACCGCCCCGGACAGCCGGGACGGGCGCTCCGCGTAGTGGGTGGACATGCCTCGAAGGCTACGCGGACCGGGCGGGCACCGCGTCCCGGGAGCCCCCGGTGCGCCGGGCGGCAAGCTCGTCCGTACGGACGCCACCGGCCCCGGCTGCGCGAGGCAGCCGGGGCCGGTGGGGGGCGCAGCCAGTGCGACGAGGGCTCAGGCCGCCACCTCGACGGCGGGTTCGGCCGCTTCGGCCGGCGCCGCCGCCCCCGCCTTGCCCCGCATCAGCACCAGGGTGAGCGCCGCCGCCACCAGGACGGCGATCCCGCCGACCGTGAAGGTGGTGGAGGTGGCGGTGTTGAAGGCCTCCCGGGCGGCCCGGGCCAGGGCGGTGTCGCCGCTGCCGGCGGAGAGGGCGAGGGCGTCGGTGATGGCGTGCCGGGCGGGGGCGGGGGCGTCGGTGGGCATCGAGCCGGTGTAGGTGCTGGAGAGCACGGTGCCGAGGATGGCCACGCCGAGCGCGGCGCCGGACTGCTGGACGGTGTCGTTGAGCGCGGAGCCGACGCCGGCGTGCTCGCCGGGGATAGCGCCCATCAGGGCGTTGGCGGCGGCCGGCATGCCGAGGCCGGAGCCGATGCCGAGCACCAGCATGGCCAGGGCGACCTTGGTGAAGCCGTCGCCGACCGAGAGCGTGGCGAGCAGGCCGAAGCCGCCGGCGATGATCACCATGCCGATGGAGGTCAGCACCCGGGCCGGGAGCTTCTTGCCGAGCGCGGCGCCGATCACGTTGAAGGCGAGCGAGGCGACGGCCAGCGGGATGAAGGCCAGGCCGGTGTCGGTGGGCGTGAACTCCAGGACGAACTGCAGGTACTGGGTGAGCACCAGCATCAGGCCGCCGGTGGCGAAGGTGAGCAGGACGAGGGAGAAGCTCGCGCCGGTGAAGACCCGGTTGCGGAAGAGCTTGAGCGGGACCATCGGCGAGTCGGTGCGGACCTGGCGGATGCCGAAGCCGGTGAGCGCGACGACCGCGACGGCCAGCGGGCCGAGGGTGTTGGCGTGGGCGAAGCCGTCCCGCGGGATGGCGATGATCGACCAGACCAGGGCGGTCATGCCGACCATCGAGAGCAGCATGCCGGGCAGGTCGGGCTTGCGCCACGGGCCCTTGGACTCGGGCATCAGGACGACCGCGGCCAGGATGGCCACCGCCGCGACCGGCACGTTGAGCAGGAACACCGCGCCCCACCAGAAGTGCGCGATCAGCGCGCCGCCCAGCACCGGACCGCCGACCAGGCCGATCATGGCCACCGCGCTCCAGGCGGCGATCGCCTTGGGCCGCTCCTCGTCGTCGAAGACGGTGATCAGGATGGAGAGCGTGCTCGGCATGACCAGGGCGCCGCCGACGCCCATCAGCACACGACCGGCGATCAGCTCGGCGGGACTGGAGGCGACCGCCGCGACCAGCGAGGCGGCGCCGAACAGCGCCAGCCCGATGATCATCACTTTTCGTCGGCCGAACCGGTCGGACAGGCTTCCCGAGGTCAGCAACAGCCCGGCGAAGACCAGGATGTACGAGTCGATGATCCACTGGATGTCCTGCGCCCCGGCCTTGAGGTCCTCCGCTATCGGCGGGATGGACACCGTGAGCACCATGTTGTCGATCACCAGCACCAGGCTGCTGAGGCAGAGCACGACCAGGATGAGCCAGCGACGCGGGTGACGGTCCACCGCGATCCCCCTTCGGTTCGGCGCGCCGGCCGCAGCCCCGCGCACGTCCTCGCGTCGGCGGCAGCCGCGCGGAAGTCCTCGCGGCGCACACCGTCCGCCCGTCCCCGACCGAACGGTGTGCGCTACGCCGAACACTGTACGGAGGCCGAACACTGTTCGCAAGACCGTACGGTGTGCGGCGCCGGGGCCTATGCTGGACCGACCGCACCCGACCAGGGGGCACGTGGAATGGAGAGCCAGATGACGGCCAAGCCGGAGGACGACACCCCGCCGGAGCACCGGACCGGCGCCCAGCCGGGCATCCCGTCGCCGTGGAACCGTCCGCAGAAACGGCGGACCCAGCCCGCCCTCAGCCGCGAGCAGATCGTCACCGAGGCCTTCGCACTGCTGGACGCCGAGGGCATCGACGCGCTGAGCATGCGCAAGCTCGGCGCCCGCCTCAACGCCGGCGCGACCTCGCTCTACACCCACGTCGCCAACAAGGACGAACTGCTCGCCCTGGTCGTCGACCACGTCTTCGGCGAACTCCCGCTGGCCCGCGCGGAGGGCGCCGAGGACCCCAAGGTCTGGCGCGCGGCCGTCGTGGAGTGCACCGAGGGCATGCGCGCGGCCATCATGCGCCACCCGTGGATGGTCTCCGTGATCGGCGACGTCGGGATGGTCTACCTCGGCCCCAACTGGATGCGGCTCTCCGAAGCCCTGCTGGCCGTGATGGAGGCGGCCGGCTTCGAACTCGCCGAGGCCAACGACATGATGAGCGCGGCCATGGGCTACACCATCGGCACCGCCTGCGTGGAGGCCGCCTGGCTGAGCGCGCTGGCCAGGAGCGGCCAGGGCGAACAGGAGTTCATGAACCAGCTGCTGCCCGCCGTCATCGAGGCCACCAAGTCGCATCCGCGACTGCACCGGCTGTACACCACCCAGGTGCCGGAGGAGATCGAGGCGGGCCGGGACAGCAGCTTCCTGCGCGGCCTCAACGTGATCCTGGACGGGATCGAGGCGAGGCGGTCCAGGGCCTGAACCCGGACCGCCGCTCAGGCGCGGAAGAACCTCAACTCCCCTTCAGCGCCCGGACCTCAACCCCCGCTCAGCGCCCGGACCTCGGCGTAGCCGGGCACCGGACCGACCGGCCCGCCCGAGGCCACGGCGGCGGCCGTCGCCACCGCCGCCGCCAGTGCCGAGCGGTACAGCAGCGACCCCAGGCTGACCCGGGCCACCCCGAGCCCGGCCAGCTCGGCGAGACCCGGACCACCCGGCGTCCAGAGGATGTTGAGCGGGACGGACAGCCGGCCGACCAGCCTGGCGATCGCGGCCGGCTCGCTCAGCGCGGGTACGAACACGCCGTCCGCGCCCGCCCGTTGGTAGGCGTCCAGCCGCCGTACGGTCTCCGGCTCGGGGTCGTCGCTCCCGCACCAGTAGGCGTCGGTGCGGGCGTTCACGAACAGCTCCGGCACGGCGGCCTTCACCGCCGCGACCTTCGCGACGTGGACGGCGGTCGGCGCCAGGGTGCCGTCCGGCCGGCCGTCCTCCAGATTGATGCCGACCACGCCCGCCGCCGCCAACTCGACGGCCAGATCGGCTACTTCGGCCGGGTCATCGCTGAAGCCGGACTCCACGTCGACGCTCAGCAGGTAGTCGTCGCGGCCCAGCCGCCGGGCCAGCCGTACGGTCTCCGCGCGGGTGGCGGCGGCGCCGTCGGGCAGGCCGGCAGCGGCCGCCACGCCCAGGCTGGTGGTGCCGATCGCGGGGTGACCGGCGGCGGCGAGGGCGGCGGCCGAGGCGTGGTCCCAGGCGTTCGGGAGCAGCAGCGGACGGCCGCGGCGGTGGTGCAGGGCGGCGAACGGGGTCATCGCGTCGAGCGGGCTCATCGCGTCGCCTCCCGCTGCCGCTCGATCGGACCCACCGAGTCCACGTAGTAGGCACCGGCCCCGGCGAGGTGGCAGACGATCTGCCGGAAGCTCCAACCCTTCCCCGGCGAGTCGTCCAACTGCCGTTCCGGCAGCGCGGCGACCCGCTGGGCCCAGATCCGGCCGAGCCGGGTGAGCCGGCTGCGGGCCTCGTCCAGGTCGGCGGCGGTGAACGGCACCAGGTCGGCCGGGGTGGTGACCTCGGAGGCGTGCCAGTGGTCGGCGGCGGGCGGCTCGCCGGCCAGTCGGGCCTCCAACTCGGCCCAGTGGTCGATGAGATGGTCGGTGACCCGGCGAAGCGCCTTGTGCGGAGTGTAGGTTCGGCCGTCGGCGTTGACGATCGGGCGCCCGTCCCAGGCCGTCCAGGTGTCCGCCAGGGCGAGCACGTGGTCGATCATCTCCGGGATCAGGGTGGCGAGTTCGACCTGGCCGAGGTGGTCCTCGGCGGGCGGCCGGGACGTGTCCGCCGGGTCGGAGGATCCGTACAGGATGCCCTCGGCGATCGCCAGGGCGTGCGAGCGGCCCGGGCAGAGCCGGGGCGGGGCGCCGAAGGCCAGCGGCTCGCGGTCCGGTTCCCGGGCGGCGTCGAGGTCGAGCAGCACGTGCGCCCCGGCCGGGACCGCGACCCCGCCGACCTCGGTCGCCCGGGCGGCGAACCGGCGCATCGTCCGCAGCGGCGGATCGTCCCGCAGGGCGGCGGCCGGTCCGCCGCTGCGCCGGGCGTGCTCGACCAGGGTGGCGGTGGCGTCACAGGCCTGGACCAGCAGGCCGATCCGGTTCGCCGCCGTCTCCGGGTCGTCGTCGCCCATCGCGGGCAGCAGCCGGGCCACCGCCGCGTCCGCCGCCGGGTCGTCCGGCGCCGGCTCGAAGTACGCCCGGCCGACCACCCGCACGTCCCGCGCGACGGCCTCCGGATCGGCCAGGCCGAGCGCCCGTGCGAGCGTCCGCACCACCCGCAGCCGTACGTCCGGCTCGAAGCCGCCCGCGGCCAGGACCCGCAGCCGGGCGGGGTCCAGCCGTTCCAGGTCGGCCAGCACCAGCGCCCGGCGCCGGGCGTGCGGCTCGCCCGCGCTGAACCGGGCGACGGTGGCCCGCAGCCAGGCCACCGTGCCGTACCGGCCGGGCGTCGCGGGCGGCGGGACGAGCGCCGGATCGGCCAGGGCCGCGGTCACGTCCTGGTAGCGGGAGAAGGTCAGTTCATGCGGGGTCGGATCGTGCGGGGTCGGATCGTGCGGGGCCGGACGGTGCGGGGTCGGATGGTGCGGGGTCGGATGGTGCGGGGTCGGATGGTGCGGGGTCGGATCGCTCATGCCCGCCATCGTGGCCCCGGGTCGTTTCGGTCCCGGCCGAACCGTGCCGGGTCGACCATGGAGGCATGGCCGACCATGGACACATGCCAGTGGACCACCGGGGCTCGCCGCTCGCCGCCTTCGCCGCGCTGCTCGCCGACCCCACCCGCGCCGCCTTCTGCTCCGCGCTGCTGGACGGCCGCGCCTGGACGGCGGGCGAACTGGCCCGCGCGGCGGGGGTCGCACCGTCCACGGCCAGCGAGCACCTGTCCCGGCTGATCGCGGGCGGGCTGCTGACGGAGGAACGGCAGGGGCGGCACCGGTACGTCCGGCTGGCCTCCCCCTCCGTCGCGACCCTGATCGAGGACCTCACCGTCTTCGCCGAGGCCATGGGCGAGGCGACCGCTCCTACCGACACCCGCAACAGCCGGCCGGCACCCCGCAACCTCCGCGAGGCCACCCGGCAGAGCGCCGAGGCCCGCGCCCGTACCTGCTACGACCACCTGGCCGGCCGCCTCGGCGTGGCCGTCGCCGACGCCCTGCTCGCCCGCGGCCTGGTCACCGACCACGCCGGGCTCGCCGTCACCGAGCGCGGCCACGACTGGCTCGCCGCACAGGCGATCGAACTGCCACCGCGCACCGGCCGCCCCGGCGGGCGCCCGGTGGTGCGCGGCTGCCTGGACTGGACGGAGCGCCGCAGCCACCTCGGCGGCGCGCTGGGCGCGGCGCTGTGCCGCACCGCGCTGGACCGCGCCTGGGTCGAGCGGATCGGTTCCGGCCGGGCCCTGCGGGTCACCCCGGACGGCTGCCGGGCGCTGCACGAGCTGCTCGGCGTCGAGGTGTCCTGAATCCGGGCCGTCAGCGCTCCGACCGCTCAGCCCATCGACCGCTCAGCCCATGGACTTCGCCCCGTCCAGCGACTCCCGGATGATGTCCGCGTGCCCGGCGTGCTAGGTCTCCGCGATCAGGTGCAGCAGCACCCGCCGGGCCGCCTGCTCGTCGGTGAGGTCCCGGACGGTGCGCCGCGGCAGGCCGCGGTGCTTGTCCAGGGTCTCGACGAGTTCCTCGCGCTCCCCCGTCAGACGTCCACGGTCGACGGCTGCTCGCCCACCCTCCGGCCGAGGTCGATCAGCCCGAACGCCGCGCCCTGCTGGTCGCCGACCGCCGCGAACCGCCCGAACGGACTGTCCACCGGCCCGAAGTAGACCGTGCCGCCGTGCTCCTTCAGCCGCTCGATCGCGGCGTCGGTGTCGTCCACGGCGAAGTACACGCTCACGTACGAGGGCGCCTCCGGCGGCAGGACGTCGCCCGCCGCCCCCGTCCGGCCCAGCACCGGCCGGCCGCCGACCAGGAACATCCGGTAGTCGATCTGCTCGGAGTCCATCTTCCGCGTGCCGTACGGGAACACCGCCGGGAAGAAGGAGTCGGCCTTGCCCGGCTCGCGGGTGACGATCTCGGCCCAGCTGTACGCACCGGGCTCGCCCTGCTTCTCGAAGCCCTCGTGGGCCCCGCTCTGCCAGACGCCGAACGCCACCCCGCCCGGGTCCCTGGCGATCACCATGGTGCCGAAATCGCCGACCTGCATCGGCCCCATCACCACCTCGCCGCCGTTGGTCCGGATCCGCTCGGCGGTGGCGGCGGCGTCCGGCGAGGCCAGGTACAGGCACCAGGCGGACTGCGCCTGGCTCCCAGGCATCGGCGGCACGATCGCGGCCACCGCCTTCCCGCCCGAGTACGCCTGGGTGTAGTTGCCGAACTCCGACGAGCCCTCGCCGAAGGTCCAGCCCAGGACGTCCGTCGGCCCAGCAGGGTGTGCCCTCAGGTAGCGCAGCCATCTCTCAGCCCTCGTCCGTGACGGTGCGGACGCGCGCCGGAAGGCGCGCGCGGCCCCCGACCCGCCAGCCCAACCACGCCGCGGCGCACCCGCGCGGCCCGGCCCGCGCGGGTGCGCCCGTGGTGCGCCCGTGGTGCGTCCGTGGTGCGTCCGTGGCGAGTGGCCCGTCTCAGTTCGCCGGAACGGCGGCCCCGCGGGACGGCGCGCGCAGCGAGGCGGTGCCCAGCCCGGTCGGCCCGAGCGGCACCGTGCCGGTGACGGGCGCCGCACCCGGCTCGGAGGCCGCCGCGGCCGCAGCCCGCGCCCGGACCGCGCCCGCGAGGTCCCGCTCGGCGCCGAAGTGCCGTTCCAGGTCCTCGGTACGGTACCGGCGGCAGCCCTCGTGCCAGTTCAGGATGCCCGCGAGCCAGTTCTCCAGCTCCTTCACGTACCCGCCGAGCAGCTCCCGGGCCTCCGTACCGAGCTCGAAGTCCTCGTACATCACCGGGAGTTCGCGCTGCGCGACGTGCCGGAACTGGTCCAGCCGCGAGTGCATCAGGTCGTCGACGATCCGCAGCGCCGACGGGTGGTCGCAGTTGAAGAAGTTCTGCACCACCAGCACCACGTTGTGCAGCTCGCCCTCGTACTCGATCTCCTTCTGGTACGAGAAGACGTCGTTCATCATGCACGCGTAGTCCATCGCGGAGTTCTCCAGCGCGCGCATCGAGCCGTGCCGGTACACCTCCGCCGGCACGGTCTTCCCGTGGCCCAGGCGGGCGAGCAGCGTGGTGAGTTCGGAGCCGAAGGTGGAGCGGCGCATCTCCAGGTAGTCGACCGGGTCCGGAACGCGGTTCTGGATCTGGTTGCTCAGCTCCCAGATCCAGCTCGCCGTCATCACCTCGATCGACTCGCGCAGGGTGCGCCGGGCCTCGACCGTCATCGGGCCGGTGGTCCGCTCCCAGATGTCGGCGAGGGAGCGCTCCAGCGCGTTGACCGGCTCCGGCACGGGCTCGCCGTCCAGCGGCATGAACAGCGGCAGCCGCGCGTTGGCGGCCTTGGCACCGGCCAGGTCGCGGGTGCTGCCGAAGGCCCGCGGGTAGTAGTCGTCCGCCCAGGTGCCCCAGGCCAACCAGGCCGAGGCGATGTCGAGTTGGTCGGCGGTGGCGTCGGGGTGGATGCCGGCCGCGCAGAGCGGGAGGTCGTAGTCGCGCATCGACTCGGCGTCCCAGATGCCGGATCCGGGGACTCCCGGGTGATCGGCCAGCAGACCGACCCGCTCGGCCCACTCGATCACCCGCTCCCGCGCACCGTCCAGGTGCGGGCTCAGCGTCAGCGCGAACGGCAGGTCGAACCGCGGCAGTCGGGACGGCCCGACGGCCCGGAACGGCACGTGCCCGTGCGACCGCGCCCGCCGCACGGCCGGCGCCTCCGACGCCCCGCTCCCCTTGCGCAGGATGTCCAGCGCCGAGGTCCCGATCCCGCCGATCGCGTACTGGTCCCACCAGTTGCCGGACCCCGGCAGCCCCGGCAACTCTCCGCCCGACCCCGGCGCCACCCGGCCGCCCGAACCCGCCGCCGCCCCACCGCCGTTCATGTAGCGGCTGGACCGCATGTGCCACTCGTGCCCGCCGGACTGCCAGTCCTGCAGCCCCTTGACGTACGCCATCACCCGGGCGCGGCCCGCCGGGTCGAGCCCGGTCTCCGCGAACAGCACCGGCAGTTCGGTGAACACGGTGTTCTCGAACTGCTGCAGCCGCGAGGTGAGCAGATCGTTGACGGCCTCGGCGGCCTGCTGGGTGGAGCACTCCAGGAACCGCTCCAACACCAGGATGCCGTTGCTCAGTTCACCCTCGTCCTCGACCTCGCGCTGGTACGAGAAGATGTCGTTGCGCAGGTGCACGCCGTCGGAGAAGGCGTCCATCAGCACCCGCAGCGCACGCGAACCGGAGACCTCCTTCGGCACCTCGGCCCCGGCCGCGAACTCGACCAGCTGCGCGGACCACGGCGCCCCGCCGACCTTCCGGCGCATCTCGATGTACTCGACCGGGTTGGCGATCCGCCCGGCGTCGATGTTGGCGAGCTCCCACAGCGACTCGTTGAGCAGGTTGCGGGTGCTCTGGGCGAACCGGATCCGCCAGTCCTCCCCCATCACCGGCACGGTCCGCCGCCACAGGTCGGCCAGACCCGCCTCGACCGGGTTCTCCGGCTCCGGCACCGGGGTCGCCGGGTCGGCGGGCATGAACAGCGGCAACCGGTCGAGGTGCGCCTTGCCGGCCTTGCGGTCGTTGGTGCGCTTGTACATGTCGAGGAAGTGGTCGTCGAAGAAGAAGACCCAGACGTACCAGTCGGTGACCAGCGACAGCGCCTCGGCGGAGGCGTCGGGGTGGGTGTAGGCGCAGAGCAGGCCGTAGTCGTGGGCGTCCAGGTCGGCCTGTTCCCAGATCCCCGATCCCTCCAGCATCCCCATCTCCCGGGCCCAGCCCGAGGAGTGGGCCCGCGCCTCGTCCAGGTGCGGATTGAGTCGCGCCGGGTGCGGCACGTAGAAGGACGGCAGTTCGAACGGCTGGGTCACGGGGGGCGAGCCTTTCTGGACGCGTCGATTGGACCAAGGATGACCCCCCGTCAGCCCGCCGCACCGCCACAACAAGAACAGTCATATGAAATGACCCAGCTGCTCGAACCCCCGCTCGGGCCCCGGCCCACCCCGATCAAACTCCCGCCCGGGATCAGGCCGCCAACCGTCGCGCGGCGGAATCACCTCCTTCACCGTCACCGCAGGGGCGGCCCACCCGTCGGTGGTCCACCCCTGCGGTGGGGAGCCGGTCAGGCCGCGAGGCCGAGGGCCAGGGAGGCGACGGCCGGGGCCAGGTAGATCAGGGGGAAGGGGATGTGGGCGTAGGCACGGGCGCGGGCGACGGTGATCACCGCGCCGAGGAAGTAGAGGATGATGCCGACCGCGGCCGCGTAGCCGATGGCCGGGACGGCGAGACCGACCAGCAGGCCGAGGGCGCCGGCGGCCTTGGCGACGCCGAGCCAGGTCCACCAGGCGCGCGGGACGCCGTACTCGGCGAGGGGCCCCACGACGTACTCGGCCTTGGCGAAGACGGAGTACGCCGAGAAGCCGACCATGAGGGCGCCGAGGACGGTGACGACGATGTGGGCGACGGACATTGGAGTGCTCCCCATTCGGTGACTGGTCGATCCGAGTCGGTCGGATCCGGTCGGACACAGCACTGACCCGGAGCACGCCGCCGATGTGACAGCCGCGGACAAAAATGTTTCCGTACTACTGCCGTGAAATGCTCAACAACCGCTCCGCCAACGAACAAAGCAGGTCTGACAAGGGCTGGAAACACCAAGACTTCCTCAGATACGGGCGTGTTGACCGCGTCCGTCCACGCCACGTCCTCCAGACTGGGCGCCGACCGACGTCAACTCCGAGGAGGCCAAACCTCATGAACGTCACCGTCCGGCTCGCCCAGCAGCCCGAGGCCGACGAACTGCTCGGACGGAGTGCGCTCGCCGCGCTCGTCGGCATGCTGCTGGACCAACAGGTGCCGATGGAATGGGCGTTCACCGGCCCGCTGACCATCGCCCAACGGCTCGGCCGGGACGACCTCGACGCCCACGAGATCGCCACCTACAGCCCGGAGGAGTTCGTCGCCCTGCTCTCCGCGAAGCCGGCCGTCCACCGCTACCCGGCCGCGATGGCGAAACGGGTGCAGCAGCTGTGCCAGTTCCTCGTCGCGCAGTACGACGGCGACGCCGCCGCGCTGTGGAAGGACGCCCGCACCGGCAAGGAGCTGCTCAGCCGCCTCAACGCCCTTCCCGGCTTCGGCAAGCAGAAGTCGCAGATCTTCCTGGCCCTGCTCGGCAAGCAGTTCGGGGTCCGGCCCGAGGGCTGGCGCGAGGCGGCCGGCGCGTACGGCGAGGAGGGCGCCCACCGCTCGGTCGCCGACATCACCGGCCCCGAATCCCTCACCCTGGTACGTGAGTTCAAGCAGGAGATGAAGCGCGCGGCGAAGGAGGCCAAGGCCGCCGCCAAGCCCCGCACCACCACCCGGTCCGCCACCGCGACCGCCACCGCAGCCCGTTGAACCCACGCGAAGTGCCGTCCGCGGCTCTCCGTCCCCGCGTGCGTCGAGGGCCCCGGCCGCGCAGCGCGACCGAGGTCCTCGACCGAACCGGAGCTCCGAACCGGAGCCCCGAACCGAAGCCCCGAACCGGCCCCGTCACACCAGGGCGGACTCGCGCTCCTCCGGAGCAGCGGCCGCCGGGTCCCCGACCGCCGCCCCCCGCTTGCGCGGCAGCGCGAACATCAGCAGGAACACCGCCAGCAGCACCCCCGCGACCCACCACATCGCGTGCACGAACGCCCCGCTGAAGGCCGTCCCCAGCACCTCCGGCGCGACCACGTCGTCCATCGCCCCGAAGAAGGCCACCGACACCAGCCCGAGCCCGAGCGCGTTGCCGACCTGCTGCACGGTGTTGATCAGCCCCGAGGCCGACCCGGCGTGCCGGCGCGGCACCTCGGACAGGATCGCGTCGGTGATCGGCGCGACGATCAACCCCATCCCGAGGCCCATCACCACCAGCGGCAGCGCCATCTGCCAGGGCGCGATGCCGGTCCCGTACCGGTGCGCCTCCGCGATGTAGACGAGCACGCCCACCGCCATGATCAGCGCGCCGGCCTGGAGCACCTTGCGCCCGAACCGCGGCACCAGCTTCTGCACCGACAGCCCGGCCGCCGTGGAGACCGCGAGCGAGAACGGGATGCCGGTGGCGCCCGCCTTGAGCGGGCTCCAGCCGAGCCCGACCTGCATGTAGAGCGTCCAGACCAGGAAGAAGATGCCGAGCGCGACGCCGAAGGCCAGCTGGACGCAGATCCCGGCCGCGAAGCTCTTCACACGGAACAGCGACAGTTCGACCAGCGGCGAGCCGTCCCGCCGCGCCTTGGCCTTCTCGTACACCACGAAGAGCACGAACACCGGCAGGCTGCCGACCATCGACAGGTAGCCCCAGAGCGGCCAGCCGGCCTCCCGGCCGTGGGTCAGCGGGTAGATCAGCATCAGCAGGCCGAGGCTGGCCAGCGCCACGCCGACCAGGTCCAGCTTGAGCGCGTGCTCGGCCCTGGACTCGTCGATGAAGCGGCGCCCGAGCAGCAGCCCGGCGATGCCGACGGGCAGGTTGATCAGGAAGATCGGCCGCCACTCGAGGCCCAGCAGGTCCCACTCGGTGAGCAGCGCGCCGATCATCGGACCGGACACCGCGCCCAGCCCGACCACCGCTCCGAACATCCCGAACACCTTGCCGCGCTCCTCCGCCGGGAAGGTCGCGTGGATGATCGACAGCACCTGCGGCACCATCAGGGCCGCCGTCCCGCCCTGCAGGATCCGCATGGCGACCAGCATCTCCGGGCCGGAGGCCAGCCCGCACAGCGCGGAGGCCAGCGTGAAGCCGCCGATGCCGATCAGGAACAGCCGCTTGCGGCCGTGGATGTCGCCGAGCCGCCCGCCGGTGATCAGCCCGATCGCGAAGGCCAGCGCGTAGCCGCCGGTGACCCACTGGATGGCGCTGAAGGAGGCGCCGGTGTCCTGCTGGATGCTCGGGATGGCGATGTTGACGATGGTGACGTCCACCAGGTCCATGAAGGAGGCGACCATCACGATCGCCAGCGCGATCCACCTCCGCCGGTCGGCTCCCGCCGTACTCATTGCGTTCTCCTCGTTCGTCCGCTGCTTCACGTCCGGAACGGTACGGACCATGTAGGTCAGGTCCTGTCCCAGTTCGTCGGGCATGCTGGACGGCATGAGCGAGCACGGCGAGCGAACCATCGGGAGGCGCGCATGAGCGACACCCCCGCCCGGCTGCTGAACCTGCTGTCGCTGCTGCAGACCCCGCGCGAGTGGCCCGGCAGCGAACTGGCCGAGCGGCTCGGCGTCAGCCCCCGCACCATCCGCCGGGACATCGACCGGCTGCGCGACCTCGGCTACCCGGTGCAGGCCACCATGGGCGCGGTCGGCGGCTACCGGCTGGTCGCGGGCACGGCGATGCCACCGCTGCTGCTGGACGACGAGGAGGCGGTGGCCATCGCGGTCGGCCTGCGGGCGGCCGCCGGACACGCCGTGGTCGGCATCGAGGAGGCCTCGGTACGGGCGCTCGGCAAGCTGCTCCAGGTGCTGCCGAGCCGGCTGCGGCACCGGGTGGGGACCCTGAACACGGCGACCGTGCCGCTGCTCACCGGGGACGGCCCGACCGTCGACCCGGAGGCCCTGACCCTGCTCGCCGGCGCCGTCACCAAGCACGAGCGCCTGCGCTTCGCCTACCGGGCCCGCGACGGGGCCAAGACCCGGCGCAACGTCGAGCCCGAGCGGCTGGTCTCGACCGGCCGTCGCTGGTACCTGATCGGCTACGACCTGGACCGGGAGGACTGGCGGCTGTTCCGGGTCGACCGGATCACCGAGCCGTTCGCCACCGGCGCCCGCTTCACCCCGCGCCCGCTCCCGGCCGAGGACGCCGCCGTGTTCGTGGCGAGCCGGCTGCGCCGCCGGTCACCGACGCACACCATGGTGGCCACCGTCCACCGCCCCGCCGCCGAGGTCGACGGCTGGATGCCCTGGACCGGGGACTACGAGATCGAACCGATCGACGACCACAGCTGCCTGCTGCGCTCCCGGGCGGACTCCCTGAAGTGGCTGGCGTCCGGGCTGCTGATGCTGGACTGCGACTTCGAGGTGCACGATCCCCCGGAACTGCGCGAGCACCTGCGCACGATCGCGGCCAGGGCCGACCACGCGGCGAACCGGAGGGAGTCAGGGTCCGGCCGTCCGACCGGACCCTGACAGCGGAAACCTCAGACCCCGTACTCCGCCGTCAGCAGCGCCCGCCCCAGGGTGTGGAAGGTGATGTGGAAGCCGACCTGGGCCGGCGGGGTGTCGGCGGTGACGTCCAGCTTCTCCACGTCCAGCGCGTGCACCGCGAACACGTACCGGTGCGGGGCGCCGGGCGGCGGGGCGGCGCCGTCGTACTTGTTGCCCGGGAAGTCGTTGCGCCCGTGGAAGGAGGCCGCGCCCGGCAGGTCGTCGTCCGAGGAGCCGGCGCCGCGCGGCAGTCCGGCGGTGTCGGCGGGCAGGTTGAGGGCCAGCCAGTGCCACCAGCCGGAGCCGGTCGGCGCGTCCGGGTCGTAGCAGGTGACGGCGATGCTCCGGGTGCCCTCCGGCAGCCCCGACCAGGCCAGCTGCGGCGAGAGGTTGCCGCCGCCGTGGATGAACTCCCGGCCCAGCGTGCCGCCTTCGGTGATGTCCCGGCTGGTCAGCTCGAAGGACGGCACCTGCGGCAGGAACTCGTACGGCAGCGGCGGACGAACACTCATGGGGTGCACCTCTCACGGTCGGAATGACACGGATCACTGTAATGCGGTGCACGTCCGATCCGGCCGCCCCTAGAGTCGACGTCATGGCCTCGAAACTCGCCCGGTTGCTCTCGGACTCCCGCCGCGCCCTGCTCACCATGCTCGGGATCCAGGCCGTCATCTGGTCCGTGCAGGTGGTGAACTGGCTGGACGACTACGACCTGTCCAAGGAGTTCGGCCTGCGTCCGGAGCGGGTGGACGACCTGCCCGAGATGTTCACCATGCCGTTCCTGCACTTCAGTTGGGACCACATCGTGGCCAACTCCTGGCCGCTGTTCGTGCTCGGCTTCCTGGCCGCCTACCGGGGCATGCGGAAGTTCCTGCTGGCCAGTCTGGTGATCACGGTGTCCGGCGGGCTCACGGTCTGGCTGCTGGAGAGCCCGAACACCGTGACGGCCGGAGCGAGCGGCATGGTCTACGGCTACCTCGGCTACGTGGTGCTGCGCGGGGTCCTGGACCGCAACGTGCTGGACGCGGTCGTCGGCATCGGCGTCGCCGCGGTCTACTGGACGATCCTGATCGGGGTGCTGCCGGTCGTCCACGGGGTCAGTTGGCTGGGCCACCTCGGCGGGCTGATCGGCGGACTGGCCGCCGCCGTCCTGCTCCGCAACCAGGCGAAGCCGAAGCCCGTCCCCGTCGCCACCGATCCGAACAGCCCCAACGCCGCCCTACTCAAGGAGCTCGACGACCTGGGCCTCTGACGCCGACCTGCTCGAGCAGCACCGCACCGAGGTCGAGGGCGGGCCCGGTGAAGGCGTACGCGATGTTCACGACATTTCCCATCAAACAGCCGCAAACGCCCACCCGCAGCTCACACCCATGCGCGTGGCGCCCCCGCGGCTGCTGCGCCATCCGCCGTCCGAACGGTAGGCTTTCCGTGTGATCTTCAAGCGCATCGGCAATGGGCGGCCGTACCCGGATCACGGCCGGACGAGTACCCGCCAGTGGGCTGACGTCGCCCCGCGTCCGGTGCGGCTCGACCAGCTGGTGACCACCAAGGGCCAACTCGACCTGGAAACCCTGTTGGCCGAGGACTCGACCTTCTACGGGGACCTCTTCGCCCACGTGGTGAAGTGGCGCGGCGACCTCTACCTGGAGGACGGGCTGCACCGGGCCGTACGGGCCGCGCTGCAGCAGCGCCAGGTGCTGCACGCCCGTGTCCTCGAGATGGACTGACGGCCGCACGGCGACCTCCCCGGACCGCCCCCTCGCCACCGGGCGGAGGGCGGTCCGGGCGTACCCGGGTACCTCCTTTCGGGTACCGAGGTACTCCAGATGATGATCGTTTAGTACCTTCCCAGCTGTCCGGCACTACGCTGCTGACTACGGCCGCGACCAGGGGATCCGCCCGCACCCGGGGGTCGCCTCCACCCGGCCGATCCGTCATCCCGACCCCGCCCTGGCACGAGGGGGAGACAAACCGTGAGCATGTTGACTCCCCAAGGCCTCAAGGGGAAGCAGTACCGCATCACCGGCAACGCCTACCCGCGGCTGGGCCGGCCCCCGAAGAAGAGTCGCAAGGTGATCGCCGCGCTCGCGGCCCTGCTCGCCCTGGCCCTGATCGGCCTCGGCGGCGTGCAGCTGTACGACATCTTCCGCGGCAAGGACCGGAACGCCTCCGCGCAGGCCTGCGCCGACCCGTCCGGCAAGCCGCTGGCCGCCCCGACGGCGGGCGCCACGCCCGGCAGCCCCGCGGCCTCCGGCGCCCCCGCCGCCGTGGTGGACCCGCACGCCGTCCCCGCGCCCACGGCCGTCACGGTGAACGTCTACAACGCCACCACCAAGTCCGGCCTGGCCGGGCGGACCGCCGACGAGCTCAAGAAGCGCGGCTTCGTCATCGGCAAGGTCGGCAACGCGCCCGCCGAGCTGGACAAGAAGGTGCCCGGCACCGCCCAGGTGATCGCCGGCCCGAGCGGCGCCGCCGCCGGCACCCTGGTGAGCTCCCAGATCGCCGGGGCCACCGTCACCGCCGACGCCCGCACCGACGCCAGCGTGGACTTCGTGATCGGCGACAGCTACAACGCCCTGCTGGACGAGACCCAGGCGGCCGCCGCCCTCGCCCTGGCCATCAAGCCCTCCCCCACCCCGAGCACCACCGGCACCTGTTGACCGCACGACAGCAGGAGAGCCCCCGGCACTGCCGGGGGCTCTCGGACGTTCGGAAAGGGGCTCAGCCGGCCGTGCCGTACAGCCGGTCGCCCGCGTCGCCCAGGCCGGGGACGATGTAGCCGTTCTCGTTCAGTCGCTCGTCCAGGGCGGCGGTGACCACGGTGACCGGCAGGCCGGCCAGCTCGCGCTGCATCACCTCGACGCCCTCCGGCGCGGCCAGCAGCACCACGGCGGTGACGTCGGTGGCGCCGCGCTCGATCAGCATCCTGATCGCGGCGACCAGGGTGCCGCCGGTGGCCAGCATCGGGTCGAGCACGTAGACCTGGCGGCCGGAGAGGTCGTCCGGCATCCGGGTGGCGTACGTGGAGGCCTCCAGGGTCTCCTCGTTGCGCACCATGCCGAGGAAGCCCACCTCGGCGGTCGGCAGCAGGCGGGTCATCCCGTCCAGCATGCCGAGGCCGGCCCGCAGGATCGGTACGACCAGCGGTCGCGGGTAGCTGAGCCGGGTGCCGAGCGTGACCGCCACGGGCGTGGTGATCTCCACCTCGTCGGTGCGGACGTCCCGGGTGGCCTCGTAGGCGAGGAGGGTCACCAGCTCGTCGGTCAGGCGACGGAAGGTCGGCGAGTCGGTGCGCTCGTCGCGCAGGGTGGAGAGCTTGTGGGCGACCAGGGGGTGGTCGACGACGTGGAGACGCATGCGTCGAGGTTAGCCCGGTCCTGGACGCCTGTACGACACGCCGTGCCAGGCCGCCCACCGGCCGCGTCACCTTTCCGTGACACGCCGTGACGCACGGCGAATGTCCGGACCGGACCGTTTCCTGTGGTATCAACCCGGCCGTTCTGGGAATGTCACGTCTTATGACGAGCAACCCGAACGCCGGGGACGGCTCGGCGGACGATTCCGCCGGCGGGGCGGCCCTGCGCGCCGGCCCGCCGCAGGACCCCCCGGAGACCGAGTCGGAGCGCCGCAAGCGGCGGGCCGTCTTCCTGCGAGAGCTCGCCGAGGCCCGCGAGCTGAGGGAGCGGGTCCAGCCCCGGCGGACCAGGGAACGGCGGATGCGCGAAGCGATGCGGATGCGAACCTTCCGCATCTGACCCGGCCCGACCCCGTTCCCCCACCCCTCCGATCCCAGCCCGATCCGACCCGCCGTCACCCGGACAGACGTTCGGAGCAAAATTCGACCGGCTTCGGACGGCCCCGGCCCGACTCCGCTGTCCGCCGTCCGGCCCTTCCGACACGACCTGCAAAGACGCGCTGCGGAACACCCCCCGCAAGGGCGGGCTTTCTGTCACGATTCCGATGGGACGGTCCGAACAGGCGGACCGCCTCTGGCGCGGGGGCGGCCAGATTTTCGCGTCGCCCGAGCGCGCCGACAGCCGAGACCGATGATCTTGGGAGTGTCCCTGGTGGCGTACTTCGCTGCAGTGCTTGCTCGCACCGAGGACGGGTGGGATGTGAGCGAGACGGAGCTCGACGACGTCGAAACCCTGGCCGATCTGGCCGACCTGGCCCGCGGCTCCGCGCAGGACGACGACAGCGTCCTGATCTTCATCGAACAGGAGGACTCCTGGTTCGCCATCGTCCGGGTGGACGGCGAGGACGACCCGCGGATCTTCGTGTCGGACGGCGCCGCCGCCGCCCGCAGCTCCTACGGCTCCGTCCTCACCGACGAACTGGTCGACCAGGCCGGCGAGAGCGAGTTCGGCGACCTGGACCACCTCCTGGACGAGGAGGCGGAGGCCGAGGAGCAGGACGACGAGGACGCGGACGCCCGCGGCGGCGTCCCGGTCGGCCCGCTCGGCGACGCCCACCTGCTCACCGAGTTCGGCCTGGCCGCCGACGAGCTGCTCGCCCTCAGCGGCGAGGGCGCGGTGCCGGGCGACGCCCTGGAGGAGATCGCCGAGGCCCTGGGCTGCGGCGAGGTCCTGGAGGCGGTCCGGTAGCGGCACCGGCCGGGCCGGTGTCCATCACCGGATGCCCGACACTGGATGCCATGCAGCCCGCATCCACCCCGCTGACCGTCCCGCACGTCCCCCCGCTGCCCGCCCCCGTCCGCCCCGACCCGGTCCGCGACCGCTGGGCGGCGCCGATGCGCCTCGCCATCGCCGAGGCCGCCCTGGCGCCGGCCACCGAGGACGTCCCGGTCGGGGCGCTCGTCCTGGGCCCGGACGGCGAGGTGCTCGGGCGCGGCCACAACGAGCGCGAGGCGGTCGGCGACCCGACCGCGCACGCCGAGGTGGTCGCGATCCGGCAGGCCGCGGAGAAACTCGGGGCGTGGCGGCTCAGCGGCTGCACCTTGGTGGTCACCCTGGAGCCCTGCACGATGTGCGCCGGCGCCATCGTGCTGTCCCGGATCGACCGGGTGGTCTACGGCGCCCTCGACGAGAAGGCCGGCGCGGCCGGCTCGCTCTTCGACGTGATGCGCGACCGCCGGCTCAACCACCGGCCCGAGGTGATCTGGGGCGTCCTCGCCGAGGAGTGCGGCGAGCAGCTGCGCGCCTTCTTCGACACCCACCGCTGACCCCGCCCGGGAGCGGGCCCGCGGATACGGATTTCGTGACCGCGCCACCCGTCCGGTAGAGTTCCCCTCGGTAGCGTGTCCGAGCGGCCAAAGGAGCACGCCTCGAAAGCGTGTGTGGGGGCAACTCCACCGTGGGTTCGAATCCCACCGCTACCGCTGGAAAGCCCGAGGGCCCGTCCGATCCGGACGGGCCCTCGGCGTTTCCGCGCACCCTCGGACGCGGAAAGGGCTCCGCGCTCCGGGGCGATGATGACCACCACGGCCCAGCTCGTACGGAGCCTGGAGGGGGGAGCGGCTCGGGGGGCTGACCGCTCCCCCGGCGGAGTCCCACAACCGGTGCCGCGGCGGGGGAAGTCGCGACGACCGGTCCCACAGCGGGGTCTCCGGATCCACGTGCCGGGGATTCCTGTCGGGTCCGCGGCACGTCATCCATCCTGCCGCCCGGGCCGCGGCGGGGCACCCGGAGAAAGGCCCCACCCGCGAGGACCTTCGTCCCGCCGGGCGAACGCGTCGCACACTTGATAGCCCGTCCGGTGGATAAGCTGCCTGCAGGGCCGCTCGGGGACCCGGATGACGGCGGCCCACCGCAGGGAGGAAGGTCACGATGGCGCAGGCGAAGAAGATCGGCATGGTCCTCCTGCTCATCTTCGTGCTCTACTCGATCATCACCTCACCGGCCCGGTCAGCCGAACTCGTCCAGCTGGGCTTCGAGGGCATCTCGAACGCGGCCAAGGCGGTCGGCACCTTCATGACCGGTCTGATCAAGTAAGGAGCGGCAATCGTGATCCGCCACCTGGTCCTGTTCAAGCTCAACGAGGGCGTCGCCAAGGACGACCAGCGCGTGCTCGCCGGCGTCAAGGCGTTCGCCGAGCTCGGCCCGCTGATCCCCGAGCTGCGCGAGTGGGAGTGCGGCTGGAACATCACCGAGCGGGACATCGCGTACGACTACGCGATCAACAGCCTGGTCGAGGACCGGGAGTCCCTCCAGTCGTACCTGACCCACCCCGCGCACCAGGCCGCCGCCGGCCAGTGGCGCGAGTTCGCGACCTGGGTGATCGCCGACCTCGAGGTCTGACCCGTCGCGCCCCCGCGGCCGTCCCCCGGACGGACCGCGCCCGCCCCGTCCGGCTCCCGGGCGGGGCGTCTTGGTCCGCCCGGGAACGACCCTTGCGGCGCCTCGCCGACGGGTGCCGCGAAGGCCCGGAGCCCCACCAACACACCTCCATCGGGTGCTTGCCCGACCTGCGCCCGCCTTGTGATGCTATGACCGGTTTTGACGGACATGGCGAGGTGCGAACCAGCCGCGACACCCGATCCGCAGGGCCCGCCGTTGTCGACTTTGGGAGGGGTGACGTGTCCGTGGACGAGGTGCTGGCTGCGATCATCAGCCCGGCCGGCGAGCTCCGCCCGGACCGGCTGCGCGGCCCCGGCGGCCGGCCCGCCGTGGACGTCCGGACGCTCACCCGGGTGCTGTTCGAGCGGCTCGCCGAGCTGCCCCCCGACGCCCCCGAGCGGGAGCGGGTCCGGGCCGCCCTGATCGAGGTGAACATCCCGCTGGTCCGCTACGCGGCCACCCGCTTCCGCAGCCGCAGCGAGCCGATGGAGGACGTCGTCCAGGTCGGCACCATCGGCCTGATCAACGCGATCGACCGCTTCGACCCGACCCGGGGCGTCCAGTTCCCCACCTACGCGCTGCCGACCATCCTGGGCGAGATCAAGCGCTACTTCCGGGACAACGTCCGCACCATGCACGTCCCGCGCCGGCTCCAGGAGCTGTGGGTCCAGGTCAGCGGCGCCATGGAGGAGCTGACGGTGCTGCACGGGCGGGCCCCCAAGGTGCCCGAGATCGCCGCCAGCCTGCGGATCCCCGAGGAGGACGTCCGGGCCTGCCTGGACGCCGGGCGGGCCTACAACGCGGCCTCCCTGGAGGCCGCCCAGGAGCACGAGGGCGGGCTCGCCCTGCTGGACCGGCTCGGCTACGAGGACGCCGCGCTGGCCGAGGTCGAGCACCGCGACATGGTCCGCCACCTGCTGGTCCAACTCCCCGAGCGGGAGCGGCGGATCGTGATGCTGCGGTTCTTCGCCAACCTCACCCAGTCGCAGATCAGCACCGAGCTGGGGATGTCCCAGATGCACGTCTCCCGGCTGCTCTCGCGGATCCTGACGAGGCTTCGGACCGGCAACTCCTGGGAAGAGTGAGATTGCAGCGCGTTACCCTGGCGTGACATCTCGCGACGTTCGGGTTTGCCGTCGGCCGCGTTCCGGTATGGAGGGGGTTGGGCCCCAGTCGGGAACCTCCGTGCGACGGCCCCCGTTCAACTGACAGTCACGAGGGGGTGGGCGCATGTCCGGAGAGCTGGGCACTGCGGAGATCCACGCTGGTCAGGCCAAGGGTACGGCGGTCGCCGAGGACCGGATCCCGCTCCAGCGGGTCGGATCGAGCGGCGCTCCCGGCCCCGGGACGCCCACCGAGGCACCGCCCGGCTCCGGGCTGGACACCCGGACGCTCTCCCGCTCGCTGTTCCTGCGGCTGGCCGCGCTGGAGCCCGGCAGTGCGGAGCACACCTACGTCCGCGACACCCTGATCGAGCTCAACCTGCCGCTGGTCCGGTACGCCTCCGCGCGCTTCCGCAGCCGCAACGAGCCGATGGAGGACATCGTCCAGGTCGGCACCATCGGCCTGATCAAGGCGATCGACCGGTTCGACCCGGAGCGCGGGGTGGAGTTCCCCACCTTCGCCATGCCGACCGTGGTCGGCGAGATCAAGCGCTTCTTCCGGGACACCAGCTGGTCGGTCCGGGTGCCGCGCCGGCTCCAGGAGCTGCGGCTGGCGCTCACCAAGGCCGGGGACGAACTGTCCCAGCGGCTGGACCGCTCCCCCACCGTCGCCGAGCTGGCCGCCTGCCTCGGGGTCAGCGAGGAGGACGTGGTCGAGGGCCTCGCGGTGGGCAACGCGTACACCGCCAGCTCGCTCGACTCCAGTCCCGGCGAGGAGGACAGCGAAGGGCCGCTGGCCGAGCGGCTCGGCTACGAGGACCTCGCGCTGGAGGGCGTGGAGTACCGGGAGTCGCTCAAGCCGCTGCT
The DNA here is from genome assembly GCF_027627435.1 of Kitasatospora cathayae. Taxonomy (GTDB): domain Bacteria; phylum Actinomycetota; class Actinomycetes; order Streptomycetales; family Streptomycetaceae; genus Kitasatospora; species Kitasatospora cathayae. The sequence continues at coordinate 4,635,048 of NZ_CP115450.1, read as the reverse complement.
GGCCAAGCTGCCGCCGCGCGAGCGCCGGATCATCATGCTGCGGTTCTTCGGCAACCTGACCCAGTCGCAGATCGGCGAGGAGATCGGGATCTCCCAGATGCACGTCTCCCGGCTGCTCACCCGGACGCTGACCCAGCTCCGTGAGGGGCTGATCAGCGAGGGCTGACCGCCGCCGGGCTCAAACCGCCTCGCCGTCGAGGAGGTTGGCGCGCAGCCCGGCCAGCACGTCCTCGTCCAGCCCGAGCCCCTCCCGCCAGAACGCGTCGAAGCCGCTCCAGCCGGCCTCGACCTCCGCGAAGGCCGCGTCCAGGTAGCCGCGGTCGGCCCGGAAGACCGGCAGGAGGAGCTCGGGCTCGCGCATCAGGCCGCGGCTGCCGAAGTCGCCCAGCACCCGCTCGACCACCGGGGCGGAGCGCTCGTTGGTGAGCAGGTAGTCGGCCAGCACGGTCTCCCGGTCCACGCCCAGGGCGGTCAGCACCAGCGCCGCCGCCCAGCCGGTGCGGTCCTTGCCGGCCGAGCAGTGGAACAGCAGCGGCACGCCGTCCGGGTCGGCGAGCAGCCGCAGCAGGGCGGCGAAGCGCTCACGGGCCACCGGGTCGGTGACGAACCAGCGGTAGAGGCCGGTCATCATGGCGGCCGCCCGGCCGTCGCCGAGCAGGGTGCGCTGCTTGCGCGGGCTACGGTCGGCGAGGGCGCTGCGCAGCGTCAGGTGGATGTCGAAGTCCGTTGCCAGCAACGGGAGGTGGTGGGTGGCGACGCCGTCCGGCAGCCGGTCCGGACCGGCCTCGCGGATCTCGTCTGAGCTGCGCAGGTCGACCACCGCGCGCAGGCCGAGCGCGCCCAGCGGGTCGAGGTCCTCGGCGGTGACGTGGTTCAGGCCGTCACTGCGCAGGACCACGCCACCGCGCACCAACCGCCCTCCGGCGGTCCGGTAGCCGCCCAGATCCCGGGCGTTGACCGCGCCGCGCAGGCCGAGGCTGCGCCCGACCAGGACCACCCGGACCGGCTCCGGGAGCGCATTCCGTACGTCCGCGATTCGCTCGGACGCGATCTGACGATCGGCCACCCGCGAGCCTCCATTGCATATTCGGACTGTCACATGGCACAGCGGTGCCCGATATTGCATGAACCTGCCCATTGGAGCGGCAAGATGTGCAAGAGTGTCAGGCGCAACGACGACAGTGTAGGTGCCCCACCGGATGCGCGTGAGCCGCACAGTCGGTAACCAGCCGTAGCAGTCGGCTTCCGGTTTTTCATTTTCAATTCATTATTTGCGCGGGCGGTCCGGTTACCGTCACAATCAGCGCCTCCATGGCTTCGCCATGAACGTTGGTAACAGGTTTGCTGCACTCTCGCCCAATTGGTCCCTCGCACCGTCGACCCTCGACCAGGATGGGCGCCGGGCAGCCTGCTGCCCGCGAACAGCTACACGGGCAGGCGAGCGCCGAGGAGCGCGGGGCCTGTCCAAGGGGAGGATCAGACATGGGTCGAGCGACCCGAAGAGTCGCCGCTTGCGCAGCGGCAGTCCTGCTGGCCAGCGGCCTGCAGATCACCCTGGCCCACGGCGACACCACGCCGCCCAGGATCGACCTCACCATCCTGGTCATCGACGACGGGGGACCGTCCGTCGCGGCGATCACCGCCGAACTGAAGAGCCAGGGCACGCCGTACAAGGTCGTCACCCTCAATGACCCCAACCGCCCCGTCATCGACGCCGCTTTCCTGAGCGACACGGTGAACGGGCTTCCCCGGGGCAAGTACCAGGGCATCGTGCTGCCCAACGAAAACCCCTTCTCCAACGCCGCCGAGATGACGGCGATCGCCACGTACGAAGCCGCTTTCAACGTCCGGCAGATCGACGCGTACACCTGGGCCAGCCCGGCCGTGGGTCTGAACTACGCCGCGAATCCCGGATTCACCGGAACCCTCGACGGATTCCAGGCGGCCACCACGGCGGCCGGGACTTCCGGTCCGTTCGGGTACCTCAAGGGCAGCGTCCCGTTCGAGGACAACGACCCCAAGGTCCCCGAGAGCTACGGCTACCTGGCGACCCCGCTCGCCAACCTGCCGTCCGGCGCCTCCTTCGTCCCGCTGGTCGACGCCGCGATCCCCAACACGACCAGCCGCGGCTCGCTGGTCGGTGAGTACACCCACGACGGCCGCAAGGAACTGGTCGTCACCTTCGTCTACAACCAGTACCAGCAGCAGTACCGGCTGCTGGCCCGCGGCATGGTCGACTGGATCACCCAGGGCGTCCACCTCGGCTACGACCGGAACTACTTCGCCACCCACATCGACGACGTCTTCCTGGCCGACGACCGCTGGTCGACGACGCTCAAGTGCACCCCCGGCGACGTCACCTGCCCGCCCGGCACCCCGGACACCGGCACCCCGATCCGGATGACCCAGGCCGACGCGCAGTACGCCAAGCAGTGGGAGACCACCAACAACTTCACCCTCGACATGCTGTTCAACGGCAACGGCAGCGAGGACTGGAAGGCCGACCACCAGGCCACGGTGGACCCGACCGCCAGCCAGATGATCGCCGACCAGAGCAGCTACCGCTGGGTCAACCACACCTACAGCCACCCGTACCTGGGCTGCGTGCAGGACGTCAGCGTGGTGCCGTGGAAGTGCACCAAGGACGCCTCGGGCAACACCGTCTGGGTCGACCAGAACACCATCTCCACCCAGATCAAGCAGAACTTCGACTGGGCCGCCACCAACGGCCTCAAGGTCGACCCGCAGGTGCTCGTCACCGGCGAGCACTCCGGTCTGCTCACCGCCCCGCAGGAGACCAGCGACAACCCGAACCTGGCGCCGGCGCTGGCCGCCAACGGCATCAGGTTCACCGGCAGCGACGCCTCCCGCGAGCCCGCCCAGCGGGCCGTCGGCTCGTCCACGCTGACCGTGCCGCGGTACCCGATGAACGTCTTCTACAACGCCGGCACGGCGCAGGAGGAGGCCGACGAGTACAACTGGATCTACACCAGCAAGGCCAACGGCGGCAGCGGCGTCTGCGAGAACAACCCCAGTTCCACCTGCCTGCCCCAGCCGCTGGACACCACCACCGGCTACCAGTCGTACATCGTGCCGCTGGAGGCCCGGATCGACCTCGGCCACGTGCTGAACAACGACCCGCGGCCGCACTTCATCCACCAGTCGAACCTCTCCGAGGACCGGATCGCGTACCCGGTGCTGGAGAAGATCCTCGGCACCTACCGCTCGCTGCACGCCGACAACACCCCGATCGTGAACCTCGGCGAGCGTGAGATCGGCCAGGAGTTCCAGAAGCGCGCGGCGTGGAACAACGCCCTCGCCTCCGGACAGGTCACCGCGTACCGGATCGGCAACACCGTCACCGTCAGCGCGCCGGCCGGTGTTCAGATCCAGGCCACCATGCCGACCGGAACTGCTCAGAAGATGGCCATCGGTACGGCCGCCTTCGGTTCGGCCTACGCCGGTACGCTCTCGGGCTGGGTGTCCCCGGGCGCCCTGCAGAGCAGTGTCACCCTGCAGCTCCCGTCCAGCAGCGCGCCGGCCGCCCCGGCCGCCGTCGCGCCGAACGTCGCGGCCAAGTCCGTCCCGGCACCGGCGCCGACGGACAAGAAGGTCGTGCCGCAGGGCGTCGCCACCCCGGTCCCGGCCGGTCCGGGTGACACCACCCGCAAGCCCGCCGCCAAGTCCCTCGTGCCCGGCAGCGGAACCCCGGTGCCCGGCAAGGACGTCGCCCAGGGCAACGGTGCCCGGGCCCAGGGCACCCCGGCCGGCAAGGCCCCCGGGGGGACGGCCTCGCACGGCAGCACCACCGGGCGCTCCGGCAACCGGTAACCCGTAACACCCCTTGGCGGGGTCGGACCGGGCGACCGGTCCGACCCCGCCACGGCTCCCGCTCCGGCCACCCAGGCCGGACAGACGACGCAAGAACAGGAGGGGGGACAGGAGATGCGCGTCACCCTGCTCACCGAGGGGACGTACCCGCACCAGCACGGCGGTGTGAGCGTCTGGTGCGACCAGCTCGTCCAGGGCATGCCGGACGTCGACTTCGACATCATCGCCGTCACCGGAACCGGCCACGAACCACTGGCCTGGGAGCTGCCCGCCAACGTGCGGTCGGTCACCACCGCACCGCTGTGGGGCCCGGCCTCGGAGGGCCGGCCACCGCGCGGCAAGGAGATGCGGCGATTCCTCAACGCGTACGAGCGCTTCCTGCACTCCGTCCTCGACCCCGTCTACACCACCCACTTCGGCACCGAGCTGTACGGCTTCGCCGACCTCGCCCGGCGCGGGCTGCTCAGCCCGGCGCTGCGCAGCGAGCGCGCCCTGCGCACCCTCCAGCACGTGTGGACCCGCGACTACCTGCCCACCGCCGTCTCCCGGCCCACCCTGCACGACGCGCTGAACGCCACCGACCTGCTGGAACACGCGCTGCGGCCGCTCTCGGTCAACCCGCCCACCGACGGCGTCGCCCACGCGGCCAGCGGCGGCCTCGCCACCCTGCCCGGGCTGATCGCCGCCCAGCAGTACGGCGTACCGTTCCTGCTCACCGAGCACGGCATCTACCTGCGCGAGCGCTACCTCGGCTACCGCACCGGCCCGTACCGCTGGCCGGTCAAGGCGCTGCTGCTGGGCTTCTACCGGATGCTCGCCGAGGAGAGCTACCGGCAGGCCGCGCTGGTCACCCCCGGCAACCGGTACAACCGGCGCTGGGAGGAGCGCGGCGGCACCCCCTCCACCCACATCCGCACCGTCTACAACGGCGTGGACCCGGCCGCCTTCCCGCCCGCCGGACCGGAGCCCGGGACGCCGACCCTCAGCTGGGCCGGCCGGGTCGACCCGATCAAGGACCTGGAGACGCTGATCCGGGCCTTCGCCATCGTCCACCGCGAGATCCCCGAGGCGCGGCTGCGGCTCTTCGGGGGCACCCCCAAGGGCGGCGAGGCGTACCGGGACGGCTGCATAGCCCTGGCCGCCGAGCTCGGCGTGGCCGACTCGGTGGCCTTCGAGGGCCGCGTCGCCGACATCACCGACGCGTACGCGGCGGGCAACGTGGTGATGCTCTCCAGCATCAGCGAGGGCTTCCCGTTCACCCTGATCGAGGCCATGTCCTGCGGCCGCGCGACCGTCTCGACCGACGTCGGCGGGGTGCGCGAGGCGGTCGGCGACACCGGACTGGTCGTCCCGCCGCGCGAGCCCGAGCCGATGGCGGCCGCCGCGATCGAGCTGCTGCGCGACCCCGCCCGGCGCGCCCGGCTCGGCGAGGGGGCCCGGCTGCGGGTCATCGAGCAGTTCACGCTCCGCCAGAACATCGACGGCTTCCGGGGCATCTACACCGAGCTCCTGGGCACCTCCCGCTGGATGCCCGGCGGGATGGTCGCCGTCACCGACGCGGCACCCGACCCGGACTGGGAGCCCCGGCTGACCGTCGCGCGCAGCGAGGTGGGCGCGTGAACGAGCGAAGCGAGCGAACCATCAACGGGTGCGCGTCCCGCTCAGCGGCCGCCGAGCACAGCGAGGTGGGCGCGTGAACGAGCGAAGCGAGCGAACCATCAACAGGTGCGCGTCCCGCTCAGCGGCCGCCGAGCACAGCGAGGTGGGCGCATGAGTGGTCCGATCCGCCTCGTACCGGACGAGGGCGGCTCCGAGCGGACGATGCAGCTGCGCACCCTGCCGCTGAAGCGCCGCCGACCCGCCCCGCCCCCCGAACCCGACCCCGCCGAGCGGCTCGGCCTCTCCGAGGACCCGCTGGACGAGCTCGCCGAGCGCCTGCACGACATCTGCGCCGACGCCGTCCACCCGTACGAGATCGCGGCCTTCCTGGAGTCCGACGGCCTCTCCGACGAGCAGGCCGCCCTGCTGTACGGCCGCCCCGACGCGTTCACCGTCGCCGAGGAGCTGTTCGAGAAGGTCGAGCGCCGCTACCCCGGCCCGAGCTCCGAGTTCGCCAACCCCTGGCGGGCCGACCCCTGGCGCTGCGTGGTGCGCGGCCTGGTGTTCGCCCTGCCCGGGCTCGGCTACCTGCTCGGCGCCAACCTGTTCGCGACCACCCGGATGCGCTTCGGCCTGCCCTCGGGCATGCTCGCGCTGTCCGTCGCCACGCTGGTCAGCTGGGGCTTCAACCAGGCGCTGGCGCACCGCGCGTACCGCTGGCTGGGCCGGCTGCGCCGCCGGGAGGCGGCGGTCTGCCTGGCGGTCGGTGCGCCGATCGGCGCGCTGCTGGCGTCCGCCGCCGCGTACGTGATCGGCGGGCCGCTCGGCGCGCTGTGGTTCGCCGCGGGGCAGTCCTGCTACCTGGGCGCGGCCACCGCGCTGCTGGTGCTCGGGCGGGAGAGGTTCCTGCTGCTGGCGCTCGCCCCGGCCTCGGTCGGCGCGGGCGTGGTGCTGGCGGTCGACGTCCCGGAGCCGGTCCGTACGGTGGTGCTGCTCGCCTCGGTGGCACTGGCGGTCGGCCTGGCCGTGCGGGAGCTGCTGGTCGCGGCCCGCGGCGGCGAACGGGACGGCGTGGAGCTGAGGCTGCCGATCCGCCAGGAGGTCCCGCACCTGCTGTTCGGACTGGCCTGCGGCGCGCTCACGCTGATCGCCGGCCTCGGCGAGACCATCCACCAGGCCGTGCACGCCGCCTCCCACGTCGTGCACGCCCACCCCGGACCCGCCCGTCCGGCGGCCGAGGCGCGGGCCACCCCCACCGGCCCGGCCATGATCGCGCTGACGCTCAGTCTCGGCCTCGCCGAGTGGCTGCTGTTCCGCTACCGGGCGATGGCCGTGGCCGCGCTGCGCACCAGCCACACCAGCGGGCAGTTCACCCGCCGCACCGGCGGGATCCTGCTCGGCTGCCTGTTCATCTACCTCACCACCGTGGCCGCGCTGGACGCCGCCGCGACCGTGCTGTGGCCGGGCGCCCCGTCGCTCGGCGTGCCGCAGCTCGGCGCGATGCTGCTCCTGGGCGGCTCGCTCTGGCTGGCGCTGCTGCTGAACGCCTTCGGGTTCAGCTGGAGCACCGCCCTCATCTGTCTGGCCGCCGCGGTCGCCGAGAGCGTCGGGCTGCTGACCGGTGCGGACCCGATCGTCCTGCAGCTGATCGGCTGCGGGACGGCCGCACTCGTCCTCACCGCCACCGCCGGGCCCGCGCTCGGCCGCACCACCCAACACCGCTGACACCTCAGCACTGCTGAAGGTCCAGCCCCAACCGAGAACACCACCGGCCGGCCGGCACAGAGCGTCGTGCCGTCCCCGTAGATCGAGAAAGCGAATCCCGCATGAGCAGCGTCGCGGTTACCGGAGCCGAGGGCTTCATCGGCTCCCACCTCGTCGAGACCCTGGTCGCCGACGGGCACCACGTCCGCGCGATGGTCCAGTACAACTCGTTCTCCTCCTTCGGCTGGCTGGAGACCCTGTCCGAGGAGGTGCTGGACTCGGTCGAGATCGTCCTCGGCGACGTCCGGGACCCGGGCTCGGTCAACGGCCTGGTCAAGGGCACCGAGGCGGTGTACCACCTGGCCGCCCTGATCGCGATCCCGTACTCCTACCGCGCCCCCCACTCGTACGTGGACACCAACGTCACCGGCACCCTGAACGTGCTGGAGGCGGTGCGCCACCTGGAGATCCCGCGCCTGGTGCACACCTCCACCAGCGAGACCTACGGCACCGCACAGACCGTGCCGATCACCGAGGACCACCCGATCAACACCCAGTCCCCGTACGCCGCCTCCAAGGCGGGCGGGGACCGGCTGGCCGACAGCTACCACGCCAGCTTCGAGACCCCGGTCGTCACCCTGCGCCCGTTCAACACCTTCGGCCCGCGCCAGTCGATGCGCGCCGTCATCCCGACCGTGATCGCCCAGGTCGCGGCCGGCCAGACCGAGATCACCCTCGGCGACCTGCGCCCGACCCGCGACTTCATGTTCGTCAAGGACACCGCCAACGCCTTCCGCACGGTGGGCACCGCGCCCGCCGAGACGGTGGTCGGCCGGACCTTCAACGCCGGTACCGGCGGCGAGATCTCGGTCGGCGACCTGGTCACCCTGGTCGGCAAGCTGATGGGCGTCGACCTGGTGGTGAAGGAGGACGAGCAGCGCATCCGTCCGACCAACTCCGAGGTCATGCGGCTGGTCGCGGACGCCACCCGGCTGCGCCAGGCCACCGGCTGGGCCCCGCGGTTCACCCTGGAGCAGGGCCTGGAGCAGACCATCGAGTTCTTCCGCGACCCGGCCAACCTGGCGCGCTACAAGACCGACATCTACAACGTCTGACCGCCGCACCGACCATGCTCGTCCCGGTAACCAAGGTTCGTGGCCTGCACACCATTTCCGTGGGGGAAACACCATGCACGCAGTGATCCTGGCCGGCGGTAAGGGCGTCCGCCTCCGCCCGTACACCACCGCGCTTCCCAAGCCGCTCGTCCCGATCGGCGACCAGCACGCGATCCTGGAGATCGTGATGCGCCAGCTCGCCGCCGCGGGCTTCAAGACCGTCACCCTGGCCATCGGCCACCTCGGCCACATCATCCGCGCCTACGTCGGCAACGGCTCGCAGTGGGGACTGCGGGTCGGCTACGCCGTCGAGGACAGCCCGCTCGGCACCATGGGCCCGCTGCTCACCATGCAGGACCGCCTGCCGGAGCACTTCCTGGTGATGAACGGCGACATCCTCACCGACCTGGACTTCGCCGGTGTGCTCAAGCACCACGAGGCGTCCGGCGCCCCGCTGACCATCGCCACCTACGCCCGCCAGGTGAAGATCGACTTCGGGGTGCTGACCACCGAATCCGGCACCATCACCGGCTTCCAGGAGAAGCCCAGCATCGACTACCGGGTCTCGATGGGCGTGTACGGCGTCTCCCGCGCGGCGCTCGCCAAGTACACGCCGGGCCTGCCGCTGGGCTTCGACGAGCTGGTGCTCGACCTGCTGGCTGCCGACACCCCGCCGTCCTCGTACGACTTCGGCGGCTACTGGCTGGACATCGGCCGCCCGGACGACTACGACCGGGCGAACGCCGAGTTCTCCTCGATCCGCCCGGTCCTGATGCCCTTCGAGTCGACCGTCGCCGTTCCGGGCGTCGCGGAGCTGCCGGTCCCGGCCGCCCGCACCGCCCGGCAGGACGCGGCCGAGGAGCCCGCCGCCGCGGGTGCCGAGAGCGACGGACGGGCCGCGTGAGGATCCTGCTGCTCGGCGGCGACGGCTTCCTGGGCCGTCACGCCTCCGCCGTCCTGCGGTCACTGCCCGGGGCCACCGTGCTGACCGCGGGCCGGCGGCCCGCCCATGACCTCCGGCTGGACCTGGGCACCGCCCAGGCCGGCCCGCTCGGCGAGGAACTGGCCGCGCTGGCCCCCGACGTGGTGGTCAACTTCGCCGGCGCGGTGGCCGGCAGCGCGGTCAAGCTCGCCGAGGTGAACGCCCGCGGTCCGGCGGTGCTCTGCGAGGCGCTTTCCCTGGGCGCCCCGAAGGCCCGTCTGGTGCACATCGGTTCGGCCGGCGAGTACGGCGTCTGCGCGGAGGGCGAGTCGCTCACCGAGCAGGCCGACGCCCGCCCGGTCGGCGTGTACGGCGCGACCAAGCTGGCCGGCTCCCTCGCGGTGGCCGGTTCCGCGCTGGACGCGGTGGTGCTGCGGGTGTTCAACCCGGTCGGCCCGGGCGCCCCGGCGGGCTCGCTGCCCGGCCGGCTGGCGGCCGAGCTGCGCCGGGTGGCGCCCGAGGGCGCCGACGGCGTGGTCACGGTCGGGGACCTCTCCGCCTACCGGGACTTCGTGGACGCCCGGGACGTCGCCAGGGCGGTCGGTCTGGCCGTCGCCGCCGACGGTCCGCTCCCCCGGGTGCTCAACCTCGCCTCCGGGCGGGCCCGGCCGGTCCGGGCGATCGCCGACGGCCTGGTCGCAGCGTCCGGCTTCACCGGCCGGATCGACGAGAGCGGGGCGGGCTCCGAGCGCTCGGCCGGGGTCTCCTGGCAGCAGGCCGACGTGTCGGCCGCCGCCCGGGAGCTCGGCTGGCACCCGGAGACGGACCTCGCCGACACCCTGCGCGACCTGTGGCTCGACACCGCCGGGCCCGCCCCGGCCCCGGTGGTCGCATGACCGCCGGGACCACCCCCGACGGCCGCCTGCTGGTGCCGCTGTACGTCCACCCCGCGGTGGACCCGGCGGCCTGGCGGGCGGTCGCCGCCGCCGACCCCGCCCGGATCGCCGCCGTGGTGCTCAACCTCGCGGACGGTCCGGGCGAGGCGCCGGACCACGTCTTCGCCGAGGCCGCCGACGAACTCCGGGCGGCCGGCCTGCCGTTGGTCGGTTACGCCGACACCGACTACGGCCGCAGGCCGCACGCGGCCGTGGTCGCCGACATCCTGACGTACCGTCAGCGCCACGGCATCACCGGCGTGTACCTCGACCAGGTCGCCACCCACCCGGGCGCGCTGGCGCACTACCGGCGCCTCGCCACGGCCGCCCGGGCGGCCGGCTGCGGCACCGTGGTGTTCGGCCACGGCGAGCACCCGGACCCGGGGTACGCCGAGGTCGGCCTGGCCGACCTGCTGGTCACCTTCGAGGGCGACTGGGACGCGTACCGCGCCATGACGCTGCCGCTGTGGACCGGCCGCCACGCGGCCTCCCGCTTCTGCCACCTGGTCTATGACGTCCCGGCCGAGGCCGCCCGGGACGCCTCCGCACTGATCGCCGCCCGACGAGCCGGCGTCGGCTGTGCCGTACCGGGTGCCGGGGAGAACCCCTGGCGCACCCTGCCCCACGGCCTGACCGCCGCTGAACTGACCTGACCCGATCCGGAGTTGGACTACCGTGAACCGCCGCAACCGGCTGCTGCCGGCCGCCATCGCCTTCGCCACCGTCACCGCCCTGCTGGTCAGCTCGTGCAGCAGCTCCGGCTCGGAGGACGACCAGGACTCGGCCGACGGCACCCCGAGCAACTCACCCACGGCCACCGCGCCGAGCGCTCCCGGCACGCCCACCGCCCCCGGCACCACCTCGGCCCCGGGCACTCCGGGCGGCACCACCGCCCCCGGCACCCCGCCCGGTGCCACCACCCCGCCGCCGGCCGGCACCCGCTGGCAGCCCACCCCGGGCCTGGCCTGGCAGTGGCAGCTCGGCGGCACCGTCGACCAGTCGGTCGACGTGCCGGTCTACGACATCGACGGCTTCGAGAACGACGCCTCGGTGGTCGCCGCGCTGCACGCCAAGGGCCGCAAGGTGATCTGCTACATCAACGCCGGCTCCTGGGAGGACTTCCGCCCCGACTCCGCCGCCTTCGCCAAGGCCCTGCAGGGCTCGGACACCGGTTGGAAGGGCGAGAAGTGGTTCGACATCCGCAAGCTCGACCAGCTGGAGCCACTGATGGCGACCCGCTTCGACATGTGCAAGAACAAGGGCTTCGACGCCATCGAACCGGACACCATCGAGGCCTACAACCAGAACAGCGGCTTCCCGCTGACCCCCGACGACCAGCTCGCGTACAACCGCATGCTGGCGAAGCTCGCCCACGACCGCGGCCTGGCCATCGGCCTGAAGAACGACCTGGACCAGATCCCCGCGCTGCTGCCGGACTTCGACTTCGCGGTCAACGAGGAGTGCTCGCAGTTCGACGAGTGCGACCGGGTCTCGCCCTTCATCAAGGCGGGCAAGCCGGTCTTCCACGTCGAGTACAAGCTCGACACGGACCAGTTCTGCGCCAAGACCAAGGCGCTGGGCTTCAGTTCGATGCAGAAGAAGCTCGACCTCAACGCCTGGCGCAAGCCCTGCTGAGGACGGCCTCTTCCGTCGCGCGGGTGACCCGGGCCGGGGTCACCCGCGCGAGGGTCACTTGACCGCCAGCCAGACGACGGCACCCAGGACGACCAGGGCGACGACGGCGACCAGCGCGATCACGCCGGTGCGGCTGCCGCTCTTGCCGCTGCTGCCGTAGGTGGAGACGGAACCCGGTGCCTGACGCGCCGGGCTCTCGTCGACGAACGCCCGGAACATCTGGGTGCTACCGGCGGGGTCGTAGTCGTTGTCAGCCATGGCACGGACTCTAACGAATCCGCCCACCTCAGGCACACCCCGGACCCCTCCTCCGGCCGACGGACCACCCGGGCGTGCGACGGCGGTACGACGGGATCGTGAAATCAGCGTGATCGACGGAATGCGCTGTCGCACAAGCGGGTTGACTGCGGCCATGACCGGAAACCACAGCCGGGTCCCCCTCGGCACCTCCGACCTGTCCGTACACCCGCTCTCCCTCGGCGGCAACGTCTTCGGCTGGACGGCCGACGAACAGCAGTCCTTCGCCGTGCTGGACGCCTACGCGGCCGCCGGCGGCAACTTCGTCGACACCGCCGACGTCTACTCCGCCTGGGCGCCCGGCAACACCGGCGGCGAGTCCGAGACGGTCATCGGCGACTGGCTGCGCAGCCGGGGCAACCGGGACGAGATCGTGATCGCCACCAAGGTCGGCATGCACCCCGACGCGGGCGGCCTGGGCGCCGCCAACATCAAGGCCGCCGCCGAGGCCTCGCTGCGCCGCCTGGGCGTGGACCACATCGACCTGTACTACACCCACCGGGACGACGACACCCCGGTCGAGGAGTTCGTGACGGCGCTGGACGAGCTGGTCCGCGCGGGCAAGGTCCGGGCGGTCGCCGCCTCCAACATCTCCGCCGAGCGGCTCGCCGAGGCGCTGGCCTTCGCCGAGCGCGAGGGCCTGGCCAAGTACGTCGCCGTCCAGCCGCACTACAACCTGGTGTCCCGCTCGACCTTCGAGGGCCCGCTGGCCGGGGTGGTCGCCGAGCACGGCCTCGCCACCGTGCCGTACTACGCGCTCGCCTCCGGCTTCCTGACCGGCAAGTACCGCCCGGGCGGTGCCGGCGTCGACAGCGCCCGCGCCGAGGGCGCCGCCCGCTACCTGGCCGATCCGCGTGGCCCCAAGGTCCTGGAGGCGCTGGACGCGGTCGCCGCCGAGCACGGTGTCGAGCCCGCCAGCGTCGCCCTGGCCTGGCTCGCCGCCCGCCCGACGGTCGCCGCCCCGATCGCCAGCGCCCGCACCGTCGACCAGCTGCCCCCGCTGCTGGTCGGCGCCACCCTGGAGCTCACCCCGGCGCAGACCGCGCTGCTGGACGAGGCCTCCGCCTGAGCACCCGACCGGCCCCCGACAGCGGCGTGCTGTCGGGGGCCCGGTGTGAGCTGCGGACTACGGCCGACCGAAGTGGGTCGGGTAGTAGCCCGGGTCGAGCGTCGATATCCGAACGGTCCTGCCCGGCCGCGGCGCCTCCACGAACTTGCCGCCGCCCAGGTAGATCCCCACGTGGTGGATCCCCGAGGCCCGGCCGCTGTCCGACCAGAACACCAGGTCACCGCGGCGCAGCTGCCCCGCGCCGATCGGCGTGGTCGCCGCGTACTGGTCGTCGGCCACCCGCGGCAGACTGATCCCGCTGCGCCGGTAGGCCTGCTGGACCAGCCCGGAGCAGTCGTAGCCGGACGGGCCGTTGCCGCCCCAGACGTACGGCTTGCCCAGCTGGGCGAGCGCGTAGTCCATGGCCGCCTCGATGCTCCCGGAGGACGCGGTGGCGCCCGGGACCGAACCGGTGGCCGGCCGGTCGGCGGCCCGGTCCGAACCACCGCCGGACTGACCGGTGCGGCTGGCGTAGACGTCGTAGTGGCTGGTCCAGCGCCACTCGCCGCTGCTGTTCTTGAACCAGTACCTCGACCCGTCCCAGCCCTGGCGCAGGTCCCAGGAGGAGGCCGAGCCGTTGGAGACGGCCTTGCCACCGGAACCGGTGGAAGCGCCGGAGCCGCCGGACTGGCCGGTGCGGCCGGCGTAGACCTCGTAGTGGCCGGTCCAGCGCCACTCACCGGCGCCGTTCTTGAACCAGTACCTCGACCCGTCCCAGCCCTGCTTGCCGGCCGCGGCGTGCGCGGAGCCGGCCCCGGCCGTCAGGCCGGCCACGCCGGCGCCCGCCAGCACGGTGGTGGCCAGGCAGGTGCTTCGAACGACCCGGTGTATTCGGCTCCCCCCACCCGCCACGACGGCCCGGGCGGTGCGCGGCCGGGCGGCGCAGTTCGGGCAGCCGCAGCCCGTGATCGCGGGGATGCTGCCGAGGCGTTCCTCGAAGCCGATCAAGCCGGAGTCGGCATCGAGACCGGTGTCGGGTTCGGCGTACGCGCCGGTGGCTATCCTCATGCGGGTCGTCCTTCCTTCCGCCCGGCACGGGCGGCCGGGGGCGGTACCGAGGCGGCCACTCCGGCCGGGGCGACGAAGGCGACCAGCAGTTGCTCCATCAGCGCGCTGCGGGCGGCCTCGTTCAGTTCGTGCGCGGTCGCGCGCTCCAGCCGGCGGACGGCCAGCGCCGCCGCCTCGACCGCGTCGTCGACCAGCACGGTCCGCAGGCCCGCGTCCAGGTCGGCCAGCCGGCGGCGGCGCATCGACTCGGCCACCTCGGGCGCGTAGTCCAGCGCCAGCGGCTGCACCGAGTAGACCTCCAGACCGGCCGGGGCGACTTCGGCGGCCAGCGCCCGGGTCATCTCGTCGGCGAACCACTGCCCGTCGCGCAGCGCGGGGCCGGGCGCCGCGTTGCTGTCGCACGGCAGGGTGGACGCGGTGCGGGTGAGCACCGCCTGGACCTGCTCGCGCAGGTAGCTCTCGTGGTCCTCGATCGCCAGCAGCGCCCGCGCGGTGTCCTTGACCCGCCAGACGACCAGCAGCCGGACGACGATCGGGGTGCCGGTGCGGTCGACCGCCTTGGCCGGCTCGCTGCGCCAGTGCCGCAGCCGGACGTCGACCCGGCGGCGCCGCAGCAGCGGGTTGACCCAGACCAGTCCGGACTTGCGCACCGTGCCCCGGTAGCGGCCCCAGCGGGTCAGCACCCGGGTCTCGCCGCCCGCGTTGGCCAGCAGACCGGCCAGCGCGAACACCACCAGCAGGCCGGCCGTGCTGACCGCGGCGATCGCCGGGGCGTCCACCTCGGCCCGGCCGCTCTCCCGGGCGGCGGCGCCACGCAGTTCGGGCAGCGCGTCCCAGTGCGGGAGGACGCCGGTGAGCAGCAGCACGTACACCACGCCGACCAGGCCGAGCAACACCACCAGCACGGCGATCCAGCCGGGCACGGCGGTGGCGGTGTGCTCGCGCAGCGCCTGGTCCGCCCGCGGGGGGCGGCGCGAGGTGGTGGCGGCGGCCCCGGCGCGGCCGACCTCGGGGAGCTCGACGGTCTCCGGGGCGGCCTTCTCCGGGGCGGCCGTCTCCAGCGGGTCCCGCAGGTCGGCGGGGTCGGCGGGGGAGGGGCTGGGGACGACGGCCAGCGGGGCGGTCGCCGGGCCGCCGCCAGCCGGGCCGACCGGCTCGGCGACCTCGACGGTCGAGACCCTGGCCAGCGGGCTGGCGCCGGAGGCGGAACGTTCCGGCAAGGCGAGTGGGAACGACTTGGGCAGATTGTCGGGTCGCTGCGAAGAGTCGCGGGTGACGTCCATGCACGGATCCTCTGGGTCTGGTGTGTCGCGCAACGGGCGGCCCGGATCTGACGGGCAGTGCCAGAGTCAGGCTAAGTTCATACGTCATCAAATGCGACATTTAAGATGAGGTGTGTCGACATTTCCTGACGAATCATCCGAAGTGACCTGACGCGCAGGCACATGGACGGCTGATCTGGATAGTTCGGCGCAGGTCAGCGCCGTCGGGCACCGTATCCACGGGTGAACACCCGGCGGGTGATCAGCCCGACTCCGGCGAGCACCAGCAACGCTCCGGCGAGCAGACCGCGCCAGCGGGCCTCCCTGGGCCGCCCGGCCGCCGACCCCTGGACCGGGGGTGCCGGCAGCGGCCGGGCCTGCGCACCGCCCGCCCCCGGTTCACCCTGGTCGTCGGCCGACCGGGGCTCGACCGTGTCGGCCGGCGGCGGCTCGGCCGCCCGGCCCGGACGGCCGCCGGGCGAGGCGGGGGCGGCGGTGGACCCGGTGGCCGAAGCGGAGCCCGGGGACGGAACGGCGCCACGGGAGGGCGGGGCGGAGACGGCGGGAACGGGCGGAGAGGTCGGACGGGCCGAGCCGGCCGGAACGGCAGGGCTCGCGGGCACGGACGGCACCGGCGGCACCGGCGGCACCGGCGGCGGGACGACGATCGGCAGCGGCCCCGGCGGGACCGGCCGGATCTCCGGGATTTCGATCGAACTCGAAGACGCGGTCGGCTCCGCGGGTCGCGGCGTGGATGCCACCGCCGCCGTGGCGCTCGCACTCGGAGCCGCACTCGGAGCCGCACTCGAACTCGGCCCAACGGACGCCGTGGCAGCGGGTGTCGAGGAAGTCGGCACGGCCGCACCGGCCGTCGACGAAGCCGTGGCACTCGACACCGCCGAGGCCGACGCCACCGGGCTCGGAGACGCTGCAGCGGACGCCGAGCCGGGCGCCGCAGCGGCCACCCGCACCTGCGCCGGATCCGCCGAAGTCCCGTTCCCGGCCGGGTCGGTCGCCGTGACGGTCAGCCACTTCTCCCCGTCCGCCAGGTCCCGGTTGGCGGTGCAGCTCCAACTCCCGTCCAGCGCCGCCGTCGCCCCGCACAGCACCGCACGGTCACCCGAATCCGCACCTGCCGCCGCACCCACCGTGACCAGCACGTTCGCACCCGGTTCGGCCCGCCCGGTGAGCTTCGGCCGGCTGACCCGCAGCACCTCCCCCGGAGCCGGCGAGGTGAGCACCGGCTTGTCCGGCGGCACGGTGTCCACCACCAGCACGGCCGGCTGCCCCGCCCTCCGGTTGCCCGCCGGGTCGACCGCGACCGGGGTGAGCCGGTGGCTGCCGTCCGCCAGGTTCTCGACCGGCAGGCAGGACCACGCGCCGTCCGGCCGGACGGGGGCGCTGCTGCACAGGTCGGCGGAGGTGGACTGGTCGGCGACCGAGACGGTGCTGCCCGCCTCGCCGGTGCCGATGAGCCGCAGCCCCGGGTCGTTGGTGTAGGCGGGCAGGGTGAGCACCGGCGCGGCCGGCGGCGCGGTCTTCACGGTGACCTTGGCGGCCTCGCCGCGCAGCACCATGCCCCCGCTGGTGGTCTCCACCGGGGTGAGGACGAGCGGTCCGGCCGCGAGCGCGCTGCCGGGGCGGCAGGACCAGGCGCCGCCGCGCTCGGCCTTCGCCCGGCAGAGCGTGCGGTCGCCGTCCCGGACCTCCACCGAGGCGCCCGGGACGGCGCCCTCGCCGCGGATCCGCGGGCGGGTGTCGGCCAGCACGGTGCCGTCGACCGGCTCGGCGATCTCGGGCCGCGCGGCACCGACGGTCAGCCTGATCCGCTGGTCGGAGACCTGCCCCGAGTCGGCGAACCCGCCGGAGGGGACGAGCTGGCTGGTGTCGCGGCCGATCCGCAGCCGGGCCCAGGTCTCGCCGGAGGCGGCACCGGGCGGCACGGTCCACTCCAGGGTCGCGGTGTCGGCGCCGGCCGGGATCTCGGTCTGCGCCCGGCCGGCGGGGTCGAACCGGCCGCTGTGGTCGAAGTCGATCCAGCCGGCCAGGGTCGCGGGCTGGTCGCCCACCGCGACCGGGACGGTGAGCCGGTAGCAGTGGCCGATCGCGGCCTCGTCGGGGAAGCCGATCGACGGGTCGGCGCCCTGGTACTCGCCGCGACCGGGCTGGAGCTTGGGCGGCGGCAGGCTGGCGGCAGGCCTCGCGAAGGGGTTGCCGCGCCGCACCGCGCCGGGGGCGAGCTCGACCAGCGGTCCGTCGCCCGGTGAGCCGCCGGGCCGGGGCCGGGCGCGGCGGGACGGGGTGGTGGCGTCGGTGCCCAGGAACAGGTCGGAGACCACGTGCGAGGCGTTGCCGTAGGCCTGCGGCGCGGTGCCGAGGTCCTCGTCCACGGTGACGGTGTAGGCCTGCCGCAGCTCCGGCGGGGCGGTGGTGCTCCCGGCCCGGGCGGTGGAGCGCTGCTCGACCCGGAACACCGCGGTGCGGATGGTCCCGGTGAGCTCCAGGGTGCCCTCGGCGGCGGAGCCGGCCACGCCGTCGGAGGAGGCGTCGCTCCCGGCGGGGGCGAGGGAGTCGCCGTCGACCTTCCAGCCGGGCCAGCCGGTGCGCCCGACCAGGGCGGGGGCGGCGGGCGAGCCGCCGGTGAGGGTCAGCCGGGCCGCGGTGCTGGTGGTGCCGGACTTGCCGGTGGCCACCGCGGCCAGCCCGCTGAGGTGCAGCCGGGGGTTGCGGACCGGCCGGGAGAAACCCAGCCGGAGCGTTCCGACGGTGCGCCAGGAACCGTCCGGCTGCGGATGGTCGGGGGTGACGCCGAAGGTCCGGGCCGGGTCTCCGGGCTGCATTCCGTCCGCGTACACCGTGCGGGGATTCCCTCCTCCGGAACGGTCGGCCAGTCGGCCCGCCGCGGCGCTGACCTCCGTACCGGGCGCGGCCGAGAAGTCGAACTGGACGGAGAGCCCGGACGGCAGTACCGCCCGCTGCTGAGCCGACCAGGAGTCCGGGGACTGCTGGGCGACCGAGAGCGGGGCGTGCCAGCTGGTCAGCGCCCCGACCGTGAGGACGGCCAGGGCGGCAGCTGCGCGGGGAAACCGTCGGCTCATCCGGCTCTCCTTCACGATCGGCTGCCGGGTGGCGGGCAGAACGGGCACAAGATCTGACAAACGGAATCACGATCCCGAGCCGGTCATACCGCGACATCTGCGCTTTTGGCCGCGTCCCACCCGTTTGGCGGCGATTCGGGCGGCAGGACGGGATGTACCCGTAACAGCCGCAACTCATCCGCGCCGGTGACCTGCGCCCGGCCCCGACCGCCGACCGGCTCGGACTGGTTCCCGGACCACCGGGACGTGCCGTGGATCAACCGGACCGAGCCGGGGTGACCCGCGTCACGAGCGGGCCGGTCCCGGGGAAAACGGAGAAGCCCCCGGCCGGTGGCCGGGGGCTTCTCGCTGGTGCGCTCAGCAGGATTCGAACCTGCAACCTCTTGATCCGTAGTCAAGTGCTCTATCCGTTGAGCTATGAGCGCAAGGAACGGGCGAACCCGATCTTGCGGAGTTTGGTGCGCTCAGCAGGATTCGAACCTGCAACCTCTTGATCCGTAGTCAAGTGCTCTATCCGTTGAGCTATGAGCGCTCGCCCTGTGAACGTTGTCCTCGGGGCGTTGCGTGGACAACATTACATGACCTGCGACGCAGGACGAAATCGATTGATCCGCCCCCTCCCCGGCCGGCCGGTGATCATGCCCCGGACATGCAGAGGAGCCCCGCCGACAAGATCGTCGACGGGGCTCCCGGCTGCGGAGGCTGAGGGATTTGAACCCTCGATCAGGAATAACCCCGAAACCGCATTAGCAGTGCGGCGCCATAGACCGGACTAGGCGAAGCCTCCCCACATGGATCACGCCCGCGCGAAGCGGACCCGTTCCGTGTGTCAGCGATGATGCCACAACCCTGGGGTCCGGCACCAACCACCGCCAACGTTACTAGGCGGGTCGTCCCCACCGCAAAGAAGAATGAGATACTGCCGACTCCGGAGGAGCTGCCCTGAGCCGAGGAGACCTGTCGACGTGAGCAGCAGGCCGATCCGAGGCGCTGCTCGCCTCGACGCCATACTCGACGCCCTGCCCGACGCGTTGTTGCTGGTGAACAGCAACGGCACCGTCGTGGACGCCAACAGCGCGGCGGTCCAGGCGCTGCAGGCGCCGGGCACCTCGCTGGTCGGCATGGGTGTGCTCGGCCTGCTGCCCGAGTTCGACCCCAGCCGGATCCCCGGCTCGATGCGCCCGGCCACCCGCGCCGGCGACACCCTCGACCGCCCGGTCCGGATGACCGCCCACCGCACCGACGGCACGACCTTCCCGGTCGAGGTCTCCGGCAACGACTTCGCCACCGACGGCGGCGACGGCTACGGGCGCTCCCCGTACGACCCCTACCGCGAGGGCCCCCGCGCCTCCTCGGCCTCCGACCTGCTCCTGCTGCTGGTCCGCGACCTCTCCGGGCGGCTCGGCGTCGAGGCCGAGCTGCGCCGCCAGCACAAGCAGACCGAGATGATCCTGCGGGCCGCGGCCGAGGGCGTGCTCGGCGTGGACCTCGAAGGCCGCTGCGTCCTGGTCAACCCGGCCGCCGCGCACATCCTGGAGTACCGGGCGAGCGAGCTGGGCGGACGCGAGCTGCACCCGCTGATCCAGCACTCCCGGGCCGACGGCACCCCGCTGGCGCTGGAGGAGTCCGCGCTGCTGGACACCCTGACCTCCGGACGCAAGCACCGGGTGCGCGGCACCGTGCTGTGGCGCAAGGACGGCCGCCCGGTCACCGTCGACCTCACCACGGCCCCGGTCCGGGACGGCGACCAGCTGGTCGGCGCGGTGATGACCTTCACCGACCGCAGCCGCGAACTCGCCCTGATCGCCCGCAACGAGCACCTCACCGCCGTCCTGGAGAGCGAGCTCGGCGGCGCGCTGAACGCCCTGAACCAGCGGCTGGACCGGCTCGCCGCCGACCCCGCCGGGCAACTCTGGCCGGAGGCCAACTGGACCCTGCGCCGGCTCGCCGACGAGTGCCGCCGGTTCGGGAAGCTGATCGACGGGGTGCTCGAGCACCAGCGCTTCGAGGCCGGCGACAGCGGACCGGCCGAGGGCAAGGACGCGAAGGACGGCAAGGACGGGCGCCAGGCCGCGCAGCGGGTGCCGGTCGGCCTGGACAAGGTGGTCCGCCGGGCCGTCGAGGAGGCCGGCGAGCTGATCGGCCCGGGCCGGGTGCGGTTCTCGGTGCACGCCGCCGCGGTCGAGGTGATCGCCGACGAGCGGCGGCTCGCCCAGGCGCTGGCCCACCTGGTCGCCGACGTCAGCGGCGCCACCCTCGCGCTGGACCCGCCCACCGTCCCCTCCCCCGGCCTGGCCGTCCCCGGACTGACCGTGCCCGGGCTGGGCAACCCGACCGCCCCGCCCGTGCCAGCCGAACCGCCGACCGTCGTCGTGGCCGCCGCCCAGCGCGGCGAGGTCGCCCGGGTCGAGATCCGCGGCCCGGGCGTCGGCGGCAGCCCCGTCCACCTGCCGATAGCCCGCGCGGTGGTCGAGCGCCACGGTGGTGTGCTCCAGCCGCACGAGCTGCCCGGCAAGACCGGGACCACGTACGTGGTCGAGCTGCCGCTGGACCCGGTCGCCGCGAAGGCCGCCGCCGAACGCGCCGCCGCCGAGGGCCGCTCGGACCGGCCCAAGGAGAGCGACAGCGCCGTCCTGCCCGAACTGCCGGGCATCCCGCAGCTGCCGAGCAGCGGCGACACCGCCGAGGACAAGGGGAGCGCGGAGACCTCCCCCGGCGCCCCGTCCGGACCGGGCGGACCGGACGCCGCCGGTGCCGAGCAGCCCGCCCGAAAGGCCCCCGAGGCGGAGCGGGCATCCGCCGAGGAGCCCCCGGCCGAGCGCCGCGGGCGCCGCGGCCGGCCCGCCGCCGAGACCCCGGCCGGCGAGGCCGCCACCTCCCCGGGCGACCCGGCCGACCCGGCCGCTCCGACCGCCCAGTGGCCGAACGCCCCCGCCCGGGCCGAGCGGGCCGTCCCCGAGCAGTGGAACGGCACCGGGAACGATCCCGCGTACGGCCGCCGCGGCCTGGCCACCCCGGAGGTGGCGCAGAGCGACCCGTGGGGCAAGGACGACGGCCGCTCCGGCCCCGCCTACGCCGTGCCCGTCGAGGGCGGTCGCCCCCAGCAGCCCCGGCCCGCCGGCCGTGAGCCGCTCGCGCTCGGCCCCGCCCCCGCCCCCGCCGACGCCGACGCCGTCGCCCAGCCGGGCGGCGCCCCCGCCGAGGACGGCGCCGAGGCCAAACCGCGCAGGCGCCGCGCCCTGCCCTCCGCCGAGGACTCCTCGGGCGGCTTCGCGCTGCCCGGTGTGGGCGACACCCCGGTGTACCCCGGTCTGGAACACGCCCTGCCCGCCGGTCCGGCACCCGCTCCGGCCGAGCCCGCCGCCGCACCGACCGGCCGTCGGCGCCGGCTCTCCGTGCCGCCCGGGCCCGCGGCGGACGCCCCGGCCGGAGCCGCCACCCCGCAGACCGGCGGCGCGCTGGAGCCCGCCCGGCCGGTGCTGCCCGCAGCCGAGGAGCAGAGCGCCCCACGCCCGGTCGGCAGCGGCCTGGCCGAGCTCGCACCGCCGCGCCCGGTCGTCGCCCCGGTCGGCGCCCCGCCGGTGCCCGCGCTCCCGGCGCAGCCGCCGGTACCGGCCGTGCCGCGCCCGATGGCCGAACTGCCGGCCGCCGGTGGCGACCGCCCCGACCCCGAGCGGCCGCAGCCCGCGTCCGGCGAACTGGCCAACACCCGCCGACTGCTGGTCTGGCCCGAGCCCGACCCGGCCACCGGCCAGGCCCTCCAGTCACGCGGCTACCTCCCGGTGATCGTCCGCTCCCGCGAGGAGGTGGACGCCCAGGTGGCCGGCTTCCCGGCGGCGCTCTTCGTCGACCCGCTGACCAGCCCGATCACCCGCACCGCGCTCCAGTCGCTGCGCACCGCGGCGCTCAACAGCCGGATCCCGGTGCTGGTCACCGCCGGCCTCGGCCAGGCCACCCGGGACGCCGCGTACGGCGCCGACCCGGCCGTGCTGCTGCGCGCCCTGGCGCCGCGCGACGGCGAGCACCACGCCCCGCGGGTGCTGCTGGTCGAGGGCGACCCGGACATCGCCGCCGCCATGATCAGCAGCCTGGAGCGGCGCGGCATGCACGTCGAGCACGCGGTGGACGAGAACGACGCGGTCGCCCGGGCCAGCAGCGTCCAGCCCAACCTGGTGGTGATGGACCTGTTCCAGATCCGCCGCCGCCGGGTCGGCCTGCTGGACTGGCTGCGC
Source organism: Kitasatospora cathayae (assembly GCF_027627435.1). Taxonomy (GTDB): domain Bacteria; phylum Actinomycetota; class Actinomycetes; order Streptomycetales; family Streptomycetaceae; genus Kitasatospora; species Kitasatospora cathayae. Next base: position 4,612,302 of record NZ_CP115450.1, on the reverse strand, counting down.
GCCAACGACCGGCTGCACCGCACCCCGCTCGTGGTCTACACCTCGGTGGACCTCGACCCGCGCGAGCTGCCCCGGCTGCGCACCGGCGAGACGGTGCTCTTCCTCGCCGAGCGCTCGACCAGCGAGGACGTCCAGTCCCGGATCGTCGACCTGCTCGGGCGGATCGGCGCGATGGGCGAGGCGGGCGTCGCCGCCGCGGGCTGAGCCCAGCCCGGACGTGCCGAAGGACCGGCCCCCGTGCGGAACGGGGACCGGTCCTCCTGTTCGGCCTACTCCTTGCCGAGCGTGGTGACGTCCAGCTCGTCGGCCGCGTAGCTGGCCCGGATCACCTTCTTGTCGAACTTGCCGACCGAGGTCTTCGGCACCGACTCGACTATCGCCCAGCGCTCCGGCAGCTGCCAGGAGGCGATCCGCTCGGCCAGGAAGGTCCGCAGCTCCCTCAGCCCGGCGCTCGCGCCCGGGCGCAGCACGACGGTGGCCAGCGGGCGCTCGCCCCACTTCTCGTCCGGGACCGCGACCACGGCGGCCTCGGCCACCTCGGGGTGGCCCATCAGGGCGTTCTCCAGCTCGACGGAGGAGATCCACTCCCCGCCCGACTTGATGACGTCCTTGGCCCGGTCGGTGAGGGTCAGGTATCCGTCCGCGGTGATGGTGCCCACGTCGCCGGTGCGCAGCCAGCCGTCCTCGGAGAACTTGTCGTCCGGGCGGACCGGGTCCTGCCCGGCGCCGCCGTAGTAGGCCCCGGCGATCCACGGGCCGCGCACCTCCAGCTCGCCGGCGGCGACGCCGTCGTGCGGCATCCGCTCGCCGCCCGGGCCGATCAGCCGGGCTTCGACCGAGGCCGGGAAGAGGCCCTGGGTGATCCGGTACGGCCACTCCTCCTCGGGGGTGAGGCCGCCCGGCGGCTGGGCGAAGGAGCCGAGCGGGGAGGTCTCGGTCATGCCCCAGGCGTGCAGCACCCGGATGCCGTGGCGCTCGTCGTAGGCCTTCATCAGCGAGGGCGGGCAGGCGCTGCCGCCGATGACCACCATGCGCAGGCTGGAGGTGTCGTAGTCGCCGGCGTCCAGCTCGTCCAGCAGGCCGCTCCAGATGGTCGGGACGGCGGCGCTGACGGTGGGGCGGACGGCGGCGATCATCTCGGCCATCGGCTTGGGCTGGAGGAAACGATCCGGCATGAGCAGGTTGGCGCCGGACATGAAGGCGGCGTGCGGGATGCCCCAGGCGTTCACGTGGAACATCGGAACCACCGGCAGGGCGGTGTCGCGCGGGGTGAAGGCGAAGTTGTCACCGGTGTTGACCTGCATGCAGTGCAGGTAGATCGAACGGTGGCTGTAGAGCACGCCCTTCGGGTCGCCGGTGGTGCCCGAGGTGTAGCAGAGCACCGCGGCCTGGCGCTCGTCGATGTCGCGCTGCCACGGGAAGTCGGTGGGCCGGTCGGCGATCAGCTCGTCGTAGTCGTGCACGCCGCCCGCGAAGTCGGCCAGCAGCGAGCGGTCGCCGGGACCGGCCACCACGACGTGCTTCAGCGTGGGCGCGAGGTCCGGCAGTACCGCGGCGAGCAGCGGCAGCACGCTGCCGTTGACGATGATCACGCGGTCGGCGGCGTGGTTGACGATGAAGGACAGTTGTTGGGCGGGCAGCCGCAGGTTCAGGGTGTGCAGCACGGCCCCCATCGCGGGGACGGCGAGGTACGCCTCCAGGTGGAAGTCGTTGTTCCACATCAGGGTGGCGACCCGGTCGTCCCCCGTCACGCCGAGGTCGTCGCGCAGCGCGTGCGCGAGCCGCGCGGCGCGGGCGCCCACCTCGGCGTAGGTCCGCACGACCGGCCCGGTGGCCTCCCAGGTGGTGACGGTCGACCGGGCGTGGACCGTGGACCCGTGCTCCAGGATCCGGGCGACGGTGAGCGGTACGTCCTGCATCGTGCTGAACACGGGTCCTCCTCGACCTGGCGGCACTGGTGGCTCCTGCGGCACACCTACCGGGCGGTAATGCGCGCGGACCTGCCCGATTGTGCCGTTCCGTCCGCCCGCTGTCAGCACCCCGACCCCGTTGCACCGGTCACGGATTCGCCCCGTTTCCTCCCCTGGGGAACGGAGCGGCTCAACGGTGGTCGGGGCGGCAGAGCCGCAGCGAGTTGGCGGGATCCGGGGTGAAGGCGGGGTCGAGGGTCCAGCCCTGCTGGGCGGCGATGCGCAGGGCCTGGTGGGCGCCGGCGCCCCGGTACGTGGCGCGGTGGAGCTGGATGCGGCGCAGGAAGGCGCCGTCCGGGGCGAGCAGCCGGCCGTAGCTGTCGGCGGTGCGGCCGAGTTCGCGGGTGGCCTCGCGCTTGAGGATGCGGCGGACGTGCCGGTCCCAGGCGGCCGGGCTGCCGGTGAACTCGGCGCGGAAGGCGCGCGGGCCGACCGTCCAGCGGGCGCCCCAGCGCTCCCAGTAGTCGGGCTCGGGGCGGTCCACCCAGAAGGTGAGCAGGCCGTACACCGGGACGTAGACGATCTGGAGCAGGAAGATCACCGGCAGCAGCGGCCCGAACCGGCCCGGCTGCGGGCCCCACGGGGTGCCGGGGGCGGCCGGCGGGTCCTGCGGGGAGGGGGCGCTCACCGCGGTCGGGGCGGGGAAGCGGCGGACCAGCCGGACCCGCTCGGCGGTGGTGCCGGACGGCTCCCCCTGCCAGCCGAACCGCTCGGCGACCCGGAACACGCCCTCCGCGCCGAGGCCCCGGTAGAGGCGCACGGCGAGCTCGGCCGACACCTCGCGGCTGAGGTCGAGCTGCATCACGCCGCCACCGGCCGCGTGGCTCGCCTCGGCGGCGGCGATCCGGCGCTCCAGGACCGGGGTGACGTAGCGCTCCCAGTCCTCGGGGCGGCCGGAGAGCTCGGCACGCAGGCGGCGCGGCGGGATGAAGCTGCGGTTGACCCTCAGCCAGCCGTCGGAGCTGGGGCCGTCCCCGCCGTAGTCGGAGAAGATCGCGGCCGCGAGGACGACCACCAGGCCGAGGATCCAGAGCGGGGCGTAGATCCACTGCAGGAGGAACTGGACCAGCACGACCGGGCGGTTGCGGCGCGGCAGCGGTCCGGGAAGGGCGCCGGGCTGCTGCGGGGCGGCGAACCGGGCTGCGGGGTACGGCGGTTGGGAGCCGGGCGGCTGTGGGGCCCAGTACGGCTGCTGCTGCGGGACCGGCTGGGCGTAGGGGTTCTGCCGCCCGTACGGGGCCTGTTGGGCGTACGGGTTCTGCGCGTACGGGTTCCGCTGCGGTGCGCCGCCGTACCCGGTCGCGCCCGGGTGTTCCTGGCCGTTCGTCATGCCGCCCCTCGTGCTCGGTGGGAGCAGCCACCCTATCGACGGGCGGTCAGCCGGCGGTGGGGCCGTCGACGTGGTTGCGGTCGATGGCGAGGGTCTCGCCGACGTAGGTCTCCTGGACGTTGCCGCGGTACTGGTGGACGCGCTGGTGGGAGGGCCAGAGGTCGGGGGCGAGCGGGCCGGAGCCGTTGGTGTCGGCATGGTCGTCCCAGCGGGCGTACCAGAGGGCGTCGGGCAGCGGGGAGCTGCCGGCCCGGGCGGCGGCGCTCAGGTCGGCGACGCCGGAGTCGAGGCTGGAGTAGAAGCCGGAGCGGTAGCCCGCCGCGTGCAGGGCCTGGGTCCAGCCGAGGGTGAAGTCGACCACGGCCTGGCCGCAGGCCGCGTCGTGCATCGGGTAGGCCTCGATGTCCAGGTAGACCGGGCTGCCCTTGTCGAGGCCGAGCGAGCGCATCGCGTGCACGGCCTCGTCGGCCTCGTCCCAGCCCTGCTGGGCGGCCTTGGCCGGGTCGATCCGCTCGGGCTTGCGGCTCGGGTCGGCGCACGGTGCCTGCAGGCCGACGTGCACCGGCAGGAAGCGCCAGCCCATCGCGCGTGCCTGGCGGACCCAGTCCGCGGTCAGCCGGGGCTGGGGGCAGCCGCGCTGGGAGCCGCTGACGTAGATGCCGACCGCCCCGTACGGGGAGGCGGCGCGCCAGGCCCGCAGGGTCTCGGGCCCGGGCGCGGCGCAGGCGTCGAAGGCGGGACCGCTCCAGTTGTCGCGGATCAGGGGCGGACCGATCCGGTCGGGGAGCGTGACGGCACGGATGCGCGGGAGGACGGCGGCGGCCGGGGCGGAGGCTTCGGCGTTCCCGCCCGTCCCGTCGATGGCGAGCAGGAGCACGAGGGAGGCGGCGAGCAGGGCCGCCGGGCGGAGATGGCGCACCCGGCCTTGATACTGACGGACCATCGGACGAACGCGTCAGCCACGCCGCAGGCCCCGCACGGGTCCACCCTTTCGGGCACACCCGTCCGCATCCGTCCCGATATTCGTAACGAGCTTGCCCATTCATCACTCCTTACGGCAAACTCGCCAGCATGCCCACTTCCCGTACCAGCGAAACCGCTGCACCCACCTCGGCCGCCGCCGTCACCGAGGCCCTTGCCATGCCGCCCGCCCCCAAGGGCGAGCCGGCCGGCGAGCGGGGTAGCTGGCGACGAGGTGGGGAGCCCGGCTCCGCGGCGCCCCCCGGGGTGCACCCCGGCCGATCCACCGGCCGGTTCGGCAAGGTCCTGCGGCGCCCGATGGGGGACCCCCCGGCCGAAGGCTGGGGGAGGATCCCGGCGCCGCTTCTGTGTCTGGTCGCGATGTTCCTGGTGCAGACCGGCATCGCCCTGTCCAAGCCGCTGTTCGGCCCGCTCGGGGTCAGCGGCACCACCTTCCTGCGGCTGGGCTTCGCCGCGGTCATCCTGCTCGCCGTCACCCGGCCCCGGCTGCGCGACAAGCGCCCGCGCGACCTCGCCGCGGCCGCGCTGCTCGGCATCGCCTCGGCCGGGATGACCTTCCTGTTCGCCGGGGCGATCGACCGGCTGCCGATGGGCACCGCCGCGACCATCGAGTTCCTCGGCCCGCTCGCGGTCGCCCTGGTCTTCGCCCGGCGCGCCAGCCACCTGCTCTGGGCGCTGCTCGCGGCGGCCGGCGTCGTCCTGCTGACCCTGCTCGGCGAGGGGGACGGCGGCGGCTCGCTCGACCCGGTCGGCCTGCTCTACGCCTTCGGCGCGGCCGCCTGCTACTCGGTGTACATCCTGTTCACCGACAAGGTCGGCGCGACCTTCCAGGGCTTCCAGGGCCTGGCGGTGTCGATGACGGTCGGTGCGCTGGTCCTCGCGCCGTTCGGGTTCGGCGAGGCGTGGAACGGGCTGACCGCACCCGGCGCCTCGCCGCTGGTGCTGCTCGCCTCGGTGGCCGGGGTGGCGGTGCTGCTGCCGGTGGTCCCGTACGCACTGGAGATGACGGCGCTGCGCCGGATGCCGCAGCGGGTGTTCAGCGTGCTGGTCAGCCTGGAGCCGGCGGTCAGCGCGCTGGTCGGGCTGGTGGTGCTCGGCCAGCTGCTGGGCGCGGCGCAGCTGGCCGGGATCGGCTGCGTGGTGGCGGCCAGCGTGGGGGCCACGCTGACCGGGCGGCACTGACGGGCCCTCTCGGCGTTCGCGGCGTTCGCGGCGTTCGCGATCTTCGCGGCGCTGAGGACGCTGAGGGCACTGAGGGCGCTCGCGGCGCTTACGGCCAGAGCAGGGTGCGGGACCACTCCGGGGCGCGCACCGGGCCGGTGCGGGTGTACCGCAGCCGGACGTGCCGGCGCTGGGCGTCGCCCTGCCAGAACTCCACCTCGTGCGCCCACAGGGTGTAGACCGCGTGGCCCGGCGCGACGGCGTCCGGGGTGGCCTCCAGCCGGCGGCGGGCGACCGCCACCGCCTCGTCGTACTCCTCCAGCGCGCCCAGCGGCTCGCTTTGCCGCCCGACCAGCGCGCCGATCCGCGCGGCGGGCGAGCGGGTGGCGAACTCGGCGGCGGCGACCAGGTCGGCGGCCCGCTCGACACTGCCGCGGACCCGCACCTGGCGGCCCAGCTGCGGCCAGTAGACGGTCAGCGCGGCGGCCGGGTGGTGGGCGAGCTGGCGGCCCTTGGGGCTGTCGGCGGCGGCGGAGAAGTTCCACCCGGTGCCGGCCGCGTCCACGTCGCGCAGCACCAGCACCCGGGCGTCCGGCATGCCGTCGGCGTCGACCGTGGAGAGGGTGAAGGCCTGCGGGTCCAGCACCCCGGCGTCCAGCGCGGTGGCGAGCCAGTCCACGAACAGCGGGCCGGGCTCGGCGGGGGCGGCATCGGGGTCGAAGGAGGGCAGCGGACGGGCCATCGGCGGGCGGCCGAGCAGCAGTTCGGGGACCGACCTCGGCTCGGGCCGGCGCTCGTCGAGCGGTGCCGGGCACGCGTCCGCCTGCGGCTCCGGTGCGGGCTTGGCCCCCTCCGGGCCGGTCAGGCCCTCGTCCTCCGCCGCCATCGCGCACCTTCCTTCCGATTGCCGCGATCGCCGCCCCGGGCCGGGCCGTCCGTTCCGGGCCCGGGCGCGTGGAGCGCTGTCGGAGCGCAACCGTACCGCCGTGGACCGACGGCCCCGGGCGCGGGCCCTCGGTGGGCGGATCCGGGCCGCTCGCACGGGTGGTGCGGCCAGTACGGTTCGAAGCCCCGTACGGGCCGGGCTCGTACGGGCCGGGGCTCGTACGAACCGGCGCCGGACACACTCGTGGGCGGTACCGATGGCGGCACCGCCCACGAGGCCGGTTTCGCGGCGACCCTTTCCGCTGGCCGGTCAATGCGTTCGTCCGATCCCTCCGGTCCGCACCCGGACGGGAATCCCGCCCGGAGACCGCTTCGAAGCCCGCCACGGGTGCTCAGCTCACCCGCGGCCGTCCACCTCCGGCGCCCCCGCCGTCGGTGGTGCCCGAGGCGGTCAGCGGAAGTTCGGGGAGAAGATGACGTCGACGTTCTTGTTGCCCTGGCCGGCCAGGACGTTGCCCGCGTTGCCCTTCACCGCGAGGGTGTTGTTCTGGTTCGAGGCACCGGATCCGGTGGCCGTCTGCTGGGTGGAGACGTAGTTGCCGTCGACCCCGCCGAACACGTTGCCGGTCCCGGTGTCGGACACCACGCCGGCGTTGGAACCGGTCCCGGCGGCCGCGCCGTTGTCGGCGGCGGCGACCCCGGCACCCGCCAGCAGCAGACCTGCCGCCAGCGGGACGGCGAGCAGGAACCCGGATGCCCGCCGGGTGTTGATGCGAGCCATGTGAGCCTCCAAGAAGCTGTTCATCGTGCATTGGTTCGTGCGTTGGTCGAGTTTGGATGCTGGGGTTCGCTGGCCAGACGAACACCTGCGGGCTGCGACGCCAGAAGACAGACTTCCGCAACAAATCGACAAAGCGCTAGCCGACGGAGCGATTTTCGCCCGTTTGCGTGATATCCACCGGAGCCGCGAATAACGGGCAGCGAAGCGGAAAGTGCGCCGACACACCGCCACTGACCTGGGAATTCGCCCGAAGGGTGGCCGTTCGGCGGCAGCCGGGAGGCGGCGTTTCGATGTACTGCGAACCGCCGGGCGCACCACCCCGGCGCGAGCCACCACGGAACACGCCCCGGAAAAGTTCGACCACCCTTCCTTATCGACTTTTCCAGCCATTCACAGACCATCGGAAAGTCGTACCGAAAATGCGGGCAGCGAAGGGTTCGAGGGCAGGAAATATACCCACGCCGAAAATCAGACCATCTTGCCCGGATTGAGGATTCCCAGTGGGTCGAAGACCGCCTTCAACTGTCGCTGCAGGTCCAGCGCGACCGGCCCCAGCTCACGGGCCAGCCAGTCCCGCTTGAGCAGCCCCACCCCGTGCTCCCCGGTGATCGTGCCGCCCAGCTCCAGCCCGAGCGCCATGATCTCGTCGAAGGAGCGCTGGGCACGGGCCGTCTGTTCCCGGTCCGAGGCGTCGAAGATCACGATCGGGTGGGTGTTGCCGTCGCCGGCGTGGCTGACCACGCCGATGGTCAACGCGTGCCGCTCCGCGATCTCCGCGACGCCGTTCAGCATCTCGGCCAGCCGGGAACGCGGCACCGCCACGTCGTCGATCATCGTGGTCCCCAGCCGGTCCATCGCGGGCAGCGCCAGCCGGCGGGCCGCCAGCAGCAGGTCCGACTCCGCCTGGTCCTCGGCCGGCACCACCTCGGTCGCCCCCGCCTCCCGGCACAGCTCCGCGACCCGCGCCAACCCGGCCTCCCGCTCCGGCCCGTCGAAGGCCACCAACAGCAGCGCCCGGGTCGACTCCGGCAGCCCCATCCGCCCCAGCTCGTTGACCGCCCGGACGGAGACCGAGTCCATCAACTCCATCAGCGACGGGGCCAGCCCGCCCGCCATCACCGCGCAGACCGCCGCACCGGCCGTGTCCGCGCTCGGGAACTCCGCCGCCAGCGCCAGCTGCGGAGCCGGCGCGGGCCGCAGCGACAGCACCGCCCGGACCACCACGCCGAGCGTCCCCTCCGAACCGACCAGCAGCCGGGTCAGGTCGTACCCGGCCACCCCCTTCGCCGTCCGGCGCCCGGTGGACAGCAGCCGCCCGTCCGCCAGCACCACGTCCAGCCCGAGCACGTACTCGCTGGTGACGCCGTACTTCACACAGCAGAGGCCGCCCGCGCCGGTACCGATGTTGCCGCCGATCGTGCAGGACTCCCAGCTGGACGGGTCCGGCGGGTAGCACAGCCCGAACTCCTCCACGGCACGCGACAGTTCGGCGTTCACCACACCCGGCTCGACGACCGCGAGGCGGTTCACCGGATCGATCTCCAGGATCCGGTTCAGCTTGACCAGCGACAGCACGATGCACCCGTCGACGGCGTTCGCCGCCCCGGACAGCCCCGTCCGGGCCCCCTGCGGCACCACCGGCACCCGCAGCTCGGTGGCGGTGCGCAGCACGTGCTGCACCTGCTCGACCGTCTCCGGGAAGACCACCACGGCGGGCGCACCCGCGGCACAGAAGCCCGCCATGTCATGGCTGTAGACGGCGGTCACGTCCGGATCCACCACCACCGCCTCCGCCGGGAGACCTCGCGCCAGCCGCTCCGTCAGGTCACTCATCGCCGCCTCCACTCACCGCCTCCACCTCCGCACTCTGCCCGGCGGGCTGGGGCCGGGCAAGTGAGCCTCGGACCGGGGCCGACACCGCAGGACGGGGGGCGGCAGGAGACGACCGGGCCCGGGCGGGCCGGGCGCCGCGGCAAGACGGGGGGAGGAAACGGCACCCCACCGGGCCGGGCAAAGTGAGCCTCGGACCCGGGCGGACGACGCCGCAGGACGGGGGCCGGGAGCCGACGGACACGCCCGGCGCCGTGCGGCAGGACAGGGAGCGCTGAGCACCACGGCAACCGCACCCCGGTCAGGCGCGCCGCAGGGCCGGGATGGCGAGGGCCGCCAGGCCGGCGGTGGCGGTGGCGAGGGCGCAGAGGAGGGTGGGCAGGGCGGCGCCCGTCGCATCCGCCAAGGCGCCGAGCAGGCCGGTGGACAGCACCAGCGCGAGGCTCTGCACCAGCGTCAACAGTGCCTGGACCCGGGACAGATGGGACGCGGGAGCGCCGCCGAGCACCAGCGGGCCGAGGTGGCAGGCGAACAGCCCCGAGCCGATGCCTGTCACCGTGCTGCCGGTCACCGCCCCCGCCGGGCCCGCGGACAGTGCCAGCAGCGCGACGCCCACCGAGGCCGTACAGAGTCCGGCCGCCGCCCCGACGCCCGCCCGGGGCAGCCCGCCGCGCCAGGCGACCAGCGCCGCCACCGCGAGCACCCCGGCCGCCTGGCCACCGGTCACCAGCCCGGCCGTCCCCGCCGCCCAGCCGTGCGCCCGGGCCAGCAGCGGCCCGAGCAGCGACACCACCGGCAGGAGCGCCCCGGCGGCGGCGCCGGTGAGCAGCAGCGCGGCCCGCAGCAGCGGATCACCGAGGGCGAGCCGGACACCGGCCGCCGCCTCCCCCAGCAGCCCCGCGCGGGCGGGGAGCGCGGAGCCGGACCGGTCCTGCGCCGGCCGGACCCGCAGCAGCACCAACAGGACCGCCCCGAAGCTCACCGCGTCCGCCGCCGCCGCGCCCGCGAGCCCGCCCACCGCGACCAGCAGTCCGCCCAGCGGCGCCCCGAGCAGCACCGCGCTCTGCCCGCCGGCCTGCCGCAGCGCGAGCGCCCGGGGCAGCCGGTCGGCGGGCACCAGCCGGCGCGGCATCGAGCCGCTCGCCGGGAGGTAGAACGCGTCGACCGTCCCGATCACGGCGGCCGCCGCGACCAGCAGCCACAGCGGCACGCCCCGGTCGCCGGCCACCGCGAGCGCCAGTGCGACGGTCGCGGCCAGCATCACCGCGTCCCCGGCGAGCATCACCCGGCGGGCGCCGAACCGGTCCGCCACAGCGCCGCCCAGCAGGACCAGCGCGGTGCGCGACACGGTGATCGCCGTCAGCACCAGCCCGGCCGCGCCGCCGCCGTACCCGGAGGCGGCCCAGCCGAGGGCGAAGTTCAACGCGGCGTCACCCAGCAGTCCGGCCTGGGCGCCGGCCAGCCAGAGCAGGTACGGCCGGGGCAGGCACGGCCGGGGCAGCGCGGTGGTGGTCATGCCGGGCGACGCTAGGACCCTCGACCAGGTCGAGGGCAAACGCCGGTTACCGGCGGACCACCGGTTCCTGGAGCTCGACGACCCAGTCGGACACGTCGTCGGGGGTCTCCAGGTAGCGCTCGCGGGCGTAGCCGGCCGAGCGGTAGCCGTTCTGTTCGATGAAGCGGGCCAGCGCCTGGAAGCTGCCCACCGCCGCGTCCATCGAGCCGCGGTGGACGATCGTCGCCGCTTCCTCGATCCGCGGCAGGTCGAGCACCTCGAAGTCGTCCCGGTCGGCCGGCACCGAGGGCGAGATCTGGACGGCGACCCGGATGAGCACCGAGCCGTCGCCCTCCGGCGCGTCCTCGTAGCGGGCGACGGACGGGCCGGCCTCCTCGATCCCGGCCCCGGCGAGCCGACGGCACAGCTCCTCGAACAGCGGGCCGATCACCGGGGTGATGTCCTCGGGCTGGTAACTCGCGGCCACACCGGTCAGTTGGGCCACCCGGACGGACGGCACGGACTTCACCACGACATCGTGCTGGGACATGTTCCCCTCGCTCTCGATCGTCCGGAGCCTCGCCTCCACCCGGGCCAGCCGCTGCTCGTCCGCCGCGATCGCCTCGGCGAGTTGGGCCCGCCGCAGCCGCAGCATCCCGCGCAGTTCGGCGGCGTCCGGCTGCTCGTCCAGGACGGCCCGCACCTGCTGCAGCGTGAAGCCGAGCTCCTTGAGCGCGATCACCCGGTTCAGCCGGGCGAGTTGGCCCGCCTCGTAGGAGCGGTACCCGGTGACCGGGTCCACCCGGGCGGGTCTGAGCAGCCCGATCGCGTCGTAGTGGCGCAGCATCCGCACCGTCACCCGACCGTGGCTGGCGAAGTCTCCGATGGTCAACATGGTGCTCCCACTCCACCCCCTCCCACGGTGTCAGGGTCAACCCCGGCCGCCGGAACGTCCCCCGGGAAACACCGAGGGCGGGTGCCGAGTGGTCTCGGCACCCGCCCTGAGCAGGTGGTTCTCCTACCAGCGGAGAGCGTGGGATTCGAACCCACGGCATGGGGTCACCATGCGACAGTTTTCAAGACTGTTCCCTTAGGCCGCTCGGGCAGCTCTCCAGGCGGAGGTCAGCCTAACGGGTCCGGCGGGTTTCGGTGCACACGATTCCGCGTGCCCGAGGATCACTGGTCACCGTCCCGCTGGCCGAGCGTGACCTTGGTGGTGAAGCTCTGGCCGTTGCGGGTGTACTCGACGTCCACGGTCTCGCCGGGCTTGTGCGTCCAGATCCGGCTGACCAGGGCGGGGCCGTTCTCGATCGGCGCGCCGCCGAGCTTGGTGATGACGTCGCCCGGCTTGAGGCCGGCCTTGTCGGCCGCGCCGCCGGGGGTGACGGCCGGCTGGCCCTGGACGTCGCGGGTCTGGATCTGCGCGCCGTCGCCCTTGTAGTCGTCGTTGCGCAGCACGTCGAGCTTGGCGTAGACCGGCTTGCCGGTCTTGATCAGGGTGTCCGCGACCCACTTGGCCTGGTTGATCGGGATGGCGAAGCCCAGGCCGATGCTGCCGGCCCGGCCGTTGGCGGAGGCGTTGGACTGGATCGCCGAGTTGATGCCGATCACCGCGCCGCCGGAGTCGAGCAGCGGGCCACCGGAGTTGCCGGGGTTGATCGAGGCGTCGGTCTGCAGGGCGTTCATGTACGAGGCCTGCGCGCCGGTCTCGTCGCCGGAGGCGACCGGGCGGTCCTTGGCGCTGACGATGCCGCTGGTGACGGTGGACTCCAGGCCGTACGGCGCGCCGATCGCGATGGTGGCGTCGCCGACGTTGACCTTGTCGGAGTCGGCCAGCGCCAGCGGCGCCAGCTTGTCCTTCGGCGGGTTGTCGATCTTGACCACGGCGACGTCGTAGCCCTCGGCGTGGCCCAGCACCGAGGCGCTGTAGGACGTTCCGTCGGCGAACTTGACGGTCAGTTTGCCGCCGTTGAGGGTCGGCGCGACCACGTGGTTGTTGGTGAGGATGTGGCCCTCGGTGTCGAAGACGAAGCCGGTGCCGGTGCCCGACTCCTGAGCGCCCTGCGCCTTGATGGTGACGACGCTGGGCAGCGCCTTCTGCGCGATGGCGGCGATCGAGCCGGGGACGGGCTCGTTCTTCTGGGTGTTGCTGGCCTGGATGGTGGTGCTGTGGTGGTCGTTCGCCGAGCCGCTGCTGCTGGTGCGGTCGGTGGCGACCACGCCGATCGCGCCGCCGGCGACACCGGCCACCAGGGCGACGGCCGCGAGCAGGGCCACCAGACCGCCGCGCTTCTTGCGCGGACCGCCGGGGCCGGTCGGGCCGCCGGGGTACTCGGCCGGGTAGCCGAGCGGGCCGCCCGGGCCGCCGGGATAGCCCGCGCCGCCGGAGGCCGCGTCCTGGCCGCCCCAGCCGCCGAGCGGCTGGCCGGCGCCGAAGGGGTGGTGGCCGTGCGCGGCGGGCGCACCGACGCCCGGAGCGCCGTACGGCTCCTGCGCGTTGGCGACCGGGGCGCCGTAGGGCTCCTGGACACCGGCGGCGGGCACGCCGTGGGTCGGGGTCGCGTACGGGTTGGCACCCGGCGGCAGGGCGGGCGCGGCCGGAGCGGCGGCCTGCGCGGCCGGGGCGGGAGCCGGAGCCGCGGGCGCAGCCGGAGCGACGGGTGGCGCGGGCGGCAGGACCGGCGGCGGGGCGTCGATGTAGCCGGTGACCGGGTCGACGGCCGGCTCCTCGACGGTGGGCGCGGCCGGAGCCTCCGGCGCGGGGACCTTGGTGAAGGCGACGGTGGGCTTGTGCCCGCCCTCGGCCGGAGCGGCCTCCATGCCCGCAGCGGTCTCGACGACCGGAGCGGCCTCCGCGACCGCAGCGGTCTCGGCCGCGGTCGACTCGGCCGCCGGCGGGGCCGCCGGCTCCGGGACCCGGCTGAACGCCATGGTCGCCCGGTGCCCGCTGTCGGCCGGGGCGCCGTCGGCCGCAGCCGCGTCCGCCGCCGCCTTCTCGGCAGCCGCGTCAGCGGCCGGCCCGGCCACGGGCTCGGGCACCCGGCTGAACGCCATGGTCGGCTTGTGACCGCCCTGAGCGGTGCCGTCGGAAGCGGCGCCGACCGCCTCCCCGGCCCCGGCGGGCTGCTCCCCCTGCGGCCCGGCGGGCCCAACCTCGCGCTCGGTGCTCACGGACGACCTCCATAGCTGACAGAACCAAGGACCATAGTTTTTCGCACCGTCGATTCGATTGCCGTAAGGACCCCTCTGAAGAACTCATAAGAATCCTTAGCCGTCACCGACGACCGGGGGCTCCCCACCCCCATCCGGCATCCCGCGATGCGGACCACGCACCCCGCGGCCTTTGGCGTTCGTACCCGTGCCGGTTAGCCTGTCGCTCCAAACTGACACGCGGGAGCTTGGACCGACCAGGCTGAGAGTGCGCATGTCGACGGTACGCCAGGCGAGCGACAGGCCGACCGTCGAGGGGGCGCTGACCGCCGGAACCTGTCCGGGTAATGCCGGCGTAGGGAGTATCGGCCATGCCGCCTGCTTCGCCATCGTCTTCTTCGGGCGCGCCCGCGTCCAAGGATTTCCCCGATCTTCCGGCCGGCTCGGCCGCGGCCACCGCGGTGCTCGACCAGCGCGTCGAGGCCCCGCTGGTGCTGGACACCGAACCGCCGCGCACCCTGCGCTTCCGGGACCACTTCGCGCTCTGGATGAACCTCGGCGTCAGCCTGATCGGCTTCTCGACCGCCGCGACCGTGCTCGGCGCGAAGGGCGGCGAGCTGTCGCTGGCCGCCGCGGTGACCGCGATCGTGACCGGTACGGCGGTCGGCACCGCGATGCTCGGCGTGGCCGCGCTGATCGGCGCCCGGACCGGCGCCCCGGCGATGGCCAACCTGCGTGGGCTGTTCGGCACCCGGCTGTCCTACCTGCCGACCGTGCTGAACATCGTCCAGTGCATCGGCTGGGGCGTGTTCGAGCTGCTGACCATCGCGGCGGGCGCGCAGACCGTCGCCCACACCACCGGCTACCGCTGGCTGTTCGTGCTGCTCGCGGGCGCCCTGACCACCGCGCTGACGATCTGGCCGCTGGGCTCGATCGCGGTGCTGCGCCGCTTCGTGGCCGGGGCGGTCGCGGTCGCGATGGTGTACTTCACCGTCCAGCTCGGCCGGCAGGGCGTGCCGGACCCGGGCGCGGGCAACTGGCACGGCTTCCTGGGCGCCACCGACGCGATGATCGCGGTGTCGATCTCCTTCGTCCCGATGGCCGCCGACTACACCCGGCACTCGCGCACCCCGCGCTCGTCGTTCTGGGGCAGCTTCTCCGGCTACACCGTCGCCCAGGTCTGGTGCTACGTGCTCGGCCTGATGGCGCTGCTGCAGTCCGACGGCGACCCGGGCCGGATCTTCGACTCCTTCCTCGGCGTCTGGGCCGGCTGGCTGTTCCTGCTGGTGCTGGTGCTGCGCGAGACCGACCAGTCCTTCGCCAACGTGTACTCGACCGCGATGTCGCTGCAGAACCTGCTGCCGCGGGTGGACCGCCGGGTGCTGAGCGGCGGGATCGGCGTGCTGACCACCGTGCTGGCGCTGCGGATCGACCGGTTCACCGACACCTACGGCAACTTCCTCAGCCTGATCGGCTCGGTGTTCGTGCCGCTGCTGGCGGTGCTGGCGGTGGACTACTTCTTCGGCGCCGGCCGGCACGGCTGGGACCTCTCCGAGCGAGCGCCGTCCCGCTGGCTGATGCTGCTGCCCTGGGTGTTGGGCTTCGCGGTCTACCAGTTCATCGCGCCGACCGCGGTGGCCGACTGGTGGGTGGACTTCTGGACCTCCGCCCAGGAGTCGCTGCACTTCACCCCGCAGGAGTGGACCTCCGCCTCGCTGTTCGCCTTCCTGGTGCCGGCGCTGGCCACCTGGGCGCTCACCCCGCTGACCCGCCGCGCCGCGCGGGCCTGACGCACCGGACGGGGAGTCGGCCCCTCAGGTTGGGGCCGGCTTCGCCTCCGCGTCACCTGCGCCGCCTATCGTTGGGCCCGTGACCAGCCCAGACCTGCCCCCGGCGGCGGCGCGCACCGCGCCCTCCGTCCAGGTGATCGCCCACCGCGGTTCCTCCCACGCCCTGCCCGAGCACACCCTCGCGGCCTACCGGCGCGCGCTCGACGAGGGCGCGGACGCCGTCGAGTGCGACGTCCGGGTGACGGCCGACGGCCACCTGGTCTGCGTGCACGACCGCCGGATCGGCCGGGTCTCGAACGGCCGGGGCACCGTCTCGGCGATGACCCTCGCCGAGCTGGAGGCGTACGACTTCGGCGGCTGGAAGACCGGCCGGCCCAGCACCGACCCCGAACTGCGCGGCGTGCTGCGGCTGGAGCGGCTGCTCGAGCTGGTGGTGGACTGCGGCCGCCCGGTGGACCTGGCGATCGAGACCAAGCACCCGGTGCGGTTCCGCGGCCTGGTCGAGGTCGAGCTGCTGCGGACGCTGGAACGGTTCAAGATCGGCGCGGCCCGGGAGGGCGACCGCCCGTCCGCCCGGATCATGAGCTTCTCCTCGATCGCGCTGGGCCGGGTGGCCGCCACCGCGCCCGAGTACCAGCGGGTGTTCCTGATCGAACGGATGCTGCCGCTGCTCGGTCAGCTGCGCCCGGGCCGGCCGCTGCCGGGCGGGGCGCGGATCGCCGGCCCGGGCATCGAGCTGATCAAGGCCAAGCCCCAGCTGGTGCCCCGGCTGCGCGAGCTGGGCCACGAGGTGCACGTGTGGACGGTGGACGAGCCGGCCGACGTGGAGCTCTGCCTGGAGCTCGGGGTGTCCGCGATCATCACCAACCGGCCCGCCGAGGTGCTGGCGCAGCTCGGGCGGTGATCCGGGACGGGAGCCGCCGCCCTACCGGTGGGACCCGATCACTCTGGTCGGCAAGCAAACCTTCCGCGCACGGTATTGCCGGAATTCTTGCCCGCGGGCGACGGAGGGTGAGCACGGAATGCCCTCTTGTCGACCGTGCGTCGCGCTGCTCGAAATGGATCCGTGGGATCCCCCGATGGTCGTTTCCGACGCATTACCAAGGGGCATCCATCCCTCGGCAAACGCTGAAGGAGGTCCGGGGGTGGCGTTGATGGTGGCGCGCGAAGTGCCGACTTCATCGACCATGGCAGTGCCGCACGGCCCAGCGAGTGTCGGGGTCGCACGGCGCCGACTGCGTCGAGATCTGGGTGACCGGCAGATACCGGAACCGGTCATTGACGATGCCGTACTGATCCTTTCCGAACTGTTGAGCAACGCCTGCCGGTACGCCCGTCCGCTCGGCCCGCTGCCGGCCCTGGGCCGCGGGGCCCGGGCCGAGGTGGTGGACCAGGTGCTGGTCGGCGTCCCCTCCGGGACGCACCCGGCGCCGGGCGGCCGGGAGCGCGAGGACGGCACGATCGAGCCGGATGGCGGAGTGCTGGTCCGCTGGCAGATGCACGCCGACGGCGTCCTCACCCTGGAGGTCACCGACGGCGGCGCGGCCACCCGGCCCCTGCCCGCCAGCCCCTCGCTGACCTCGCGCGGCGGCCGCGGCCTGGGCATCGTCGACCAGCTGGCCAGCGACTGGGGCGTGCGCGACGCGCCCGGCGAGGTGACGGTCTGGGCGGCGCTGCCCGCGCGCGCCCGGCACGCCCGGCGTACCGGCGGCGACGCGCGCAGCGCGTAGCGGCCCGCCCGACGAGCCGGGTCCTTGGGTGAGTCGGGCGCCGAGAAACTGTCAGTAGGCTTCCCGGTTAAAAGGACCACCGTCCCCCGGGAGAGCCGCAGCATGGGCAAGAAGGCCGCCAAGAAGGCGCCGCAGCGCCAGTCCACCACCGCCGTCACGGGCGAGATCCCCGTGGTCGGGGCCCGCGAGGACTGCCCCTGCGGCTCGGGCCGCCGGTACAAGGCCTGCCACGGCCGGGAGGCCTCGCACGCGGTGCAGGAGCTGGTGCACCGCCCGTTCGAGGGCCTGCCGGGCGAGGCCGACTGGGTGGCGCTGCGCGAGCTGGTGCCCGCCGCCACGGTGCCGCTGACGCTGGCCGCCGGGGTGGCCGAGGCCGCCGAGGGTGACGTCCCGTCGGTGACCCTGGCGACCGTGCTGCCGCTGGCCTGGCCGGCCCTGCGCCGCCCGGACGGCTCGATCCTGCTGGGCCTGCAGACCCAGTCCTCCTCCGGCGACCTCAGCCGCGACCTCGCGGACGCCCTGGAGCTGGCCCTGACCACCGAGCCGGGCAGCCCCGTCCCGGCCCGCCGGACCGTCCCCGGCGGCCGCCGCCTGCAGGACCTGCTGGACACCACCGCCGCCTTCACGCCCACCGTGCACACCGGCTTCGAGTTCTGGCTGGAGGACGCCGAGACCGCCACCGGTGAGGTCGCCGCCTCGCTGGAGCGCGCCAACGCCTCGGCCATCCCGACCGAGAAGCTCAGCAGCGTCGACGCCGCCTACTGGTGCGGCACCCCGGACAAGAACCACCTGCGCTGGGTGATGACCGTCCCCGAGGAGCAGCTGCTGGACGCGCTGGCCCGGCTGAACGCCGCCGGCGAGGCCTCGCTCGGCCCGGACACCCGCCTGGTCGGCTCCTTCCGCGCGCACGGCCTGACCGTCCCGGTGTGGGACCTCCCGCTCGCCATGACCGCCGCCGACTGCGAGAAGCCGGCCGCCGAGTTCGGCGAGCGGCTCGCCGCCGTCCTCGCCGACGGGACTCCGCTCACCGCCGAGGAGCGGCGCGCCCGCGCGAACCTGGTGAACCGTCAGGTCACCCTGAACTAAAGGGCGCAGGATCCGGGTGATACGCGTCACATTGTCGCCATGAAGCCGCAATTTCCCGGCCTGGAGGGCGTCTTGGAAATTGGCGCGGGCGCGGATCCTTGTTACTGTCTAAAGAGTCCGGCCGCTGGTGCATCCCCCGTCGCCAGCGGCCGGATCTTTTCTTTTTCCGGAACGCCCCGCACCGCCGGGCCCGGAGTCCGGTACGGCCCGGCGGCCCGTCAGTGCGCCGAGCGGCCGCTGTCCAGCCGGACCGTCGCCTCGACCAACTCACCCAGCAGCGGCCCGACCTGCGGCAACCGCACCCCGCCGCCCGCCGCCGGTCGCGGCGCCAGCACCCAGCGCACCCTCCCCCAGCCTCCGGTCGGGGGGACCCCCATGGCCCCGCCGCCGGGCGGCAGCGGCAGGAAGCCGCCCGGCCCGTGGTAGCGCAACGAACCCGGCACCCAAGGGAGTTGGGCGAGCATCTCGCCCAGCGCGTCGAGCGAGTACGGGGCCACCAGCAGTGCGTAGCGGCCCGGCATCGCGAGCACCGGCCCGAGCGGCAGCCGCAGCGCCCCCAGGTAGACCAGCGCCCGGGCGCCGGCCGCCGCGGGCAGGCTGACCGCCGACACCGCGGAACCGGTCGCGGCCAGCACCGGCGCGTCCGGGCTCTGCCGCTCCCACCACCAGCGCACCATCCGGGCGTCCGTGGTGGCGGCCAGCAGCGAGGGGTCGTGCGGGTGGGCGCCCGGCACCGGGCAGTCCGGATCGCCGCAGGAGCAGCGGCCGCCGCACAGCACGGTGCCCGGCACCACGGGCCAGCGGTGTTCGACGGCGGCCGTCAGGGCCGCGGCCAGCCGGGCGGACGACTCCTGCGACCGGCTCTCCGGGCGCTTCGGGTTCTCACGCATGGCGCTCGTTCCTTTCCCTGACCGCTCGGTTCGCTCCGCCCCACCGACATCCGCCGGAACTCGCCACGCGGGCCCGCGACGGCACGGCCCCGGGCGACGCGAAGCGGGGCGGGCGGCATGGCGGACGGCGCGGCTACGACGTGGAGCACGGTGTGGAGCACGACATGAGAAGGGCCGCGCACTGGAACAGCCCTTGGAACGAGAATCCCGTATGCGACCGGATGGACGCCGCCCGGGCGCGCTTGGTTCCACCGTACGAGTGAGAGACTTCCGGCCAGCCAGGAGTGCGGGCGGCGCGGACATAGGATCCGGACGGCCGCCCGGTCCGTCCCCTCCGTTCTGCCCGCTCCCGGCTCGCTCCATGCCTGCGGCCCCGACCGGCGCGCCGCGTTCCGCGCACGCCCTCCGACCGGGTCGAACAGACGTGGAACCGGCCACCGCGTCGTCCCGGATCTGGACATGCCCCGAATGGCCTGTGTAGAAGTGGTGGCATTGCTGTCGATCAATGACGAGTAGTAGCGAATCGAGGCGAATCACGCCCTTTGGCCGTGCTCGCACCACATTGGCCGTATCTGGGGGTTCCGCATGGCACGTAGCACCGCGTCAGGAGTGGCGGCATGACCAACTCCCACCCGTCGACGTCCCACCCGTCGCCGACGACCGCCGAACCGGGCGAGCCCGGCTGCGCAGGCGGGCTCACCGTCCTCGACCCGCCGGACCTGCCCGGCCCCGCCGACGCACCGGACGGCGACACCGCCGCCGCGGACGGCCCCACGGCACCGTCCGCCACGGTGCAGGACCGTTTGGCCGGACGTCTGTCCGATATCACCAGCCTGCACGAGCACACCGAGCGCCTCGTCCGCGCCCGCGGCCTCGACGCCACCCTGGACGCCGTCCTCGCCTCCGGCGCCGCCCTGCTCGGCGCCAGCCGCGGCGTGCTGGTCACCCTGATGCCGGGCGGCGGCGCCGGCCAGCCGGTCGGCCTCGGCCTCGACCGGGCCAGCCTCGGCGCCCTGGAGACCGTCCCGACCGAGCAGAGCCTGCTCGCCCGGCTGCTGCGCGAACAGGACCGGCCCGAACAGCTGCACTCCCGCGACCTCGCCGAGGACCCGGCCATCGGCGGCCGGCTGCGCGAACTCGCCGTCCACCTCGGCCTCGGCGGCGCCGTCGGCCTGCCGTTCGCCACCGTCGAGGACGGCCCGCTCGCGGCCGCCGTCTGGTTCTACGACCGGCCCGCCGAACCCACCCGGTGCCAGCGCGAACTGGCCCACCACTACTGCGAGATCGCCGCTCAGCTGCTGGCCAGGCAACTGGAGGCGGAGCGCACCCGGCGCACCACCGAGGCGCTGCGCCGCGGACTGCTGCCGGACCACCTCCCCCAGGCCGACGGTCTGCGGCTGGCCGCCCGGCTCGTCCCGGCCGGCCTGGACCACTCCAACGGCAGCGACTGGTACGACGCCATCCCGCTGCCGGACGGCACCCTCGGCCTCACCGTCGGCTCGGTCTCCGGCGACGGACCGGGCGCCGGCCCCGGCTCCGCCCCCGGCGCGGCCGCCGCGATGGGCCGGATCCGGGCCGCACTGCGGGCGTACGCGGTGCTGGAGGGCGAGGACCCGGTCTCCGTCCTGGGCGACCTGCAACTGCTGCTCAAGACCACCGAGCCGACCCGCACCGCCACCGCCGTCTACGCCTGGGTCGAGCCGGAGGAACGCCGGATCACCCTCGCCGGGGCCGGGCACTGCCCGCCCGTCCTGGTCGGCCGGCACGGCGCCGAATTCGTGGAGACCTCGCTCTCCGCGCCGCTCGGCATGCTGGCCTGCTGGGAGGCCCCCGGAGTCGAGTTCACCGCCGCGCGCGGGGACACCCTGCTGCTCTACACCGAGGGCCTGGCCCGCCGCTGCGGCCCGACCCTGCACGCCGGACAGGCCAACCTGCGCCGGGCCGCCGCCGACGCCCCGCGCGACGTGCGGATCGACCCGGACCGGCTCTGCGCCCACCTGCTGGCCGTCTGCCCCGACCCGGACGCCGCCCCGGCCACCGACGACCTGATGCTGCTGGCCGCGCGCTTCGAGTAGGTGTCCGAGTAGGTGTCCGCGTAGGCGCCCGAGTAGGTGTCCGGGCAGGCGTACGAGTGGGCATACGAACCCCGAACCGACGGGCGACCGGGCGTCCGTACCATGGACGCACGGCCGCCCGCGCGTGTCGCGACCCGACACCTCCCCCCGAGGGCGGCGGTACCACCCCCTAGGAGGCGTTGCACGTGACCGAGGACCGGACCCCCGCGGTGGCCGAGAACCCCGAGGCCGAGGGCGGCGAGGAGCCGCCGCAGTTCAAGGGCCGCAAGAACGGCCTCTACGGCGAGATCTCGGACGAGCTGTCCGCCTCGATGAAGTCCGGCTGGGCCGACACCGAGCTGCACGGGCTCGCCCCGATCGCCCAGGCCGGGTACGCCGCCGAGCGCCGCGCCAAGCTGTCCGCCGCCCACCCCGGCGTGCGCCTGGTCGTCCCCGCCGGCAACCTGCGGGTGCGCTCCAACGACACCGACTACAACTTCCGCGCCGCCAGCGAGTACGTCCACCTCACCGGTGACCAGACCGAGGACGCGGTGCTGGTCGGCGAGCCCACCGGCGACGCCGGCCACGAGTTCACCCTCTACCTGCTGCCCCGCTCGAACCGCGAGAACGGCGAGTTCTGGCTGGACGGCCACGGCGAGCTGTGGGTCGGCCGCCGGCACAGCCTGAGCGAGCAGGAGCAGCTGCTCGGCCTGCCGGCCCGGGACGTCCGCCAGGCCGCCGAGGAGCTGGCCGAGCGTGCCAAGGACTCCACCGTGCCGACCCGGATCGTCCGCGGCTACGACGCCGGCCTGGAGGCCGCGCTCGCCGACGTCCTGGACGCCGACAAGGACGCCGAGTTCAAGGAGTTCCTGAGCGGTCTGCGGCTGGTCAAGGACGAGTGGGAGATCGGCGAGCTGCGTGCCGCCTGCGACGCCACCGTCAACGGCTTCACCGACGTGGTCCGCGAGCTGGGCCGGGCCGTCGCCACCTCGGAGCGCTGGATCGAGGGCACCTTCTGGCGCCGCGCCCGGGTCGAGGGCAACGACGTCGGCTACGGCACCATCGCCGCCGCCGGCCCGCACGCCACCACCCTGCACTGGGTCCGCAACGACGGCGACGTGCGTCCCGGCGAACTGCTGCTGCTGGACGCCGGCGTGGAGACCCACACCCTCTACACCGCCGACGTCACCCGCACCCTGCCGATCAACGGCTCCTTCACCGAGCTGCAGCGGAAGATCTACGACGCGGTGTACGACGCCCAGGAGGCCGGCATCGCCGCGGTCAAGCCGGGCGCCCGCTTCCGCGACTTCCACGAGGCCTCGCAGCGCGTCCTCGCCGAGCGGCTGCTCGCCTGGGGCCTGCTGGACGCCTCGGTGTACGACCTCGAGAAGGTCCTGGAGCTCGGCCTGCAGCGCCGCTGGACCCTGCACGGCACCGGCCACATGCTCGGCCTGGACGTCCACGACTGCGCCCACTCCCGCCGCGAGGAGCACGTCGACGCCCTGCTGGTGCCCGGCATGGTGCTCACCGTCGAGCCCGGCCTGTACTTCCAGCAGGACGACCTGACCGTGCCGGAGGAGTACCGCGGCATCGGCGTCCGGATCGAGGACGACATCCTGGTCACCGCCGACGGCAACGAGAACCTCTCGGCCGGCCTGCCGCGCCGCTCCGACGAGGTCGAAGCCTGGATGGCCTCGCTCGCCTGAACCGGGCCGAACCGGCCTGGACCAGCCTGGACCGACCGTTGAAGGGTCCGGTCTCCGCCGTCGCGGGGAGGCCGGGCCCTTCGGCGTTCCCCGGCGTGGCCGCTGCGGCAGGGCGGTCCGAAGTTCCGGGGTGGCCGGGACAGCTACACTCACCGGGATTCCGCCACCCGTGAGCAGGGGGTTCGCATGGCCGAGCAGATCGCCGAGCAGGCTGCCGGGCAGATCTCCCAGCAGGTCGCCGAGGACCGGGTCGCCCGGCCACGCCCGGTGGCCGTCACCATCGGCCGGCGCCCGGAGCCCGTGCACGACGTCGCGGTGTACGCCTTCGATGGCATGGCACCATTCGAACTCGGCGTGGTGGTCGAGGTGTTCGGGCTGGCGCGGCCCGAGCTGGGCGGGCTGCTGGCGGCGCCCTGGTACGGGCTCAAGGTGTGCGCCGACCGGCCGGGGGCGGAACTGGACGCGGTGGGCGGCTTCGCGCTGACCGCCCGGCACGGCCTGGACGACCTCGCCGCGGCCGACACCGTCGTCATCCCCGGTGTGCGCAACGCCTTCAGCGGCGTGGGGGCGCCTCCCGGCCGCCAGACCGGGGGAGTCTCCCCCGGTCTGGTCGAGGCGCTGCGGACGGCGCACGAACGCGGCGCCCGGATCGTGTCGATCTGCTCGGGCGCCTTCGCGCTGGCCGCCGCCGGGCTGCTGGACGGCAAGGAGGCGACCACCCACTGGCGGTACGCCGAACTGCTCCAGCAGCGCTACCCGCGGGTGCGGGTCAACCCGGACGTGCTGTACGTGGACAACGGCGACGTGCTGACCAGCGCGGGCAGCGCGGCCGGCATCGACCTGTGCCTGCACCTGGTCCGCCGGGACCACGGCGCCAAGGTGGCCAACAGCGTGGCCCGCCGCTTCGTGGTGGCACCGCACCGGGACGGCGGACAGGCCCAGTTCATCGAGGCGGCGGTCCGCCCGGTCGAGGAGGACGAGGACGGG
This sequence comes from Kitasatospora cathayae, assembly GCF_027627435.1. GTDB lineage: Bacteria > Actinomycetota > Actinomycetes > Streptomycetales > Streptomycetaceae > Kitasatospora > Kitasatospora cathayae. Next base: position 4,588,476 of record NZ_CP115450.1, on the reverse strand, counting down.
ATCGCCCGCAGCATGCAGTGGGCGCTCGACCACCTGTCCGACCCGCTGACCGTCTCGGTGCTGGCCCGGGCGGCGCGGATGTCGGACCGCTCGTACCTGCGGCACTTCACCGCCCGCAACGGCACCAGCCCGATGCGCTGGGTGGTCACCCAGCGCATCGCGGCCAGTCTGGCGCTGCTGGAGTCGCCGGAGGGGACGGTGGAGGAGATCGCCGCGGCGGTCGGCTTCGAGAGCGCGGCGACCTTCCGCCACCACTTCGGGCGGGTGATGCGCACCTCGCCGACCGCGTACCGGCGCTCCTTCGGGCGCGGGGTGGCGTGACCGGCCACGACACCCGCCACGACACCCGCTGCGCCTCCCTCGGCGCCGTCCCCGGCGCCTCCCGCTACGCCTTCTCGTGCCGGTCGGCGTTGGCGACGATGGCGTCGTGCAGCCACTGCGCCAGGCCGGGGGCGAGCTCCTCGTAGGTGGTGGTCCAGCGCGGGTCCGAGACGTACAGGCACGCCAGACCGCGGTGGATGGTGAACGTGCAGTCGTAGAAGTTCCGGCGGATGTGCTGCCGGTGCGCCTCGGCGAGGTCCATGGCCACCGTGCCGTCGGCGGGCTCGCCGGCGGTGACGGCCGCGACCAGGCCGTCGTTGAGCTCGGTCATCTCGCCCTGGATGCGCTGCCAGTCGGCCTTGGTGTAGCCGCCGGTGCGGCGCTGGGACTCGGCCCAGGCCTCGGTGTCGCCCCAGCGCTGTTCGGCCTCCTGCTCCCACTCCTCCTGGTAGCCCTCGCCGAAGATCTCGAACTTCTCCTCCGGGGTCAGCTGAATGCCCATCCTGCGTGCCTCCATGGCGTGTTCGACGGCTGCGGCGAGGTCCTGGAGGTGCCTGATCCGGTCGGTCAGCAGTCGGTGCTGCCGCCGGAGGTGCTCGCTCGGGCTGACCGAGTCGTCGTCCAGGATCGCCGCGATCTCCTCCAGGGGGAATCCGAGCTCGCGGTAGAACAGGATCTGCTGCAGCCGGTCGAGGTCGGCGTCCACGTACCGGCGGTAGCCGGCCCGGGTGCGGCCCGCGGGGGACAGCAGGCCGATCTCGTCGTAGTGGTGCAGGGTGCGGACGGTCACCTTGGCGATCTTCGCCACGGCGCCGACCGAGTGCCCCTCGCCCTCGTTCATCCGGAAACTCCTCCCTGGCGCTGACCACCACCCTGCGCTCTCACGTCACGTGAGGGTCAAGCCGTGTTTCCGGGCGGGCCTCAGGCGCTGACCAGCTCCCGCTCGCGCCGCCGGGCCGACCGACGGCGCCCGTCCCCGCCGCCGCCCCCGGCCGGTGGCCGCGGTCGGCGGGTCTGCTGGGTGGGCCAGAGCAGCACGTACGCGGCGGAGACCACCACGAAGGCGAGCCGGACGAAGCCGCGGGCCGGGTCGGACGGCAGGAACAGCGTGCCGCCGTACAACGCGGCCAGCGCGATCCAGCTCCACCACGGGACCAGCCGCTTCTGCCCGACCGCGTCCCAGAGCAGGGTGCCGAGCAGGATCGAGGCCGTGTAGTACGTGTAGACGCTCGGGTCGAGCAGGATCCGGGCGTCCGCGCCGAGCAGCACCACGGCCGGCCAGCGGCCGCGCCAGACGGCGACGCAGCCGAGGCCGATGCCGAGCGCGAACTGGGTCGGGCGGTCCCACCAGGGAGTGGACGGGTCGGTGACCCCGAACCAGCGCAGCGCGGAGGCGGGCTGGTTCGGGATGGTGAACTTGGCGGCCGCCATGGTGTCCAGGTTGCCCAGGTAGAACGGCAGCCAGGCGACCGCGACCAGCAGGCAGAACCAGAGCGCGGTGCGCAGCCAGGCGGGCCGTGGCAGGGCCAGGATCAGCGGGGCGAAGGCGATCGCCCAGGGTTTGGAATCGACCGCCAGGGCCAGGAAGACCGCGACCTGGACGGGCTTGCCGCGGGCCAGGCCGTGCGCGGCGAGGGTGGTGAAGAACAGCGCGAGGACGTCGTCCAGGTGCGCGAAGCGGACCGAGACCTCGACCCACATCGGGATGAACGCCAGCCCGGCGATCAGCAGGCGCTGCTGGAGCCGGCGGTGGTTGGTGCCGGTGCCGAGGTAGTAGAGGGCGGCGGTGCGGCCGACCAGGACCAGCATCACCAGGCCGAGCCCGGCGCTCACCGCCTCGGCCATCAGCTGGCCGACGTGCGGTGAGAACGGGGCGGTGAGCCGGGCGGCGGCCAGGCTGACCGGGCCGATCTGCAGCTCGGGGTGGTGGGCGTAGAGCGAGAGACCGCCGTCGGGCTGCCCGCTGAAGAGCAGCTGTTCGCCCTGGCGCAGGTAGTGCCAGGAGAAGCCGCCCCTGGGCTCGACCAGGAAGAACCAGAGCACCGTCCACGCCGTCAGCAGCACGTGGTGCCTGCGGAGCGGCAGGCCCGCGATCCGACCGGTCGCGGATTCGTAGTCGGTGGTGATCCGTGCCGTGCGTTCTTCCCGCACCTGTCCCTCTCCCCGCCGTTCCGCCCCCCTCCGGCCGGACATCCTATGTGACGGAGGAGTACCGCCCGTGCCGCCCGGAGGCCCGTCCGAGCGGACGGGTGGGCGGCACGGGGGTACTCGGGAAAAGCCCCCCGGCTGTCAGCTCCGGGTCAGCCCTGCTGGCCCGCCTTGCGGCGACGCAGCACCACGAGGGTGCCGACACCGGCGACCAGGACGGCGCCACCGGCGGCCGCGATCGCGGTGGTGTCGTCGCCGCCACCGGTGCTGGCGAGGTTCTTGCTCGCCTTGTCGGCGGCCGCCTTGGCCTTGGTCACGCCGGCCTGGGTGATCTTCGGCGGGGTCACGTTGGGGACGGTCACCGGGATGTCGATCGGCTGCTGGGCGTCGCTGCCGCCGTCGGTGGCACCGCCGGACGGGGCCGGGGCGCCGGTCGAGGCGGACGGCGAGGCGGTGCCCGGGGCCGGGGTGGTCGGCGCCGCGGTGGTCGGGGCCGGGGTGGTCGGCTCGGTGCTGGGGGTGGTGGTCGGGGTGTGGCTCGCCGACGGGGTGCCGGTCCCGGTCGGGGTGCCGGTCCCGGTCGGGGTGCCGGTCCCGGTCGGGGTCGGCTTGCCGGTGTGGGTCGGGGTCGGCTTGCCGGTCGGGGTCGGGCCCGCCTTCTTGATGGTGAAGCCCGCGCCGCGGACGCCGTCGCAGCTGAAGGCGCCGTTGTCGACCGGCAGGTGGCTGTCGTCGTCGAGCGCGCTGGCGAAGACCACCGGGACCAGGCCGGCCCGGCCGAGCGGGGCGTTGTCGGTGAAGGACAGCCGCACCTTGATGGTGAGGCTCTCGCCGCGGTTCAGGACGAGCAGGGAGTCGTCGGTGACGTCGCCGTCCGACCCGACGCCGCCGAGCAGCATCAGGACGGAGTCGTCGTCGTGCTCCCCGCCGCCCGGGGCGGCCACACCGGTCTGCCAGCCCTCGCCCGGCAGCTGGTACTCGATCTTGAGGTGCTTGGCCTCCAGCGAGCCCTGCTTGTTCTTGAGCTTCACGAACGGGTAGAAGACGTCGTCGTGCTTGGAGGAGTTGTCGATCCGGTAGGTGAACTCACGGGGAGCGCCACCGGCGATGAAGGTGCCGGGGACCCCGTGCACCGAGAGGTCGAGGGCGTACTTCGACTTCTGGTCCGCCGGCGCCGCGGCGGCGGACGGGGTGCCGGTGGAACCGACGGCCATGGCGCCCTGGGCGCCGGCCAGCACCAGCGAGGACGTGAGCGCGGCGACGCCGGCCAGGGCAAGACTGCGACGTATGGACAAGGAGACCTCACGGAAGTGTCCGGGCGAGGCCCGGGCGCGAGGGGGCGGCCGCAGACGCCGCGGACCCCCCGCGAAGCTGAAAGTCCGACGGAGAGTACCGAACGATCCGGCCACTCCGGAAGGCAGGTGCCCCGCTGCGGCACGTTCCCGGGGCCGGGGCGCCCGAATCGCCCAACTCCGTCCTCCGGTAGGGCTTTTGTGCTTTGCCAAAAGATGACCGCGGAGTGACGGGTACACGCCCGGAAGGACGGTACCGCACGGGCCTCGGTGGCGTGAATACGTCAGTCGGCCGGGGTCGGCATGACGCCACCCTGGTTCGGCATGGCGCCACCCCGGGTCGGCATGACGCCACCCCGGGGCCGCGGCGCCGACTCAGCCGGTGAAGAAGGACTTGGCCGCGATCAGCGCCCGCTCGTCCCGCAGGACGTCCCCCGGGCGGGTCCCGTTGCCGATCAGCGCGCCGCCCCAGCGCATCCCCATGTACTCGGCGGTCAGCTTGAGGGTGCCGATCATCGGCTCGGCCTGCTCCTCCGTGCCGGCCAGGACGCTGACGTCCCACAGCGTGCCCCCGGCCATCCCGGCGCGGAAGTCCACCCCGGGCACCCGGAACCAGGCCGACCAGTAGTCGAGGTAGAGCTTGGCGGTGGTCGGCAGCGTGTACCAGTACACCGGCGCGACGAAGACCAGGTCGGTGACCTCCAGGGTGGCCTCCAGCAGGGTCCGCTCGTGGCCGACCGGCTCCGGGTAGCCGCCGTCACCGGTGTGCCGCAGGTCCTGGAAGGGCGGCAGCGGGTGGTCGGCGAGCCGCAGCCAGCGCTGCTCCGCGCCCTCCGGCAGGCTCGACTCGGCTGCCAGCCGGGCGAGTTGTTCGGTGTTGCCGCCGGCGCGCGAGCTGGCGTCGAGGAACAGGAAACGGCGCGGCGCCTCGGCGCCGGACGGCTGGTCGGTCATCGGTGCTCCCCCGGTCGGGTGTTGCGGACAGAGGTGCGAGCACCAGCCGCGCGCCGGGTATTCCGCGCCTGCGCCCCGCCCGGGGTCCCGCGCGGCTGCCCGCCTGTCCGGTGCTTGTGAGCAGGCGGGCGCGGCGGTGCTCAGTCCGGCAGGCCGGCCCGGCGGCGGGCGACCTCGGCGACGGCGGCCCAGTCCTTCTCCCCGTCGCCGTGCGCCAGCGCGTCCAGGAAGGCGTCCCGCAGGATGCCGCCGAACGGCAGCGGGACGTGGCGCGCGGCCCCGGCCTCCAGCGCCAGGCCGACGTCCTTGAGACCGAGCGGCAGCCGGAACCCGGCCGGCTCGTACCGGCGCTCGGCCACCATCGAGCCGTAACCGGAGTAGACCGGCCCGGGGAAGAGCGTGCCGGTGAACATCTCCACCAGGTCGGTGGGCCGCACGCCGTGGGCCTCGGCCAGGCTGCACGCCTCGGCCATCGACTCGATCGCGCAGGCCAGCAGGAAGTTGGTGCTGATCTTGGCGGTGTTGGCCTGCCGGGGAGCGTCGCCGAAGTGCCAGACGCGATCGCCCATCGCGGCGAACAGCGGCTCGGCCCGGTCCAGCAGCTCGGGCGCGCCCGCGGCCAGGATGTTGAGCTTCCCCTCCGCCGCGACCGGGGGCCGACCGAGGACGGGCGCGGCGACGTAGCCGATGCCGTGCTCGGCGTGCAGTTCCTCGGCGCGTTCGGCCAGCGCGAGCGAGACCGTGGCCATGTTGACGTGCAGGGTCGCCTTCGCGCCCGCCAGCAACTCGGGGTCGAGCAACAGCCGTTCGACCGCCTGGTCGTTGGCCAGCATGGAGACCACGACATCGGCGGCGAACACCTCGGCGAGCGAGCCCGCCGCCTCCGCCCCCTGGGCCACCAGCGCCGCCACCGGCTCGGGCGAGCGGTTCCAGACCCGTACGGCGTGGCCGGCCCTCAGCAGGCTGCCGGCCATGCCCCGCCCCATCGCGCCCAGCCCCACGAAACCGACCGTCGCCCCGCTCATCCGCGCACTCCCGTCGTCGCCGCCACCCGCACGGTGGTCCGTCCGGGCCGACTGTACGTCAGGGGAGCTTCGGAGCCGGGGTGGTCAGCGTCGGTCTTCCCGGCTGGTGCGCCGAGGCGTGTCCGTCCCGGCCCTAAGGGACCCGGGCCGGTCGGCTAGGCGACCCGCACCGGTCGGCGGATCCGGCTCGCGGCGGCCCCGCGCTCCAGCTCGGTGACCACGCGGTGGCGCAGCAGCTCGTACTGGGCCTGGAGCCGGCCGGGGCGGGCCGGACGAGCGACCGGGCGACCGGGGCCGACCAGCTCCTCCGGGCCGAACTGCTCGCGGGTGAGATCGATCTCGAAGCCGGTGGCGAAGCGGTTCCACCAGTGGAGGTCCGTCCGGACCCCGTCGACGTGCACCTCGCCCATCATCAGCTCGCCGCCGAGCAGGTCGTGCACCACCATGGCCGTCACCCCGCACTGGCCGCGGGCGGGATTGTCGGGACGCCAGTGGGCCAGGTCCTCGGGCGCACAGGTGTCGACACCCCAGGAGGAGCGGATCGCACGTTCGATGTCGTTGAGGGTCCACGCCGTCATACCGGGAAGCCTGCCACGCGCCACTGACAACGACATCGGCTTTTCGAAGGGTCACCGCCTGTTCTGCGGCGACCCCTCCCTTGTTCACCCGAACGAGGACACCGTGGGGCGGCGGGTCCGGGTCTACGGCCGGGACGGCGGCAGGGCGCGTTTCGTGGACGACGGCCGGCAACGCGCTCGGAGAGCGCCCTGGAACGCGCCCGGCCGACCAGGGCGGATCACTTCGCCAGCGCGGCGACGCCGGCCTGCGCGCCGCCCCCGGCGGACCGCACGTCCTGGTGCTCACCACGTACGACACCGACGCCGACATCACCCGGGCCATCGCCGCGGGCGCCACCGGCTACCTGCTGAAGGCCGAACGGCCGGAGGAGTTGTTCGCCGCCGTCCACGCGGCCGCGCTGGGCCGGACGGTGCTCTCGCCGCCGGTCGCCTCCCGGGTGATGGCCCAGATGCGGGCGCCGGCGCCGCAGCTCACCGAGCGCGAGCAGGACATCCTCGAACAGCTGGCACAGGGGCTGGGCAACCGGGAGATCGCCCGGGCGCTGTTCATCAGCGAGGCGACGGTGAAGACCCATCTGGGCCGGATCTACGACAAGTTGGGCGTGGACACCCGGGCGGGCGCGGTGGCGGTGGCCAAGGAGCGCCGGCTGCTGCGCTGAGCGCGGGCCCGGGCCGTCCCGAGTTCCGTCCATCACTGCGTTGAGCACTCGCGCGGTGTCACTCCGTACTGCCATGATGCACGGAATGTCGGATTCCAGACCGCGCGGTTTCCATGCCCGGGGCATGCGGCACGGCCGCACGCGCCCCTGACGGACCCACAACTTCCTGGTCAACCCCGACACACCGATCCGACCGGGTCGTCACGATTGTGGATTTTTCGTGGATCTCACTATTGACAAACCAACCACGCGGTTTGTTAGCGTGAGATCAACGACGCCCCCGGAGGTGGGGGCTCGCCGGGGTCCGTGCGGACGCTCTCGCCGGAGGGTGTTGCCAGGGGGGCGGCGGGGTTGCCGGGGTGTCGGGGGGAGCGGCAGCGCCGAAGCCGCGCGACGAGGCGGCGTGGAGCGGGTCCGGGGGGACCCGCTCCACGCCTCCCCCGGTGTCCCGCCCATCACACCGGCGCGCTCCAGTACGAGCAGTGCACCCAGGGCAGCGGCGCCGGGTCCGGCTCGCCGGCCCCCGGCAGCGCGGGCACCCGATCCGAGCCGGCCACCCCGAGCAGACTCGCGGTCAGCCGCACCTCACCGAACTCACCGAAGCACAGCACCAGTTGGGAGCCACAACGGCTGGTCGCGGCGACCCCGGGCCGGTCCCGCCCGGCGTTCAGCGAGGTGATCGTCCACCCGCGCCACCGCCACTGGCGCTCCACCATCCGCGCCAACTCCGGCCGTCGGCCCGGCGATACCACGGTGAGCAGGTCCCGCCCCCGGGTGACGTACCAGAGCACCTCCGGCCCCCGCCGCCCCGGCGCGGAGAGCCGAACCCCCGCCCGCGGCACCGTCTCCTGCCACACCGTCGTCGGCCGAACGGCCGCCATGGTGTCCCGGAGCAGCATCTCGCAGTGCTCCGCGGCATCGAGTTGATCGACCGTCACATCCGGCGCCAGCACCGGCCACCAGTCCGGCGCGACCGGCGCGCCACTGCGGAAGCCGTCCGAGCGTCCGAGGTTCAGTTCGGCACCACCTGACTGCACAGGCCCCCTCCGTACTCCTCCCGGCATTCAACCCGGGCAGGCATTCCGTCACTGTTTGGACGGTGGCCGGGCACGGACAGTTCCGCCCTTCGCCCGCCGCTGGCAGGCGCCCCTTCCCCACCGATCGACCAGCAGGCGCAGCAGGCGGGTGCCGCCTCACCGGTCGAGGGAGCCTGCCCGTGTCCTACCCGCTTTCTCGTTTGATCCACTCGCCGCCGCCCAGCGGGTAGCAGTAGCCGGGGCGGCCGACGTCGGCGCCGGTGCGGAACGGGGTGCCGTTGTTGTCGATGTGCACGGTGTCGCGGCGGCTGCCGCTGGACCAGTCCGGCATGAGGTCCCGGCGGACTTCGTGCGCCTTGGTGTGCACAGTGACGTAGAAGACCTCCGGATCGGACTTGCCGACCTTGTACGGGAAGTCGCGCCGCCCACCCTTGACGGTGATCACCGGACTGCCCCGGTCGAAGTCGATGTCGAAGGACTTGGTGTCGAACCGCCGCCGCAGCCGACGCCCATGGAGTAGGCGGTCCAGGCGAGCGGCGCGCCCTCGATGATGATCCGCACGTGCAGCGCCTCCAGGACGACCGTGTCCGCTACTTCCTGGGTCCGTCCGGCAACGAGAGCGTCGGCGCAGGGCCCACCCGCCGCTGCCCGCGAAGGGCGCCTACGTGGACGACTCCCTCAAGGTCACCTACTGGCAGCAGTCGATGGACGGTGCCATCACCTGGTGACACCCGAGAACAACCGCCGAGAACGCCCGATTTCCGCGGCTCCGGCGGCCTTCTGGCACGAATCTGCAAGGCGGGATCGAATTGTTCCGGACAAACAAGAAAGCCGCAGGTCATATGACCTACGGCCTTCGGTAGTGGAGCGGGCGACGAGAATCGAACTCGCGCTCTAAGCTTGGGAAGCTCATGTTCTACCATTAAACTACGCCCGCCTGATGAGCCGTCAGAGACCGCTCGATCCAGTGCCACTGTACCCCATCCGCCGCTGTGGTTGCACGGCTGGTTCGGGGCCGTGGCGGAGCCGGGTGGGGGTGGGCGGGGGGCGTACTGTTTGGGCCGCGTGTGAGTGCTCCGGTGGGTGTGGGGTCGGGGCGGCGAGCCACGGTGTGGAATGTCCGGAACATCCCCTAATATGACGCTGTCCCGAGGCCTGGCCGCCGGGGCGATGAGTACGGGTGAGTACTGGGTTAGGGATGGGAAGGGGATCGATGGAGCAGCGCGCCGTCGTTCGTTGTGCCGAGGGGCACCTGTTCAGCACCACCACGTTCCCGATGCAGAACCTCGGTCCGGGCCGGCTCGGGCCCGGGCGGTTGATCCGCTGTCCGCAGTGCGGACGGCTCCGGAGTTCGGTGCGGGCCGATGTGCGGGAGCTGTCCACGGCCCAACTGGCGCGGGCGATGCGGTTGGAGGCCGCTGAGTTCCTGGCCTGACGGCCGGCGGAAGGACACCGGGGCCCCGGACGGATTCGTCCGGGGCCCCGTCGTGCACGTAACCTCGAAGCGTGCTGCTCTCTGACAAGGACATCCGGACCGAAATCGACCTGGGCCGGGTCGTCATCGACCCGTTCGACCCGGCGATGATCCAGCCGTCGAGCATCGACGTGCGCCTCGACCGCTTCTTCCGCGTGTTCGAGAACCACAAGTACCCGCACATCGACCCCTCCGAGGAGCAGCCGGACCTGACCCGGCTGGTCGAGCCGGAGGGCGACGAGGCGTTCATCCTGCACCCGGGCGAGTTCGTGCTGGCCTCGACGTACGAGGTCATCACGCTGCCCGAGGACGTGGCCTCCCGGCTGGAGGGCAAGTCGAGCCTGGGCCGGCTGGGCCTGCTCACCCACTCCACGGCGGGCTTCATCGACCCCGGCTTCAGCGGGCACGTGACGCTGGAGCTGTCGAACGTCGCGACGCTGCCGATCAAGCTCTACCCGGGGATGAAGATCGGGCAGCTGTGCCTGTTCCGGCTCTCCTCGCCGTCGGAGCACCCGTACGGTTCCGAGCGCTACGGCTCGCGTTACCAGGGCCAGCGCGGGCCGACGCCGTCCCGCTCGTACCTGAACTTCCACCGCAGCCAGGTCTGACCGCACCAGGATCCTGACCGCACCAAGACCCTGACCGCACCAAGACGGAGTGCACGCACGGCGGGCGGCCATCCCCTCAGGCGAGGGGGTGGCCGCCCGCGGCGTTTCCTCCGGCGTCAGCCCCGCTTCGGGCTGGTGACCGCGACCAGCTCGGCGCCGTCCTCGGACAGCCGCAGCTCGGTGGTCAGCTCGGCGAGCTCGCCGAGGTGGTGCAGGTGGGTGCCGCCGCAGAAGATCTGCGCGCCGCCCTCGGGCAGCTCGCAGTGCCACTGGCGGCGGGCGGTGAGCTCGGGGCCGGGGACCTCGATCCGGACCGGGGCGTCGGCCGCGACCCAGGCGGCGAGCCGGGCGTTGACGGCCTCGGTGAGGGCGGGCAGGGCGTCGGCGAGGGCGGGGAACTCCTCGGTGGCGTCGACGGTGAAGCCCTTCTTCTTCAGCGACTTGCCGAGCCGGTAGGTGTCCGTGCTGGCCTGGGTGTCCATCACCGAGCTCGCCATGGCGAGGCTGTCGAAGTCGGGGTTGCCGAAGGCGTCCGAACGGCCCGGGTCCTTGCGCCAGCGCGGGGCGAGCGCGGCGTTGAGGGCGAGGGCGAGCAGGTGGCAGCCGCTGTGCGAGGCGCTCAGGGCGGCCCGGCGCTCGGCGTCGACGGCGAGGGTGGCGGTCCGGCCGGTGAGGTCGCCGGGGTCGGTGTCGAGGACGTGCAGGACCAGCCAGGACCATTCCTCGTCGCCGCGCTTGACCGGGATCTCGGCGCCGACCAGCGGGGCGCCGCCCTCCGGGCCGACCGCGCCGGTGAGGCAGTCCACCACGGCCAGCTCGGTGCCGTCGACGGTGAGGGTGCCGTGGTCGGCGGGCTGGTCGGGCCAGGTGTGGTCGAGCGGGTGGAACGGGGTGGACTCGGTCACCACCGCGTAGCGGCCGTCCGCCAGCGGGTGCACCGCCAGCACCGGGGACTCGCCGGTCACCGCCCCGGCCGGGAAGCTGACGTGGGTGGTGGGGAGGGTCATGGCGCGCTCCGGTGGCTGGGGCTGGACGGGGGTGGGCGGGCCCCGTCGCCTACCGGCCGGACCCGCCCACCATTGTGCCCGTCGCCCCTCAGCCCAGTGTCGGCAGCTTGATCAGCACCAGCAGCGCGACCAGCTGCACGGCCGCGGCGGCCGCCGCCTTGCCCCAGGGCAGGTCGTGCACCCGCCGGACCATGCCGGTCAGCAGGTACGCGCAGAGCATCCAGGTGGCCCAGCCGACGGCCTGGACCACCGCGCTGCCGGAGGGCAGCACCAGGTCGATCAGCAGCCGGGGCGCGTCGGTCAGCCAGCCGATCAGCGCGGCCAGGCCGATCGTCGACTTCCACGGGCCGGCGCCGCCGAGCTGGCGGGCCAGCGCGTAGGTGACGGCACCGAAGACCGCCCCGACCACGGTGAAGCAGACGGCCGCGGCGCACAGGCCGGTCAGCGCGACCGAGAAGGTCGAGTCGACGATGTCGTCGTGGGTCAGCCCGATGCCGAGCACCGCGAGCACGCCGTACAGCAGCGAGACGGTGAGGGCGGGCAGCCAGACCTGGTGGTCGCGGGTGCGGTCGAAGGTCTCGGTCGGGCTGCGGAAGATGCCGACGAACAGCTCGCGCCACTGCGGCCGGGGCCCGCTGACGTGCGGGGCGGACTGGCCGCCGGCGCGGTAGACGGTGACGTTGTCCTGGCCGTACGGCGGTGGGGGCTGCTGGTCCTGGCCACCGTACGGCGGCTGCTGCCCGTAGCCGCCGTCCTCGTAGTGTCCCTGGGCCGGCGGTCGGCCGTAGTGGCCGTGGTCCTGGCCGTACGGCTGCTGCTCGTACGGGTCGCCGAGCGGGAAGGCCCGGGTGTTGCCGGGCCGGTCGGCCGCGTACGGGTCGTAGCCGGCGCCGACCGTGCCCCCCGGGCCCTCGGCCGAACCGCGCGGACCGGCCGGACCGCCGGACCCACCGTGCCCGGCCGAACCGCCGTACCCGCCCGGACCGGCGGCCGCCGTCGGGTGCGCGGCCGTGAAGTACTCCGGCCCGTCCGTCCGCCCGTACCCGCCGGGCGCCCCCGCCTGCGGCGGCGGAGGAGCCGGCCATCCGCCGTGCGGACGGTCGGCACCCTGACCGCTGTCGTATCGATTACCAACCACGCTCCGAAGGTACCCGTCCGGCCCAGTGCGCGTCGGGCCCGGACGGAGCCGGGGCCGGTTTGCAGCGAGGCTGAGACGAACGGGTCCGAAAGCCGTCCCCGCGGCCCGCGCAGGAGCCGCCCCGGCGAGCGCTACCGCTGGGCGGTGACCGACGGCCCGTGCACCGCGGCGGCTGCGGTGGTGCCGGCCGGGCAGCCGCCCGGGCCGGCCGTGGTGCGCACGGCGCCGACCGGCAGCAGGGTGCCGCAGGCGATCCGGATGCCGTTCGGCAGCTCGTTGTCGGACTCCACGATCGCTCCGTCGCCGATCACCGCGCCGTCCAGCGCCGAGCGGTCGCCGACGGTGGCGTAGGCGCCCACGATCGAGTCCTTGACCAGGGTGTCCGGGCCGATCACCGCGCCCGGCAGGATCACGCTGCCCTCGACGATCGCGCCGGCCTCGACCACCGCGTCCGCGGAGACCACGGTGCCGCCGCTGAGCACCGCGCCGGGGTGGACGGTGGCGCCGGGCAGCAGCAGGGCGTCGCCGGTCGGGCCGGGGACGGCCGGGGAGTCGACCTTGCCGAGCACCAGGTCGGCCGAGCCGCGGACGAACGCGGCCGGGGTGCCGAGGTCCAGCCAGTACGAGGTGTCGACGACGCCGCGCAGCAGGGCGCCGGTGGCCAGCAGCTCGGGGAAGGTCTCGCGCTCGACGGACACCTCCCGGCCGGCCGGGATGCGGTCGATGACGGACCGGGTGAAGACGTAGCAGCCGGCGTTGATCTGGTCGGTGACGATCTGCTCCGGGGTCTCCGGCTTCTCCAGGAACTCCAGCACCCGCCCGTTCTCGTCGGTCGGGACGAGCCCGAAGGCGCGCGGGTCCTCCACCCGGGTGAGGTGCAGGGTGACGTCGGCCCCGGCGGCCACGTGGCCGTCGCGCAGGGCGGCGATGTCGAGGCCGGAGAGGATGTCGCCGTTGAAGACCAGGACCGGCTCGTCCGGGCCGCAGGTCAGCCCGGACGCGGCGTTGCGGATGGCCCCGCCGGTGCCCAGCGGCTCGCGCTCGGTCAGGTAGACCAGCTCGATGCCGTACGGGGTGCCGTCCTGGAAGTGGTCCTCGAACACCTCGGCCAGGTAGGAGGTGGCCAGCACCACCCGGGTGACCCCGGCGGCGGCCGCGCGGGCCAGCTGGTGCGCGATGAACGGGACGCCGGCCACCGGCAGCATCGGCTTGGGGGTGTGGGTGGTCAGCGGACGCAGTCGCGTGCCCTTACCACCGACGAGCATGATCGCCTCGGTCATGGTCTGCGCTGTTCCCCTTGTGCTCTGTGCGGCCCGGCCCGGCGGGCCGATCCTCCGTCGGTGGTCTGAACCCGTCCGGAACGGGTCGACCGGCTCGCGGCCGGTCCGGCGCCTACTGTATTTCCTTCCGAACGGATGCCCGTCCGGCGGCCGTGCGATTGACGTCACTCGCCGTCCGCCCGCCGTACCGCCGGCCGTCGCCCGGGGCACCGAAAAGCCCGGCCCGGCGGGCGCGTTGGCGGCGTCCACCGGGCCGGGCTGTTGTAGCAGAACTGTCGAACAGCGGTCGCCGTCAGGCGTCCACGGTCACGGCGGTCGCCGTCAGGCGTCCACCGTCGCGGGCTCCTCCTCGGCCTCGGCCGGCGGGGTCGCCTTCACCGAGTCGAGCAGCAGCTGGGCCACGTCGACCACCTTCAGGTGCTCCTTGGCCGCGCCCTCGTTCTTCTTGCCGTTGACCGAGTCGGAGAGCATCACCAGGCAGAACGGGCAGGCGGTGGAGACGATGTCCGGGTCGAGCGACAGCGCCTCGTCCACCCGCTCGGTGTTGATCCGCTTGCCGATGCGCTCCTCCATCCACATCCGGGCGCCGCCGGCGCCGCAGCAGAAGCCGCGCTCCTTGTGGCGGTGCATCTCCTGCTGGCGCAGACCGGGGACCTTGTCCATGATCTCGCGCGGCGGGCTGTAGACCTTGTTGTGGCGGCCCAGGTAGCAGGGGTCGTGGTAGGTGATCAGGCCCTCGACCGGGTTGACCGGGACGAGCTTGCCCTCGTCGATCAGGTGCTGCAGCAGCTGGGTGTGGTGGATCACCTCGAAGTGACCGCCGAGCTGCGGGTACTCGTTGGCGATGGTGTTGAAGCAGTGCGGGCAGGTGGCCACGATCCGCTTGGTCGGGGCGTCCTCGAGCGCGGCGTTCAGGGTCTCGACGTTCTGCGCACCGAGCATCTGGAAGAGGAACTCGTTGCCCAGGCGGCGCGGGGAGTCACCGGTGCAGGTCTCCTCCTTGCCGAGGATGGCGAACTTGACGCCCGCGGTGTGCAGCAGCTCGGCGAAGGCCTTGGTGGTCTTCTTGGCGCGGTCCTCCAGGGCACCGGCGCAGCCGACCCAGTAGAGGTACTCGACCTCGGCGGGGTCGATGTCCTCGCCGATCACCGGCACCTCGATGCCGGTCTCCTTCTTGAGCTCCTTGACCCAGTCCAGGCGTGCCTTGGTGGCCATGCCCCACGGGTTGCCCTTGTTCTCCAGGTTCTTGAGCATCGTCCCGGCCTCGGTCGGGAAGTTGCTCTCGATCATCACCTGGTAGCGGCGCATGTCGACGATGTGGTCGACGTGCTCGATGTCCACCGGGCACTGCTCGACGCAGGCGCCGCAGGTGGTGCAGGACCACAGCACGTCCGGGTCGATGACGCCGTTCTCCTCGGCGGTGCCGATCAGCGGGCGCTCGGCCTCGGCCAGCGCGGCCGCCGGGACGTCCTCGAGCTGCTCGGCGGTGGCCTTCTCGGTGCCCTCCATGTCCTTGCCGCCGCCGGCCAGCAGGTAGGGCGCCTTGCCGAAGGCGTGGTCCCGCAGGCTCATGATCAGCAGCTTGGGCGAGAGCGGCTTGCCGGTGTTCCAGGCCGGGCACTGCGACTGGCAGCGGCCGCACTCGGTGCAGGTGGAGAAGTCGAGGATGCCCTTCCAGGAGAAGTGCTCGACCTGGGAGACGCCGAAGACGGCGTCGTCGGCCGGGTCCTCGAAGTCGATCGGCGCACCGCCGGAGGTCATCGGCTGCAGCGCGCCGAGCGCCACGGCGCCGTCGGCGTTGCGCTTGAACCAGATGTTCGGGAAGCCAAGGAAGCGGTGCCAGGCCACACCCATGTCGGTGTTCAGCGAGACCGTGATCATCCAGATGAAGGAGACCGAGATCTTGATCGTCGCGACCACCCAGAGCAGGTTGTGCAGGGTGCCGACGCTCAGCCCGGAGAACAGCTTCACCAGCGGGTACGAGACCACGTACGCGGCCGAGTAGTGGTCGGCGCCCAGCTGGGCGCCCTCCAGGCCGCGCAGGGTCAGGATGGCCGCGCCGATGATGAAGATGACCGCTTCGATGAAG
Organism: Kitasatospora cathayae; assembly: GCF_027627435.1. Lineage (GTDB taxonomy): Bacteria > Actinomycetota > Actinomycetes > Streptomycetales > Streptomycetaceae > Kitasatospora > Kitasatospora cathayae. The sequence continues at coordinate 4,572,866 of NZ_CP115450.1, read as the reverse complement.
TACGCGAAGCCCATGTTGGAGCCCGCGAAGCGGGACTTGCGGCCCGACTTGTTCGGCAGGCTCAGCTGCCGGATCACGATCAGCACCGCGATGCCGAGGAAGGTCACCAGGCCGAGCAGCTCCTGGAACACCAGGTACGGCGTCCAGTCACCGATGAGCGGGACCTCGTAGTCCGGATCGAAGAGCTGCCCGAACGCGCCGACCAGGGTGAGGATCAGCGCGTAGAAGCCGACGGCCACGCACCAGTGGGCGATGCCGACGACGCCCCACTTGTTCATCCGGGTGTGGCCGAGGAACTCCCGGATCAGGGTCACGGTGCGGGCGACCGGGTCGTTGATCCGTGCGCCCTTCGGGACGGACTGGCCGAGCCGGATGAACCGGTAGATCTGTGCGATGGCACGAGCGAACAGCGCCACGCCGACCACGGTCGTCGTCAGTGAGATGAGGATCGCTGCTAGCTGCATCCGGCTTCTCCGTACTCCAGCGGCGGTGAGGATAGAGGTCGGTCAAGTGTACTCGTGGGTAACTTAACCACCCACCGGGCGGACACTATCGCCCACTAGCACCGATTCAGAAGCTGCTCAAGGTATGGCGGCAGTCACGTGAGACCACACTCGCTCATTCGGGTCAAAAACGGAACGAAAAGGACGAGGGAGGCAAGGAAGACGACCAGAAGGCGAGCAGTAGGTGAGCAGCCGCAGCAAAGTTGAGTCGCCAGGACTCATGGCTGTTGACTCGTTCGTGTCCCTCGTGCATCCTTGAGCCTGTAAAGCTCAACTCTTCCGTGGAGGTATCTACGATGGCACGCGCGGTCGGCATCGACCTCGGCACGACGAACTCGGTCGTCAGCGTTCTGGAGGGTGGCGAGCCCACCGTCATCACGAACGCCGAGGGCGCGCGGACCACGCCGTCCGTCGTCGCTTTCGCCAAGAACGGCGAGGTCCTGGTCGGCGAGGTGGCCAAGCGCCAGGCGGTCACCAACGTCGACCGCACCATCCGCTCGGTCAAGCGCCACATGGGCACCGGGTGGAAGATCAACATCGACGGCAAGGACTTCACGCCGCAGCAGATCTCGGCCTTCGTGCTGCAGAAGCTGAAGCGCGACGCCGAGGCGTACCTGGGCGAGACCGTCACCGACGCCGTCATCACCGTCCCGGCGTACTTCAACGACTCGGAGCGCCAGGCCACCAAGGAGGCCGGCGAGATCGCGGGCCTGAACGTCCTGCGCATCGTCAACGAGCCGACCGCGGCCGCCCTCGCGTACGGCCTGGACAAGGACGACCAGACCATCCTGGTCTTCGACCTCGGCGGCGGCACCTTCGACGTCTCCCTGCTGGAGATCGGCGACGGGGTCGTCGAGGTGAAGGCCACCAACGGTGACAACCACCTCGGTGGTGACGACTGGGACCAGCGCGTCGTCGACCACCTGGTCAAGGTCTTCCAGGCCGGCCACGGCGTCGACCTGTCCAAGGACAAGATGGCCCTGCAGCGTCTGCGCGAGGCCGCCGAGAAGGCCAAGATCGAGCTGTCCTCGTCCTCCGAGACCTCGATCAACCTGCCGTACATCACGGCCTCCGCCGAGGGCCCGCTGCACCTGGACGAGAAGCTCACCCGCGCCCAGTTCCAGCAGCTGACGGCCGACCTGCTCGAGCGCTGCAAGGTCCCGTTCCACAACGTGATCAAGGACGCCGGCATCTCGCTCTCCGAGATCGACCACGTCGTCCTGGTCGGCGGCTCGACCCGCATGCCGGCCGTCGCCGAGCTCGTCAAGGAGCTGACCGGCGGCAAGGACGCCAACAAGGGCGTCAACCCGGACGAGGTCGTCGCCATCGGCGCCTCGCTCCAGGCCGGTGTCCTCAAGGGCGAGGTCAAGGACGTCCTGCTGCTCGACGTCACCCCGCTGTCCCTCGGCATCGAGACCAAGGGCGGCATCATGACCAAGCTGATCGAGCGCAACACCACGATCCCGACCAAGCGCTCCGAGATCTTCACGACGGCCGAGGACAACCAGCCGTCCGTCCAGATCCAGGTGTACCAGGGCGAGCGCGAGATCGCCGCGTACAACAAGAAGCTCGGGATGTTCGAGCTGACCGGCCTGCCGCCGGCGCCGCGCGGCCTGCCGCAGATCGAGGTCACCTTCGACATCGACGCCAACGGCATCATGCACGTCGCCGCCAAGGACCTCGGCACCGGCAAGGAGCAGAAGATGACCGTCACCGGCGGCTCCTCGCTGCCGAAGGACGAGGTCGACCGCATGCGCCGCGAGGCCGAGCAGTACGCCGAGGACGACCACAAGCGCCGCGAGGCCGTCGAGACCCGCAACTCCGCCGAGCAGCTCGTCTACTCGACCGAGAAGTTCATCGCCGACAACGCCGACAAGCTCCCGGCCGACGTCAAGACCGAGGTCGAGACCGCCATCGGCGAGCTCAAGGACGCCCTGAAGGGCGAGGACATCGCGAAGATCCGCGAGGCCTCGGAGAAGGTCTCCACCACCGCCCAGAAGCTCGGCCAGGCGCTCTACGCCAACGCCGACGCCGCCGGTGCGGCCGGCGCGGCCGGTGCCGGTGAGGCCGGCCACGCCAAGGAGGACGACGTCGTCGACGCCGAGATCGTGGACGACGAGAAGCCCAAGGGCGGTGCGTCGGCATGACGGACAAGCCGCAGGGCGGCAAGCCCGGCGACGACTCCGCCGCCGAGGAGGCCGCCCAGGTGAATGGCACCGGCAAGGCTGCCGAGGAGGCAGCTGCGGGCGAGGGCTCCGAGGAGCTCGCCACGGCCAAGCGCGAGCTGGCCGAACGCACCGCGGACCTGCAGCGCCTGCAGGCCGAGTACCAGAACTACCGCAAGCGGGTCGAGCGCGACCGGCTGACCGTCCGCGAGATCGCGGTCTCCAACATCCTGGAGTCCCTGATCCCGGTCCTGGACGACATCGGCCGCGCCCGCGAGCACGGCGAGGTGACGGGCGGCTTCAAGTCCGTCGCCGAGTCCCTGGAGACGGTCGTCGCCAAGCTGGGCCTGCAGCAGTTCGGCAAGGAGGGCGAGCCCTTCGACCCGACGCAGCACGAGGCGCTGATGCACAGCTACTCCTCGGACGTCACCGAGGACACCTGCGTGCAGATCCTCCAGCCCGGCTACCGCATCGGCGAGCGGATCATCCGCCCGGCGATGGTGGCCGTGGCCGAGCCCCAGCCGGGCACCCAGACGACGTCCGGCCCGGACGCCGAGGCCAAGCCCGCCGACGCGGACAAGTCCGACGGTGGCTCGGACAGCTGACAACCTGTGACAGCTGACAACCAGTGCGCTGCGGAGTCGCCTGCCGGCCAGTACGGCGGCCGACTCCGCAGCGCGCTGTCAACGGCTCTTCTTTCGGGGGCTGTTGACAGCGCAGTGACGATGGACATCGGGAGGTGGCGGAAGCCGTGAGCGAGCGCAGCGAGCGAACCATCAAGGGGTGCGTGTCCCGCTCAGCGGCTGCCGAGCGCAGCGAGGTGGACGCATGAGTGGCAAGGACTACGTGGAGAAGGACTACTACAAGGTCCTCGGCGTGCCCAAGGACGCCACCGCCACCGAGATCAAGAAGACCTACCGCAAGCTGGCGCGCGAGTTCCACCCCGACGCGAACAAGGGCGACGCCAAGGCCGAGGAGCGCTTCAAGGACATCTCCGAGGCGTACGACGTCCTCTCCGACGAAAAGCGCCGCAAGGAGTACGACGAGGCCCGCAGCCTCTTCGCCAACGGCGGCTTCCGCACCGGCGGCCCCGGCACCGGCAGCTACAGCTTCGACTTCGGCGACCTCTTCAGCGGCAGCCAGGGCGGCGGTGGCGGCGGACTCGGTGACGTCTTCGGCGGGCTCTTCAACCGCGGCGGCACCCGGCAGGCCCAGCCCCGGCGCGGCGCCGACGTCGAGACCGAGGTGACGCTCTCCTTCGAGGAGGCGGTGGACGGCGCCACCGTCCCGCTGCGGATGACCAGCCAGGCCCCCTGCCGCGTCTGCAACGGCACCGGCGCCAAGTCCGGCACCACGCCCCGGGTCTGCCCCACCTGTGTCGGCGCCGGCACCGTCAGCCGCGGCCAGGGCGCCTTCGCGCTCTCCGAGCCCTGCAAGGACTGCCGCGGCCGGGGCATGATCGTCGACGACCCGTGCCCCGACTGCCACGGCAGCGGCCGGGCCAGCTCCGCCCGCACCATGCAGGTCCGCATCCCGGCCGGGGTCCAGGCCGGCCAGCGGATCCGGCTCAAGGGCAAGGGCGCCCAGGGCGAACGCGGCGGCCAGCCCGGCGACCTCTACGTCACCGTGCACGTCGACCCGCACCCGGTGTTCGGGCGCAAGGGCGACAACCTCACCGTCACCGTCCCGGTCACCTTCCCCGAGGCGACCCTCGGCGCCACCATCGAGGTGCCCACGCTCAACGGCCCCGCCGTCAAGCTCAAGCTGCCCCCGGGCAGCGCCAACGGCCTCACCATGCGCGCCCGCGGCAAGGGCGCCACCCGCAAGGACGGCACCCGCGGCGACCTCCTCGTCACCGTCGAGGTCGTGGTGCCGCAGCACGTCACCGGCGACGCGCTGAACGCCCTCGAGCAGTACCGCGAGGCCACCGCCTCCGACGACCCGCGAGCCGCCCTCTTCCGGGCGGCGAAGGGAGCGTGACGACCAGATGTCCCCGAACCCGATGAACCCGACCAGCCCGATGGACGCCGGCGGCCCGATCGGCCCCGGGCTCGGCGAGGGCCTGCCCGGCAACGGCCCCCGCCGCACCCGGCGCACCACCGCGGCCCCGCCGCAGTACGTGCTCACCGAGGACACCCCGGTGTACGTCATCTCCGTCGCCGCCGAACTCTCCGGCCTGCACCCGCAGACCCTGCGCCAGTACGACCGCCTCGGCCTGGTCTGCCCCGACCGCACCGCCGGCCGCGGCCGCCGCTACTCCGCCCGCGACATCCAGCAACTGCGCGAGGTCCAGCGGCTCTCCCAGGACGAGGGCATCAACCTGGCGGGCATCAAGCGGATCATCGAGCTGGAGAACCAGGTCACCGCCCTCCAGGCCCGCATCACCGAACTGGCCGACTCCCTCGAAGGCGCCGCCACCGCCCTCCAGCAGCGCGAGGCCGCCGTCCACGCCTCCTACCGCCGCGACCTCGTCCCGTACCAGCCCCCCACCCCACAGTCCAGCGCCCTCGTCGTCTGGCGCCCCAAGCGCTGACCCGGGGGACTGCTCACCTCCCCAGCCGCCGGTTCCCTCCTGTTCGGGGGGTGCCGGCGGCTGGGGTGTTGGTGAGAGAGTGCGGTCGCATTCCCTCTCCAGAGGGCTCGCCGGATCTGGCATGCTGACACTCGATTCGGCGTCAGCGCTGGCCGGGCCCAGATATCACCGTAACGGCAAGGAGTCGCGGATGAGTGAACGAGAGCAGCCGCTTTCCGCTGGCTTGACCGTCCTCTCGGCAGCAGCAAGAGCGCTATATCTGGCCGTCATCCGGGGAGATGGTCAACTGCCATTGGACTCAAATGCCGATCAGAATGATTCTGCACGGGATGAGCTGGTAAGGATTGGCCTTCTCGTGCCCGACAGCGACGATCCGACAATCTTCGTAGCCACAGACCCTACACAGCTCTCGGCAAGCCTCAGCCATTCGTGGCAGCGTCAGGCACTGGAGCTCCTGTCACGCGCCATATCTCTCCCCTCCGAACTGCAGGAACTCACTCGGGAATTCCATACCCCGAAGCAGTCCGGAGGGTCGATCGAGTATGTGCAAGGAAAGGCTCTTATCCGCCAGCGGCTCGAGCAGTTCAGGGAATCCGGACTGGAGGAGGCCCTGGCGCTTCAACCCGGCGGGCCCCGGCAGCCGGACCTTCTCGCCGGGATGATCAAGCAAGATCTAGAAACGCTCCGCAGTGGCACCCAGATGCGGACGATCTACCATGCCAGCACTCGCTACCACCAGCCGACCAGGGACTACGTGGCTACCCTCGCCAAGGCTGGCGGCCAGTATCGAACCCTTGATGAGCCCTACACGCGGCTCATAGTGATGAACCGGCGGGTAGCTGTCATTCCGATCGGCGATGACATGAGTCTCGCGGCGTTCATATATGACCCTGCAGTCGTCAATTACCTCGCCGAAGAGGTATTCGAGCGATGCTGGAGTCGGGCACTGGAGTTCGAGGGTGACCGAACGGTGCCGCAGCAGGTGGTTTCCCGCCTGCGCCAAACGATCATTGACCAGATGCTCGAGGGCACCAATCACCGGGTCATCGCGCGACGCCTGGGAATCAGCGAGCGAACACTGGCGCGACATATAGCCGAAATGCGAGACGACTACAAAGTGGACTCGCTATTCCAGCTCGGATACGTTCTCGGCCGAAAAGCGCAGGGGCCTTCCGACTGACCATCCGCCCACTTTGCGCAAATGGCAAGTACTTCAAGGGGCTTGGCGTGCGCCTGGACACTCACATGGCGTGTTCACTGCCAGGAGATGTCGTCCGCGACAGTCACCGCAGCCTTGACGGCAATCGCGTCGTGCGAGTCAGCAGCATTCGCGAGAGAGACCACGCCAAGCACAGCGGCCGCAGCGGCCAACGGAAGCACAAACTTGCGGACAAAACGGCGCATGCCGGTCACGCCCCCACTCTCTCGAGATTCGCCACTAGAAGCATCTAGCAGGATAACGACACACATAGTGCCGCACGAGGGGGAGGCTGTCACCTGCCCAAGGCTGCGAAGTGTGCGTCATCTCCCTGCCAGGCATACAGATGACACAGGCCAACCCTGGACGCGACGCCGCCCCGCGATGGACGATCAGTTCGCTCCCGATGGTCCGGGCAGGACACCACATCTTGCCAATGTACCGTCAAAAACCGAGCGGTTTCACCAGCAGCACCACCACCCATAGAGCAGCCAACAACCAACGCATCGCCGACGCTCACTCCCCTGGTCGGCCTTCCCCCGGAGTCGACATGACCGAGCCCTACCTGCGTCACCACGACAGCCAGGCCCCTGAGGGTCGGCGTGCACGTGTGTTCCTGGCCGCGCCGCTGATGCGGCTGACCGGCCCCGCGGACAGTGTGGTGACGCTCGCCAGCCGGACGCGGCTGACGACGCTCCGCACCACTCTGCTCCGCAGCGGTGCCGCCGTGTACAGCGCGCACCACAGCGACGCCTGGACCGTCGCCGGCCGGGCCCCCGAGCCCCGGGTGCCGTCCGACTTCCGGGCTCTGCAGTCCGCGGACCTGGTGTTCGCCTACGTCGGAGCCCCGCTCTCGGCCGGGGTGAGCCTCGAACTCGGTTGGGCGTCGGCGCTGCGGAAGCCGATCGTCCTGCTCGTCGACGAGGCCATCACCCACAACCCGCTGATCGCCACCATCGAGCAGGTCGCCCCCGTCCTGCCGCTGGTCTTCGACGACACCTGGTCGCAGGAGGCCCTCCACCACACCGTGGAGACCGCCCTGGACTGGGCCGGCATGGCACTCTCCCTCCGCGAGGGTTTCTGGACCGCCCCCGGCGACCGCTTCAACGTCCCCCGACAGCAGACCGCCGTCTCCGGCTACTGGCCGACCGGCGCCGCCACCGGCTGAGCAGCGCTCACCCACCGGACTCCCCCGTCCGCGCTCCCCGCATCTGCCGGCCGAGTAGGAACAGGGTCTCGGCGTCGTACACCTCACGCAGCCGGGCGATGTGACCGGCCACGGTCCGTTCGCTCGGCCCCATCCGGCTGGCGATCGCCCGCTGCGTGAGACCCCGGGCCAGCAGGCGGCCGACCTGTTCGTGGGCTACGGGTGAGGAGCCTGCCGCCAGTGACTCCCGGTCCACGACCTGGGCCTGCCGCCACTGCTGCTCGAACACCCCGACCAGGTAGGCGATCATCGCGGGATCTTCGACCACCGCTGCAACCGTGTGGTCGGGAGCGGCCGGGATCAGGGCCACGGTGCGGTCGAAGATCGGGGTCTTGGTGAAGGGCTCCTCCAGCAGCCGGATCGGGGCGCCGACCCGGGTCGAGTGCAGCGCGTACTCGACCGTCCGGGGATCCGAGCAGGCCGACGGTTCGAAGACGGTGTGCATCACCCCACCCGCTTCGATGTAGCGGCCACGCCACCCCCGCCGACCGGCACCTCGGCGCCGCCCACCCCGGCCGCCGCCCCGCCGACGAGGGCGCGCGGGTTGGCGGCGGTGTAGGCGGTGGTGGTGGGGGTGAGGAGGCCGCGGGCGACGAGGGCGGCGACGGCCGGGCGGTCGGCGGGGGCGAGGTCCTCGGGGCGCGGTCGCCCGCCGCCGCGGACGGCGGCGAGGTAGCGGGCGCGTTCGGCCGGGCCGGGCTCATCGGTCATCGCGGGCGCCTCTCATCAGCCAGCCGAGCTGGAAGAGGGTCTGGGCGCCGTAGCGGTCGCGGAGCCGGGCGATGTGGCCGGCGACGGTGCGTTCGCTGAGGCCCAGCCGGGTGGCGACGGCGCGTTGGGTGAGGCCGCGGGCGAGCAGCCGGCCGACCCGGTCGGGGATGGTGCGGGCGGGGCCCTGGCCTAGGGCGGCGGCGGCTTCGGAGGTGTCGGCGCGGGCCCAGTCGCGTTCGAAGCCGCCGATCAGGAAGGTGAGGGCGGCCGGGTCGCTGATGAACGCGGCGGTGCTGTTGTCGTCGTTGGCGGAGATGACGGCGACGCTGCGGTCGAAGACGATAAGCCGCTGGAAGGGCTCGTCGAGGATCCGGATCTGCGAGCCGTGCCGGGTGACCTCCTCGGCGTAGGCGATCGCGGGCGGCTCGGCGAGCGCGACGGGCTGGTAGATGGTGCGCAGCGAGCAGCCGCGCTGGAGGAGCTGGACGTCCTGGGCGAGGGCGACCTGGAGGGTGTCGGCGGGGCGTTGGCCGGGTTGGGCGGTGAGCACCTCGGAGCGGCAGTCGGAGACGAGTTGGGAGATCCGCTGGCGGATGTGGACGTGGCCTTCGACGTAGACCGTGCCGCCGGAGCAGCCGCCCGGGCGGGGCATCGCGTCGTAGGCGCGGGTGAGGCCGTCCAGGGCGCCGGGGAGGTTCTCGGCCCGGACCAGCAGCCGGGTGGCCTCACTGCGGAGTTCGGCGCCGAGGCGGTCGCTGACGGAGCGGGGGCTGACGGCGGTGTAGCAGCGGTCCATCCGGTTGGCCATGACCAGGCCGATGTCGAGGAGTTGTCGGAGTGCGGCGCGGTCGTCGTCGGCGATGTCGGTGAACGGTGTGCGGCCGCCTTGGGCGATGATCGCCAGGTACAGCTGCCGGGCGGCCGCGTCGGGTTCCCCGCCCCCGGGCTGCTGGTGCGGCGTGACCGCCGGTTCCGCCGTCACGTCGCACTCTCCCTGCCGGACGCTCCCCTGTCCTCCCACCCGTACGCACGGTCCGCGGTACCGGTGGCCGGGCGTCTCACGGTACCGGTCGGACGGTGGACCCCCGGGTCCGGGTGCCGTCGCACACCGGAGCCCTGGGGGTCCCCATCAGCACGCCAGTGCCTAGGCGCTTCCGTCGAGGCGGAGCAGCAACGCCTCGCCGGCTCCGGTTCCGGGCTCCATCACCACACATGGACCCCGGCCGGGGCTCTTCCCCCCGTTCCACAGGTGCGGGACGTTGCACCCGTGGTCAATTCTGAAGAGCAAGTCGCGACCATCGGGCTGCGGTTGCCCGGACGACCTGGCGTGCCTCCACCCTCACAGCGTGACGGCCGGTGGACAAGTGCCGCCCGAGTGCAGGTTCGCGCAATTGCAGCTATCTGCATCCCGGCGGGGGCGCCGGGATGCGGACGGCGGGTCGGATTCCGGTGAAGGCCGAGGCCAGCGGGGGGTGCGGGCGAGGGCCACCAGTTGGCTGTGCACCGTCATCCTGCAGCTGCGCGTTCCTGCAACGGCGGCCGTGCTCCTGACCTGGGGTGAGTCCGCTGGACGACGGGTCGGCACAGCTCAGCGCGCCGGCACCTCAGCGCCCCCGGCACCTCAGCGCGCCAGCACCTCAGCGCGCCAGCAGCCGGCCCCGCAGCAGCCCGGCGGCGGTGCCGCCCGCCGCCAGTAGCCAGGCGGCGCCCAGCAGCAGGTAGAGCCCGACGGCCAGCCCGGTGAAGCCGCCGAAGCCGGTGTGCCTGGCGAGCGCGGAGGCGCCGGTGACGCAGGTGCCGACCGGGAAGGTGAACGCCCACCAGGTCATCGCGAACGGCATCCCGGCCCGCCGGGCGCGCAGGTTGGCGGTGAGCGCGACGGCCAGCCAGAGCACCGCGACGCCGGTCACCGCGACGCCGTACAGCTCGGCCAGCGGCAGCATGACGGGCGCCAGCGCGGGCAGCACCGGGCGGGCCGCGTCGGCGAGCTGGTGGATCGCGGTGACGGACTGGCCGAGCGGGCCGAGCACCAGGAACAGCGCGGGGGTGAGCGCCGGTGCGGGCACCTTGCTGTGGAACAGCCCGGTGAACACCACCGGCAGCAGCACCAGGGTGGCCAGCAGGCCGATCCCGAAGAGCGCCCAGCAGCCGTACAGCAGGGCCTGCTGCGGCAGGCCGGCGGGCAGGTGCGGGACGAGCGCCGGGCCGCAGGCGGAGGCGACCAGCGGGGCGACCACGGGCAGCAGCCAGGTCGGGTTGGCCTCCAGGGCGGAGACCGGGTGCCGGGTGATCATCAGGTACGGGATGCCGGCCGCGACGATCAGCGCGTACAGGGTGCCGACGCCCCACAGCACGGCGTCCAGGGCGACGGCCGGGCCGGTGCCGATGACCCGCGAGCCGAGCAGCAGGGTGCCGAGCCCGACCGCCAGCAGCGCCATCGGCGGGCAGCCGTAGAAGACCGCCGTGGCCGGGTTGTCCAGCAGCTGGGCGCGGGCCGCCTCGCGGTGCCGGGTGAGGTGCACCAGCCGGGCTCCGGCCAGCACCAGCAGCCCGGCCGCGCCGAGCGCCCACATCACCTCGCCGAAGCCGATCAGCCCGGGCAGCCGGACCGGCAGGGCGGCGGCGCCGTTGGCCACGATCGCGGTGCCCATCACGGCGGCGTACCAGTTGGGGCCGAGCTGGGCGAGGTCGAGGCGGGAGAGCGGGGTGAGGCCGGTGAACCGGGAGAAGCGGGAGCGCCGGGAGGAGCCGGCGGGGCGGACGAGCGGGCGGACATCGGCCAAGGTGGACATGGTTCCACCGTCGCCGAGCGGCCCGGCGGCCGGTAGCGCCGCGGGTTCTATGAGGGCATAGCCTGAACCTATGACCCTCTCCCCGCACGTCCCCGAACTGGGCGCCCTGGAACTGCTGCTCGCGGTGGCCCGGCTGGGCAGCGTCGGCCGGGCCGCGGCCGAGCTGGGCGTCAGCCAGCCGACCGCCAGCGCCCGGATCAAGGGCATGGAGCGGCAGATCGGCGTCCCGCTGCTGGAGCGCTCGCCCCGGGGCAGCCGGCCGACCGAGGCCGGCCGGCTGGTGGTCGAGTGGGCCCGGCAGGTGGTGGAGGCGGCGCAGGCGCTGGACGCCGGGATCGACGCGCTGCGCGAGCGACGTGACGCCAAGCTGCGGGTGGTGGCCAGCCTGACCGTCGCCGAGTACCTGATGCCGGGTTGGCTGCTGGCGCTCGCCGAGGCCAGTCCGGGAACGGCGGTGACGCTGCGGACGGCGAACTCGGCGGAAGTCGCCGGGCACGTGCTGGCCGGGGAGGCCGACCTGGGCTTCGTCGAGGGCCCGTCCACCCCGCCCGGGCTGGCCGGCGCGGTGGTGGCGGCGGACCGGCTGGTGGTCGTGGTGGCGCCCGGCCACCGGTGGGCGCGTCGTCGTACCCCGCTGACCGGGACGGAGCTGGCGGCCACCCCGCTGGTGCTGCGCGAGCCCGGCTCGGGCACCCGGGAGGTGCTGGAGATGGCGCTGCTGCCGCACGGGGGCGCGGTGCCGCCCCGGCTGGAGCTGGCTTCGTCCACCGCCCTGAAGGCGGCGGCGATGACCGGGGCGGGGCCGGTCTGCCTGAGCGAGCTGGCGGTGGTGGAGGAGTTGGCCACCCGGCGGCTGGTCGAGGTGCCGCTGGCGGAGGAGCTGGACCTGCGGCGGCCGCTGCGCGCGGTGTGGCCGGCCGGGCAACGGCCGGGCGGGCCGGCGCGGGAGCTGCTGGGGCTGACCCGGCGGAACTCCGGCCAGTTGCCGAAGCGCAGGGACTGAGGCGAGGAGCGCCCGGGCGGCCGCCCGCCGAGCACGTCCGGCCGTCGGAGCCGTCGGAGCCGCCCCAGGAAAACTTGAGCGGAATACACTCAACTTAGTGCATGCTGTACGTAGCACCAGTGAAGGACGCGAGGGAGGATCCCCCAGCAGTGGACGCGAGCAAGTTCACCACCAAGACGCAGGACGCCCTGTCCGCCGCGATCCGGCAGGCGGGCGCGGCCGGCAACCCGGACGTCAAGCCGGTGCACATCCTGATCGCCCTGCTGGAGCAGCCCGAGGGCATCGCCCGGCCCCTGCTGGAGGCGGTCGGGGCGGACGTCCCCCGGATCGACGCCGAGGCGCGCCGCCAGCTGACGGCGCTGCCCAGCGCGATGGGCTCGACGGTCGCCGCCCCGCAGCTCGCCCGGGACACCCTCGCCGTGCTCACCGAGGCGGGCAAGCGCGCGGACGACCTGGAAGACCAGTACGTCTCCACCGAGCACCTGATGGTCGGCCTGGCCGCCGAGGGCGGCGCGGTCGCCGAGCTGCTGGTGCAGCAGGGCGCGACGCCCAAGGCGCTGCTGGCGGCGTTCAAGGACGTCCGGGGCAGCGGCCGGGTCACCTCGCCGGATCCGGAGGGCACCTACAAGGCCCTGGAGAAGTACGGCACCGACCTCACCCAGGCCGCCCGGGACGGCAAGCTCGACCCGGTGATCGGCCGTGACCACGAGATCCGCCGGGTGGTCCAGGTGCTCTCCCGCCGGACGAAGAACAACCCGGTGCTGATCGGCGAGCCCGGCGTCGGCAAGACGGCGGTGGTCGAGGGCCTGGCCCAGCGCATCGTGGCCGGTGACGTGCCGGAGTCGCTGCGCGGCAAGCGGCTGGTCGCGCTGGACCTCAGCGCGATGGTCGCGGGCGCCAAGTTCCGCGGGGAGTTCGAGGAGCGGCTGAAGGCCGTCCTGAACGACATCAAGGCCTCCGACGGCCAGGTCGTCACCTTCATCGACGAGCTGCACACCATGGTCGGCGCGGGCGCCGGGGGCGACTCGGCGATGGACGCCGGCAACATGCTCAAGCCGATGCTGGCCCGCGGCGAGCTGCGGATGGTCGGCGCCACCACGCTGGACGAGTACCGCGAGCGGATCGAGAAGGACCCGGCCCTGGAGCGCCGCTTCCAGCAGGTGCTGGTCGGCGAGCCCAGCGTGGAGGACTCGATCGCCATCCTGCGCGGCCTCAAGGGCCGGTACGAGGCGCACCACAAGGTGCAGATCTCGGACGCCGCCCTGGTCGCCGCGGCCACCCTGTCCAACCGCTACATCACCGCCCGCTTCCTGCCGGACAAGGCGATCGACCTGGTCGACGAGGCGGCCTCCCGGCTGCGGATGGAGATCGACTCCTCCCCGGTCGAGATCGACGAACTCCAGCGCGCGGTCGACCGGTTGCGGATGGAGGAGCTGGCCCTGGAGAAGGAGTCGGACCCGGCCTCGGTCGACCGGCTGGCCCGGCTGCGGCGCGATCTCGCCGACAAGAACGAGCAGTTGAGCGTGCTGACGGCGCGCTGGGAGCAGGAGAAGAAGAGCCTCAACCGGGTCGGCGAGCTCAAGGAGCGGCTGGACGACCTGCACGGCGCGCTCGAACGGGCCCAGCGCGACGGGGACTTCGAGCGGGCGTCCAAACTGATGTACGCGGAGATCCCGGCCGCCGAGAAGGAACTCGGCGACGCCCAGGAGCGCGCCGCCACTGCGGACAACGAGCCCGGGTCCGCCTCCGCCCCGATGGTCAAGGAGGAGGTCGGCCCGGACGACGTGGCCGATGTGGTCGCCTCCTGGACGGGCATCCCGGCCGGCCGGCTGCTGGAGGGCGAGAGCGCCAAACTCCTGCGCATGGAAGAGGAGTTGGGCAAGCGCCTGATCGGCCAGACGGAGGCCGTGCAAGCCGTGTCGGACGCGGTGCGCCGCACCCGCTCCGGCATCGCCGACCCGGACCGCCCGACCGGCTCCTTCCTGTTCCTCGGCCCCACGGGCGTCGGCAAGACGGAACTCGCCAAGGCCCTGGCCGACTTCCTCTTCGACGACGAGCGGGCGATGGTCCGCATCGACATGAGCGAGTACGGCGAGAAGCACTCCGTCTCCCGCCTGGTCGGCGCCCCGCCCGGGTACGTCGGCTACGAGGAGGGCGGCCAGCTCACCGAGGCGGTCCGCCGCCGTCCGTACAGCGTCGTACTGCTGGACGAGGTGGAGAAGGCCCACCCCGAGGTCTTCGACGTGCTGCTCCAGGTGCTGGACGACGGCCGGCTCACCGACGGCCAGGGCCACACGGTGGACTTCCGCAACGCGATCCTGATCCTCACCTCCAACCTGGGCAGCCAGTTCCTGGTGGACCCGGCCACCCCGGAGGAGAAGAAGAAGGCCCTGGTGCTGGACTCCGTCCGGGCCGCGTTCAAGCCGGAGTTCCTCAACCGGCTGGACGACATCGTGGTCTTCGACCCGCTGGGCCCCACCGAGCTCAGCCGGATCGTCGACCTGCAGGTGGCCCGCCTCGGCGAGCGGCTGCGCGAGCGGCGGCTCACCCTGGACGTCTCCGTGGCCGCCCGCGACTGGCTGGCGCTCACCGGGTACGACCCGGCGTACGGCGCCCGCCCGCTGCGCCGGCTGGTGCAGTCCGCGATCGGCGACCAGCTGGCCCGGGCGATCCTGTCCGGCCAGGTGCACGACGGGGACACCGTCCTGGTCGAACGGGACGAGGAGGGCGACCGGCTCACCATCCGCAGCCGGGGCCCGCTGGAGAAGTAGCAGCCGCCACCGGCCGCCGGGCCGCTCCCCTCGTCCGTGTGAGGGGAGCGGCCCGTACCGCTTTCGTGCGACGGGTGGCCGTACCGCTTTCGCGAGCCGGGGCCCGGCCCGCTCCCGTGGGACGGGTCCTACTCCGCCGCGTCCCGCTGCTGCCGCCGCGAGCTGTTCCGCCACGTTCGCGCCAGCCGGTGCAGCTCGGCCCCCTGGGCCTCCGGCAGGTTCCAGGTCTGGGTGAGCAGCCGCAGCGTGGACACCCGCGGGCAGGACACCCCCAGCTCCAGGTCGCGGATCGACCGCACACTCAGCCCCGAGGCCTCCCCCAACTGCTCCTGCGTCATCCCCCGGTCCAGGCGGATGTTCCGCAGCAGCGTCCCGAGCGAGGCACCCTCCCTGGTCACCGTACGCTCCATCCCTGCTCCCCCCTTCGGTTCGAACCGCATCAACTCGGCCCGGGGAGACAGGTTTTGTCCCCGGGTGAGGTCCGTCGCACGCTAACCGCATCCGGCCCGCGCGGCAGGCGAACCCGAGCTCCGGGCGCGTGACTTGGCTCACGCGCACGCCGGGCGCGCGGCAGGGCGACGGCACCCGGGCACCGTGCGTGACGACGGCCTCCGCCGCCGCGGAACGAAGATCGACGCGCCCCCCGGCGCCCCTGTGAGCGGAGCCCCGAATGAGGCAGGATGGGAGGTGGAAAGGGCGGCCTCTCATTGCCGGCCACCACGTGCACTGAGGAAGAGGACCCCCATGAGCATCGACCCGTCGTCCATCCCGTCGTTCGGCGTGCCCCAGGGCGGCCAGCCCGGTGGTCAGCCCGGCGGCCAGGGCGGTCGGCCGGCCGGCCCTCCGCCGATCGTCGTCCCGGACCAGGCCCTGGTCACCCAGCTGCTCGACCAGATGCAGCTCAAGCACGTCGTGGACGAGGAGGGCGACCTCACCGCCCCCTGGGAGGGCTTCCGCGTCTACTACATGTTCCGCGGCGAGCAGAAGGAGCTCTTCGCGGTGCGCGCCTTCTACGACCGCGCGTACCCGCTGGAGAAGAAGGGCGAGATCCTCGACCTGATCGACGAGTGGAACCGCGAGACCCTCTGGCCCAAGGTCTACACCCACACCCACGAGGACGGCGTGGTCCGCCTGATCGGCGAGGCCCAGATGATCGTCGGCACCGGCGTCAACCTGGACTACTTCGTCACCACCACCGCCAACTGGACCCAGGCCGCGGTCGGCTTCGAGCAGTGGATCGTCGAGCGCCTGGGCCTGCAGAACGAGATCGAGGGCGAGGACGGCGAGGACGAGGACGGCGAGGAGGCCTGATCCCGGCCCCGGCACGCACTCCGCGGCCCGGCCCCCGGCACTCCCGGGCGGCCCGGCCGTCTTGCGAGCTACGACCCGGACACCGAGGTGCTGGTCACCACCGGCGCCACCGAGGCCATCGCCGCCCTGCTCGCCCTGCTGGAGCCCGGCGACGAGGTGATCGCCTTCGAACCCTTCTACGACTCCTACGCCGCCTGCATCGCCATGGCCGGCGCCACCCGCCGCCCGCTCACCCGATCAGCTGGCGTGCGACGAGTTCCAGGGCGGCCTCGATGTCCCGGCCGACCGGTGCGCGGAGGGATGAGCTGTCCATGGTGACGCCCGGCGGAGTGGGCCGGCCACGCAGCGCATGCACGATGTCTCGCAGGGCCCGCAGGGTGTTCCCCGGCCCCTGGGAGCCCTTGCCACTGCGATGCAACCGACCGCCCTGCCGTCCAGGCAAGTCCACCTGCGCACCCAGCGACGCGGCGTGTGCGGCCGCGATGCGCAGCACGCGCTCGGTGGAGGAGGAAGTCGCCGCGCCGCCGCACAGCGCGACGACTCTGACCGGGCCTGTCAGGATGGCACCCCTTCCGAGGACCGGTGACCGGGCGGTGCCGGTACGGGCCCCTGGTACCCGGTCCGGCACCGCGGAGAATGCGGTGCGGCTCCTGGTCAGCCGCGGCACTGCGCGCGCCGCGCCTCCAGTTCCGGCTCGTCCGCGCCTGGCAGGGTGAGGGCGTGGTCGAAGTCGGCCAGGGCGAGGTCCGGCAGGCCGTCCGCCTGGTACGCGATACCACGGTTGAGCAGCACGTCGGGGTCGTCCCCGACCAGGTCGAGCAGCGCGGTCAGGTCCTGCACGGCGGCCCGGGGGCGACCCTGCTCGTAGTGGACGACGGCGCGGTTGAGCAGTGCGGCCGGATAGGCCGGGTCGAGGGCGACGGCCGCGTCGAGCGCCGCGAAGGCCTCAGGGAGGGCTCCGCGCTGCAATGCGACGGTGCCGCGCATGCAGAGCAGCCGGGGCTCCGTCGGCCGCAGTGCCAGTCCGGCCTCGACGTCGGCCGCGGCCGCGTCGAACTCGGCCAGTTCCAGCAGGAGTTCGGCGCGGGCGAGGCGGGTGTCGACGTCGTCGGGCTCCATCTCCAGGACGTACGCGAAGTCGGCCAGCGCGCCCTTGGTGTCGCCGGCCTCGATCCGGGCCGTCCCGCGGTTGTAGTAGAGCTCGGGGAACGGCGGAGCGAGGTCCACGGCGCGGTCGTAGTCGGCCAACGCGGCCGCGAAGTCGCCGCGGGTGCGGTGGATCCGGGCCCGCTCGGAGAGGTAGTCGGTGTAGTAGGGGTCGAGGTCCACCAGCGTCGAATAGTCGGCGAAGGCCTCGTCCAGCCGACCGGTGGCCGTCAGCAGGCGTGCCCGGTTGTACAGCAGCTGCGAGCGGTGCAGCCGCCACTGGTCGTCCGTCAGGTTCGTGTCGAGCCGGGCGATGCAGGACTCCACCAGCTGCATCGCGCGGTCCAGCCTGCCCCGGTGCATCTCCACCAGAGCCAGGCCGTTGTCGTGGAAGACGCTGAAGGTGAGCCGCTCGGCCGGGTCGGGGAGGATACTCGCGATCGCGGCCGCGTTGTTCTGCCAGCGCAGCGCCAGATCGTGGTCGCGCGGCTGGAGGAAGCGGGTGTGCAGCATCGCGATCGAGTAGCTGGTCATCATGTGGACCTTGGGGTCCGCGAACCGCTGGATGGTGTCGAGGTAGAGCTCCATCGACTGCTCGGTGCGGTCGAGCGGGATGCAGGCCGCCGCCGCCTGCTGGGTGAACTCCCAGAAGTCGTGCTGGTGGACGTCCGGATCGGTGACGGCACGCCCGCGAAGGCCGAGGTCGATCACCGCGGCCGAGAAGCCGACCTCGACGCAGTGCCGCTGGGCCGCCAGTAGGGCGAGCCGACCCGCCCCGGCGGGGTCGCTGCCGTGCTCGCGGTGGTACGTCAGTGCTCCGACCCGCTCGCCCCAGCTCGTCGCGGACCGTTCCAGCTCCTCGGCGCGCAGGTCGTGCAACCGGGCGCGCAGCTCCGGCCGGGCCTCCTGGTAGGCAAGCAGCTCGGCGGGGTCGCTGCCGGTGCAGTCACCGAAGACGTACGCCTCGACCAGCGCGGCCGGCTCGGCCGGCTCGGCCCACTCCGGCTCGGCGTTGGTGCGTTGCGCGTACCGGGCCAACGACCGCTCCAGCTCCTCGGGCAGCTCCCCCGGCGCCGTACCGACCGCCACTCTCAGCTGTCCGGGGTCGGCGCGGCGCAGCAGCAGGGCGATGAACTCCTGCGTGGTCGGCTCCGCCTGGTCCACCTCGTCGAAGACCAGGTACGGCGGCTGCTCGCCGCAGGAGCACAGCCGGCGGGCGTGGTCGATCAGGAACGAGGCGACGCCCTGGCTCATGCAGCGGATCATCCCGGAGCCGAAGAACCGGGTGCGCTCCTTGAACGAAGAGTCGAGCGCCAGCGTCCGCGGCGCCGGACCGATCAGATCAGCCAACTCCGGCATCCCGTACAGGAGTTCCACCCGGTGGAACTCCACCAGATCCGGCCAGCGGCGGGCCGCCTCGGGCAGCACGGCGCGCAGCACGGTGTCCACGCCTGTGTACGGACCGCGCAGCCGCCGGTGGCAGCGGGCCACGACCGTCGCCTCCCCGTCCGCGGCGGCCAGTCGCAGCCGGGTTGCCGGGCTCTCGCTGACGATCCTGCGGTGACTGGCCATATCGGTTCACCCTTCCATCGGAGCGGTCGGAGACGGGGAGAGCGCGGGCGCCTCG
This sequence comes from Kitasatospora cathayae, assembly GCF_027627435.1. Taxonomy (GTDB): domain Bacteria; phylum Actinomycetota; class Actinomycetes; order Streptomycetales; family Streptomycetaceae; genus Kitasatospora; species Kitasatospora cathayae. Next base: position 4,553,899 of record NZ_CP115450.1, on the reverse strand, counting down.
CGCTGCTCGCGACGCTTGCGCCGGGAGAGCACGACCAGGGCGACGACCTGGGCCGCGTTCAGCGCCAGGGACAGCAGCGAGTCCCAGAAGTGCGCGTCCACGCGCCCGGAGCCGAGGGCTTCGGCGGCGATCCGCACGTAGTCGACGGTGACCGGCACGCTCGCGAAGACCGTGACTCCCGCCAGGACGCAGAAGCCGAGCAGGATGAAAGGCCCGTAGAAGGCACCGACCTTGCGGTCCTGTTCGGTCCACCGGCTCTCGTCGACCTGCCGCTCCGGGCGGCGCAGCAGGCGCCAGACCCGGTTCCTCAGCACGGCCTTGCTCGCGTCGTGCAGGTCGTAGCAGCGGAGCACGGTGGCGAAGACGTAGTACAGGTCGGTGCGCAGGTAGAGCTGGAACTGCCAGAAGATCCGCATCACCACCGTGAAGGCGAGCGCCAGGCAGGCCCGGCCGAGCGTCGAGAAGCCGCCGTCGTCGTGGCGGTCGGCCGCGGCGATCAGCCCGAGGACCGCCAGCACCACGCCGTCGCAGACCATGCCCGCCAGGAACGGCAGGTAGCGCTTGCGTCGCTCGACGCTCATCAGGCCGTTGGTCTGCGTCTCGGCCACGATGTAGGTGAGCCGGTTGCTCAGCCGCAGTTTGGTCGGCAGGCCCAGCCGGCGGCCGGCCAGGATGTGGAAGCCCTCATGTGCCAGCAACAGCGGGACTTGGCCGAACGTGATCACCAGTTGGACCACGAGCAGCGACTTGACGAAGAAGATCTGCGAGGGGGCGGGACGCAGTTCGCCGTGCCGCACCACGGCCAGCAGCCAGACCACGAGGACGGCCGCATAGCAGAACCATGCCACCGGAGAGAACGCCGCACGTGCCAGCCGCTGGAAGCGGACCGGCGCGACGGGGGCGGCCTCGCCGGCTCCGCCTTCCCGGACGAATCCCAACTCGCGGATCGTGGCGACGAAGTCCTCGACGTCGACCGGTTCCTCGAAGGTCTCTTCGTACCACGCGGCCGCTTCGTCCAGGGGCATCCCCTCGGTGAGCCGTCTGAGCAGCTGTGCGCCGTCGGCGGGGAAGACCGCATAGGAACCGGTGTCCAGCCGGCCGACCAGGACCTCGTCGTCGCTGTCTGGAACAAAGCTCAACTTGTGCAACGCAAGGGTCGGTTCGCTCACAGCGCTCCAAAGCGTCGGATGATCCGCTTCGCCTGGCATTTGGGGGCGCCCGAGCGCACCGGAGGGTATCCCGTGCGCCCGGGCAGTACTCACGGAGTCATCGTCAGGCGGAAGCGGAGTACGGGCACTGGCACGCGGCCGAGGTCAGGCGCACGTCGCCGGTCCGGCGGACGGTGATCTTCTTGGCGGTCTTCTTCAGTGCAGCAGTCGACTTCATGAGAACCTCCCTGCTCGCTGTTTGCCCGACCAGGCGGCCGAGCGAGGGCAACCCTGCCGTTGCGAATATGACACGTCAATAGATCTGACATGAGCCCACATGAATGAGATTGATCAAATTTGGCTTCATCATTCATCTGAGCTGGCGCTCTTCGCCCCCGGACAATTTGAAAAAATCATGGTCGTCCCATGATTGCCCGAGGGATGATTTGTGTCGCACCGGTGTGGACCGGCACCCCGGGCCGCTCCGGCTTCGCCCCAGTCGATGACGGCGACGCCTGATCAAGTCGCCTCGTCAAGGGGCTTGTCGCCGCACGCTCGTTACCCTGAGGATGGCTCCGACGACGAGCCGTGAGGAGCCACCGATGGGTACCAGGCCGCTACTGAACCGCCGCCTGGCCGGGATGGGGACGACGATCTTCGCCGAGATGTCCGCCCTGGCCACGGCCACCGGCTCGATCAACCTCGGCCAGGGCTTCCCCGACACGGACGGGCCCGAGGAGGTCCGCGAGGCCGCCGTACGGGCCCTGCGCGAGGGCCGCGGCAACCAGTACCCGCCCGGGCCCGGCATCCCGGAGCTGCGCACCGCCATCGCCGAGCACCAGCAGCGCTTCCACGGCCTGAGCTACGACCCGGACACCGAGGTGCTGGTCACCGCCGGCGCCACCGAGGCCATCGCCGCCGCCCTGCTCGCCCTGCTGGAGCCCGGCGACGAGGTGATCGCCTTCGAACCCTTCTACGACTCCTACGCCGCCTGCATCGCCATGGCCGGCGCCATCCGCCGCCCGCTCACCCTCCGGGCCCCGGCCTTCCGCCCCGACCTGGACGAGCTGCGCGCCCTGATCACCCCGCGCACCCGCCTCCTGCTGATCAACACCCCGCACAACCCCACCGGCACCGTCCTCACCGCCGACGAGCTGGCCGGCATCGCCGCCCTCGCCGTCGAACACGACCTGCTGGTCGTCACCGACGAGGTCTACGAACACCTCGTCTTCGGCGCCACCCACCACCCCGTCGCCGCCCTCCCCGGCATGCGCGAACGCACCGTCACCATCTCCTCCGCCGGCAAGACCTTCTCGTACACGGGATGGAAGGTCGGTTGGGTAACCGCGAGTCCTGCTCTCGTCTCGGCGGTCCGCACGGCGAAGCAGTACCTCACCTACGTCAGTGCAGGCCCGTTCCAGTACGCGGTTGCTGAGGCGCTCCGCCTCCCCGACAGCTACTTCGCCACCTTCCGTGCCGACCTGCTGCGCAAGCGAGACCTTCTCGTCGACGGTCTCTCGTCTGCGGGCTTCCGCGTGTTCAACCCCGAGGGCACGTACTTCATCACCACCGACATCACCCCCCTGGGCGAGAAGGACGGCCTGGAGTTCTGCCGCTCCCTCCCCGACCGCTGCGGCGTCGTCGCCATCCCCAACGTCGTGTTCTACGACAACACCGACGCCGGACGCAGCCTGGTCCGCTTCACCTTCTGCAAGCGCGACGACGTCCTGCGGGAAGCGGTGGCCCGCCTCCGGAGGCTCTGACAGAGGGCCGGCCAGGCACCCGTAGGAGCGTGCGCCCTCCCCTCCCGGAACTGCGGGCAGACGGGCTGGGGCCCGCGCGGGATGCGCGGGCCCCAGCTGGGTTGTTGATGTGGTGGGTGGGTGTTACCAGCCGCCGCCGAGGTCGGTGCGGGTGCCGAAGGAGCCGTCGCCCAGGCCGGGGTAGAAGAACATGTGGCCGGTGCTGGCGTTCTGGGCCTGGACGTCGAGCTTCCCGTCGCCGTTGAAGTCGGCCGCGGTCAGGGTCATGGTGCCCCAGCCGGAGCCGAGGTCCACCGGGGCGGCGAAGTGCCCGGTGCCCAGCCCGGCGTAGTAGAACAGGTGGCCGCCGGAGGTGTCGATCGCCATCAGGTCGCGCTTGCCGTCACCGCTGAAGTCTCCAACCGTCACGTTGTAGTTGCCCCAACCGCCGCCGAGGTCGGTCCGGGTGCCGAAGGAGCCGTCACCCACGCCGGGGTAGTAGTAGGCGTGACCGGTGGAGGAGTCCTGCGCGAAGAGGTCGAGCTTGCCGTTTCCGTTGAAGTCGGCCGCGGTCAGGGTCATGTTGGCCCAGCCGGAGCCGAGGTCGGTGCGGGTGCCGAAGGCGCCGTTGCCCAGGCCGGGGTAGAAGTACAGGTGGCCGCCCGAGGTGTCGACCGCCAGCACGTCGGCCTTGCCGTCGCCGTTGAAGTCGCCCACGGTCAGGTTGAGGTTGCCCCAGCCGCTACCGAGGTCGACACGGGCGGCGAAGTGCCCGGTGCCGAGGCCGGCGTAGAAGTAGAGCTCGCCGTGGGGGTCCTGGGCGAGGATGTCGAGCTTGCCGTCGTTGTTGAAGTCGGCCGCGTGCAGGCGCATGTTGTCCCAGCCGCCCCCGAGGTCCACCGGCGCGGCGAAGTGCCCGGTGCCGAGCCCGGCGTAGTAGAACAGGTGGCCGGTGGAGTTGTCGACGGCCAGGGTGTCCTGCTTGCCGTCGTTGTTGAAGTCGCCGGCGGTCAGGCGCATGGTCGGGGTGGCCGGGGTGGGGTTGGTGGTGCCGCCGGCCGTGCCGCCGACCGGGGCTATGTAACCGGAGATGCTCATGCCCATGTAGGGGGTCCAGCCGAGCCCGCCGTTGTAGGGCCCGTCCTGGTGCACCGCGGAGGTGGCGGCCCAGTTGCCATGGACGCCGTTCTCGTCTCCGCCGACGGTAACGATGGTGCCGTCGGCGTTGACCTGGGTCACGATGGCGACGTGGTCGGCGTAGCCGCCGCCGGAGTAGTTGAAGACCACGGCGTCGCCGACAGCGGGGGTGCTGGACAGCGTTCCGTTGTTCTTGCCGTAGGTGTAAAAGCTGCCCGCGCCGGCCGTGAGGCCGCTGACGTCGACGCCCTCCTGGTTCCAGACCCACTTGGCGAAGTCGGCGCACCAGAGCTCGGGCGAACCGCCGTCGCCGGTGCAGCTGCCGTAGTAGCCGCCGCCGGTGCAGGCGTTGGCGCCGATCTGGGAGGCGGCCTCGGAAGCGATGTTCTGGCCCACGGTGGCGGCCTGGGCGGGCAGCGCCGTCAGGCCGGCAATGGCGGAGGCGGCGACGAGGGTGCCGATGGTGGACTTCTTCAGCAGGCGGGACTTGATCGAGAGCATGGCTGTTCTTCCTTCGGGTGAGGCACCTGGAGTTGCGGAGTCGTTGTGTACGTGCCTTGCTCCGGTCCGCCGCTCGTGGCGGCTGTCCTGCAGGAACAGCCGCGGGCGATTTCACGGGACAGGGCGGATTGCGCGCAGGCGCGCGGATGGTGCGGAATGGTGCGGAGGCGGCCTTCGCTGGTTGACGATGCGTCAGGTTCCCCGTCGTGGGTGTGCGCGGGGACGACGGCTGTCCTGCAGGAACAGCGGTCGTCAGGCGAGTCGGCCTGGTTCAGGGCGAGTCAGGCTGGTTCAGGGCGTGGAGCGCCGCCGGACGGGCGGATCGCGCCCTGAGCTAGGCCGCCAGGAGTTGCGGCGGCAGGTAGCGGCGGCGCAACAGTGGTGAGGCCTGGTGGCTACGGTGGAGCAGGTCCCCGGCCCGGTGGAGCGGGCTTCGGGTGCTGGACGCGTCGGTGGGGCGGGTGAGGAAGTAGAGCAGGAGGTCGACCCGGTCGGGCTCGGGACGGGCGGTGATGTGTTCGAGACTGTCGTCGGGCCTGGCATGTGCCCACAAGGCGGCGAGGACTTCGGCCGTCTCGCCCTCGGACACGGGTTCGGCCGGCAGCCTGCGGTCGAGGCTGGCGCAGACGATGTCCATGGGGCGACTCAGCCCCCCCAGGAGGTGGTGTCCGGGGAGGCGATCTGGACGCCCGGTGCCGGAGCGCTCTGGCCGGCAGCAGTGTCCTGGGGGGCGGCGACGACTGCGGAGGGGATGAGGCCGACGACGCCCAGCGCGAGGGTGGCGACCGCGGCGGCCAGGGCGATACGGGTGCGGATCACGGTAGTTGCTCCGTTTCTGGCGAGGTTATGGGTGGCCTGTTCCGGTCTCGCGTCCCGCGGTTGACGCTTCGTCCGGCTGCCGTTCGGGCTGTTCCCTGCTGGCGACGAACAGCTTCGCCGCAGATCAACGCCCCCGGAAGGGTTTTCGGACGTCCTGAACCGGCCCGACCTGATCAGGACTCATGGTCATGGACGCGTCAATTTACTGTGAATCCTGGCCCGGCCTTTGGAGCCAAGGTGGGCGAGGCGCCTGTTTCCCGGGCGGGAAGGATCATCCATGCATCTGCCCTGACCTGGGCAAAATGCAGCGGAAAGATCTTGTCAATGCTGCTGGTCGGCTGCGATTCTGGCCGGGCAGGCGCAGCCGGGCGCCGTGCCGATGAGCGAAACGGGGCACCATGCTGCAAGCACTCGGCCTGAGCATCGACGCCGTCACCGTCTACCGGGCGATGCTCGACCACCCCGGCCACGGCGTCGAACAGCTCGCCGACAACTGCGGCCTGACCCCCACCCAGATCCATGACTGCCTCGACGAGCTCGGGCAACTGATGCTCGTGCGCGCGTCCATCGAACACCCCGGACAGCTGCGCGCCGTGGACCCCGAAATCGGACTGGCGGACATGGTCGCCCGCCAGGAAGCGGACCTGGCCGCCCGCCAGGCCCAGTTGGCGGCCTCGCGCGCCGCGGTGACCCGGATGGTCGCCGACCGCGCCGAGCAGCGATCCGCGCACGGCGAACGCCTCCTCGGCATGGACGCCATCCAGGCCCGGCTCGAACACTTCGCCCGCACCGCCCAGACGGAGATCATCGGCGTCCAGCCCGGTGTCCAGCGTCCCGAAGACCTCGACGCCGCCCGCGGCCAGGACCTCGCCGCCCTGGCCCGCGGCGTGACCATGCACTCGCTCTTCCAGGACGCCGCCCGCAACCACGCCCACGTCGCCACCTTCGCCCACACCCTGCTCAGCCACGGCGGAGAAGTCCGCACGGCCCCCACGGTCCCCCAGCGCATGGTCATCATCGACCGCGCCCAAGCCCTCGTCCCGATCGACCCCACCGACAACCGCAAGGGCGCCCTCCACGTCACCGAACCCGGCATCGTCACGGCCCTGCTCGAACTCTTCGATCAGGCCTGGAACACCGCCGTCCCTCTCGGCGCCGGTCGCCCCGACGACCCCGAAACCGGCCTGACCGACCACGAACGCGAACTCCTGCGCCTGCTCGGCACCGGTCTCACCGACGAAGCCGCCGGACAGCGCCTTGGCATCGCCGACCGCACCGTCCGCCGCCAGATGGCCTCCATCATGGAACGCCTCGGCGCCAGCAGCCGGTTCGAAGCCGGCATCAAAGCCGCCCAAAGAGGCTGGCTCTGACCCGCCCCGTGCAGCCTGTCCGACCGCTACTTCCACACCCTGCGCACCGTCCTGCTCCGCAAGCGCGACCTGCTGCTCGACGGCTTCACCGCCGTCGAGCGCCTGCGGCGGATCTGACGGGCGGCGGCTGCGGGAGTCCGGCGGCACGACCGCATCGTCGCGTCACCCCGCCGTGCCGCTTGGCGGCAAGTGCCGCATGACAAACCGTACTTGACGGTGTCGACGGCTCGCGGCCGGACTGTTCGTCCGAACTGACTTCCGCCCGCGAGCGGACCGTAGCCCAGCCGGGGCCGGTTTGTGCAAGGGAGCTGACGACTTCCGGAGTGCGTTGCGGACAGACGGCGCTCGCTTCGTTTCGCGCGCCCCATTGAACGGGGCCACTCCTGGTCCGTGGTCAGTTCTGCGTCGTCCTCAACTCCCATGGATCACATGCCTATTTGCTGCCAGTGAGGCAAAACAGGCGACCCGTCGGGCACGCTCCTGCCACCCTCCACGCCCTGCGTGTGGAGGGCGGCGGCGCGTGGGGCATACGGAGGGCGCACAACCAGCGCGCACGGCGCACAGGCCGGTGACAGGGGCGCGCGCTGTGCAAAGTCGCACACCGGGTCGATCAGAGCCGGGAAGCAGGTGTGCTCGAAACGGTGAATGCTTGACAAGGATGGGTAAATCACCGACGGACCCGGCGTATTCGTGCTTCTCTGCTGCTGAATCTCCAGCCGGAATCCTTCCTTCCACGGTCGGCCGCGCCCAGGGCCGCACAGCCACGAACAGCCTCGCCATCGCCTAGGCCTACTCGCTGCTGCTCGGCGGGCGCGCACGGAGCTGAAACGCGGAGCCGAGCATGCTCACCACACTGCAGACCTCCTACACGGACACCCGCGCCGGTGACCTGGCGTGGTGCCTCGGCGGCGACCCGCTGCCCGCTCTCGCCGTCCGCGACCTGAGACTCGACGGCGGCCGTCCCGGCACCTCCGACACCCTCCAGCTGCGGCTGCTGGGCGCCTCGCACCAGGTGGTGATCTCGGCCGGCCCCGGCGAGTGCCTGGAGACCGTCGCCTGTCTGCCCGGCCGCCGCACCCCGCTGCCGGCCCGGGTGGCCAAGCAGGTCGGTGGCTGGGAGTACGAGTTCGCCGCCCGGATCGAGGCACTGCCCCCGCACGACTTCGCGGCCCGCGCCCAGGAGCTGCTGGCCCTGGTCGAGGGGCACCCGCGCGGCCTCGCCGGGGTCTTCCCGGGCGACCCGAGCGCCTTCACCGCACTGGTCGCCCAGGGCGGCACGGACCGGCTGCTCTGGCGGACCTGGCACGCCTACCCGCAGGAGGGGCAGCTGGTCTGCACCCGCTCCTCACTGGTGGTGTCGGGGGCGTGAGGGCCCACGAGCCGGGCGGGGTCACCGGTCCGGTCCTACACCACCCAGCACAAACCCACGAATCGCACACAGGAACGATTCGTCAATCCGACGACCCTCACTGTCCGTCGGATGGGCGCAGCTATCCGTCCCGCACGTCCCCTAGCGTTTGTTCGTGATCAATCATCCAGCCGGTCCGCCCGCACGCCCGCGAGTGGACCTCGACGACGGCACCCCACCCCCGCCCGGGCGAAACCTCATCCCCCTGCCCGCCCGCCGTCGGTCCCGGCTGCGCTCCCACCCCCGGCTCGCCCGGCTCACCGTCCTGCTCGCCGCGTTCGTCTGCGCGGCCTGCGGACTCGTCTACGAGCTCGAACTCGTGGCGCTCGGCGACTACCTCCTCGGGGACACGGTCACCCAGACCTCCGTCGTGCTCTCCGTCATGGTGTTCGCGATGGGCCTCGGCTCACTGCTCGCCAAGCGGCTCACCCGCCGACCCGCGACCGCCTTCGCCCTGGTCGAGTGCGCCCTCGCCCTCACCGGCGGGCTCTCCGTCCTCGCCCTGTACTCCTGCTGGGCCTGGATCGGCCGCTACCAGGCCGCGATGGTCGGCCTCACCTGCCTGATCGGCATCCTGATCGGCGCCGAGATCCCGCTGCTGATGACCCTCATCCAGCGGATCCGGCGCGAGGACGCCGGACGCGCGGTCGCCGACCTGTTCGCCGCCGACTACGTGGGCGCGCTGATCGGCGGCCTCGCCTTCCCCTTCCTGATCCTCCCCCGCCTCGGTCCCGGCGACGGCGCGCTGCTCACCGGCGCGGTCAACGCCGTCGCCGGTGCCGCCGTGGTGCTCTGGCTCTTCCGCGAGGAACCCGCCCCCCGGATACGACGGCTGCTCTGGGGCGGCTGCACCATCGTCCTCGCCGTGCTCGCGGCCGCCGCCGCCGGCTCCGACTCGATCGAACGCGCCGCCCGGCACGCCCTCTACGGCGACCAGGTCCGCTTCGCCACCCGCAGCCGGTACCAGGAGATCGTGCTCACCGGCCCCGCCGAAGGCCCGCTCCGGCTCTACCTCGGCGGACGGCTCGCGGTCTGCGGACCCGACGAGTACCGGGGCAGCGAAGCACTCGTGCACCCCGCCCTGGCCGCCGGACCGGACGCCCGGATCCTGCTGCTCGGCGGCGGCGACGGCCTCGCCCTGCGGGAGGTGCTGCGGCACCGGGACGTCCGCTCCGTCCGGCTGGTCGACGCCGACCAGGCCCTCACCCGGCTCGCCCGCACCGACCCCGGGCTCGCCGCCCTCAACGGCCACTCCCTGGACGACCCCCGGGTCCGCACCACGGCGGCCGACCCGATGGCCTGGCTGCGCGGCGCCCCCGACCAGGAGTACGACGTGGTGCTCGCCGACCTGCCCGCCCCCGTGGACGGCGGGCCGGTCAAGTTCCACTCCCAGGAGTTCTACCGCCTCGCCGCCCGGTTACTGGCCCCCGGCGGCCGGATCGCCGTCCGGGCCGGCGGGGACGGGGAGGGCCTGTGGCAGATCGAGTCCGGGCTGCGGGCCGCCGGCCTGTGGACCACCCCGTACGAGGTCCAGGGAACCGCCACCGGCACCTGCCGCCCCGACCCGCCGAACACCATCCAGGCCTTCCTGCTCGCCGCCGCCACCCCGCCCCCGCTCACCCTCGCCCCCGACGCCCCACCACCCCGCGCCCTCACCCCCGCCGCCCTCCAGGCCTCCGCCACCCACCTCACCGCCCTCCGCCCACCCCACTCCCCTGACCCGCTCACACTCCTGGGACCGCGTTGACGGGGGGAGAGGGGCGACGGACCTGGCGCGCTGACAGGAGGAGAGATGTGACGGGCCCGGCGCGTCGACGGGGAGGAAGGGCGGCAGACCCGGCGCGCCGACGGAAGGGAGGGGCGGCGGGCCTGGAGAAAGACGCCCAGGAAGCAGGACCCGACCGGGTCAACACCATGCCGCCGGGCCGAAGGCTCGCCCCGATGCCTCCACGGCCCTCCACCTTCCTCGGGCCGCGCTGGGAACGAGAGTGTCGACGCGGCAAGGGGAGCCCGCTGGCGGTGAGGCCGTCAGCGAGGCCCACGGCTGGCCCGCCCCGCCGGCGAGGGTCGCCGCTGGCCGTACAGGGAAGCGCGCGGGCCTTGCGAGCAACCGGGCTCGGCAAAGGGGTGCCCGGCCGAGTGAGAACGGAACACGAGCGCCGACAAGCCCGTGGCCGGCGACCGCCCCGCGCCGGTCCCCGCAGGCCGCGCAGGAAGGCCCGCGCAGGCCGTGCGGGCGGGCGGAGCCGGCAGGGGCGGGCGGTGGTGGGAAAGTCGGGCGGTGGTGGGTAGGGACCGGGCGGGGCCCAGTCGGTAGGCTCCGTGACATGGAGCATGAGGTTGTCGTCGCGATGTCCGCAGAGCTGGTGCGGCAGGCCTTGCAGGATCCGGCGCTGCTGGCGCGGAGCGTGCCGGGGCTGAGCACCGAGCCGGCGGCGGTCGGGGCCGGGCCGGCCGATGAGATCGGCGGGCGGCTGAAGCTGCGGATCGGCGGCTCCACGATCACCTTCAAGGGTGTGCTGTCGCTGATCGAGGGCCGCAACGGTGTGCTGACCGTGCTCGCCGAGGGCCAGGAGGCCCGGGGCAGCGGCGAGGCGACCGCCACCGTGCGGGTGAGCGTCTCGGACGGCGCCGAAGACGGCACCGCGGTGATCCGCTTCACCGGCGATCTGAGCGCCACCGGCCGGCTGACCGAGTTCGACGACGAGACCCTCGACGCCGCCGGTCGCCGTCTGCTGGAGCGCTTCGCCACCGCGCTCACCTCCCCGGACGCCCCGGAGGAGGGCGATGAGGAGATCGCGGACGACAGCGGGGACGAAGGCGGGAACGAGAGCGCGGACGGGACCGACAGCGTGACCGACGCCGAGATCGTCTTCATCGAGGAGCACCAGGACCAGCCCGGCGACGACCTGGACGACGACCTCTCCGACCTGATCGCCTTCTCCGACGCCGACGCCGAGCGCTTCGGCCTCCCCACCGGCTCCGCCGCCGACGACGAGGACGAGGTCGACGACGAGGAGAACGACGTCGACGACCGCGAAGAGGCCGACGCCGCCGGGGACGGCAGCGGTGGCCCCCGGGACGGAGTCGCCGAGGAACTCCCCGCCGAGCCGCTCTTCGCCTACGAGGACGAACCGGAGCTCAGTGGCCCGGTCCGCCGCAGCATCGTCGGCCGCTCGGCCGAGGAGGTGGACCACGCCCCGCCGCGCGGCCGGTACGCCCCGGCGCTGCCGGCCCGCAGTGCGCGGGCCCGGGCGGCGTCCCGCTGGGGCGGCGAGGCCGGCGGCATCGTGGTGCCGGGCACCGGTGGACGCAGCGCGGTGCCGTGGGTGATCGGTGGTTCGGTGGCCCTGCTGGGCGGTGCCGTGGTGCTGGTCAGGGCGCTGCGCCGCCGCTAGCCGCGAGCGCCTATGAGCGTTCAGGCCCTAGACTGAACGCTCATGAGCAACGACCGCGACGCCCTGCTGGCACAGATCAAGGACAAGGCCGTCGTGCACGGCAAGGTCACCCTTTCCTCCGGCAAGGAGGCCGACTACTACGTCGACCTGCGCCGGATCACGCTGGACGGCGAGGCCGCCCCGCTGGTCGGTCGGGTGATGCTGGACGCGACCTCGCACCTGGAGTACGACGCCGTCGGCGGTCTGACCCTGGGTGCCGACCCGGTGGCCACCTCGATGCTGCACGCCGCCGCCGCGCGCGGGCGGAAGCTGGACGCCTTCGTGGTCCGCAAGACCGGCAAGGCGCACGGCCTGCAGCGCCGGATCGAGGGCCCGGAGGTGAAGGGCCGCCGGGTGCTGGCCGTCGAGGACACCTCCACCACCGGCGGCTCGGTGCTGACCGCCGTCGAGGCGCTGCGCGAGGCGGGCGCCGAGGTGGTCGGCGTCGCGGTGATCGTCGAGCGCGGTGGCGCGGGCGCCGTCGAGGAGCAGGGCCTGGAGTACGTGACCGCGTACACCCTGGACGACCTGGGCCTCTGACCGTACGGACGAAGCAAGGGGCCGGGCCCTGTTTCACGTGAAACCACGTGGAACGGGACCCGGCCCTTGAACGTCAGGGTGCGACGACGAGGCCGTGAACGAGGACCTCAGCCGCGCCGGTGCCGTCCGCTGCCGCCGCCCGGCACCGCGTCCGCGGTGGGAGCCTCGACGACGCCGGCCTTCTTCTTCCGGCGCTCCCGCACGACCTCGACCAGGATCGGCGAGATCGACAGCAGCACGATCAGCAGCACCGCCGGGATCAGGTACTTGTCGATCACCGGGGCGAGCGCGTCACCGAAGAAGTAGCCGATCAGCAGCATGGACTCGGTCCACAGCACACCGCCGACGACGTTCCACACGAAGAAGGTCCTGGCGGGCATCTCCAGGGTGCCGGCCACCGGGTTCAGGAAGGTCCGGACGATCGGCATGAAGCGGGCCAGCACCACGGCCTTGCCCGAGCCGAACTTGTTGAAGTACTCCTCCGCCTTCATCACGTACTCGCGGCGGAAGATCTTCGAGTCGGGCTTGTCGAACATCCTCGGCCCGACCTTGGCCCCGAGCAGGTGCCCCAGCTGGGCACCGGCGACCGCCGCGACCGGGCAGCCGATGAGCAGCACGGCGATCGGCAGCTTGGCGCCGTCGCCGAGCACCGACGAGGCGGCGTTCGAGGCGGCGACACCTCCGATGATCAGCAGCGAGTCGCCCGGGAAGAAGAAGCCGACCAGCAGGCCGGTCTCCGCGAAGATGATCGCGATCAGCCCGATGGCGCCGAGGGACGAGATCAGGGATTTGGCGTCGAGCAGGTTGACGGCCAGCTGGTTGTAGTCCACGGGCGCAGGATAGCGGGCGTACCTTTCCGACGGCTTCCGGCCGAGCCCCCGGACTCGCGCCGGGCCCGCCGACTACTTCCGGCCGAGCCTGCCCGGGCGACGTCCCGACAGGCGGGCTCCTGCTGACCTGCGGGCACGAGTCTGGGAAGATGGCACAGGCGTCCGGTCCGCGGCGGCCCACCACCCTCATGGCCGTACGCGGAGGCCGCCTCGAACCTTGGTGCCGGAGAGCCACACCGCAGCGCCGCGCGTCGGCGGGCCGGCACGGAGTCGTCACGAAGGCGTACACAGCGTCGGACAGCACCGTCCGTACGCCGCAACCCGACAGGAGCGGATCGCATGCCCATCGCAACTCCCGAGGTCTACAACGAGATGCTCGACCGGGCCAAGGCGGGCAAGTTCGCCTACCCGGCCATCAACGTCACCTCGTCGCAGACCCTGCACGCCGCGCTGCGTGGTTTCGCCGAGGCCGAGAGCGACGGCATCATCCAGATCTCGACCGGTGGCGCGGAGTTCCTGGGCGGCCAGCACAACAAGGACATGGTGACCGGCGCGGTCGCGCTCGCCGAGTTCGCGCACATCGTCGCCGCCAAGTACGACATCACCGTCGCGCTGCACACCGACCACTGCCCGAAGGACAAGCTGGACGGCTACGTCCGCCCGCTGCTGGCGATCTCCGCCGAGCGCGTGGCCAAGGGCGAGAACCCGCTGTTCCAGTCGCACATGTGGGACGGCTCGGCCGAGACCCTCTCCGACAACCTGTCCATCGCCCAGGAGCTGCTGGCCCAGGCCGCCGCCGCCAAGATCATCCTCGAGGTCGAGATCACCCCGACCGGCGGCGAGGAGGACGGCGTCTCGCACGAGATCAACGACGAGCTGTACACCACCGTCAACGACGCCGTGCGCACCGCCGAGGCGCTCGGCCTGGGCGAGAAGGGCCGCTACCTGCTGGCCGCCTCCTTCGGCAACGTGCACGGCGTGTACAAGCCGGGCAACGTCGTGCTGAAGCCGGAGCTGCTGCGCGAGCTCCAGGACGCGATCGGCAAGCAGTACGGCAAGACCGACCCGTTCGACTTCGTCTTCCACGGCGGCTCGGGCTCCACCGCCGAGGAGATCGCCACCGCGCTGGAGAACGGCGTCGTGAAGATGAACCTGGACACCGACACCCAGTACGCCTTCACCCGCCCGGTGGCCGGCCACATGTTCGCCAACTACGACGGCGTGCTGAAGGTCGACGGCGAGGTCGGCAAGAAGAACACCTACGACCCCCGCACCTGGGGCAAGCTGGCCGAGGCCGGCATGGCCGCCCGCGTGGTCGAGGCCGCCGAGCAGCTGCGCTCGGCCGGCAAGCGCCTGAAGTGAGCCCGCTGAAGCGAGCGTGAAACGGGCCTGAAACGGGCGTGCCCCCGGCGGTCTCCCGCCGGGGGCACGGTCGTGTCCGGGTGGTTCCGTGGTTCCTGACTGCGGTCCTACTGCTTGAGCTCCGCGTAGGCCTCCGCGCTGCTGTCCTTCAGGAACTGCCAGCAGCGGTTCTCCTCCTCGGTCTCCTTGATCGCGCCGGCCGCCCGGGCGAGCGCCGCCAGGCAGCGCAGGAAGCCGCGGTTGCCGCGGTGGTCCCACGGCACCGGGCCGTGTCCCTTCCAGCCGCTGCGGCGCAGGGCGTCCAACCCGCGGTGGTAGCCGGTGCGGGCGTAGGCGTACGACTCGACGTAACGGCCGGCCGCGTAGGCGTCGTCGGCGAGCATGGCCCAGGCGAGGCAGAAGGCCGGGAAGTCGGCGGCCACCTGGGTCGGTGAGGCCGACTCCTCCGCCAGCATCCGGTAGGGCTGCTCGTCCTCCGGCAGGAGGGTCGGTTCGGGGCCGTCGAGAAGATTCTTGTGAATCGCCATGCAGTGCAGTCTGCCACCCGGGGGCCAGGGGTCAACCGCCCCGCCGGGGAACCGGGCCGCCGGGGAGTCGGGCCGCGGAGGAGCGCTGGCTGCATACCAGGTATGTAGACATTCACCCGTTCGCATGCCAGGGTGTGGCTCGTGCCCGCAGCCAGATCCGCCCGCCGGCGAGCCGCTCCGCCCAGGAACGCTCGCAGCGCCCGCCGACGCCGCAGGTCGCGCCGCCGGATCGGCCCTGGCATGCTCACGGCACTGATCGCCTCCGTCCTGCTGCTGGGCGTCGCCGGCTTCGCGCTGAACCGCCCGTCGGAGCACCCGGCCCCCGCCACGACCGCCCAGGCCCGGGTCGCCCCGCCCGGCGAGCAGTCGCCCGGCACGGCACCGGCGACGCCGACGCCCACCGGCGCCCCCACGCCGACGGCGACCCCCACCGCCACGCCCACCGGGCCCGACCCCGGCCCCACCAAGGGTTCGGGCACCTTCACCATCGCCCCCGCCAGCGCCAAGGCGGTCGGCCGCGGCACCATACGCCGCTACCGGGTGGAGGTCGAGGACGGCATCGGCATCGACGCCGCCTCCGCCGCCGCCCAGATCCACGGCATCCTCGGCGACCGCCGCGGCTGGACCAACGACCACAAGAACGGCTTCCAACTGGTCGCCGGCGGCTCGTACGACTTCACCGTGAAGATCGCCTCCCCCGCCACCGTGGACAAGATCTGCGGCGCCTCCGGCCTGGACACCCACGGCGAGGTCAACTGCAACGTCGGCAACCAGGTGCTCGTCAACTCCAAGCGCTGGAACACCGGTTCACCGCAGTTCGGCGGCCCGCTGGACGAGTACCGGGCACTGATCGTCAACCACGAGGTCGGCCACCGGATCGGCCACGGACACGAGACCTGCCCCGGCCCGGGCAAGCCCGCGCCCGCGATGATGCAGCAGATCTACGGGCTCAAGGGCTGCGCCCCCAACGCCTGGCCGTACTCGGCGGACGGCACCTACCTGAGCGGCCCAGCGGTCCCGTAGTGCAACGGAGTTGAGACCCGAACGGCAAGCCGCCGGCACGACCGTGGCCTACCCTCCGAGCATGACCGCTGCCCAACGCCTGAGGCTCACCGCCGCGTTCACCATCGCCGGGATCACGCTCGGCACCGCGGCCTGCTCGTCCTCGACCGATGCCGCCACGAGCGGTGGAGCGCTCTCCTACGACCGCGTCCGGTCGACCGCGCTGGACCTGTTCAAGAACAGGTCCAGCACCTGCCCGTTCGGCCTCGACTTCGCCAAGGCCGCGGCCGGGGCCGGGATCACCGGCGCCGTCGCCCCCGCCGTGACGGACGGACGCTCCGTCCGGGGCAACGCCGGGGACGGCGTCCCGGCCCAGCCCTGGCCCTCCGGAGCCACCCACCCGCCGACCATGACGGAGATGCCGGCCACGCCCCCGAGCGCCCAGATCACCTGCTCGTACACGGTCGGCCCGTCCACCGTCGACGTCGAGTTGCTGGCCGTGCCGAAGAACGACTACGGCATCAGCATGATGCTCCCCTCGATCGCCCGCGCCGGACTGCTCAGCGTGGACCAGCTGTCCCGGTTCTCCACCGACCGCCCCGCCGTCGGGCAGACCAGGCTCACCCCGGGCGGGGGCACGGCCGCCGTCGCCCGGATCGCGCTCCACGGCGACGGCGACCTGGTGCTGATGCTGACCCAGAACACCACCGGCCAGGCGGCCCAGGACCAGGCCCTGGCCGGCGAGCCGCTGCGCAAGGCCGCCGAGGCCCTGGCCGCCCAGCTCAAGGGCTGACCAGGGCCGGTCGGCTGCGTCAGCCCAGGATCGGCAGGTACTCCCCCAGGTCGCTGCGCTCCCCCGAGGCGTCCACCCGGTGGTCGGCCACCGCCGCCGCCCACGGCACCCGGCCGGTGGCCAGCCGGATCCAGGTCAGCGGGTCGGTCTCGACCACGTTCGGCGGGGTGCCGCGGGTGTGCTTCGGCCCCGGGACGGCCTGGACGACCGCGTACGGCGGGATCCGCAGCTCGACCGCGCCGCCGGGCACCTGCTCGGCGAAGGCGTCCGCCAGCATCCGGGTGACGGCGGCGAGGGCCTGACGGTCGTGCGGGAAGGCGTCCAGGCCGAGCGCCTCGGCCAGGTCGTCGGCGTGCACCACGGCCTCGACCAGCCTGGTCACCAGGTAGTCGGTCAGCGGCATCCGCCGACCGACCACGACGGCGGTCGGCTCCGGGGCCGCCCCGGCGGGCCGGTCGAGCGCGGCCGGTACGGCGTCGAGCGACCGGTCGAACGCGGCGACCACCGCCGCGGGCGGGCCCGCGAACCCAGTCGCCGCCTGCTCCGTCGCCAGGCTGTCGACGGCCTCGGCCATCGTCCGGCTCACCTCCGCGTAGCCGGCCAGCGAGAGCACCGGCCCGGCCGGCGCCGGGGCGTCCAGCGCGGCCGGCAGACGGCCCAGTGCCAGGCTCAGGTGCGCCAGCAACTCCCTCACCCGCCAGGTGCCGAGCCGGGTCGGCAGATCCAGCTGGTCCGCGGTGAGGCCGTGGACGACGGCCCGAAGCGCCGCGCTCTGGGCGGCCAGCGCGGCGCGGACCTTCTGCGGTTGGTACGTACGGGACTTGGGAGGCATGGGGCCCAACATACGCCGAGGGACGGACGGTTCCCGGAATCCGGAGAACCGCCCGCCCCTCGAAGGCGCGCCGGTCAGGCCAGCAGGGCCTCGATGACGCCGGTGTGGGCGTCCTTCAGCTCGGCCAGCGAGACGGTGAACTGCCCCTGGACGTCCAGGGCGTCGCCGTCCACGACACCGATCCGGGTGGCCGGCAGGCCACGCGCGGTGCACATGTCGTTGAAGCGGAGCTCCTCGCTGCGCGGCACCGCCACGACGGCGCGGCCGGCCGACTCCGAGAACAGCAGGACGAACGGGTCCATGCCCTCGGGCACGACGATCCGCGCGCCGTGGCCGCCCTTGAGGCAGCTCTCCACGAGCGCCTGGCCGAGGCCGCCGTCGGACAGGTCGTGCGCGGCGTCGATCATGCCGTCGCGCGAGGCCGAGATCAGGATCTCGCCGAGCAGCCGCTCGCGCTCCAGGTCCACCTTGGGCGGCAGGCCGCCGAGGTGGTCGTGGACGACCTGCGACCAGGCCGAACCGCCCAGCTCGTCCGCCGTGTCGCCGAGCAGGTAGAGCAGCTGCCCCTCCTCGGCGAAGGCGACCGGGGTGCGCCGGGTGACGTCGTCGATGACGCCGAGCACCGCGACCACCGGGGTCGGGTGGATGGCGACCTCGCCGGTCTGGTTGTACAGCGAGACGTTGCCGCCGGTGACCGGGGTGCCCAGGGTCAGGCAGGCGTCGGCCAGACCGCGGGTGGCCTCGGCGAACTGCCACATCACGTCCGGGTCCTCGGGGGAGCCGAAGTTGAGGCAGTCGGAGACGGCGAGCGGCTTGGCACCGCCGGCCGCGACGTTGCGGTACGCCTCGGCCAGGGCCAGCTGGGCGCCGGCGTACGGGTCCAGCTTGGCGTAGCGGCCGTTGCCGTCGGTGGCGACCGAGACGCCGAGGTTGGTCTCGTCGTCGATCCGGATCATGCCCGAGTCCTCGCCGTGCGAGAGCACGGTGTTGCCGAGCACGTAGCGGTCGTACTGGTCGGTGATCCAGGACTTGGAGGCCTGGTTGGGGTGGCTCGCGACCTTCAGCAGGTCGGCCTTGAGGCCCTCGCCGGTGGTCGGGCGGGCCAGCCGCTCGGCGGTGGGGGCGTCGGCCTGCAGCGCGTCCTGCCAGCTCGGGCGGGCGTAGGGGCGCTGGTAGGTCGGGCCCTCGTGGGCGACGGTGCGCGGGGGCACGTCCACCACGAGCTCGCCGTGCCAGAAGATCTCCAGCCGCTCGCCGTCGGTGACCTCACCGATGACGTTGGCGATGACGTCCCACTTCTCGCAGATCTCCAGGAAGCGGGCGACCTTGTCGGGCTCGACGATCGCGCACATGCGCTCCTGCGACTCGCTCATGAGGATCTCCTCCGGCGAGAGCGTGTGGTCGCGCAGGTGCACCGTGTCGAGGTCGATCCGCATGCCGCCGGAGCCGGCCGAGGCCAGCTCGCTGGTGGCGCAGGACAGGCCGGCGCCGCCGAGGTCCTGGATGCCCTTGACGAGCTTCTCCCGGAAGATCTCCAGGGTGCACTCGATCAGGAGCTTCTCCTGGAACGGGTCGCCGACCTGGACGGCCGGGCGCTTGGCCGGCTTCGTGTCGTCGAAGGTCTCGGAGGCCAGCACCGAGACGCCGCCGATGCCGTCGCCACCGGTGCGGGCGCCGTACAGGATGACCTTGTTGCCGGCGCCGGAGGCCTGCGCGAGGTGGATGTCCTCGTGCTTCATGACGCCCACGCACAGCGCGTTGACCAGCGGGTTGCCCTGGTAGCAGGAGTCGAAGACGACCTCGCCGCCGATGTTCGGCAGGCCCAGGCAGTTGCCGTAGCCGCCGATGCCCGCGACGATGCCGGGCAGCACGCGCCGGGTGTCCGGGTGGTCGGCCGCGCCGAAGCGCAGCGGGTCCATCACGGCGACCGGGCGGGCGCCCATCGCCAGGATGTCGCGCACGATGCCGCCGATGCCGGTGGCCGCGCCCTGGTAGGGCTCGATGTACGACGGGTGGTTGTGCGACTCGACCTTGAAGGTCACCGCATAGCCCTGGCCCACGTCGACCACACCGGCGTTCTCGCCGATGCCGACGAGCATCGCGTCCGAATCGGGCTTCTTCTCGCCGAACTGCTTCAGGTGGACCTTGCTGCTCTTGTACGAACAGTGCTCGGACCACATGACCGAGTACATCGCGAGTTCGGCGCCGGTCGGGCGGCGGCCGAGAATCTCCCGGATGCGCGCGTACTCGTCCTCCTTGAGGCCGAGTTCGGCCCACGGCTGGGCGGCGTCCGGGGTCTGCTCGGCGTTCTTGACGGTGTCGAGGCTCATCAGGCGTTCACCAGCTGCTTCAGTACGGAAGTGAAGAAGCCCAGGCCCTCGGTGGTCGGACCGGTGAGCGGCTCCACCGCGTGCTCCGGGTGCGGCATCAGGCCGACGACATTGCCGGCGGCGTTGCTGATGCCGGCGATGTCGCGGTACGAACCGTTCGGGTTGACGTCGAGGTATCGGGCCACGACCCGGCCCTCCGCCTCGAGTTCGTCCAGGACGTGGGCGTCGGCGACGAAGCGGCCCTCGCCGTTCTTCAGCGGGACGACGATTTCCTGGCCGGCCGAGTAATCCCCGGTCCAGGCCGTCTCCGCGTTCTCGATGCGCAGCTTCTGGTCGCGGCAGACGAAGTGCAGCGAGTCGTTCCGGGTGAGCGCGCCGGGCAGCAGGTGCGATTCGCACAGCACCTGGAAGCCGTTGCAGATACCCAGCACCGGCATTCCGAGCTTGGCCTGCTCGATGACGGTCTCCATCACCGGCGAGAAGCGGGAGATCGCGCCGCAGCGCAGATAGTCGCCGTAACTGAATCCGCCGGGCAGGACGACGGCGTCGACCTGGTGGAGATCCTTGTCACGGTGCCAGAGGGCGACCGGCTCGGCGCCGGCCAGGCGGACCGCGCGCTGGGCGTCGCGGTCGTCGAGCGAGCCGGGGAAAGTGACGACGCCGATGCGGGTGGTCACTTCGCCGCCTCCTCGACGCGGACGGTGAAGTCCTCGATCACGGTGTTGGCGAGAAAGGTCTCGGCTGCTTCGCGGATACGGGCGAGCGCGGCGTCGTCGACCGGGCCCTCCAGCTCCAGCTCGAAACGCTTGCCCTGGCGGACGTCGGCGATCCCGGTGAATCCGAGACGGGGCAGTGCACGCTGCACCGCCTGTCCCTGGGGGTCGAGGATCTCCGGCTTGAGCATGACGTCGACTACGACGCGTGCCACTGGCACTCCCGGTGGTGTCTTCGGTGAGGCGGGGGAACTCCAGACTACCGGCCGTTCGGGGCAGGAATGCTGGCCGGGGAGGGTGACGCGCGTAGACCCACGACCCTTACGCCACAAGGGATCCGGCGCCGACGCCCCCCGCCCGGGCCGGCCCGTTTCCAGGGATTCGGAGCCGCCCGCGGGAGCCCCCGGAGAACACCCGAATACGGCACTTGGGGACAGAACCGCCCGTCCCGCACATCGGTATCCGGCAACCCCGCGAAGACTCGTGAATATCCGGAAAAGAATGCCGGACTCTTCGATTTCGACCCCCTTCGGGTGCAGAATAGGGCCACCTGTCGCGGCAAGTGCTGCGTATCCGGCGGGCCACCGGGCCTGCCCGTGTGCGCTTGCGCGAGTTGGTGCACATCAGGCCACGGGGCGCACTCCGTGAACCGACGGCCGAATTGCCCGAGAGGATTGACACCCATGGCTCAGCGTGTAGTTGTCACGCTCTCCGACGACCTGGACGGCGGCGCCGCCGCGGAAACCGTCCACTTCGGCGTCGACGGGAAGTCGTACGAGATCGACCTGTCCGTGGACAACGCGGAAAAGCTGCGGGAGGCCCTCGCCCCGTTCGTCGCGGCCGGCCGGCGCCAGAGCCGCACCGGAAAGTCCTTCCGCCGCACCGCGCTCACCCCGGACCCGGCCGCCGTGCGCGCCTGGGCCCTGTCGCGCGGGATGGAACTGCCGGCCCGCGGCCGGATCCCCAAGCACGTGTACGAGGCGTTCGCCGAGGCGAACTGACCCCGTCGGGGCACCGCCCCGGTCGCCCTGCCCGCCCGGACCGAAAGGGTGGGGCGACCACCCCGAACGATGCTGTAGAGTATTCCTCGTCGCCGCAACGGAGAGATCCGAAGAGGCGGCGGGTGCCCCACCGGGCACCACGCGGACGTGGCTCAGTTGGTAGAGCATCACCTTGCCAAGGTGAGGGTCGCGAGTTCGAATCTCGTCGTCCGCTCGCAGTGCGCGAGCACAGCACAACTCAATAGTTTGACCATGCGGACGTGGCTCAGTTGGTAGAGCATCACCTTGCCAAGGTGAGGGTCGCGAGTTCGAATCTCGTCGTCCGCTCCAGAACGAAGGCCCCCTCGATCGAGGGGGCCTTCGGCGTATTCGTGCTGCTCCTCCCCATGACATTTGTCATCGCCGACCCGTGGATCCGCACCACCGAGTCATGACGGCGCGCACTGCCCGCGCGACCGGGGCGGCGGAAGGCTTGGGGCATGGAAACGAGCGAGCCCGCCCGCCCCGGCGACAGCGTGATCGAGGTCACCGACCTGCACCGCCACTACGGCACCGGCGCCACCGAGTACCACGCCGTCCGCGGCGTCGACCTGACCGTCGGCCGCGGCGAGCTGTTCGCCCTGCTCGGCACCAACGGCGCCGGCAAGACCTCCACCATGGAGGTCATCGAGGGCCTGGCCGCGCCCGGCCGCGGCACCGTCCGGGTGCTCGGCCACGACCCCTTCCGGGACCGCGCCGCCGTCCGGCCGCGGATCGGCATCATGCTCCAGGAGGGCGGCTTCCCCGGCGAGCTCACCGCCGCCGAGACCGGCCGCACCTGGGCCGGGATGACCAGCGGCGCCCGCCCGGTCGCGGAGGCGCTGGAGCTGGTCGGCCTCGGCCACCGGGCCGGCGTCCGGGTCAAGCAGCTGTCCGGCGGCGAACGGCGCCGGCTCGACCTCGCGATGGCCCTGCTCGGCCGCCCCGAGGTGCTGTTCCTGGACGAGCCCAGCACCGGCCTCGACCCGGAGGCGCGCGCCGCCGTCTGGCGGCTGGTCCGCGAGCTGCGCGCCCAGGGCACCACGGTGCTGCTCACCACCCACTACCTGGAGGAGGCCGAGGAGCTCGCCGACCGGCTGGCCATCATGCACGGCGGCCAGGTCGTCACCACCGGCACGGTCGCCGAGGTGATCGCCGGCCGGCCCTCCCGGATCACCTTCGAGCTCCCGGAGTTCACCGGCGCCGCGCTGCCCCTCCTGCCCGGCGCCGAGGTCACCGTCGACGGCCGCAAGGTCACCGTGCAGAGCGTCGGCCTCCAGGACACCCTCACCGACCTGCTCGGCTGGGCCCGGCACCACGGGATCGCCCTCGGCGCCCTGGACGCCCGCAGCGCCTCGCTGGAGGAGGCCTTCCTCGCCATCGCCTCCGAGGCCGCCCACCAGGCCCCGCCGCAGACCCCCGCCGCCACCCGTCCCGCCCGCCGCCGCCTGATCGGATCCGCCCGATGACCACCGCCGCCACCGCCCCCGACACCGTCAGCGGTCCGCCGAGCACCACGGCCGGCCGACTGCTCGCCCTCGGCCGGGCCGAGGCCAACCTGCTGCTGCGCAACCGCACCGCGCTGTTCACCGCCGTGGTGCTGCCGGTGGTGCTGATCAGCACCCTGCAGGGGATGCTCAAGAAGCAGTCCGAGAACAACCCCGGGCTGGACGTCCACTCGCTGCTGATCTACGGCTCGGTCGGGATGATCCTGGCCTTCGTCGTGTACTACAACCTGTCCGTCGCGTACGTCGGACGGCGCGGCGAGCTGGTGCTCAAGCGGCTGCGCACCGGCGAGGCCAAGGATCTGGAGATCCTGCTCGGCACGGCCGTCCCCTCGCTCGCCCTCGGGCTCTTCATGGCCGCCCTGATCGGGATCGGCGGCAGCGTCGGCCTGCACCTGGCCGTGCCGGTCAACCCGGTGCTGATGCTGGTCGGTCTGCTGGTGCTGCTGGCCACCATGATCGCCCTGGCCGCGCTGTCCAGCGCCTTCACCAGGACCGTGGAGAGCGCGGGCATCACCACCCTGCCGGTCATGCTGGTCATGCAGTTCGGCTCCGGCCTGTTCGTCCCGCTGGAGGTCATGCCCTCGCAGCTGGCCGACGTCTGCCGCCTGCTGCCGACCACCCCGGCCTTCCAGCTGATCCGGGTCGGCTGGTTCGGCACCGACGGCTCCGCCGCCGCGACCGGCTTCCTCGGCAGCTGGGGCGCCGCCGCCCCGCACCTGGTCACCGGCGCGGTCTGGCTCGGTCTCGCCGTCTGGGGCGCGGTGCGGTACTTCCGCTGGGAACCGCGCCGCTGATCTCGGCACGCAGGAATCCGCAGGATCTGCCCCCGTTCCACCTCTGATATGAAGGCAGCGACACGATCGTGATCAGACGGGGGACACTGCGATGGTCCGGGGGCCGATCCGCCGCTGGAAGGGCTACGGCAAGCCGCAACGCGCCGAGCTGTACTTCCGCTGGTCGCTCTACCTGGTGGCGTGGATCATGCTGCCGATAAACCTGCTGTCCACTGCCTCCGCCGCGAGGGTCCAGGACTCGACCACCGTCGCCCAGGTAGCCCTGGTGCTCTCGCTCGCCTCCACCCTGGTCACGCTCCGGGCGTACCGGACCTCGCTCGACCACTACCTGGGGCGGCCCAGCACGTACCGGCGCTGGCTGGTCGTCAACGCCGTCCTGACCGTGGCCGGTTCCTGGACCGTCCTCCTGCTCGGCCCGTCATCCGACGGGCTGCCCCTCCACCCGGGCCCGCCGTTCACCTTGGTGATCGCCGCCTCCCTGGTGGGAGCAACCGCAGGCCCCACGGGGGTGAGCCTGCGGTTGCGCTGGGCCTTCCTTGCCGCCGCCGGTCTGCCGCTCATGGTCTCCCCCGCGATGCTGCTGGCCGGCGTCAGCCCCGCCAGCACCTTCGGGTGGGTGTGCGGCGCGGTCATCGGCACGCTCGTCCTGATCGGCAGCTGCCGCAGCTTCGCCTGGGTGACCGCCGTCGTCTGGGAGCTGGACGCCGCCCGCGAGGCGCAGTCCCGGCTGGCCGTCGCCGAGGAGCGGCTGCGGTTCTCCCGCGACCTGCACGACGTGATGGGCCGCAACCTCACCACCATCGCGCTGAAGAGCGAACTCGCCGTCCAGCTCGCCCGGCGCGGGCGCCCGGAGGCCGCCGAACAGATGGCCGAGGTGCAGAGGATCGCCCAGGAGTCGCAGCGCGAGGTCCGGGACGTCATCCGCGGCTACCGCACCGCCGACCTGCACGCCGAGGCGATCGGCGCCCGGGCGGTACTGCGCGCCGCCGACGTCGCCTGCGAGATCGACCTCGGCGAGCACGCCGACGGACTGCCGCTGCCGGTGCAGTCGGTGCTCGGCTGGGTCATCCGGGAAGCCACCACCAACGTGCTGCGGCACAGCGAGGCCGCCCACTGCCTGATCCGGCTGCGGCGGGAGGACGGCCGGGCGGTGCTGGAACTGGAGAACGACGGGGTGCCGGAGGTCCCGGTCCCCTCCCCGGGCGCCGGCACCGGGCTGCGCGGCCTGCGCGAACGGCTGGCCGCCCACGACGGTGAACTGACCGTCCCGACGGCAGCGCCGGGCACCTTCCGGGTGCTCGCCGCCGTACCGCTCTGAACCCCGCTGCCGGCCGTACCGCTCTGAACCCCGCTGCCGAGGAAGGCCGCCCGATGACCGACACCGCACCCGTCCGCGTCCTGCTCGCCGACGACGAGCACCTGATCCGCGGCGCGCTGGCCGCGCTGCTCTCACTGGAGGACGACATCGAGGTGGTCGCCCAGGCCGGCTCCGGCCCGGAAGCCCTGGCGATGGCCCGGGCGCACCGGCCGGACATCGCGGTGCTGGACCTGCAGATGCCCGGCCGGGACGGCATCGAGGTGGCCACCGAGCTGCGCCGGCTGCTGCCGGACTGCCGCTGCATGATCGTCACCGGTCACGGCCGCCCCGGCTACCTCAAGCGGGCGCTGGAGGTCGGGGTGCGCGGCTTCCTGCCGAAGACCGTCTCGGCGGCCGACCTGGCCGGCATCATCCGCACCGTGCACTCCGGCGGCCGGTACGTGGACCCGGAGCTGGCGGCGGACGCGATCAGCGCCGGGGAGACCCCGCTGACCCCGCGCGAGACGGACGTCCTGGAGCTGGCCGCGGACGGCACCCCGATCGCGGAGATCGCCGAGCGGGCCGGGCTGTCCCAGGGCACCGTGCGCAACTACCTGTCCTCCGCGGCCAACAAGCTGGGCGCGGAGAACCGGCACGCGGCGGTGCGGATAGCCCGCGAGCACGGCTGGATCTAGCTCGCGGGCCTCGCTCGTGCGACTCAGACCCAGCTGGTGCCGGTCAGCCGCTCGTAGACCTCGATGTACTTGGCCCGGGTCTGCTCGACGACCTCGGCGGGCAGCTCCGGCGGCGGCTGCTCGCTGTAGCGGTCCCAGCCGGAGGCCGGGGAGACCAGCCAGTCGCGGATCAGCTGCTTGTCGAAGGACGCCTGCGAGCGGCCCGGCCGGTACTCGTCGGCCGGCCAGTAGCGGGAGGAGTCCGGGGTGAGCACCTCGTCGCCGATCACCAGCTCGCCGTCCAGCAGGCCGAACTCGAACTTGGTGTCGGCCAGGATGATGCCGCGGTCGCGGGCGATGTCCCGGGCCCTGGCGTAGACGTCCAGGGTGGTACGGCGCACCTGGGCGGCCAGCTCGGCGCCGATCCGGCGGGCGGTCTCCTCGTACGGGACGTTCTCGTCGTGCTCGCCGACCTCGGCCTTGAGGGCCGGGGTGTAGATCGGGGCGGGCAGCTCGGAGCTGTTCTCCAGGCCCTCCGGCAGGGCGATGCCGCAGACCGTGCGGCTCTCCTGGTACTCGGTCAGGCCGGAGCCGGCCAGGTAGCCGCGGGCGACCGCCTCGACCGGGATCATGTCCAGGTTCTTGCAGATCAGCGTGCGGCCCTTCCAGTCGGCGGGGGCGCCCACCGGGACCTCGGTGGAGATCACGTGGTTGGGGACGATGTCGGCGATCCGCTCGAACCACCACAGCGAGAGCTGGGTGAGCACCCGGCCCTTGTCCGGGATCTCGTTCGGCAGCACCCAGTCGTGGGCGGACATCCGGTCGCTGGCGACCATCACCAGCTCGCCCGACTCGGTGCGGTACAGGTCGCGCACCTTGCCGGTGTGCAGGTGGACCAGGCCGGGTACCTGGACGGGCTCGGGCTTGGTGACAAATCCGCTCAAGGTGTTCAGTCCTCAGGGGTCGTTCACGGGCGTGGGGCACCGCGAAAGGGGAGGTCACTGCCCCTGCAGTCTTTCACGCCCGCCCGGTCTCAGTTCTTGCAGAGCCGGTCCAGCAGGTTGGCGGTGGCCCGCTGGACCCGTTCGTCGGTGAGTCCGGGGCGGCCGAGGGCGGGCGACCAGGCGAAGGTGCCGGCCGCGAAGATGTACGCGCCGCTGGGCGCCCGGTACAGCGAGGTCTCCTGGTAGCGGGTGCGACCGACCAGGTCCCGGTACGGCGAGTGGGCCAGCAGCACCCGCTCGGTGTGGTCGGGCAGCGCGACCTTGGGGTAGTACCGGTCGGCCTCCCCCGCGACCAGGCCGGGCAGCTCGTCGCCCTCCTGCAGCCCGGTGCCGTCCCAGAGCCAGTGCGAGGTGTGCCGGGCGACCAGCGGGACGGGCGCGGCGACCCGGCCCGAGTACTGCACCCCGAGCAGGTGCTGCTCGGGCTCGCCCGCGTCCCGCCACAGCGCGCTGGCCGCGCCGGGCACCCCGGCGGCCGGACTGCCCGGCGCGACCTTCTGCCGCTTGCGGCAGTTCAGCAGCCGGTTCGGCTCGCCGGAGGCGGCGGCGGTCAGCTCGACCCGCCAGTACATGGTGTTGGCGGACAGGAAGACCAGCGAGGTGCCGCCGTCCCGGGCCCGCTCGGCGGCCCGGCGCATCGGCTCGGACCAGTACTCGTCGTGGCCGGGGAAGACCAGCGCCCGGTGCTCCGACGGGTCCACCAGGCCGGCGTGCAGGTCGGTGGCGGTGGCGTAGGAGAGGTCGTAACCGTAGCGCTCGGCCCAGCGGATGAAGTCGTACGCGTGGCCGACGTGCAGCGGCAGCCCGGCGGTGGCGTGCGGGCGGTCGAAGGAGACCGTGACGGCCGCCTCGGGCTCGCCGACCAGACCGCCCCGGCCGTCCCAGGCGTGGTAGAGGCTGGCGCCGGTGCGGCCGTCCTCGGGGAACAGGTTGTACGCCTGCCAGGTCACGTCCGGGAGCACCAGGAGCAGTTCGGCCTTGCGCCCCTGGTCCGCGAAGTCCCGCACGGTGAAGGGGACGTGGCTGCGGTGCAGCATGTCCGCGGTGGTCAGCACGGCGACGTACGCGCCGGGCTTCCAGTGCGCCGGGACCTGCAGCCGCCAGGAGTGCCACCAGTGGTGGCAGGAGACCGTCCGCTCCACCACCAGCGGGGCGGGCTGGGCCAGTCCGGCGATCAGCGGACTGGACGTCATGTGGCGGGCGCCGTCGCCGCCGTAGTGGCCGATCCGGTAGACGTCCACGGTGAACTCGCGGGGCGGGTTGACGGTGACCCGGAAGTCCACCGAGCCGCCGGGGCGGATCACTCCGGCCGAGGCGAAGCCCTTGATCTGCTGGTCCACGTCGTTGGAGCTCTGCGGGGTGCCGACCGGCGGCTTGGGGCGCACGCCCGCCGACAGCGGCTGCTGGCCGGGCGCGTCCACCGAGACGTACCAGGGCACGGCGCCCTCCACCCCGGCCAGGTACTGGTCGGGGCTGCGCAGCCAGGGCAGCGGGCCCTGACCGAAGGGGTCGGAGACGCTGTAGGCGTGCGTGCCCGACTCCCAGCGGCGGTTGAGTTCGGTCCCCACGCGCCCCTCCCAGGTGCACTTCCGTGAATCCCTCGCTGGCACGTGCCCCCCGGATGTGCGTGCGGTCTAATACACCACACAGTGCTGGCGCTCCGTCACCCCACGGTAGCAATTGGTGTCGGGAATCTCGCGGGCCTCCGGGACAGGGCCTCCGGCCTGCGGAGACGACCGGCGGCCGAGGCTCCCGGGGGCGCGTGCGGGAGCGTCGAGCGCCGCCCGGGGCCGCAGCGACGCCAGGGCGTGTCGGACGATTCGCGCGCCGGTGGGAATCGTCGGACACGCCCTACAGCCGTACGGGTTTCTCCAGCCGGACCTCGGCGGCGTCCAGCCAGGCGCGCAGCGGGCCGTCCTGGCCCTGCTCGACGGCCTGGGCGACCGGGACGGCCAGGTCGGTGCGGCGGACCCCGCCGAGCAGCAGCACCGGGCCGTCCAGCCAGTCCAGGCCTGGGGCGCCGCCGGCGGTGTCCACGGCGGCGCAGCAGACCATCGCGGTGACGTGGTCGACCAGCAGGTCGCGGCCGGTGCGGTCGGGTTCGAGCAGCGGGGCCGGGGTGGTGGTGCGGGCGAGCTGGGCGGCCAGGGCGGCGGCCAGCTGCTCGCCGTCGCCGTCGGCGAGCCGGGCCAGCAGCCGGGTGAGGGTCGGGGCGCCCGGGCGGGCTTGCGGGGCCAGCCGGTCCAGGGCGCACTGCAGGGCGGCGGCCCGGGCCCGCCAGCCGGCGTCCACCACCTCGGCCGGGTACTCGGTCCACTCCAGCTCGTGCCAGGCGCCGGCCGCCGGTCGGCCGAAGAACAGCTCGGCGGCGAGCCGGGAGACCGCCCGGTCGACCGCGCCGGGCTCCTCCAGCAGGTCGCAGGCGGGGCGGTCGCCGAGCCGGGTGCCGTAGCCGTCGGCCAGCCGGTCGCGGCGGGACAGCTCGGTGAGCGCGGCGACCACGCCGGCGTTCAGGTGCGCGGGGTGGCGGCCGAGCCGCCAGGCGGGCAGCGCGACCCGGGTGAGCAGCCGGTCCCAGCCGGCGTAGGCCAGGCCGACCTGCTCCTGGGCGGCGATCCGCAGGCCGTAGTCGACGGTCCGGGCGTGCTCGGAGGCCCAGCTCGCGACCGACCGCTCCAGTTCGGCGGAGTGGCCGCGGCAGGCGCCCAGCAGCCGGCGGGTGATCCGCCGGGCGATCCGGTCGGCGAGCCCGGCCGGACCGCGGCGGGGCGGGGCGGGCGGGGGAGCCAGGGTGCCGCCGCCGAGGCCGGGGGCCGCGCCCGGCCCGGAGTCCAGGCAGGCGTCCAGGCCGCGCAGGAAGCGGCGGGCGGCGGCGATCTCCGGGTCCGCGGAGGCGGCGGTGCCGGCCACCACGGGGGCGAGCAGGGCGCGTAGCTCACCGGACCGCATCCACCAGAGGAAGGGCGAGCCGATCACCAGCACCGGCGCGGGCGCCCCGGGGTGCGGCCGCGACGGGCGGGGGCGCAGCGGCGGCGGGACGTCCTCCAGCCAGCTGTCGCAGTCCGGGGTGAGGGCCACGGCTGAGGGCGCGGGGACGTCCAGCCGGTCGGCCAGTTCGTCGATCAGCCGGTACAGCTCGGGGGCCGCGGCGCGCTCGACCGGTACGGCGGGGGTCTGCGGCGGGACGGCTCGGCGCAGGGCGCGAGCGGTCAGCCCGGCCACCAGCAGGGTGAGCGCGGCGAGCGCGCAGACCACCCAGCGGGCGGCGTCCCACCCGGCGGTGTCGGAGGAGCCGGGTGCCCCGATCCGGCCGGTGAACCGGCCGGCGAGCAGGACCGCCGCGACGGCGGCGGGCAGCGCGGCGGCGGCCAGGGCGAGGCCCCGGACCCGCAGGACCGCTTGGGCGTGAGCGCGCGCGGTGTCGACGGCCATACGGTGCGGCACCCCCTTCGGAGCCCTCGGGCGCCCGCCTACGGGCCCTGAGCCGACTCGAAACGATCAGTTCCGACCGGGAAGCGGAGGCGTCCGATCCCCGGCAGTGCATGCTGTGTGGCGCTACTGACATTTTCGACGCCCCGGTCCGGGCGGGTGTTCCGGATCGCCCCGGTTTCCACTCGTCCCGGTGACGCCGCCCGGTCGTCCCGGTGACGCCGCCCGGACGCCCGCGATCGGTCCGGTGCGAAGCACCGGGCGACCGCCCGGCCGATCGCCGTCCAGCATCCCCCCGCGGGCGCGCCGCTACCCGGCGGCGACCCCGGCGCACGGCCCCGTCGCACGGCGATCCAGCGCACCATAAGGCCGGGCGCCCGGTTACGTCAGCTGGATGCGGTTGCTGTCACCCGATGGGCTGGAATCCGCCCGCCGAACGGTGCGTCGGCCCCCGGAACCACTCCCGCCCCGGAAACGCCGCAGGCGCTGCGCCCTGCGGGTTGTTTCCTCCTTCCTGGGGCTCGCTCGCCTCCGGGGCGCTCCGACCCGGTGCCGCCGGTCGGCGCTCCCCCGCTTCTCCCTTTCGGCACCGGCGCGCCCCTTCGGCTCGCTCGCCGTACGGAAACGGCCCCCGTGCGAGCGGTTCGCACGGGGGCCGACGGGGAGCGCGGGTGGCTCAGGCGGTGGCCGCCTTCAGCGCGATGTCGGTGCGGTGCTGGCCGCCCTTGAGCGAGATCCGGTCCACGGCCGCGTACGCGCGCTCGCGGGCCTCGGCCAGGTCGGCGCCGGTCGCGGTGACCGACAGGACGCGGCCGCCGGCGCTCAGCACCCGGCCGTCCTGGTCCGCCTTCGTCCCGGCGTGCAGCACGTACGCGGTGCCGTCCGCCTCGGCCTCGGCCAGGCCCTCGATCGGGTCGCCGGTGCGCGGCGCGGCCGGGTAGCCCTCGGAGGCGACGACCACGGTGACGGCCGCTCCCTCGTCCCAGCGCAGCGGCTCCAGCTGGTCCAGGGTGCCGGTGGCGGAGGCCAGCAGGACGCCGGCCAGCGGGGTGCGCAGCCGGGCCAGCACGACCTGGGTCTCCGGGTCGCCGAAACGGGCGTTGAACTCGATCACCCGGGTGCCGCGCGAGGTGAGCGCCAGGCCCGCGTACAGCAGGCCGGAGAACTCGGTGCCGCGCCGGCGCAGCTCGTCCACGGTCGGCTGCAGGACGGTGTCCAGGACCTCCTGGACCAGCCCGGCCGGCGCCCAGGGCAGCGGCGAGTAGGCGCCCATGCCGCCGGTGTTGGGGCCCTCGTCGCCGTCCAGCGCGCGCTTGAAGTCCTGCGCGGGCTGCAGCGGCAGCACGGTGGTGCCGTCGGTGATCGCGAACAGCGAGACCTCGGGGCCGTCCAGGTACTCCTCGATGACCACGCGCTCGCAGGAGGCGGCGTGCGCCAGCGCGGCCGCGCGGTCGGAGGTGACCACGACGCCCTTGCCGGCCGCCAGGCCGTCGTCCTTGACCACGTACGGGGCGCCGAAGGCGTCCAGCGCCTCGGCGGCCTCCTCGGGGGTGGTGCAGACGTAGGAGCGGGCGGTGGGCACGCCGGCGCCGGCCATCACGTCCTTGGCGAAGGCCTTCGAGCCCTCCAGCTGCGCGGCCGCGCCGGAGGGGCCGAAGACCGGGATGCCGGCCGCGCGCACGGCGTCGGCGACGCCGGCCACCAGCGGGGCCTCGGGGCCGACGACGACCAGGTCGGCGCCGAGCTTCGCGGCCAGATCGACGACCTGGGCGCCGTCCAGCTGGTCGACCGGGTGGACCGTCGCCACCTGGGCGATCCCGGCGTTGCCCGGGGCACAGTGCAGCTCGGTCACGGAGGGATCTTGGGACAGGGAGCGGCACAGGGCGTGTTCGCGGGCGCCGCCGCCGATGACGAGGACCTTCACGCCAGGCAGCGTAGTCGGTGGCCTGTTCCGGCCGCTCCCCGGCCTCGTCGGATCCTCCAGCAGAAGCGGTCCGTACGCCGACCACGTCGGAGGATCCTCCAAACCCGGGCGGTCCGGATGCGCGGCGGGTCTCCGGGTCAGGACGGCGGGTCGCCCGGGCCTCGCTCGGACGGGTGAAATCTCGCCGTGCCCCGCAACCGTCCCACCTCGGGTTCCGGTGGCCGAAACCGGTAACGATCACCGGGGAAGCCCCCCACGGTCAGCCATTTGGCGGTAAGAAGTGCTGTTGGACAACCACCGGCAGACGTCACGTCAGCCGATGCGCCGACAGACCAAGCCGCCCGCCCGCCACAGGGAGCCCCACAGGTGAGCCAGCCGGAAATGCAGCCCGAGGAGAGTGCCTGGGGCAAGGAGATCGGCGAGGAGGACCAGCCCGCCGCAGCCGTGGTCCGGCGGGCCTCCACCCGCCGCCGGACCGATCTGAGCGCCCGCCAGTTCCCGCTCGGGGACTGGGGCGAGCCCGCCGAACGGCTGGAGGAGCTCTACCGCTGGTCCGAGGAGCGGGCGGTAGAGGCCATCGAGTGGTACCGCCGGGACCGGGTCTGGAAGCGCCGCTGGGCGCGCCTGCTGCGCTTCGGGTCGGCCGGCTTCGCGGTGGGCGGGGTGACCGCCCCGCTGGTGGGCCTGACCGGCGCCGTCGCGCACGCCACCAGCTGGGGCTACGTGGGCCTCGCGCTCTCCGTCGCCTGCTACGGCGCCGACCGGGCCTTCGGGCTCACCTCCGGCTGGATGCGGGACGTCTCCACCGCACAGGCGCTGCAACGCCGGCTGGAGGCCTTCCAGTTCGACTGGGCGTCGGAGTGCGTGCGCGAGGTGCTCGGCCCGACCGAGGGCACCGCGGGCGAGGCCGCCGAGCGCTGCCTGGGCGTGCTGCGCCGATTCTGCGAGGACGTCTCGGACGTGGTCCGCACCGAGACCTCGGAGTGGATGCTCGAGTTCCGCGCGTCGATGACCCAGCTGCCCACCCAGTCCGCGGGGTCGTGGGGCGGGCGCACCGAGCCCGGGGTGGGCGCCCAGGTGCGGGTGCTGCCGCCGCCGGGGACCAGGCCCACCATGCCGCGTCAGCGGCCGCCGGAGGGGCCGCTGCGCTGACTCCGGCTGCGGGCCCGCCGCGAACCGGCACTACGCGAAGACGATCATCGATCCCTGGCTGACGCTCCTGGTCGCCGCCGCGTACAGGCCGGACCAGGCGTGCCGCTCCCGGGCGAAGGGGTGCAGGTCGTCGATCGGCGGCCCGAACGGCTGCTCCAGGCCGGTCGGGCCGAGCGGCCGGGTCGGGTCCGGCGGGTTGAGCGGGTCGATGCCCAGCGCCGGTGCCACCGCCTGCAGTTCGCGCAGCAGCCCGTGGCTGGAGCCGAGCGGGCCGCCCGAGGCGAGCAGCACCTCGTCCACCAGCGGGACCGGGAACTCGATCGGCACGTACGCGCCGGCGTGGTCGAAGTGCCAGACCAGGTGGGACTGTTCGGCGCTGCCCTCGAACATCTCCAGCAGCTGCTCGTAGTCGCCGCCGAGCGCGTCGACCGGGGTGATGTCCAGGCCGGTGAGGCCCAACAGGTAGGCGCGGCGCAGGAAGTGCAGCGAGTCGTAGTCGAAGGCGGCTATCGGCTCGACCGCTCCGCTCAGCCCGGGGACGAACTGGTAGACCGGCACCTCGGGCAGCCCGCGCGAGGTCAGCACCGCGTTGTAGAGCGCGAGGTCGTCCCGGAAGGGGTTGTCGGGGCTGTGGCTCAGCACGTCCACCAGCGGGACGAGCCAGAGGTCGCAGGCCATGGCCGGCAGTTCCTCTCCGGACGGCGGGATCGCCCGCGGGGGCGGGGCGACGACGGGGGCGGAGTCGGTACCCGGAGGGCCCGCGCGGGGCACCCGGTTCGACGACCGCCCACCCTACCGGCCCGGGGCCGGGTGCGGATCGGGCCGTCCCTGCGGAGTCTCGGGGGGCGGCTCGGGCAGCCGCCGGCCGAACCGGGTGTACGGCACCCAGCGCGGTTGCGGCACCAGGCCGAGGCCGAGGCCCAGTTCGCGGCCCAGCTCCCGGCCGACCTCGTCGCCCCGCCGGGGCGGCCCCGACCGGGCTCCGCCAGGCTCGGGCGCGGGCGCGGGCCGCGGTTCCGGCGCGGGCTCGGCTGCCGACGGGGGTGACGGCCGCAGCGCCGGCGGCTCGACCGGGACGGGCAGCGGCTCCCCGCCGACGGCCTCGGTCAGCAGCCCGAGCACCGTCACCGACTCCAGCGGCTGCCCGGCCAGCCCGGCCAGCAGCCGGGCGGTGAACAGGTTGTACTCGCAGACGATCCGGTGCGCGCCGACCAGGTCGTGGGAGCCGACCGCCTCCACCAGGTCCAGGTGGCGGTCCCAGCAGACCCCCGCCAGGGTGGGCATCGCGCGCAGGTAGGGCGCGGCGAACATCCAGGACTGCACCCGCAGCCAGTCCAGGTAGTCGCCGATCCGGCGGTTGCCGAGCAGGGCCGAGACCTCCTGCCAGAACCGGCGGTCGCAGCCCACCATCACGTCCAGGTTCCCGGCTCGGGCGGCCCGCACCGCAGCGTCGGCCCGGCGGCGCAGCGAGGGCAGCCGGGTGAGGTCGGGCAGCGCCCGACGGGTGGAGAACTGGCGGTGGAAACTGTCGGTGAGCAGCACCCGGGACTCGAAGATCTCCAGGAAGTCGTCCCAGCACAGCTCCGGCACGGTGAAGCCGCGGTGGTGCTCGGTCCGCAGCAGCCCCTGCGCGCCGAGGTCGACCAGCGCCTCGCGGGCCGGGGTCGCGGAGACGCCGTACGACTCGGCGATCTCCTTGACGGTGAAGTTGCGGCCGGCCTCCAGCCGGCCGGCCATCATCTCCTCGCGCAGCGCGCCGGCGATCTGCTCGCGCAGGCTGTTGCGGTGGATGACGGGGCGGGGGGTGTCGCCAGCGCCGGTGCCGGACATGCGCGCGACCTCCTCGGGCGGGCCGCCGTGCCGACCCGCGACGGACCGGCCGGCCGGCGGCAGGGAACACGACGAGTGCTCATCTTCTCAAACCGACCCGGAGCAGGTACGAACCAACCCTCCCGACCCACGCCCTAGCGTTGGACGGGAGCCGGAATGCCGAGCAGGCGGTCCCGCAGCACCGGGAAGTCCTCGCGCGCCCGGCCCACCTCGGCCGGGTCGAACTCCACGGTCAGCACCTCCTCGCCCGCCCCCGCCTCGGCCAGCACCTGGCCCCACGGGTCCACCACGACGCTGTGCCCGGCCTGCTCGACCCCGGCGTGCGTCCCGGCGGTGTTGCAGGCCAGTACGAAGGCCTGCTCCTCCAGCGCCCGGGCCCGGGCCAGCAGCGTCCAGTGCTCGCGCCGCTTGGCCGGCCAGGCCGCCGGGACCACCAGCAGCTGGGCGCCGGCGTCCAGCAGCGCCCGGAACAGCTCCGGGAAGCGCAGGTCGTAGCAGGTGGCCAGGCCCAGGGTGCCGAACTCGGTGGGCGCCGTGACGATCTCCTGCCCGGCGCCCATCACCACCGCCTCGCCGCTGTCGAAGCCGAAGCGGTGGATCTTGCGGTAGGTGTGCACCAGCTCGCCGTCCGGGGCGAACACCATCGAGGTGTTGTAGATCGGACCGTCCGGGTCGCGTTCGACGATCGAACCGGCGTGCAGCCAGACCCCGGCGGCCCGGGCGGCCGAAGCCATCGCGTCCGAGGTGGGCCCGTCCAGCGTCTCGGCACCCGCCGACCAGAGGTCGTGGGCGAAGCCGCCTAGCGGCCACAGCTCCGGTAGCACCACCAGGTCGGCGCCCCGCTGCGCCCGTACCAGCGACGCCGCCCGGGCCCGCCGTTCGGCGGGCGGCTCGGCGTCGGAGACCGCGAGTTGGATCAATGAAGCGCGCACAGTACCACCGTCCACGGCAAGAGACCTACGATCGTCACCCGAAAGCGCTGCCCAGCTGTCTCCCGGCAGCGTAACGTGCGGTTAGCGTGTGCGCCCGGAAGCCGGACATCCCGGCCGACCGCGACGGCCGGGCGCGGAGCGTAGGAAAGCTGACGGAGGGCCGGAGATTCCCGTGACGGACAACCAGACCGTGCAGGCTTACACCGAGGCGTGGACGCAGAGCGTCGAGTCCATATCGGAGCTGGTCGCCCCCCTCCCCGAAGGCTCCTGGAACCGGGCCACCGAGTGCCCCGGCTGGTCGGTCCGGGACGTCATCTCGCACGTGATCGCGGTCGAGTCCGAGCTGCTCGGCGACCCGCGCCCGATCCACTCGCTGCCGCGTGACCTTCGCCACGTGACCACCGAGTTCGCCCGCTACGTCGAACTGCCGGTCGACAAGCGCCGCTGCCACACCGCGCTGGAGATGACCAGCGAGCTGGAGTACACGATCATCCGTCGCTCCCGCGCGCTCCGGAACGCCAAGCAGACGCCCGGGGAACCGGTGCGCTCGCCGGCCGGGCCGCTGGCCAGGGACATCCCCTACCACGAGCTGCTGCGCCTGCGGGCCTTCGACGTCTGGGTGCACGAGCAGGACCTGCGCCGGGCCCTGGACACCCCCGGCAACCTGGACGCCCCCGGCGCGCTGGTCGCCCGGGACTTCCTGCTGGCGCTGCTGCCCAAGGCCGTCGCCCGCCAGGCCGGCGCCCCGGCCGGGACGACGCTGGTGGTCGACGTGACCGGCCCGGTGGAGTTCCTGCGCACCGTGCGGGTGGACTCCACCGGCCGCGGCAGCGTGGACGAGTCGATCAGCCTGGCCCCCGACGTCCAGCTCACCATGGGCTGGGAGACCTACGTCCGGCTCGCCTGCGGCCGCGGCCGGCCAGGCCCGGTGAGCGTCGAGGGCGACAAGGAGCTGGCCGAGCGGGTGCTCGCCAACTTCTCCGTCACCATCTGAGGTCCATCGGCGCGCACGACGCGCACCACCCGGCGTACACGCACGACCGTGCGCCGGGTCGGCACCACTCGTGCATCCATGCGTCAACCCCGCATCAGCCACCTCACCTGTTCGGCCTCGTTACTCCGGGCAGTCATGCCGTCACCCGGATGAAGGAGGAGCGTCCTGATGGACGACGAACAGGGACAGCAGGAAGAGATGGTGCTGGTGCGGTCGAGCTTCCCGGTCACGGGGCAGCCGATCCGCGTCGTGATGATCGACGGGGAGCCGTGGTTCGTCACGGCGGACGTGTGTCGGGTGCTGGGCCGAAAGAACCCGGCCGATGCCCTCAAGAGGCTGGAGGATCGCCAGCACCGCACCGTCGACATGCGGTTCGTAACCATCGCCAAAAGCGATGGTTACGGCGACTCCGCAGGTCAGAAACTGTACGGCCGTGGGAATCCATTCCTGCGCGTGGTGAGTGAGGCGGGGCTCTACTCGCTGCTGATGAGGTCCAACAAGACGTCCTCGAAACCGTTCAGGGACTGGGTCACCGAAGAGCTGCTCCCGTCCATCCGCCGAGGGGACACCGACATCCCGACCCAGCAGCGGCGGATGGCGGAGACCCTGGCCGAGGCGATCGGCCAGCGGGTGCGGATCGTCGCGGAGATCGACCACGAGGACTGGCCCGGCCTGACCGTCCACTCGGACGGGACGGTCCACTGCCGGCACGGGGAGATGGTCCTTCACCTGCCGAGCCGGGAGGAGGACAGCGGACCGCCGTTCGGCGCGTACTTCGCCTGCCCGGGCGGGGAGCGGGTCGGGATCCGCGGCAGCCGGGTCGTCCCGGGCTGCCCGAAGCTGAAGCTGGCGGACCTGATCCGCCTCCGAGAAGCAGCAACTGAGCAACCGCAGCCAGTGGTCCGCCCAGCTCCGTCACCGACCGTGCCTCCGGAGGGCACTGTTCTCTGCCTCATTGACCGGGTCCAGCTCTACGGTCGACCACCAGAAATCACCGAAGTCCTCCGCGGCCTCGGGTTGTAGCATTCGGCCAACCATCACTTTCAGTGATAGTTGGCCGAATTTCCGCAGGTCGGAAGCCCTATGCGCCGGCCGCAGCGACCTTCCGCCGGAGCCGCAGGATCATCAGCGTCCCCACCGCCAGCGGCACGTACTGCCAGCAGAACGCCCAGCGGAAGGCGGTGGCCGAGTACACCTCGGCGCCGGCCGGGGAGAGGGCGTCCAGGAGCACCCCGATGCCGAGGAGGGTGACCATCGTGCCGATGAAGCCGCCCATGTTGACGAGCCCGGAGGCGGTGCCGAGCCGCTCGGCCGGATTGCGGGAGCGTGCGTAGTCCAGGCCGACCAGCGAGGCCGGGCCGTTGCTGCCCATGACCAGGATGATCCCGACCAGTAGCCACATCGGCGGGTGTCCGCCGGGCCAGGCCAGGACGAGCGCCCAGCCGAGGCCGGTGGTGGCGATGACGGTGAGCACGATGGGCATCCGGGCCCGCGCCGAGCGGGAGAGCAGCCGGCCGAAGAGGAACCCGCAGCTCATGTTGGAGAGCACCAGCAGGGTCAGCAGCCCGCCCGCCTCACCCCGGGACATGCCCTGGGCCTCGACCAGGTAGGGCATGCCCCAGAGCAGGGCGAAGGCGTTGCCGGGGAACTGGGTGGTGAAGTGGATCCACAGGCCCAGCCGGGTGCCCGGCTCCCGCCAGCAGTCGAGGACCTGCCGTCGGACCTTGGGGCGGGCGGCCGGCGGGTCGACCGGTCGTACGGCGGCCACCGGCGCGTCCTTGAGGAACAGCGCGACCAGCGCGAACACCGCCACGCCGAGCAGCGCGATCGCCGTGAAGGTGGGCGTCCAGCCCTCGCTGTGCAGCGCCTGGGCGAGCACCACGGTGGTGACCAGGTTGCCGCCCATCCCGGCCAGGCCGGTCAGCTGGGCGACGAACGGGTTCCTGGCCGCCGGGAACCACCGGGCGGCTATCCGCAGCACGCTGATGAAGGTCATCGCGTCGCCGCAGCCGAGCACCGCCCGGGAGGCCAGCGCCGGGCCGAAGGAGGAGCTGAAGGCGAAGGCCAGCTGGCCGGTGCTCAGCAGCAGCACGCCGAGCAGCAGCACCCGGCGCGGTCCGAACCGGTCGACCAGCAGGCCGACCGGGACCTGCATGGCCGCGTAGACCAGCACCTGGAGGATCGAGAAGGTGGACAGCGCCGAGGCGCCGATGCCGAAGCGCTCGGCGGCGTCCAGTCCGGCCACCCCGAGGCTGGTGCGGTGGATGACTGCCAGGACGTACACGCTGACGCCGATGGACCAGGCCAGCCAGGCCGCGCGCCCGCCGGGCGGGGCGGAAAGGTCGCCGCCGGCTACGGGAAGGGCGGCGGCCGGGGGCTCCGTGGTGGCTCGGGGAGCGGGTACGGACAGGGACGGGGCTGAACGAGCTGGCTCCACGGTCATAGTTCGTCCAGGTTAGTCATCCCATGATGGGAGGCCCAGCCTGGGGTGAGGACGGCCGCTCAGCCGGTGACCGTCCAGGACACCGACCTGGTCATGTAGCGGTCGCGGAAGGCCTCGTCCCGCACCCAGTCCGTGGTGTCCCGGACGGTCGCGGTGACGGTCGCCGTCCGGCCGGGGGCGAGGTCGAGCAGCGCGGTGTCCAGCGAGCCGCTGTCCGGGGCCTGCGTGGTGACCGGGACGCCGTCCACCTTCCAGTCCACCTTCAGCTGCCGGGAGCCGGTCAGCGGCACCGGCCGGACGTCCAGCCGGGGCCGCCCGGTGACCTCGCCGGGCGGCGGCGAGGGGACGTCGGTCGGCCGTACCTTGCGGTACAGCTCCTCGATGATCGCCTCGCGCGAGGGCAGGTTGTAGGCGCTGCCCAGGGTGCGCATCACCGAGTCGGGGGTGGGCCGGTAGAGGCCGTTGGCGCTGCGGTACGCCCCGACGGTGCCGGCGCCGTCCGGCGACACCGCGCCCAGCCAGCGCCACCACTTGGTCCGCTTCTTCCGCATGTCGTCGGCGTTGAGGGTGGAGAGGTTCGGGTAGTCGGCGTCGTCGGGGGCGCTGTCGTACTCGTCGCCGAGGTCCCCCACGGTGTGCCCGATCTCGTGCTGGATGATCCGCCCGGCGTCCGGGCTGCCCCCGGCCAGGGTGGTCACCCCGGTGCCCCCGGCGCCGCCGTACTCGGTCGAGTTGGCCAGCGCTATCAGGTACTGCGGCCCGGCGCCGTCCCCGGCGTAGCGGGCGGTGGCGCCCTCGTCGGCGCAGAGCAGCCGGGCGGTGCCCTCGCACCAGAAGTGCATGCCCAGCGGGGTGGCGAGGTTCCGGCTGCGGCTCTCGGTCTCGGCTATCCCGGAGACCGGGGAGACCACCTCGACCCGCCGTATGTTGAAGAACCCCTGGTAGGTGCGGAACGGCTCGATGTCCATCAGGGCGTGCCAGGTCTTATCGGCCTGTTGCCGGAACAGCTCCTGTTCGCCCGCGGTGTAGCCGTCGCCGAGCAGGACCAGGGTGATCCGGTTGGACGGGTCCCCCGTCCGGCGTATGTCGAAGGTCGGGGCGGCCGCGGGAATTCGCTGGTCGGCGCGGAGCGCGCTGTGCGGGGGCACCGCCCGGTCGACGGGGATGCCCGGCCCGATCACGCCGAACGGCGAGGGGCTGACCAGCTCCAGGGCGGCCGGGAGCACGGCGGTGGACACCAGGACGAGGGCGGGCAGACTCCGGACGAGACGGCCAGGCTTGCCAGCAGGCATACGGGTGCGTCCTCGGGGTTCCGGTCACCCGGTGTCGCCCGGGTGGTGGAGCGGAGACGTACCCGGACCGGCGTGTCGCCCCTACCGGCGGACGAAAATGTCACCGGCCTGGCCGAACGATCCACATCATCCCGGTCATACCAATCAATCTTCTCGCCCACCGCGGGGGCGCTTCCCCAGGTCCAGCAGGAGGTGGGTGCCGAGCCCGAAGAGCAGCCCCCA
The DNA here is from genome assembly GCF_027627435.1 of Kitasatospora cathayae. Classification (GTDB taxonomy): domain Bacteria; phylum Actinomycetota; class Actinomycetes; order Streptomycetales; family Streptomycetaceae; genus Kitasatospora; species Kitasatospora cathayae. The sequence continues at coordinate 4,512,894 of NZ_CP115450.1, read as the reverse complement.
GAAGGCCGAGCCGATGCCGAACAGGCTCATCCCCGAGGCGCTCGCCAGGAAGGTCACCACCGCCGCGTCCCGCCCGCGCTCCTCGGCGACCGCCGCCGCCAGGCTGCCCTGCAGCGAGGCCAGCAGCGCGACCCCGGCGATCACCGCGATCAGCTCCTTCGGCAGCCCGGTGAACAGGCTCACCAGCACCCCGCCGAAGCTGCCCACCAGCACGTACCCCGCGCCCGAGGACATCCCCGCGACGTACCGGCGGCGCGGGTCCGGGTGGGCCTCCGGGCCCGAGCAGATCGCCGCGGTGATCGCGGCCAGGTTCACCCCGGGCGAGCCGAACGGCGCCATCAGCAGCGACATCGCGCCGGTGGAGCCGATCAGCAGCCGGTCGTCCGCCCGGTAGCCGAAGGCCCGCATCACCCCGAGGCCCGGGGCGTTCTGCGAGGCCAGTACGACGATGGTGAGCGGCAGCGCCAGCCCCACCACCGCGGACCAGGAGAAGGCCGGCGCCGTCAGCACCGGCACGGTCGGCCCGCCCGCGCCCGGGTGCAGCGGCAGCCCGACGGTGAGCGCCGCCAGCACCCCGCCGACCAGCAGTGCGACCGGCACGGCGTACCGGGGCGCGTACCGCTTGGCCAGCAGGAAGGCCGCGAAGCTGCCCACCACCAGCACCGGCGCGCTGTGCACCGCGCCGAAGATCCCGGCGCCGAAGGAGAACAGGATGCCCGCCAGCATCGCGTTCACGATCCCCACCGGCACCGCCGCGATCAGCCGGCCGAACCAGCCGGTCACCCCGAACAGCGTCACCACCGCCGCGCTCACCAGGAACGCCCCGATCGCCTCCCGGTACGGGTAGTCGCCCAGGCTGGTCACCAGCAGTGCGGCCCCCGGGGTGGACCAGGCGGTGACCACCGGCGTCCGGGTCCACCAGCTGAGCGCGAAGCCGCTCACCCCGCTGCCGATCGCCACCGCCCAGATCCAGGACGCGGTGTGCGCCGCGTCCAGCCGCCCGGCGGCGGCCGCCGCGAGCACCACCACCAGCGGCCCGGAGAAGGACACCGCGACGCAGACCAGCCCCGCCAGCAGCGCCGGCGCCGACACGTCCCCCCGCAGCGACCGACGTTCCCCGCCCTCGACCGCCGTCTTCTCCGGTCTGATCGTCAGTTCATCCGTCATTCCGGCAGTATCGCGAAACCGCTCGTCGGACGTCGCCGGAAAAGGCTCTCCGTACCCGTCCCCCGCGGGCGGGTACGACGGAAGGGGCCCCGCTCCGCACGACGGGGCGGGGCGGGGCCCCTTCCCCGGTGCTACCCGACGGTCAGCCCCAGGTGATCAGGCGCTTCGGGAACTCCAGCAGACCGGCGATGTCGGCCAGCACCTTGGAGCCCAACTCCCCGTCCACCAGCCGGTGGTCGAAGGAGAGCGCGAGCGTGGTCACCTGGCGCGGGACCACCTTGCCCTTGTGCACCCACGGCAGCTCCCGGACCGCGCCGAAGGCCAGGATGGCCGCCTCGCCGGGGTTGAGGATCGGGGTGCCGGTGTCGACGCCGAAGACGCCGACGTTGGTGATGGTGACCGTGCCGCCCTGCATGTCGGCCGGCGAGGTCTTGCCCTGGCGCGCGGTCTCGACCAGCTCGCCGAGCGAAGTGGCCAGGCCGGCAAGGGTCTTGGACCCGGCGTCCTTGATGTTCGGGACGATCAGGCCGCGCGGGGTGGCCGCGGCGATGCCGAGGTTCACCTGGCCCTTGACCACGATCTCCTGGGCCGCCTCGTCCCACTGGGCGTTGATCTCCGGGTGGCGCTTGATCGCCACCAGCAGCGCCTTGGCGACCAGCAGCAGCGGGCTGACCCGGACGTCCCGGCCCAGCTCGCCGCTCTCCTTGAGCTTGCGGACGAACTTCATCGTGCGGGTCACGTCGACCTGGACGAACTCGGTGACGTGCGGGGCGGTGAAGGCCGAGGCCACCATCGCCTGGGCGGTCGCCTTGCGGACGCCCTTGATCGGCACCCGGACGTCGCCCGCGCCGAGCACCGGCGCCGGGGCCACGGCGGCCTCGGCCGCCTCGACCACGACCGGCTCGACGGCCGGGGCCGCCGGAGCGGCCTGGGCCGCGGCGTAGGCGTGCAGGTCCTCGCGGGTGATCACGCCGTCCGGGCCGGTCGGGGTGACGACCCGCAGGTCGATGCCGAGGTCCTTGGCCAGCTTGCGCACCGGCGGCTTGGCCAACGGCCGTGCGCCGACCGGCACTTCGGCCACCGGGGCGACCGGGGCCGGAGCCACCGGGGCCGGGGCGACCGGAGCGGGCTTCGGCGCGGTGGCCGTCGCCGTGGTGGTGGTCGTCCGCCGGGCCCGGCGCTGGGCGGTGCCGGTGCGCGGGCCGTAGCCGACCAGCACCTCCCGGCGCTCCGGCTCGGCCTCGGCGGCCGGCGCCGGAGCGGCAGGGACGGCGGCAGCGGCGGGCGCCGGCGCGGCGGCCGGAGCGGCCCCCGCCTCCCCGGCCACCGCCACCGAGATGATCACGGTGCCGACGTCGACCGTCGCGCCCTCGGGGAAGAAGAGCTGCTCGACGACCCCGTTGAACGGGATCGGCAGCTCCACCGCCGCCTTGGCGGTCTCCACCTCGCACACGACCTGCCCGTCGGTGACGGTGTCACCGGGCTTGACGTACCAGCTGAGGATCTCGGCCTCGGTGAGGCCCTCGCCCACGTCGGGCATCTTGAACTCGCGGAGCGAGCGAACTTCGGTGGTCATCTACGCTCCCCGGGATCAGTACGCGAGCGCGCGGTCGACGGCGTCGAGCACGCGGTCCAGGTCGGGGAGGAAGGCCTCCTCGACCCGGGACGGCGGGTACGGCGCGTAGTAGCCGCCGACCCGCAGGACCGGTGCCTCCAGGTGGTAGAAGCACCGCTCGGTGAGCCGGGCGGCCAGCTCGGCGCCCATGCCCAGGAAGACCGGCGCCTCGTGCACCACGACGGCCCGACCGGTGCGCTTGACCGACTCCTCCAGGGTGGTGAAGTCCACCGGGGAGAGCGAGCGCAGGTCGACGACCTCCAGCCGGCGGCCGTCCTCCTCGGCGGCCGCGGCGGCCTCCAGGCAGACCTTGACCATCGGGCCGTACGCGATCAGCGTCGCGTCGGTGCCGGGGCGGACGATCCGGGCGTCGTGCAGCCCCAGGTCGGCGGCGGCGCCGACCTCGCCCTTGTCCCAGTAACGCCGCTTGGGCTCCAGGAAGATGACCGGGTCATCGGACTCGATGGCCTGGCGCAGCATCCAGTGCGCGTCGTGCGCGTTGGACGGGGTGACCACCCGCAGACCGGCGGTGTGCGCGAAGTACGCCTCGTGCGACTCGCTGTGGTGCTCGACCGCGCCGATTCCACCCGCGTAGGGGATGCGCACGGTGACCGGCATCTTGACGTGGCCCAGCGCACGGGCGTGCATCTTGGCCAGCTGGGAGACGATCTGGTCGAAGGCCGGGTAGACGAAACCGTCGAACTGGATCTCCACCACCGGGCGGTAGCCGCGCAGTGCGAGGCCGATCGCGGTGCCCATGATGCCGGACTCGGCCAGCGGGCTGTCGATCACCCGGTCCTCGCCGAAGTCCTTCTGCAGGCCGTCGGTGATCCGGAAGACGCCGCCGAGCTTGCCGATGTCCTCGCCCATCAGGAGGGTCTTCGGGTCGTTCTCGAGCGACTTGCGCAGCGCCTCGTTGAGCGCCTTGGCGATGCTCAGCTGACCGGCCATCAGTGGTTCTCCCCCGCCTCGAAGGAGGCCGCGTACTCGACGTACTCGGCCCGTTCCTCATCGACCAGCGCGTGCGGCTCGCTGTACACGTGGTCGAAGATCAGCGTCGGGTCCGGGTCCGGCATGCTGCGCACGCCCTCGCGCACCCGCAGCCCCAGCTGCTCGCTCTCGGCGTCGACGGCGGCGAAGAACTCCTCGTCCGCCAGGCCCTCCTTCTCCAGGAGGGTGCGCAGCCGCAGGATCGGGTCCTTGGCCTTCCAGGCCTCGGTCTCCTCGGCGAGCCGGTAGCGGGTCGGGTCGTCGGAGGTGGTGTGCGCGCCCATCCGGTAGGTGAAGGCCTCGATCAGCACCGGGCCGTTGCCGCTGCGGGCGTGGTCGAGCGCCCAGCGGGTGACCGCGAGGCAGGCCAGCACGTCGTTGCCGTCGACCCGGACGCCCGGGAAGCCGAAGCCGGAGGCACGGCGGTACAGCGGGATCTTGGTCTGGGTGGTGGTGGGCTCGGAGATCGCCCACTGGTTGTTCTGGCAGAAGAACACCACCGGGGCGTTGTAGACCGAGGCGAAGGTGAAGGCCTCGTTGACGTCGCCCTGGCTGGAGGCGCCGTCGCCGAAGTACGCGATCACCGCGTCGTCGGCGCCGTCCTTGGTGATGCCCATCGCGTAGCCGGTGGCGTGCAGGGTCTGCGCGCCGATCACGATGGTGTAGAGGTGGAAGTTCTTCTCGTTCGGGTCCCAGCCGCCGTGGTTCACGCCGCGGAACATGCCGAGCAGGTTCAGCGGGTCGACGTCGCGGCACCAGGCCACGCCGTGCTCGCGGTAGGTCGGGAAGGCGTAGTCACCGGTGCGCATGGCCCGGCCGGAGCCGACCTGGGCGGCCTCCTGGCCGAGCAGCGAGGCCCACAGGCCCAGCTCGCCCTGGCGCTGGAGGGCGGTCGCCTCGCCGTCGAACCGGCGTACCAGCACCAGGTCGCGGTAGAGGGAGCGCAGTTCCTCCGGCGTGGTGGTGAGGGGGTAGTCCGGGTGCTCGACCCGCTCGCCTTCCGGCGTGAGCAGCTGTACGAGCTCCGGCTGGGCGTCCGTCCCCGTGGCGCGGAGGGTGTCAGGGACAGCGGGGGCCGCCTTCTTGCGAGCCCTCGCCGTGCTTTTGACGGTCACGTTCACTCCTCGGTCTGTCCGGCCGCCCGGGGTCGCCGGTGACCGGTCCGGTCACCGCCTCGCGGGGCGCGCGTGGGTGTGCGCACCTACTGCGTGGCAGGTGGTGATCCTGTTCCGACGGCGTCCCTCACGAGAACGTTACCCAGCGTCCGCCCTTGGCGCGCTTGCGCTAGGACGTCCTACTTGTTCAGGGCCTACAACCCCGAGGGTGCCGCGTACGGCTCGCCGTCGGAAGGGTGGGGGTGACGGTCGGCGTGACGCAGCTCTCAATTCGAGCGCCTTCAGGACACCAGCGCACGTTATCCGGGCGGAAGCCCGTACGTAAGGGGGTTCTCGGTATCGGTTTCGGCGACCGTGGCCGGATCACGCCTTCACGCCGCTGCGAACGATAGGCCTCGTGTGCGGTGATATGGGAGGCTTTGGGCGTGACTGATAACGGACAAATCAGGGTGTTCCTGCTCGACGATCACGAGGTCGTCCGACGGGGCGTGCACGATCTGCTCTCGGTCGAGGACGACATCGAGATCGTCGGCGAGGCCGGCACGGCCGCCGAGGCGCTCACCCGGATCCCCGCGGTCCACCCCGACGTCGCGGTGCTCGACGTCCGGCTGCCGGACGGCAACGGGGTCGAGGTCTGCCGGGAGATCCGCTCCCGGCTGCCCGAGATCAAGTGCCTGATGCTGACCTCGTTCTCGGACGACGAAGCGCTGTTCGACTCGATCATGGCGGGCGCCTCCGGCTACGTCCTGAAGGCGATCCGCGGCACCGACCTGATCGCCGCCGTCCGGGACGTCGCGGCCGGCCGCTCGCTGCTCGACCCGGTCGCCACCAGCCGGGTGCTCGCCCGGCTGCGCGACGGCGGCGAGAAGGAGGACGAACGGCTGGCCCAGCTCACCAAGCAGGAGCGCCGGATCCTCGACCTGATCGGCGAGGGGATGACCAACCGTCAGATCGGCAACGAGTTGCACCTGGCCGAGAAGACGGTGAAGAACTACGTCTCCAGTCTGCTCGCCAAGATGGGCATGGAGCGGCGCACCCAGGCGGCGGCGTACGTGGCGCGGCACCAGGCCGACCACCAGTACTGACCGGGCCCTTTTCACATCCCTGACGGTTTGTCAAGGGCCCCCACCAAGGGGCCATAACCTCTGCACGTGACTTTCAGCCAGACCCTCGCCTGCGCCCCGGCCCGCCCCGACCTCTCCGCCCCGCCGATGGGGACCCTCAGTCCACCCGTCCCGCGCAGCGCACTCACCGAGGTCCTGGCCCGCTTCCGGGTGGGAGGGCTGCTGACCGCCGAACCGGTCGCCGAAGGCCTGCTCAACCGGGGCTACCGGGTCACCACCGAGGCCGGTGCGTACTTCCTGAAGTGCTACGTCGACGCCGCCACCGCCAACCGCCCGAAGATCCTCGCCCACCACCGCGCCATGACCGACCTGGACGCCCTGGGACTGCCCGTGGCACCCCCGCTGAGCTGCGCCGACGGCGGCGGGACGGTGGCCGGCCGGGACGGCCGGCTGTTCGCGCTGTTCCCCTGGGTCGATGGCCGACACCGACACGGTACGGAGCTCGGACCGTCGCGGTGCGACGCCCTCGGCGCGCTGCTCGGCCGGCTGCACGGCGCGCTCGACGACGTCTGCGCCCCCCTCGAACAGCCTGCCGGCTACCGCAGCGCCGACCCCCTCGACAGCGCCGAACTCGCCCGCGACCTGCGGCGCCGCGCCCGCGAGCACCGCCCGTACGGCGAGCTGGACGCCCTGGTCGAACAGCGGCTCGAGGAACGGCTGGAACTGCTCGCCGAACACGCCCACCGCCGCCCCGACCCGCTCGCCGCCCCGCCCACCGGCTGGACCCACGGCGACTTCCACGGCCTCAACCTGCTGTACGCAGGGGGCCCGGACGGCGAACGGGTCGCCGCGGTGCTCGACTGGGACAAGCTCGGCCCGCAGCCGCGCGCCGAGGAGGCCGTGCGCGCCGCCACCCTGCTCTTCAACGACCGGACCACCGGCACCCTCGACCTGGTCCGGGTCCGCCGCTACTCACAGGCCTACCGGGCCTCCGGTGCCGCCACCGCCGAGCACCTGGCCGCGGCCGTCCACCGGGTCTGGTGGGAGCGGCTGAACGACTTCTGGATGCTGCAGTGGCGCTACCAGCGGGCCGACCACCGGGCCGACCCGCTCTACCCCGCCTCGGCGGGCCAGTTGGCGTGGTGGTGCCAGGAGTACGAGCAGGTCCTGGACGCCTTCGCCAACTGACCGGTCAGCCGCTGGCGGGCAGCGTCGCCCCGCCCACGCCCCCGCCGCCACCGGCCGGCTTCGAGGGTGTCGCCGGCTTCGGGGTGGACGAGCTGCCGCCGTCGCCCGCCGGTGCGGACGGCGACGAGCTCGCCTCGCCGGTCGCCGTCGCGGTGTGGGTGGCGGTCGGCGTCGGCGTCGGGCTGGCGGTGTGCCCCCGGCCCGGACTCGGCGACGGCGACACGTTGTTGCCGCCACCGCCCCCGCTCCACCCGTACGACCCGTTGTCGGTCGGCTGCGGCGGCCGCCGACTACCGGCTGCCGAGGACGGCGGCTGGGTCAGCTGCCCGTTGTTCTGGGTCGGCGTGGTCGTCTCGGTGCTGCTGACCACCGGGGCGGGCGTCGGGGGCGTGATGCGGTTCGTGGTGCCGCCACCGTCGCTGAGCGCGAAGGCGATCCCGGCCCCGGCCGCGACCAGCACGGCGATCCCGCCGGCCACCCAGCCCCACGGCCCGCGCCGCCGGCCGCCGTCCCCGCTGTGGTCGTCCTCGCCGCCACCGCCGTAACCGCCGCCGGGCCCCTGGTAGGGCGAGGGGCTGTGCTGGCCGCCCGCCGAGTACGGCAGCACCGAGGTCTGGTCACCGGCGCCGACGACCGCGCCGAAGGCCTGGGTGGCCGCCGTCTGGTCCGGCCGGAGCACCTGGGTGGCCCCGGTGTCGCCGGGCATCCCGGTCCCGGCGCCGACCCAGCCGGCGCCGGCCGCGCCGTGCATCTCGCGCAGCGCGTGCTGCAGGTGGGCGCGGAACTCGTCGGCGTCCTGGAAGCGGTCGTCCGGGTTCTTGGCGAGCGAGCGCAGCACCAGCGGGTCCAGGCCGACCGGCACCCGGCTGTTGACCTGCGAGGGCGGCACCGGCGGGTCCTGGACGTGCTGGTAGACCACCGAGAGCGGGGTGTCGCCGGTGAACGGCGGGCGCAGCGTGAGCAGCTCGTAGAGCATGCAGCCGGCCGCGTACAGGTCGGAGCGGTGGTCGACCGGCTTGCCGAGCGCCTGCTCGGGCGACAGGTACTGCGGGGTGCCCATGACCATGCCGGTCTGGGTCATCGTGGTGGCCCCGCCGGTCAGCGCCCGGGCGATGCCGAAGTCCATCACCTTGACCGCGCCGGTGGTGGTGATGCTCACGTTGGCGGGCTTGATGTCGCGGTGCACGATGCCGTTCCGGTGGCTGTAGGCCAGCGCCTCCAGCACCCCGGCGATGATGATCAGCGCCTGGTCGACCGGCGGCGCCTCCTCGTCCACCAGCAGCTCGCGGACGGTCCGGCCCTCGACCAGCTCCATCACGATGTACGGCGTGGACTCGTCCCCGACGTACTCCTCGCCGGTGTCGTAGACCGCGACGATCGCGTGGTGGTTCAGCGCCGCGACGGCGTGCGCCTCGCGCGTGAAGCGCAGCCGGGCGACGTCGTCCTGCGCCAGTTCGCCGCGCAGCAGCTTGACCGCGACGGTGCGGCCCAGCCGCACGTCCTCGGCGGCGAAGACCTCGGCCATGCCGCCGCGGCCGAGCCGGTGGGTCAGCCGGTAGCGGCCGTCACCGACCGTGCCCAGCGGCACCCCGCGGCCCGGCGTGTGCGGTCCGCCGGCCCCGCCGAACGGCGGCAGCGCGGAGGTCGCGGCTTCGCTGCCCGGCTCGGGGATCCTCGGCGTGCCGCCGGTCCGTCCGACCGCTCGGGCACCCGCCTCGTCGTCCGGCTGCTGCGTCTGTGCCATCGCTCCTCGCCCCGGGCGTTCGCTCGGATCGCGGTGCCCTGTCGCTTACGTATCCCCGAACGCTACCGCTTCCGGCGCGCAGGCGTGACACGCGCGGAGCGGCGGGAAACCGTCAGAGCGGACCGTTCCGGTCGGCCTGCGGGTCCACCACCACGACCGCGGCCGGCCGCTCGGAGTGGAACTTGGTGCTGCTGGTGGAGTCCTTCGCCTTGTTGACCACGATCGCGATGATGATGCCCGCCAGCACCAGCACGCCCACGATGATCGCGATCACCACGAAGGCCGTGGAGCAGCCGCCGCTGTTGGGCTTCGGCTGCTGGTACGGCGGCATCGGCTGCGGGCGCGGGGTGTGCATCGGCGGCCGCTGCCCCCCTTGCTGGAGGAACTGCGGCTGCGGCGTGTGCGGGGCCTGCGGACGCGGGGTCTGGTAGGCGGGCGGCGGGGTCTGGTACTGCGGCTGCTGCGGGAACGGGTGCGGAGTCTGCGGGTGCGGCGTCTGGTAGGCGGGCGGCGGGGTCTGGTACTGCGGCTGCTGCGCCTGGAACGGATGCGGGGTCTGCGGCGCGGCGTGCGCCGAGAGCGGCCCCTCCCTGATCACCAGCGGGGAGCTGGCCTGCAGCGCGTGCCCGCCGCCACCCTTCAGCTCCGCGATCAGCCGCTCCGCCTCGTCCCGCATCGCGGCCGCGCTCTGGAAGCGGTGCGCCGGGTCCTTGCGCAGCGCCTGCGCCACGTAGGCGTCCACGGCCGGGGTGACCGAGCGGTTGAGGCTCGAGGGCGCCGGCGGCTCCTCCTGGACGTGCTTGTAGGCGATCGAGAAGGCCGAGTCGCCGTCGAAGACCAGCTGGCCGGTGAGCATCTCGAAGAGCATCACGCCGACCGAGTACAGGTCGGAGCGGGCGTCCACCGGCTTGCCGAGCGCCTGCTCGGGCGAGAGGTACTGCGGGGTGCCGACCACCATGCCGGTCTGGGTCATCGAGGTGACGCCGGATTCCAGCGCCCGGGCGATGCCGAAGTCCATGACCTTGACGTTGCCCTTGCGGTCGAACATGACGTTGCCGGGCTTGATGTCGCGGTGCACCAGGCCCATGTCGTGCGAGGCCTCCAGTGCGTTCAGCACGCCGACGGTGACCTTCAGGGCGTCCTCGGTCGGCACCGCCCCGTGCTGGGCGACCGCCTCGTTGATCGTCTCGCGCAGGCCCTTGCCGTCGATCAGCTGCATGACGATGTACGGCGTGCTGGAGCCGTCCGGGGCGATGTCCTCGCCGCTGTCGTACACCGTGACGATGTTCGGGTGCTCCAGCCGGGCCACGGCCTGGGCCTCGCGGCGGAACCGCTCCTTGAACGAGTCGTCCCGGCCCAGCTCGCTGTGCATGCTCTTCAGCGCGACCTGCCGGTCCAGCACGCTGTCGTACGCGAGGTGCACGGAGGCCATGCCGCCCTCGCCCAGCAGCCGCTGCAGCACATAGCGGCCGTTGCCCAGGGAGAAGCCCTCGACCGCGTTGCCGTGCTCGCTCATGGTCCTCTGCTCCCCCTCGGCGCGGTGGTGCTGCCGCGACCGTGACGTCGGTCTCGTCCGTACGTGGTGGGCCCGGCCCGCTGGCCCGGCGATCCCCTGTCGCGGCGGGTCGACCGGCCAGCGACAGGGGTCAGGGTATCGGCTTCCGCCGACGGTGATCGGTCCAGGGCCGATCCTGGCCCCGGACCGTCGGCGCCGTCCTGCGGCGGTGCGGTCCGGGGCGGATCGTCGTGGTACGTCCGGCCCCGGTGGCGGGCCGGGGGCCTACAGGGCCGGGCGGCTTACAGGTACGGGCCGGACCGGATGCCCCGGCCCTGGCCCGGCTCCTCCTCGTCCGGCTCGCCGCCGTGCAAACCGGGCGGCAGCGCGCGCCGCATCTGTTCCAGCTGCGCCCGCGCGGCCATCTGCTGGGCGAACAGGGCGGTCTGGATGCCGTGGAACAGGCCCTCCAGCCAACCCACCAGCTGGGCCTGGGCGATCCGCAGCTCGGCCTCGGTCGGGATGCTGTCCTCGGTGAACGGCAGCGAGAGCCGCTCCAGCTCGGCGACCAGCTCCGGGGCCAGCCCGAGCTCCAGCTCCTTGATCGAACTGGCGTGGATGTCCTTCAGCCGGGCCCGGCTGGCCTCGTCGAGGGGCGCCGCCCGCACCTCCTCCAGCAGCTGCTTGATCATGCTGCCGATGCGCATGACCTTGGCGGGCTGCTCGACCATCTCGGTCACCGGGAGCTCGCGGGGCACGTCCGCCTCGTCGTCCCCCTCCATCGTTGCCCCGGCGAACCCCTGGCCCACGGGCAGCCCGTCCGGTCCGACGATCAGCACCTTCTGGCCGTCCTGCGACTGCCCGCCGGCGGCCCGGAAGGGCTCCTGCGACGAGCGCTCGTTCATCGGATTCGTCATGAACAACATTCTCTCTCACTGGGGTTGGTCGGGCGGAAGCCCCCGTTCGTCCCGCCGGCCTGCGCCACCCGGGACGACGGTACGCCTCCGCGGCCCGCCCGGGAATCCGTACGGGTACTCAGTTCCCGGGCCGCCCCGACCGTCTGGCCGACGCCGCGCCGCGCGCACGGCATCGCAGAACCCACGCCGAACCCGGCTCGCCCCGCCCCGGAACTCCCACCGGATCTCCACAGCGCGCGCCACCGGGTGCGCCCGTCGCCGGGGCTCAGCCCTTCCGCAGCCGCAGGCCGATCAGACCCAGGCCGCAGCCGATCAGACCCAGACCCACGCCCAGCGGCAGCTGGAGGGTGGACGGGTCCTGCCAGCGGGCGGGCAGGACGGCCGGGACGGCCGCAACTGCCACGGGTTGGCCGGAGGCCGTCGTGACGGTGCCGGTGCCCTGGACGGCGGCGGGAGCCGATGCGTCCGGCGCGCCCGAGTCCGAGTCCGAGTCCGCGCCCGGGTCCGGCTGGTCGGCCGGGACACCCTGGTCCTGGGCCTGCTCGGGCGGCTGCTCGACGGCCTGGTCCTGGGCCTGCTCGGGCGGCTGCTCGACGGCCTGGTCCTGGGCCTGGTCTGGCGCTTGGTCGGGTGCCTGGTCGGGGGCCTGGTCGGGCGCCCGACCGGGCCACTGGTCCGGCACCCGGCGCACGGCCGTGTCCGGGCGCTCCGGCGCCGAGGCCGGGCGGCGGTGGTGGTGGTGGTGCGTCCACAGTTCGGTGAGGTCCGGGCGCAGCCGGTTGGGCACGGAGCGCCGCGGCGGCGCCGCGTTGGGCGACGGGGCGATGGCCTCGGGCTGGGAGGTCCGCTCGTCGGAACCGGGAGCCGGGGAGTCCGCCGCCGGCGCCGAGGCGCTCGGCGACGGGTCAGCCGGCGACGGGTCCGCCGGCGCCGCGGTCGCGGCGGCGAGCGGGAGCGTCAGTCCCAGCACGGCCGCCGCGAGCAGCCGCTGGGAACGGCGGCTACGACGGTGGTGCGGCGCGGCGGGCAGGGGCCCGAGGACGTCGTGCGGAGATGCGGCCACGGTCGAGTCCTTCCGACGGCCGACCGCGCCCGGGGGCGGGGTCGGCGGCGGGACAGCTCCGGACCAGCCTCACACAATCCGACAATCACGGCATTTCGAGCCCCTGCGCGGCGCCGCTCAGGCCGTCAGCACGACCTTCCCGACCTGCTCCCCCGCCTCCAGCACCCGGTGCGCCTCGGCGGCGGCGGTCAGCGGCAGCACCCGGTCCACCACCGGCTTCACCACCCCGGACTCGACCAGCGGCCACACGTGCTCCCGCACCGCCGCCACGATCGCCGCCTTCTCCGCCAGTGGCCGACCGCGCAGGTTGGTGGCGATCACCGCGGCCCGCTTGCGCAGCAGCGCGTTGAGGTCGAGCTCGCCCTTCACCCCGCCCTGCAGCCCGATGATCACCAGCCGCCCGTTGACCGCCAGCGCGTCCACGTTCCGCTGCAGGTACCTGGCGCCCATGATGTCCAGGATCACGTCCGCGCCGGCCCCGTCGGTGGCCTCCCGGAGCGCCTCGACGAAGTCCTGCTCGCGGTAGTTGATCGCGATGTCCGCGCCCAGCTCGGTGCACCGGGCCAGCTTCTCCGCGCTGCCCGCCGTCACCGCGACCCGCGCGCCGACCGCCTTGGCCAGCTGGATCCCCATCGTCCCGATCCCGCTCGCGCCGCCGTGCAGCAGCACCGTCTCGCCCGGCCGCAGGTGGGCGGTGAGGAAGACGTTGGACCACACCGTGGAGGCCACCTCCGGCAGCGCCGCGGCCTGCTCCGGGCCCATCCCCTTCGGCAGCGGCAGCAGCTGCCCGCTCGGCACCGCGACCCGCTGCGCGTAGCCGCCGCCGGCCAGCAGGGCGCACACCTCGTCGCCGACCGCCCAGCCGGCCACGCCCGGCCCGAGCGCGACGATCCGCCCGGCGCACTCCAGCCCCGGGTAGGGCGAGGCGCCGGGCGGCGGGTTGTAGGAGCCCTGCCGCTGGAGCAGATCGGCACGGTTGACGGCGGTGGCCGCCACCTCGACCAGGACCTCGCCCTCGCCGGGCACCGGGTCGGGCACCTCGGCCCACACCAGTGCCTCGGGGCCGCCGGGTACGGGAATCGTCATCGCATGCATGCCCCGAACCTACTGCGCCTCACGGCAGTTCGTGAGTCAGGCCTCGCCCCGGTCGGTGGACTTGCTGACGATCACCCGGTCGGTGAGCCGCAGCACGGCCGGTCGCGGTGGTGCGCGGCCGGCGGGTGCCCGACTACGACGAACCGGAGGCCGTCCTCGCACTCCCGCGGACCGTGCCCGGCCTTCGGCCGGGGGTGCCCCCGGCGCGCGCTCACGGCGCCTCCACCAGCTCGACGGCCTCCCCCGCTGCCGCGCCGCCGGGCGGGATCACGGCCAACGCCTCGGCCCGGGCGAGGCCGCGCAGCATCGCGGGCCCGTCGAAGGCGAGCGGCACGACGCCCTCGGCGGTGCGCCGCACCGGCTGCAGCCGGGTGTCCACCGGATGTCCGGGCAACACGACGGCCGCCGGGGCGAGCGCGGGGCCGACGGCGGCCCGCCCGCCGCGGGCGTGCAGCAGCGGCAGGGCGAGCGTGACCATCCCGGCGGCGGCGGCCAGCGGGTTGCCCGGCAGGCCCACCAGGTGGCGTCCGCCGGGGAGTTCGGCCAGCAGCATGGGGTGGCCGGGCCGGACGGCCACGCCGTCGACCAGCAGTCTGGCGCCGACCTCGGCGAGCGCCCGGTGCAGGAAGTCCACCGGGCCGGCGGCCGTGCCTCCGGTGGTGATCACGACGTCGGCGGTCGAGTGCCGCAGGGCGTCCCGCAGCAGCCCGAAGTCGTCCCGGACGCACCGGACTTCGGCCACCTCGGCGCCGACCGCCCGCAGCCAGGGCGGCAGCAGCGGGCCGAGCGCGTCCCGCACCAGCCCCGGGCCGGGGATCCCGCGGTCGAGCAACTCGTCGCCCAGCACCAGCAGTTGGACCACCGGACGGCGGCGCACGGCGAGCCGGTCGTGACCGCAGGCGGCGGCCAGGCCGAGCACCGCCGGCCCGACCACCGTCCCGGCGGGCAGCAACTCCTCGCCGCGGCGGCACTCCTGGCCGCGCGGGCGGACGTCCTGGCCGGTGGTCAGCTGCTGCGGACCGCGGTCGCGCAGCAGCGTGCCCTCCGCCCGGCCGTGCTCGCGGCGCAGTACGGCGGTGGCGCCGGGCGGCAGTTGGGCGCCGGTGGCGATCTCGACGGCGCTGCCGTCGGCCAATGGCGGCACCTCGGTGCGACCGGCCAGCACCCGCCCGGCGACCCGCCACGGCCCGGGCCCGGCCACCGCCCAGCCGTCCATCGCGGAGGTGTCGAAGGCGGGCAGGTCGGTCAGCGCGCCGAGCGGTTCGGCGAGGACGTGCCCGAGCGCCTCGGCCAGCGGCAGCCCGACCACCGGCAGCGGGCGAAGGCCGGCGCCGCGCGCGGTCTCCCGGGCGCGCGACCAGCTCAGCACGCCGGGACCGGTGGACGAGGCGGCCGCGCTGGTCTGTCCGACCGCGCTCACGGCCCCTCCGGGCCGTCGACCGGCTTCCACCCCTCGGCGAGCGCCGTGGTCCGCCGGGCCGCCTCGGCGACGGCCTCCGCCCCGCCGCCCTGCTGGGCGGCCGCGTAGCCGATCAGGAAGGCCGTCAGCGGCGCGGCCGGCCGGGCCACTCCGTGCGCGACCACCCGGGCCATGTCGAGCAGTCCCCGGACGTCCACGTCCAGGTCGATGCCCAGGTCGGCCTTGACCTCGGCGATCCAGTCTTCCAGCGTGCGCTCCATGCGCCCATGCTGCCCGATCAGCGGTTTCCCCGGAGTGTTCACCCCGTGTGCGGCGCGCGTCGTCTCCCTCACGGCCCGGGGGCGGGCCCGGTGAGATCCCCGCCCCGACGCCTGGTCACCGGCACCCTCCGCCGCCCGGCCCGGACCGCCGAGCGCGCCGGAACCGCCGGGCGCCCCCGGCCCCACCCACGACGGCCGCGATCTCCCGCGCTCCCACCCCGAGCGACCGCGCACCCGTCACCTCCGACCGGCGCTCAGGGCCGCTCCCGCTCCCTCGCCTGCTCCAGGTCCTCCCAGGTGTCGCAGTCGTACGCGACGTTGTCCGTGTCGGCCACCCGCAGCCGGTTCAGCCCGCCGACGAGACGGCGCAGCGGCTGCCCGGCCGGGTCGCCGAGCGCGGCCAGCGCGGCGCGCAACGCGGTGGTGCGGTAGGCGGCGGTGAGCGGCTGGTCGCGCCCGCCGGCGTCGACCAGTACGGCGGCGTCCGCGTGGGCCCCGGTCCCGTCGAGGGCGGACGCCAGCCGCTCCACCGTCCGCCGGTCGAGGAAGGGCAGGTCGGCGGCGAGCAGCAGCACGGTGTCCGCGGTGACCAGCTCGAGTCCCGCCGCGACGGCGGCGACCGGCCCGCCGCCGGGCGGCCGCTCCCTGGTCCAGCGGACGCCCTCGCGCACGGTCGGCCGCGCCGGGCCGACCACGACGGTGGTCCGGGCGCCCGCGCACGCGGCGAGCACCCGGTCCAGCAGGGTGGTCTCCCCCACGGTCAGGCCGGGTTTGTCGGCCCCGCCGAGCCTCCGGGCCGCGCCGCCCGCCGGAACGATCACGTCGTACGGCGTCGCCATGAGGCCAGTATCCCGCCCTACCCGGCGGCGCCGTCCTCTCCGCCCTCCCGGTCCGCTCCGGGCTCCGCGGAGGCGGCCGGGGCGGTGTTCGCGGCCGCGCCCAGGTGCAGGAAGGACGGCAGGGTCAGTTCCCCGTACCGCTCGTTCATCGCCGTGATCAGTGCCTCCGGGTCGTCCGGGTGCTCGGCGAGCAGCCGGTCGAAGTCCCGCAGGTACTCCCCGGTGAAGGCGAGCACCCGGGCGGCGTCGTCGCCCTGTTCGGGGGCGCGGTGCCCGGCGATGACCCGGTCGACGCCGAGGTCGGCGATCCGGCCGAGGTTGTGGCCCCAGGTGGTGCGCTGGGCCGGGGTGGTGTCGGCGGTCCACAGGTGGGTGCCGTTGCCGGCGAAGTCCCCGGCGATCACGGTCCGGATGCTGGGCACGTGGACGACCGTGGACTCCCCGCAGTCGGCCTGGCCGAGCAGCAGCACCGGGATGACCTGGCGGTCGAGCATCAGCGGCTGCGGCAGCAGCGGGGAGGGGATCAGCGGGTGGTCCGGGATGTCGTCGCCGTAGACCGGCTTCCACTGGGCGACCTTGGCCGCGACGGTGCGCCGGATGCCCTCGACCACCGCCGGTGCGGCCAGCAGCTGGGCGTCCGGGAAGAGCTTCAGCACCTCCTCGGCGCCGAAGTAGTGGTCGGGGTGCTGGTGGGTGACCACGATGGCGAGCAGCCGACGGCCCTTGCCCGCGACCCACTCGGCCAGTTCGCGCCCGGCGCTGCGGGTGAGCTGGGCGTCCACCAGGATCGCGGTCCGCTCCCCGAGGATCAGCGTGGAGGTGGTGAAGAAGGCCGACTCGGGCCCGGTGAAGACGGCGACCTCGAGCGGCCGGGCCGTCTGCTCGGTCCGCTCCGCGTCGCCGGTGTCGTCGGCGGCGGCCGCGACGGGCTCGGCGTCCACCCCTTCCGCGCCGGCGTTCTCCTCGGGCGGGGACGACGTCACGGGATGCTCCCTCTGGTCGGCGGTCGGACTTCCTGCGCCCTACAGCATGGAAGTGCCGGCAGCCGATCGTGCGGAAGGCGCGCCCGGCGGGCGCGCCTTCGGACGCACGTCACACCGCGGCGCGGCCCGCGAGCTCCTTGGCCCGCCGAACGGCCTGCTCCAGGGCCCGGGCCTTGGACTCGGCGGCCGCCGGGATGAAGTCGGCCATCGCCGGGACGCTCGCCGCGAGGGTGAACTCCGGCACGATGAAGTCGACCTCCAGCCCGAGCATTCCGGTCAGCACCTTCTCCAGGTAGGTGGTGACGAACTCGTACGGCTCGCGCGGGGCGCCGGGCGCGTACGAGCCACCGCGGGAGGCGACCACGGTGACCGGGGTGCCCTTGGCGGAGGGCTCCTCGCCGGCGGTGCGGCCCATCAGGATCACGTGGTCGAGCCAGGCCTTGAGGGTCGACGGGATCGTGAAGTTGTACATCGGGGTGCCGATCAGCACGGCGTCGGCGGACTCCAGCTCGACCATCAGCTGCTCGCGCAGCGCGAAGGCGTCGCTCTGCTCGGCGGTGCGGGCCTCGGCCGGGGTGAAGCCGGCGGCGATGCCGTGGGCGTCCAGGTGCGGGACCGGCTCGGCGGCGAGGTCCCGGCGGATCACCGTGCCGTCGGGGTGCTCGGCCTGCCAGGCGGCCAGGAAGGCGGCCGTGACCTCGCGGGAGACGGAACCGTCGGCGAGCGCCGAGGAGTCGATGTGCAGGAGCGTGGGCATGGAGGACCTCCAGAGAAATAAGCAGCTGCTCTTTCCGCCGCAGCTGAAACTACCGTAGCAGCTTACTTTTCTTCAGTCACTAGCGTCGAGTACGCTGGTTGCATGGCCGAGCACGAAGCAGTCACCGACGCAGCCCCCACCGCCGTCGACGCGTGCACCACCGACCCCGGCCACGGCGCCTGCGTCAACGTCGACCTGGCTCTCAACCGGGTCTTCACCCTGCTCGGCAAGCGCTGGACCGGCATGCTGCTGGGCGTGCTCAACAACGGCGGTCCGGCCTACTTCTCCGAGCTGCGCCGCGCCGTCCCGGGCATCAGCGAGCGGATGCTCTCCGACCGGCTGACCGAGCTGACCGAGGCCGGACTGGTGGTCCGCGAGGTCGACCCCGGCCCCCCGCTGCGGGTCAGCTACCGGCTCACCGAGGGCGGCGTCGCCCTGAAGCCGGCCCTCACCGAACTGGCCCGCTGGGCCGACCGCTACCTGCCGGAGAGCGCCCTCAAGGGCGGCTGCTGACCGGCCCGACCCGGCCGCCGACCGACCGGCCCGGATACGCCGAAGGGCCCGCCCGCCGTTCCCGGCAGACGGGCCCTCGTCACGAGAACTCGGAACTCAGCGCTTCGCGGCGCCACCGCGCACGCGGGCCACCCGGTCGGCGATGCCCCAGGAGGTCACCCGCCAGAGCGCCTCGACCACGATGTTGCGGCTCATCTTGGAGGCGCCGAGCTCGCGCTCGACGAAGGTGATCGGCACCTCGGCGACCTTGAAGCCCGCCTTCACCGTGCGCCAGGCGAGGTCGACCTGGAAGCAGTACCCGGCCGAGGCCACCTCGTCCATGCCCAGGCCCAGCAGGGTCTCCTTGCGGAAGGCCCGGTAGCCGCCGGTGACGTCCCGGATCGGCACGCCCAGCATCAGCCGCGAGTACGTCGAGCCGCCGCGGGAGAGCAGCAGCCGCGACTTCGGCCAGTTCACCACCCGGCCGCCCGGCACCCAGCGCGAGCCGAGCACCAGGTCGGCGCCGCGCAGCGCGTTCAGCAGCCGGTCCAGTTCCTCGGGCTGGTGCGAGCCGTCCGCGTCCATCTCGACCAGGACGTCGTAGCCGTTGTCGATGCCCCAGCGGAAGCCCGCGAGGTAGGCGGCGCCCAGGCCCTCCTTGCCCTTGCGGTGCATGACGTGGACGTTGCCGTCCTCGGCGGCCAGCTTGTCGGCCAGCTCGCCGGTGCCGTCGGGGCTGTTGTCGTCGGCGACCAGCACGTGGGCCTCGGGCACCGAGGCCCGGACCCGGCCGACGATCCGCTGGACGTTCTCCGCCTCGTTGTAGGTCGGGATGATCACCAGGACCTTGCCGAGATCAGCAAAACTCTGCTGGTTCACGGTCACGTACAAACCTCTCGGCCGATGGCGGGGAGTGCCAGAACACCGTCGCCCACACTCTGGAACGCGGCCCCACCGGCAGCCCGCCGACGGGATGACCACGGTGGGGAAATGCTGCGGGGGGCGGAGACCACTGCGTCCTGGCATCCTACTACCGCGCCCGGGAACCGCCGGTCGGACCACGGCACTCCCACCGGATGGCCACCGTTTCCCCGCGGGCGACCCAGGTCAGCTAGGGTCGATGCCCTTGCCCGTGCCCGGACCCGCCCGCACCGCCGGGCCCGCCCCGGCGATCCGGCACACCGGCCCCGTCAGCGAAGGAGTAGGACCGCGCGCATGGACAGGCTCGTCAACACCGTCCGCCCGTACGCCTGGGGGTCGCTCACGGCCCTGCCCGAGCTGCTGGGGCAGGAGCCGACCGGCGAACCGCAGGCCGAGCTGTGGATGGGCGCCCACCCCGGCGACCCGTCCCGCGCCGACCGCGGCGAAGGCCCGCGACGGCTGGACGAGCTGATCGCGGCCGACCCCGAGGGCGAGCTCGGCGCCGCGAGCGTGGCCCGGTTCGGTCCGACCCTGCCGTTCCTCTTCAAGGTGCTCACCGCGGGCATCCCGCTGTCCATCCAGGCCCACCCCACGCTGGAGCAGGCCCGGGCCGGCTTCGCCGCCGAGAACGGCCTCGGCATCCCGCTGGACGCCCCCGAGCGCAGCTACCGCGACGACAACCACAAGCCCGAAATGGTCTGCGCGCTGGGCGAGTTCGAGGGTCTCTGCGGCTTCCGCCGGCCCGCCGAGGCGGCCGCCCTGATGGCCGCCCTCGCGGTGCCCGAGCTGGAGCCGCTGATCAAGCTGCTGTCGGTCGGGGCCGGCGGCGACGCCGGGGCGGAGGCCGAGGCGCTGCGCGGCGCCCTGGCCGCCCTGCTCACCATGGACGACGCGACCGCCGAGCGGACCGTCCGGAAGACCGTCGCGGCGCTGGCCGAGTCGGACCCGGACGGCGAGCACGCCCCGTACGCCCGGATCGCCGAGGACTTCCCGGACGACCGCGGCGTGATCGCCGGCATGCTGCTCAACCACTTCCGGCTGCGGGCCGGCGAGGCGCTCTACCTGGGCGCCGGAGTGCCGCACGCCTACCTGTCCGGCGTCTGCGTGGAGCTGCAGGCCAACTCGGACAACGTGCTGCGGGCCGGCCTCACCCCCAAGCACATCGACGTGCCGGAGCTGCTGAAGGTCGTGCTCTTCGAGCCCGGCGCCCCCGAGGTGGTGCACCCCGTCCCGGTCGGGGCCACCCCCGGCGAGCAGCTCTACCCCGTCCCGATCGACGAGTTCCGGCTCTCCCGCTTCGAACTGGACGGCGTCGAGCGCGAGATCGACGGCCGCACCCCGCAGATCCTGCTCTGCACCGGGGGCACCGTGCGCCTCACCGCCGCCGACGGCGCCGTGCTCGACCTCGCCCGCGGCCAGTCCGCCTTCCTCCCGGCCACCGGCACCCCGACCCGCCTCTCCGGCACCGGCAGCACGCTCTTCCGCGCCACCGTCACGGTCTGACGGCACCCACCCCGCCCGAGGGGGGAGCGCCATCGGCCCGGTCAGTCCCTGGTCATGTCGACGAAGCGCGAGTAGTGGCCCTGGAAGGCGACCGTGATGGTGGCGGTCGGACCGTTGCGGTGCTTGGCGACGATCAGGTCGGCCTCGCCCGCGCGCGGGGACTCCTTCTCGTACGCGTCCTCGCGGTGAAGCAGGATGACCATGTCGGCGTCCTGCTCGATCGAGCCGGACTCCCGCAGGTCGGAGACCATCGGCCGCTTGTCGGTGCGCTGTTCGGGACCACGGTTCAGCTGGGACAGCGCGATGACCGGTACTTCCAGCTCCTTGGCCAGCAGCTTGAGGTTACGGGACATGTCCGAGACCTCCTGCTGGCGGTTCTCGGCCCGGCGGGAGCCGCCGGACTGCATCAGCTGGAGGTAGTCGATGACGATCAGCTTGATGTCGTTGCGCTGCTTGAGCCGACGGCACTTGGCGCGGATCTCCATCATCGACAGGTTCGGCGAGTCGTCGATGAACAGCGGCGCCTCGCTGACGTCGGGCATCCGGCGGGCGACCCTGGTCCAGTCGTCGTCCGTCATGTTGCCGGAGCGCATGTGGTGCAGCGCGACCCGGGCCTCGGCGGAGAGCAGGCGCATGGCGATCTCGTTGCGGCCCATTTCGAGCGAGAAGATCACGCTCGGCAGCTTGTGGTGGATCGAACAGGCCCGGGCGAAGTCCAGCGCCAGGGTGGACTTGCCCATGGCGGGACGGGCCGCGATGACGATCATCTGACCGGGGTGCAGGCCGTTGGTGAGCTGGTCGAAGTCGGCGAAGCCGGTCGGCACGCCGGACATCTGGCCGTTGCGGGAGCCGATCGCCTCGATCTCGTCGAGGGCGCCCTCCATGATGTCGGCCAGCGGTGCGTAGTCCTCGTTGGTGCGCTGCTCGGTGACGGCGTAGATCTCCGCCTGGGCGGCGTTGACGATCTCGTCCACGTCGCCCTCGGCCGCGTAGCCCATGCCGGCGATCCGGGTGCCGGCCTCGACCAGCCGGCGCAGCACGGCGCGCTCGTGGACGATCTGGGCGTAGTACTCGGCGTTGGCCGCGGTCGGGACGGAGTTGACCAGGGTGTGCAGGTAGGAGGCGCCGCCGACGCGCTGCAGCTCGCCGCGCTTGGTGAGCTCGCCGGCCACGGTGATCGGGTCGGCCGGCTCGCCGCGGGCGTACAGGTCGAGGATCGCGCCGTGGATCATCTCGTGCGCGGGCCGGTAGTAGTCGGCCGGCTTGAGCACCTCGACCACGTCGGCGATGGCGTCCTTGGACAGCAGCATGCCGCCCAGCACCGACTGCTCGGCCGCGAGGTCCTGCGGGGGGACGCGCTCGAAGCCGTCGACGCCGCCCTGGCCCTCGTCGTCCCGGCGGTCGCGGTCGTCCCGGCGGTCGCCCTTCTTGCCGCTGTGGCTGAACCCGGCGCCCTTGCGGAAGCCCTCGCCCTTGCCGCCCCCCTGGCCGCCGCCCTGACCGTTGCCGCGGTTGCGGGAGACCGGGAGCCGGTCGCCGGGCCCGTCCGGGAAGGGGGCGTCGTCGAAGGCGCCCACCGGGAAGGGGTCCTCGGCGGTCTGCCAGTCCTCCTCCGGCGGCGGGGCGTCGTGGTCGTCGTACTGGGGGCCGGTCACGCGTGTTCCCCGATCAGCGAGTGGTGCGAAGTTGGAGCGGGCCTTGCCGGTGGCTGGGTGGAGCGGAGCCGCTCCTGTTGTACGCCACGGCACCGACAAATCGGACGCCGGGCCGGTGGGAGTGTCGGGTGGAGAGCCCACGCTAAGGCGCCGGACGCCCTCGCGCCAAGGCGGTTATCCACAGGGGGTGTGGACGACCGGCCCCTGGCTGTGGAGAACTGCCGCAAAGCTGTGGACACCCCTGTGGAAGCTCCTGTGGATAACCAGACGATCGATCCACCGTCAATGTTCTGACCTGCGATTACCCCTTCCCAGGCCTGTGCATGAGAAATTCTTCACACACACCCGGACGGCTGTGGGCGCCGACCGGGCGGAGCGCGCACACCCCACTGCCGAGTAATGACTGAATTGGCTGTTGGCCTGTTACCTGTGGATGAGTACCCTGGACCGCATGCGTGCCGCCCCCTCCGAGCCCTCCAGACGCAGCCACGACCGCGAGATCCTCGCCCTGGCGGTGCCCGCCTTCGGCGCACTGGTCGCCGAGCCGCTGTTCCTGATGGCCGACTCCGCGATCGTCGGCCATCTCGGCACTCCGCAGCTCGCCGGGGTCGGCGTCGCCTCCGCCGCCCTCACCACCGCGACCGGGGTGTTCGTCTTCCTCGCCTACGCCACCACCGCCGCGGTGGCCCGCCGGATCGGCGCCGGGGACCGCCGGGGTGCCGTCCAGCAGGGCGTCGACGGGCTCTGGCTCGCCCTCGGCCTGGCCGTCCCGGTGGTCCTGCTCACCCTGCTGCTGGCGCCCTGGGCCGCCGGGGTGCTGGGCGCCTCGCCGACCGCGGCGCCGTACGCCGTGACGTACCTGCGGATCAGCTCCCTGGGCATCCCGGCGATGCTCCTGGTGCTGGCCGCCACCGGCGTGCTGCGCGGCCTCCAGGACACCCGCACGCCGCTGGTGGTTGCCGTCGCGGGCTTCACCGCCAACATCGGCCTGAACGCCGGGCTGGTGTACGGCGCCGGGCTCGGGGTGGCCGGCTCGGCCTGGGGCACCGTGCTGGCGCAGACCGGGATGGCCGCCGTCTACCTGGTCGTGGTGGTCCGCGGCGCCCGCCGGGAGCGGGCCTCGCTGCGGCCGGACCCGGCGGGCATCCGGGCCGGTGCCAGGGCGGGCGGCCCGCTGCTGGTCCGGACGGTCAGCCTGCGCGCGGTGCTGATGATCGCCACCGCGGTGGCCGCCCGGCTCGGCGACGACCAGGTGGCCGCGCACCAGATCACCATGACGCTGTTCAGCTTCCTGGCCTTCGCGCTGGACGCCATCGCGATCGCCGGGCAGGCGATCATCGGCCGCTACCTGGGCGCCTCGGACGCCCCGGGCGCCCGGGCGGCCACCCGGCGGATGGTCGAGTGGGGCCTGGGCTCCGGGGTGGTGCTGGGCCTGCTGGTGGTACTCGCCCGCCCGCTGTACGTCCCGCTGTTCACGCCCGACCCGGTGGTCCAGGGGCAGCTGCACACCGCCCTGCTGCTGCTCGCGCTCAGCCAGCCGGTGGCCGGCCTGGTCTTCGTGCTGGACGGCGTGCTGATGGGCGCCGGGGACGGCCCGTACCTCGCCCGGGCGGCGCTCGCGACCCTGGCGGTGTTCGCCCCGGTGGCCGTCGCGGTGCCGGCCACCGGCACCGGGCTGGCCGGGCTGTGGTGGGCGATGAACCTGTTCATGCTGGTCCGCGCCGTCTTCCTGGTCGCCCGCGCCCGCGGCGGCCGCTGGCTGGTCACCGGGGCCGTCCGGAGCTGAGGGCCTTTCCGACGATCCCGGGCCCCGGGAACGACCGAGGGCCGGACTCCTCGCGGAGTCCGGCCCTCAGGCCACTGCTACGGAACTCAGGCAGCCACGACGGCGACGTCGAGGTTGGCCACGACGTC
Source organism: Kitasatospora cathayae (assembly GCF_027627435.1). Taxonomy (GTDB): domain Bacteria; phylum Actinomycetota; class Actinomycetes; order Streptomycetales; family Streptomycetaceae; genus Kitasatospora; species Kitasatospora cathayae. Next base: position 4,488,697 of record NZ_CP115450.1, on the reverse strand, counting down.
CGAGTGCAGCTTGACCGAGACCTTGTGGGTGCCCACGGTCTTGATCGGCGAGGCGATCGCGACGGCGCGCTTGTCCACAGCCGGGCCACCGGCGGCCTTGATGGCCTCGACGACGTCGGACTGGGTCACCGAACCGAACAGGCGGCCGGCGTCACCCGAGCGAACGGCCAGCTTGACCTGGACGCCCTCGAGCTTGCCCTTGACCTCGTTGGCGGCCTCGAGGGTCTGGATCTCGTGGATCTTGCGGGCGCGACGGATGGCGTCGACGTCCTTCTGACCACCCTTGGTCCAGCGGATGGCGTAGCCACGCGGGACCAGGTAGTTGCGGGCGTAGCCGTCCTTGACCTCGACGACCTCGCCGGCGGAGCCGAGACCCGGCACCTCGTGCGTGAGGATGATCTTCATTACTCGGTCACCCTCTCTTAGCGCGCGGTGCTGGTGTAGGGCAGCAGCGCCATCTCACGGCTGTTCTTCACGGCCGTGGCGACGTCACGCTGGTGCTGGGTGCAGTTGCCGGTGACCCGGCGGGCACGGATCTTGCCGCGGTCGGAGATGTACTTCCGCAGCAGGTTCGTGTCCTTGTAGTCAACGTAGTTGACCTTGTCCTTGCAGAAGACGCAAACCTTCTTCTTGGGCTTGCGAGCAGGCGGCTTCGCCATGGTGTGCTCCATTTGGGGTTCACGACCCGACCGGCGTCCGGGGACGCCGTCGGTCGGGCCGCACGAAATCTGTCAGCTCTTAGAACGGGGGCTCTTCCGAGTAGCCGCCGCCGGACGGGGCACCGCCCCAGCCGCCGCCACCCTGGTTGCCACCGGACGACGGGGCGCTGGACGCCCACGGGTCGTCGGAGGGGCCGGACTGGCCGCCGCCGGAGTTTCCACCCCAGCCGCCGCCCTGCTGGCCGCCACCGCCGCCCCAACCGCCCTGGCCGCCACCCTGCTGGCCGCCGAAGCCGCCACCGGGGCCGCCGGACCGGTTGGCCCGGGTGACCTTCGCGGTCGCCGATCGCAGGCTCGGGCCGACCTCGTCGACCTCGACCTCGAAGACCGTCCGCTTCTCGCCTTCCTTGGTCTCGTAAGACCGCTGGCGCAGTCGGCCCTGCACGATGACGCGCATGCCGCGCTGCAGCGATTCGGCCACGTTCTCCGCCGGCTGACGCCAGACGTTGCACGTGAGGAAGAGGCTCTCGCCGTCCTTCCACTCGTTCGTCTGACGGTCGAAGGTGCGGGGGGTGGACGCGATGCGGAACTTCGCGACCGCCGCACCCGACGGGGTGAAGCGCAGCTCGGGGTCGTCGACGAGATTGCCGACGAGGGTGATGACGGTCTCGCCTGCCATGGTGGTGATGACCTCTCGGGAAGATGTCCGTTCACCGCTGTTTCACGTGAAACAACGGTCGCGAGCTACCCGAGACCCGAAGGCCTCAGAGGTGGCTCAGTGGGTGTCCGGGCGCAGGACCTTGGTCCGCAGAACCGACTCGCTCAGGCCCAGCTGGCGGTCGAGCTCCTTGACGACCTCAGGCGTGGCCTTCAGGTCGATGACCGAGTAGATGCCCTCGGACTGCTTGTTGATCTCGTAAGCCAGACGGCGGCGACCCCAGGTGTCGACCTTCTCAACCTTGCCACCGGCGTTGCGGACGACGGCGAGGAAGGACTCGATCAGGGGGGAGACAGCACGCTCCTCGACCGAGGGGTCGAGGATGACCATCAGCTCGTAGTGACGCATGAGTAACCCACCTCCTTTGGACTCAGCGGCCACGGTCTCTCCGTGGCAGGAGGGTTGTGCGTAGCGTCGGCACCGGTGCGGTGACGACTCCGGCCCACCGTAGCGGCCGGGTCGGACAGTCGGGCCCCGCCCACCCGAAAGAGGGTGTCACCCGAAAGAGGGCGCAAGGGGGCACAACTACACCAGTGCAGACGGCACAGCCTACCTGCACCCGGACGGCCGAACAAAACGCACAGGGGTTGTGAGACGGACCGGACCGCCGCAATCTGGACGAACGGGATTCCTGCCCGTTCGTCTCCACGCCAGGAGGTGGGACTCATGGCCCAGTCCGTCCACCGCATGCCCGCGCTCACGCTGAACACCGACGGCCACCCGCACCCCCGCGAGAACACCCTGGTGGCCCTGACCGCCGTGCTGGGCGCGATCGCCTTCACCACCTCGTTCTTCTACAACCTGCACGTGCTGACCTCGTGGACCGGCCTGGCCGGGATCGTCACGGGGCTGTGGGGCATGTTCGTCTCGGTCACCACCGCCGAGCGCTTCGTCCTGATGATCACGCTCGGCGCCTCCGCGATCGGTTTCTACCTCGGCATCGCCCGCGGCGGCATGGTCTGAGGACCCCGCCTCCAGGAACCCCCGGCGCCCCCCTCGCGTATCTGCAGGAAGACAGGTACCCGACGGGGGCGCCGTCGTGCCCGCAGCGGCGGGCGCCCGGGCCCCGGACGATAAGGTCAGCCCGAGAACCTGGGGCCACCGCAGCCCGACCGACGAGGAGCACCGAGCAATGAGCCTTCGCCTGAGGACGATCACCCGCGAGGAGCACCTCGCCTTCATCAGGAGCCGCGCCTCGGCCAGCCACATGCAGGTGCCGGCCTGGGGTGACGTGAAGGCCGAGTGGCGTTCCGAGTCGATCGGCTGGTTCGACGAGCACAACCAGCTGGTCGGCGCCGGTCTGGTCCTGTACCGCCAGCTGCCGAAGGTCAAGCGCTACCTCGCCTACCTGCCCGAGGGCCCGGTGATCGACTGGTTCGACCGCGACCTCGACCGCTGGCTCTCCCCGATGCTGGCGCACCTGAAGTCGCAGGGCGCCTTCTCGGTGAAGATGGGCCCGCCGGTGGTCATCCGCCGCTGGAACGCCGCCACCATCAAGGAGGCCATCGCCGCCAAGCAGGCCAAGCGGCTGCGCGACGTCGAGGCCGACTGGTACGAGGCGCGCGCCTTCGAGGTGGCCGACCGGCTGCGCAAGGCCGGCTGGCTGCAGGGCGAGGACGGCGGGGCGGGCTTCGGCGACGTCCAGCCGCGCTACGTGTACCAGGTGCCGCTGGCCAACCGCTCGCTGGACGACATCCAGAAGGGCTTCAACCAGCTCTGGCGCCGCAACATCAAGAAGGCCGAGAAGAGCGGCGTCGAGGTGGTCCAGGGCGGCTACGACGAGCTGCCGATCTTCCACCAGCTCTACCTGGTCACCGCCGAGCGCGACAAGTTCACCCCGCGCCCGCTGGCCTACTTCCAGCGCATGTGGAACGCCCTCAACGCCGAGGACCCGAACCGGATGCGGCTCTACATCGCCTACCACGAGGGCGAGCCGCTGGCCTCGACCACGATGCTGGTGGTCGGCGAGCACGTCTGGTACTCCTACGGCGCCTCGGCCAACCACAAGCGCGAGGTCAAGCCCTCCAACGCGATCCAGTGGCGGATGATGCGCGACGCCTACGCCCTCGGCGGCGGCGTGTACGACCTGCGCGGCATCAGTGACACCCTGGACGAGAACGACCACCTGTTCGGTCTGATCCAGTTCAAGGTCGGCACCGGTGGCCAGGCGGCCGAGTACCTCGGCGAGTGGGACTTCCCGCTGAACAAGCTGCTGCACAAGGCCCTCGACCTCTACATGTCCCGCCGCTGAGGAGGCTGACCCGATGACGCTGTCGCTCTACCTCGACACCGAACGCTGGCGCACCCACCAGCGCTCCGTCCTCGCCGAGTTCCCCGGCCTGGTGCCGGTCGCCAAGGGGAACGGCTACGGCCTGGGCAACCACCGGCTGGCCGAGGAGGCGACGCTGCTCGGCACCGGGGTGCTGGCCGTCGGCACCGCGTACGAGGCGGCCGACGCCGCCGAGTGGTACGGCGGCGAGCTCCTGGTGCTCACCCCCTACCGGGTCGGCGAGGAGGCGCTCCCGCTGCCGCACGCCCGGGTGATCCGGACGGTGGCCGGCGTGGACGCGCTGCGCGCGCTGCACGGCGCCCGGGTGGTGCTGGAGTGCATGACCACCATGCGCCGGCACGGCGTGAGCGCCGCCGACCTGCGCACCGTCGCCACCGAGCTGGACGGCGTCTCCTTCGAGGGCCTCGCGCTGCACCTGCCGATGGACCGGCCGGACGGCTCCAGCCCGGTCGAGGAGGTCATGTACTGGGTGGACACCGCGAAGGCGGCCGGCATCCCGGTGCACACCGTCTTCGTCAGCCACCTGGGCGCGGCCGGCATGGACCAGCTGACCCAGCGCTACCCGGACACCGTCTTCCGGGCCCGGATCGGCACCCGGCTCTGGCTGGGCGACCACGGCGCACTGGAGGTCCGGGCCACGGTGCTGGACGTCACCCCGGTGAAGAAGGGCGACCGCTACGGCTACCGCCAGCACCCGGCGCCCGCCGACGGCCACATCCTGGTGGTCGCCGGCGGCACCGCGCACGGCATCGGCCTGGAGGCCCCCAAGTACGTGGCCAGCATGGGCGCGCGGGCCAAGGGCATCGCCCGGGCCGGTCTGGCGACCGTCAACAAGACCAAGTCGCCGTTCCACTGGGCGGGCAAGCAGCTCTGGTTCGCCGAGCCGCCGCACATGCAGGTCTCGCTGCTGTTCCTGGACGGGGAGACCGCGCCCCCGGCGATCGGCGAGGAACTGGGCCTCCAGGTCCGGCACACCACCACGCACTTCGACCGCGTGGTGGACCGCTAGCGGCTCCCCCATCGGCGCTCGGCTCGCCTCCGGGCCGGTGCCCGCTCGCGCTACTGCTTCTCGGCCGGCTCCGACCGCCGTGGCTCCTCCAGCCACTGCTCGAAGGAGCCGGCCGACGCGTGTCCGGCGTAGCTCTCGTCCTCGTGCAGGTGCCGGGCGGTGCCGAGCGTGAACGCGTCCGGGGCGTGGTCGAGCACCCCGCCGGAGGGGTCGTCGCTGCCGTCCCAGCGCACCGGGTCGCGGTCCGGGTGGAGGGCGTCGCGGACCACCAGCACGACCAGGTAGAGCGTGCCCAGCAGGTGCAGCACGATCGCGAAGTGGTACCAGGTCTCGCCGATCCCGTGCTGCTTGGGCCCGGTGACGAAGCCCAGGTGGGACCAGATGCCGAGGGTGTAGAGCACCTCGCAGGCCTGCCAGATCAGGACGTCGCGCCAGCGCGGCCGGGCCAGCGCCGCGAGCGGCAGCAGCCAGAGCGCGTACTGCGGCGAGTACACCTTGTTGACCAGTACGAACAGCGCGACCACCAGGAAGGCCAGCTGGGCGAACCGCGGTCGGCGGGGCGCCGAGAGGCCGAGCCACGCTATGGCCGCGCAGCCCAGCACCATCAGCACGCCGATGTAGAGGTCGAGGTCGGCCAGCCCGACCCCGCGGTTCTGCATCAGGATCAGCCAGAACGAGCCGTAGTCCTCGCCGCGGTGCTCGCTGAAGACGTAGAAGGTCGACCAGCCCTGCCAGTTGGCCAGCATGATCGGCAGGTTGACCACCAGCCAGGCGCCCACCGCGCCGCCGAGCACCACCCGGAACTCGCGCCACTTCCCGGCCCGCCAGCAGAGCACCAGCAGCGGGCCGATCAGCAGCAGCGGGTAGAGCTTGGCCGCGGTGGCCAGGCCGATGAACACACCGGCCCAGCCCGGCCGGGAGTGGGCCCACCAGGCCATCGCCACGGCGGCCAGGGCGACCGCGAGCAGGTCCCAGTTGACGGTGCCGTTGAGCAGCAGGACCGGCGAGAGCGCGAACAGCATCGCGTCCCAGGGGCGGCGGCGGTGGGTGCGGGAGAGCGCGACCACGGCGACCACGGCGCAGGCCATCAGCATTCCGGCGTTGATCGCCCAGAACCACTGCTCCTGGGCCTGCTCGGTGCCGCCGCCGGGCGTCAGCCAGGCCGCGACCTGCATGAACAGTCCGGTCAGCACCGGGTACTCGAGGTACTGCAGGTCCCCCGTGGTGCCGGGGATCCGGTCCACGTACGGGTGCAGCCCGGCCGAGAAGCCGCGGCCGGAGAACAGGTGCGGGATGTCGCTGTAGCAGGCGTGGATGTACTGCGGCGACCCCGGCTGGAACCAGGCCTGGTCGTAGCAGGGCAGGTCGTGCACCATGCCGAGCGCCGAGACCACGATCACCACCAGCGCCAGCACCCGCACCGGGATCCACCAGGAGACGCCGAGCAGGGCCCGCCGTCCGGGCGGGCCGCCGAACACCTCGCTGCCGGCCGCCGCCACCCGGTCCTCGTCGGCCGGGACGACGACGGTGTCGGTCGCCGGCGCGGCCGCGGCGACGGCTGCCGGCGTGGGCCCGGTGGCGGCGCCGGGCCCCTGCGGGCCCGCGGTTTCGTCACGATCGCTCGACGTCATGCCGGACATCCTGCCGCACCGGATCCGCCGGAACGAGGAGGACCCCACGGTGGTCCGGCGGTGCGGGCGGGGCGCGGGCGGCGAATCGTGACGAAACGGCGGTGGCGGCCCTCCGAGGAGGACCGCCACCGCCGTGTGTCTCACCGGCCGGACCGGATCGCCGCCCGCCCGGCTAGGGCGTGGTGGTCGGGGTCGGCTTGCCGCCGCCGCCGGGTTTGCCGCTGCCGCCCGTGCTGCTGGTCGGCGACGGCACCGAGCAGTCGAACAGGAGGCAGGTGTTCGTCGGCGTCGGCTTGGGGTTGTGCGTCGGCGGCGGGGTGGGCTGGCAGTCCACGCCCGGCACGCAGCCGCCGCCCTGGGTGGGCTGGGTCGGCTGCTGGGTCGGCTGCTGGACCGGCGCCTGGGTCTGGACCGGGGCCGACGGGGTCTCCGTCGCGGTCTGGGTGGGCGTCGCCGTGACCGTGGAGGGCGCGCCCGAGGAGTCCACCTCGGTGCCGACCTGCTGCGGGGTCGGGAAGTCCATCTTCTTCTCGTTGGCCAGCGCGGCCTTCATGTAGCGGGTGAAGATGTCGGTGGGGATGTCACCACCGTGGATGGACTCCTTGCCGCCGGTGCCGTTGAGCGACTCCCGGTCGTGCTTGCTCGGGTCCTCGCGCCACATCGCGACGCTGGTGACCAGCTGCGGGGTGTAGCCGACCCACCAGGCCGACTTGTTCTGGTCGGTGGTACCGGTCTTGCCGGCCACCGGGCGGCCCAGGCCGTTGGTCTTGGAGCCGGTACCGTTCTTGGCCACGTTCACCAGCACGTCGGTGACGTTGTCGGCGACGGCCGGCTCCAGCGCCACCTTGGCGTCCTTCTTGCCGAAGCCCGGGCGCTCCTTGCCGTCCACCTCGACCTTGGTGACCGAGTACGGCTCGGCCTCCTTGCCGCTGGCGGCCAGGGTGCCGTAACCGGTGGCCATCCGGATCGGGCTGATGGTGGAGGTGCCGAGCGGGAAGGTCGCGGTCTTCGGGTCGGCCAGGCTCTCCCGCTTGATGCCCATCTGCACGGCCATGTCGGCCACGGCCGGGCCGCCCACGTCCTGGTTGAGCTGGACGAAGGGCACGTTGTACGACCACTGCATGGCCTGCCGCAGCGAGACGTAGCCGCGCTTGCCGGAGTCCTCGTTCTTCTGCCGGTAGGGCTTGCCGTCGTCGCCGATCACCAGCGAGCCGTCCGGCTTGCGGATCTCGGACATGTCGTCGGCGAGGTAGCGGCTGTCGGCGTTGATCCGCTTCGGCTTGCCGTCGCCGTCCTTCGCGGTCTGCACGCCGACCTGCATCGCGGTGGCCAGCACGAAGGGCTTGAAGGTCGAGCCGACCTGGACGCCGCCGGCGTTGGCGTTGTTGTCGAAGTGGCCGTTCTCCACGCCGTCGCCGCCGTAGATGGCGACCATCGCCCCGTCCCCCGGACGCAGGCTGGCGGCGCCGAACTGGACGAAGGTGTCGTTGTTGGGGCGCTTCTGCGGGTCGAGGTTCTCGGCCTTGACGTCGTCGACGGCCTTCTTCAGGGCGTCGACCTTGTCCTTCTCGAAGGTGGTGTAGATCTTCAGGCCACCCTTGTCGATCATCTGCTGGGTGATCGACTTGTCGGTGGTCATCACGTACTGGTTGGCGGTGTCGACCAGGTAGCTGATCTCACCGTTCATGTTGGAGCTGGCCTTCGGCGCGATCGGCTCGGGGAAGGTGGTGCACTTCGCCCGCTCCTCCGGGGTGGTGTTGTGGGTGATCACCATCCGGTCCAGGATCCACTTCCAGCGCTCCACTGCCCGGTCGTGGTTGCCCGGCTTGGAGGGGTCGTAGTAGTTCGCGCCCTTCAGCAGACCGGCCAGCATCGCGCTCTGGCAGAGGTTCAGGTCCTTGGCGTTGACGCCGTAGTAGGCCTGGGCGGCGGCCTGGGCGCCGTTGGCGTTGCGGCCGAACCAGCTGGTGTTGAGGTAGCCCTTGAGGATGTCGTCCTTGCCCGTCGTCTGGTTGATCTTCAGCGTGATGAAGAATTCCTTCAGCTTGCGGCTGATGGTCTGCTCCTGGCTGAGATAGGCGTTCTTGACGTACTGCTGGGTGATCGTCGAGGCGCCCTGGGTCTCGCCGCCCTTCGCCATGTTGTAGACGGCGCGCAGCATGCCCTTGGGGTCGATGCCGCTGTCGGTGCGGAAGGTCTCGTTCTCCGCCGAGATGACGGCGTTCTGCAGGTTGGGGCTGATGTCGCCCAGTTCGACGATCTGCCGGTTGGTGTCGCCCTTGCGGGTCATCTCCGTGCCGTCGGCCCAGAAGTAGATGGTGTTCTGCTCCTTCACCAGGTCCTTGAGCTGCGGAACCGTGGTGGTCTGGTAGAGGTAGAACACGACGCCCACGCCGGTGGCGAAGAACAGCAGGAAGGCGCTCAGCCACTGCTTCCAGGACGGCAGCCAGCGCCGGACGCCGGTCTTGCCCCAGCGCGGGTAGTCGATGAAGCGCTTCTTGCCGGGGCCGGCCGCGGCGGAGGCGTCGGCGCCGCCGCGACGACCACCGCCCTTGCCCTTCTTCTGGGCGGCCTTGCGCATCTCGGCACGGGTCATCCGGGGCTGCTGGGCGGTCTCCCGGAGGCCCGGCCGGCGTCGGTGGCCGAGCCCGTCCGAAGCCAGCTCGTCGGGTCCGGGACCACCCCGACGACCTCCGCCTCCCGGGGGCTGCTGCCCGTCACCGCCCGGGTTGGGCGTCCTTCGCCGTCGCTCGCTCATGTTCTCAGCCGCTCCTCGCCAGGCCTTGGCGGCCTGAAGGCAGGGTTCCTGTCCGATGCCCGGACCGCCCTAACCCCGGAGGTTGGTCCTCGTGCACACGCGACAGCGTACGCAGCGCTGAAATACAACTAATCGGGCATCAGTCGCCAATAACCGCAAAACGGCGACAGATCATTACATGCCCGTTGCCAACCCCACCCGCGCGTCGGCTTGTGATCACATTCACGCGTGCCCCCCTTGCTCGTTCCGAGGGCCGGGTTTACTGTTCTCGATATATCGAGCCGATACATCGAAGCGGCATACCGCCGGATGCAGCGGCCGGAGCGAGGGTCAAGGGGAAGGAGGACGACGGCAGTGGGCAGGCGCTCAGGAGTGCTGGAGTTCGCCGTTCTCGGCCTGCTCCATGACGCCCCGATGCACGGCTACGAGCTGCGCAAGCGGCTCAACATCCTGCTCGGAGCACTGCGGGCGCTCTCCTACGGAACGCTCTACCCGTGCCTGAAGAGCCTGGTCGCCCAGGGTTTCCTGGTCGAGGACAACCCGGACGTCGAGTACGTCCCGGCCACCGCGCTCAACGGCAAGCGGTCGAAGATCGTCTACCGGCTCTCCCCCGAGGGCAAGCAGCGCTTCGAGGAGTTGCTCGCCGACTCCGGTCCGGACGCCTGGGAGGACGAGCGCTTCGGCGTCCACTTCGCCTTCTTCGGCCAGACCGACCGGGCCGTCCGGATGCGCGTCCTGGAGGGTCGCCGCAGCCGGCTGGAGGAGCGCCTGGAGCGGATGCGCAGCTCGCTGGCCCGCGCCCGCGAACGGTTCGACGACTACACCGTCGAACTCCAGCGGCACGGCCTGGAGTCGGTGGAACGCGAGGTCCGGTGGCTCAACGAGCTGATCGAGACCGAACGGGCCAACCGCACCGGCCGGACCGGGCCCGCCACGGACGGGAACGTCACCGCCGTACCCCCCAAGACTTCGGACGGCCGTGGCCAGGAGACCGGGTCCCGCGACCCGTCCGGGCCACCGTACGACCGCCCGGGGCGCTCCGCCCAGGAGCGCTGACACCGCGTCAGCCCTGTGCCACGCGGCAGGAGTGGGCGCCTCGCGCCCGTACAAGCAGTCATCGAAGAAGCAGGACGAGTGCCGTCGACCCCGACGGCCCTCATGAGATCACAGGGAGCAACCGGAATGGGTTCGGTTCGCGTAGCCATCGTGGGCGTGGGCAACTGCGCCGCGTCGCTGGTGCAGGGTGTCGAGTACTACAAGGACGCCGACCCGGCCGGCAAGGTCCCCGGGCTGATGCACGTCCAGTTCGGTGACTACCACGTCCGTGACGTGGAGTTCGTCGCCGCCTTCGACGTCGACGCCAAGAAGGTCGGCTTCGACCTGGCCGACGCCATCGGCAACAGCGAGAACAACACCATCAAGATCTGCGACGTCCCGCCGACCGGCGTGACCGTCCAGCGCGGCCACACCCTCGACGGCCTCGGCAAGTACTACCGGGAGACCATCGAGGAGTCGGACGAGGCCCCGGTCGACGTCGTCCAGGTCCTCAAGGACAAGCAGGTCGACGTCCTGGTCTGCTACCTGCCCGTCGGCTCCGAGGACGCGGCCAAGTTCTACGCCCAGTGCGCCATCGACGCCAAGGTCGCCTTCGTGAACGCCCTGCCGGTGTTCATCGCGGGCACCAAGGAGTGGGCGGACAAGTTCACCGAGGCCGGCGTGCCGATCGTCGGTGACGACATCAAGTCCCAGGTCGGCGCCACCATCACGCACCGCGTGATGGCCAAGCTGTTCGAGGACCGCGGTGTCATCCTCGAGCGCACCATGCAGCTGAACGTCGGCGGCAACATGGACTTCAAGAACATGCTCGAGCGCGAGCGCCTGGAGTCCAAGAAGATCTCCAAGACCCAGGCCGTCACCTCGCAGATCCGCGACCGCGAGCTGGGCGCCAAGAACGTCCACATCGGCCCCTCGGACTACGTGGCCTGGCTGGACGACCGCAAGTGGGCCTACGTCCGCCTCGAGGGCCGCGCGTTCGGCGACGTCCCGCTGAACCTGGAGTACAAGCTCGAGGTCTGGGACTCCCCGAACTCCGCGGGTGTCATCATCGACGCCGTGCGTGCCGCGAAGATCGCCAAGGACCGCGGCATCGGCGGCCCGATCCTGTCGGCCTCCTCGTACTTCATGAAGTCCCCGCCGGTCCAGTACTTCGACGACGAGGCCAAGGAGAACGTCGAGAAGTTCATCCGCGGCGAGGTCGAGCGCTGAGCGCAGCTCGGTTCGCGACTGTCGAACGTCGAGCGCTGAGCTGACTGCTCCTAGCTCTTCCGAAGGGCTCACGATCATCTGATCGTGAGCCCTTCACGTTCCCGCAGCGAATGTTTCACGTGAAACGGCGCCCGGTTCCGTGGCACTCTGGGCGGGTGGCGATCACCGAGAACGGCAGCACCCACCAGTCCGCGCACCGCGCCACGCTCCTCGGTCTGCTCCGCGGCCGGGACTTCCGGCGGCTGCTGACCGCCCGGATCCTCTCCCAACTCTCGGACGGCGTCTTCCAGGTCTCGCTCGCCGCCTACGTGGTCTTCTCCCCGGAGAAGCAGTCCTCCCCCGCCGACATCGCCTCGGTGCTGGCCGTGATGCTGCTGCCGTTCTCGGTGATCGGCCCGTTCGCCGGGGTGCTGCTGGACCGCTGGCGCCGCCGCCAGGTGCTCTACTTCGGCAACCTGGCCCGCTTCGGGCTGGGGCTGGGCACCGGCGCGCTGCTCCTGGTCCAGGCGCCGACCTGGCTGTTCTTCGCCTCGGCGCTGCTGGTCACCGCGCTCAACCGGTTCATCCTGGCCGGCCTGTCCGCCGCCCTGCCCCGGGTGGTCGAGCAGGACACCCTGGTCACCGCCAACGCCCTGTCCCCCACCCTCGGGACAGTCGCCGCCGCCTCGGGCGGGGGCATCGGCTTCCTGCTGCACCAGCTGATGGTCCCCGGGCCGGAGGCGGACGCCGCGCTGGTCACCGTCGCCTCGCTGCTCTACCTGTCGGCCGCGCTGGCGGCCCGTCGGATGGACCGCGACCTGCTCGGTCCGGAGCGGCACGGCGACCACCCCGCGCTCGGCCAGGCGCTGAAGCGGGCCGCCGTCGAACTCGGCGCCGCCGTCCGCCACCTGGTGCGGGACTGCCGGCCCGCCGTGCACGCGCTGGCCGCCGTCACCGCGGCCCGGTTCTGCTACGGCGTGCTGATCGTGGTCGTGGTGATGCTCGCCCGGTACACCTTCAACGACCCGACCGACAGCGCGGCCGGACTGGCCACCCTCGGCCAGGCGGTCGGCCTGTCGGCCGCCGGCTTCTTCGTCGCCGCGGTGGTCAGCCCCTGGTGCACCCGCCGGCTCGGCCTGGCCGGCTGGATGACGGTCTGCCTGCTCGCCCCGGTGGTCTTCGTCCCCGCGCTCGGCCTGTTCTTCGCCCCGATCCCCTGCCTGGCCGCCGCCCTGCTGCTCGGAGTGGTCACCCAGGGCACCAAGATCTGCGCCGACACCGTGGTGCAGGAGTCGGTCGAGGACGAGTTCCGCGGCCGGGTGTTCGCCATCTACGACGTGCTGTTCAACGTCGCCTTCGTGGCCGCCGCCCTGGTCACCGCGTTGGTGCTGCCGCTGTCCGGCCGCTCGGTCACGGTGGTCGTCGGGGTGGCCGGGGTGTACGCGCTGGCCGCGGCGCTCTACCTGCGGGCCGCCCGGCGGTCCGGCCCGCTCCCCGGCGGCGGTCACTGAAACCGTCCGGTACCGGAATCGAAACCACCTCGTCCCGAAATCCCGGACGGACTCCGGACCGATTGCGTCCGACCGAGTCGCTAAGGTACGTAAACCTGTCGGAACGACAGCACTCGGTCTCGGGGGACGAACTGATGAGCACACCGACCGGCCCGTACGGGCCGCCGCCACCCGCCGCGCCCGGGTACGGCCCGCCCCCGCCCGCGTACGGCCGGCAGCCGTACCCGCCGAACCCGTACGCGCAGAACCCGTACGCGCAGAACCCGTACGCCCAGGCGCCCCAGGCACAGCAGCCGTACGGGCAGCAGCCGCCCGCCGGCCCGTACGGCTACCCGCAACCCGCCCAGCCGCCCGCGGCACCGCCCGCCAAGCGCGGTGTCCGGTCCAAGCTGCGGGTCGTCGGAGTGGTCGGCGGCTGCGTCGTGGTCGCGGCCGGCTACTTCCTGAGCGGTCCGAACGTGAGCAGCGCCAAGCCCGGCGACTGCGTCCGGGTGAGCGGCTCGCGCGACGTCGAGATCGTCAACTGCACTGACTCCAAGGCCAATTACAAGGTGCTGTCGAAGTTCACCGGCACCACCGACGTGACCCGCTGCCGGCAGACGCCGCAGACCACCAGCACCGTCTCGGGCAAGAGCGGACGCCGTTGGAACAAGAAGCGGTACGTGCTCTGCCTCGGCCCGCTGACCCCCACCACCGGCTACCCGCCGGTGAAGAAATCCTGACCTCTTCCGCCGCCATCCTTCTCCGGGGGACCTCTTGTCCGTTCCGCCTCCGCCCCAGTCGCCCTACGGCCCGCCGCCCGGTGGCGGCAGCCCGTACGCCGGCGGCCCGTACGGCGCACCGCCCCCGCCGGGCCCGCCCGGGTACGGCTACCCGAGCGCCCCGCCGCCGGAGCAGCCGTACGGCGCCCAGCCGCCCGGTTACGACTACGGCGGCTACGGCTACCCCCCTCCGGCCCCGACGGACGGGGAGCACTGCCGCTTCTGCGGGGGCTTCCCCGCCGTGCGCGCCACCGTCCGCGGCCACCAGGGCCTGATAGTCGCGTTCCGGATGCTGCGGATGCACGGCCCGTTCTGCCACACCTGCGGAACGGCCACCGTGCGCGACATGTCCGCCCGGACGCTCGTCCAGGGCTGGTGGAGCTGGGTGTCGCCGCTGCTGACCCTGATCACCCTGCTGATGAACCTCGGCGCCCACGGCAGGATCAAGCGGCTGCCGCCGCCGATGCCGGGCACCCACGGCCCGCAGCTCGACCCGGGCGCCCCGCTGAGCAGCCGCCCGCACCTGGCGATGCTGCTGGTGCCGGTCTCCCTGCTGACCACCGGGATCCTGGTCGCCACCGGCGTGATCGGCCCGAAGAACGGCACCCCGGTCGGCTCGTCGACGCCGACCAACACGGTCACCTTCTCCCCGTCGCCGCAGCCCACCTTCAGCTTCACCCCGCCGCCCCCGATGCCGTCCTTCACGCTGCCGAGCATCACCCTGCCGCCGATCGCCACCCCGACCGACCCGTCCGACGCGGTGGACGACGCCAAGATCGGTGACTGCCTGCGCAACGACGGGACCAGCGACGACCACCCGAAGATCTCCGTGCTGCCCTGCACCGACTCCAAGGCGCAGTACAAGGTGGTCTACAAGTACTTCGCCACCTCCGACGAGAAGGCCTGCCAGAAGCAGCCCAAGGCGGACAGCTCCTACACCCGCACCCACCCGAACTGGCCGGCACTGGACTACGTGCTCTGCCTCAAGCACCTGAAGTGATCCCGCGCACGGGCGAGGGGCGGCACCCGCACCGGGGCCGCCCCTCGTTCCGTCGCCGCTGTCGCGGTCAGCCCTGCTGCCCGGCCCACCAGGCCCGCAGCGCCGCGACCGCCTCGTCGTGCTCCATCGGCCCCTGCTCCAGCCGCAGTTCGAGCATGTGCTTGTACGCCTTGCCGACCTGCGGGCCGGGCTTCAGCCCGAGCAGCTCCATGATCTGGTTGCCGTCCAGCGCCGGGCGGATCGCGTCCAGCTCCTCCTGCGCCTTCAGCTCGGAGATCCGCTGCTCCAGGCCGTCGTAGGTGCGCGAGAGCGCGGCCGCCTTCTTCTTGTTGCGGGTGGTGCAGTCGGAGCGGGTCAGCTTGTGCAGGCGCTCCAGCAGCGGCCCGGCGTCGGTGACGTAGCGGCGCACCGCGGAGTCGGTCCACTCCCCGCCGCCGTACCCGTGGAAGCGCAGGTGCAGCTCGACCAGGCGCGAGACGTCCTCGGTGAGCTCCTTGGAGTACTTGAGCTCGCGCATCCGCTTGCGGGTCATCTTGGCGCCGACCACCTCGTGGTGGTGGAAGGAGACCCGGCCGTCCGACTCGAAGCGGCGGGTGCGCGGCTTGCCGATGTCGTGCAGCAGCGCGGCCAGCCGCAGGGTGAGGTCCGGGCCGTCCTGCTCCAGGTCGATGGCCTGCTCCAGGACGGTCAGCGAGTGCTCGTAGACGTCCTTGTGCCGGTGGTGCTCGTCGCGCTCCAGCTTCAGCGCGGGCAGCTCCGGCAGCACGTACCCGGCCAGACCGGTGTCGACCAGCAGCCGCAGGCCCTTCACCGGGTGCCGGGCCAGCAGCAGCTTGTTCAGCTCGGCCTGCACCCGCTCGGCCGAGACGATGGTGATCCGCTCGGCCATCGCGGTCATCGCGGCGACCACCTCGGGCGCCGGTTCGAAGTCCAGCTGGGCGGCGAAGCGGGCGGCCCGCATCATCCGCAGCGGGTCGTCGGAGAAGGACTCCTCGGGGGTGGCGGGGGTGCGCAGCACCCGGGCCTCCAGGTCCTCCAGGCCGCGGTGCGGGTCGACGAAGCCGCGGCCGGGCAGGTCGACGGCCATCGCGTTGACCGTGAAGTCCCGGCGGACCAGGTCCTGCTCGATGGTGTCGCCGTAGGTCACCTCGGGCTTGCGGGAGGTGCGGTCGTACGCCTCGGAGCGGTAGGTGGTGATCTCGATCAGGAAGGAGCCCTCGGGGGTGTCCTTGCGGGCGCCGACGGTGCCGAAGGCGATGCCGACGTCCCAGACCGCGTCCGCCCAGCCCTTGACCAGCTTGAGCACCTGCTGCGGGCGGGCGTCGGTGGTGAAGTCCAGGTCGTTGCCGAGCCGGCCGAGCAGCGCGTCCCGCACCGAGCCGCCGACCAGGGCCAGCCGGTGACCGGCCGCCTGGAACCGGCGGGCGATCTCGTCGGCCACCGGCGACACCCGCAGCAGCTCTTGCAGCCCCAGGGTCTGGGCCTCGCTCAGGCCTGGGACGGCCTGGACGGCGGTGCTGGAACGATCGGTGCGCGCGGTGGGCTCATTGGCAGTGGACACGGCTCACAAGGGTACGTGCCCCGGAAGGTCAACCGCCCGCACGTTTTGGGCGTCTCACCCCACAGCCCGCAACACTGCACGCCAGGCTGGATCGTTACCATGCCGGTGGACGGATCGCGGACACCGGAACCGGGGATGCGGTGTCGCGTGCCGCCACGCCGGCGGAACCTTCCGCGGCAGCAGGGTGGCGCACAGCGTCGAGCGAAGAACGTCGAGCGGGGAACGTCCGGCAGCACCGCCGGACGGACAGCATCAGCAGCGAGCGATCGAACAGAACGGCGAGGGCGAAACGAGTGAGTGAGCCGGCACGGCACTCGGGCCTGGGGGCGCACCGACCACCCGACCGACGGACTGGACGTCCCGCCGACGGACGGAGCCCGGGCCGCCTGGCCCGCCGCTTCGCCGCCGCCTGCGCGGCCGCCCTGACCCTGTTCACGGCCGCCCCCGCCATGGCGCTGCCGGCCGGCGGCAACATCAGCCCGGCCGCCGACGCCACGGCCACCGCGGAGTACCCGGTGGCGCTGACCATCGAGTCGGTGACCCCGCAGCTGGCCGTCCCCAACGGCACCGTGTCCATCACCGGCCACGTCACCAACGCGGGCAAGTCGGCCCTCAAGGGCGCCCACGCGGCAGTCCGCAAACCGGCCTCCACCAAGCCCCTGCAACGGCGCAGCGAGCTCCAGGGCGTGGCCACCCGCACCACGCCGAGGGGCGACGACGGCACCGAGCTGGACAGCCCGCAGTACGCCCTGCCGGAGCTGAAGCCGGGCCAGAGCCTGCCGTACACCCTGAGCGTCGCGGTGAGCGACCTCGGGCTGTCCGAGAGCGGCGTCTACGAGCTCGCGGTGGACGCCTGGGGCTCGACCGACGACAACCCGCGCGACCGCGCCCTGGGCATCGCCCGCACCTTCCTGCCCTTCTCCACCGGCGGCACCGAGGCCCAGCCGACGAAGGTCACCACGCTCTGGCCGCTGGTGCACGCGCCGGTGCTGGCCGCGCAGACCGCCGCCGACAACGACCAGACCCTCCCGGTGCTGCGCGACGACAGCCTGGCCACCGATCTCGCACCGGGCGGGCGGTTGTACGAGCTGGTCGACACCGGTTCCAAGCTGACCGGGCTGACCTGGGTGATCGACCCGGACCTGCTGGACGCCGCGTTCGCGATGACCGGCAAGTACCGGGTGCAGAAGCCGGGCAGCGAGGCCGAGGGCAAGTCCGCCAAGGACGACAACACCGTCCAGCACGACGCCTCCCCCGCCGCCGAGGCCTGGCTGAACAAGCTGCGCGCGGCCGTCGCCAAGTCGGGCAGCCAGGTCATCGCGCTGCCGTACGCCGACCCGGACCTCGCCTCGATCGCCCACAACGGCGCCGACCTGTCCGGCATGGGCACCGCCCTGGACAAGGCGGCCACCGCCGGCCGGCTGACCGTCGAGGGCCGGCTCTCCGTGGACACCCGCTCCGACGTGGCCTGGCCCTACCAGGGCTACCTCGACCAGCAGATCGCCGGCTTCGCCCGGCAGACGGGCAGCAGCCTGGTGCTGGTCAACGGCGCGAGCATGCCCGACCCTGACTCGGTGAACTACACGCCGACCGCGGTGCGCCCGATCGGCAACGGGCAGAGCGCCGTGGTCGCCGACGACACGGTCTCCTCGCTCCTCCAGAAGGACCTGAGCGACCCGAAGGACCAGACCGACGCGACCCAGCGATTCCTGGCCGAGACCTTCACGATCACCCACGAGCAGCCGCAGAACCAGCGCGGCCTGCTGGTCATGCCGCCGCGCGAGATGACCGCCGCCACCGCCAAGGTGCTGGCGGGGGCGCTGCAGACGGCGACCGACAAGTGGCTGACCCCGGCGAAGCTGGACGCACTGGCCCAGTCCGCGCCGGACCCGAAGGCCAACACCACCGTCCCGTCGCCCGCCGACTACCCGACCCAGGCCCGGGCCTCCGAACTGCCGGCCTCCGCCCTGAGCGGCACCGACAAGCTCCAGTGGGACCTCGACACCCTGATGCGGGTGCTCACCCTGCCCCAGCGGGTGCGCGGCCCGTTCAGCGCCGCCATGGTCCGCTCGCTGTCCACCGAGTGGCGCCCCCAGGCCCTGGCCGGCGAGGACTACCGCAAGGGCGTCGGCGGGTACCTGACGGAGCTCACCCGCGCCGTCCAGGTGCCGCCGAAGAAGGTGGTCACCCTGTCGGGGAACACCGGCCAGATCCAGGTCAGCGTGCGCAACGACCTCACCCAGACGGTCACCAACCTGAAGCTGCGGCTCACCTCCAACCAGCCGAACCGGCTGGGGGTGGGCAAGCCGGAGGACCTGGTCCTCCCGCCCTCGCAGAGCGTCACCCTGCGCTTCAACGCGGAGGCGCGCAACAACGGCCCGGTCCAGATGACCGCCCAGCTGTGGACCACCGGCCCCGACGCGAGGCCGTACGGCGAGCCCAAGACCTTCACGGTCGAGGTCACCTCGGTGACCAACGGAGTGCTGTACGTCTTCGCCGGCGCCGCCGTACTGCTGGTGCTGGCCGCGCTGCGCTTCTTCCGCCAGCGCAAGCGCCGCGGCGGGCATCCGCACGAGGACGGCGACCAGCCGGTCGGCGACGGCCCGGCGACGGACGGCCCGGACGGCGCCGCCGGGACCGAGCCGGAGGAGCCGGGGGCCACCGCACCGGAACGCACCCAGGGCCCCGCCGAGAACGACCCGGCGGACGGCTCGGCGGGCGACGGTCCCGCGCAGACACCGCGCGCCAGCAGCCCGGATGGCCGGGATCGGACCGCCAGTGATGAGAAGGTTGGTCCTTGATACCGCCGACCCCCCGCAACACCGGGCCGGCCTCCCCCACGACAGCGAAGAGGTGACATGACCGGGCGCAGCGAGGAGCGGCCCCCGGGCCGCGGTGAGAGCCGGCCGGGTGCCGAGTCGCCGTCCGGCGACTGGTACGTGGCCGACACCTACGCCCAGGACCCGTACGCCGCCGAGGCGTACCGGAACCCCCAGGACGGCCAGGACCCGTACGGCCTGCAAGCCGGGCGACCCGCCGCGGCGCCGCCGCCGGCCACCGCGTACGACGTGCCGCCGCAGCTTCCGCCGCAGGGCGGCGGCTACCCGACCCCGGTGCCGTCGACGCCGTTCTCGCCCCCGGTGCCGCCCGTGCAGCCGGGCTGGGACACTCCCCCGGCCCAGGCCGACTGGCCGCAGCAGGCCGGCCCGGCCGCCGCCAACTGGGGCGGCGCCGAGCAGCCCCAGCCACAGTGGGAGCCGGGCCCGGCGCACTCCGCCTGGGACACCGAGACCACCGAGTACGTCGGGGTGGACGCGCTGTTCGGCGGCCGCCCGGCCGAGGCCGCGGCCCCGCAGCCGGTGCCCCAGCCCGCCCCGGTCCAGCCGGTCGCGCCGGTGCCCCCGGCCGGCCAGGTGCCGCCGGTCGCCCCCGCGCCGTACCCGCCGGTGGGCGGTTACCCGGGGCAGCCGCAGCACCCCGGCCCGGACGGGCAGCGCCCCTTCGTGCCGCCGATCGAGTTCGACCCGCCGCTCTCCGAGGAGGAGGCCACCATGCAGGTGGCCGCCGTCGCGGTGCCCCCGGCGGTCGAGCCGCGGGCGGACCTCGCCGCGGAGCACACCGCGCAGCCCGCCACCGCACCCGAACCCGCCCCGGCGGCCGGCGGGGGCGGCGGCAAGGTCGCCAGCCTGCTGAACTCCAGCGCGATCATGGCAGCCGGCACCCTGGTCTCCCGCGGCACCGGCTTCCTGCGGACCATGGTGATCGCCGGCGCGATCGGCATCGCGGTCATGGGTGACTCGTACAACGCGGCGAACACCCTGCCGACCCTGCTGTACATCCTGATCGGCGGCGGCGCGCTCAACGCGGTCTTCGTGCCGCAGCTGGTGCGCAGCATGAAGAACGACGAGGACGGCGGCACCGCCTACGCCAGTCGGCTGCTCACCCTGGTGATGGTCGGACTCGGCGGCGTGGTGTTCCTGGCGGTGCTCGGGGCGCCGCTGCTGGTCCAGCTGATCGCGCACCCGATGATGACCAACCCGGCCCGTGCCGACACCACGGTGGCGCTGGCCCGGTACTGCCTGCCGACGATCTTCTTCATGGGCGTCCACGTGGTGATGGGCCAGGTCCTCAACGCCCGCGGCCGGTTCGGCGCGATGATGTGGACCCCGGTTCTCAACAACATCGTGGTGATCTTCACCTTCGGCGCGTACATCTGGGTCTACGGCGGCTACAACGGCACCCAGGTCACCCCGGAGAACATCTCCCCGGAGGGCGTCCGGCTGCTCGGCCTGGGCACCCTGCTCGGCCTGGTGGTCCAGTCGCTGGCGATGGTCCCGTACCTGCGCGCCGCGGACTTCCACTTCCGGCCGCGCTTCGACTGGCGCGGCCACGGCCTGGGCAAGGCGGCCCGGCTGGCCAAGTGGACCTTCTTCTTCGTGCTCGCCAACCAGGCCGGCTACCTGGTCATCACCCAGCTGGCCACCGCGGCCGGCAGCGCCGCCGAACAGGGCGGCCACGGCGGTGTCGGTCTGTCGGCCTTCTCCAACGCCCTGCTGATCTGGCAGCTCCCGCAGGCCGTCATCACCGTCTCGATCATGAGCGCGGTGCTGCCCCGGCTCTCCCGGGCGGCGGCCGACGAGGACGCCGGTGCCGTCCGCGACGACCTGTCGTACGGGCTGCGCACCACCGCGGTGGCGGTGGTCCCGGCGGCCTTCCTGTTCCTGGCGCTCGGCCCGGCGATCGGCCGCTCGATCTACGCGGTCGGCGGGGGCAGCACGGCCCTGAACAACGCGACCAACGTCGGCCTGATGCTCTCGGCCTTCGCGCTCGGGCTGATCCCCTATTCGGCCCAGTACGTGATGCTGCGCGGCTTCTACGCCTACGAGGACACCCGGACGCCGTTCTCCAACACCGTCTGGGT
Organism: Kitasatospora cathayae; assembly: GCF_027627435.1. Lineage (GTDB taxonomy): Bacteria > Actinomycetota > Actinomycetes > Streptomycetales > Streptomycetaceae > Kitasatospora > Kitasatospora cathayae. The sequence goes on along the minus strand of NZ_CP115450.1, from coordinate 4,467,634 downwards.
GGCCGCCTGCCAGGCCGGCTTCTCGCTGATCTGCTGGGTCGCGCTGCCCGCGCAGTGGACGGTGACCGGCATGGCCTTCGGCTACGGCCTCGCCTACGCCGTCGGAGTGACGGTCGCGGTGCCGAAGCTGAAGAAGAAGATCGGCGGGCTGGACACCAAGCGGATCGGCAAGACGTACAGCCGGCTGGCCGCCGCCTGCGTCCCGGCCGCGGCGGTCGGCCTCGGCGTCAGCCTGGCGGTCCAGCAGGTGCTCGGCGGCTGGGCGGGCAGCGTGCTGTCGGTGGTCCTGGGCGGCGGCCTCCAGCTGCTGGTCTTCGGGTTCGTCGCGAAGCGCCTGCGGATCGAGGAGATGAACGCCATGCTGGGCATGGTCCGCGGCCGACTGGGCCGCTGACCGACCGGCCAACCGGCCGGACGGGCGGACGCCCTGACCGGGCGTCAACCGGGGCGGTCACCGCCTCCGCCCGTCCGGCTCGATTCCGGGCCGCCCCCCGCTGCCGGAACCCACGGACCGCGAGGTGGCGGCCCGGTGTGGGATCTGCACGACATCTCTCCACCCGCAGGCAACCGAGCGGACGTCTCAGCGGTCGTACCCGGTGGAGAAGAGTGGGCACAATTGTCCTGGAGCACAGGGCGGCCGATCCGCGGGCTCCAGCGACTCTCTCAGCCGGGGCGACACAAGGGGAGGCAGGACCACGGTGGCTGATGGCACCAAGGCGGTCGTCGACACGTCAGCAGCTGACGCGGCGGCGGACGAGGCCGCGCTGGCTGCGGCGATCGACGAGCTCGGGCGCGCGAAGACCGCGCCGGCGGGCACCGCCGACGCCCGCTCCGCGAAGGCCTCCGCGAACGCCTCCACAGAAGCCTCCACGGACGCCTCCTCGGATCCCTCCGTGGCGGACGACGAGGACGCTCCCCCCGCCCCGCAAGGCGACCCGGACGACGCCCCGAAAGGCGACCCGGACACCGGCCCGGACGCCGAGCCGGACCGGGAGACCGCCGTCAGCGAGGAGACCTCGGAGATCACCGCCCCGCTCTCGGTCGACGAGATCGCCGCCGAACTGGCGGCCGGCTCCCCGCGGAAGAAACCCGCGCCCGCGCCGGAGACCGCCCCCGCCAAGCGCCGCCCGACCGACCCCCAGCCCACGGTCGACCCGCGGGACACCGCCACCCTCCCGCGCACCCTCCCCGCGCCGATGCGGCACAGCGGCGACAAGATCGGCAACCGGTACCTGCTCGAGGAGTGCATCTCCCAGACCGAGACCTTCAGCAGCTGGCGCGCCGTCGACGAGAAGCTGCGCCGGGCCGTCGGCGTCCACCTGATGGCCTCCGGCCACCAGCGGGCCCGCAAGGTGCTGGCCGCCGCCAAGTCCGCGGCCCTGCTCGGCGACCCGCGCTTCGTCCAGGTGCTGGACGCCGTCCAGGAGAACGAGCTGGTCTACGTCGTGCGGGAGTGGCTGCCGCACGCCTCCGACCTCGCCAAGCTGCTGGTGAACGGCCCGATGGAGCCGCACGAGGCGTACCAGATGGTCCGCCAGGTCGCCGACGCCGTCGCCGCCGCCCACCGCCGCGGCAAGGCCCACCTGCGGCTCACCCCGCGCTGCGTGCTGCGCACCGACAGCGGCCAGTACCGGATCAACGGCATCGCGGTGGACGCCGCCCTGCGCGGGCTCCCCCCGGAGGACTCCACCGAGGACGCCCAGCGCACCGACACCCGGGCGATCGGCGCGCTGCTGTTCGCCGCGCTCACCCACCGCTGGCCGTACCCCGAGGACCGCTACGACCTCAAGGGGCTGCCCAAGGGCCTGCAGAACGCCGCGCCGGACCAGGTCCGCGCGGGCGTCCACAAGGGCCTGTCCGAGCTCGCGGCGCGCGCCCTGTTCGACCACCCGCCGCACCACGCCGCGCCGATCACCACCCCGGAGGAGCTGGTCCGGGCGATCGCGCAGCTGCCCCGGATCCGCCAGCCCGAGCCGGAGCTGCCGGCCTTCCCGACGCCGCCCCGGCACAACACCCACGCCCTGCCGACCGCGCCCAACCCCACCCGGGTCGCCGACACGACGGTCGCCCCGCTGCCGGCCTCCTCCCGGCCGACCGCCGCCCGGCGCAGCCGGCGCCGGCTGCGCCGAGTGGTCAAGGCCACCGCCTGGACGGTCGCGCTGGGCGCGATCGGCGTCGCCTCCTGGCAGTTCGTCGGCAGCCTGCGCCACACCGGCCAGGCCGTCGCCACCCCGCAGCCCTCGGTCAGCACCGCCGCGCCGAGCCCGCACGGGACGACGACGCACGCCCCCGTGCCGATCACCGTCAAGGACGCGCAGTCCTTCAACCCGCTGGGCGACGGGCCCGAAGGCACCGCCAGCGTCAAGAACGCCATCGACGGCGATCCGGGCACCGCCTGGACCACCAACTGGTACAACGACCAGCTCGGCCCCAAGCCGCCCTCCCTCAAGTCGGGCACCGGCCTGCTGCTCGACCTCGGCTCGCCGCAGTCGGTCTCCTCGGTGGACGTCCAGTTCATCGGCGAGCACACCGCGGAGCTGCGGGTGCCCGGTACGGCCGGCGCCAACCCGCCGGGGACCAGGCCGGAGAACTTCACCGTCGTCGGCAAGAAGTCCGGCCCCAGCGCCGACTACACCCTCGACTCCCCGATCACCACGCGTTACCTCTTGATCTGGCTGACCGCTCTGCCGAAGGATGGCGACGGCAGGTTCCAGGGCAAGGTCGCCGAGGTCAAGGTCTTCGGCTGACCGCACCCCGGCGCACCGGAACGACGGCAAGGGGTCAAGGGGTGACAGTGGCGGAGGACGACGCGGCATTGCTCGCCCGGCACGTCGCCGGCGATCCGCACGCCTTCGGCGTGCTGGTGAACCGCCACCGCGACCGGCTCTGGGCGGTCGCCCTGCGCACCCTGGGCGACCGAGAGGAGGCCGCGGACGCCCTCCAGGACGCCCTGGTCTCCGCCTTCCGCGCCGCCCCCGGCTTCCAGGGCCGCTCGGCGGTCACCACCTGGCTGCACCGGATCGTCGTGAACGCCTGCCTGGACCGCGCCCGACGCAGCGCCACCCGGCGCACCACCCCGCTGGACGACGACCCGCAGCGGCTGGACAGCCTGGTCGGCACCGCCGAGCCGGCCGACTCCCCGGTGGTCCGGAACGAGGTGCACCGCGAGCTGACCGCGGCCCTCGCCGAGCTGCCCGCCGAGCAGCGGGCCGCGCTGGTCCTGGTGGACATGCAGGGCTATCCGGTCGCGGAGGCCGCCGAGCTGCTGGGCGTCCCGGTCGGCACCGTGAAGAGCCGCTGCGCGCGGGGCCGGGCCCGGCTGCTCCCGCTGGTCCGGCACCTGCGGGAGACGGACGACGGGGCGCGCGACGAGCGGGATGTTTCACGTGAAACACCGGGGCGCCGGGCGCCGGGACGCGGGGCCTCCGGCTCGCCCGGAGCGGCCCCGCCACCGCGCCGCGACGCCCAGGGGAACCCGACGGGCCCGCGCACCGTCACAGGGACAGGCCCGAGCACCGGCCGCACGATGCTGGAAGGAGATGCGAGCACGCGATGACCGCCCCCCTCTCCTCCCCCGAGCCCGCCGACGCCCACCCCTCCGTCGAGGAGCTCGCCGACCTCGCCGAGGGCCTGGTCGAGCCCGCCGGGGCCGCCGAGGCGCTGCACCGGCACCTGGACGGCTGCGCCGAGTGCCGCGGGACCGCCGACGCCCTGGCCGAGGTGCAGGCGCTGCTCGGCGCCGTCGAGCCCGAACCGGTGCCCGCCGACGTCGCCGCCCGGCTGGACGCCGCCCTCGCCGAGGCGGCCCTCGCCGACCGCTCCGCGGCCCGGAGCGCGCAGCGCCCGCCGGAGCGCCCCCGGCAGGCCTCCGCCACCACCGGCCGGACAGAGGCCCCGGCGACGCCCGTACGCGCCGTCCCGGCGCCCTCCGCGCCGCCGCCCCGCCCGGCCGCCTCTTCGGGACCCGGCCGTCCCCGGCTCCGCCGCCGGCGGTTCGCCGTGCTGCTCGGCGCCGCCGCCGCACTGGCCGCCTTCGGCCTCGGCGGCGCCCTGCTGCTGGACCACTCCGGCGACTCCGGCACCTCCGCCGCCTCGGCCGCCGCGACCGGTGTCGCCCAGGACCAGAGCGCCCGTACCCCACACCTCTCGGGCCCCGGCACCGTCTACCGGGAGGACCGGCTCGCCGCGCAGGTCCAGCAGTTGCTGGCCCGCTCCGGCACCGAGCCCGGGCTGCGCGCCTCGGGACCGGCCAAGTCCGGCGCCGCCCCCGCCGAGGGCGTCCGGCCGGAGCTCTCCGGCCCCACCTCACCCGCCGCCCCGGCCTCCCCCACCGCCTGCCCGGCCCCCGCCCCGGGCGCCCCGCTGGCCACCGACCAGGGCAGTTACCTGGGCGCCCCGGTCGAGGTCCTGGTCTACCCGAGCCCCGGCCGACCCGGTTTCGTGGACGTCTACCTGCGCTCCCCCGACTGTGGCCCGGTCGTCCTGCACCAGACCGTCCCCGGCCACTGAGCCCGGCTTTCCCAGCCACCGGCGGGCCGTTCCCATGCGATCGACGACCAGGACGCCACGCCGCTTCCGGAGTTCGGGCGCCTGGTACTGATCCGCCTGGGAATGCGAGACACTGGTCAGTCGTTGTCCCGGGCGGCGGAGCAGGACCGCCCTCCCCGCAGCAAACGCGGGTCGCGATGCGAACCAGGAGAAGCAGTGAGCGACGTCCGTAACGTGATCATCATCGGTTCCGGCCCGGCCGGGTACACGGCTGCGCTCTACACGGCCCGTGCCTCCCTCAAGCCGCTGGTCTTCGAGGGGGCCGTCACCGCCGGTGGTGCGCTGATGAACACCACCGAGGTCGAGAACTTCCCGGGCTTCCGGGACGGCATCATGGGCCCCGAGCTGATGGACAACATGCGGGCGCAGGCCGAGCGCTTCGGCGCCGAGCTGATCCCGGACGACATCGTCGCGGTCGACCTCACCGGTGACATCAAGACCGTCACCGACTCCGAGGGCAACGTGCACAAGGCCCGCGCCGTGATCGTCACCACCGGCTCCCAGCACCGCAAGCTCGGCCTGCCGAACGAGGACAAGCTCTCCGGCCGCGGCGTCTCCTGGTGCGCGACCTGCGACGGCTTCTTCTTCCGCGACCAGGACATCGCGGTGGTCGGCGGCGGCGACACGGCCCTGGAGGAGGCGACCTTCCTCTCCCGCTTCGCCAAGAGCGTCACGATCATCCACCGCCGCGACACCCTGCGCGCCTCCAAGGCGATGCAGGAGCGCGCCTTCGCCGACCCCAAGATCCGCTTCGAGTGGGACAGCGCGGTCGAGGCCATCCACGGCGACCCGAAGCTGACCGGCGTCACCCTGCGCGACACCACCACCGGCGAGACCCGCGAGCTGGCGGTCACCGGCCTGTTCATCGCGATCGGCCACGACCCGCGCACCGACCTGTTCAAGGGCCAGCTCGACCTCGACGCCGAGGGCTACCTGAAGGTCGAGTCCCCCTCGACCCGGACCAACATCGAGGGCGTCTTCGGCGCCGGCGACGTCGTGGACCACACCTACCGCCAGGCCATCACCGCCTCCGGCACCGGCTGCTCCGCCGCGCTGGACGCCGAGCGCTACCTGGCCGCGCTGGACGACGCGGAGAACAAGGCCGCCGCCGTCGCGGTCTGACCCCCTCGCCACCGACCGAACCCCGCGGGGGTGTTCCACGTGAAACACCCCCGCCCCGGCCAGGCAGAAACAGAACGGGCCCGCCCGTTGTTCACCTGGCAGCACCCCCTCCGTCCTACCCGAGGAGTTCCCGTGGCCGGCGCCACCATCGTCACCGATGCGACGTTCAAGTCCGACGTCCTGGAGAGCGACAAGCCCGTACTGGTCGACTTCTGGGCCACCTGGTGCGGCCCGTGCCGTCAGGTCGCCCCGATCCTGGAGGAGATCGCGGCCGAGCAGGGCGACAAGCTGACCGTTGCCAAGCTCGACGTGGACGCCAACCAGGTGACCGCCGCCGAGTACAACGTCATCTCGATCCCGACCCTGATCCTCTACAAGGGCGGCCAGCCGGTGAAGCAGATCACCGGTGCCCGTCCGAAGGCCGCGCTGCTGCGCGAGCTGGACGGCCTGATCTAGGTCCTCCGGTCACCGACCGAACGGCGGCGGGGGTCCCCACCCGGGGAACCCCGCCGCCGTTTTCGCTGCGCCGCTCAGAACGGCCGCAGGGCCGGCTCCTTCCGCCCGCCGCCGAGCAGCCGCTCCAGCGCCCCCTCCACGTCGCCGCGCCAGGAGAGCGTGGTCCGGGCCTCCAGCCGCAGCCTCGGGTAGCGCGGGTGCGGCCGTACGGTCTTGAAGCCGACCGCGAGCAGGTGGTCGGCCGGCAGCACGCAGCTGGTCGGCACCCGGCCCGCCGAGCCGAAGGCCTCGATCGCCCGCACCCCGCGCCCCAGCAGGTCCTTGGCGACGGTCTGCACCAGCACCCGGCCCAGACCCTGCCGCTGGTAGCCCGGCAGCACCCGGCTGACCATCAGCTGAACGGCGTCCGGCGAGACCGGGCTGGTCGGGAAGGACTGCGAGCGGGGAACGTACGCGGGCGGCGCGTAGAGCACGAAACCGGCGGGCTGGTCGTCCACGTAGACGATCCGGCCGCAGGACCCCCACTCCAGCAGCACCGCGGAGATCCACCCCTCCTTCTCCAGCTCGGGCTTGCCCGACTCCACCGCCTCCTTCGCGCTGACCGGGTCCAGCTCCCAGAACACGCAGGAGCGGCAGCCCGTCGGCAGGTCCGCGAGGTTGTCCAGCGTCAGCGGCGCGATCCGGCGTCCCATGGCCCGTACCTCCTCCTCCCTCTCACGGTCGAGCATTCCCCCACGAACGCCGATGGGTGCATGTTTCACGTGAAACAGCGCTCACGTGGCACATGCACCCATCGGGTCGTTGCCCCCGGTCCGGACGGGCTCAGCCCTGCGACAGCCGCAGACCGTCCTCACCGGGAGCCATGCTGTCCAGGATCCGGTTGAGGTCCTCCACCGAACCGAACTCCAGCACCACCTTGCCCTTGCCCAGCTTGCCGCCGCGCTGCGACACCTCGACCTTGACCCGGGTGTCGAAGCGGTCCGACAGCCGGCTCGCCAGGTCGTTGAACGCCGGGGAGATGATCTTGCCCGCCTTCGGCGTCTGACGCCGGGGCTTCTGCTCCAGCTTCATCACCTTGACGATCTCCTCGATGTTGCGCACCGTGAGACCCTCCGCGATGATCCGCTTGGCCAGCCGCTCCTGCTCGTCGGCGTCCGGCACACCGAGCAGGGCCCGTGCGTGCCCGGCCATCAGCGTTCCGGCCACCAGCCGGCGCTGGACGGACGGCGTGAGCTTCATCAGCCGCAGCGTGTTGGAGACGTGCTCGCGCGAGCGGCCGATGCGGTCGGCGAGTTCCTCGTGGGTGCAGGAGAAGTCCCGCAGCAGCTGGTCGTAGGCGGCCGCCTCCTCCAGCGGGTTCAGCTCGGCCCGGTGGAGGTTCTCCAGCAGCGCGTCCAGCAGCAGCTTGTCGTCCTCGGTGACCCGGACGATCGCCGGGATCCGCTCCAGCCCCGCCTCCCTGGAGGCGCGCCAGCGGCGCTCCCCCATGATCAGCTCGTAGCGCTCGGCCGCGACCTGGCGCACCACGATCGGCTGGAGCAGGCCGACCTCCTGGATGGACTTGACCAGCTCGTCCAGCTTGTCCTCGTCGAACACCTCGCGCGGCTGGCGCGGGTTGGGGGTGATCGCGTCCAGCGGCAGCTCGGCGAAGGAGGCGCCGGGGACCGGGGTCGGCTGCTCCGCCCGTCGGCCGGCGGCCGCCCGGGCCGCCACCGTGGCGCGACCGCCCGGCAGCACCGGCACCGAGGCCGGCGACGTCGCGCCGGCCGTCACCACCGAGGCCGGCGCGGGCGTGGCGGCGACCGGCTGCGCCGACCCGCCGTCCGCCGGCGCGGCCGGGCCGATCAGCGCCCCAAGCCCTCGTCCCAGACCCCTGCGACCACTCACTGATGACCCTCCGTCGTACCGTGCTGTGCCACCGGGGCGCCGTGCCCCGTACCGCTGCCGCCCCGCTGTTGACCCACCAGCGAGCCGCCCTGACCGACCGCGCGCAGCGCGAGCTCGCGGGCGGCCTCCAGGTACGAGAGCGCCCCGGTCGAGCCCGGGTCGTAGGTCAGCACCGTCTGCCCGTAGCTGGGCGCCTCCGAGATGCGGACCGAGCGCGGGATCGCCGTGCTCAGCACCTCGTTCTGGAAGTGGGTCCGGACCTCCTCGGCGACCTGGGCGGCCAGCCTGGTCCGGGCGTCGTACATGGTGAGCAGGATGGTCGAGACGTGCAGCGCGGGGTTGAGGTGCGCGCGCACCAGCTCGACGTTGCGCAGCAGCTGGCCGAGGCCCTCCAGCGCGTAGTACTCGCACTGGATCGGGATCAGCACCTCCTGACCGGCCACCAGGGCGTTGACCGTCAGCAGGCCCAGCGAGGGCGGACAGTCGATCAGGATGTAGTCCAGCGGCTGCTCGTAGGCGGCGATGGCGCGCTGCAGCCGGCTCTCCCGGGCCACCAGGGAGACCAGCTCGATCTCGGCACCGGCCAGGTCGATGGTGGCGGGGACGCAGAAGAGCCCCTCGACGTCCACCACCGGCTGGACCACGTCGGCCAGGGGCTTGCCCTCGACCAAGACGTCGTAGATGGACGGCACCTCGGCGTGGTGGTCGATGCCGAGGGCGGTGGAGGCGTTGCCCTGGGGGTCCAGGTCGACCACCAGGACGCGCAGCCCGTGCATGGCCAGCGAGGCGGCCATGTTCACGGTGGTGGTGGTCTTGCCCACCCCGCCCTTCTGGTTGGCGACCACGATCACCCGGGTGGCGGCGGGCCGGGGCAGCCCCTCGCCCGCTCGGCCGATCGCCTGAACCGCAGCCTGGGCAGCCCGCGCGATGGGCGTGTCATCGATCTGGTCGATGGTCTCCGAGTCCTGCATGGGGCTCAGTGTTTCACGTGAAACCGGAGCGGCAACAGTCGCCGTCCGGCCGCGAGCAAGGATTCCGGAGAGCAGGGAGCGACGTTTCACGTGAAACACCATGCCCGCTATGCCGGAAATCTGACGTTGCGACACTCCGGTGTCCCACCGTCGGCCCGCCAGTCACCTGAACGACGACGGGCGGACGGTTCCCCCTCAGGAGGACCGTCCGCCCGTCGTCACGGCTGTTTCGGCTCAGCGGCCGCGGCGCCTGGCACCCCGGCCGGCGGCACCGTTCTTGGCTCCCGCGTTGCGACCGGCCCGGGCCACCTTGGCCCGTCGGGTCGCGGCCTTCACGCCACCGGGGCTCTCCCCCGCCTTGACCTGGATCACCCGGGTCGAGGTCTCCAGGGTGCCCTCGCCGACCGAGATCACGCTCCACTCGACGGCGCCCAGCTTGGCCAGCCCGGCGCGCGAGTCGGCCAGCTCCTGCTCGGCGCTGTCGCCCTTGAGCGCCAGCATCTGCCCGTGCGGACGCAGCAGGGGCAGGCCCCAGCCGGCCAGCCGGTCCAGCGGCGCCACCGCCCGGGCGGTCACCACGTCCACCGCCAGCTTGCCGACCATCTCCTCGGCGCGGCCGCGCAGCACCGTGACGTTCTCCAGCGCCAGCTCCCGGACGACCTCCTCCAGGAAGGTGGTCCGGCGCAGCAGCGGCTCCAGCAGGGTCACCGAGACGTCCGGGCGGGCCAGCGCCACCGGGATGCCCGGCAGGCCGGCACCGGAGCCGACGTCGCACAGGGTGGAGCCGGCGGGCAGCAGCTCGGCCAGCACCGCGCAGTTGAGCACGTGCCGGTCCCACAGCCGGGGCACCTCGCGCGGGCCGATCAGCCCGCGCCGGACACCCGCGGTCGCCAGCAGCTCGGTGTAGCGGACGGCGGCGTCGAAGCGGTCGCCGAAGACCTCCCGGGCGGCGGCCGGCGCCTCGGCCAGCACGTCCAGCTCGGGTGCCTCGGGTGCCCCGGCCGCCTCGGCGGCCCGCTCCTCGGCATCAGGGTTCACGTCCGCCCCCGGACGGCCGGTGGCCGCGCTCTCCGTGTCCATCTCGACCTCTCCGATCTCCGGATCCACCGACCCGCTCAACGCACTGTTTCACGTGAAACATCCCAGGAGGAACAACGACCCCGCCCGCACGAGGCGGACGGGGTCGAGTCCGGTTGGGCTCACCGGTCGCCGCGACGACCGGTCATCGATCCGCCGGCCTCAGGCCGGCAGCACGACCACGCACCGCTGGGGCTCTTCGCCCTCCGACTCGCTGCGCAGACCGGCGGCCGCGACCGCGTCGTGGACGACCTTGCGCTCGAACGGCGTCATCGGTCGCAGCTTGACCTGCTCGCCGGTGCTCTTGGCCTGCTCGGCGGCCTTGGCGCCCAGGGCGGCCAGCTCCTCGCGCTTGCGGGCCCGGAAGCCGGCGATGTCCAGCATGAGGCGGCTGCGCTCGCCGGTCTCCCGGTGGACAGCCAACCGGGTCAGCTCCTGCAGGGCCTCCAGCACCTCGCCGTCCTGGCCGACCAGGCGCTGCAGCGCGCGGTCGTTGCCGTCGCTGACGATGGAGACCAGGGCGCGGTCGCCCTCGACGTCCATGTCGATGTCACCGTCGAGGTCCGCGATGTCGAGCAGACCCTCCAGGTAGTCCGCCGCGATGTCGCCCTCCTGCTCCAGGCGGGAGATGAGGCTCTCGCCGGCGCTGGCGGCGGCCTCGGCCTCGACGGCGGAGGTGGTGCCTTCCGTCACTGATGGACTCCTTCGGAGATGGGCCCGGCTGGCGGGCGGGGAACGAAGCTCTTCGCAGCTGCCACAACGGGCCAGGGGCCGGTCAGGACTTCTTCTTCGGCCGCTGGCCGCCGCGCTTGGGCTGCTGCCGGGTGCCCTGCTTGGTGCCGCCGGACTTGGCCGCGGTCTGCTTGGCGGCCGCCGGCTTGGCACCGGAGTCGGCCGCGACGGTCTCCTCGGCGGGCTGCTCGGCGGGCTGCTCGGCGGGCTGCTCGACCGGGGTGTCCGCGCCCGGCTCGGTCGCCTGGGTGGCACCGCCGTGCTGGCGCTGGGCCTTGGTCTGGCGACGGGGCTGCTGGCGGCCCGCCCGGACCGACTCCTCGACCACGGCCGCGGCGGAGGCCGCCTCGGCGATGGCCGCCTTGGACGGGGGCAGCATGCCCCAGAGCGCGCCCTTGATCTCCGTACCGTCCGCGCGCAGCCGGCCGGCCTTCTTCAGGCGCGCCTGGCGCTCCTGGAAGGCCTTGCTGCCCGGGGTCGGGTTGTTGCGGATGACGACCAGCTGCTGGCCCATCGACCAGACGTTGGTGGTCAGCCAGTAGACCAGGACACCGACCGGGAAGTTGATGCCCATGACGGCGAACATGACCGGGAAGACGTACATCAGCATCTTCTGCTGCTGCATGAACGGCGTCTTGACCGTGAGGTCGACGTTCTTGGTCATCAGCTGGCGCTGGGTGACGAACTGCGACAGCGACATCATCACGATCATCACCGCGGTGACGATCTTGACGCTGGTCTCGGGGCTGCTGACGAAGGTCGCGGAGAGCGGGGCGCCGAAGATGTGCGCCTTGCCGGCGCTCACCAGCAGGTCGCCGTGGATCACACCGATGTCGTGACCCTTGGCGACGTTGGACAGCACGCCGTAGAGGGCGGTGAAGAACGGGGCCTGGACGATGATGGGAAGGCAGCTGGAGAACGGGTTGGTACCCGCCTCCTTGTACAGCTTCATCATCTCTTCCGACTGGCGCTGCCGGTCGTTCTTGTAGCGCTCCTGGATGGCCTTCATCTTCGGCTGGATCGCCTGCATGGCCCGGGTCGCCTTGATCTGCTTCACGAAGAGCGGGATCAGGCAGATCCGGATGACGACCACCATCGAGGCGATGGCCAGTCCCCAGGCCCAGCCACCGTCCGGGTTGAAGATGTTGCTGTACAGCGAGTGGAACTGGACGATGATCCAGGACACCGCCGTGTACAGGGGACTCAGAAAACCGAAGGTCACCGGTCAGGCTCCTTGGACAGGTGGATTGGCCGCTCGGGGCCAGTGGGCGCCGGGCCCTCGGGGTCCGGACCGGCGGAGATGGCGGTCACCGACTTGTCGGCGGCGGACCGGCTGTTCAGCCAGTCTCGCAAACGCCGGTGCCAAACCGGATGCTTGCGTGGCGGGACGTGATCGACCCCACCGGGCGACCAGGGGTTGCAGCGCAGGATGCGCCAGACGGTCAGCCCGCCGCCCTTGACCGCCCCGTGCACCTTGACGGCCTCGTAGCCGTAGTGCGAGCAGGAGGGGTAGTAGCGGCACACCGGACCGAGCAGTGGGCTGATGGTCCACTGGTAGACCCTGATCAGACCCATCAGCAGGTACTTCATCGCCCTGCTCCCGTCGGCGCCGTTGCGGCGGGCTCGGCCCTCAGCAACCGCTTCAGCGCCGCGTCCAGGTCACGCTCGAGATCCTGGTACGACGCGGTCGCGGCCTGGGGCAGCGCACGCACCACTATCAGGCTACCGGCGGGCAGCCCGGACAGACGATCACGGACTAGATGGCGCAACCGGCGCTTGACCAGGTTGCGAACGACCGCCGGGCCAACGGCCTTGCTCACGACGAAACCCGCACGCGCCGAAGGAGTCCCCTCGGCGACGTGCGGGCGGGAGTCGCTGGTCCGGTCGGTCTGCCCCTGCGGGTCACCGTCTCTGCTGAGATGGACGACCAGAAGGGGCCGACCGGCCCGGCGACCGCGTTTCACCGCGGTCGCGAAGTCCTGGCGCCGCCGCAGCCGATTCTCGGAGGGCAGCACAACAGACTCTGGCGTGGATCAGGCGGACAGGCTGGCGCGGCCCTTGCCACGGCGAGCGGCCAGGATGGCGCGGCCGGCGCGGGTACGCATACGCAGCCGGAAGCCGTGGGTCTTCGCGCGACGACGGTTGTTCGGCTGGAAGGTGCGCTTGCTCACTCGGGGGCTCCTGAGGTGAATCGTAGGATGACGGGGAGTCGCTTGGCCGTCACCGTGCGTCCGCGTGATCTCCCCTGATTCGGAAATCCGGCCCGTCGCCCCAGTTCGGCTGGGGTCTGAGGCAATCCACGGCGCCCGTGCTGCGCGCCTTATGGAGCGGGTGGACCCGCGGACATGCGGCAGCGGCCATCGACAACTCGACCTGGTTACGGTACGCGGGACGGGGCGCGAGGGTCAAACCAGCCGCCCGGAGGCCGTTTACCCACAGCCTGTGGACAACGACTTGATCCGTCTCTGTTCGCTGACTACCGTTGCAGGACTTGTCTGGTTTGTTCTTGGAAAGCGTGCACCAGTGGCTGATGTCAACAGCGACCTCGTCCCGGTCTGGGCGAGGGTCGTCGAGCGGCTGGTCAGCGACCCCGACGTCGGGGAGATGGACAAACAGTGGGTGCAGCGCACCCAGCCGATGTGGATGATGCACGACACCGCCCTGCTGGCGACCCCGAACGAGCGGGCCAAGCAGGTGCTGGAGGGTCGGCTGCTGCCCCAGCTGACCGACGCGCTCAGCCGCGAGCTCAACCGGCCGGTCCGGATCGCCGTGATGGTCGACGCCAACGCCGTGCCGACCACTCCCGCGCCCGCCGCCCAGGCCCCCGCCGAGCCCTACCCGGGCCCGGCCGAGGAGGACTCCGGCTACGGCGGCCAGGGCTACCAGCAGCAGCCGTACGAGCAGGACTACGAGCGCCCCCGCTACGACACCGGCGGCTACGAGCACCGCCCCGCGCCCTACGGCGGCCAGTCGGCCCAGTCCTGGCCCGGCTACCAGGAGCCGCCGGCGCCGTACGAGCCCGAGGAGCCCGCGCCCCGCCCGGCGCCGCGGCCGCTGCCCAGCCCGCCCTCCACCACCCAGGGCGACCTGTTCGGCGGCGCGTACGGCCCCGGCCCCGGCGAGCAGCCGCGCGCCGGCGCCGGCCGCCGCGGTCACGGCGCCCGGCCGGCCGGTGGCCGCCCGGCCGAGAAGGCCGCCCCGGAGCGGTCCGCCGACCGCCCCGCCGTCCCCGGAGTGCCCGCCCCGCCCGGCGCTCCGCCGGCCGGCGGCTCGCGCAAGGACGAACCGGCCGCCCGGCTGAACCCCAAGTACCTGTTCGACACCTTCGTCATCGGCGCCAGCAACCGCTTCGCCCACGCGGCGGCGGTGGCGGTCGCCGAGGCCCCGGCCAAGGCGTACAACCCGCTCTTCATCTACGGCGAGTCCGGGCTGGGCAAGACCCACCTGCTGCACGCCATCGGGCACTACTCGCGCAGCCTCTTCCCGGGCACCCGGGTGCGCTACGTGTCCTCGGAGGAGTTCACCAACGAGTTCATCAACTCGATCCGGGACGGCAAGGCGGACACCTTCCGCCGCCGCTACCGGGACATGGACATCCTGCTCGTGGACGACGTCCAGTTCCTGGCGAGCAAGGAGTCCACCCAGGAGGAGTTCTTCCACACCTTCAACACCCTCCACAACGCGAACAAGCAGATCGTGCTGTCCTCGGACCGGCCGCCCAAGCTGCTGACCACGCTGGAGGACCGGCTGCGCAACCGCTTCGAGTGGGGCCTGATCACCGACGTCACCCCGCCGGAGCTGGAGACCCGGATCGCGATCCTGCGCAAGAAGGCCATCCAGGAGCAACTGAACGCCCCGGCCGACGTGTTGGAGTTCATCGCGTCCCGGATCACCCGCAACATCCGGGAGTTGGAAGGCGCCCTGATCCGGGTCACCGCCTTCGCCAACCTCAACCGGGCGCCGGTGGACCTGGAGTTGGCCGGGATCGTCCTCAAGGACCTGATCCCCGGCGGGGACGAGGACGCCGGACCGGAGATCACCGCGCAGGTCATCATGCAGCAGACCGCCGCGTACTTCGGCCTGGGCGTGGACGACCTCTGCGGCTCCTCGCGCAGCCGGGTGCTGGTGACGGCCCGGCAGATCGCCATGTACCTGTGCCGGGAGCTCACCGACCTGTCACTGCCGAAGATCGGCGCCCAGTTCGGCGGCCGCGACCACACCACGGTGATGCACGCGGACCGCAAGATCCGCTCGCTGATGGCCGAGCGGCGCTCCATCTACAACCAGGTCACCGAACTCACCAACCGCATCAAGAGCTAGGCCGCGGCGCCGAGTCGGGCCCGTCGGGCCAGCCGGCCGGGAAAGGGCGTCAGGAGCGATCCTGACGCCCTTTCCGCGTTTCCACAGGTGTGCGTCGGGCTCCGGCTGGGCAGGGATCCGGTCGACGGACGTTCCACCAGTCCACAGCCCGCGCCGAACAACTGACCGGTGATTCGAAAACCGAGGGCGCGCAGGGCAGTTGTCCACAGGACGGGCCCCTTCCGCACGGTCCACAGGCCGGGGAGTCCGGAGTTATCCAGAATTCGTCCACAGGCCCGTCACCGCTACGCTCTTCGGCGCAGGTCAGGTGCCTGTGGACTTGTGCACAACGGTTATCCACAGGGTGTGGACAATTGACGGCCCACCAGTGGGCCATCCGGGTTATCCACCGGTTGTCCCCAGGCGCCGGGCGGTTATCCCCAGGTTGTCCACAGCCGGGTCCACAGTTCGACAACCGTGAGCTGCTGTTCATGCCCCGGTGTGAAAGGCGTCACGAAAAGTTGACCGGGGCCCGTGGATAACCGGGCCCGGATCTGGGGACAGTCCTGGGGATAACCTGTGGATACCCAGCGTGCCCTGTGGGTAACGCACGGCTGTCCACAGCGCGGCCTGTCCGTCCACAGCCGCCGTCCACACCTACTGTGGACAAAATTCGGGCGCTGACCTGCGGAAACGGGGTTATCCACGGTTTCCACAGGCCCTACTACTACCGCTACACAGATAGACCGTGAGCCTGCTTTCAAAGTGGGTGGGCCCGAAATCTGTGGACAACCGCGCCCCGACATCTGTTCGGCTTGCTTCCGCCCGTCTGCCCCGTCTGTCGGTGGAGTACGTCAGACTGTCCTTGGCGACTGGAAGCGGAGTGGTAGCGCTCGGCGGACAGGCGGACCGACGATCAAGATCAGACGAACCAGAGTGCGAGCGGGAGCGCTCGATCCAGGAGGCGGTTACCGGTGAAGTTCCGGGTGGAGCGTGACGTCCTCGCGGAGGCGGTGGCCTGGGCTGCCCGCAGCCTCCCGGCACGGCCGCCGGTGCCGGTGCTGGCCGGCCTGCTGCTGACCGCGCAGGAGGGCAGCCTGGCGCTGTCCGGCTTCGACTACGAGGTCTCGGCCCGGGTCGAGCTGGAGGCGGACGTCGAGGAGGCCGGCACCGTCCTGGTCTCCGGTCGCCTGCTCAACGACATCTCGCGCAACCTCCCCAACCGGCCGGTGGAGATCTCCACCGACGGCCAGCGGGTCAGCGTGGTCTGCGGCAGCTCCCGCTTCACCCTGCCCACCCTGCCGGTGGACGAGTACCCGGCCCTGCCGCAGATGCCGACCGCCACCGGCACCGTCTCCGGTGACGTCTTCGCCGCCGCGGTCAGCCAGGCCGCGGTCGCCGCCGGCCGGGACGACACCCTGCCGGTGCTGACCGGTGTCCGGGTCGAGATCGAGGGCGACCGGATCACCCTGGCCGCCACCGACCGCTACCGCTTCGCCGTCCGCGACCTGCTGTGGAAGCCCGAGCAGTCGGACATCTCCGCGGTCGCCCTGGTGCCCGCCAAGACCCTGCAGGACATCGCCAAGTCCCTGGGCAGCGGCGACACCGTCTCCATCGCGCTCTCCTCGGGCGGCGCGGGCGAGGGCCTGATCGGTTTCGAGGGCGCCGGCCGCCGCACCACCACCCGGCTGCTGGAGGGCGAGTTCCCCAAGTTCCGCAGCCTCTTCCCGACCGAGTTCAGCGCGGTCGCCGCGATCCAGACCCAGCCCTTCCTGGAGGCGCTCAAGCGCGTCTCGCTGGTCGCCGAGCGCAACACCCCGGTCCGGCTCAACTTCGAGCAGGGCGTGCTGACCCTGGAGGCCGGTTCGGGCGACGACGCCCAGGCCACCGAGCGGATCGAGGCCGACCTCGAGGGCGACGACATCTCGATCGCCTTCAACCCGGGCTACCTGGAGGAGGGCCTCAAGGCCATCGACTCCCCGTTCGCCCAGCTGAGCTTCACCACCCCGACCAAGCCGGCCCTGCTGAGCGGCAAGGTCTCGGTGGACGCCGAGGAGGACAAGGCCTACCAGTACCTGATCATGCCGGTCCGCCTGTCGGGCTGACCGTCGGCGCCGTCCGTCACCCACAGGCTGTGCACACCCGCTGTGCACAGCCTGTGGACGTCTCCCCCGGTCGGCCCGACCGCGCGGAGCCCGCCTCCGTCGGAAGCGTAGGCTCGAGGCGTGCGGCAACGGCGCCGCCGGCAGGCACGTCCCCACAGTAAGGATTTGGTCATGGAGCTCGGCCTCATCGGTCTCGGCAAGATGGGCGGCAACATGCGCGAGCGGATCCGCCGCGCCGGCCACACCGTCGTCGGCTACGACCGCAACCCGGAGATCTCCGACGTCGAGAGCCTGCAGGAGCTCGTCAACAAGCTCCAGGGCCCCCGCGTGGTCTGGGTGATGGTCCCGGCCGGCGCCGCGACCCAGGCGACCGTCGACGAGCTCGCCGAGCTGCTCTCCCCCGGCGACGTCGTCGTCGACGGCGGCAACTCCCGCTGGACCGACGACATCAAGCACGCCGAGGCGCTGGCCGCCAAGGGCATCGGCTTCGTCGACTGCGGCGTCTCCGGCGGCGTCTGGGGCCTGGAGAACGGCTACGCGCTGATGTACGGCGGCGACGCCGAGCACGTCGCGTGCGTTCAGCCGGTCTTCGACGCGCTCAAGCCGGAGGGCGACTTCGGCTCGGTGCACGCGGGCGCGGTGGGCGCCGGCCACTTCGCCAAGATGGTCCACAACGGCATCGAGTACGCGATGATGCAGGCCTTCGCCGAGGGCTGGGAGCTGCTCGAGGCCGCCCCCGAGGTCACCGACGTGCGCGAGGTCTTCCGCAGCTGGCAGGAGGGCACCGTGATCCGCTCCTGGCTGCTGGACCTGGCCGTCCGCGCCCTGGACGAGGACGAGCACCTGGACAAGCTGCGCGGCTGGGCCGCCGACTCCGGCGAGGGCCGCTGGACCGTCGAGGCCGCGATCGACCACGCCGTGCCGCTGCCCGCGATCACCGCCTCGCTGTTCGCCCGCTTCGCCTCCCGCCAGGACGACTCGCCGCAGATGAAGATGATCGCCGCGCTGCGCAACCAGTTCGGCGGCCACGCGGTCGAGTCCAAGTAACCGAAGAGTTCTCCACAGAAGGCGGGCGCAGTCCACAGCATGCACGTCGCGCACCTGTCGCTCGCCGACTTCCGGTCGTACGCCCGGGCCGAGGTTCCCCTCGACCCGGGCGTGACGGCCTTCGTCGGGCCCAACGGCCAGGGCAAGACCAACCTGGTCGAGGCGATCGGCTACGTCGCCACGCTGGGCAGCCACCGGGTCGCCACCGACGCCCCGCTGATCCGGCTGGGCGCCGAACGGGCGGTGATCCGCACCTCGGTCGTGGACCGCGGCCGTTCCACCCTGGTCGAACTGGAGCTCACCCCGGGCAAGGCCAACCGGGCCCGGATCAACCGCTCCGACAACGTCCGACCGCGCGACGTGCTGGGCCTGCTGCGGACCGTGCTGTTCGCCCCCGAGGACCTCAGCCTGGTCAAGGGCGATCCGGGCGAGCGCCGGCGCTTCCTGGACGAGCTGCTGACCGCCCGCGCGCCCCGGCTGGCCGGGGTCCGGCAGGACTACGAGCGGGTGCTCAAGCAGCGCAACGCCCTGCTGAAGACCGCCGCGATGGCCCGTCGGGCCGGCGGCGGCAAAGGTGCCGACCTGTCCACCCTGGAGGTCTGGGACGGCCATCTGGCCCGCGCCGGAGCCGAGTTGACGGCCTTCCGGATCCAGCTGGTGGCCGCCCTGCAGCCGCTGGTGACGGCCGCGTACGGCCAACTGGCGCCGGGCGGCGGCGAGACCGCGCTGGAGTACCGCAGCTCCTTCGAGGGCGAGCTGCCGACCAGCCGTGAACAGGCCGAGGAGCAACTGCTGCAGGCGCTGCAGGCGGTCCGCAAGCAGGAGGTCGAGCGCGGGCTCACCCTGGTCGGGCCGCACCGCGACGAGCTGGTGCTCAAGCTCGGCCCGCTGCCCGCCAAGGGCTACGCCAGCCACGGCGAGTCCTGGTCGTACGCGCTCGCGCTGCGGCTGGCCTCGTACGAGCTGCTGCGCGCCGACGGCGGCGAGCCGGTGCTGATCCTGGACGACGTGTTCGCCGAGCTGGACGCCGCCCGCCGGGACCGGCTGGCCGAGCTGGTGGCCGGTGGCGAGCAGGTGCTGGTGACCGCCGCGGTGGCCGAGGACGTGCCGAAGGCGCTGGCCGGTGCCCGGTTCGCGGTCGCCGACGGCGCCGTGCGCCGGATCGACGCCTGATCCCGCGCCCACCACACCGCACTGCACCGCACCCGGAGCGCGGCACGCGCCGACGCCCCGGTGTCCGCGCGCTCCCGTAGGCTGGACGGCTCATCGGGTTGTCCACAGGCTGGGGAAAGGAGATCGCCGTGAGCGAGTCGGCGGGGACCTCCCCCGGCCCCGGCGCCGCCGAGCCCACCGGGGCCGACCTCGCCCGGTCCGCCCTGCGGGCGGCCCGCGCCCAGGCCCGTCAGCGCGGTGAGCAGGTCCAGCAGAAGCGCGAGGCGAAGCGGCACGGTCTGCGCAGCGGCGCCCGCTCGGACGGCCGTGATCCGGTGCCGCTGGGCGCGGCGCTGAACCGGCTGCTGACCGAGCGCGGCTGGGAGTCATCCGCCGCGGTCGGTGGGGTGATGGGCCGCTGGCCGCAGATCGTCGGCCCGGACATCGCCGCGCACTGCCATCCCTCCTCCTACGACGAGGCGGCCGCGATCCTCACCGTGCAGTGCGACTCCACCGCCTGGGCCACCCAACTTCGTTGGCTGGCACGTCAGTTGGTGGCCCGTCTGAACCACGAGCTGGGCCACGGCACGGTCCGGACCATCAAGGTGCTCGGCCCGGCCGCGCCGGTCCGCGGCTACGGCCGGCTGCGCGCGCCGGGGAGCAAGGGCCCGGGCGACACCTGGGGCTAGCGGGCACGTCCGGACCGCGATCTTCCGGAACCCCTGACAGCCCTTCCAGGCGCCTCAGGCCCCCGGGTCGAGTATCGGGACATGTGCAGAGGGGATTCAGGGCGGCGTATCTGCCTTCAGGGGCTGCCAAACGCCCATCTCTGTCAGTCGTACCGGTAGACTGAAAGCCAAACACTGTTGCTAGTGGCAACCGAGTCGAAACGCCGTGGTCGCACGCTCGCCCGCACGGGGCGGGATTGCGGCCCGTGCTGTGCCAGAGAGGGCGCTTCGTGGCCGATTCCGGCAACCCCAGCCAGACCCCAGACCAGACCGACCAGGCTTCCTACACCGGTAGCAACATCCAGGTGCTGGAAGGCCTCGACGCCGTCCGCAAGCGCCCCGGCATGTACATCGGCTCCACCGGTGAGCGCGGCCTGCACCACCTGGTGCAGGAGGTCGTGGACAACTCCGTCGACGAGGCGATGGCCGGGTACGCCGACACCATCGACGTCACGATCATGGCCGACGGCGCGATCCGCGTCGTCGACAACGGCCGCGGCATCCCGGTGGACATCGTCCCCGGCCAGGACAAGCCCGCCGTCGAGGTCGTGCTCACCGTCCTGCACGCCGGCGGCAAGTTCGGCGGCGGCGGGTACGCCGTCTCCGGCGGTCTGCACGGCGTCGGCGTCTCGGTCGTGAACGCGCTGTCCACCCGGCTCTCGGTGGAGATCCACAAGGACGGCCACATCTGGACCCAGGACTACAAGATGGGCGCGCCGACCGCCGCCCTGGTCAAGGGCGCGGAGACCGACCGCACCGGCACCACGGTGACCTTCTGGGCCGACGCCGACATCTTCGAGACCACCGTCTACTCCTTCGAGACGCTCTCCCGGCGCTTCCAGGAGATGGCCTTCCTCAACAAGGGCCTGTCGATCTCGCTGACCGACGAGCGCCCCGAGCACGTGGACGAGGAGGGCAAGCCGCTCACCGTCACGTACAAGTACGACGGCGGCATCGCCGACTTCGTCGCCCACCTCAACTCCCGCAAGGGCGATGTCATCCACCCCTCGGTGATCGACTTCGAGGCGGAGGACAAGGACAAGGCGATCTCGGTGGAGATCGCGATGCAGTGGAACTCCTCCTACACCGAGGGGGTCTACAGCTTCGCCAACACCATCCACACCCACGGCGGCGGTACCCACGAGGAGGGTTTCCGCGCCGCGCTGACCGGCCTGGTCAACCGCTACGCGCGGGACAAGAAGCTGCTCCGCGAGAAGGACGACAACCTCTCCGGCGAGGACATCCGCGAGGGTCTGACCGCGATCATCTCGGTCAAGCTCGGCGAGCCGCAGTTCGAGGGCCAGACCAAGGACAAGCTCGGCAACACCGAGGCGAAGACCTTCGTCCAGAAGGTCGTCAACGAGCACCTGAACGACTGGCTGGACCGCAACCCCAACGAGGCCGCGGACATCATCCGCAAGTCCATCCAGGCCGCCACCGCGCGCGTCGCCGCCCGCAAGGCCCGCGACCTCACCCGCCGCAAGGGCCTGCTGGAATCCGCCTCGCTGCCGGGCAAGCTCTCGGACTGCCAGTCCAAGGACCCGTCCGAGTGCGAGATCTTCATCGTCGAGGGTGACTCCGCAGGCGGCTCGGCCAAGCAGGGCCGGGACCCGCGCACCCAGGCCATCCTGCCGATCCGCGGCAAGATCCTGAACGTCGAGAAGGCCCGGATCGACAAGGTGCTGCAGAACACCGAGGTCCAGGCGCTGATCTCGGCCTTCGGCTGCGGCATCCAGGAGGACTACGACGATTCCAAGCTGCGCTACCACAAGATCGTCCTGATGGCGGACGCCGACGTCGACGGTCAGCACATCCGCACCCTGCTGCTCACCCTGCTGTTCCGCTTCATGCGGCCGCTGGTCGAGTCCGGGTACGTCTACCTCGCCATGCCGCCGCTGTACAAGATCAAGTGGGGCAAGGACGACTTCGAGTACGCCTACTCCGACCGCGAGCGCGACGCGCTGGTCGCCGCCGGCGTGGAGGCCGGGCGCCGACTGCCCAAGGACGACGCGATCCAGCGCTTCAAGGGTCTCGGCGAGATGAACGCCGAGGAGCTCCGGGTCACCACGATGGACGCCGAGCACCGGCTGCTGCTCCAGGTCACCCTGGAGGACGCCGCCCGCGCCGACGAGCTGTTCTCCGTGCTGATGGGCGAGGACGTCGAGGCCCGCCGCTCCTTCATCCAGCGCAACGCCAAGGACGTCCGCTTCCTGGACGTGTGACGCCTGCACCCCAGGCCCCGCACGTACCAGTCCGCGTGAAAGGAAACTGACCACCAGTGGTCGACGACAACCGTCCCGAAGGCGACCAGCCCGAGACTCCCGAGGCCGCCGAGGCCACCGCCCAGGCGACCATGCGGATCGAGCCGGTCGAGCTCGAGACCGAGATGCAGCGCTCGTACCTCGACTACGCGATGAGCGTGATCGTCAGCCGGGCGCTCCCCGAGGTCCGCGACGGCCTCAAGCCGGTGCACCGCCGCGTGCTCTACGCGATGTACGACGGCGGGTACCGGCCCGAGAAGGGCTACTACAAGTGCGCCCGCGTCGTCGGCGACGTGATGGGCAACTACCACCCGCACGGTGACACCTCGATCTACGACACCGTGGTCCGCCTGGCCCAGCCGTGGTCGATGCGGATGCCGCTGGTGGACGGCAACGGCAACTTCGGCTCCCCGGGCAACGACCCGGCTGCGGCCATGCGCTACACCGAGTGCAAGATGATGCCGCTGGCCATGGAGATGATGCGCGACATCGACGAGGAGACCGTCGACTTCGCGCCCAACTACGACGGCCGCTCGCAGGAGCCGACCGTCCTGCCCGCGCGCTTCCCTAACCTGCTGGTCAACGGTGCCACCGGCATCGCGGTCGGCATGGCCACCAACATCCCGCCGCACAACCTCCGCGAGGTCGCCTCCGGCGCGCTCTGGTACCTGGAGAACCCGGAGGCCTCCGCCGAGGAGCTGCTGGAGGCCCTGATCGAGCGGATCAAGGGCCCCGACTTCCCCACCGGCGCGCTGATCGTCGGCCGCCGCGGCATCGACGACTACTACCGCACCGGCCGCGGCTCGGTCACCATGCGCGCCGTGGTCGAGGTCGAGGAGATCCAGGGCCGCCAGTGCCTGGTGATCACCGAGCTGCCGTACCAGGTCAACCCGGACAACCTCGCGCTGAAGATCGCCGACCTGGTCAAGGACGGCAAGATCGCCGGCATCGCCGACGTCCGCGACGAGTCCTCGTCCCGCACCGGCACCCGCCTGGTGGTCGTGCTCAAGCGCGACGCGGTCGCCAAGGTCGTGCTCAACAACCTGTACAAGCACACCGAGCTGCAGACCAACTTCGGCGCCAACATGCTGGCCCTGGTCGACGGCGTGCCGCGCACCCTGTCGCTGGACGCCTTCATCCGGCACTGGGTCAACCACCAGGTCGAGGTCATCGTCCGGCGCACCACCTTCCGGCTGCGCAAGGCCGAGGAGCGCGCCCACATCCTGCGCGCGCTGCTCAAGGCCCTGGACGTGATCGACGAGGTCATCGCGCTGATCCGGGCCTCGGCGAGCGCCGACGCCGCCCGCACCGGCCTGATGGGCCTGCTGGAGATCGACGAGCTCCAGGCCAACGCGATCCTGGAGATGCAGCTGCGCCGCCTGGCCGCCCTGGAGCGCCAGCGGATCACCGACGAGCACGACGAGCTGCAGCGCAAGATCGACGAGTACAACGCGATCCTGGCCTCGCCGATCCGCCAGCGCGAGATCATCTCCGAGGAGCTCGCCGCGATCGTCGAGAAGTACGGCGACGACCGCCGCTCGACCCTGATCCCCTCGGACGGCGACCTCTCCATCGAGGACCTCATCGCCGAGGAGGACATCGTCGTCACGATCACCCGTGGCGGCTACGTCAAGCGGACCCGCTCCGACCTCTACCGCTCGCAGAAGCGCGGCGGCAAGGGCGTGCGCGGCGCCCAGCTCAAGCAGGACGACATCGTCGACCACTTCTTCGTGACGACGACCCACAACTGGATCCTGTTCTTCACCAACAAGGGCCGGGTCTACCGCGCCAAGGGCTACGAGCTGCCGGACGCCGGCCGCGACGCCCGCGGCCAGCACGTGGCCAACCTGCTGGCCTTCCAGCCGGAGGAGCACATCGCCCAGGTGATGGCCGTCCGCACCTACGAGGACAAGCCGTACCTGGTCCTGGCCACCCGGGCCGGCCTGGTGAAGAAGTCCCCGCTGAAGGACTACGACTCCCCGCGCTCCGGCGGCCTGATCGCGATCAACCTGCGCCAGGACGAGGAGGGCCGGGACGACGAGCTGATCGGCGCCGAGCTGGTCTCCCCCGAGGACGACCTGCTGCTGGTCTCCAAGAAGGCCCAGTCGATCCGCTTCACCGCGACCGACGACGCGCTGCGGTCCACCGGCCGCGCCACCTCCGGCGTCAAGGGCATGGCCTTCCGCGAGGACGACGAACTGCTCTCGATGAACGTCGTCCGCCCGGGCACCTACGTCTTCACCGCCACCGACGGCGGGTACGCCAAGCGGACCGCCGTGGACGAGTACCGTGTCCAGGGGCGCGGCGGCTACGGCACCAAGGCGGCGAAGATCGTCGAGGGTCGGGGCTCGTTGGTCGGCGCGCTGGTGGTCGACGACACCGACGAGATCATGGCGATCACCCTCTCGGGTGGGGTGATCCGCACGAGGGTTTCCGAAGTTCGTGAAACCGGACGTGACACGATGGGCGTCCAACTGATCAACCTCGGAAAGCGCGACGCGGTGGTGGGCATGGCCCGCAACGCGGAGGCCGAGGACGAGGAGACGGCGGAGGACGAGGTCACCGAGTCCACCGAGACGGCCGAAGGTGCGGGGACGGCGGTCGGCGGCGACGCCGAGGTCTGAACCGAACCGCGGACCGGTGCCGCCGCGTCCAGAGAAGTGGACGCGGCGGCACCGGACGCCGACCAGTACCGGGCAATCCCGCCGGGCGCTGGATGACGAGTGACGGATCAGGGCGGCGCCGCCCTGGTGGGAAGTGCGGGAGGACCAGGTGAGTGGAGCCACGGGTGCTGCGGGAGGACCCTCCGGCGGCCGTCCGGGCGCGCAGGGCGGGGGGGCGTACGGCGGTGTGCCGGGACAGCCGCCGACCGAGCACTCGGCCGCGTCCACCTCGCTGATGCCGCCGACCGGCGGAGCCGGTCAGGGCGGCTTCTCGCAGCCGACCACGTACACCAAGGGGCAGCCGACCCCGGCCCGGGGCACCCGGACCGGCGGCACCACCCCGCCCGGCGGCACCCCCGTCCCCGGAGCGGCGCGCCGCCCCGCCGGCGGGCCCGCGACCGTCGGGGGCGGCCTCGGCCGCACCCGCAAGGCCCGGCTGCGGGTGACCAAGGTCGACCCGTGGTCGGTGATGAAGGTCAGCTTCCTGCTGTCGCTGGCCGTCGGCATCATCATCATCGTGGCCGCGGCCGTGCTGTGGATGACGCTGGACTCGCTCGGCGTCTTCGACTCGCTGACCAAGACGCTCAAGGACGTCACCGGCGGCGGTGCGGACAACGCCAGCAGCCAGCTCAACCTGATGGACTACATCGGCTTCGGCAAGGTCATGATGTTCACCACGCTGATCGCCGTGGTCGACGTCGTCCTGCTGACCGCGCTGTCCACGCTCTCCGCCTTCATCTACAACGCGGCGGCCGGTTTCACCGGCGGCGTCGAGCTGACCCTGGCCGAAGAGGACTGATCCCGGCCGGATCCTGACCCCGGCTCAGTTCGCCGTCCACGGACGGAATGCACGGGCCCCGCGGGCTGTTCCAGCCCGCGGGGCCCGTCGGCATTTCGGGTGACAGCCGGCACCCCGCGGCGTGCCGCCCGGAATCGGGCCGCCCGCGGTGGGATTAGCTGGACGCCGCCCGTTCCCACGCCTGGGAGTGCCGCAGGCCGCCCCGGTCGGTCGACCGGGTCAGGTGACGTTCCGCAGGACGGCTGGACGGAGGCGCGTGGTGGCGAAGCTCGCAGGTCAACTGGTGGAGGCCCTGGACGGGCTGTTGGGAATCCCGGTCCCCTTGCGGGTGCAGGCCTGGGACGGCAGCGTCGCCGGGCCGCCCGGAGCGCCCACGGTGGTCCTGCGCAACCGCCGGGCGCTGCGCCGCCTGATCTGGCAGCCGGACGAGCTGGGCCTGGCCCGGGCCTACGTCTCGGGGGACCTCGACCTCGCCCCCGGCACCGACCTGTACGAGACGCTCTCCGCGGTCGCCCGCTTCGCGGAGCTCCCGGAGATCCGCACCATGTCCCTCGGGCCGCGCGACGTCCTCGGCGCCAGGGGCCGCCGGGTGCTCGCCGCCGTCCTGCGGGCCGGGGCGATCGGCCCGGAGCCCACCCCGCCCCCGGAGGAGGTCCGCAAGGCCCAGGGGCGGCTGCACAGCCGCGGTCGGGACCGCGCGGCCATCAGCCACCACTACGACGTCGGGAACGACTTCTACGGCCTCGTGCTGGGCCCGTCCATGGTCTACTCGTGCGCCTACTGGACACCCGAGGCGAAGAGCCTGGAGGCCGCCCAGGAGGCCAAGCTCGACCTGATCTGCCGCAAGCTCGGCCTGCGGCCCGGGATGCGGCTGCTGGACGTCGGCTGTGGCTGGGGCTCGCTGCTGCTGCACGCGGCCGAGCACTACGGCGTCACCGCGGTCGGCGTCTCGATCTCCAAGGAGCAGGTCGCGCTGGCCCGGGCCCGGGTCGAGGAGGCCGGCCTGGCCGACCGGGTCGAGGTCCGGCTCCAGGACTACCGGGAGATCGTCGACGGCCCCTTCGACGCGATCTCCAGCATCGGCATGGCCGAGCACGTCGGCTCGGAGCAGTACCGGGTCTACGCCGACGGCCTGTACCGGCTGCTGACGCCCGGCGGCCGGCTGCTCAACCACCAGATCGCCCGCCGACCCGACTACCCGGGTGAACCGCACCGCACCAGCCCCTTCATCGACCGCTACGTCTTCCCGGACGGCGAGCTCTCCCCGGTCGGTTCCACCGTGGCCCGGCTGGAGGAGGCGGGCTTCGAGGTCCGGGACGTCGAGGCGCTGCGCGAGCACTACGGGCTGACCCTGCGCGAGTGGGTGGCCAACCTGGAGGCGCACTGGACGGAGGCGGTCCGGCTGGTCGGTCTCGGCCGCGCCCGGGTCTGGCGGCTGTACATGGCGGCCTCCGCGCTCGCCTTCGAGCAGAACCGGATCGGCGTCAACCAGGTCCTCGCCGTCCGCAGCACCGAGGAGGGAGCGGCCGGCCTGCCGCCGACCCGCGAGGAGTGGCTGGTGCGCCCGGCCGCCGAGGTCACTGCCGCGACCCCGGCCGGAACGGATTTGGGAGATCGGCGGTCGGTCCGCTAATCTTTCAGTGCGGCAAGGGCCTATAGCTCAGACGGTTAGAGCGCTTCCCTGATAAGGAAGAGGCCACAGGTTCAAGTCCTGTTAGGCCCACCACCGCGAAGGGCCCGGAGTGTCCACTCCGGGCCCTTCGGCGTCGTTTTCGCAGATCGGGCTGCTTCCGGTACGCTCTGCTGTGCAGCGAGGGCCTATAGCTCAGACGGTTAGAGCGCTTCCCTGATAAGGAAGAGGCCACAGGTTCAAGTCCTGTTAGGCCCACCGCCCCGAAGGGCCCGGAGTGATCCACTCCGGGCCCTTCGGCGTTCCCGGGGGAACCCGGGCCCCGCGCGGCCGGGCGGCGGCCGGATGCCCGTCGGACCGGCGCTGACGAGGGCTTCCCCGGCCGACCGCGTGCGGACGATCCGTGCGACAGGAGGTGCGGCGTCAATCCTCGGACCGGACCGCCGCGTTGACCGCACCGGTGGCTGGTCACGATTGGGACACCGGTGTGTATCATCGGCCGCAAGGGCAGTCCGGCACCCGACCGCCCGTTCGCGCTCGAAACACATCTGGACTCGTCGGCCCGGCCGGTCCGGCCGGAGCACCGGCTCCTGAGTCCACCAACGCAAGAAGGACGAGGTCCCGCGGTGAAGAAGCTCCTCCTGGTCGCCCTGGTCGCCCTCGGCGGCTTCTTTGTCTACCGTCAGGTCCAGGCGGACCGCGCCGAGCAGGACCTGTGGACCGAGGCCACCGACCCGGTTCCGGCCGGTCGCTGAGCCCGGGCGATCTGACGATCGACGATCTTCGGAGGCGCTGACCCGCGCCTCCCGAACCGGTCGGCCCGCTCACTCGAACGGACCGGCCGGTTCCTTCAGGGGGACGGCTCTCGGAATCGCGCCGGAACCCGGTACGCTAGTGCCCGTTGGCACGCGCCGTGCCGTCGAGGGGCATTAGCTCAGTTGGTAGAGCGCTGCCTTTGCAAGGCAGATGTCAGGAGTTCGAGTCTCCTATGCTCCACAGCGCCAGAACGGCGGCCGACCTGTTCTCCAGGTCGGCCGCCGTTCGGTTTTTCAGGCCCTAGGGCCGCGGGCGGTCCTCCTCGGTGCCCTCCTCGGGGTTGACGCCGTTCGGCGGGGCGGTGGCGGTGGGCGGCTCGACCAGCCACTCCGGGTTGCTGTGCCGGCGCCACCACTGCCAGGCGACGATGCCGCCGCCGATCGCCAGCACGCCGGCCACCGCGAGGCCGGTCGTCCAGCTGCCGCACCGCTGCTGCCGCCTGGCGTTCCGGGCGGCGAGCTCGCTGATCTCGGCCGCGCTGACGTGGCCGTGGAGGGCGGTCAGCGCGGCCGCGCCGCGGACCTGGGCCTCGTGCGCGACCGGGGCGACCGCCTCGACGGCCTGGGCGACCCTGGGGCGGACCGTGGTGCGGGCCTGGTCGGCCGCGCGGGCAGCGGAGAGGCGGGCCGCCAGGGCCGCCTCCTGAGCCCGATGGAGGGCCTTCAGGGTGTTCTGCTGGGCCTCGGGCGACAGGCTGGCGAAGGCCTGGCCGAACTGCGGGGCGAGGTGCCTGTCGTACTGGACGCGGAGGGTGTGGGCGGCCTGGGCGGCCTTGGGCCCGAGGGCGTCGAAGGCGGGCCCGAGGCGCTGCTTGGCGCCGTCCGCGAACTGTGCGGCGGTGTCCCGGGTCCGGGTGGCGGTCTCACGGGCCGAGTCCGAAAAGCTCACGAGTCTCTCCTCCTGGGTGGCGTCCTTTATACGCATATCCACCTGAATACTGATCATGCATCCTGATTTGTCCGGCGGCACCTCGGGCTGGGCCGGGGGAGGGCCCCGCGAGGTGACCGGGCTGGGCCGGGAGGGTTGCTTTCCGGGGTGTCGGGATGGGCTGCCGCAGTAGGCTGGCGGCTTCGGAGGTCGGTACCGGAAGGGGAAACCGCTGATGCTCCCGGACGAGCCGCGAGAGTCCACGGACCACTCCTCCGAGGGCGGGCTGCCCGGCTGCTACCGGCACCCCCGGACGGCCACCGGGATCTCCTGCACCCGCTGCGATCGGCCGATCTGCCCGCAGTGCATGGTGGGCGCGGCGGTGGGCTTCCAGTGCCCCGAGTGCGTCGGCGCGGGGCACGCCGGGGCGCGGCGGGCGACCACCCGGTTCGGCGGGGCGCCGACCGTGGACGGCGGGCTGGTGACCAGGGTGCTGGTCGGGACGAACGTCGTGGTCTGGGTGCTGGCCGCCTACGTCCTCAACCCGCGGCTGGGCGAGGTCTGGTCGCTGGCCAGTCTCGGGCGAGCGCACCCCGGCGGTCCGTACGGCGTCGCGGACGGCCCGGGCCAGTGGTACCGGCTGCTGACCGCGACCTTCCTGCACCTCCAGTGGTGGCACATCGGGCTGAACATGCTGGTGCTGCTCTGGCTCGGCCCGCAGCTCGAGGAGGCGCTCGGCCGGCTGCGCTTCCTGGCCCTCTACCTGCTCGCCGGCCTGGGCGGCAGCACCTTCGCGTTCCTGGTGGCGGGCGACCGGATGAATTCGGTGGGGGCCTCCGGGGCGATCTTCGGCCTGATCGGCGCCACGATCGTGATGCAGTTGCGGGACCGGGGGCCGCTCGCCCCGGCGCTGGCCTTCCTGGTCTTCAACCTGGTGGTGACGTTCACCCGCCCGGGCATCGACTGGCGGGCGCACATCGGGGGCCTGGTGATCGGGGGCCTGACCGCGCTCGGCCTGATGTACGCCCCGCGCGAGCGCCGCGCACTGGTCCAGGGGCTGACGGTGGCCGGAGCGGTGGCGGTGCAGGCGGCGATGCTGTTCACCGGGATGGCCCTGTACGGCGCGTGATGTCCGGGCGTTTGTCCACAGCGGGTGCGGTGTCGTGCGCGGGCTGTGCGCCGTCCCGGCTGTGGACTGTTGTTCTACGCGTGTCCCCCTGTGCGAATTCCGCGCTTCCGGGAAGTTGTGCACAGCTGTGGACGGCGCTGGCCGGAAAGGTTATCCACAGGCTGTGGGGAGTTTTCCCCAGTGTGGATAACCATGTGGATAAGCCTGACCGTCTGATGGTGTGACAGTCGGATAGCGCATCGGCCAACCGCGGTCACACCCGGGACCCGGCTCCGGGCACGCCGAACCGCCGCTCCGGGTCCTGCGGATCCGAAGCGGCGGAGAGGCCCGAATCCGAGCCTCAGGACGCTCGGGGCGTCACTTCCACTGGGTGGAGACGCCGAACCCGGCCGCGATGAAGCCGAAGCCGACCAGGATGTTCCAGTTCCGCCAGCTCTCGACCGGGTAGCTGCCGCTGGTCACGTAGTAGGTGACGATCCACACCAGGCCGATCAGGAACAGTGCCAGCATCAGCGGCGCGACCCAACCGCGGCCCGAGCTGATCTTCACCGCGGCCGTGGTCGGCGGGGTGTAGTCGGACTTCTTGCGGAGTCGAGACTTCGGCACGAGGAGCTCTCCTGTCGATGCGCTGTGAGACCGCGCAGAGGTGCAGCGGGTGAGACGCCGACGGTCGGTCGCGGGGAGCGCTCTGGGACCGCTCCCCAACCTGCCACCGGCGTCCGTTAGCGTAGTGGCTCGGCGGGTCTCAAGGAGATAAGGGTACGGTGACTAATTTGTCGATTCCCCCCGGGAAGGCCGTCACCCGCCGTTCCGGCATCCGAATTGTCGGACGTGCCCTGACCTGCGCCGTGTTCGCGCTCGCCGGTCTGCTCTTCTACATCAGCGCCCAGACCGCCCGCGGCACCGACCTGCGGACCGACAACTCGCTGCTGAGCCTCGGCGACGTGATCCGCCAGCGCAGCTCGCAGAACCAGCAGGCGCAGGCCCAGCTGGCCGACCTCCAGTCCCGGGCCCAGGAGCTCACCGAGCAGCAGGGCAACGACCCCGCCGACACGGCGCGGCTGAGCGGCCTGCGGCTCGGCGCGGCCCTGGAACCGGTGCAGGGCGGCGGGCTGACCGTCACCCTCAACGACGCCCCGCCGAACGCCACCGCGCGCATCCCCGGGGTCCCCGAACCGGGCGTCAACGACCTGGTCATCCACCAGCAGG
The DNA here is from genome assembly GCF_027627435.1 of Kitasatospora cathayae. Lineage (GTDB taxonomy): Bacteria > Actinomycetota > Actinomycetes > Streptomycetales > Streptomycetaceae > Kitasatospora > Kitasatospora cathayae. The sequence goes on along the minus strand of NZ_CP115450.1, from coordinate 4,436,136 downwards.
ACATCCAGGCGGTGGTCAACGCGCTGTGGCGGGGCGGCGCCGCGGGCGTGCAGGTGATGGACCAGCGGCTGATCTCCACCAGCGCCGTCCGCTGCGTGGGCAACACCCTGCTGCTCCAGGGCCGGGTCTACTCCCCGCCGTACGTGATCAGGGCGGTGGGGAAGACGGACGCCCTGCGCTCGGCCGTCGAGGCGGACCCGGCGATCCGCAGCTACCTGCAGTACGTCCAGGCGTACGGCCTGGGCTGGAAGGTCCAGGAGAGCGGCGATCTGACGCTGCCCGGCTACTCCGGCACCACCGAACTCCGTTCGGCGGGCGGACAGCAGTAGCACCAGTGACGGACCGGCCTCGCGGGCGTTGATCCCGGGTCTACTCTTGACCCCAGTCCGCTACCTCGAGGGAGCACCATGTACGGCTGGATCTGGCGTCACCTCCCGGGGAACACCCTGGTCCGTGCCCTCATCTCGCTGCTCCTGATCCTGGGGATCGTCTACCTCCTCTTCACCTACGTCTTCCCGTGGGCGGAACCGCTGCTCCCCTTCGGTGACGTCACAGTGGACGGCGGCGACGGAGCCGCGGCCGGCTGACCCGGCGGGCCCGGAACTTCACCCCAGCACCGCATCCCACGGAGACCACGCGCGCATGACCACCCAGTCGACCCCGCCCCGCATCCTGGTCGTGGACAACTACGACAGCTTCGTCTTCAACCTGGTCCAGTACCTGTACCAGCTCGGCGCCACCTGCGAGGTGGTGCGCAACGACGAGGTGACCGTCGAGCACGCCGTCCGCCGGGCGGGGGAGGAGGGCTTCGACGGGGTGCTGCTCTCCCCCGGGCCCGGGTCGCCCGAGGAGGCCGGGGTCTGCATCGCGATGGTGCACCACTGCGCGGGGATCGGGCTGCCGGTGTTCGGCGTCTGCCTGGGCCTGCAGTCGATCGCGGTCGCCTACGGCGCGGTGGTCGGCCGGGCGCCGGAGCTGCTGCACGGCAAGACCTCGCTGGTCGAGCACGAGGACGGTGGGGTGTTCGAGGGCCTGCCCTCGCCGCTGACCGCGACCCGCTACCACTCGCTGGCCGTCGACCCGGCCACCGTGCCGGACCAGCTGGTGGTCACCGCCAGGACCGGCAGCGGCGTGATCATGGGCCTGCGGCACCGTGAACTGCCCGTCGAGGGCGTGCAGTTCCACCCCGAGTCGGTGCTGACCGAGGGCGGGCACCGGATGCTCGCCAACTGGCTGGCGGAGTGCGGCTTCCCGCAGGCCGTGGACCGGTCGGCCGGGCTCGCCCCGGTGATCGGCCGGGGCTGAGCGGCGTGACCGCGGTGCGTCCGGAGGGGCGTTACCAGCCGGAGGCCGGCCCGTACGGGGCGCCGCAGCAGTACGGCGGCGCCCGGCCGGACGACTTCCCGCCGTACGACTCCCCGCAGTACGGCGTCGGGGGCCAGGGCGGCCGGTATCCGCAGGAGCACCCGGTCCAGGGCGCGCCCGAGGACGGCTGGGGCGTGTACGAGCAGGCCGAGCAGCCCGTCGCGGGCGGGCCCGAGTACCCGTGGCTGCCCGACCAGACCCTCCAGCTGCGCCTGCCCGCCGACGGCGCCGAGCCGCCCGCCGAGTCCGCCCCGCCCACCGGCGGCCGGGCCGAGCGCCGCCGGGCCGCCCAGGGCCGGACCTCGGTCCGCTCGGGCGGCGGACGGCGCCGGGCGAAGGGCCGGGGAGCCCAGGGGCCGCGCCCCAAGGAGTCCGCGGTCGTGGTGGCCGCCCGGTTCGTCGGCGAGATGTGCATCACCCTCGGCGTGGTGATGCTGCTGTTCGTCGCCTACCAGCTCTGGTGGACCAACGTGCAGGCGGACGAGGCCGCCAGCGGGGCCCGGGACCAGCTGGAGCAGCAGTGGGGCGCCCAGCCGCCCGGCGCGGGGCCGGGGGCCCCGGACCCCAACAAGCCCGAGGTGTTCGAGCCCGGCAAGGGCTTCGCCATCATCTACCTGCCCAAGTTGGGCCTGAAGTTCCCGATCGCCGAGGGCACCTCCAAGTCGGCGGTGCTCGACAAGGGCCTGGTCGGCCACTACACCGGCACCGCGATGCCGGGCGACCAGGCGGGCAACTTCGCGCTGGCCGCGCACCGCAACACCCACGGCGAGCCGTTCCGGTACATCAACCAGCTCGGCAAGGGCGACAAGGTCGTGGTGGAGACCTCCTTCGGGTACTACACCTACGAGATCACCGGCGGCATCCCGCAGACTCCCCCCAGCAACGTGAGCGTGATCAAGCCGGTGCCGAACGGCTCCGGGTACACCGGCCCCGGCCGGTACATCACGCTGACGACCTGCACCCCGGAGTTCACCTCCAAGTACCGGCTCATCCTCTTTGGCAAGATGATCGAGGAGCGGCCGCGGAGCCAGGGCAAGCCGGCCGCGATCACGGGCGGATAGCCGTCCGGGGCCCGGTTTCGGAGGGGGAGCACCGCAGATGCAGGACGACGGGACCGCGCGGTCGGCCGAGCCGGCCGAGGAGGCCTTCCCCCCGCCCGAACGGCGGGCCGCCGGGAAGGACCGCGGCGGGCGGAGCCGGGCGCTGGCCGCGCTGGGCGTTTTCGGCGAGCTGCTGATCACCCTGGGCCTGGTGCTCGGCCTGTTCGTGGCCTGGTCGCTGTGGTGGACCAACGTGCAGGCGGACCGCTCCGCATCGGCCGCCGCGGACAAGCTGCGCAGCTCCTGGGCGGCCGGCCCGACCCCCGGCCCCCCGGTCGGGCCCGGCGCCGCCCCCGCACCCGGCGGGGCGGCCGTGGCGCCGCCCGCGATCGGGAACGACGTGGGCTTCCTGCACGTCCCGGCGATGGGCCGGAACTACCAGGTGCTGATCCGGATGGGCACCTCCACCGCCGTCCTGGACGAGGGCGTGGCGGGCGTGTACGAGGCGCCCTACAAGGCCGCGATGCCCTGGGACCAGGCGGGCAACTTCGCGCTGGCCGCCCACCGGGACGGCCACGGCGCCAGGTTCCACGACCTGGACGCCGTCCACCGCGGCGACGCGATCGTGGTCGAGACCCGGGACAAGTGGTACGTCTACAAGGTCGACAACACCCTGCCGGAGACCTCCAAGTACGACACCGGCATCGTCGCGCCCGTCCCGGCGAGCTCCGGGTACACCGGCCCCGGCCGGTACATCACCCTGACCACCTGCACGCCGGTGTACACCTCGCGGTACCGGATGGCCGTCTGGGGGAGCCTGGTGCGGGTGGACGACATGGACGCCAAGCGCACCCCGCCGCCGGAGCTGCGGCACTGAGGCCGGCTCAGGTTCGGTCGGCAGGACGCCCGAGGGCCCGTCGCGGTGGTCGCGACGGGCCCTCGGGCGTTCACTGCTCGGGATGACCGGCCCTCAGAACCAGGGGAAGAAGGGCTTAGGGGTTCCCTTTGCCGGGGGGCGTGGTGGTGGTGTCGCCCCCTTTGGCCGGATCGGCCGGACGGGTGACCAGCTGCACCTGGGTGTTCGGGTCCAGCGGGGTGCCGGCGCCCGGGATGCTCTGCACGACGGTCGCGTTCTGGTCCTGCGGGCCGCTGACCACGGTGTAGCCCAGGCCGGCCTTGGACAGCGCGGCGATGGCGTCCGACAGCTTGGAGTTCTGCAGCGGCGGGACGACGGACTTGTCCGGCGCCTTGTAGATCGTCAGGGAGATCTTCGTACTGGTCGGGACCTTGGTGTTGGGCGCGACCGACTGCGAGGCGACGGTGTTGACCTTGGTGGGGTCGTTGGTCGGGGTGGTCTTCGAGGTGTCGACCTGGAAGCCCAGCTGCTGCAGCTGGTTCTGCGCGTCGTCCTTCTGCATGCCCACCACGCTGGGGACGGTCTGCTTGGTCTTGCCCTGCGAGACCGTCAGCTTGACCGGGGCGCTCGGGTCGGCGGTCGCGCCGGCCGCCGGGTCCTGGGCGAGGACGGTGTCCTGCGGGGCGGTGTCGTCGTCCTTGTAGTCGGCGGCGGCGATGTTGCTGAAGCCCAGGGACGTCAGCAGCTGCATCGCCTGGTCCTTGGTCTTGCCGGTCAGCGCCGGCATCTGCAGCTTGGCCGGACCGGAGGAGAGCTGCACGGTGATGCGGGCGTCCTCGGCGACCTGGGTGCCGCCCGCCGGGGTCTGGGTGCAGACCTGGTCCTTCTTGACGTTGGCGTCCGGGCAGGCGATCTTGTCGCCCTCGGTGACCACGAGCTTGGGGCCGGCCGCGGTCGCCGCGGTCTTCGCGTCCGCCAGGCTCCTGCCGACCAGGTTCGGCGCCGTCACCTTGGCGCCGCCCGTGCTGCCCTTGTCGCTGAACATCGCCTGGGCCACGAAGAAGGTGCCGACCAGGACCAGCACGGCGGCCACCGCCAGCACGATCCAGGAGGTGTTGCCCTTCTTCGGCCGGTCCTCGCCGCGCCGGCCGCCGCCCTGGCCGTAGCCGTCGTCGTAGCCGTCGTGGCCGCCGCCCTGGGCGCCGGCGTAGGTCTGGCCGTAGCCGTCGTCGTAGCCGCCGGGCTGGGCACCGGCCTGCGGCAGCAGGGTGGTCGGGCCGCCGGGCTGCTGCGGCAGCACGTTGGTCTGGCCGTACGGGTCGTGCTGCTGCGGGTAGCCGTTCTGGTCGTAGCCGTACCCGGCCGCGCCCATCCCGTAGGCGGCGGCCTGCTGGGCGGCGGCGACCGGGAGGCCGTCGAGGAAGCGCTCGATGTCGTCGCGCATCTCGTCGGCGCTCTGGTAGCGGTAGTCGCGTTCCTTGGCGAGCGCCTTCAGCACGATCGCGTCGACCTCGGGGCGCACCTCGGGGTCGAAGACCGACGGCGGCTGCGGCTCCTCCCGGACGTGCTGGTAGGCCACCGCGACCGGGGAGTCGCCGACGAACGGCGGGCGGACGGTCAGCAGCTCGTAGAGCAGGCAGCCGGTGGAGTAGAGGTCGGAGCGGGCGTCGACCTGCTCGCCCTTGGCCTGCTCGGGGGAGAGGTACTGGGCGGTGCCGATCACGGCCGAGGTCTGGGTCATGGTCATGCCGGCGTCGCCCATCGCGCGGGCGATGCCGAAGTCCATCACCTTGACGTTGCCCTGCCGGGTCAGCATCACGTTGGCCGGCTTGATGTCGCGGTGCACGATGCCGGCCCGGTGCGAGTACTCCAGGGCCTGGAGGATGCCGATGGTCATCTCCAGCGCGCGCTCGGGCAGCAGTCGGCGGCCGGAGTGCAGCAGCTCGCGCAGCGTCGAGCCCTCGACGTACTCCATCACGATGTACGGGATGGAGATCCCGTCGATGTAGTCCTCGCCGGTGTCGTACACGGCGACGATCGCGGGGTGGTTCAGCGACGCCGCGGACTGTGCCTCGCGGCGGAAGCGGGCCTGGAACGACGGATCCCGGGCCATGTCGGCCCGGAGCGTCTTCACTGCGACGGAACGGCCGAGCCGGGTGTCATGGCCGAGGTACACCTCGGCCATGCCGCCGCGTCCGAGGACGCCGCCGAGCTCGTACCTGCCGCCGAGGCGACGAGGCTCTTCCATAGTTCCGACCCTCTCCCTCACCCGCCGGTGAGGTTGTGACGTAGGTGTCCCCGCACGCTCTGGGTGACGCCGCGCGCGCCGCGACCGGTTCTCCGGCCGGGCCGTGCGCCGCCTCGCGGGCGGCAACGGGCACACCCGCTGCTGGCGGATACGCTACCGGTCGCACCGCACCGGACCGGAGTCAGCCGTCGGCCGATATCAGACCGGTATCGGGACGGGGGTACCGATCGTGACATTCACCTCACTAAGGCCCCTACTTGCCGAGTGCGGCCTGCATCACCGCCTTGGCGATCGGCGCGGCGAGCCGGCCGCCGCTGATGCCGTCGCGGTTGTCGGAGCCGTCCTCGACCACCACCGCGACCGCGACCGACTGGCCGTCCGGGGTCTTGGCCCAGGAGGTGAACCAGGCGTACGGCAGTCCGGAGTTGTTCTCGCCGTGCTGCGCGGTGCCGGTCTTGCCGCCGACCTGGACGCCCGGGATCTGGGCGTTCTTGCCGGTGCCGTCCTGGACCACCGAGACCATCAGGTCCTGCATCTTCTGCGCGGTGGCCGGGCTCATCGCCTGGGAGAACTGCTTCTCGGTGTGCTTGGAGAGGGTGGTCAGCGAGGCCGAGCGCTCCTGGTCGACCAGGTAGGGCTGCATCAGGCTGCCGTTGTTGGCGATCGCCGCGGAGACCATGGCGACCTGCAGCGGGGTGGCGCGGGTGTCGTGCTGGCCGATCGAGTCCTGAGCGGTGCCGTCCAGGCTGGCGCTGTTCGGGAAGACGCTCTTCTCGGCCCGGACCGGTGTGTCGATGGTGCTGTTGAAGCCGAACTTCTCGGCCTGCGCCCGCATCTTGTCCTTGCCCAGGTCCGCGCCGATCTTGGCGAAAACCGTGTTGCAGGACTGGTCCATCCCGGCCTTGACGGTGGCGTTCTCGCAGCGCTCGTTCGGGCTCTCGTTCTTCAGCGTGGTCTGGGTGCCGGGCAGGGTGTACGGGTCCGGGGTCGAGGTGGCGTCGTCGATGCTCTGGAACATCCCGTTCTCGAACGCGGCGGTCGCGGTGACCAGCTTGAACGTCGAGCCGGGCGGATAGGTGTACTTCAGCGCCCGGTTGTCCAGCGGCTTGTTCGGGTCGGCGTTGAGGTCGTTCCACGCCTTGGTGGCGTCGTTGTCGTAGCCGGAGATGGTGCCCGGGTCGTAGGACGGCGCGGAGACCAGGGCGAGGATGGCGCCGGTCTTCGGGTCGAGCGCGACCACCGCGCCCTTCTTGCCGTTCATGGCGTCCCACGCGGCCTTCTGCACCTTGGGGTTGATCGTCGTGACGACGTCGCCGCCCTTCTTGGGCTCCCCGGTGAGCATGTCCAGGGTGTTGCGGAAGAACAGCCGGTCGTCGCTGCCGGAGAGGACGCCGTCCTCCAGCGCCTCCAGGCCGCTGCTCTGGCCCAGCGTGGAGAACCCGGTGACCGGGGCCCACATCGGGCCGTCGACCCAGGAGGTCTTGTACTTGAAGCGCACGCCGTTGACGAAGTCGGACGAGGTGACCGGCTGGCCGCCCGCGATGATGTTGCCGCGCGGGTGGGCGTAGCGGTCGTACAGCTGGCGCTTGTTGTTCTTGTTGGTGGCCAGGGCGTCGGCCTGGACGCCCTGCACCCAGTTGGCGCGCACCATCAGGGCCAGGATCAGCACCAGGCAGAAGATCGAGATCCGTCGGATCGGCTTGTTCATCGGGCGGATCCTCCCTGGCCCTCGGTGGCCGGGGCCGGTACGACCCCGGGACGGCGGGCGCTGTCGCTGATCTTCAGCAGGATCGCGACCAGCGCCCAGTTGGCAACGACGGACGACCCGCCCTGAGCCAGGAACGGCATGGTCATACCGGTCAGCGGGATCAGTCCGGTGACCCCGCCGGCGACGACGAACACCTGCAGCGCCATCGCCGAGGACAGCCCGACGGCGAACAGCTTGCCGAAGGGGTCGCGGGCGGCGAGGGCGGTGCGCAGGCCGCGCTGCACCAGCAGGGCGTACAGCAGGAAGATCGCCATCAGGCCGGTGAGCCCGAGCTCCTCGCCGAAGGAACCCAGGATGAAGTCGCTCTTGGCGGCGAAGTTGATCAGCCAGGAGCGGCCCTGGCCGAGGCCGGAGCCGGTCACCCCGCCGGAGCCGAGCGCCATCAGCGACTGGCCGATCTGCTCGGTCGCGCCCTTGGGCGGGTGCGGGGAGAAGGCGGCCATCGGGTCGAGCCAGGCGTCGATGCGGACCTTGACGTGGCTGGTGGTCGTGGCGACCGCGGCCGCGCCGCCGACCGACATCAGCAGGCCGAACAGGATCCAGCTGGTCCGCTCGGTGGCGACGTAGAGCATCACCACGAAGAGGCCGAAGAACAGGAAGGACGTGCCGAGGTCGTTCTCGAAGACCAGGATCAGCAGGCTGAGCAGCCAGATCACGATGATCGGGCCGAGGTCGCGGCCGCGCGGCAGGTACAGGCCCATGAAGCGGCGGCTGGCCAGTGCCAGGGCGTCCCGCTTGACCATCAGGTAGCCGGCGAAGAACACGGTCAGGACGATCTTGGCGAACTCGCCGGGCTGGATGGAGAAGCTGCCCATCCGGATCCAGATCTTCGCGCCGAAGTCCTCGGCCCGGGCCGGGAAGAAGGCCGGCGCGGCGAGCAGCACCAGCGCCGCCACCATCGAGATGTAGGTGTAGCGCTGGAGCACCCGGTGGTCCTTCAGGAAGACCATGACGCCGATGAACAGCGTGATCCCGAGGGCCGACCACATCAGCTGGTTGCGGGCCGCCGGGAAGTTGCCGCTGAGCAGGCGGCCGGCCTTGTCCAGCCGCCAGATCATCACCACGCCCAGCCCGTTCAGCAGCGTGGCGATCGGCAGCATCAGCGGGTCCGCGTACGGCGCGAAGCGGCGTACCAGCAGGTGCGCGACCAGCGCCAGCGAGCCCATGCCGAGGCCGTAGCCGAGCATGCCGGCGGGCAGCCGGGAGTCCATCGCCAGCCCCACGTTGGCGTACGCCAGGATCGGCAGCAGGACCGCGAAGACCAGCAGGGCCAGCTCGGTGTTGCGCCGGTTCGGCGTGCCCTGGGGCGAGATGGTGGTGTTGCCCCGGCGCCGCGGCACGACGCGCCCGGCCGCCGCCCGGCGCCGGCCGCCGGCGCGGCCGGTGTCGCCGCTCAGGTTGTAGCTGCTCACGTGGTGACCGCTCCCTGACGGCCGGCGGGCCCGCGCCGGGCGGACCTATGTCGGATCACGGAGGTCACGGCTTCGGGCAGGATTCGGCCCGGGCGCGGTCGTCGTCGCTCAGCTGCTGCTGGGGCGGCTGGGCCTGCTCGCTCGGGGCGGCGGCCACCGGAGGGGTGGCGTTCTGCGTCGGGGCGGGCGTGGTCGGGGCGCTCGGGGTCGGCGTGGCGCTCGGCGCGGTCGCGGTCGGGTTGCGCTTCTCCCGCTCCCCCGGGGTGGCCGGCGTGGCGGTCACGAACGAGCTCTTGGTGGCCGGGGTCGGCTGGGTGCCCTGCGGGGCCGCGGCGGCGACCCGTTGGCACAGCTTGGCCCAGCCCACGAGGTCGTTCATCGTCTTCTCGGCGTCGTTCAGGCTGCCGACCGAGATGGTCTTGCTCACCTGGGCGCGCTGGTCCTGCGGCAGCCACTTCAGCGGCGCGTCGCTGTGCGACTCGTGCACCGAGGAGAGGCTCAGACCGGCCAGGTTCTGGTTGATGCCCTGGTAGATCGCGACGTGGTCGCCGTCCTCGCCGATGTAGTACTGGCCCTGCGTCCACTGGTAGCCGAAGTACCCGGCGCCGCCGAGCAGGCCGAGCGTGACCAGGACGGCCAGCGAGACGGTCAGGCCGCGGCGCTTGCGCTTGGGGGGCTGCTCCTCGTCGAACTCCTCGGTGCCGTACACCGAGGGCTCGACGGGGTAGCCGTAGCCCTCCTCGCCCTGGTAGCCCTCGGCGGGACCGAAGCCACCCTGGGCGGCGCCGTAGCCCTCGTAGCCCTCGGCCGGGCCGAAGGCGCCCTGCGGGCCGCGGCCCAGGCCGGCGGCGCGGCCGGCCGGGGTGTCCGCGATCGAGTGGTCGGCGGCGGTCGAGGACGGCGGGGTGTCGGCGACCGCGCCGACCACCACCGGGACGTCGTTGAACTGGCCGCTCATGGTGTCCGTGGCGCCGACGTCGATGACGTCCGCCACGATGCAGGTGATGTTGTCCGGACCGCCGCCGCGCAGCGCGAGCTGGATCAGCTCCTGCACGGTCTGCTCGGGCGAGTAGTAGCTGCCGAGGGTGTCCTGCAGGGTCTGGTGGCTGACCGGGCCGGAGAGGCCGTCGGAGCAGAGCAGGTAGCGGTCGCCGGCCCGGACCTCGCGGATCGACAGGTCCGGTTCGACCTGACCGCGGCCGTCCAGGGCCCGCATCAGCAGCGAGCGCTGGGGGTGGGTCTCGGCCTCCTCGGGCGTGATCCGGCCCTCGTCGACCAGGCGCTGCACCCAGGTGTGGTCCTGGGTGATCTGCACCAGCGAGCCGTCGCGCAGCAGGTAGGCGCGGGAGTCGCCGACGTGCACCAGGCCCATCCGCTGGCCGGTCCACAGCATGGCGGTCAGGGTGCAGCCCATGCCCTCCAGCTGCGGGTCCTCCTCGACCATCTGCCGGAGCCGGTCGTTGGCGCCCTGGACGGCGTCGCCCAGCAGGGTCAGCAGGTCGGCGCCCGGCACGTCCTCGTCCAGTCGGACGATCGAGCCGAGCACCTCGGAGGACGCGACCTCGCCGGCCGCGGCGCCGCCCATGCCGTCGGCCACGGCCAGCAGCCGCGGCCCGGCGTAGCCGGAGTCCTCGTTCCCCTCCCGGATCAGTCCCTTGTGGGAGCCGGCGGCGAAGCGCAGCACCAGGGTCATGCGACCTGTGCCCCCCTCTGGGTCATGGACGGGATGCTGTCCCTCATGCGCTACTACTTCCGCAGTTCGATGACGGTCCTGCCGATACGGATCGGCATGCCCGGCTGGAGCGGGGTGGGCGCGGTCAGGCGCTGCCGGTCCAGATAGGTGCCGTTGGTGGAGCCTAGATCCTCGACCGTCCACTGCCCAGTCTGATCCGGATAGATCCTGGCATGCCGGGAGGACGCGTAGTCGTCGTCCAGCACGATGGTGGAGTCGTGCGCGCGGCCCAGCGTGATGGTCTGGCCCTGCAGCGCGACCGTGGTCCCGGCCAGCGAGCCCTGCACCACGACGAGCTGGGTCGGGGCGCCGCGGCGGCGGCCGCCGCCCTGGGTCTGGCCCGCGCCGGCGTTGCCGGGGGCCGGGGCGGCGGGACGTCCGGGCGCCGTGGTGGTCGCCGCGCCGCCGCCGGACGCCGTGGCGGCGCCGCGGCGGGAGGTGCGGGGGTTCACCTTGGTGCCGAACAGGTCGCTGCGGATCACCTGGATCGCGACGATGACGAACAGCCACAGCACGGCCAGGAAGCCCAGTCGCATGACCGTGAGGGTCAGTTCTGACATGACCGTCCCGCCAGTCGGTGAGCGAGGCGCGCGAACAACTCGGACACTACCCTTCGACCTGCCGGTAGACGATGGTGGTGGAGCCCACGACGATTCGGGAGCCGTCGCGGAGCGTAGCGCGCTGGGTGTGCTGCCCGTCCACCACGATGCCGTTGGTGGACCCCAGGTCGAGGACCATCGAAGGGGTGCCGGGGCGGATCTCGGCGTGCTTGCGCGAGACCCCCGGGTCGTCGATCCGCACGTCCGCCTCGGTCGAGCGCCCGAGCACGCAGGCCGCGCCGGTGATCTGGTGGCGGGCGCCGTTCACCTCGATCCAGCGGCGGACCGAGGCGCCGTGGCCGGCCCCGGGGAAGTTGCGGACGTTGCCGCCGGCCGGAGGGCCCGGGGGCATCGCGGGAGGTGCGGGCGGCGGCGGGGGCGCGTTGTACTGCTCGGCGCCGCCCTGCTGCCAGGGCGCGCCGGGGGCCGGCGCGGCCGGCTGGCGGTCGTAGCCGGGCTGCGGCGGCGCGGCGTACTGCTGGGGCTCCTCGGCGGCGAGGGTGCGGCTGCGCACCCGGTACAGGCCGGTGTCCAGGTCGTCGGCCTTCTCCAGGTTCACCTGGAGCGGGCCCATGAAGGTGTACCGCTGGGCCTCGGCGTACTCGCGGACCATGCCGGCGAGCTCGGTTCCGAGCTGTCCCGAGTAGGGGCTGAGCCGCTCGTGGTCGTGCGGGCTGAGCTCGACGATGAAGTCGTTCGGCACGACGGTGCGGTCGCGGTTCCAGATGCTCGCGTTGTTGTCGCACTCGCGCTGCAGAGCGCCGGCGATCTCGACGGGCTGGACCTCGGACTTGAACACCTTGGCGAAGGTGCCGTTGACGAGACCCTCCAGCCGCTGCTCGAACTTCTTCAGCATCCCCATGGGGCACCCCCTTCCAGGGTTCGTTCGCCTGCCCGTGGACCGGCTCCCTCCGGGGGACTGTCCTCCGGAGAGTCGGTCGTGCCTACTTGCGGTACTTCCGTACTGATCGTATCCACGCCGGGCCCTTCCGTACGGTTCCCGGACCGCGTGGTGCCCGGGGGTGGGCTCGGACACACAGGGTGACGCATTTCGGGGGCGGCACGCCAGGTGTGTCCATCGGAGCCGCCCACCGCCGTTCGCTCGCCCGTTCGTCGTGCACCCGTTCGGATGCGGTTGGTCTCCCCGGGAAACCGATTCGGAGCAGCCCCCCAGGTCGTGCTACTGTTTTCCACGTCGGAAGGGCCGCCCGGAAGGGAAGCCGGACCGAGGAAGCGCGAAGGGCCACATGGTACCGGGCGGTTCCGAGGATCGGACGGCAAAGAAGACAACACCCATGCGCGGGTGGCGGAATAGGCAGACGCGCTGGATTCAGGTTCCAGTGCCCGAAAGGGCGTGGGGGTTCAACTCCCCCCTCGCGCACAGCGAAGCCCCGCAGATCTTCGGATCTGCGGGGCTTTCTCGTTGTCCGGCCTTCCTTGTCGTCCGAGCCGTCTCGTCGTCCGGAGCCGGCGGCCGGGGCGCGGCCGCCGGGACGGTGGGGTCAGGAGCGGGTGGCGGGGAGCTCGGCGCGGACCTCGAAGCCGCCGTCCTGGGTGGGGCCCGCGGTGAGGGTGCCGCCCAGCAGCTGGGCGCGCTCGCGCAGGCCGACCAGGCCGTGGCCGCCGCCCGGCAGGATCTCGGCCGGGTGGACCCGCGGCGCCTCGTTGCGGACTTCGACCCGCAGCCTGCGGCCCTTCGCCCGGACCTTCACGTGCACCACCGCCTCCGGCGCGTACTTGGTGATGTTGGTGAGCGCCTCCTGGATGGTGCGGTAGGCGGCCCGCTCGACCGCCTCCGGCCACGGGCGGTCACCGGGGTTCAGTTCGGTGTCGGCGGTCAGCCCGCTCTGCTCGATCAGCCGGGGCAGGTCGGCCAGCCGGGGCTGCGGGGCGAGCGGGGCGTCCGGGAGCGGGCCGTTGGTGGTGCCGCGCAGCACCCCGACCATCTGGCGCAGCTCGTCCAGGGTCCGTACGGACAGTTCGCGGATGGTGCGGGCGACGCCCGCGGCGGCCGGGTCGGCGGTGCTCACCTGGAGCGCGCCGGCCTGGATGCTGATCAGGCTGACCTGGTGCGAGACCACGTCGTGCATCTCCCGGGCCAGCCGGCCGCGCTCGCTGATCAGCACGCGCTCGGCGAGCAGCCGGCTCTCCCGCTCCTGGCCGCGGGTCAGCTCGTCCAGGCGGGCGGCCAGCTCCCGCCGGGTGCGGGAGAGCCGGCCGGTGGCGGCCGGGCCGGCGGCCAGCATCACGGCCTGGATGGCGTCCAGGGCGGTGTTCCGGCTGAGGTCGATGACCGGGGTCGGCAGCGGCCAGTGGAAGAAGGTGACCAGGGTGAACAGGGTCGCGCAGGGGATCAGCACCCGGGGGCCGGGGCGGTCGGTGGCGATCGTGTAGACGGCGGTGATCGGGGCCAGCCAGATCTGCTCGACCCAGGTGCCGGGCATGGTGAGCAGCAGCACCGTCACCGGGAAGCGGCGGCGCCAGAACAGCGCGACGGCGGCCAGCGTGGAGAGCGCGATCTGCCACCAGGCGGCGTCCCGGGCCACCAGCGCCGAGTCCAGCAGGGAGTACAGGACGGGCAGCAGCAGCATCAGCCAGGGCGCGGTGCACCAGGCGGGCAGCCGTCTGGACGGCAGCTGGTCGACGGTCGTCATGCCCCGTCGCCGGGCTTGGGCCGGACCAGACCGGCCCGGTGGGCGAGCACGGCGGCCTGCACCCGGTTGGCGGCGCCGAGCTTGCCGAGGATCGCGCTGATGTGGTCCTTGACCGTGCCGGTGCCGAGGAAGAGCCGGTCGGCGATCTCGGCGTTGGACAGGCCCTCGCCGAGCAGGGCGAGCACGTCGAGCTCCCGGCCGGTCAGGGTGCGGGCCAGCGAGGTGGCCTCGGCGTCCGGGCCGCCGCCGTCCACGTAGCCGCCGATCACGGTGCGGGTGACGGTCGGGGAGAGGATGTTGCCGCCCGCGGCGAGCACCCGGACCGCGTGCACCAGCTGCTCGGGGGCGGTGTCCTTGAGCAGGAAGCCGGCCGCGCCGGCCCGCAGCGCGGTGCCGATGTACTCGTCGGTGTCGAAGGTGGTGAGCATCGCGACGGCGGGCGGGTCGGGCAGGGCGCGCAGGCGGCGCAGCACCGAGATGCCGTCGAGGTCGGGCATCCGGATGTCGAGCAGCACCACGTGCGGGCGCAGGCGCCGGACGTGCTCCTCGGCCTGCCCGCCGGAGCAGTCGCCGACCACCTCCAGGTCGGGGGCGGAGCCGACGATCAGGCCGAGGCCCGAGCGGACCAGGATCTCGTCGTCGACGATCAGCACGTGGGTGGTGGTGATGGTGCCTCCTCGGTTCGGGCGGCCGGGTTCGGTCGGTCCGCGGGGGTCGCTTTTGAGGGTAGGGGTAGGCGGGGCGGGGCGCCGAACCAATGACGGGTACGAACCCCGCCGTTCGGCGGGGGTGGGAATCCGCTACCCGGTTCACGTAATTCTCAGGAATGGTGCGGAACCATGGAGTTGGCTGTCCTTTCCGGCCCGCCGCTCGATGCGGGCGGCCGGTGGGCGGAGGCGGCCGGTCAGTCCGTCGGGCCCGTGCGGGCGCCCGGCGCCGGGCCGTGTGCGGATGCGCCCCACCATCTGATCGTTTGGAATTGAGCTGTGTCGTCCACTGTGAAGTCGGAGCCGTCCGCCACCTCCGCCGGGCCCCGGCCCGCCGGACCGCTCGACCGCTGGCGCCCGAGGGCCGCCGCCGCCTCCGTCTGGTACCTCAGGCTGCTGGCGCTGCTGAACCTGGCGACGGTGCTGCTGGTGCCGTGGGGGAACCAGGTCAGCGAGCACAACGAGGGTGAGTACTTCACCCCGTACCTGATGACCTCCGGCCTGGCGGCCGCGGTGCTGTCGGTCTTCCTCGCCGTCGCGATGCGGCGGCGCAAGCGCGCCGCGTGGATCTTCAACGCGGCGCTCAGCAGTGTGTTCGCCCTGCTGTACCTGGCGGCCATGGTGCTGCCCGGCGAGCGCTTCAACAAGCACCCGCTCAACTACATCTCCACCATCCTGACCTGCCTGTTCGTGCTGGCGCTGCTGATCGGGCGCAAGGAGTTCACGTCCAAGGGCGACCCCTCCAACCCGAAGACCGCGGCGGCCACCTTCGTCGGCGGGCTGCTGTTCGGCGGCTCGGTCGGCGCGCTGCTGGTCTGGCTGACCAACGAGCTGAACGGCGCCGACTGGTGGGACCTCTTCCGCTACTCGGTCGGCCGGATGGTCACCATCACCCCCTCCGAGCACCTGCGCTCGGTGATCGCCGCCCCGACCTGGGTGAACGCCGCGATCAACGCGATGGGCGCGGTGCTGTTCCTGCTGGTGCTGTACGTGGCCTTCCGCAGCCCGCGCGGCAAGGAGCTGCTCACCCCGGAGGACGAGGCGAAGCTGCGCGGCCTGCTGGAGCGGCAGGGCGAGCGGGACTCGCTGGGCTACTTCGCGCTGCGCCGGGACAAGGCGGTGATCTTCTCCCCCAGCGGCAAGGCGGCGGTGACCTACCGGGTGGTCGGCGGGGTCTCGCTCGCCTCGGGCGACCCGATCGGCGACCCGGAGGCCTGGCCGGGCGCGATCGAGGCCTGGCTGTCCGAGGCGCGGGAGCACGCCTGGGCGCCGGCCGTGATGGGCGCCTCCGAGGAGGCCGGGGTGATCTACGCCCGGCACGGGCTGGACGCGCTGGAGCTGGGCGACGAGGCGATCGTCGAGCTGGACGAGTTCTCGCTGGAAGGCCGCGCGATGCGGGTGGTCCGGCAGGCGTACAACCGGGTCAAGCGGGCCGGGTACACGGTGCGGGTCCGCCGCCACGAGGACATCTCCGAGGCGGAGATGGCGCGGCTGGTGGCCAAGGCCGACGAGTGGCGCGACGGGGCGACCGAGCGCGGCTTCTCGATGGCGCTGGGCCGGCTCGGCGACCCGGGCGACGGCCGCTGCGTGATGCTGGAGTGCCACAACGCGGACGGCGAGCTCGCGGCGCTGCTGAGCTTCGTCCCGTGGGGCCCGGACGGGCTCTCGCTGGACCTGATGCGCCGGGCCCGGGACACCGACAACGGCCTGGTGGAGTTCATGGTGATCGAGCTGCTGCAGCGCGCCGACGAGGTGGGGCTGAAGCGGGTCTCGCTGAACTTCGCGATGTTCCGTTCGGTCTTCGAGCGCGGTTCGCGGCTCGGCGCCGGGCCGGTGCTGCGGCTCTGGCGCTCCGTCCTCGGGTTCTTCTCGCGCTGGTGGCAGATCGAGTCGCTGTACCGCGCGAACGCCAAGTACCGGCCGATCTGGGAACCGCGTTACCTGCTGTTCGAGAAGAGCAGCGAGATTCCGCGGATCGGCATCGCGAGCGCGCGCGCCGAGGGTTTCATCGTCGCGCCGAGCCTGCCCGCCCTGTTCCGCCGTCGGCACGCGCGGGCCGCCGTGGTGGCGCCCAGGGTGCCGGTGGCGGCGCGGGACGGGAAGGGGTAGCCCTCCGCCGGGGGGCGGAGGGGGGCCGACGCCCGGGGGTGTACTCAGGACCACCAGCCGTAGGGGACATAGGGCCATCGGTCATAAGGGGGGTCCAGAGGGGGGATTCGTCTCCCTCCTGAGGATGACCTCGATCCCCATCCATGCCGATGTGGATTTGTTAACTGGCTTCTAATGTTGGGGTAGCTGACAAGTTCGGGGATTCGGGAGAAACGGTTGTGATTCACAGGACCCACGCGGGGGGCGTGCGAAAGGGGCCGCTGGCGCTAGCCGGAACGGCCGCTGTCGCCGAGTGGGGAACGTTGTACCTGACGGTCCGGGGCGCGGTGGTGCGGAAGAGGTTCGCCGCGTTCCCGCTGGCCACGGTGGCGACGTTTCTGATCCTGCTGTTCAGCATCGTCCAGCACCTGCCGGGCGGCGAGCGCTTCGTCAACCACATCGGGGTGGTGCGGGCTTCGCTGCCGCTCGACGTCTCGCTGCTGCGGACGCCGCTGTCGCTTTACGTGCCGGCCCTGGACCTGCCGGTCTGGGGGGCGCTGGCCCAGGTGTTCGTGGTCTTCGCGGTCGCCGAGGTCGTGCTCGGCCGGCGGATGACCCTGGTGGTCGCGTACGCGTGCACCCTGGCGGGCACGCTGTTCGCCCGGGTCGGCGTGGCGATCGGGCCGGGCCACGTGTTCGGCTTCCCGAAGTGGGTCGCCTACGTGCGGGACACCGGGCCGTCGGCCGCGGTGGTGGCGCTGGCGATCTGCATCGCGTTCCGCACCCGGGCGTGGTTCACCGCCGCCATGGTGGTGGCGCTGATGGTCGGCGAGGCCGTGTGGCTGCCGAACCTGGCCGGGCTGGAGCACGTGGTCGCGGTGATCACCGCGCTGCTGTTCGCCGTCTCGGTCGAGGTCTTCGGGGACTTCTGGCCGCGGGTGCTGGCCGGGGTCGGCGCCGCCACCTCGGTGGCCACGACCGCCTCCCTGGAGGTCGCGGCGGAGGCCCGGCGCCGTCCGGCGGGGGCCGTCATCCCCTGAGGGTCGCTCCATCTGGCGTGTCGGCCGCGTACCGGGCGTTGCCCGTACGCGGCCGTCACGCGTGCGGGAGGGGCAGCTCGAACCAGACGACCTTGCCCACCGCCTTGCGGGCGGTGCCCCAGCGTTCGGCGAGCTTGGTGACCAGGGTGAGGCCGCGGCCGGTCTCGCCGAGTTGCTCGGCCGGCTCCAGCGAGGGCAGGTTGTGGTTGTCGTCGCTGACCTCGACCAGCAGCTTGTCCACCCGGATCAGCTGGAGCTGCACCCGGTCCCGGGCGACCCGTACGGCGTTCGTGACCAGTTCGCTGACCAGCAGTTCGGTGGTGTCGCTGAGCGCCTCCAGGTGCCAGGCGGCCAGCTGCTCGCGGACCAGCGAACGGGCCCGCCGGACCTCGAGGTGGTCCACGGTGAGGTCCCAGGTGGCCACCTCGGACGGGGCGACCCCGTCGAAGCGGGCCACCAGCAGGGCGACGTCGTCCTTGCGGTCGTCCGAGTGCAGGCGGCGCAGCACCTCGTCGCAGGCCTGCTCGGGGCTCTGCTGCGGGTCGATCAGGTTGCCGCACAGCGCCGCCAGGCCGGCTCCTATGTCCCCGCCCCGGACCTCGACCAGTCCGTCGGTGCACAGCACCAGCATCGAGCCGTCCGAGACGTCGATGGTCTTGGCGACGAACGGCACCCCGCCGACGCCGATCGGCGCGCCGGCCGGGATCTCCAGCAGCTCGCCGGTGCCGTCCGGGTGCACCAGGACGGGCGGGACGTGGCCGGCGCTGGCCAGCTCGCAGGTCCGGTTGATCGGGTCGTAGACCGCGTACAGGCAGGTGGCCAGGTGGTCGTCGCCGAGCTTCTGGGCGAGGTTGTCCAGGTGCCGCAGCAGCTGGCCGGGCGGCAGGTCGAGGGCGGCGAGGGTCTGCATCGCGGTGCGGAAGCGGCCCATCGCGGCGGCCGAGTGGATGCCGTGGCCCATCACGTCGCCGACCACCAGGGCGACCCGGCTGCCGGGCAGCTGGATCGCGTCGAACCAGTCGCCGCCGACCTCGGCCTTCGGATCGCCGGGCAGGTAGCGGTGGGCGATCTGCACGCCGGGGATCTGCGGCGGGCGGGTCGGGATCATCGAGCGCTGCAGGGTGGTGGCGACCCGGGCCTCGGCGCGGTGCAGCCGGGCGTTGTCCAGCGACAGCGCCGCCCGGACCGCGAGCTCCTTGAGGGTGGCGGCGTCGCTCTCGTCGAAGGGGGCGCGGTCCGGCAGCCGGAGCAGCTTGAGGATGCCCAGCACGGTGCCCCGGGCGGACAGCGGGACCACCAGCATCGAGCGGCCGGAGACCACCGGGACCAGCCGGGCGCCGCCGAGGGCGATGGCGTAGTCGACCGCGACGTCCGCGCTGACCACCGGGACCAGCACCGGCTGGTTCAGCTGCAGGGCCATGCCGGGCGGGGTCCGGCGCGGCATGCTGACCAGCGAGCCCTCGGCGAGCACGTGGTCCCAGGCGCCGCCGGTCTCGTTGAAGACCAGGGCGACCCGGCGCAGCATCGTGTCGTCGTCCGGACGGGCGACCGGCAGCTCGGAGTCCGAGATCAGGCCGTCCACGAGGTCCACGCAGGCGAAGTCGGCGACCCGGGGGACCAGCACCTGGCACAGCTCGTGGGCGGTGAAGCCGAGGTCCAGGGTGGTGCCGACCTTGCCGCCCACCTCGTTCAGCAGGGCCAGCTGCTCGCCGGCCTGCCCGTTGGTGAGGAACGGGCTCAGCCGGATGCTCGGCGGCCCCTCGGCAGCGGCGGGGGCGGGGATGGCGCCGGGCGGGGCCTGGTCGGCGCGGCGCGGCGGGAGGCCGTGGGCGGACGGCCCGACGGCGGCGGCCTGCTGCTCGATGGTGGCTCCTCCTCCGGTGGGGGACTGGACGGGCGGGGCGCCGACCGGTCCGCCGAGGACGGCGGTGGGGCGGACGGCGGGGCTGCCCTGGGCGGACTGGTGTTGGACCGGGTCGCGTGGTTCGCGCTGGGCGGGCTCTCGTTGGGCCGGTTCGCGTTGGACCGGCAGCGGGCTCGGGGGACGGCGGCCGGGTGCGGACTGGTCGGGCTGCGGCGGCGGACCGAGCCGGGCGGCGCGCTGCTGGGGCGTCGGGTAGCGGCGGCCCAGGCCGGCGGCCGCGTGGGCGGTGCCGACCTGCGGATCGGAGGGCAGCACCGGCAGCACGGTGGCCGCGTCCAGCCGCAGCGCGGGCAGCCCGCCCAGGGCCGCCGCCTCCCCCAGCGCCGCCCGGTGGGCGGCGGGCAGCAGCCGGGCCAGCGGCTCGGGCAGTTCGGCGGCGGGCGGGGTGAGCGCGGCGGTCAGCCCGTGGAAGCCGCCCCGGGCGGAGGGTGCGGGGGCGAACGGCAGCAGGCGCTCGCCGAGCGCGAGCCGCGGCCCGCCGGTGCGCAGCGGGCGGGCGTCGGCGGCGAGGGCGAGCAGCCCACCGGACGGGCCGGGCAGCGGGTAGGCCCACCAGAGCACGTCGCGCTGGTGCTCCTCGCGGTCGGTCACGGTCAGCCGGCCGGCCCAGGGAAGGCCGGTGGCGGTCAGCCCGGCCAGGGTGTCGAGGGCGTCACAGCGACGGCGTACGGCGCAGCGGCCGAGCAGCCGGGACTCCAGGGCGGGCAGCAGGCCCGAGGCGGGGCGGTCGGTGGCGGCCTCGGCGCGGTGCCCGAACAGCTCCTCGGCGGCCCGGCTCCACTGGGCGATCCGACCGGTCCGGTCGACCAGGATCAGGGCGAGCCGGACGAGGGCGGCCACTCCGGTCGGATGGTCGCCCGGCGCGGTCCCGGCGCCCGCCGGAAGCGGTGTGGAGTTGGACTCGGCCACCATGGATTCGGTCTGCTCCCGCCTGGCCGCCGCGCCTGGGGGCGGCCCTCTCTCCGGAGGAAGGCACGCTGTGCGGATACCAGCGAAGCACGGACCGGGCCGGGCACGACACCGAAACGGGGAGATTCATCAGGATCGGTTGCGTGTCGCGCGTCGCGCGCCGGTTCGTACTCCAGCTTCACCCGGACGGGGCCTTGGAATGCGGCGGTAGGGTGGCAGGCCGGGCCGCCCGTTCGGCGGCCCCGCAGGACCCAGCAGGCCGGACGAGACAGAGGCGAGACCGTGAGCGCGCAGAGCCCCGTCCGCTGGACGGACCCGGAGCAGCAGGAGCTGGAGGAGCGGGTGGCCGCGGCCGAGCTCGCCTGGCTCAGCATGGACGTGGACGTGCAGACCCTGCGGGTCGAGATCGACAACTTCGCGCTGATCCACCACCAGCTGCTCGGCCCGCTCTACGCCCGGCTGGACGAGCTGGAGGCGCTGGTCGCCGAGGCCGTCGCGGCGCGGACCGGTGACCCCGAGGACCTGCGCCGGGCCGCCGAGGCGCGGCAGCGGGTCGAGGAGCTGCCCGACCTGGACGCGCTGTTCGACTCGGTGCGGGAGAAGTCCGGTGAGGGCGAGGACGAGGCCGTCCCGCCGCCGCCCGCCGCACCGGCCCGGGTGCGGCCCGGGAAGGAGGCCCAGCGGATCTACCGCGAGCTGGTCCGCCGCGCCCACCCGGACCTGACCACCGACGGGGCCGAGCAGCAGCGCCGGGCGGACTTCCTGGTCCGGGTCAACGAGGCCTACGCGTACGGGGACACCGCCGCGCTGGAGAGCCTGGCCGCCGAGTGGTCCACCGCGCCGGAGGCCGCGCCCGCCGTCGACTCCCCCGACCGGCTGGGCTGGCTGCGCCGCCGGCTGGACTGGCTGACCGCCAAGATCGCCGAGACCGCCACCGAGCAGGTCCGGCTGGAGCGGACCCCGATGGGCCAGCTGCTCGCCCTCGCCCCGCAGGACCCGGACCGGTTGCTGGAGCAGCTCGCCGAGGAGCTGCTCGCCAAGGCCGCCGCCCAGCAGGCCGAGCTGGAGCGGCTGCTCGGTGATCGGGCCCCGGGCCCCGGCCCGGTGGGCGACAATGGCACCGACCCGACCCGACCCCAGGAGAGCCACACGATGTTCGCGCAGATCCCCACCACCGACGCCGCCTCCGTACCGGCCGACGCCGCCCTGCTGGACGTGCGCGAGCAGGACGAGTGGGACGCCGGCCACGTGGACGGCGCGCTGCACATCCCGATCGGCGAGGTGATCGCCCGGATCGGCGAGCTGCCGGACGAGAAGCTGTACGTGCTCTGCCGGGTCGGCGGCCGTTCCGCGCAGGTCGTCCAGTACCTGGTGCAGCAGGGCCGGGACGCGGTGAACGTGGACGGCGGGATGTACGCCTGGGAGGGCGCGGGCCGTCCGATGGTCAGCAGCAGCGGTCAGGCCGCCTTCGTCCTGTAGCGGCTCGTGAGGGGATAGGGCCTCGCCCGGCGCCTCGCCGCGCCCGCCCGGGGGCGGGTAGGGCAGGATGGGCGCCGCGACGCGCCGGTGTCGGCCGGCGGCGCGCCGATCGGGCGGGGGAGGCCATGACGGAGACCACGGACCGGGCCGCGCCCGGACGCGTCTGGTCCGGGCCCGCGCAGCTCGTCCTCGGCCTGGCCGCCGCGGCGCTGGTCAGCGGCACCGGGCTGTTCCTCGCCGCGGTGTTCCTGCACGTCGCGCCCGACAACGTGCTGTCCCGGCAGTACCGGGACGAGGTGGACGGGGTGGTGTACCCGGAGTTCGAGCAGAACTGGAAGCTGTTCGCCCCCAATCCGCTGCAGCAGAACATCAGCCTGGACGCCCGGGTGCGCACCGTCGCGGACGGCGGCGCCACCCGGACCCACGGCTGGATCGGGCTGACCGCCCGGGACCTCGCCGCGATCCGGGGCAACCCGGCGCCCAGCCACGTCGACCAGAACCTGCTGCGCCGAGCCTGGGACTTCTACGACGGCTCGCACGACCCGCAGGACGAGAAGCCGACCAATCCGCGCGGCAGGCTCGCCGAGCAGTACCTCAAGCGGATCGCGCTGCAGCGGATCGGCCGGGAGGTGGACGGCGAGCGCGTCCTGGAGATCGAGTTCCGGGTGACCTCGGCCACCGTGTCGCCGCCGTCCTGGAGCGGTGAGGCCGGGCCGCCGGCGCCCAAGGTGCGGGAGCTGCCGTGGTGGCCGGTCGGGGACGAGGACTACCGGGGGTTGGGGTGAACGGGGCGTCGGCGGAGCCGGCCGGGGCGGTCGAGCTCGGAGGCGTGCCGCGGCAGGGCGGGCAGCCGCCGGGTGCTGTGGCGTCGCCCGCGCCGGTGGTGCCGCCTGATCCGGTGGTGCCGCCTGCGCCGGGGCCGGCGCGCGGGCCGGTGGCGGTCTTCGGGCGGGCGATGGAGGCGTTCAGCGGGCGGGTGCTCGGACGGCACCAGGCCGCGGTGGTGCGGATCGGCTTCGGGCTGGTCTGGCTCGCCTACCTGCTGCGGGAGTGGCCCAACCGGCGGGTGCTGTACGGCGACCGCGCGCCCTGGTCGATGGAGCTCGCCGGGCGGCTGCTCGCCGATGACGGGGCGTTCACCGTGCTGCCCTGGTTCGGCGGGCGGCTCTGGTTCGAGCTGGTCTACCACCTGGCCGTGCTGGCCGCCCTGGCGGTGCTGCTGGGCTGGCGGACCAGGGCGAGCACGGTGCTGTTCCTGGTCACCGTGCTGTCGCTGCAGAACCGCGACGTCCTCCTCGGCGACGGCGGGGACAACGTCGTCCACCTGATGGCGATCTACCTGGTCTTCACCCGCTGCGCCGAGGTCTGGTCACTGGACGCCCGGCGGTCCGGGCCGGGGCGCGGCGGGGTGGTGCTCTGGGCGCTGCTCGGCGCGGCGCTGGCGGTCTGTCAGGCCGGTGACTTCTCCGGCGACAGCCTGACCTGGACCTCCCCGGCCTTCCCGTACCTCGGCTGGGCGCCGCTGTTCTGGGGGCTCTGGGCGGTGGCCGGCCTCTGGTGGGCGCTCGGCCGGCTGCGGCCGGCGGGCGAGCCGCGGGCGGTGCTCGACGCGCTGGCGAACATGGTGCACAACTGCGCGATGCTGGTGATCGCCGCCGAGGTGGTGCTGGTCTACGCCACGGCCGGCTGGTACAAGGTGCAGGGCTCGCGCTGGCAGGACGGCACGGCGCTGTACTACCCGCTGCACCTGGACTACTTCACCCCCTGGCCGGGCCTGTCCGGGCTGGTCGGCTCGGCGCTGCTGCCGGTCTTCCTGATCTCGTACGGCACGGTGGTCCTGCAGGTCGCCTTCCCGTTCACGCTGATGAACCGGCGGGTCAAGAACGTGCTGCTGGTGGTGATGATGGCCGAGCACCTGGGGATCGCGGTGGTGCTCGGGCTGCCGGTTTTCTCGCTCGCGATGGTCGCGGCGGACGCGGTGTTCCTGCCGACCGGTGCGTTGCTGTGGGCGGCGGCACGGCTCGGGCGGCTGTGGCGAAGGGTCAGCAGGTCAGCGGCCTAGGATGGCGGTATGTCCTGGTTCGCCGCTCTTCGTGACACCGCGCGGACCGGACTCACCCTGGACCGGGCGCTGACCGACCCCAAGCGGGCGCTGCGCGGCGCGCTCGCCGTGGCGCTGGTGCTCTTCCCCACGCTCGCCCTCGGCGGGGTCGCACTCGCCACCTCGGCCGCGATGGGCGCCTTCATCGCCGGCGCGGCCACCTTCCAGCGCAGCTTCCGGCCCCGCGCCAGCCTGGCCGTCGCGGCCGGGGTCGGGCTCGGGGTCAGCTCCTTCCTCGGCTACCTGGCCGTCGGGGTGTACGGGCTCTTCCCGGTGCTGCTCGCGCTGTGGGCGTTCGGGGCCGGGCTCGCCTGGGCGATCGGGCCGACCGCCGGGGTGGTCACCGCCAACACCCTCTCGGTGATGCTGATCGTGGTCCAACTCCCGGTCAGCGTGACCACCGCGCTCGGCCACGGGCTGGTCGCCTCGTTCGGCGGGGTCGTCCAGGCCGCCGTCATCACCTTGTGGCCGATCGGCAGTTGGACCGCCCAGCGGGACGCCCTCGCCGACACCTACGCCGAACTCGCCGACTACGCCCGCCGGTTGCGGCAGGATCCGACCGCGCACGTGGACCCGGAGCCCTTCATGACCGCCCGACAGGCCTCCGCCGTGACCCCCTGGCAGGACCGCCACCGGCCGCCCGAACTGCGCGGTCTGCGCGGCATCGCCGAACGCATCCGCCCCACCCTCGCCGCGCTCGCCGACCCCAAGGTGGGCGCCCCGGCGGAGGGGCCGGAGCGCGACCGGGCGCGCGAGGTGCTGGCAGCGGCCGCCGAGGTGATGGACGCCCTCGCCCGGGCGGTCCGCACCGGCGACCCGGTACGGCTCTCCCCCAGCCTCCGGCCGGGGGTACCCCCACCGCTCGGCGCCACGCTCACCCTGGTCCGGCCGGAGGAGGGCGCGCGGCTCCAGGGCGCGGCCCGGCGCTCCGCCCGGCGGCTGGGCGGGTTGCTGCGCAAGGCCGCGGACACGCTGGACCGCAGCGACGAGGACACCATCACCACGCCCGTGGTCGGGGCCGGCGGGGCACTGCACAAGCCGTCGATCTCCCGGATGCTGCCGGTCGCGCTGCGGGCCGTACGACGGCAGCTGCAGCCGCGCTCGGCGATCTCCCAGCACGCCGTCCGGCTGTCCGGGGTGGTCACCGTCGCCTACCTGGTGGCCCGGCTGGCCGGGTTCCACCACGGGTACTGGGCGCCGATGACCGCCGCGATGGTGATGCGGCCGGACTTCGCCCAGACCTACAGCCGGGGCGTCGCCCGGCTGGCCGGGACGGTGGTCGGGGTCGCGGTCTCGACGTTGGTGGTGCAGCTCACCCACCCCGGCCAGTGGGTGCTCGCCGCGCTGGCCGTGCTGTGCATCGGCGGGGCGTACCTGGCGTTCCGGACCGGGTACGCGCTGACGACCGTCGGGATCTCGACGTACGTGGTGTTCCTGCTCGGGCTGCAGGCGGGGAACCCGCTGGAGACGGCCTTCGAACGGGTGGGGATGACTTTGCTCGGCGGGTCGCTGGCGCTGCTGACGTACGCGCTGTTCCCCACCTGGCAGACCGCCCGGCTCGGGGAGCGGCTCGCCGAGTGGCTGGCGGCGGCCGGGCGGTACGCGGCGGCGGTGGTCGCCTGTTACGAGCAGCCGGCGAGGCCGCGCGGGCGGGTCGTGCGGTCGGCGCTGCTGGACTCGCGGGAGGCGCGGTCCGAGCTCATCCAGGCCATGCAGCGGGCCGACGCCGAGCCGGGGCGGCACGAGTCCGGGCTGGCCGGGGTCACCCGGCGCCAGATCGACCGGGCCCGGGCCGCCGTCGGGCACCTCGGCCGGGCGGCCGTGCTGCTGGAGGCGCACCTGCCGGCCGCCGACGCCGATCCGGTGCCGGGGGCGGCGGAGTACGCGGAGGAGCTCCAGCTGGCCACGGCGCTCGCGGCGGGGGCGCTGCTGACCGGGCGGCCGGTGGAGTTCGGCGCGGTGCGGGCGGCGCAGGAGCGGTTGGAGGAGCAGCTGGCGAAGGGGGCGGCGGGAGTGCAGCGGGATGTCGTGCGGGCGGGGACGCGGTTGGTGGGGGTCGCCTTGCGGGACCTGGAGCGGGCCCTGCGGGGGAGTTCGGAGGGGCGGTAGGGGGGTTGGTGTGGGCACGCCCGCTCGGAGGGGGTGGGGGGCGCGAGTGGCAGAGTGGGCGGCATGGATGACGAGGTGGTGCGGGCGTGGCGGGTGGCCGAGCGGGAGCCGGGGGCGGTGCTGCTGGACGGGTTCCATCCGTTGAAGCACGCGCTGCGGTTCGGGGGTGAGGTCCGGCGGGTGCTGACGGCGGATCGGGGGGCGTTGCTGGCGTTGGCGGGGGAGCTGGCGCCGGATGTGGTGGCGGCGTTGGACCGGTTGGCGGTGGAGCTGCCGGAGGAGCGGTTGCGGGGGTTGGCGCCGCGGTTGCATCCGACCGGGGTGATCGCGTTGGCGGTGCGGCCGTCCGTGGCGGCGAACCGGGCGGCGTTGGGGCGGCGGCCGCGGCGGGCGCCGGTGGTGGTGCTGGAGAATCCGCGCAATCTGGGCAACGTCGGGGCGGTGATCCGGTTGGCGGCCGGGTTCGGGGCGACCGGGGTGGTGACCACGGGGGAGCTCGATCCGTGGCACCCGACGGTGCTGCGGGGCAGTGCGGGGCTGCACTTCGCCACCGCTGTGGAGCGGGTGACGTTGCCGGAACTGCCGGAGGGGCCGCTGTACGTGCTGGATCCGGAGGGGACGGACATCCGGGAGCTGCCGTTCCCGGACGATGCGCTGCTCGCTTTCGGCACCGAGCGGCACGGGGTGTCGGCGGAGCTGAAGGCGCGGGCCGATCGGCTGGTGGCGGTGCCGATGCAGCCGGGGGTGTCCAGTTTCAACCTGGCGACCAGTGTGGCGATGGGGCTGTTCCACTGGATGTCCGGCAAGCGCTGAGGCGCGGCCCCGGGCAGGGGCCCTCGGCCGGTCAGGAGAAGAGGGCGCGCCAGGCGTCCGGGCCGGGGATGCCGTCGGCCTCGCTGCCGCGCCAAGCCTGCGGTCTTCCCGGTCGGCGCCTGACGGCGTGACAGGAGGGCCCTTCCCGGGCCGGTTCCGCGTGTTATCGGGACCAAAGTCCCAAAGCGGGCGGGGTGTGGCGCGGCGGATTGCGCCGGACGGGTGAGGACCCTCCCCCAGCCTTCGGCCGGGAGGTACCCCCAGGGCTTCCGGGCGTGGCGCTGGTGGGCGGGAACGGCAGGAGATCGTAGGGACCTGAGGGGTGATCAGCGCGGGTTGGCGGGCGAGTACTCCGGATCGGTCCAGGTCAGCGGGGTGGCGTCGGCGAGTTCGCGGACGCCGGTGACGGTCAGTTCGACCATCCGCTCGGCGCCCGGGGCGGCCTCCCGGGCCTCCTCGGACCAGTCGGTGCGGGCCTCGCCGGTGATCAGCAGCGCCCCGCCGGTCTCCCAGTCGGGCAGCAGCAGGCCGGCCCGCGGGTCCAGCTCCAGGTTCCCGAGCGTCATGAACATCGCGTTGCCGTGGTACTCGGGCCAGCGCACCCGGTCCGGCGCCACCGCCTCCAGGAAGCCGGGGAAGCCGCCGCGGTGCGAGGCGTCCACCCGGCCGTCCGGGCCTGCGGTCGCGATGAAGAAGGTGTCCGAGGTGTTCACGGCGAGCCGCTGCGCGGTGGACAGGGCCGGGCCGGCGGCGACGGTGCGGGGCAGGCCCGCGCCCGGGCGGTCCAGCGGGGTGCGGCGCTGGATGTACTTCGGGCAGTTGGACACCACCTCCTCGGCGTGGACCAGCAGCCCGCCCCGGCCGTCCGGCGCCGAGCGGCCGTTGAGCCGCATCCGGCGGCGGCCGGCCGGGTCCAGGGCGATGGTGCCGACCTGCGCGGGCCGGGCCAGTGCCTCGGCCAGCGGATCGGCCTCGGCCGGGCGGGCGGCGACCGTCATGGTGCGCTCGTCCGCGGCCTGCAGGAAACCGGCCGGGCCGGACAGCTGGGTGGCCCAGACCCGGCCGTCCGGGTCGGCGGCACCGACCACCAGCATCCGCCGCTCGGTCAGGAAGCGGGCGGCCACCGCCGGGACGGTGCTGCGGATCGACCGGCCGGCGTGGTCGGCCCGGTCGGTCACCCCGGCGCGGGCCTGGGCGGTCCGCTCACCGGAGTGGTAGGGCGTGCTGATGGTCGTCATGGTGTGCTCCCCCGTGGTTCACCAGGTGCGCCGGCTCGGGATGGGTGAGAGGCGTGGTTTAGAAGAAGCCGCAGGTCGGGGCGCCGGTGATGGGGGCGTCGGCGGTGGTCTCGTCCACCCCGGTGCGGGTGTAGATCTCCAGTCGGATGCCGTCCGGGTCGCTGAAGAAGATGCCGCCGGAGGCGGAGCCCTCGCCGTGCGGGACGACGCCGTCGTAGGCGAACTCGGCGCCCAGCTCGCGCAGCAGGTTCTCGGTGGCGCGGACCTCGTCGAGGCTCTCCACCTCGAAGGAGAGGTGGTGCAGGCCGGGGGTGGCGGTGGAGAAGGCGCCGGTGCTCTGCTGCCAGAGCGTGACCACCAGGCGGCCGTCCCGGCCGAGCATGGCGTAGCGGCGCTCGGGGTCGGTGCCCTCGTGGGCGAGCTGGAGGCCGAGGACGGCGCGGTAGAAGTCGATCGAGCGGTTCAGGTCGGTGACGTTCAGGCCCACGTGGCCGGTCTTCAGGGTGCGGAGCAGGGTGGTGCTGGACATGCCTGGTCACTCCCGGGGCTGGGGCTTCCGGCGAGGCTCCTGCCTAACCGGTGTTCATGAGGTTAGGGGTTAGGTGATGCACCGTCAACCAGTACTCAGGCATGAAGTGGTTAGGTTTTGGGTGTGGGAACGCGAAAGCCCCGCCGGATGGTCCGGCGGGGCTCGGCGGGCGAAGGATCAGGCCCACTCCCAGCGGATGCCGATGTGGCCCGGCTGCTGGTCGGGTGAGAGGACGTGGGCGCTCGCCGAGGCACCGATCCACAGCTGCTCGCGGCGGTGGTCGACGTCGGCGCCCGGCTCGCGGTCGTAGCGCTCGCAGTGCGCCGGGACGGCCGCCGGGTCGAAGTGCACCTGGAGCACGTACTCGCGCACCTGGGTGGCGAAGCGGCGGCTGTACTCCAGGGTCGGGCCGCCCGGCGGGATCTCCACCTCGTACTCGAAGACCGTGCTGTCGCCGAGCCCGAGCGGGCGGTCCAGCATCAGCTCGGCGACGGTCAGCCCGGACTCCGGGCGGCGGCGGACCCGGCCGAGCCGGCCGTGCCGCACCGAGGTGATCTCCGGGCAGCCGGTGGCCTCCTCGTCGGCCTTGTGCACGACCATGCAGCGGCCGACGCCGCCGACCGTGGCGCGCACCACCTGGCGCATCCGCAGCAGGTTGCCGCGCCGCTGGGCGTCCACGTAGTACGAGTCGTGGATGCTGAGCCGCTCCAGCTCGCCGGCCGGCGGGGCGTCCAGCTCGGCGAAGATGGCGGCGATCTCCTGCTCGCCCGGCCAGACGTCCTCCAGTCCGAGGTGCAGGGTGCTGGCGGCGGCGGCCCAGCGGCCGCGCGGGCGCGGCGGGCCGAGCAGCGAGGAGAGCGCGCTGTGCGGCAGGCCGAGCAGCTCCTCCAGCAGGTGGACGGCGCGCAGCGAGCTGGCCCGCTCGGGCTGGCTGCGACCGCGGCGCCAGTAACTCAGCGTCGTGACGCTGACCCTGACGCCACGTTTGGCCAGGGCGGCGCGGATCCGGTCCAGGCTGAGCCCGCTGGCCTCGATGGCCAGGTGCAGGGCGTCCGCGAAGCCGCCGGCCGGGGCGGGACGACCGGCGGACGGCGCGGGGGCCGTCGGGGCCGGGACGGGGGACGGCGCGGGCACGGGTGGATCGGGACGCTCCGTACGCGATCCGACCAGCCGCAGCCGCGCGGCGTCCTGAGGTTGCTGTGCGGCCATGCGGTGACCCTCCCCACCAGGTGAGTTCGGTGGCACCGGGCCGACGCCGGGGTGCGCCGTCAGCGGCTTCACCGAGCTTTGGGGAACCCTATGCACGGTCGAGAGGCTACGTCATCAGTCGTGCGTATGACAGTGGTCACGGCAGGTGGACCGGAGGGTTAGCGATCTTGAAACAGTCCGGAAACACGGCCGGAACGCGAGCCGGGGGGCGGGGGAGCGGGCGGAAACGGACACCGCCGGGGCGGGCCCTGTGGCGCCGCCCCGGCGGGGGTCTGGGTGGTGCTACCTGCGGTTACCCAGTGCCGTCAGCCGGTGATCACTTGACGTTCAGCGCGACGTCGTCGATCACGAAGCTGGTCTGGTTGGAGCCGTCCTCGGTGCCGGTGAACTTGAGGGTCACGGTCTGGCCGGCGAAGGAGGTCAGGTCCACGGTCTGCTGCACGTAACCGGCGGCCGCGTTCACGTTGGACCAGGTCTTCAGCTTGGTGCCGTTGGCCTGCAGGGTCAGCGTGTCGTACGCGGTGCTGCCGGTCTCCGCGGTGTCGATGTGCAGCCAGAAGGTGAGGGTCGCGGAGGCGCAGCCGGTCGGGACCGAGACGGTCTGCGACAGGGTGTCGGTGTGGGTGCTGCCGTAGCCGTCCAGCCAGGCCTTCCAGCTGCCCGAGTGGGCCGGCTGCGAGCTGCTGTTGTCGACGACGCCCGAGGAGGTGGTCCACGGGGCGGCGGTGCCGGTCTCGAAGCCGCCGTTGCCGATCAGCTGGGCGGCGGTGCAGCCGCCGGTGGGCGGCGGGGTGGTGCCGCTGCTGCCGAGCAGGGCGGTGGTCAGGGCGTCGGCGACCGGGGAGCCCCAGCCGGTGACCTGGTCGTAGCCGGCCTTGGCGGAGAAGTCCTGGTTGGCGCCGGTGGTCACGTCGTGGAAGGTGCTGCCGTAGCTGCTGCTGTTCGCGACCGAGTACAGCTTCGGGCTCGCCTCGCCGAGGGCGGACTGACCGGCGGCCTTGGCCTTCTGGTTGAACTGGGCGGCGTAGCCGGACCACAGCGGCGCGGCCGCGCTGGTGCCGCCGTAGACCTGCCAGCCACCGGCCGTGTAGATCGAGAAGCCGCTGGCCGGGTCGGCGTTGGAGGCGACGTCCGGGACGGTGCGCATGGTGCCGCTGACGCCGGTGCCGGTCTGCCAGCTCGGCTTGCTGAACACGGTGGAGACGCCGCCGCCGGCGGTGCTCCAGGCGCTCTCCGAGGAGTAGGTGTTGCTGCTGCCGACCTTGAGGTTGGTGCCGCCGACACCGGTCTGGTGCGGGCTGGACGCCGGGAAGTCGACGGCCTTGACGGTCGAGCCGCTGGTGGAGCGGGTGCAGTCGCGCGAGCCGTCGTCGCCGGAGGCGGAGAAGATCGAGATGCCCTGGGCGGCGGCCTGCTTGAAGGCGTTGTCGACGGCCGTCATCGAGGCGGCGGTGGTGTCCGGCTCGCAGGAGCCCCAGGAGATCGAGATGACCGAGGCCTTGTTGTCGGCCACGATCTTGTTGGCCATGTCGATCTCGCCCTGGTCGTTGTTCGGGGCCTCGTAGACCAGCTGGGTGGCCTTGGGGGCCGCGCCGCGGACGATCTCGCTGTCCAGCTCGACCTCGCCCTGGCCCTGGCCGGGGGCGGAGTCGTAGTTGGCGCCGTCCACCGAGACGGTGGTGACGGCCGGGCCGGTCAGGCCGAACTGCGAGTCGTAGGTGGTCAGGTTGGACGACTGGTAGCCGTCGAACTCCCAGAGGGCGACCGTCGTGCCGGTGCCGTCGGCGCCGGTCTTGTTCAGGTTGTAGGCGCCGTCGTACTGGGCCGGGCTCATGCCGCTCGGGGTGGCGGTGGCGGCGTTCGGGGTGACCGCGTTCGGCTTGGCCAGGTGGGTCTTGCGCACCGCGTGGTTGTCCAGGCCGCTCACGCCCTGGACCACGGAGGCCAGGTCGGCGGGGATCGAGGCGGCGGCGTCGTTGGCGAAGAACGCGCGCTGCAGCTGCGGGTCCAGGTAGGAGCTCTCGTGGGTGCCGAAGGCCTGCGAGATCTGCGCGGTGGTGCCGTGGGCGGTGACCACCTGGCGGTTGGCGCTCACGTCGGCGACGGTCAGGCCCTGCGCGGTCAGGTACGCCTTGACCTGGTCGACGTCCTGCTGGGTCGGGCCGAACCGCGCGGTGAACTGTTCCGGCGTCAGGTACTTGCCGAACTCCGGCGCGCCGGGCGTGGCGACCGCGGTGAGGAAGCGGTCCAGGGCGTCGGAGTTGCGCAGCTTGAGGCTGACGGCCACCGAGATCTGCTGCTCGGCGGGGACGTCGCCCTTCTTCTCCGAGTGGGCCACCGCCGGGTTCACGGTGTTCGGCAGGGCGACGCGCGGGGTGGCGTGCGGGACGGGTGCGGCCTGTGCGGCGGAGACGCCGAGCGAGACGGCGGTCAGCGGCAGCACGGCTATCGCCGCGGCGAGTGCGAGGGTGCGGGGGCGCAACGGATCCTCCTCTGGCCGGCTGTGGGGGCCGGCAAGGGGCCAGGCGTTCCGGGGTCGTGAACGCTGGCTAGAACATGACAGAACAACTGCTCGAGATGTCCCATGTCCAAGCAATTCGTTGCTAAAAAACAGTCAACTGTGGAGCGCCGTAAATCCGGTGATTCCATACAGTGAATGGCCGGAATTCCGGACACGGTCCATACCAATTCACGGCGCGGGGCGCGGCCGTAGAATCGAACGGAGCCGAGGGAGAGCGATGACTGACGTGATGCCGGACCCGAGGGACCACCGACCGCTGATCGGCGAGCCGCTGGCGCTCGATCTGCTCAACACCCGCTGGGCCGGAACGCCCGTCAACGACGCGCTCACCGGCGTCGAACAGTACGGGATCTGGCTGTCCAGCAACGGGCTGAGCGGGCGCTGCACGGCCGACGAGGCGGGGCTGGCGGCGATCCGGCAGGCCCGCGAGGCGATCGAGCTGGCCGCCCAGGACGCGCGTGAGCAGGGCGAGTTGGGCGCGGCGGCGCGGGACGGGCTGGACGCGGTGCTGGCGCACGGACGGATCCGGCGGACGGCCGGACCGGGCGGGGCGGCGGACCGGGTCGAGGCGGACGGGCCGGAGTGGCTGGCGCCGTGGCTGGCGGCGGACGACTTCCTCGCGCTGCTCGGGCAGGGTGCTCACCGAGTGAAGCAGTGCGCACACGAGGCGTGCATTCTGCATTTCTTCGACGCCTCGCAGAACGGGCGCCGGCGGTGGTGCCGGATGGCGGTCTGCGGGAACCGGGCGAAGGCGGCGCGGCACTACGTGAAGGCGCGGAGTTAACGGACGACCGAACGAAGGGTCGGCGGGGCGCGGCGCCGTGCGGCGGTCCGGGAAGGGCGGCCGGGGCGCTCGGGTGCCGGTCGGCGTCTTCCGCAACGCGCGGTTCCCGCGCCCCTCTTCGGGGCGCGGGAACCGGGTGGGACGGCGGACGGGCTGAGCCGGGGTCAGGCCTCGGTGGCGGTGCCCAGCCAGGTGGTGAGGGCCTCGCGGAGTTCGCCCTGGCCGGGGTCGACGGCGGCCCAGGCGACGTAGCCGTCCGGGCGGATCAGCAGCACGGTGTCCGCCAGCTTGCCGTGCGGGTCGGCCGGGGCGGCGCAGACCAGGCGGTCCGCCCAGGGCTCGACGGCGGTCAGCTCGTCATTGCTGACCAGGACGAACTTCCCGGCGCGCAGCGCCTCGTAGAGCCGCTCGGGGGCGGCCGGGGCGTCCTCGGCGGGCTTGCTGAGCGCGGTCAGCCGCAGGTCCGGGACGCGCTTGCCGACCTGCGGGTGGGCGCCCTTGGGGGCGGGGTAGGAGATCTCGATGCCGGAGACCATCCGGGCGCCGCGCTCGGTGAGCAGGTCGAGGTGGCCGCCGATCGCGGTGAGCGCCCCGCGCAGGGCGCGGGTGGGGGCGGACTCGGCGAGGGCGATCCGGATCAGTGCGCCGGAGGTGCGCAGCACCGTTCTGGCGACCGGGTGCCGTTCGCCCTGGTAGGTGTCGAGCAGCGCGTCGGTGGCCCGGCCCCGGAGGGCGGCGGCGAGCTTCCAGGAGAGGTTGGCGGCGTCCTGGAGGCCGGTGTTCATGCCCTGGCCGCCGGCCGGGGAGTGGCAGTGGGCGGCGTCGCCGGCCAGGAAGACCCGGCCGGAGCGGTAGTTGGGGGCCTGGCGCTCGTCGCTGTGGAAGGTGGAGCTCCACCGCACGTCGTGCAGGCCGTAGTCCTCGCCCTGGGTGGCCTGGACGATCGCGGTGAGCTGCTCGGGGGCGGGGGTGGCGCCGTCCGCGTGCTGCTCGTTGCGGTCCCAGGCGATGACCCGGTACCAGCCGTCGCCGAACGGGACGACGAAGGAGAAGCCGGCCTTGTTGGCGCCGACGGCGATCGCGTCGGCGGGCTCGCGCTCCAGCCGGACGTCGGCGAGCATAACGGAGTCGACCACGGACTCGCCGGGGAAGGGGATTCCGAGCAGCTCGCGGACGGCCGAGCGGACGCCGTCGGTGCCGACCGCGTAGCGGGCGCGGTGGGTCCGCCCGTCGCCGGTCTCCAGGGTGACGCGCTCGGCGTCCTGGCGCAGCCCGGTGACCTCGGCGCCGCGCAGGATCACGGCGCCGGCCCGTTCGGCGCGCTCCTGGAGCAGCCGTTCGACGTTGTACTGCGGGGTGATCAGGACGAACGGGAAGCGGCTGGGCAGCGAGCCGAAGTCGATCCCGAGCCGGTTCATCATCCTCAGTCCGCTGAGCGGGCGGCCGGTGGCGATCAACTCGTCGGCGAGGCCGCGGGCGTCCAGCAGTTCCAGGCTGCGGGCGTGCACGGCGAAGGCCCGGGTGAGGTTGGACTCGGAGGCGCGCTTCTCCAGGACGGTGACGCCGACCCCGGCGGCGGCGAGGTCGCCGGCCAGCAGCAGTCCGGTCGGTCCGGCGCCGACGACGATGACGTCGGTTTCGGTGGTCGGCTTCACGGTCATGTATCAGCTCCCGTTGTTCGGAGGGCGGTTGGACGCCGTTCCCGGCGTTCTCCCAGCCTCCATCATCGCTGGCGCCTCCGGAGCTGTGAACCGCC
Organism: Kitasatospora cathayae; assembly: GCF_027627435.1. Taxonomy (GTDB): domain Bacteria; phylum Actinomycetota; class Actinomycetes; order Streptomycetales; family Streptomycetaceae; genus Kitasatospora; species Kitasatospora cathayae. The sequence continues at coordinate 4,401,255 of NZ_CP115450.1, read as the reverse complement.
GGTCCCCCGGTGGCCGATGACCACCGGGGGACCGATGCGGACAGGGGTTCAGCTGTGCCGGCGGATCTCCACGGTGCGGAACCGGTTGGCGACGAAGGCGCCGTCGCAATAGGCGGAGTTGGCGGCCGGGTTGGCGCCGGTGCCGTGCAGGTCGGAGAAGGCGGCGGTCTGGTTGGGGTAGACGCCGCCGGTGAGGTTGAGCGAGAGCGAGACGCCGGAGTCCAGCGCGGCCTCGACCAGCAGGGCCTCCACCTCGGGCGAGGTGGTGTAGCCGGAGGCCGTCATGGCGCCCTTCTCGCGGACCGTGGTGCGCAGCAACTCCACGGCGGCGGGGGTGGATTCTACGGCGACGGCGAAGGAGACCGGGCCGAAGCACTCGGTGCGGAAGACCGCGCGGTCGTCCGGCTTGTCGGCGTTGAGCTTGATCAGCGCCGGGGTGCGGACGGTCGCGCCGGGGAAGTCGGGTGAGACCACCGCGCGCGGGGCGAGGGCGAGTTCGCCGTACTCGCCGCTCGCCGCGGCCGCCGAGCGCTGCAGCACGCCCGGGTTGACCACGGCGCCGAGGATGGCGGCGGCGCGGGCGTCGTCGGAGAGCAGGCCCTCGATGGCGGCGCCGAGGTCGGCGACCACCTGGTCGAAGGACTTGTCGCCCTGGTCGGTGCTGATGCCGCCGCGCGGGATCAGCAGGTTCTGCGGGGTGGTGCACATCTGGCCGCTGTAGAGCGAGAGCGCGAAGGCCAGGTTGCCCAGCATGCCCTTGTAGTCGTCGGTGGAGTCGATCACCACCGCGTTGACGCCGGCCTTCTCGGTGTAGACCTGGGCCTGCTTGGCGTGCTCCTCCAGCCAGTCGCCGAAGGTGGTGGAACCGGTGTAGTCGATCATCTTGATCTCGGGGCGGACCGCGAGGGTCGCGGCGACCGTGCCGCCGTCGTGCTCGGCGGCCAGGCAGACCAGGTTGGCGTCGAAGCCGGCCTCGGTGAGCACCTCGCGGGCGATCGCGACGGTGAGCGCGAGCGGCAGCACGGCCCGCGGGTGCGGCTTGACCAGCACCGGGTTGCCGGTGGCCAGCGAGGCGAACAGGCCGGGGTAGCCGTTCCAGGTGGGGAAGGTGTTGCAGCCGATCAGCAGCGCGAGGCCGCGCGGGACGACGGTGAACTCCTTGGTCATCACCAGCGGTTCGCGCTTGCCCTGGGGCTTGGTCCAGCCGGCCTGCCGGGGCAGCCGGGTCTGCTCGGCGTAGGCGTAGGCGACGGCCTCCAGGCCGCGGTCCTGGGCGTGCGGGCCGCCGGCCTGGAAGGCCATGCCGTAGGCCTGGCCGGTGGTGTGCATGACGGCCTGGGCGAACTCGTGGGAGCGGGCGTTGATCCGGTGCAGGATCTCCAGGCAGACGGCGGCGCGCTCCAGCGGCGAGGCGGCGGCCCAGCCGGGCTGGGCGGCGCGCATCGCGGCGATCAGCGCGTCCGGGTCGGCGTGCGGGTAGGTGATGCCCAGCTCGATGCCGTACGGGGAGGCCTCGCCGCCGACCTGGTCGCCGTCGGTGGGGTGGCCGTCGAGGACGAAGGGCCGGCCGAGCAGGGCGTCGAAGGCGGCCTTGCCGTCCGCCGGGCCGTTCTCGCCGTAGGCCTTCGGGAACTCGGGGTAGGCGGACCAGTAGTCGCGCTTCGCGGCGGCGGCGAGCGCGGCGTCCAGGGTGGCCTGGTGGCGCTCGACCAGCTCGCTGACGAGGGGGTGGGTGACCGCTGCGGACATCTGTGCGCTCCTCAAGGGGGAGGACGGGACACGTCACAGAGTAACCGAACGATCGGTCGGCTCAAGAGGGTGCAGGGGACGGATTCCGGCGGGAAGGGAACGGAATCCGGCGGGAACGCGAAGGGGCGCGTCCTGGTCGGACGCGCCCCGGGGTTCTTCGTGCTGCCGGTCTACGGCACGCCGAGCTCGAAGATCACGTACCCGGCGTACCAGCCCGAGGCGATCGCGCCGGTGCCCAGCACGGTCGCCAGCACCGGCCAGCTGAGCTTGCGCATCCCCACCGCGAGCGCGATGAACAGCGGGAACGCCGGCAGCAGGTAGCGCGAGACGTTGCCGAAGATGCCCAGGCTCCCGAGCACCGAGACGATCGTGGCCAGCGTGTAGGCGGTCAGGACCAGCGGCGGGCGCAGCCGGACCAGCAGCACGATCAGCACCGGCAGGCTGAACACGATGAGGGTGGCCAGCAGGTCAGGCACCGGGAAGGCGAAGGGGTAGTCGTTGCGGCCCAGCAGCACGCCGCGGATCGCCTGCCAGGTGCCCTGGCCCCAGTCGAAGTAGTGCAGCCAGGCGTCGTGCTGGATGCGGAAGTAGCCGCCCCACTCGCCGGTCTTCCAGCCCACCCAGGCCACGTAGCCGAGCAGGCCGAGCGGGGCCGTCAGCAGCGCGGCCAGCGGGCGCAGCACCCCGCTCTCCCGCCGGTACAGCTCGACCAGCGCGGCCAGGCCGACGGCTCCGATCAGCGCCGCCGCGGTCGGCCGGTTGAGCCCGGCGACCAGGGTGATCGCCCCGGCCGCGACCCACTGCCTGGTCATCGTGAAGTAGCAGGCCCAGGCGGCCAGCGCGACGAACAGCGAGTCCGAGTAGACCGCCCACTCGGCGCCCGAACCCGGGGCGATCGCCCAGATCCCGGCCGCGATCACGCCCGCCCGGGGGCCGGACAGCTTGTCCACCACGGCGTAGATCCCGGCGGCGGCGAACAGCGAGGCCAGTACCGAGACGAGCATCCCGGCGCCGTACAGGCCGAGGCCGGTGACGTCCGAGGTCAGCCGCATCAGGCCCGGGTAGAGCGGGAAGAAGGCGGCCGAGTTCTGCTCGATGGTGAAGCCGGGCTGGCCGCCCGGGATCGGGACCAGCGCCGGGTGGTAGCCGAACTGGGCGACCTGCTGGTACCACCAGCCGTCCCAGCTGGCCAGGACGTCCCAGGGGTTGGCGCCGCCGCCGAACCGGGCCGGCTTCTTGGCGTAGTCGCCGGCGAAGGAGAGCAGCTTCATGAAGACGGCGAAGCCGATCAGCTTGAGCACCACGTAGCACCACACGGCCGGACCGAAGCGCACCACCAGGGTCCGGGCGCGCTCCTGCCAGGCGTGCGGGACGTCCGCCGGCTCCTCGCTGCGCTGCTCGGGCACGTCGGAGGAGACTGCCGGTATTGCGTTCATCAGCTGTGGACCCCAGCCTGCTGGACGTGGACGATCGTCCGCAGATTCTAGGGCCTGCCCCCTCCGGCAGGTGTGGACCAACCGGACCCGATCGAGTGGGCCGCAGGGTGCCCGGGGATACTCGGAGGATGGCCGATCACACCACGCGCACCGCCTACACCGTCGAGTCACTGCTCGCGGTGACCGTCGACGTGTTCAACGAGCGCGGTTACGACGGCACCTCGATGGAGGACCTCTCCCGGGCGGCCGGGATCTCCAAGTCCTCCATCTACCACCACGTCCGCGGCAAGGAGGAGCTGCTGCGACTGGCCGTCGGGCGGGCGCTGGACGGGCTGTTCGCGATCCTGGCCGAGCCGGCCGCGGTCCAGGGCCCGGCGGTGGAGCGGCTGGAGCACGTGGTGCGGCGCACCGCGGAGGTGCTGCTGGCGGAGCTGCCGTACGTGACGCTGCTGCTGCGGGTGCGCGGCAACACGGCCACCGAGCTGTGGGCGCTGGAGCGGCGGCGGGACTTCGACCACCAGGTGGCGGAGCTGGTGCGGGCGGCCGTCGCGGACGGGGCGCTGCGCGGGGACGTCGAGCCGCGGCTGGCCACCCGGCTGCTGTTCGGGATGATCAACTCGATCGTGGAGTGGTACCGGCCGGGGCTGAAGGCGGCGGACGGGGTCGCGGACGCCGTGGTGCACCTGGCCTTCGACGGGCTGCGGGCGCGCACCTGACGGCTCGCGCGTCCTGAGCGCCCTGGAGGCGAAGGGCGCCTAATCAGGGGGCACCTGGTCGGTCTCCTCGAACACCAGCATGGTTCGTGTGCCGAGCACCTGGGGGATGGACTGGATGCGGTTGAGCACCAGCTCCCGCAGGGCGTGGTTGTCGGCGGTGTGCACCAGCAGCAGGACGTCGAAGTCCCCGCCGACCAGGGCGATGTGGGCGACCCCGGGCAGCTCCAGCAGCTGCTCGCGCACGGTGCGCCAGGAGTTCTGGACGATCTTCAGGGTGATGTACGCGGACGCGCCCTGACCGGCCCGTTCGTGGTCGACCCTGGCAGTGAAGCCGCGGATGACGCCGTCCTCGACCATCCTGGAGATCCGGGCGTACGCGTTGGCCCGGGACACGTGCACCCGCTCGGCCACCGAGCGGATCGAGGCGCGACCGTCCTGCTGCAGCAGCCGCAGGATCGACCGGTCGACCCGGTCGAGTCTGGACACCTGTTCAGCCGACATGACCCCCCACCCTCACCGATTGGACGCACTGCCACCAGTCGACCGCCGAACGGGCCGAATGTCCACCACCTTGTCACGCTTCTGGTCAAGATGAACAGACGACCGAACAATCGGTAGGGAGCCCCCGCCACCCCTGGAGGTGCCCCGAGATGACCGTTCTCGACCACAGACACCGCACCGGCGTGCCGGGCTGGATGCCCGGAGCCACCGCCCCGCGCACCGATCCGGCGCCCCTCCTCCCGGACGTCTCCCCCGTCCGGGTGCTCGGCACCCCCGCGCTGGAGAAGCACGACCCGGCGCTGCTGCGCGAGCTCTACCGGCGACTCGTCGTCGGCCGGCGCTACAACCAGCAGGCCACCACCCTGACCAAGCAGGGCCGCCTCGCCGTCTACCCGGCCTCCACCGGGCAGGAGGCCTGCCAGGTCGCCGCCGCGCTGGTGCTCGGCGAGCGCGACTGGCTGTTCCCCAGCTACCGCGACACCCTCGCCGTGGTCTCCCGCGGCGTCGACCCGCTGGAGGCGCTGACCCTGCTGCGCGGCAACGCCCACACCGGCTACGACCCGCGCGCCAGCCGCACCGCCCCGCTCTGCACGCCGCTCGGCACCCAGGCCCCGCACGCCGTCGGACTGGCGCACGCCGCCCGGCTGCGCGGCGAGCCGGTGGTCGCGCTGGCCATGCTCGGCGACGGCGGCACCAGCGAGGGCGACTTCCACGAGGCGCTGAACTTCGCCGCCGTGCTCCGGGCCCCGGTGGTCTTCCTGGTGCAGAACAACGGCTACGCGATCTCCGTCCCGCTCAGCGCCCAGTCCGCCGCGCCCAGTCTGGCCCACAAGGCCGTCGGCTACGGCATGCCGGGCCGGCTGGTGGACGGCAACGACGCGCCCGCCCTGCACTCCGTGCTCACCGAGGCCGTCGAGCGGGCCCGGGCCGGCGAGGGCCCGACCCTGATCGAGGCGCTGACCTACCGGATCGAGGCCCACACCAACGCCGACGACGCCACCCGCTACCGCACCGAGCCCGAGGTGGACGCCTGGCGGGAGCACGACCCGATCCTGCTGATGGACCGCGCTCTGCGCGAACTCAACCTGCTGGACGACGAGTTGGTGCAGGACGCGGCGGACGAGGCGGAGGCGCTGGCGGCCCGGATGCGGGCCGAGTTCCACGCCGACCCGGAGCTCGACCCGATGACGCTGTTCGCCCACGTCTACGCCGAGCCCACCTCGCAACTGCGGGAGCAGGCCGCCCAGTTGTCCGCCGAGCTGGCCGCCGAGGCCGAGGTGCAGCACTGATGTCGACGGCAGTTTCCTCCCGTACCGCCTCCATGGCCCAGGCGCTCAACTCCGCCCTGCGGGACGCCATGCGCGAGGACCCGACGGTCCACGTGCTCGGCGAGGACGTCGGCGCGCTCGGCGGCGTCTTCCGGATCACCGACGGGCTCACCGCCGAGTTCGGCCCCGACCGCTGCCTGGACACCCCGCTCGCCGAGGCCGGCATCCTCGGCACCGCGATCGGCATGGCGATGTACGGGCTGCGCCCGGTGGTCGAGATGCAGTTCGACGCGTTCGCCTACCCGGCGCTGGAGCAGCTGTTCTCGCACGTCGCCAAGATGCGCAACCGCACGGCGGGCAAGCTTCCGCTGCCGATCACCGTGCGCATCCCGTACGGCGGCGGCATCGGCGGCGTCGAGCACCACAGCGACGCCTCCGAGGCGTACTACACCAGCACCCCCGGCCTGCACGTGGTCACCCCGGGGACGGTCGCCGACGCGTACGGGCTGCTGCGCGCCTCGATCGCCTCCGACGACCCGGTGGTCTTCCTGGAGCCCAAGCGGCTCTACTGGGGCAAGGCCGAGTTCGACCCGGCGGTACCGGTCGAGCCGATCGGCCGGGCCGTGCTGCGGCGCACCGGCACCTCCGCGGTGCTGATCACCTACGGCCCCTCGCTGCCGGTCTGCCTGGAGGCGGCCGAGGCGGCGAAGGCCGAGGGCTGGGACCTCGCGGTGCTGGACCTGCGCACCCTGGTGCCCTTCGACGACGAGACGGTCACCCGGGTGGTGCGCTCGATCGGCCGGGCCGTGGTGGTGCACGAGGCGAGCGGCTTCGGCGGCACCGGTGCGGAGATCGCCGCCCGGGTCACCGAGCGCTGCTTCCACCACCTGGCCGCACCCGTGCTGCGGGTCACCGGCTTCGACATCCCGTACCCGCCGCCGATGCTCGAGCACCACCACCTGCCCGGGGTGGACCGGATCCTGGACGCGGTCGCCCGGCTGCAGTGGGAGGACTGAGGATGATGCCCGTCGTACGGGAGTTCCGGCTGCCCGACCTCGGTGAGGGACTCACCGGGGCGGAGGTGGTGCGCTGGATGGTCGAGGTCGGCGAGGTGATCGCGGTCGACCAGCCGGTGGTGGAGGTGGAGACGGCCAAGGCCGTGGTGGAGGTGCCCTGCCCGTACGGCGGGGTGGTCACCGCGCGGTACGGCGAGGAGGGCGAGGAGATCGCCGTCGGCGCGCCGTTGGTGACGGTCGCGGTGGCCTCGGCGGGGGGCGGGGCGGAGGACGCTCCGGCTGGTTCGCCTGCTTCGCCTGGTTCGACTGCCGAGGTCGAGCGGCCGTTGGTGGGGTACGGGGTCGCCGAGAGCAGGGGTGCGCGGCGGCGTCGGGTGGGTGCACCGGCTGCGGCTGCGGCTGCGGCTCCTGCTCCTGTTGCTGCCGCTGTCGTTGCTCCGGCTGCTCCGGCCGTGGTGCCGGTGATCTCGCCGTTGGTGCGGCGGCTGGCCCGGGAGCAGGGGGTCGACCTGACCGCGGTCGCCGGCAGCGGGCCGGACGGGCTGATCATGCGGGCGGACGTCGAACGGGCGGTCGCGGCGAAGGTGGCCGCTCCGGCGGTCGCCGCGCCCGTGACGGCCGCGGCGCAGGACGGCGTCGTCCCGCTTCGCGGGCTGCGCAAGGCGGTGGCCGAGAAGCTCAGTCGCAGCCACCGGGAGATCCCCGCCGCGACCTGCTGGGTGGATGCGGACGCCACCGAACTGATGGCGCTGCGGCGGCAGTTGAACGCCACGCCGGGGCCCAAGGTCAGTGTGCTGGCGCTGCTGGCCCGGATCTGCACGGTCGCGCTGGCCCGCTTCCCGGAGCTCAACTCCAGTGTGACCGAGGACGGTTCGGGCATCGTCCGGCACTCGGCGGTGCACCTGGGCTTCGCCGCGCAGGGCGAGCGCGGACTGGTCGTCCCGGTGGTCCGGGACGCGCACACCCGCAGCACCGAGCAACTCGGCGAGGAGCTGGGACGGTTGACCGAGTCGGCGCGCAGTGGCTCGCTCACCCCGGCCGAACTGACCGGCGGCACCTTCACGTTGAACAACTACGGGGTGTTCGGCGTGGACGGCTCCACCCCGATCCTCAACCACCCCGAGGCGGCGATGCTCGGGGTCGGCCGGATCGTGGCCAAACCCTGGGTGCACGGCGGGGAGTTGGCGGTGCGCGAGGTGACCCAGCTGTCGTTCACCTTCGACCACCGGGTCTGCGACGGCGGAACGGCGGGCGGATTCCTGCGGTTCGTGGCGGACTGCGTCGAGCAGCCGGGGATGCTGCTGCGGCAGCTCTGAACCCGCCGTCGCGGGCAGGCCGGTCTGAGCAGGGCGAGGTCGCCCTGGGTGTGCTGCTCGGCACTCAGGGCGACCACCGATCGAGTGAGAGTAGCGCGTTCCCGGGTCGGGTGTCCGGGCTTCGCGTGATTTGTCGGATGAGCTTTTCGGGCGTGCCACGCTGCCTAGGCGTCAGCAGAGACAAGCCAGGTGGTGGCGCAGGCCGGCCGGAGGCGAAACGATTCTCTTGGGTACTCGAAACGCAGCGGTGAAGTCCCGCAGAACACTTCTCATCCGCACCGGGCACGGCTCGGCGGGGGCCGCCGCCGTCCCGGGCCTGCCGGAGTTGCCGCCGGAGCCGGTGGCGGCCGAACCAGTGGCGCCCGAGCCGGTGGCGGCCGAGGCGATGGCGGCCGAGGCGGAGCCGGTACGTCCGCCGATGCCGCTGGACCCGCCGGACCTGCCGCCGGGGCCGCCGGGCCTGCCGGACCTGCCGCCGGGACCGGCGCACGTGCGACCGGCGGTGCCGGTGATCCCGCCCCCGCCCGCCGAGCCGCCGGCCGTCCCCCCGCCCAGCTACCCGGAGCCGCCCTCGACCACCGGTACCGCACCCGCCTTCCAGCCCCTGTTCGCCGACGCCCCAGGCCTCAACTGGTCAGGGCCCGGTGACAGTTGGAGCGACGCCTGGGCGGCGGCGCAGCCGTCCGCCGCCCAACTCCCGGTCGCCGTCACGTCCCCCGCGGGAGCTGAACTCCCGCTCACCGCACGGGACATCGAGCTGATCCGGGCCAGCCTGGCCGTGGTCGAGCCGGTCGCGGACCGGGCCACCGCGCACTTCTACGCCCTGCTCTTCCTGCAGCACCCCGAGGTCCGCTCGCTCTTCCCCGCCGCCATGGACGTCCAGCGCGACCGGCTGTTCCGCGCCCTGCTGGCCGCCGCCCGCGGTGCCGAGGACCCGGCGGCACTGCGCACCCGGCTGAGCGAGCTCGGTCGCGGCCACCGCCGCTACGGCACCCTGACCGGCCACTACGCCCCGGTGGGGGAGTGCCTGGTGCAGGCGCTGGCCCGGTACGCGGGCGGCCGCTGGGACACCGGGACCGAACTGGCCTGGCGCCGCGCCTACCGGCTGATCTCCACCATCATGATCGAGGCCGCCGAGGAGGCCGCCCGCACCTCGCCGCCCTGGTGGCAGGGCGAGGTGCTCCGGCACGAGCGCCGCACCCGGGACGTCGCGGTCCTCACCGTCCGCCCGGACCAGGCCTACCCGTTCCGGGCCGGCCAGTACTGCAGCCTGGAGACGCCCTGGTGGCCGCGGGTCTGGCGGCACTACTCCTTCGCCTCCGCGCCCCGCCCGGACGGGCTGCTGACCTTCCACGTCAAGGCCGTTCCGGCGGGCTGGGTGAGCAACGCGCTGGTTCACCGCGCCGCCCCCGGGGACGTGCTGCGACTGGGCCCGGCCGCCGGTGCGATGACCGTCGACCACGCCGCCGGCACCGAACTGCTCTGCCTCGGCGGCGGCACCGGCATCGCGCCGATCCGCGCCCTGGTCGAGGAGGCGGCCGAGCACGGCGGCCCCGGCCGCAGTGTCGAGGTGTTCTACGGGGCCCGCCGCGCCGCCGAGTTGTACGAGCTGGACGCGCTGCGCGAGCTGTCCGCCCGCCTGCCCTGGCTGACCGTACGCCCGGCGCTGTCCGGCACCGGCCCGGCCGGGGGCGCGCTGACCGGCGAACTGCCGGAGGTGGTGGGCCGGTTCGGCCCGTGGGACGGCCGGGAGGCGGTGCTCAGCGGCCCACCCGCGATGGTGCGGCGCGGGGTCGGGGTGCTGCTGCGGGCGGGCCTGCCGGCCGAGCGGATCCGGCACGACCTGGTGGGCGAACTGGCCTCCAGGTGATCAGCCGAGATCGGGTGCGAGGAGCGCGCGGATGCCCTCGATGTTGGCCGCCAGGTACGCCCGCAGCCGGGGCGGGACGACGTTCACCGAGGTCACGCCCTCGCGGGTGAAGGGCAGCCGGACCACCTCGTACTCGCCGTTCGGGTCCGTCACCTCGGGCCCGTGCCGCCGGCTGAGGTCCATCGAGGCCAGCCGGCAGACGAAGAAGTGCTGCACCTTGACCCCGTGCGGGTGCAGCAGGGTGCCGTCGTCGTGGTGGGTGTGGCTGATGGTGTCGACGAAGGCGGGCACCACGTCCACGATCTTGCCGCCGAGCTCCTCGTCCACCTCGCGGTGCAGCGCCTCGACCACCGTGCGGTCGCCGCGCTCGACCCCGCCGCCCGGGGTGATCCAGTAGGGGTGCGGCGCCCCGGGCCGGACCCGCCGGATCAGCACGATCGAGGCCGGGCCGTACGGGTCGTCCGGGTCCAGCTCCAGCAGGATCGCCCGCGCGGTCCGTTTGACCACCGGGCGCGGTGGCGGGGTTCGGTTGTCGGGGCCCATGGCGACCTCCGGGGCTGGAGCGTTGTGCGGGAGTCTCCCGCGCCGGGCGGGGGTCGAAACCCAAACCCGGACGAGGGGGATCGAAGGTGGATCGCCTGCACAAGACCGTCGAAAACGTGTCCGGCCGCGACGGAAGCCTCATCCACACGCCGAGGCCGGGCAGAAGAGAGGTACTGGCGCCATGCAGCAGCACAGCACAGTCCGGGGGCACCTGGTGATGAACCTCGTGGTCGCGCCCGAGCTGTCCTTCGGCATCGTGGTGGACCTGGGGTACGAGCCCGGCGATCCGTACGCGGTCCGGTTCGCCTTCCACCTGCCCGGTGACGCCCCGGTCACCTGGGTCTTCGCGCGCGAGCTGCTGCTGGACGGCCTCAGCGGCCCGTCCGGCGAGGGCGACGTGCACATCCACCCGCTCGGCGGGGAGCCCTCCGAGGTCCGCATCGCGCTGCGCAACCCCCACGGGGACGCGCTGCTGCACGCCCCGGCCGCGCCGCTGGCCGCCTTCCTGGCGCGGACCGACCGGCTGGTGCCGATCGGGCAGGAGCACACCGGGCGGGAGCTGGACGCCCAGCTCGCGGAGATCCTCCGGGGCTGCGGCGCGGGGTAGCGGCCGGGGTACGGCGAAGGGGCCGGTACCCGGTGGACCGCCCGGGCACGGGCCCCTTTCGCGTCGTCGGGTGCGACGCCTCGCACGACCGGGTCAGTCGTCGTCCAGGGCCAGGTGCAGGCCCCAGGCGACCACGCTGATGATCAGTGAACCGACCAGCGCGGAAGTGAAGTTGACCACGTGGAAGTCCAACTGCAGCCTGGTCGACGCCCAGGAGGTGAGCAGCAGCATCAGGGCGTTGATCAAGAAGGTGATCAGGCCCAGCGTGAGGATGAACAGCGGGAACGAGAACAGCTTCACCACCGGCTTGATCAGCCAGTTGACGAGGCCGAAGACCACGGCGACGCCGAGCACCGTCAGGGCCTTGTGCTGCCAGTCGGCCTTGCCCTCGGCGAGTTGGATGCCGCTGACGATCCAGGCGGCGACCCAGATGGCCGCCGCGTTGATCAGTGTTTTGATGACGAAACCCTTCATGCCGCCCAAGCCTGGCAGGCGCCCCGCTCCGGGGGAAGCTGTTGGTGTTGAATGCCCCTGGCCCGGCCCCCGGTCCGCGAGGTGGACGGGGCGGGCGTGACGGACGGGACGGGCGGAGGAGGACGGCGGCGGTGAAGGTGTTCCGGCTGGACGAACTGGACGCCGAGCGGGCGGCCAACGACGGCGCGTACCTGCGGTTCCTGCGCGAACCGCGGATGTCCGCCGGGCTGTACGCGCTCTCCCCCGGCGACACCGACACCCAGACCGCGCACGACCAGGACGAGATCTACCAGGTGATCAGCGGCCGCGCCGAGCTGACCGTCGGCGCCGAGACCGCGACCGTCGGGCGCGGCAGCGTGGTGTACGTCCCGGCCGGCACCCCGCACCGGTTCCACCACATCACCGAGGAGCTGCGGGTGCTGGTGGTGTTCTCGCCGCCGGAGGACTGAGGGCCCGGGCGTGGGTCTAGGGTCGTTCGTATGACCCGTAGCCTCACCGACGAGCTCTGGGCGTCGATCGAGCCGATCTACGCCGAGATCCTCGCCCACCCGTTCATCGGCGGCCTCACCGACGGCACCCTGCCGCGCGAGGCCTTCCGCCACTTCGTCGTCCAGGACTCCCACTACCTGCGCGACTACGCCCGCGCGCTCGCCGTCTGCGCCGCCAAGGCGCCCGGCGAGGAGGACGTCCGGGCCTTCGCCGACGACGCGGTCGGCGCGCTCGCCGCCGAGCAGGGCATGCACGCCGAGTTCCTGACCGCCTGCGGCGGCACCGCCGAGGAGGCCGCCGCCGAGCCGGTGCTGCCGACCACCCGGGCCTACACCAGCTACCTGCTGGCCACCGTCTACGGCGGGTCCTTCGCCGAGGCGCTCGGCGCGGTGCTGCCCTGCTACTGGATCTACGCCCGGGTCGGCGAGGCGCTGCTCGCCCAGGGCTCCCCCGACCCGCTGTACGCCAAGTGGATCGCCACCTACGGCGACGAGGCCTTCCAGTCCGTGGTGCGCCGGGTGCTGGCGCTCACCGACCGGCTCGGCGAGGAGCTCTCGGCGGCCGAACGGCGCCGGGTGGTCGAGCACTTCGGGACCACCTCGCGCTACGAGTGGATGTTCTGGGACGCCGCCTGGCGCGGGGAGCGCTGGCCGGTCTGAGCCGGGGAGCGCCGGCCGGTCCGACCCGGTCCCCCGCCGTTTCTCGGGGGTCCTCCCGGGGGGTCGGATCGGGGTGATCTCGGGGTTCTCTCCGGGCCGTTGACCCTCGTTCCGCCGCTCGTGCCCCCGTACGATCGAAGCATCGAAAGCAAGCGGGATGCGGCACCGGACGGCAGCCGGCCCGAGGGGAGAAGAGGAACCGACATGGCTGAGCTCTGGAAGTCGCTGCCCTCCTGGGTGCGCAACATCGTCATCCCGGTGCTGGTCCTGGTGCTGGCCTGGAACGTCATCGCCTTCGTGTTCGGCGTGGTCGGCGCTCTGCTGAGCATCGTGATCAAGCTGCTGGTGGTCGTCGGCATCGCGGCCGCCGTGGTGATCCTGGTGAAGAAGGCCGCCAAGAGCTGACCGAGCTCCGCCGCCGCGCGGAGCACCTCCGGAGGCCCGGCACCCCGTCCGCGGGGGCCGGGCCTCGGCCTTCGCGCCGTCTTCGCCCGGCCGGTTCGGTTCGGGGGCCGTCTGGACCTGCGGCGATCCGCTCGCTACGGTGTTGGCGTCATGTGCAGGCAACACCGCCTGCGACGCGGGAGCTCGGAGCACCGGGCTGAGAGGGCGCTGACCGGGACGTCGACGGACGGACCGAGGGCTGCGTCGACCGCAGGAACCTGGACCGGGTAATGCCGGCGTAGGGAGTAGAGGTCAGATGACCACGTTCGAAGCACAGCCGCAGTCTGCCCAGAGCGCCCCCAGCAGCGAGCGCACCGGCTACCCCACCCCGGCCTGGCGCAAGGCGTACCGCGACGGGTCCCGGCCCGACCTGCGGGTCCCGTTCCGCGAGGTGCAGCTCACCAACGGCCGGACCGTCCCGCTGTACGACACCTCCGGCCCGTACACCGACCCCGCCTACGAGCCCGACGTGCGGCGCGGCCTGCCCGCCCTGCGCGACGCCTGGATCCGCCAGCGCGGCGACGTCGAGGAGTACGACGGCCGCGAGGCGCGCCCCGAGGACGACGGGATCAAGCACACCTCGCCGCGCGGCGGCAACCTGCGCAACCTGGACGCCGTCTTCCCCGGCCGCCCGCGCCGCCCGCTGCGCGGCCGCGGTGGTGTCGCCGTCACCCAACTCGCCTACGCCAAGCGGGGCGTGGTGACGCCGGAGATGGAGTTCGTGGCGCTGCGCGAGGGCCTGGAGCCGGAGTTCGTGCGCGACGAGGTGGCCCGCGGCCGGGCCGTCATCCCGGTCAACGTGAACCACCCCGAGGTGGAGCCGGCGATCATCGGCACCAACTTCCTGGTGAAGATCAACGCCAACATCGGCAACTCCGCCGTCACCTCCTCGATCGAGGAGGAGGTGGAGAAGATGACCTGGGCCACCCGCTGGGGCGCCGACACCGTCATGGACCTCTCCACCGGCCGCAACATCCACACCACCCGCGAGTGGATCCTGCGCAACTCCCCCGTGCCGATCGGCACCGTGCCGCTCTACCAGGCCCTGGAGAAGGTCGACGGCAAGGCCGAGGAGCTGAGCTGGGAGGTCTACCGGGACACCATCATCGAGCAGTGCGAGCAGGGCGTCGACTACATGACCGTCCACGCCGGCGTACTGCTGCGGTACGTCCCGCTCACCGCGCGCCGCAAGACCGGCATCGTCTCGCGCGGCGGTTCCATCATGGCCGCGTGGTGCCTGGCGCACCACAAGGAGAACTTCCTCTACACCAACTTCGAGGAACTCTGCGACATCCTGGCCTCCTACGACGTCACCTTCTCGCTCGGTGACGGCCTGCGCCCCGGCTCGATCGCGGACGCCAACGACGAGGCGCAGTTCGCCGAGCTGCAGACCCTCGGCGAGCTCGGCCGGATCGCCCGCGAGCGCGACGTCCAGGTGATGATCGAGGGCCCGGGACACGTCCCGATGAACAAGATCAAGGAGAACATGGATCTCCAGAAGGAGATCTGCGACGAGGCGCCGTTCTACACCCTCGGCCCCCTCACCACCGACGTCGCCCCCGGCTACGACCACATCACCTCGGGCATCGGCGCCGCGATGATCGCCTGGTGGGGCACCGCGATGCTCTGCTACGTCACGCCCAAGGAGCACCTGGGCCTGCCCAACCGGGACGACGTCAAGACCGGCGTGATCACCTACAAGATCGCCGCCCACGCCGCCGACCTCGCCAAGGGCCACCCCGGCGCCCAGGCCTGGGACGACGCCCTCTCCGACGCCCGCTTCGAGTTCCGCTGGGAGGACCAGTTCAACCTGGCCCTCGACCCGGAGACCGCTCGTGACTTCCACGACGAGACCCTCCCCGCCGAACCCGCCAAGACGGCCCACTTCTGCTCGATGTGCGGCCCGAAGTTCTGCTCGATGAAGATCTCCCAGAAGATCCGCGACGAGCACGGCGACGGTTCGACGGCCGTCTCCAGCGAGTTCGACGCCGAGGCCCTGGCCGGCATGGCCGAGAAGTCGGCCGAGTTCGCGGCCCAGGGCAACCGGGTCTACCTCCCGCTGGCGGACTGACGCCCGCACTCGAAGCGCTGTTCCCGGAGGCTCCTGCTCCTCGGGAACAGCGCTTCGTCGCTTCGTCATGGCCCCGGCTCGGCTATTTCGGCGGCCCGCCGTTCCGGGCCGTCTGTCTCTGCCGTGCTGTGGACCGAGCTGAAGAGCCGTTGGACCATGCCGGGCGTACGGCCCGTGCGCCGGCCTCCAACGCAGTGTCCGTGACGTTCCCTAGGACCGGCCGACGGCGCCCGACGGCCCGGCGCGCGGCGGGCAGTCGGGCTCGTGCGGTGCCGCTCAGCTCCCGGCGCCGCCGGTCGGGCGGTCCCGTTGGGTGGGCACGCGTGGCGTCGCGACGTTGCGTTCCCCGCCGGGCCGACGGGCGGGCGGGGCGTCGAGCCGGGCGCGTAGGGCGTCGGCTTCGGCCAGGGCCTGCGGGGACGGTGGACGGGGAGTGTGCCGCCGGCAGAGCGGGGCGTCGGTGGGCGCCGGCGCCGGGTGGCGCTCCAGTACGGTGATGGCGCTGCTGTGCTCGACGACCGTCAGCCCGGCCCCCGGCGGAGCGAGCGGGCAGCGGGCGATGACGGCTCCGGCGGGGGTGGCGATCGACAGGTGGGACTGGTCGAGGCGTCGGCGGACCTCCACCGGTGCGTCGACCAGGTGCTCCGGCAGGGCGTAGAAGTTGCCGCGGAAGGCCACCAGGCCCTGGGCGGTGACGGTGCGGCGGGCGCGGACACGGACCGGGTACGGAGCGGGCAGTTCACGCAGGGCCGTGGTGTCGGTGCTCCCCCGCCGGGTGTCCAGGCGTGCGGCGGACCGGCCCAGACCGTCCCAGGCGTCCCGCAGGGTGGTGTCCTCCGGCAGCCCGCGCCACCACGAGCGGAGGGCCTCGTCCAGGGTCCGGCGGGTGTAGGAGCGCTGGTCGGCCGGCAGGCGACACTCGACGCGCACCCCGTAGTGTCCGGCCACTTGCCGGAACTCCGGTGTCACCCGGTCCGCCCGGGGGCACCACACGGTCGGCATCCGGCCGAACCGCCAGGATCCGGCGGTGCCGCCGAGCCGTCTCAGCACGAGGTCGACGGCCTCGACGAGATGGGGCAGCTCCTGGTCCTCCGCCAGCGCCACCGACCAGCGGCCGATGCCGCGGCCGGCGTCCGCGCCGGGCTCGGTGAGCGAGCCCACCAGCAGGCCCGCCCGGTTGCCGTAGCCCCAGGCCGACCGCGGCTCGGGCAGTCGCAGCCAGTCGAACTCGATGGTCCCCCCGCCGGGCTCGGGAACGGGCCGGCCGCTCGCGGCCGCGGCCAGGTCCTGGCACTGCCGGCAGCTCGGCCGGGCCCGGTGCCTGCGCAGGGCGCCGGTGAAGGTCGAGTAGCCGCCCGCATAACCGAGGTCGACGATCTCGTCGAAGAGGACGGTGGCGGCCAGGTGCGGGTCCTCCGCGAGACGCTGGCGGCAGTATGGCAGGAACTGGAGGAATCCGTCCTGCGGGGAAATTCTGATGCCCGGGGTCCGCTCTCCGCGGAGGTAGGACCTCACGGTTTTCCGATCACGCCCGAGATGTCGGGAGATCCTGATTATCGACCATCCTTGGCGATGCAGTCTTACCGCTTCCCGGTATTCCTTCCAGCTCAGCAAGAAGCCTCCCAGGGTCCGATCCGGCCCGGCGCAAGCCGATGAATATGCCAAGAGCAAGTGGGAAACATAGCATCGCGCGAAGAGGAGAAACGTTTCTCTTACAATGGTTTTACTTGGGGATTTTTGTCGAGCGATGCCGGCAGTGAGTATAGGATTACCTCCGCCCCGGCCCTTTGTGCGAACCCGTGGGCGGCGGGAAAATGTTCACCCCCTGGTCCTTCACGCCCTGGGTAATTTTGCGGAGCGACTCCGATATCGAATATGGAAGGACGCCCATACGCCGTAAAACCGGGCCCGCCGCCTCTCGTTGATGAACCCGTGACCTCACCATGCCTGCCCTACGCCCCGCCGCCCACGGTGCGGGAGTCGATCGCCCCGCTCGGGGCGTGGCTCTTCGTCCCCGACCGCCGGAACGCCGTGGGCGACGTGTCCACCGGCTACCTGTTGCGCAACGGCGAGCGCGTCGTCCTGGCGCACACCTCGCGCCCGCTGGCCGACCTCGTGCGGAAGATCGGCCAGCTGGAGAGCGACTTCGCGGCGCGGATCGGCGCCCTGCTCTTCCCGGACGAATCATGAGGCCGCCGGCGTCACCCGGCCGCCCGGCGCCGGACCGGGCCGGCCGCCGGACCGAGCCGCGGCCGGCCGGCCGGGTGGGGAGCCTGCCGTGTACGACCGGATGACCGAGCTGCTCGGCGCGTACGGGGGCCGCGACTACGAAGAGCCCGACCTGGAGGCGTGGGCCGCGCCCGGCGACCGGGCCCGCGAGGCGGCCCGCCCGGCCGCCGACTGGTACGACGACGGTTTCGGCTACGGCCTCGGCACCGCGCCCGGTGACGCACAGGCGTTCAGCCCCGTCGTCGCGTCGGCCGGCTGGGAGAACGGGACGGCGTTCGTGCCGCCTCCGCGGGCGCCGGTCGAGCCGTCCCGGGCCCGCGGGACGGGCGGACCGGGCGGACCGTCGGCCTCCCGGCACCGTCGACGCCCTCCGTTTCCCCGCCCGGCCTGGCCCCACCTGGTCAGCTCCGCCTTCGGTGCGCTGACGGCGCTGACGGTGACCGCGGCCTGCGCGCTGAGCTGGGTGTTCTCCTACGGGCCCCTCCAGGATCTGGCGTTCTCGTGCGTGCCGAGCGGACTGTCGCGGGTGTGGCCGGTGGTCGTCTACGGACCGTGGCTCGCGGGCTGTCTGTCGGTCCTGCGTGCCGTCCAGCACGGACGTCAGCCGTTCCACTCCTGGGTGGTGGTCGTGCTCTTCTCCGGCCTCGCGGCCGGACTGTGCGTCGCCGACGTCCCGTGGACGCTGCCCGCCGTCGTCGTCTCCGGCCTGCCGCCGCTCACCGGCGTCATCTCGCTCCACCAACTGGTGCGCCAGCTCACCGCGGCCAGGGGAGCGCGGCAACGGCTGGACCGGCAGGCGGGACACCGGGCGCGCCGGTGAAACCCCCGTGACGCCGTTCGGCCCGTGGCGGGCACCGGAGCTCAGTCGGTGTCCTCGGCGTCCTCGGTGGCGTCCTGGGGGTACCAGCGGAGTTCGACGGTGTTGCCGTCCGGGTCCTGGACGTAGAGGGAGGTGGCGGTGCCGCGGGCGCCGTAGCGCGGGCCCGGGCCGTCGAGGACGGTGAAGACGCCGGAGTCGACGACCTCCTGCCAGTCGAGGGGCTCGACGGTGAGGCAGATGTGGTCGACGTTGGACTCGTGCCGGGGGCGGTGGAACAGGTCGATGATCGTCTCGGGGGAGACCCGGACGGACGGGAAGGAGACCTTGCCGGCCCGCCACTCGTCGACCCGGACCGGCTCCAGGCCGAGGAGGCCGGTGTAGAAGGCCAGGGACCGCTCGATGTCGGCGACGTTGAGGACCAGGTGGTCGAGGGCGACGACGCGCATGGTGATCGGCTCCGGTGGTGTGGGGTTCGCTGGGGACGAGGTCCACGATCCTCCGGCCGGGAGGGATCATCAATGGCGGATCGCCGTACGATCATTGAGTAGGACTAAACGATTCGGGGTTCGGGGGACGGGGTGTTGGAGCGGCTGGAGATCGAGGTCTTCCTCGCGCTCGCCGAGGAACTGCACTTCGGCCGGACCGCCGAACGGCTGGGCCTCACCACCGGTCGGGTCAGCCAGGTGGTCAGGAAGCTGGAACGCCGGGTCGGCGCACCGCTGTTCGACCGCACCAGCCGGTCCGTGCGGATCACCCCGGTCGGGCGGCAGCTGGCCGGGGACCTCGCCCCGGTGGTGGCCGCGATGGCGGAGGCGCTGCGCCGGGCGGTGGACGCGGGCCGCGGGGTGACCGGCGAACTGCGGGTCGCGTTCCTCGGTGAGTGGACGGCCCCGGTGCTGCTCCGGGCGGTCGCGCTGTTCGGCGAGCGGCACCCCGACTGCCGGGTGGACGTGCGGGAGGTGCAGCTCTCCAACTCCCGCTCCAGCCTGGAGGACGGCTCGATCGACGTCCTGGTCGCCTCCCACCCCTTCGACGGCATGACGCTCGGGCCGGTCCTGCTCACCGAGCGGCGCGTCCTGGCCGTGCCGGCCGGGCACCCGCTGGCCGCCGAGGCCTCGGTGTCGCTCGAGGTGCTCGCGGACCACCCGGTGGTGCAGTACCCGGCGGTAACCTCGATCGGCTTCAAGCGCGACCGCACCCCCGACCGCACCCCCTCCGGCCGCCCCGTCCCCAAGGGCCCGTCCGGCGGCACCTTCTCCGAGATGCTCAGCCTGGTCGCCATGGGCCGGGGCGTCCTCCCCGTCGGCGAACACTGCCGCCAGTACTACCCGCGCCCCGACCTCGCCTACGTCCCCATCCACGACGCCCCACCCATCGAACGCGGCCCGGTCTGGCTTCCGGCCAACACCACCGAACGCGTCCGCGAGTTCGCCCGAGCCGCCGCCGACGCGGTCCGTTAGCGCTCGACTCGGCGCGGGGGCGGGCGTCAGGAGATCGCCCGGAGCCGGGGTGCGGCCGGGCTGGTCAACTGGGCGAGGTGGGTGGCGGTTTCGGGGTCGGCGGGGAGGAGGACGAGGAGTTGTTGGGCGTCGGCGGGGAACTCCAGGGTTTCGCGATGGAGGCGGAGTTCGGGGCCGGTGGGGTGGTGGAGGCGGAGGGGGCCGCGGCGGGGGACGAGTTGGTTGCCGAGGCGGCGGGTGAACTCGGGGCCGGCGACGGGGGCGAGTTCGGTGCTGAGCCATTCGGAGTTCTCGGCGGAGGGGCCGAGCCAGAGGTCGAAGGCCTGCTCGTCGGCGACGTCGTCCCAGTCGGGGAAGAGGGTGCGGGCGCGGGGGTCGGTGAAGACGTAGCGGGTGAGGTTGGGGGCGGGGTGGTCGAGCAGGCCGGCGGCGCCGAGGACGGCGGCGTAGCCGGGGGTGTGGGCGAGGACGTCGCCGAGGCGGTTGGTGACGGCGGCGATGCCCGGTTCGAGGAGGCGCAGGGTCTCGCGGACGGTGGGGCGGACCTCGCGGGTGGGCGGGGCCGGGCGGACGTGGTTGGGGCAGGCGCCGCCGGTGATCTTGGCGAGGTAGCGCAGGTGGGTGCGTTCGGCGGGGTCGAGGCTGAGGGCGTCGGCGAGGGCGTTGACCACGGCGGTGGAGGGGTTGCGGTCGCGGCCCTGTTCCAGCCGGGTGAGGTACTCGACGCTGATGCCCGCGCGGACGGCGAGGTCGGTGCGGCGCAGTCCGGGTGAGCGGCGGCGGCCGGAGTCGGGCAGGCCGAAGGTCTCGGGTTGGATGCTGTCGCGCTTGGCGCGGATGAAGTCCCCCAGTGGTGTGCCCATGTGACGAGCGTACGGGGGCGGGGGCCGCGGAGGGTGGCCCTGTGGGGGCCAGCCTGGGCACGGTCTGGCTGGTCCTGCTCAGCGGGCCGATGGTGGTGGGCATGGAGAAGAACACGTACAAGCTGGTGGTCCTGGTCGGCAGTGTCAGGGAGGGCCGGTTCGGCCCGGTGGTGTCCTCGTGGGTGGCCGAACAGGCCGCCGCCCACGGTGGGTTCGAGGTCGAGGTGGTCGACCTCGCCGAGGTGGACCTGCCGTTGGCGCTGCCCGCCGCCTCGCCGAAGTTCGCCGGTGCCGACTACCCCCGCCCCGCCGGGATGGCGCGGCTGACCGGTGCCCTGGAGGGCGCGGACGCCGTCCTGATCGTCACCCCGGAGTACAACCACAGCTACCCGGCCTCGCTGAAGGCCGCGATCGACTGGCACTTCACCCAGTGGACGGCCAAGCCGGTCGGCTTCGTGAGCTACGGCGGCGCGGCCGGCGGCCGGCACGCCGTGCTGCACCTGGAGAACGTGCTGACCGAGCTGCACGCGGTGACCATCCGGGACGGCCTGTCCTTCCCGAACTACTTCACCGCCTGGACGGACGGCCGCCCGGACGACCCGCAGGCGGCCGGCTACGCCAAGACCATGTTCGACCAACTGGTTTGGTGGGCGGGAGCGTTGAAGAACGCCCGGGCCGCCGCGCCGTACCCGGCCTGAGACGGGGGACGCGATGGAGTACGGAAGGCTCGGCGGCACCGACCTGGTGGTCAGCCGGATCGCGCTCGGTTGCATGGGCTTCGGCGGCAGCGGCCGCGGCCACAACCCGTGGGCGCTGGACGAGGAGGCGGCCGCGCCGGTGTTCCGGCGGGCCGTGGAGCTCGGCATCACCCTCTGGGACACCGCCAACGTGTACGGCGGCGGCGCCTCGGAGGAACTGGTCGGCCGCGCGGTGCGGCGCTACACCCGGCGCGAGGACGTGGTGCTCGCGACCAAGGCGGGCCTGCCGATGCACGACGGGCCGGGCGGCTCGGGGCTGTCCCGGCGGGCGATCCTGGAGCAGGTCGACGGGTCGCTCGCCCGCCTCGGCACCGACCACGTCGACCTGTTCCAGCTGCACCGCTTCGATCCGGCGACCCCGGTCGAGGAGACCGTGGCCGCCCTGGCCGAGGTGGTCGCGGCGGGGAAGGTCCGGTACGTCGGCGCCTCCTCGATGTGGGCCTGGCGGTTCGCGGAGCTGCGGCACACCGCGGCCCGGGACGGCGGCCCGGCCTTCGTGTCGATGCAGCACCAGTACAGCCTGGTGCAGCGGGAGGAGGAGCGGGAGATGTTTCCGCTGCTCGCCGACCAGGGGGTGGGGAGCCTGGTGTGGTGCCCGCTCGCCTCGGGGCGACTGGCCCGCCCGTACGGGGAGCCGACGGCCCGCTCGGCGCAGGACGCGGTGGCCGGGCGGTTCTTCGCGGACGTCGACCGGCCGATCGTGGACGCGGTGCAGGCGGTCGCCGGGGCCCGCGGGGTGCCGATGGCCCGGGTCGCGCTGGCCTGGGTGCTGGGCAACCCGGTGGTCACCGCGCCGATCGTCGGCGCCACCCGCCCGGGGCACCTGGACGACGCGGTGGCGGCGCTCGACCTCCACCTGAGCGGGGAGGAGCGGGCGGCCCTGGAGGCGCCGTACACGCCCCGGCTGCCGACCGGCTTCTGAGGGGGCCGGCCGCGGTCACGGCAGCAGTCCCCAGGACAGGAAGACGGCTCCGGCCGGCAACCGGCCGCGCAGCCGGGCCCGGTCGAAGCGGGGCACGGCGGCGAGCGCGGCGAACCGCCGCCGCGGTGCCGCGGTCGCGGCCATGGCGGCGGACCCGACGGCGAGCGCGGGCCGTTTCAGCCGACGTCGTCCGGGCTGGTGAAGTCGGGCGCGGTGTAGCCGGGGCCGGTGAAGTCGGGTGGGGTGAAGGCGGCGGGGCGGGGGGTGCGGCCCTCGGGGTCGGTGAGGCCGTCGGGGCGGGGGCTGGTGAAGGCGGGCGGGCTGTAGCCGGGGCCGGTGAAGTCGGGGCTGGTGAAGGCGGGGGCCGGGCGGCCGGGGACGGCCGGCAGGTGGGTGTGGAGGTAGGGCAGCAGGCCGCGCTCGCGCAGGGCGGTGCGCCATTCGGCCCGGGCGGCGGCGAGTTCGGCGGCGAGCTCCGGGTCGGTGCCGGCCGGGACGGCGGCGGCGCCGTCGCGTATCGCGGTGAGCAGCAGCCCGATGATGCCGACGGCCATCGCGGCGACCCCGGCGGAGAGGGCCACCCAGCCGGCCGTGACCAGCGAGCGGGCGAGGACCAGGCCGGAGTCGGCGGCGCGCAGGACGTAGCCGACCAGCAGCAGGACCAGCCCGGCGGACCAGGCGAGGATCGGGGTCAGCACGGTGAGGACGGGGAACAGCCCGGCGCCGCCGTTGGTCGAGCGCAACTGGCTGAGCAGGCCGGGGGCGTACGGTTCGACGTCGGTGGGCGGCGGGGGCGTGGCGCGCAGGCTCTCGCGCAGCGCGGTGTAGTGGGCGTACTCGGTGCCGGCCGCGGTGTTGATGACGTCGGCGTCGCGCAGGGCGCGGACGCGGAGCTGGTCGGCGGTGAGCGCGCCGGGGGCGCGCAGGGCGGTGAGGACGGTGCGGTCGCGCAGGGCTTCGCCGAGGAGGCGCTCGTACTCCGGGCGGTCCTCGGCGAGCAGCGGCGGGGGGTTGGACAATGGGGACCCCGTTCATGCGGACCCCGGCCGGCAGCGAGGACGCGGGGCCGCATCGGGGACGCGGGACACCCCAGGACGCCGGGACGGGCGCGGAGGCGGGCCGCCGGACGGGCGGCCGGGTGTGGTGTGCCTCATGGTAGGGGCGGGTGCCGCCGTGCTGACAGTCGGTTTCCGGAATTTCGCGCCCCGGGCGGCGCGCGTGCGGGGGACCGGGCGCCGGGAACAACTGTTCCAGTGGCTTTTATTGACTGGTGATCAGATGGGCAGCCGGGCGACCAGCAGTCGACCCTCCATGGTGACCCCGCCGTCCATCGCCACCGCCAGGTCGTCCGCGTACACGTACGGCCCCGGGATGTGCGGCGGCTGCCCGTCGTCCGCGTGCACCGCGCCGGTGAGGTACGGGATCGGGCTGTGCCCGTGCACGATCCGGGAGCCGCCGTAGGTGTCGAGCAGCTCGTGGACGGCCATCGGCCCGGCGTCGCCGCGGAACGCGAAGCGCTTGGTGAAGCGGCGGAAGCAGTCCCACCACTCGTCCACGCCGCCGTCGGCGAGCAGGCTGTGCACCGCGTCGTTGACGTCGGGGATGGACTCGCCGTACTCCAGGTAGGCCGTGGTGTCGGAGTGCAGCAGCAGGTGTCCGTCCTCCAGGCCGATGGCGGGCAGCCGGGAGAGCCAGCTGATGTGGTGGGCCTCCAGCCGGTCCAGGTCCGTCTGCTGGCCGCCGTTGAGCCGCCAGGCGGCGAGGAAGGAGGCGGTGCCGGCGGTGGACTGGACGGGCTCGTCGCCGTACTTGTGGGCGCCGAGGAAGAGCAGTTCGTGATTGCCCATCAGGGCGCGGCAGTAGCCGCCGGCCGCGGCCGCCTCGGCGGCGAGCTGCATGACCAGGTCGATGACGCCGATGCCGTCCGGGCCGCGGTCGGTGAAGTCGCCGAGGAACCAGATCCGGGCGCGGCCGGCCGACCAGTGGCCGTCGGCGTCGATCAGGCCCTGGTGGTGCAGCTCGGCGCGCAGCTCCTCGAGGTAGCCGTGCACGTCGCCGACCACGTACACCGGGCCGGGCGGCTCGCCGGGGCCGGGGGCCGGGTACGGGTACGTCGGCGCGGCCGGGTCGGGCAGCGGCGGGCCGAGCTCGATGGTCGGCGGGTCGTCGCGGTCGGAGAACTGGTCGGGGATCTGCTCGGACAGCTGGTCGGGGAGCTGCTCGGCGAGCTGGAGGGCCGGGGAGGGCTGGTCGGGCAGGGTGGGCTCGTAGCCGGGATGGTCCTGGACGTCGTGGCCGGAGTGGACGTCGTGGCCAGCGTGTTCGGCGTGGCCGGAGTGGTCCTGGGGGGCGTAGCCGCCTTCGTACCCGGTCTCGTAGCCGGCCTCGTAATCGCCCTGGCCCGGGTGCGAGAAGACCGCCGATTGGTCGGCCGGCCCGTGGTCGGTGCCCGGGCCCTGGGCGTGCACGGTGTGCCCCTGCCCCTGCCCCTGGCCGTCGGCCGGCCAGTGCTGCTCCAGGTAGCGTGCGCCGCCGTAGCCGCTGTAGGTCTCCGCGTCGTACGGCGCGCCCTGGTAGTCCGGGGCGGGCTCGGGTTCGTAGTAGGTGCCGTACGGCAGCACATCGAGGTCCGGCTGGTGGCGGGGGCCTGAGTGGGGGTGCTCAGGTCCGGGGAAGCGGTCCTCGGGTGTCATTCGCCCATCATAGGAAGACCACTCTCCCGCCGTCGTCACCTGGTGGGTATCCAATCCTCCGGAGCGTCAGCCGGGCGGTACCGCAAGGTCCGTTTTGTCCCGGCTCGATAGGGTCTCGTCGGCGTCCCGTCGGTGCCTCGACGGGGTGCCGCCGGTGTCTCGACGGCGTTCCGACGGTGGGCCGTCGGCGTCTCGTCGGTGTGTCGACGGCCGTCGGCCGATGCGCGCGAGGTCTACACCTCGCCCGGCGGGCGGGGCGGGCTGACGGTGGTGCGCGGGCTGCGCCGCTGGGAGGAGGCGCGGACGATCAGTTCGGTCGGCATCAGGGTGCCCGGCGGCGGGCCGTTGCCGGCGGTGCGGAAGCGCGGCGGGAACAGCCGGGCGATGTCCACGCCCGTCCCGGAGTCGACTCCCTCGATCGCGTCGATGAGCAGGTTGACCACGGTGGTGCCGATCTTGCGCGGCTTGAGCGAGAGCGTGGTGATCGGCGGTTCGGTGGCCGCGTAGACGTCGCTCTCGCTGCAGCAGACCAGCAGCAGGTCGTCCGGCACCCGCAGGCCGTAGCGGCGGGCGGCCGCCAGCAGGTCGGTGCCGTTGGGGTCGAACAGGCCGTACACGGCGTCCGGCCGGTCGGGGCGGGCGAGCAGCCGGTCGGCGGCCACCGCGCCGGCCGCCGGGTCGTGCGCCGGGTAGGCCTCGTACACCGGCTCCTGGCCGACCTTGGCGCACCAGCCGAGGTAGGCCTCGGTGGAGAGCCGGGTGTAGGTGTCGGTGCTGGTGCCGGTGAGCAGGCCGATCCGGCGGGCGCCGGCCTCGGAGAGGTGGTCGAGGATGCCGAGCACGGCGGCCTCGTGGTCGTTGTCGACCCAGGCGGTGACCGGGCAGTTGCCGGGCTTGCCGTCGCTGACCACCGGCACCCCGGACCGGTACAGCTCGCTGACCAGCGGGTCCTGGTCGGGCGGGTCGATCACCACCGTGCCGTCCAGGGCGATGTTGCCCCAGACGTCGTGGCGGGAGGAGGCGGGCAGCACCACCAGCGCGTAGCCGCGGCCCAGGGCGGCGCTGGTGGCGGCCCGGGCCATCTCGGCGAAGTACGCGAACTCGGTGAAGGTGAAGGGTTCTTCGCCGTAGGTCGTGACGGTCAGCCCGATCAGGCCGGACCGTCCGGTGCGCAGGGTGCGGGCCGCCGCGGAGGGGCGGTAGCCGAGGCGCTCGGCGACCTCGCGCACCCGGCTGCGGGTCTCGTCGGGCAGGCGGCCCTTCCCGTTCAGCGCGTCGGAGACGGTGGTGATCGACACTCCGGCGGCTGCTGCCACATCCCGGATGCCGGCCCGCTCCAGACGCCGTGAGGTGGTGGGTCGCCGACCGCTCTGGTTGGCTGCTGCTGTCATGGCGGACCGATCGTATGGCTCCTGACAAGGGTCTGTGACCGGCGCATCGGGAGCCTTCGGAGATACGTTTCTCCAAGAGTGAGCCGGGGTGCGCCCCTTCGATCCCCTCCCGAAACCAGGCCTCTTACCTCTGACATGTGCCAAAGGAACCGGGCAGAATGGCTGAACTGCGCCTGTAACCCGTCCGGGCATCTCACTCCTACGGGTGAGGGCGGTCGGTATCGTGCAGGGCACCCGACCGGGGTGGTCCGGGCGCGTTCCGAGAATCCCAGGGGCGTGGCCAGGTACCGCAGCACGGTGGCGATCCCGACCGTGCGAGGGCGGGCGGACCGGCAGAGAACACGAAGGAGTACGACCGTGAGCAGTGGTACCTCAGCGCAGGGCCCGCGCCTGCGCCCGAGCCTGGACGGCATCCCCACCTACAAGCCCGGCAAGCCGGCCGGTGCCGACGCCTACAAGCTGTCCTCGAACGAGAACCCGAACAACCCGCTGCCCGGCGTCCTGGAGGCGGCGGTCGCGGCGGCCGGCTCGTTCAACCGCTACCCCGACATGGGCGCCGGCGAGCTGACCGCCGTCCTGGCCGAGCGCTTCGGCGTCCCCACCGAGCACATCGCCCTCGGCACCGGCTCGGTCGGCGTCGCCCAGTCGCTGGTGCTCGCCACGGCCGGGCCCGGCGAGGAGGTGATCTTCGCCTGGCGCTCCTTCGAGGCCTACCCGATCATCACCCAGATCGCCGGCGCCACGCCCGTCCCGGTCCCGCTCAAGGACAACGGCGACCACGACCTCGACGCGATGCTCGCCGCAGTCACCCCGAACACCCGGCTGATCTTCGTCTGCAACCCCAACAACCCCACCGGCAACGTGATCCACCGCGCCGAGCTGGAGCGCTTCCTCGACGCCGTCCCCGGCGACGTCCTGGTGGTCGTCGACGAGGCCTACATCGAGTTCATCCGCGACCCCGAGGTGCCCAACGGCATCGACCTCTACCGCGACCGCCCCAACGTCTGCGTGCTGCGCACCTTCTCCAAGGCGTACGGCCTGGCCGGCCTGCGGGTCGGCTTCGCCATCGCCCACGAGCCGGTGGCGAACGCGCTGCGCAAGACCGCCGTCCCGTTCGGCGTCAGCCAGATCGCCCAGGCCGCCGCCGTCGCCTCGCTGCGTTCGGAGGAGGCGCTGCTGGTGCGGGTCGAGGCGCTGGTCGAGGAGCGCGACCGGGTGGTCGCCGGGCTGCGCGCCCAGGGCTGGGAGATCCCGGACTCGCAGGCCAACTTCGTCTGGCTCGGGCTCGGCGAGCGCTCGGCGGACTTCGCCGCGGCCTGCGCCGCGGCCGGGGTGATCGTCCGGCCGTTCCCGGAGGGCGTGCGGGTGTCGATCGGCGAGACCGAGGGCAACTCGATCTTCCTGGCGGTGGCGGAGGCCTTCCGCAAGGCGCTCTGAGGCGTTCGCCGTTCCGCAGGGGCGTGCCGCGTGTGCGGTGCGCCCCTGCGGCGTTGTGTCCCCGCGGCGTTGTGTCCCGACTTCGTGCTGATCCGGCATCAGAAGATCATCCAGGTGTCTCCCCCGCGCTCCTGTCGCTAGTCTGTTCGACCGTCAGCAGGCAGTCGCCCGACTGCCCGTCTCACGGGGGAACCACCTTGAACTCTCGCACCGCACTCCTGGCCGTCGCGGCCGCCGCCGTCGCGCTCACCCTGTCCGCCTGCGGTCCGGGCAACGACCCGACGCCGGACCCGACCGCGACCAAGGCCGCGCCGACGGCGTCCGCGACCGCGGCCTCGGTGCCCACAGCCGCGCCGACCGGGTCGGGCACCGCCAAGCCCAAGCCCACCAAGACCGCGAAGCCGTCCGGCGCCCCGAACCCCGGTCAGGCCGGGGCGGACTGCAAGCCCGGGGAGATGAAGCCGATCCCCGCCGGACACAAGGTGATCGTGCTCAGCAAGCCCACCACGACGACCACGGTCGTCGCCAAGGACGGCGAGTACACCTGCCACATGCCCGACCAGGGCTGGTGGCCCGTTGGGGAGGACAAGACCTACACCTTCGCGCCCGGTGCGAAGGCGACGCTCACCACGATCGACGGCCAGAAGTCGATCACGCTGGAGCGGCTCGTCGACCACAGCACCCACTGCGTGAACCACATCAATGACCCGGCCTCGAACTGCGACGAAGGCACGGACTACGACATCGTGCTGGACGCCTCCGGCAAGATCACGGCGATCACCGAGCTCTACAACGACGCCCCGTGACCCTCGGTCCCGTCCCCGCTCCCGTCCGACCAGTCTCCCAAGGATCGACCATGTCCCCTCGCCGTGCCCTCCTGATCGTCGCCGCCGCTGCCGGTGCGCTCGCACTGTCCGCCTGTGGCCCGGACAACGACACGTCGCCCGCGCCGACCGGCGCCGCCCCGACGGTCGCCGTCGCCCCGACCAACGTGCCGACCGGCGGTGCGACCACCGCGCCGGCCAACGCGCCGACCGGCGGCGCGACCGGCGCGCCCGCGAACGACCCGAACTGCAAGGCCCCGGCGGTCCCGGCCGGGCACAAGATGCTGAACCTCTCCAAGACGGCCACCGCGACCACGGTCTACGCCAAGGAGACCAAGTACCTCTGCGGCAAGCCCGAGGGCGGCTGGATCGACGCGGGCGGGGAGAAGTCCTACACCTTCGCCGCCGGCGCCACCGCCAAGCTGGCCGACCTCAACTACGGCACCCACCAGGTCACGCTCGCGCAGTTCGCGGCGCACAGCGACTTCTGCCTCAACCACACCTCCGCCGCCGACACCGACCCCTGCTTCGACCGCAACACCGTCGACGTGGTGCTGGACGCCTCCGGCAAGATCACCAGCATCACCCAGGTGGGCCTCAACAAGCCCGCCTCGTAACCGTCCGGACGCCGGCGCGCGGAGCGGGAAGTCGGTCCGGCCGACTTCCCGCTCCGTCGCCGTTTCCGGGGCGTCCTCCGGGTGCTCCCGGATGGCTGGGGGTCGCTGGGAGGGCGCTGGGAGTTCGGCCAACGGCTGGCCACGCACCGACCAAGGCGTCCGCGCGGCGCGGGTGGTTCGGGCGGAATGCCCGGATCCGGCCGATCAGTCTTCTCCCAGCCCGTGCCCAGGGGGCCGCAAGAGCGCCCGGCGAAGCTGTCCGCCATGAAGGTGCTCCCACGGCGGCGAGGTGCCGTCCTCGTCAACTCCGCGCTCGGCGTGGCTCTCCTGGGCGGTGCCGCCCTGGTGTACGCCACCGTCAACGGCAGCGGCGGCACGGCGGCCGCCAAGCCGGTCGCCCGTACCGCGACCGTCGCCAAGGGGACGGTCCTGGCCACCGTGTCCGGAACCGGCACCCTGGTCTCGCCGACCGACGCCGCCCAGGACTTCACCACCGGCGGGCGGCTCACCGCCGTCAAGGTCGCGGTGGGGGACGTCGTCAGGAAGGGGCAGGTCCTGGCGACCGTCGACACCACGGCGGCCCAGCAGCAGGTGGACGCCGCCCGGGCGGCCCTCACCACGGCGAACGCCAACCTCGCCAAGGCGCAGGCCGGCGTCACCACGACCACCACCGAGCCGCTGCCCGGCGCCACTGTCGGAGCCGGTGGCGGCGGAGGTCGCGGGGCGGGCGGGAGCAGTACGCCCGCCCCGCAGACCACCACCATCACCACCACCAAGGTCGACGACGCGGCCGTCGCCCAGGCCCAGCAGCAGGTCGCCACCGCGCAGACCACGCTCTCCAACGCCCAGGCCGCGCTGGCCGGTACGACGCTCACGGCCTCGGTGGACGGGACGGTCGCCTCGGTCTCGGCGAAGGTCGGGGACACCGTGGGGGCCGTCTCGTCCTCGGGCGCGTCCGCGTCTTCGAAGTCCACGGGTACGGGCGCGGGTTCGAGCACGCCGAGCGGCTTCATCGTGCTCACCAACCCGACCGGGATGCAGGTCACCGCCAACTTCTCCGAGCTGGACTCGCTCAAGCTGAAGAAGGGCGAAGCGGCCACCGTCACCCTGAACGCCCAGTCCGACACCAAGCTCAACGCGACCGTCCTGTCGGTCAGTTCGCTGCCGTCGAGTAGCGGGAGCGGCGCGGCCGGTTCGTCCGCCGTCCAGTACGCGGCCACGCTGCAGCTCAGCGGGGACACCAGCACGCTGCGCACCGGCCTCAGCGCGACCGTCCAGGTGATCACCGGCGAGGCGGACAACGCGCTGTCGCTGCCGACCTCGGCGCTGTCCGGCACCGGTTCCTCGCGGACCGCGACCGTGGTGCACCAGGACGGCAGCACCGAGCGGGTCGAAGTCGGCGTGGGCGTCGAGGGCGACAGCACCGTGCAGGTGGTCTCCGGGCTGAAGGAGGGCGACAAGGTCGAACTGCCCACCACCAGCGGCAACAACGGCTTCCCGAACGCCTCCTTCCCAGGCCTTGGCGGCGGCGGTGGTGGCCGTAACGGTGGTGCCGTCGGCATCCCGGGCGGTACCGGTGGCGGCGGTGGCGGTACCGGTGGCGGTGGCCGGGGCGGTAAGGGCTGAGCATGCAGCACGTCATCGACAACCGCGTCCCCGCGCACCCCGTGCCGGTGATCCGGATCCGCCGGCTCACCAAGTCGTACGGGCACGGCGACGCCACCGTGCACGCCCTGCGCGGCCCCTCCCAGCCGGGGACCGGCGAGCCGGCGGGCGTCGACCTGGACATCGAGCAGGGCGACTACGTTGCCGTGATGGGCAGTTCGGGCTCCGGCAAGTCCACCCTGATGAACATCCTCGGCTGCCTCGACGTCCCGACCTCCGGCCGCTACCTGCTGGACGGCATCGACGTCGGCCACCTGGACGAGCAGCAGCTCGCGCTCGTCCGCAACCGCAAGATCGGCTTCGTCTTCCAGTCCTTCAACCTGGTCCCCCGCACCACCGCCCTCGCCCAGGTCGAGCTGCCGCTCGCCTACGCGGGCGTCCGGGCGGCGGAGCGCCGGCGGCGGGCGATGGCCGCGCTGTCGCTGGTGGGGCTGGGTGAGCGGGCGGGGCACAAGCCCAACCAGCTGTCGGGCGGCCAGCAGCAGCGCGTGGCGGTGGCCCGGGCGCTGGTCACGGCGCCGGCCATGCTGCTCGCGGACGAGCCGACGGGGAACCTGGACAGCCGCTCGACCGAGGAGGTGCTGGCCCTGATCGACGGGCTCAACGCCACTGGCCGCACAGTCGTGCTGATCACCCACGAGGACGAGGTCGCGCGGCACGCCAAGCGGGTGCTGCGGCTGGTCGACGGGCAGATCGTGAGTGATGTCAGGCAGGCGGCCTCGGACGGACTGCCGCCCGCACTGTTGGGGGTCCCGGCATGATCCTCTGGCAGACGCTCCGCTTCGCGGTGGGCGGGCTGGCCGCCAACAAGGTGCGCTCGGCGCTCACCATGCTGGGGGTGCTGATCGGCGTGGCCTCGGTGATCCTGCTGCTCGCGGTGGGCAACGGCTCGTCGGTGGCGGTGAAGGACTCGATCACCTCGCTGGGTACCAACTCGCTGACGGTCAGCGCCGGTTCGGCGTTCGGCGGCTCGCGGGCCACGTCCTCGGTGAAGAAGCTGACGGTCGCCGACGCCAAGGCGCTGGCGAGCGACGCGGACTCCTCGGCGATCAAGTCGGTCGCACCGGTGGTGACGACCAGCGCGACGGCGCTGTACGGGAACGTCTCGTACAGCCCGGGCTCGGTGGTGGGTACGTACCCCGCGTACTTCGAGACCGCCAACCAGAAGGTCGCGCACGGCGAGTACTTCACGGACGACGACGTGCTCGGTTCGCGCAAGGTCGCGGTGCTCGGGGCGACGACGGCGAAGCAGCTGTTCGACGTCGAGGACCCGGTCGGGAAGAAGATCGTGCTCGGTGGGACGCCGTTCACGGTGGTTGGTGTGCTGCAGGCCAAGGGCGGCAGCGGGTTCACCGATCCGGATGATGTGGTGATCGCACCGCTGCCGACCGTGCAGAACGCCTTCACGGGCTTCGGGGCGGTCAACCAGATCCTGGTGCAGGCGTCCTCCGCCGAGACCA
The DNA here is from genome assembly GCF_027627435.1 of Kitasatospora cathayae. Lineage (GTDB taxonomy): Bacteria > Actinomycetota > Actinomycetes > Streptomycetales > Streptomycetaceae > Kitasatospora > Kitasatospora cathayae. The sequence continues at coordinate 4,368,957 of NZ_CP115450.1, read as the reverse complement.
CGACGGCGGCGCAGGCGGAGATCACCCGGGTGCTGCTCGGAACCCATGCGATCGCCGACCCGACGAAGGCCGACTTCCGGATCACCAACCAGGCTTCGCTGCTCACGGCGAGGGAGAGCACGACGAAGACCTTCACCGTGCTGCTGGGCGCGGTCGCGGCGATCTCGCTGCTGGTCGGCGGGATCGGGATCACCAACATCATGCTGGTGACGGTGACGGAACGGACGCGGGAGATCGGCATCCGCAAGGCGCTCGGGGCGCCCCGGGCCGTCATTCTGGGGCAGTTCCTGACCGAGTCGACGCTGCTGTCGGTGATCGGCGCGGGGTTGGGCGTGGCGGCGGGGATCGTCGGCTCGCACTTCAGCATCGTCGGCATCAAACCGGTGGTGATCCCGGAGTCCGTGCTGGGTGCCTTCGGCATCGCCGTCGCCATCGGACTGTTCTTCGGCAGCTATCCCGCCAACCGGGCCGCCTCACTGCGGCCGATCGACGCCCTCCGGCACGAGTAGGAGCACTTCTTCGATGGACCACGACGAACAGGTCGCCCTGCTGGCCACCCCGCCGGACGCGCGCGACGTGAGCGCGGAGCTGGCGGCTCCGCCGAGGCGGAAGCTGCCGTGGCTGACGCTGGTCCTCGCGGGCGGTGTGATCGCCACGGGGGCGTTCGCGGGCGGGGTCTGGTACCAGCAGGAGCAGGGGACTTCGAGTGGCAAGTCCTCCCCTCGGACTGCGGCTGCTGCTGCGGCGGGTGGGTACGGCGGCCAGGGTGCTGGGCGCCGAGGTGGTCAGGGTCAGGGTGGCTTTACGCGCGGCACGGTCAAGGCCGTCGACGGGAACACCGTCTATCTGACCGACGCCAACGGCAACACGATCAAGGTGACGACGGGCGATTCGACCAAGGTCCAGCTCAACAAGGAGGGCAAGGTCGCGGACCTCCAGCCCGGCCAGAGCGTGACCGTCGTCGGGACGCCCGATGCCAGTGGCGGGTACAACGCCAGCCAGCTCGTTGAGGGGGCTGCTGCCGGCGGGTTCGGCGGCGGCTTCGGTGGAAGCCGAAACCCGTCCGGCGGCTGACCCGGAGCCGTCGGACACCCGCGAGGCCCTCGCCCTCCCAGGCGGGGGTCTTCGCGTATTTCAGTCGCCGTCGTCGGGGCGTCGCATCCTGAGGGTCGCGATGACGCCGAGGGCGACGGTGGTGATCGCGAGGGCGAGCAGGGCGACCAGGACGGCGCCGAAGAAGAAGTTCACCGGTGCCACGGCTCGTCCCTCTCCAGGTCGCGGAGGAGGTGGAGGAGGTTGAGCAGAGTGCTGACGGGCGCGTTGCCGAAGTCGATCAGGATGCGGCCGTCGAGGGTCGTCTCGCCGGGCGCGGCGGAGCCCCAGAGGAGGCCGTGGGGCAGGCCGCGCCGGTGCAGTTCGCCGAGGAGGGTGGTGAGTTGGGGCTCGGTGTAGTCGCGCATGCGGGGGTCGTCGGGCGCGATGGGGTCGTGGGTCACGAGTCGGAGTCCAGCTCGTACCAGGTGGTCTTGCCGCGTTCCTGCGGGTCGACGCCCCAGCCGTCGGTGAGGCCCTCGACGAGCTGGAGGCCGCGACCGGTCTCGGCGAGGCCGGAGGGGGTGCGGGGCTGGGGGAGGGCGTCGCTCTCGTCGGAGACGGTGACCCGGAGGGTCTGGTCGAGGATGGAGAACCAGACGATCGGCGCGGGGGTGCCGGCGTGGTGCCAGGCGTTGACGATGAGCTCGATGAGGGCGAGTTCGGCGTTGAAGATGGTCTCGGTGTCCCAGCCGCCGTTGCGGGTCATGGCGTCCCGCAGGGCCTGCCGGGAGAGGGCGAGGGAGGGGGTGTTACGGATGCACACGGGAACCTCCGTGAGGCTGTGGTGTGGGAGAGGGGAAGCCGTGAGCCAGGCCGGGTGATGGTTGCTCTTCGGCACGAGGGCAGCAGGCGCCTACTGCCCAGAACGAAGGCATTGCTGACGATCCGTCGGATCGACCTGTGAATGACGATAACGCGGACCGCCACAGATTTGTGGTGCTCCGCGCGAAGTTCCCTCTAACGTGGCTGCCGCTCTGAGGCAGACTGGTCCCACGACCTGCAGAGAGGACGTCATGGCGCTTCGATCGAACCCGACCCTCCGTCAACTGCGTCTGGGCGCCGAGCTGCGCAGAATGCGGGAGCAGGCGGGGCTCGGCGGCAGCCAACTCGCCCGCGCGCTGGGCATCAACCCTGCCCACGTGACCCAGATGGAGAGCGGCAAGACCGGCATCAGCGTCGAACGCCTGCGGACGATCGCCGCGCTGTGCATGTGTGTCAACGAGCCCCTGATCGAAGCGCTGGCGGAGATCATCACCGACCGGGACAAGGGCGGTTGGTGGGAGGAATACCGCGGCCGCCTATCGCAGGACTTCCTGGAAGTCGCCGAGATCGAGCGTCACGCACGGGGACTCTCGGCCTACACCATGGCCTTCATTCATGGGCTGCTTCAGACGAACGGCTACGCGTCAGCCGTCTTTGCGCGTTCCTACCCGCCACTTCCGGGCCACGAGGTCGACCTGAGGGCATCCTTTCGCTTGCGGCGTCAGCACATCATTCGATCTGAAGCGACCCCGTTCACCGCATACATCCATGAAGCGGCGCTGCGCATGCAGTTCGGTGGAGCCAAGATTCACGCCGAGCAGCTGGGTGCCCTCGTCGATGCCTCCGAGCAACCCAACATCTCAATTCGAGTTGTCCTGTTCGACGCCGATACGATCCCGCTCCCAAACGAGAACTTCACCTACTTCGAAGGGCCAGTTCAGGAGCTCGACACGGTCCAGGCGGACTCAGGGGTTGGCAATCTGATCTTCGACGCACCGGCCAACACGGCCCGATTTCGGTCACTGATCACCCGGATCGGCTCGGCTGCTCTGTCCGAGCAGGAGTCCCGAGAGTTTATCCGATCCATCAAGAAGGACATGGAAAGCAAATATGCGTAACTCTACCTGGCAGAAGTCAAGTTACTCCGGTTCGAATGCTGACTGTGTGGAGGTGCAGGCCGTCGATGGGGTGATCGAACTCCGTGAGTCCGACGAGGGCGATGTCATCGTCCGCATCACGACCCCCAAGTTCGCCAAGTTCCTCCAGGGCGCCAAGGCAGGCGAGTTCGACCACCTGATCACTAACATCTGAGCGAATCGTTTCGGCGGCCTCTTGCTTCCCGCAAGGGGCCGCCGGTAGCTAGCCTGGCTCTTATGACCAGCTCCGCATGGCAGAAGTCCCGCTACTCGGCCTCAAGCGACAACTGCGTCGAGGTGCGTTCCATCGGCGGTTCGCTCGAAGTACGTGAGTCCGACGACGCGGACATCGTCGTCCGCACCACCTGCCTCAAGTTCGCCAAGTTCCTCCAGGGCGCCAAGGCAGGCGAGTTCGACCACCTGATCACCAACGCCTAGCACTGTGACCGGGACGGTCCACCGTGATCGGAAAGCGGCTCGCGGGACGCGCGCACGCGCAACCGCTGGTATTACTGGGGGATGCAGGAAGAGACGGCACGCTCCGCGATCGACACGTTCATCTCCGCGTTCAACGCCCCGGACGACAGCTATGTGACTGCCCTGCTCTCCCAGGCCCTGACCTCAGACGTGGTCTTCTGGGGGCCGTTGGGTCGCAGCGAAGGAATCGCGGCGGTCGAGCGGTTCGTGCTGGACATCCGGCGCCACCCGGCGGGGACCGGCACGATGGCGCGCTGCTCGGCGGTGGACGTGCCTGGCGAGTGGGCCCGGTACCGGTGGGTCTTCACCACGCCGGATGGGGGCCCCCGCCTGGCGGGGACGGACGTCGTCCATCTGCGGGGGAGCCTCATCGACCAGGTCATCGTCTTCGCGGGGGAGATCGAGCCGTCCGTCTCCTGAGTCGTCCTTCTGTCGCTGCCCTTCTCGTGAACTCGTCCCTTTCGGCACTCCGGCCACCAACGGCTCCGCCGAGCCCGGCTCCTGGACGGCTTCCGTCCACGTGGGTGGCTCGCCCACCGGCCACCTACACCGACGTGTGGGCGCTCTGCCTGGACACCCGCCACGGCGCCGGCGACGACCGGTAGGGCGGTCCAGCGCCCACCTGCGGGGCCGGCGCTGCACAGGAAGTCGGCCCAGCCGACTTCCTGTGCCAACCCGCTTTGCTCCGGTGGCCCCTTGCGAGACGCAAGGGGCCACCGGAGCAAGGAGCGAGATTGCCGCCGAACTATCGGTTGGGCGTTCGAAGTTGGACGGGTTCCAGTACCGGAAATGTTTGCCTCTTGCCTCGGCTTGTTGGACTCGGGAGCATCGTCGGGAGACCGGGCGAGCGAGGAGACATCGTGAAGCCGACACGGCTTGTGGGTTCCTGTGACGAGGGTGAATGCCCGACTCTCTACCTGACGGATCGGGGCACGCTCGCTGTCCAAGGCGAGACCTGACCGAGCACGGCCTTCAGCTCCCGGCCCACGAGATGCTGGTCGAGATTCCCGTTGAACTCATCCGAAAGGCCATCCGTGACAACCTCATCTAGGACCCTTGGAGACTGGTTTTCGGAGTTCGAGCGGGAGGCGTTCCGGCTGGAGACGCTGGACGACTACAGCCAGTCCGGCGGAGTGGACGCCTATCAGGCCTTCCTCGCAGGCGAGGAGCAGCCGGAAGACTTCAAGGCCTCCGGCTGGGTCACGACCGTGGGAGATGCCACCCGAGCCGACAAGCGCATGTACCGGGTGCACATCCTCTCGCGCCCGCTCACGGACTACCTCCGGTTCGAGCTCGGCTGGGGGTACCAACGGAACATGGCGGCCGGCGAGGAGTTCTTCATCCTCGACACCACGGACCAGGCCAACCCCGTTCCCGAGGCGCCGGACTTCTGGCTCTTCGATGACGCGACCGCTGCCGAGATGAGCTACGACGGCAACGGGAAGTACCTCGGATCCGACTTCCACACCGACAACAGCCGGATCGCCGAATTCAAGTCGTACCGTGACATCGCGATGGCGAACGCCGTCCCCTTCGCGGACTGGTGGGCCGAGCACGGCGAGTGAACAGAACACAGCTCGGGACAGCGCTACGGGAACTTCGGCAGGCTTCTGGCAAGGAAGCCAAGGCCGTGGCCCGTGGCGCTGTCATGTCTCCGAGCAAGTTGAGCAAGATCGAGACGGGCAAGGTGGCGCCGACCGTCGTGGATGTGGAACGCATCCTCACGGCCATAGGCGTCTCCGACGAGGTCAAAGCCGAGTACATGGCCGCTGCGAGGGCGGAGGCCACGGAGGCGACCGCGTACTGGACGATCCGGGGTTCTCCTTCTGGGCTGGCCTCCATCACGGCCCCCGGGACTCCTGGGAGGCTGTCGAGGCCGCCCACCGCAGCTGGCTCGACCAGAACCGCCCCCGCCGTGAGTGGTTCACCATCGAAGCCGACCCGGACGGCCGCCAGGTCGTGGGCTACACGGCTCCGGACGGCACGTCGTTCCGCTGGGACCTCTGACGGCGGCCGGTGGCCCCTTGCGCCTCGCGAGAGGCCACCGGTAGACACGGGTGGATCTTCGTCTCCTCCCGCAGATAGGCCGTTCGATGGCTCGCACGTCTCCGCCGCGTCCGCTCGACGTCGAGGCGGTGTTTCCCGAGGTGGCCGCCTTTCGGAAACCTGCGACCCGGTTGCATCCGAGGCTCGGCGACCCGGGTGTCCGGGACAGTTCGATGGGTGGGCCGGTGCTCTGGCCGCGTTCGGAGCCGTGGCCGCACTGTGCGGACGGGCATCCGCGGACGTCGTACGCGCCACCGAGGGGGGCCGAGGGGCCGTTCCCCCTCGTACCCGTTCTGCAGCTGTTCGCCGCCGACATGCCCGGGCTCGAATTCCCGGACGGCACCGACCTGTTGCAGGTGTTGTGGTGCCCGTTCGATCACGAGCCCGGCTACGTGCCGCGGCCCGAGGTGTACCGGTGGGACAGTTCCCGGAGCGATCTCGAAGCAGCGGCGCCGGCCCGGCCGGAGGGCGTGAAGGGCGACTATCTGCCGAATCCGTGCGTCCTGCACCCGGAGCGGGTGGTCGACTACCCGAGCTGGGACCTCCCGGAGGGCGTGTACGACGCGCTCGAAGCCAGGTTCGAGGAGGTCGAGGAGGAGACCGGCTGGTCGTACGAGGCCCACCTGTCGGTGTCCGACGGGATCAAGGTCGGCGGCTACCCGACCTGGACGCAGGACCCGGACTGGCCCACCTGCCCGAGCTGCGACCGCACCATGCAACACCTGCTGACCGTCAACAGCGCCGAGTTCGACGGAGCGAGCTGGCGCACCTGGCTGGCCGTCGAGGACACTCCGGCGGAGGGCGAGATCTGGGACCTCCCGTACGAGGAACGGACGCGGATCCAGTGCCCGCACGGTCTGATGCTCGGCGACATGGGTGGCATCTACCTGTTCGAATGCCCCGACTGCCCGGACCGGCCGTTCGCGTACCGCTCCGACTGCTCCTGAGGAGTGGGTCTGGACCCACCCCCGCTGTACGGCCAGACCCGTACTCGGCAAGTCGGCTGCCCCGTAGCGTCGTTGGCACAACGACAACGGAGGAGACAGAGACCATGGAAACGAGCGCGGACCTCGGTGGGGCCTTCAGCACGGTGAAGAAGTACGTCACGCTCTTCGGCGCCGTCAGTGCGATCGTGCTGGGGACGGTCGCCGTGATGGCGTTCACGGGCCACGGGACGACGGCCTTCCTGTGGATCCGCGCCGTGATCCTGCTCGCGGTCGCCCCGGTGATCCACCGCATGATCACCCGCGCCGCCAACGGCTCCTACCGGGCCTTCGACCGTGTTCGCACGCTCTCGACCATCGCGCCGATCGCGATCGTCGGCGTCGACCTGATCCCGGGCCTGTGCCCCGCCTGGTACGCCGTCCTCCAGGGGCTCTCGGCCCTCGCCCTGGTGGGCGTCGCCGTGCTCACCCGCCGGGCCCCGCTGACCACAGCCTTCCCCGAGCAGGCCTGAAGCAGGGGAGGCCGGCCGGGTCGTTCATGGGCTCGTCACCCCGCCCAAAACGGGGCGACCGGCCCAGGGCGTCGCCACTAGACTCCGGATCCCTGTCAGCAGCTTCGCCGAGAGGACGGTGTCCGGCCCATGCGTTGGTCCCAGCTGTACGTACCCACCCTCCGGGAGGACCCGGCCGACGCGGACGCGGTGAGCCACCGGCTGCTGGTGCGAGGGGGGTTCGTCCGGCAGCTGATGGCCGGGCACTACTCGCTGCTGCCGCTGGCCGTACGGGTGCGCGCCAAGATCATGGACATCGTCCGCGAGGAGATGACCGCGATCGGCTCCCAGGAGTTCGTGCTGCCCACCATGCACCCCGCGGAGATCTGGCAGCGCAGCGGCCGGTGGGAGTCCATCGGCGAGGAGATGTTCCGGCTCAAGGACCGCAAGGGCGCGGACCTGGCGCTCGGGGTGACGCACGAGGAGATCTTCACCGTGCTGTCGCAGGAGCTGCGGTCGTACCGCGACCTGCCGCAGATGTGGTTCCAGTTCCAGACCAAGTTCCGGGACGAGCCCCGCCCCAAGAGCGGGCTGCTGCGGGTGCGCGAGTTCACCATGAAGGACTCGTACAGCTTCGACCTGGACGAGGCCGGCCTCGACCGGTCCTTCCAGCTGCACAAGGCCGCCTACCAGCGGATCTTCGCCCGCCTCGGACTGCCCGTCCTGGCCGTTCAGGCGTCCAGCGGCACGATGGGCGGCAGCGAGTCGGTGGAGTTCATGGCCGCCTCGGCGGCCGGCGAGGACCTGGTGGTCCGCTGCCCCGGCTGCGGCTACGCCGCGAACACCGAGAAGGCGATGTCTGCTCTGCCCGCCGTGGTGGACGGCCCCGGACTCGACGCCCCCGAGCGGTTCGACACTCCGGACGCGCGCACCATCGAGGAGCTGGCCCGGCGGTACGACGTGCCGGCCGAGCGGCAGATCAAGACGCTGGTGTACGTGGTCGACGGCCGGCTGACCCTGGTCCTGGTCCGTGGCGACCACAGCCTGGTCGAGCAGAAGCTCGTCGACACCCTCGCCGCCACCGCCGTCCGCCCGGCCACCGCCGAGGAGATCGAGGCGGCGCTCGGCGCCTCCCCCGGAAGCCTGGGCGCGGTCGGCGTCGCCGAGGAACTGCCCGTCCTCGCGGACGAGGCGCTGCGCGGCCGCACCGACATGACCACCGGCGCCAACACGGACGGGGTGCACCTGCGCGGGGTGTCCGTGGAGCGGGACATCGCGGTGCGGCGGTGGGCGGACCTTCGGGAGGTCACCGCCGGGGAGCCCTGCCCCGACTGCGGCGCGCCGCTGGACGTGGCGGTCACCATCGAGGTGGGCCACATCTTCAAGCTGGGCCGTAAGTACACCGAGGCCCTCGGCGTCGCGGTGGCCGGCGCGGACGGCGAGCGGACCGTGCCGATCATGGGCAGCTACGGGATCGGCGTGGAGCGGGCGCTGGCCGCCGTCGTGGAGACCCACCACGACGACAAGGGCATCGTCTGGCCGCTCGCGGTCGCCCCCTTCGAGGTGGCCGTCGTCGTCCTCGGGACGAAGGACGAGCAGGTGCGCGCGGCCGCCGAGACCCTGTACGGGCAGTTGCGGCGCGAGCGGATCGACGTGCTGCTGGACGACCGGGACGAGCGGCCCGGCGTGAAGTTCCGCGACGTCGAGCTGATCGGCATCCCGTACCGCATCACGGTCGGCGCCCGCGGGCTGGCCGACGGCCTGGTGGAGGTCACGGCCCGGGCCACCGGCGAGACGGAGTCCGTCCCGCTGGCCGAAGCAGCGGATCACGTCCGCAAGTTGCTCACCGCCGCCGAGTAGCGGATCCGGGGTCTACGGGACGTCGACGCCCGCGGCGCGCAGCTTCTGTTCGATCAGCGCGGTCAGGCGGGTCCAGCCGGGGCGGTCGTCCTCGCCGTGGTGGGTGAGGAGGTCGTGGCGGGCGTCGCCGTCCTCGCGGGTCCGGAGGCCGCCGAGGGTGGGCAGCAGGGAGGGGTCGGCGATGAAGTGGTTGGCGACCTCCTCGGCGAGTTCCTCGATCCTGGGGTCGTCCCGGTCCCACTTCCCGGCGCTCCAGGTGAGTTTGATCATGGCGACGTGCCGGGGGTCCTCCAGGCTGTGTTCGATCTGGGTGAGGTACTCGTCGAAGCCCTCCGGCATCAGGGCCCGGACCAGGACCAGGCCCTCGTGCGCGGTCTTCACGTCGTCCGGGCCGAAGCCGAGCCCGGGCATCCGGTCGAGCAGGGCGCAGGCCCGGGCGGGGAGCAGTACCCGGTCCCCGGTGGCGAGTTGGCGCAGGGTCTCGCGCCGGGCGATCAGTTCGTCGATCTTGCCGGTGAGGTTCTCCTCGACGTCGACGAGGGCGGCGGCGAAGCCCTCGGGGTCGGCGTCGAGGATGGGGCCGATCTCGGCGAGCGGCACGCCCGCCCCGGCCAGGGTCCGCACCTGGACCAGCCGCAGCAGTTCGGGGCTGCCGTAGCGGCGGTAGCCGGAGTGGTCGCGCGCGGGCTCCTCGACCAGGCCGTTCTTGTGGTAGTGCCGGATGGTCTTCACCGTGACGCCGGCGAAGGCCGCGGCCTGGCTGATCGTTACTCCGTCCGTCATGGCGTCAGTTGACCAGGCGGGGCCGGAGATCGGCAACCTCTCGGACGGCGGTGGCGATGGCGCGGAAGTCCTTGCGGACGATGGTGGTGTGCTTGCTGGGGACGGTGGCGCTGACCCGGACGTTGGGGTTGCGGGCGAGGATCGGGTCGAGGGTGGCGCGCATCGCGGTGAGGCCCTCGTCGGTGCCGCCGAGGCTGGCGCCGGTGGCGACCAGGTAGCGCATCGGGAAGGTGACGAGGTCGAAGGCGGGGGCGCTGTCGGCGACGATCTCGTTGAGCTCGATGTTGATCTCGGCGTGCTCGGCGGCGGACATCCGGGCGGCCATGCCGAGCGGGCGGACCAGCGGCATCAGCGGGGCGAACCGCTTGAACAGCTTGCGGATCTGTTCCTTGCCGGCCTCGCGGCCGCCTTCGACGGTGGCGAGGTAGTCCCAGGGGTAGCCGCCGTCGACCATGACTGCGCCGGCCAGGCGGTCGGGGTGGCGGGTGGACCAGTGCAGGGCGAGGGCCGCGCCGTAGGACCAGCCGACGATGATCGGGCTGCGGGCGCCGGTGGCGGCGAGGACGGCGTCGATGTCGCGCAGGCAGGCCTCGAAGCTGTAGTCGGCGGACTTCCCGGACTTGCCGCGGGCCCGCTCGTCGAAGGTGATGTGGCGGTAGCCGTCGCCGAGTTGGGCGATCACGGGCCGCCAGTCCTTCTGGGTGCAGTACGAGCCGTTGAGGTAGAGCACCGGGCGGCCGTTACCGCCGGTGTCGGTGACCGCGAGGGCGGTGTCCTCCACCGGCAGCATGCCGGTCCAGGCGGAGGTGGTGGCGTTCGTGTTCTGCTTCGCGTTCGCGTTCGGCTTCATGCCCTTCAGCGTGAGCGTTGACCTTGGGTCAAGGTCAACCCCGATCCTGTCGCGCTGCTTTCTTATGATGGAAAGCTACGGAGGGACCGACCACGAGCGCGAAGGAGACGGCGATGCCGGGAGGCAGGCTCACCCAGCAGGAACGCCAGCAGATCGCGCTGGGACTGGCCGACGGCCTCGCCTACGCGGAGATCGCCCGGCGCCTCGACCGGCCGACCTCGACCGTCACGCGCGAGGTGATGCGCAACGGCGGTCCCACCGCCTACCGCGCCGACCTCGCCCACCGCGCCACCGGACAGCGGGCCCAGCGCCGCCGGCAGCCCGAGGCCCAGGGCCCGAACGCCGCCGCCCCGCAGCCCCACGGCCGTGACGCGGAGGCGGTGCGCGCGTACGAGGAGGTGCTCACCACCGTCATGATGCAGTCGGGCATGCCCAGGACGATGGCGCGGGTGCTGACCTGCCTCTACACCACCGACGACGGCAGCCTCACCGCCGCCGAACTGGTCGAGCGCCTCCAGGTCAGCCCGGCGACCGTCTCCAAGTCGATCGCGTTCCTGGAGAGTCAGGGCATGGTTCGCCGGGAGCGCGACGAGCGCCGCCGCGAGCGGTACTTCGTGGACGACGACATCTGGTACCGGTCGATGATGGTCAGTGCCCGGGCCACCGCCGAGCTCGTCGGCACCACCCGCCAGGGCGTCGGCATCCTCGGTGCCGACACCCCGGCCGGTGCCCGGCTGGAGAACGTCGCCCGCTTCCTCGACTTCATCTCCGAGGCCATCGCCCGCGCCGCCGAGCAGGGCCGCGAGGTGCTCCACACGAAGCCCGAGGGCGCGAAGCCCGGCCTGGACTCGGACTGACGTTCGACGCTGCGCGAGAAGTCGGCCCGGCCGACTTCTCGCGCAGCAGGGTCAGTACCCGATGGCCTCGCGCAGCAGCAGTACGGTGCCGCGGGCGAAGCGGGTCGGCGCGTTGAGCACCAGGAGCTGGTTGACGGCGCTGGGCTGGCCGTAGGCGGCCCGGGCGCGGGCGTCCTCCAGGGGGAGGGCGTGCTCCTCCAGGCGGCGCATGGCGGTCGGCAGGTCGGGGACCACCTTCTGGGCGCCGACGATCCAGACCGCGTGGCCGGCGCCGCCGGCGTTGGCGGGCAGCTGGCTGCCGGAGCCCGAGGCGATCACCAGGGAACCGGTCTCGGTGACGGCGGCGACGCTGCCCACCGCGACGTCGGGGGACGCCAGCAGGCGCCGGAGCTCGTCCGCCTCGGCCTCCCGGTCCATGGCCAGTACCCGGGACTTGACGGACCGGTAGCGGCTGCCGCCGTTGATGTCCTCGTCGAGACCGGACAGCCGGAGGGTCTCGCTGGCCGAGGTGAAGACGCTGGCGTTCTCCGGGATCAGCTCGTGGACGCGGGCGCGGGCGGCGGCCGCGTCGTCCAGGACCTCGACGGTGAAGCCCTGCGCCGCCAGGGCGGCCGCGGCCCGCTCGAGCCGCTCGGCGGGCGCGGGAGTGGCGAAGGTGGCGCCGCCGTCCGGCCCGACCTCCGGCCCGCCCTCCGCGCTCGGCGCGGAGCCGCCCAGCGGAGTGGTGTCCACGTACCGGACCTCGTAGACCCGTTCGGCGAACCGCCAGCCGTCCGTCGTCCGCCGGTAACGGTCGTGGTAAATGGCGTAGTTGAGCCCTTCCTGGCCGTTCTTCAGCCGGACGACCTCGTGCATCATGGCGCGGCCGGTCGCGGTGTCGCCGTCGATCCGGATCGCGCCCGGGTGGGTGTTCTGCACGAAGAAGTCCCACTGCGCCTGGAGCTTCGCCCGCCCGGCGCCGATCTGCTCCGGCCCGACCAGTTCGATCGGGACGTTGGGCATCCGCAGCGCGCCGTCCGGGGTGAACAGGGCGGCCAGCCGGGCTCCGTCGCGCATCATCACCGCGTCGGTGAACTCGGCCTGCAGGTCCTGGATTTCGACTCGGTCGGCGATCGCCTGGAAGTCGTTCACGGTGTTTCCTCCCTACCGTTCGGTTGCCTTCTGCCCTTACGACAGGACGGCACGCCGGAATGTGAGGCGGCGCGCGGACGTCACATTCCGGCCCGCTGTCCTGTCGTAGGACTCGTAGGAGTCATGGGAGGACGAGACCAACCGGAGGCGGGCAGATGAACGACGACCTGAGCGTGATCACGAGCGAGCGGCGCCAGCTGATCAACGTGGCGTACCGATTGCTCGGCTCCCTCGCCGACGCCGAGGACGTCGTGCAGGAGACGTACGCCCGCTGGTACGCGATGACCCCGCAGGAGCGGGCCGCCGTCGTCTCGCCCGGCGGCTGGCTGACCACGGTCGCCAGCCGGATCTGCCTCAACCAGCTCGGCTCCGCCCGGGCCCGGCGGGAGCGTTACGTGGGCGAGTGGCTCCCCGAGCCGCTGCCCGAACACCGGGAGGGGGCGGAGGGCGCGGCGGCGGACCCGGCGGACCGGATCACCCTCGACGAGTCGGTCAACATGGCCTTCCTCGTCGTCCTCGAGTCGATGACGCCCGCCGAACGCGTGGCGTTCATCCTCCACGACGTCTTCCAGTACCCGTTCGCCGAGGTCGCCGCGATCGTCGGCCGTTCGGCGGCGGCCTGCCGGCAGCTGGCCACCTCGGCCCGCCGCCGGATCCGCGCGGCGCAGACCCCGGCGACGCCGACGAGCGAGCAGGCCGTCGTCGTCCGGGACTTCAAGCGGGCCTGGGAGGCGAAGGACGTCAAGTCGCTCATGGACCTCCTCGACCCGGACGCCACCGTGATCGCCGACGGCGGTGGCCTGGTCAGCGCACTGCTGGAACCGCTCACCGGCAGCGAGTGGATCGCCCGCATCCGCGTCCACGGCGACCGCGTCACCGCCGGGCTCACGCTGCTGGAGTGCGCCGTCAACGGCCTGCCGGGCCTGGTCGCGCAGCAGGGCGGCGTCACCGACACCGTGATGGCGTTCCGGATCGCCGAGGGCCGGATCACCCACATCTGGGCGGTGCGCAACCCCGAGAAGCTCCGTGCGTGGACGGGGGCGGGGGCGGGGGCGGACGCAGGACCGGGCAGGCCGGGCGAAAGCCGGGACGGGGTTGTCCGGGACATGTACCCTGAAGCGGCGAGGTCGATCAACTGATGTGAACAGCAAGGCTCGTGGCGCATTGGGGGGCGCGTGGCCGGTCGCTGGAGGCGTCTGCCTGAGGGGTTGTCCGCGGCGGAGCGGGAGCTCGTCGAGGTGCTCAGGGAGATGAAGGACCGCAGTGGGCTCAGTCTGGTCGAGCTCGCGGATCGGACGCACCACAGCAAGTCGTCGTGGCAACGGTGGTTCAACGGCGAACGCGTCGTGACCGAACACGCGTTGCGTCGGTTGGCCGAGGTTTCGGGTACTGACGTGGAGTCGGTGCTGCCGGTCTTCCTCGCGGTGGTGTCGCGGAACACCGGGGCCGACGAGGACGAGGGCAAGGACGGGACCGAGGGCAAGGACGGGACCGAGGACGAGGACGGGACCGAGGACGAGAGCGGCCTCGACGGCGCGGCGACGGGCGGTTCGACCCGGCGGCGGCAACTCGGCTACGCGGCCGTGGGGTTGACGGTCATCATGGTGTTGGCCGCGGTAGTGGCCGTGTGGTGGCACGGCCGACCGTCGAAGCACGCCGAGGTCTCCGCCGCTCCGACGACCGCGACCGCGACCGCGACCGCGACCCGTTCGGCGCCAGGCGGCTGTCTGGGGGTCTCCTGCACCGGGCTGGACCCGAAGGCCAGCGGCTGCGGCGACGACGCCGTCACGCTGATCACTGCCAACGTCCAGCGGATGACCATTCAGATCCGCTACAGCGCCCACTGCAGGGCCGCCTGGGCCAAGCTCACCGACGCCACTCCCGGCGACTCGGCCTCGATCACCACGGCCCGGGGCGGCCATCAGACCGCCCTGGTGCACTGGGGCTACGACGCGTACTCGCCGATGGTCGACGCCTCCGCCTCCGACAGCGGTCTGCAGGTGTGCGGGGAGCAGGCGGCGGGCCGGGGGTGCAGCCAGGTGATCACCGACCCCGCGAGCGCGCCGGTGGCGCCGGATCTGCTCACCACGCCGCCCCCGGGCGCGGCCACCGCCACCACGGCGGGCCCGGAGCACTGAGCCCGGAGCCTGCCGTGGTGGCGGATGCCGTACCCGGAACCCGGGCAGGGGCGGCCCCCGTCTGTCGTGCCGCCGTCCCCGCCCGGGCGTCACTCACCCACGCGTCAGCACACGTAGTTGGGGGACTGGTACCAGTAGTCCAGCGAGCCCCAGGTGTTCGGCCCGACGATGCCGTCCACCGAGAGGCCCGCACAGCTCTGGAACTGGTAGACGGCGGTCTGGGTGGCCGGCCCGAAGCTGCCGTCGATGTTCAGCGGGGTGTGGCTGCTGGGGCTGAGCGAGAGGTTCAGCTCGCACTGCAGCTGCTTCACCGCGGTACCGCTGGAGCCCCGGCTGAGGGTCGGCTCGGAGTTGGTGTAGTTGCACGAGGGGCTGGCCTGGTCCGGCGTCGCGGTCGTGGCGGCGGCGCTGCCGGCCGTCCCGATGGCCGAGGCCACCACGAGGCCGGCTCCCGCGAGGCTGAGCACGATGCGGTTCTTGCGCATGACGCTTCCCTCCCTGATGTGCCACACGGCCCCTGACGGCCTGCGGCGGTCGGCGTCCGGAGGCGAGCGCCCCGGACGACGGCAACTCTGCCGCCGTCCGGGGCGGTCCCACAGGGCTGGGATGGGGGTGGGGACGGCCCGGGGAAAGTCCCACGGACCGGTCCGGTGGGGAACGCCCGGAGGTGCGGATTCTCCGTACGTCCCCGGAGCGAGGGGGATCGCCGGGGTCGGATCACCCACGTCCGGGTGGTGCGCGACCCGGAGGAGTGCCGCCCGCGGAACGAGTGACGCAGGTCACATCCACGGCTGTCACAGGACGCCCGGTCATCCGGTCATAGAGGACGCCAACGCAACACGGAACGCCGAGGAGCGCGCCATGGAAGCCCGTCTGAACCCCTTCGCCAGCCCGGTCCTGGGCAAGGTCTTCAAGCACCTCATCGCCGCGAACAAGTCGCTCGCGGACTCGACCCTGCCGTACGCGACCCAGGAGCTGGTGCGGCTGCGGGCCAGCCAGATCAACGGGTGCTCGGCCTGCGTCGACATGCACTTCAAGGAGGCCGTGCACGCCGGCGAGGAGGCGACCCGGCTGAACCTGGTGGCGGTGTGGCGTGAGGCGACGGTCTTCACCGACGCGGAGCGGGCCGCCCTGGAGCTCGCGGAGCAGGGCAGCCGGCTGGCCGACGGGGGCGGGGTGACGGACGAGGCGTGGGCGAACGCCGCGAAGTACTACGACGAGGAGCAGCTCGCGGCGCTGGTCGGCGTCATCGCCCTGATCAACGCCTTCAACCGCGGCAACGTCATGATCCGCCAGCCCGGCGGCAGCTACCAGGCGGGCCAGCACGTCCAGGCCGCCGCACAGCTGAGCAGCTGAGCAGCTGAGCGTACGACGTCGACGGCCGGGGATCGCCCTCCCCGGCCGTCGACGTTCCCCGTCAACGCCCGAGGCCCGTACGCACACCACCGAGCCCCGCCCCTGGGGGCTTGTCGCCCAAAAACCGACCGATAAGGTGTTAATCCAACATTCATCCATGCCGCATAGCCTCCGAGGGCTAGCCTCATGCTGAACGTCATCGTCCGACCGGGAGGCGAAACCCCCGTGCAAGGCACTGTCACCACACCGGGCGGCCCCACCGTGGCCGGGGGCCAGGGCGAGGCCTTCCTCCTCGTCGTGGACGACGAGCCGAACATCCGCGAACTGCTCGCCGCCTCGCTGCGCTTCTCCGGGTTCCGGGTGGCCTCCGCCGCGAGCGGGACCGAAGCCCTGGAGCTGATCGCCGCCGAGCGGCCGGACCTGGTGGTCCTCGACGTGATGCTGCCCGACCTCGACGGCTTCACCGTCGTCGAGAAGCTGCGCGAGCGCACCAGCCGGGGCCAGATCGCCGGGCCCGCGCACGGACACCCCGGCGACCACCTGCCGGTGCTGTTCCTCACCGCCAAGGACGGCGTCGGCGACAAGGTGCAGGGACTGGCCGCCGGCGCGGACGACTACGTCACCAAGCCGTTCAGCCTCGAGGAGCTGATCGCCCGGATCCGCGCCATCCTGCGCCGGGCCGGCGGGCCCGCCGAGGACGGCCGACTGGTGGTGGCCGACCTCAGCCTCGACCCGGTCGCCCACGAGGTCACCCGCGCCGGCACCCCGGTCGCGCTCTCCCCGACCGAGTTCAAGCTGCTGCACTACCTGATGGCCAACGTCGGCCGGGTGGTGTCCAAGGCGCAGATCCTCGACCACGTCTGGGCCTACGACTTCGGCGGCGACCTCTCCATCGTCGAGTCCTACATCTCCTACCTGCGCCGCAAGCTCGACTCCGGCCCGGCGCACGGCCCCAAGCTGATCCACACCGTGCGCGGCATCGGCTACGCGCTGCGCCGCCCCCCGCAGGGCTGACCGGACGGACTCGTGCTCAACCGCTTCACCGCCCGGCTCTCGCTGCGGGCCCGGCTGCTGGTCCTCGCCCTCGCACTGGTCACCACCGGGCTCGCGGTCAGCGACACCTTCGTGCTCGGCACCGTACGGGCCCAGCTGGTGGAGCAGCTCGACGAGCAACTCCAGCGCTACGGGCAGCCGCTGTCGCGCAAGGCCCCGGTCCAGCTGACCGCGCCGGGCGCCGGCAAGCCGGTCGTCACCGGGCGGCGGATCAGCCTGCCCAGCCAGTACCTGGTGCAGTGGCTGTCCTCGGACGGCAAGGTCCAGGGCTCGCTGCGCCAGCCCGTCTCGGACAGCGACCCGGCGCCGCAACTGGCCGGGCTGGACCCGACCCAGACCGCCCCCGACACCCCCTTCGACCTGCCCGACCAGCGCGGCCACCACAGCTGGCGGGTACTGGTGCTGCCGCTCCAGCCACCCCGCGCACCGGCCTCCGGACTCGGCGCGTACGCCTCCCCCACCGTCGCCCCGACCTTCGTCATGGTCGCCGTCTCCCGCGAGGACATCGACGCCACCACCGGCCGGCTGAGCACCTCCTTCCTGGCCATCGGCGGCGGCGTCCTGCTGCTGATCACCGCACTCGGCTTCTTCGCCGTCCGGGCCGGGCTGCGGCCGCTGTGGCGGATCGAGGCGGGCGCCGCGCGGATCGCCGCCGGCGAACTGTCGCACCGCATGCCGGAGCTTTCCCCGGGCACCGAGGTCGGCCGGCTGTCGGTCGCGCTCAACGGCATGCTCACCCAGATCGAGGCGGCCTTCGCCGCCCGCGCCGAGTCCGAGGCCCGGATGCGGCGCTTCGTCGCCGACGCCTCGCACGAGCTGCGCACCCCGCTGGCCGGCATCCGCGGCTTCGCCGAGCTGTACCGGATGGGCGCGCTGCCCACCGAGGCGGACGTCACCCGGACCATGAGCCGGATCGAGAGCGAGGCGGTCCGGATGGGCACCCTGGTCGAGGACCTGCTGGTGCTCGCCCGGCTCGACGAGGAACGCCCGCTCGACCTCGCCCCGATGGACCTGCGCACCCTCGCCGCCGACGCCCTGCACGACCTCACCGCGCTCGACCCCAGCCGCCCGGTCGCGCTCACCGGCCCCGCCGGCACCGGCGCCCCCGGCGCGGCACCCGTCCTCGGCGACGAGGCCCGGCTGCGGCAGGTGGTCACCAACCTGGTCGGCAACGCCGTCAAGCACACCCCGCCCGGCACCCCGGTCCGGATCGGGGTCGGCGGCGGCGGCGACGGCGTCTGCCTGCTGGAGGTCGCCGACTCCGGGCCCGGCCTCACCGAGGAACAGGCCCAGCGCGTCTTCGACCGCTTCTACCGGGTCGACGCCTCCCGCAGCCGCGACAACGGCGGCGGCGGCGGACTCGGCCTCGCCATCGCCACCGCCCTCACCCGTGCCCACGGAGGCACCCTCACCCTGGACACCGCCCCGGGCGAGGGCGCCACCTTCCGGGTCGAACTCCCCCGCCAGCGCTGACCGAACCCGCACCCGAAAACCCCCTCGATCGGGTGAACCCCACGTCGTTCACCCGATCGGCCCCTTGGTCCCGTGCCATGGTCCTGGTGTCCTGCGAGGCAGCGGGAGGCGACGTGAGCATTCACCCAGACCAGAGGTTGTGGAATCTCTGGAAGTCCATGGATGTTCCGGAGGGCTTCCGCGCGGAGATCATCGAGGGGGCCATCACGTTGTCGCCCACCAGCGGCACTCGACACTTCCGCATCAACAGGCAGGTACTCAGCGGCTTGGTCGACTACCTGCGTAAGAGCGCCTGGATGCCGGGAAACGTCTGCAACGTCATTCATGGGCTCAAGGTGCTGATCCCGGACGTGCTGGTTGCCCCGAGGGACATCGAGGAGGTCGAGCACCCGGAGGGCCTGGGGCTGCTCGCCTCCGGAATCCCCCTGGTCATCGAAACCGTCTCACCCGGAGCCGAAGCCCGCGAGCGCGACCACGTCCTGAAGCACCGTGCCTATGCCGCCGCCGGTATCCCGGTGTACGTGATCATCGACGACCACGACGACGGCGGCGCTGTCACGGTCCTCACCAGCCCTGACCCCGAGCGCCGGGCGTATGCCTCCTCGATCCGGGTCCCGTACGGCAAGGAGGCTGTCATCCCGGAGGGTCCCGCCAAGGGTTTCGTGATCGGCCCCGACATCACTGGAGAGCGCCATGCCTGACCCGGGTGTTTCGTTCAAGCGCGACCTGTCCGAGTGGCGGGTCGCCCTCGTCGCCTGGCGGCTCCTCGTGCTGCAGGCCGCCGACCCGGTGGTGGGGGCCGGGATGACGGAGCACTCCACCTACCGGGCGCACCCGTGGCGGCGGATCGAGCACACCTTGGGGAGCGGGCGGCGGCTGTTCTACCAGGACGCGGACGCCCTGCGCCGCGAGGTCGCGCGGCTCAACCGGTCGCACAAGCGGATCCGCGGCACGATGCCGGACGGGCAGCCGTACGACGCGCGGGACGCGGCGACCCGGGTGTGGGTGCTGCTGACGCTGTTCGAGTGCGTGGTGGCCATGCGGCGGCTCGGCGGGGACCCGTACGACTCCGCGCAACTGGAGCTGGCCTACCGGGAGTTCAAGGAGGCGATCGCCGCCTTCGACCTGCCCGGGGCCGAACTCCCCAAGACCGCCGCCGACTTGCCCGCTTACTTCGCCCGATACACCCGCGAGAAGCTGGAGTTCACCGAGTCCACCCGCTACCTGCTCGACGACATGCTGCGCGAGGCGCCCCGCCCCCGAAGGCTCTGGTTCCTCGGGGACGCCGGGTGGCGGATCACCCGGCTGCTGGTCGCCCGGGTGATCCGCGAGCTGACGGTGGCGGACCTGCCGCCGGCCGTACGGCAGCGGCTCGGGCTGGCCCGCACCCGGCGCGGGGCGCTGCTGTCCGCCGTGCTGCACCGGGGCGCCGGGGCCGTCGTCCCGCTCCTGCCGGACCGGGTGCGCTACCGCTCCCCGGAGGAGGAACAGCCACCGCGTCGGCTGCGCCTCCAGCACGGGGACGCTCGCGGCTCCCGGGTGGACCGGTTCTTCCGGGAGGTGCTGGACCAGACCGGGGACGGCTTCATCACCGTGCACGACCTGCGGGCGATGGCCCACAACGTGTGCTGGCAGCTGGAGTTGGACGAGGACGCCGAGGCGCGGCTGTACCGGGCCTTCGACGGCTGGTGGGAGCAGCTGCGCGCGGCGATGGACGCCAACGGGGACGGCAAGGTGAGCCGGGAGGAGTTCACCGCGGCCACTCTGGCGGGCCTCGACCAGGACGAGGCGTACCTGGAGCAGGGGCTGCTCCCTGCTCTGCGCGCGGTGTTCGTCGCGGCCGACACCGATGGCAGCGGCTTCCTGGAGTTCGACGAGTACCGCGCGGTGTTCGGCGGTCCGCGGGTTCACCCGGCGGAACTGTCGCACGGTTTCCGCCAGTTGGACACGGACGGGGACGGGCGGATCACGCTGGAGGAGTTCCTGCGCGGCTTCACCGAGTTCTTCACCGCCCGCGCCGACTCCACCTCGGGGGCGCAGCTGCTCGGCCGACCGTAGCCCCCAGCCCGTAGCCCCCTAGCACGCCCCGCTCGCCGCAGCGAGCGGGGCGCGGCGCTGTCAAGCGCCGGTTCGGCCAAGAGCGGAGCGCCGTCCGCCCGGTCGTTCGTTGCCCCGGTGCGCCAAACCTCCGCAGACTGTGCGCACCGTCACGCCCCGCCCTGCCGCGTCAACCCCACCCCACCTGCGGTTCCCCCGTAAGGATGGTGGATACTGTGCTTGTGAACGTGTTCACGTTCACAAGCGGACAAGCTTGCGTGGTTGAGCAGCGTCTACGGCTATGGATCAGGTTTGTCCGGAAAACGCCCTGAACAGGGGCCGGCGGAGAGAGGGCGGGCGACGTGGAACTGGCAATCGCTCACGAGACGATCGCGCGGTGGCAATTCGGCATCACCACCGTGTACCACTTCCTCTTCGTACCGCTCACCATCAGTCTGGCCGCGATCGTGGCCGGGCTGGAGACCGCCTGGGTGCGTACGAGCAAGGAGAAGTACTTCCACGCGACCAAGTTCTGGGGAAAGCTCTTCCTCATCAACATCGCGATGGGTGTCGTCACCGGAATCGTGCAGGAATTCCAGTTCGGCATGAACTGGTCCGACTACTCCCGCTTCGTCGGTGACGTCTTCGGCGCCCCGCTCGCGATGGAGGCGCTGATCGCCTTCTTCTTCGAGTCCACCTTCATCGGCCTGTGGATCTTCGGCTGGGACAAGCTGCCGAAGAGGATCCACTGCGCCTGCATCTGGATGGTCTCGCTGGGCACCGTGCTCTCCTCCTACTTCATCCTGGCCGCCAACTCCTGGATGCAGCACCCCGCCGGCTACGCGATCGACAAGGCCACCGGCAAGGCGCGGCTCACCGACATCACCAAGGTGCTGTTCCAGGACACCACCCTCACCGTGGTCTTCCACACCCTGACCGCCGCCTTCCTCACCGGCGCCGCCTTCATGGTCGGCATCGCCTCCTTCCACCTCTGGAAGGCCAAGCGCAGGCCGGAGAACGCCGACCCGAAGAAGACCGCGGTGATGCGCACCTCGCTGCGGCTCGGCCTGGTGCTCGCTGTGATCTTCGGCGCCGGCACCGCGCTCAGCGGCGACACCCTCGGCAAGGTCATGTTCGAGCAGCAGCCGATGAAGATGGCCGCCGCCGAAGCGCTGTGGGACACCCAGGCGCCCGCGCCGTTCTCGATCTTCGCGGTCGGCGACGTCGGCAAGGGCCACAACTCGGTCGAGCTGGAGGTCCCCGGGGTACTCTCCTTCCTCGCCCACAGCGACTTCAGCTCGTCCGTCCCCGGCATCAACGACACCGCCGCCGCCGAGGCCGCCGCCCACGGTGGCAACCCCAAGGACTACATCCCGAGCGTCTTCGTGACCTACTGGGGCTTCCGGTTCATGATCGGCTTCGGGATGACCTCCTTCGCCGCCGGCCTGATCGGCCTCTGGACCACCCGCCGGAAGTTCCTGCTGCGCCCCGAGTTCCGCACCGGCGACACCGAGGTGCCCCGGCTGATGCTCACCCCGAAGCGGGAGCTGGGCCCGCTGCTCACCAAGTGGAGCTGGCGGATCGGCATCCTGACCATGGGATTCCCGCTGATCGCCAACAGCTTCGGCTGGATCTTCACCGAGATGGGCCGCCAGCCCTGGGCCGTCTTCGGCCTGATGACCACCGCCAGCGCCGTCTCCCCCAACGTCGGCGTCGGCACCCAGGTCGGCGCCCTGGTCACCTTCACCACGCTGTACGCGATCCTCGCCGTCGTCGAGGTCCGGCTACTGGTCAAGTACGCCAAGGCCGGCCCGGTGGTGACCGAGCGGCCCCCGGCCGAGGACCCGTCGCTGCGCGGCCCGTCCGCGGACGAGGACGCCGACAAGCTGCTCGCCTTCGCCTACTGACCCGACAGACCCGCAGAACTGACCCACAGATAGGAGACCCAGGGTCATGCAACTCCACGACGTCTGGTTCGTGCTGATCGCGGTCCTGTGGATCGGCTACTTCTTCCTCGAGGGCTTCGACTTCGGGATCGGCGTCCTCACCAAGCCGCTCGCCCGGAACACCGCCGAGCGCCGGGTGCTGATCAACACCATCGGTCCGGTCTGGGACGGCAACGAGGTCTGGCTGCTGACCGCCGCCGGCGGCACCTTCGCCGCCTTCCCGGACTGGTACGCGACCCTGTTCAGCGGCTTCTACCTCCCGCTGCTGGCCATCCTGGTCTGCCTGATCGTCCGCGGCGTGGCCTTCGAGTACCGGGCCAAGCGGGACGGCGCCCGCTGGCAGCGCAACTGGGAGGAGGCCATCTTCTGGACCTCCCTCATCCCGGCCTTCCTGTGGGGCGCGGTCTTCGCGAACATCGTCCGCGGCGTGGACATCGACGCCCACAAGAACTACGCCGGCGGCCTCGCCGACCTGTTCAACCCGTACGCGCTGCTCGGCGGACTGGTGACGCTCGCCCTGTTCACCTTCCACGGCGCGGTGTTCGCGGCCCTCAAGACCGTCGGCGAGATCCGCGAGCGGGCTCGCCGGGCCGCTCTCCAGGCGGGCCTGGTGACCGCCGTCCTCGCCCTCGTCTTCCTGGTCTGGACCCAGGCGCACAGCGGCAACGGCCGCAGCCTGGCCGCCCTGGTGATCGCGGTGCTGGCCCTGGTCGGCGCCCTGGTGGCCAACCAACTCGGCCGCGAAGGCTGGGCGTTCGTCCTCTCCGGGGCGACCGTCGTGGCCGCGGTCGCGATGCTGTTCCTGGCGCTCTTCCCGAACGTCATGCCCTCCACGCTCGACCCGGCCTGGAGCCTGAACGTCGGCAACGCGGCCTCCTCGCCGTACACCCTCAAGCTGATGACCATCGTGGCCGCCGTGTTCACCCCGCTGGTGCTGCTCTACCAGGGCTGGACGTACTGGGTGTTCCGCAAGCGGATCGGGGTGCAGCACATCCCCGCCGGCCACCAGCCGGCCGCCCCGGCAGCCCCTTCTGCCCCGGCCGCCAAGGCAGCCCCCGCCGCCCCGGTCGACCGGGCCTGACGCCGTGAAGCCGGTCGACCCCCGACTCCTCGGGTACGCCCGCACCACCCGTGCCTTCCTCGCCGGATCCGTGCTCCTCGGCGGGGCGGGCGCGGCCCTGGTGGTCGCCCAGGCGAGCCTGATCGCCGAGATCGTGGTCCGCGCCTTCCAGCGCGGCGCCGGACTCGGCGAACTGACCGCCCCGCTGGTGCTGCTGGCGCTCACCGCCGTCGGGCGCGGGCTGGTCGGCTGGCTCACCGAACTGACCGCGCACCGGTCCGTCGCCCGGGTGAAGTCCACCCTGCGGCGCCGGCTGCTCGACCACGCCACCGCGCTCGGCCCGTCCTACCTGGCGGGCCGGCGCACCGGCGAACTGACCACCCTCGCCACCCGCGGCATCGACGCCCTCGACGACTACTTCGCCCGCTACCTGCCGCAGCTCGCGCTGGCCGTGGTCGTCCCGGTGATCGTGCTGCTGCGGATCGTCGGCGCCGACCTCACCTCGGCCGCCGTCATCGCGGGCACGCTGCCGCTGATCCCGCTGTTCATGGTGCTGATCGGGATGGCCACCCAGGCCCGGATGGACCGGCAGTGGAACACCCTGGCCCGGCTCTCCCACCACTTCCTCGACGTGGTCGCCGGCCTGCCCACCCTCAAGGTGTTCAACCGGGCCCGCAGCCAGGCCGCCACCGTCGCCCGGATCACCGCCGACTACCGCCGGGCCACCCTGCGCACCCTGCGGATCGCCTTCATCTCCTCCTTCGCGCTGGAGCTGCTCTCCACCCTGTCCGTCGCGCTGGTCGCGGTCACCATCGGCTTCCGGTTGGTCGACGGCTCGCTCGACCTGGAGACCGGGCTGCTGATCCTGATCCTCGCCCCCGAGGTGTACTTCCCGATCCGCCAGGTCGGCGCTCTCTACCACTCCAGCGTGGAGGGGCTCACCGCCGCCGACGAGATCTTCCGGGTGCTGGAGACCCCGCTGCCCGCCGCCGGGACCGTCCCGGCCCCCGACCTCACCGGCGCCGTGATCACCGCCGAGGGCCTGACCGTACGGCACCCCGGTCGCGCCCTGCCCGCACTGGACGGCGCCGCGCTGACCCTGCGCCCGGGCTCCAGCACCGCCCTCACCGGTCCGAGCGGGGCCGGCAAGTCCACCCTGCTGGCCGTCCTGCTCGGCCTCACCACCCCCGATGTCGGCACCGTCCGGATCACCGCCGCCGACGGGCGCACCCACGACCTCGCCGAGCTGGAGCCCGGCAGCTGGCGGCGCCAGATCGCCTGGGTGCCCCAGCGCCCGCACCTGTTCGCCGGGACGGTCGCCGACAACCTGCGGCTCTACCGGCCGGACGCCTCGGACGAGCAGCTGTGGACGGCGCTGCGGGCCGCCCACACGCTCGACTTCGTCACCGACCTGGACACCGGACTGGGGGAGGACGGCGCCGGGCTCTCCGCCGGACAGCGCCAGCGCCTCGCGCTCGCCCGGGTGCTGCTCGCCGACGACCGGCCGCTGGTGCTGCTGGACGAACCCACCGCCAACCTGGACGGCGCCTCCGAGCAGGCCGTGGTGGACGCCGTCCGCACCCTCGCCGAGGACCCGGCGCGCACCGTGCTGGTGGTCGCGCACCGGCCGGCCCTGCTGGCGGTGACGGAGGAGCGGGTCCGGCTGGCGGGGCCTGCTGCCGAAGCGGCCCCGCCCCGAGCCGAAGGGCGCGCCGGTGCCGAAAGCATGGGCCCCTCCTGCCCGATGGCGGGCAAGGAGGGAGAGCGATCAGCGACCGACGGAGGAGGGAGTGCCGGAGCGTGGGGGCACCTCCCGGCCGCCAGGCTTGGGGAGAGCGTCGGCGCCGGGTCCGAGCGCCCGGAGGCGAGCGGGCGAGTCACCGAGCCGGTCACCGCCCTCGCCCACAGCGGGAAGCCGACCCCCGCCCCCGCCGCGCCCGAGGAGCCCGAGAGCGAGCCGGCCGCCCCCCGGCTGGCGCTGTCCGTGCTGCTCGGCGCGCTCGCCCTCGGCAGCGCCGTCGCCCTGATGGCCACCTCCGGCTACCTCATCTCCCGGGCCTCCCAGATGCCCCCGGTGCTCTACCTGATGATGGCCGTCACCTCCGTCCGGGCCTTCGGCATCGGCCGCAGCGTCTTCCGCTACGCCGAGCGGCTGGTCTCCCATGACGCCGTGCTGCGTACTCTCGGCACCCTGCGGGCCGCCGTGTACCGCCGGCTGACCGTGCTCGCCCCGGCCGGACTGCCCGCCTTCCGGCGCGGCGACCTGCTCTCCCGGCTGGTCGCCGACGTCGACGCGATCCAGGACCACCACCTGCGCTGGCGGCTCCCCGCCGCCGTCGCCGCAGTCGTCGCGCCGGCCTCGGCGGTCGCGCTGGGCGCCTTCCTGCCCGCCGCCGGGCTGGTGCTCGGCCTCGGGCTGCTGCTGGCCGGGGTGCTGGTCCCCGCACTCGCCGCCCGTTGGTCGGCCGGCGCCGAGCGGCGTCAGGCCCCCGCCCGCGGGCGCCTGGCCACCTCCGTGGTGGACGCCTTCACCGGCACCGCCGAGCTCACCGTGGCCGGCGCGCTGCCCGGCCGGCTCGCCGCCGTCCGCACCGCCGACGCCGCGCTGACCGGGCTCGCCGCGCGCTCGGCCGCCACCACCGCGCTCGGCACCGGGCTGATCGCGCTGCTCACCGGGCTGACGGTGGTGGGCGCGGCGGCCGTCGGCATCCAGGGGGTGCGCGGCGGCTCGCTCGCGCCGGTCTGCCTGGCCGTCGTGGTGCTGACCCCGCTGGCCGCCTTCGAGGCCGTCACCGGGATGCCGCTCGCCGTCCAGGCCCGCCGGCGCAGCCGCGCCGCCCGGGGCCGGCTGGACGAGGTGCTCACCGCCTCGGCGCCGGTCGCGGAGCCCGCCGAGCCGCTCGCCCTGCCCGAGCAGCCGCTGCCCGTCGCGGTGCGCGGGCTGACCGTGCGGCACCCCGGGCAGACCGTGGACGCGCTCGCCGGGGTCGACCTCGACCTCGCGCCCGGCCGCCGGATCGCCGTGGTCGGCCCCTCCGGCTCCGGCAAGACCACCCTCGCCCAGGCGCTGCTGCGCTTCCTGGAGCCGGACGCCGGGTCCGTCACCTTCGCCGCCGGTCGTCCACAGGCTGTGGACAGTCGCGCGCTCGCGGGCGAGGACGTCCGCCGGGTGATCGGCCTCTGCGCCCAGGACGCCCACGTCTTCGACAGCTCGCTGCGGGAGAACCTGCGGCTCGCCCGACCGGACGCCGACCAGGAGGACCTGCGCGCCGCGCTCGCCGCCGCCCGGCTGCTGGACTGGACCGACACCCTGCCCGACGGCCTGGACACCATGGTCGGCGAGCACGGCGCCCGCCTCTCCGGCGGCCAGCGCCAGCGCCTCGCGCTCGCCCGGGCGCTGCTCGCCGACTTCCCCGTGCTGGTCCTGGACGAGCCCGCCGAACACCTCGACCTGCCCACCGCCGACGCGCTCACCGCCGACCTGCTGGCCGCCACCGCGGGCCGCACCACCGTGCTGATCACCCACCGGCTGGCCGGGCTGGACGACACCACCGTGGACGAGGTGCTGGTGCTGGACGGCGGGCGGATCGCCGAGCGCGGCCGCTGGTCGGAGCTGGTCGCCGACCCGGACGGGCGGCTGCACGCGATGTGGCGCCGGGAGCGGGAGGCGGACCGGCTGCTGGGGGCGGACGCTCCGCTGGAGGCGGTGAGCTCGTGATCGTTCCGCGGCCCTTCGGCTGAAAACCGTACAAACTAGGCTTTCTCCATGGACCCCACGCCGGACCTCCCCGAGCCCACCCCCGAGCCGACACCCCATCGGGTGCCCGAGATCGCCTCGCTCGGGCTGGACACGCTGGTCACCGAGGTCGCCGAACGCCTGCAGTCCGCCGCCGCCGTCACCGACCGGATGCAGCGGCTGCTGGAGGCGGTGGTCTCCATCGGCGCCGGGCTCGATCTGCACGCCACCCTGCACCGGATCGCCACCGGCGCCGCCGAACTCGTCGACGCCCGGTACGCGGCCCTCGGCGTGATCGCCCCCGGCGGGCACGGCCTGGCCGACTTCGTCCACGTCGGCATCGACGACGCGACCGCCGACGGGATCGGCGACCTGCCCGCCGGCCGCGGCATCCTCGGCGCGCTCATCGACCGCCCCGAACCGCTGCGGCTGGCCGACCTGCGCACCGACCCGCGCTCCTCCGGCTTCCCGCCGCACCACCCGTGCATGAAGACCTTCCTGGGCGTGCCGATCCGGGTCCGCGAGGAGGTCTTCGGCAACCTCTACCTCACCGAGAAGAAGGGCGGCGGGGCCTTCACCCCCGAGGACGAACAAGTGGTGCACGCACTCGCCGCGGCCGCCGGCGTCGCCATCGAGAACTCCCGGCTGTACGAGGAGGGGCGCCGCCGCGAACGCTGGATCGCCGGCGCCGCCGCCGTCACCACCGCCCTGCTCTCCACCGAGCAGGCCGAGGGCGCGCTGACCGTCGCGGCCGAGCAGGTACGGGAGTTGGCGGACGCGGCGCTCGGGATGATCCTGCTGCCCACCGGCCCGGTCGGCGAGCAGGACGGCCAGATGCGGGTCGCCCACGCCTCCGGCGAGGCCGCCGAGTTCGTCCGCGGCGAGCTGCTGCCCAAGGACAGCTTCGCCGCCCGGCTGCTGGCGGGGGACAGCGTCCACCTGGACGACATGTCCAGTGACCCCACCGTGGTGATCCGGCTCGCCCGCAGCTTCGGCCCGTCCATGGCCGTGCCGATGGTCGCCGCCGGGCGGGTGCTCGGCGGGCTCTGCGTCTGGCGCCCGCGCGGCGCGCTGCCGTTCACCGACTCCGAGAAGCAGCTCGCCGAGACCTTCGCCTCCCAGGCCGCCCTCGCCCTGCGGCTCGCCGAGGGCCAGCGCGACCAGCAGCGGCTGGCCGTCTTCCAGGACCGCGACCGGATCGCCCGCGACCTCCACGACCTGGTGATCCAACGGCTGTTCGCCACCGGGATGATGCTGGAGAGCGCGGCCCGCCGGGCCGTCGTCCCCGAGGTGAAGGCCGGCATCGGCAACGCGGTGGACGAACTGGACGCCACCATCCAGGAGGTCCGCACCACCATCTACGCCCTCCAGCACGACAACCACGGCGACGCCCCCGACACCCTGCGCACCCGGGTCCTGCGCGAGGCCAGCCAAACCGCGGCGGCGCTCGGCTTCAAGCCCTCGGTGAGCTTCGTCGGGCCGGTGGAGAGCCTGGTCGGCGAGAACACCGGGCGCCAACTCCTCGCCGCCCTGCGGGAGATGCTCTCCAACACGGCCCGGCACGCCCGGGCCTCCCGGGTCGGCGTGGAGATCGACGCCACCGTCCACCTGAGCGACGACGGCCGACCGGTCGGCGGCGACCCGGAGTCCCTGGACCGGGGCGGACGGCCCGGCGTGCTGCTCAGCGTCACCGACGACGGGGTCGGCATCCCGCAGGGCGGGCGGCGCAGCGGACTGCTCAACCTGACCCGGCGGGCGGAGGCGCTCGGCGGGGCCGCCTGGCACGAGCGGGGGCCGTACCGGAAGGGGACCGTGGTGCGCCGGACGGCCCGACTGTAGGCGCGCACAGTCGGAGCAGTCGGGGTCAGAGCAGTCGGAGCAGTTCCTCGAGCACCGCCGCGACGCCGTCCTCCTCGTTGCTCACCGTGTGCTGCGCCACCGCCGCCAGCACATGCGGATGGGCGTTGGCGACGGCGTACGCGGTGCCCGCCCAGGCCAGCATCTCCAGGTCGTTCGGCATGTCGCCGAAGGCCACCACCTCACTGCGGTCGATCCCGTGCTCGGCGCACCAACGGGCCAGCGTGCTGGCCTTGGTGACGCCGGGCGCGCTGATCTCCAGCAGCGGGATCGGCGAGGAGCGGGTGATCTCGGCCAGGTGCCCGGCCGCCGTCCGGGCCTCGGTGAGGAAGGTGTCCGGGTCGAGGTCCGGGTGCTTGGCCAGCAGCTTGAACAGGCCCCGCACCGGGCCGCCGTCGGCCAACAGCTGCTCGGCCGGACCGATCACCCGGACCTCGTCGTCGCCCCACATCAGCACCTCGTACCCGGGCTCGCGGCCCCAGCCGTCCGCGTACTCGAAGGCGAACGCGGTGCCGGGCAGCTTGGCCCGCAGCACCTCCACCACGGCCAGCGAGGTCTCGACCGGCATCGGGAAGTACTCGATCAGCTCGCCGCCGCGCCGCACGTCCACGATCGCGCCGCCGTTGGAGCAGATCGCCACCCCGTGACCGCCGATGTGCGGGCTCAGCTGCTGCATCCAGCGCGGCGGCCGCCCGGTCACGAACACCACCTGCACCCCGGCCGCCTCGGCCGCCGCCAGGGCCGCGGCGGTGCGATCGCTGACGGTGCCGCCGGAGCACAGCAGGGTGCCGTCCAGGTCGGTGGCGATGAGGCGGGGAGCGGTACGGGCTTCGGTCACCGGTCCATCTTCGCCCATCGCCGCCGCAGGGCTGAATACTCCGGACGGCGGCGCGGTCGGGGCCGGTCGCGGGCCGCGGGGACGGGTTCCGGCCCCTCCCGCACCGTTTCCGGCCGATTCGCCCCCGACCGGGGTGTCGGTACGGGCCGCCGGGCAGGACTCGCTGTGGTCACCCCGTCGGCAGGAAGAGCCATGCCCACTCGCCAGCTCAGTGACGAGCCGCCCCCGACCCTCCCCTTCCCGGACGCCCGGGCCGTACCGACTGCTTCCCGGGAGCCGGTGCTGCTCGGCGAGGTCCTCTTCCACGTCCTCGCCGAGCTCGCCCGCCGCACCCCGGACCCGGTCCCCGTCCTCCCGGCCCAGCGCACCCGCCCGCACCCGTGACGGCCGGCCCGGCTCAGCCCAGCTGGGCCAGGCCCTCGGTGGCGATCTCCTCGAACACCGCGAGGTCGTTCTCGAAGATCGAGTCCGGCACCGGCCAGTGGATCACCAGCTCGGTGATCCCCAGCTCCCGGTACGTCCCGGCCCAGTCCACGAAGGCGTCCACCGACTGCAGCGGCTTCTCCGCCGTCGAGCCCTGCAGCAGCACCTTCTCCAGCGTCGCCACGTCCCGCCCGGCCGCCTCGCAGGCCGCCGTCAGCTTCCCGAGCTGCTTCGCGATGACCTCGGGCGCCTGCTCCACCGGCACGTCCGCCGGCCCGCGCGGGTCCCCGTACGTCACCCAGCCCTGCCCGTACTCGGCCGCCAGCTTCAGCCCGCGCGGACCGGTCGCCGCCACGTAGAACGGCACCCGCGGCGTCTGCACGCACCCGGGGACGTTCCGCGCCTCGACCGCCGAGTAGTACGCGCCCTCGCGCGTCGTGGCGTCACTGCGCAGCAACTCGTCCAGCAGCGGCAGGAACTCCCCGAACCGGTCCGCCCGCTCCCGCGGCGACCACGCCTCCTGCCCCATCGCCGTCGCGTCGAACCCCGTGCCCCCGGCCCCGATCCCCAGCGTGACCCGCCCGCCGGACACGTCGTCCAGCGTGATCAGCTCCTTCGCCAGCGTCACCGGATGCCGGAAGTTCGGCGACGTCACCAGCGTCCCCAGCCGGATCCGCTCGGTGGCGCACGCGGCTGCCGTCAACGTCGGGACGGACCCGAACCAGGGCTCGTCCCGGAAGCTGCGCCACGACAGGTGGTCGTACGTGTACGCCGCGTGGAACCCGAGGTCGTCGGCCCGCCGCCAGATCTTCTGTCCCTCGCTCCACCGGTGGATGGGGAGGATCACGGTGCTCAGTCGCATGCCGCCGACCCTACGTCGCGGATGGGAGCGGCCGATGGTTCGGCAGACGATCAGGTCCCGCTTCGCGGTTGGCCTGGGGTCCACCGCATCCGCTACTCCCGGACGATCTTCGGGGCGATTCCGAGGATGAGACCGTCCAGCGCCTCCCCGACCGGGCCGAAGGAGGCGAGCCAGTCCGCGACGAGATGGATCTCTCCGGAATCGGAGATCCCGAGGAAGTACCGCCCGTTGTCCAGTTCCCCGACCGGCACGATGGCTTCGCCGATCTCCTGGCTCCAGTCGGTGAACCTGTCCTCCTCGCCGTCGGCGAGTGCAGGGTCCAGCTCGAACGGCGTGCGGGCACGCGAGATCCCAGGACCGTCGACCTCGACCAGCAGCCCGCCGAACTCCGACAGGAACTGCTCGGCCGCGTCATGCATCGGGAGACCGGCGCTCTCCAGCCGGCGACGCCACGAGCCGGTATCGACCTGCCGTCCGGGCTGCCAGCCAGCAGCACGCAGCACGCGTTCGGTCTCGTCCGAGAATCGCTGCATTTCACTCACAATCCGTCGTCCGTAATGAAATCGAGTTTGTAGTGCTCACTGAGAGCTCGGCAGCTCTTGCACGGCCCGATCGGGTGGCCGTGCTTCGGGTGCTCTGTATTGCTACGGATGATCATCGCAGCTGCCGTGGACCCGGTCGGATCGATCTTGTTGTTCAGTGCGTCCGAGAGGAGTACGGGAAGTCCGCACTTGCCGTGCCCGTCGCCGCGTGCTTCCGCGGGGACCGTGTTCAGAACCGCCTGGACATCAGAATGCAGGACGGGCGCGGCGCCCCTGACGCTCGGGCTGGTCTTGATCTGTCCGTTCGGCAGCTTGAGGCCTTCCGCAGCCACCGGCCGCATCCTCGAGGGGCTCACCTTCGTCCCCTTGTCGGCCTCCAGCTTCACCGCCTGGAGGAGATCATCGTGTTGGTGGGTCGACAGCCCCAGAGGATCGGCCCAGGTGTGCGGGTTGTGGACGTACGCATCGGGATTCGGGGACGGAGCCAGGCCAAGCGGGTCCGGGCTGGTGTAGCGAGCGGTTTCGGGATCGTAGTACCGGTTGACGTTGTAGTGGAGACGGGTCTCCGGATCGAAGTACTGGCCCGGAAAGCGCAGCGGGGTGTAGGTGGCGCTGTCTGCGGGCCAGGTGGTGTGTCCCCACAGGGTGTGCGTGGCACGCCACGCAACGGCTTCCGTGCTCGGGTCGACGAGCTCTTTCGGGGTGCCAACGAGGTCGGTCACGATGGCGAAGAACCGGCGGTCGATCCGGTCCTGCGGACTGTCGGCTGTCGCGAAAGTGGTGATCTTCTCGCTCTGGGCGAGCGGGTGAAGCTCCTCGTGATCCCAGCTGAGGGTGTGCGGGCCCGGGAGGTAGGGCGCATGCGTGGTCTGTTCGGCGAGTACCGGACCGTCCCAGGTGAAGTCGATGCGCTCCTCGACAGCGGCACCATCGGTGCCCATGCGGTGCTTCGTGATGCGACGTCCGAAGGGGTCGTAGAGGTATCGCCACCGCGTGCCATCGGGTGTGGTCACCTGGGTGAGACGGCCCTCGGCGTCCCACCGGTAGCGCCAGGTGTCCGGCTTCTTAGACAGCCGGGTCTTCTGCCGCAGGGTGATGCGTCCAGCGGTGTCGTACTCGTAGCGGATACGGCCGGCGGTGACGAGCTGCGTGCCCTCGAAAGTCCGGGCGCCGACCGCGGCCCAGGTGCTGCCGGTGGCTGGCCAGTCAGCCTCGGTCACGTTCCCCGCCGGGTCGTAGGCATAGCTCTCGCTCCAGCCTTCGGCCCGGACTCCGGTGACCCGGCCGGCTGCGTCGAGATCGAAGGTGCGGGAGCCGGAAAGCCGGTCATCGACCGCTCTGAGGCTGCCGTCCGCGCGGTAGGTATAGGTCCGCTGCTGGAGGATCGTCCCCGGATTCGCATCACCGTTGTGTAGGACCTGGCCGGTGAGGCGGTGCCGCGCGTCCCAGGTGTTGACGAGGGCAAGATGCTCGTCGTACATCCGCTGCTGCTCGCGTCCGGCAGGGTCATAGGAGAAGCTGACCCTTCCGCCTGCGGTGGCCAGGGTCATCGGCCGCCCGGCGGCGTCGTATGTCCAAGCGCTGACATGCCCGTCGGGCGTCGTGCGCTCCGTCCGCCGTCCCAGCATGTCTCGCGTGTGTGTGAGGGTGCGTCCGTTGACCGACTCGGTGAGCAGATGTCCCAGTCGGTCATAGGTGCGCACAACTTCCGCATCCGGGCTGACGGCCCGGATCAGGCGGCCTGCGGCGTCATAGCAGTAGCTGGTGGTGCCGTCGGGCGTGTCCTTGGCCGTTATTCGGCCGAGCAGGTCATAGGTGTAGCTGATCCGCTGACCCATGGGGTTGGTGCGGGAGGCGATCTGATCGGCTTGGTCCAGCTCGTATGTGACGGACCGCCCGTTGAAGTCGCTCTCCGCGACCAGCCGCCCCGCCGCATCGTAGGTGTAGTTCCAGACCTGGCCGAGGGCATTGGTGACGGCGACCAACTGCATGTGCGTGTCGTAGTCGAACGCGTAGCGGGCACCGTCGGGCCCGGTGCTGGCGGCGAGGGTCTCGAAGTGCGTGTACTCGAACGTGCTGATCCGACCCAGCGCATCGGTGTGGGTCAGCACGTTGCCCTCGCCGTCGTAGGTCCACGTCTCGGTGGACCCGTCCGGGGCGGTACGTGTATTCAGGCGCCCCTCGACCGTCCAGGTCATCCGCGTCACACCCCCGATGGGATCGGTGACCGCAACCGTGCGTCCGAACGCGTCGTGCTCGAAGCGGGTTGTCGCGCCCGTCGGATCGGTGACCTCGACAGGAAGCCCTGCCGGGTTGCAGGACACCCGCACCGTGTTGCCGAGCGTGTTGGTGACCGAGGCAAGGTGGCCGAGCTCGTCATAGCCGTAGGAAGTGACCGCGCCGATCGGGTCCCTGAGGGACGTACGGAGGCGGGCCTCGTCATAGGTGTGGCGCCACACCGACCCGTCCGGCTCGGTGATCTGGACTGGCAGGCTGAGTTGGTCGAGGTAGACGGCGGTGGTCTGTTCGCCGTCCGGGCGGGTGACGGATATGAGGTCCCCGGCGCCGTCGTACTCGTAGCGGGTGGTGCGGCCGAGGGCGTCGGTCTCGGTGAGGAGGCGGTCGTACTCGTCCCGTTCGTAGGCGGTGGTGTGGCCGAGGGGGCCGGTGATCGCGGTGATCTGGGCGTGGTCGTTGACGGTGTACGTGGTGGTGTGGCCGAGGGCGTTGGTCTCGGTGTGGGTGCGCAGACCGGTTTCGGGGTCCGGGGCGCCGTAGGTGAAGTGGAAGCGCAGGGTGCCGTCGGCGCCGCCCTCGTCGACCGCGCGGTCGAGGCGGTCGTAGGCGTACAGGTACTGGGAGTTGTTGCGGTCGGTCCAGGAGAGGATGCGGCCGCTCGCGTCGTTGGCGAAGCGCATGGGCTTGCCGCTGGAGTTGTAGACGGCGCTGAGGTGGCCGTCGGTGTAGCCGTATCGCAGCAGCAGGGCTTCGCCGCCGGTCTCGGTGGCGTTGGCCAGGCGCAGGGCGGTGATGCGGTCGGCGTCGACGGTGACGCGCAGTTCGTAGCCGCCGGAGTGGGTGATGGAGAGCGGGACGCCGTCCTCGTCGTAGTTCAGGGTGTACTGGCGGCCGTGGCGGTCGCGGACGCGGGTGAGGAGGGCTTCGGTGCCGCCGGCGGCGGTGGTGAACTCGCGGACGATGCCGGTGGAGCGGTCGCGGAGGTGGTAGCCGCCGGTGGCCAGGCGCAGTTGGCGGCGCTCGCCGGCGATGGCCTCGACGGTCTCGCCGGGTTCGGGGTGGGGGTAGGCCTGGGTGATGCGGTCGGCGCGTATGTGGACGACGCCTTCGGTGTCGATCTCCAGGCGTTCGTCGAAGGTGCAGACCCACTTGGGGCCCATCCAGCGGCCCGCGATATACCCGGACTCGAAGTTGCGGGTGAACAGCAGCGGGAGGGAGCCGGGGAGGGAGGCGTCGACCTGGTCGATGTACATCCGGCCGGTGGCCATGTCGACGGGCTCGCCACCGCCGCAGCGGGAGTCGTGCGCACGGCCCTCGGTGCGAGGGTCGCGGACCTGTTCGCGGCCGCGGCCCTTCGGGTGGGAGTCGCCGCCGCGGGCGGTGCCGCCGGTGCCGGGGTGGGGGAGGTCCTTCCCTCCGCCCTTGAGGAGCTTGTCCATCTCGGCGGCGTGCCTGGCCTCGGCCTGGCGGGTGTTGTGGGCGACCTGCTTCAGGTTGGTGCCGGTCTTGCGGTAGAAGCCCTTCATCGCCTTGCCCGCGTCGTCGGCCAGGGCCTTGCCGAGCTTCTGGGCGCTGTGCTGGAGGGCTTTGACGATCGGGTTGCTCATTCGAAGCTCACCCCCGCGACCTTGGTCCGGAACGTTTCGGCATGGGTGGCGACGGCCTGGGCGTGCTCGTGCATGGTGCGGGCGTGGGCCTCCAGGGCCGCCGGGTCGATCTTGTAGCCGCTGCCGGCGCTGTTCGCGCCCGCGGCGGCCGCCTCGAAGACCAGGCCGGTGACCGCCTCGGAGACCGTGTCGATCAGCGGGCTGATCGCCGCCTCGATGACCTCCGCGATGATGTGCTGCTCCAGCTGCTGCACCAGGGCGTTGACGAGGCGCTTGGCGGTCTCCTCGATCGCGACGACGGCGACCTCGGCCAGGCCGAAGGTCGCCACGGCGGCGGCCTGGTCGGCGATGAACGCGGCTGCCAGGACGGTCAGTTCGGCGATCGTCGCGACCTTAGCGGCCACGATCGTGTCCGCCGCTACGTCCAGCGCGGTCGCCACGGTGTGGCAGGCCTGCACGATCTCGTCGAAGTGGTCGTTCGAGGCCGCGGCCCACTTCTTCGCCAGCGCCTCGTAGGACTCGCCCTCGTAAGACTCGCCGACCTGCTTGACCGTCGCGCTGGAGTGCCCGTGGGTGGCCTCCACGTCCTTGGCGAACTGCCGGACGTGGTGCGCGAAGTCGCGGACCTTGTCCTCGTTCACCGTCGGCCACTTGATCCCGATGAAGTTCAGGAGTGTCACCACGTCATGCGGCAACTCGATCGCCATGCCACGCCCCCCGCTCATTGCATGCGCACGCCCCTTCGAGAGACATCAGCATGGCCCGTCAGGTTCCCGTTAGCGCAAGGAAGAATCGAAAGAAACACGAGCTTCCCCTTCCGGCGCACCGCGCCCGCTGCGAAGGTCCGCCTCGACGTCACCGCCGGTCAGTTGCAGGGCGGGGCTCACGACATGGCATAGCCTCGCGTGCCGGTACCAGGGCTGAGGGTGAGGAGTGTCACGCGGGGTGTGCGGGGCGGTGCTCAGCACCGATGAAAGGTCGATCGGATGCGATCCGTCCGCAGGTCAGGCTGCGATGGGTGAACGAGGCTCGACCGAAGTTACGAGCGTGCCGAGCCGGATCCGCTCGGTCGCCGTCGCGGCAGCCGTCAGCGTCGGGACCGAACCGAACCACGGCTCGTCCCGGAAGCTCCGCCAGGAGAGGTGGTCATAGGTGTACGCGGCGTGGAACCCGAGGTCGTCGGCCCGCCGCCAGATCTTCTGTCCCTCGGCCCACCGGTGGATGGGGAGGATCACGGTGCTCAGTCGCATACGCCGACCCTACGTGCAGCGCTCTGATGGGTGAGGCTTCGAGTGAACTGCGGCGACATCGGAAGCGGTCAGCGCGCAACTCTCGATTGTTCCTCGACCTTGTCCAGCAGGCCAGTGAGCTGGCCGCATCCGGGGAGGTACGCACATCGCGATCACCCCGTCACCGCGCTGCGGGGGACGCACTTGCAAGTGCGTACTTCCCAGCAGATTGTCACTCTCCGATAGTCAGTAACGAGGGCCGCGGCCTCCCGGCCGTGCCCGAGCGTGACAGCCTGTCGAGGAGAGAACCGTGGTCCAGCCCGCACTCCGAGCCCAGATCGCCATCGGTGAGACGACGGTGACCTATCTACCCGATGGGGAGGGGTGGCTCAATCCGGCCGCGTTCTTTCCTTCCAGCGTGCCGGGCGGCTGGGCGACGCACACGGAGTTCCTCGACGAGCGTGGCTGGTTCCCGGTCAGCATCGGTTCGTTCCTGATTCGCGCCGGCGGGCGGTCCGTCCTGGTCGACCTTGGCCTGGGCAACGTCGACTTCGCGATTCCCGACGTGGCGTCGTTCAAGGCCGGCGCGCTGGTGCGGAACCTGGCCGCCGAGGGCCTTTCACCCACCGACGTGGACGCTGTCGTCTACACCCACCTGCACCATGATCACGTCGGGTGGACCAGCGATGTCGCTCCGGGTCCGCATTTCCCTGACGGCCGCGAGGTCAACGGGCTGACGTTCCGCGCGGCCCGGCACCTGGTGAGCGAGGCGGAGTGGCGGCACTGGGAAGGCCGCGGGACGTTCCCCGGACCGGATTCGAAGGCCGTGCAGGATCCACTGGGCGGCGTGATCGGTTTCGTCACGGACGGCGAGGAGATCGCCCCCGGTGTGCGGATCCTGTCCACGCCGGGGCACACACCGGGCCACAGCAGCTTGATCGTCACGGATCCGTCCGGTGCTGACGGCCGACGCCTGATCGTCCTCGGCGACATCATGCACTGCCAGGTGCAGATCACTCAGAGCCACTGGACGTGCGTGTTCGACGATGATCCGGAGCAAGGCCTCCGCACCCGCGCCCGGCTCCTCGAAGAGCTCGGGGACGGAAACACGATCCTGGCCGGCGGTCACTTCGCGGGGCACGTCTTCGGGCGGGTCGTCCCTCCCGTGCTGCGGCGGGCGTGGGCCGCCGGCCCCGACGCCGAGGCGAACCCACGGGTCGGGCACGGTCGGAGCGCGGCGACTGTTCGATGACACTTCGTCATGGAGTCCGCAGCACCTGACGCACACGCGAGCGCCGAGCGGATCGGTTGGTTAACGTATGCGCATGCCCGCCACCCGTGACCGCCGTCCTCGGCCGGGAACTCCCGGCCGGGTCCTGGCCTGGCTGCCGGACGGCAAGCCGGCCGACGCGTACAGCGCACCATGTCCGTCCCGTTCGGCCCTGGACCGGATCGCCGACAAGTGGACCGCTCTGATCGTCGGCGCCCTGGCTGACGGAACGCTGCGCTTCAGCGAACTGCGC
Source organism: Kitasatospora cathayae (assembly GCF_027627435.1). GTDB lineage: Bacteria > Actinomycetota > Actinomycetes > Streptomycetales > Streptomycetaceae > Kitasatospora > Kitasatospora cathayae. The sequence goes on along the minus strand of NZ_CP115450.1, from coordinate 4,330,607 downwards.
GAGGCCATCGACGGCATCAGCGAGAAGATGCTCACGCAGACCTTGCGGAGCCTGGAGCGCGACGGGCTCGTCAGCCGCACGGTCCACCCGACCGTGCCGCCCAAGGTCGAGTACCGCCTCACGGAACTGGGGCGGACGTTGGAGGCCCCACTCGGTGCGGTCCGGGACTGGGCGGAGCGGTACATCAACGAGGTGAACGCGGCTCGGGCCGACTATGAGCGCCGGGCGTCGGACAGCTCAGCCCGTGATGGGTGAACGAGGCTTGACCGAGGTCACCAGGGTGCCCAGCCGGATACTATGCGTAGCCATCGCGGCGGCGGTCAGCGTGGGTACGGACCCGAACCACGGCTCGTCCCGGAAACTGCGCCACGACAGGTGGTCATAGGTGTACGCGGCGTGGAAGCCGAGGTCCTCGGCCCGCTGCCAGATCTTCTGCCCCTCGGCCCACCGGTGGATGGGGAGGATCACCGTACTCAGTCACATGGCATCGACCCTACGCGTGCACACGGTCGGGTAAGGGTTTCGGCGACCGGCCAAGCGAGAGGGGAAACCCGGTCGGCGCGCGGCCGGGGTTCCACGGCCACTGGCCCCACTGGTAGGCGTCGCGCGCACAAAGGTTGCCGTGATCGGGGCGGAAAATTCCCGTCAAGAAGTTCCCGGCTCGCGGCAACCCTTTGCGGCCCCTGCGACCACAAGGGAGTGGATCCGGCCAGCCCGTGGCCGGATCCACCCGTCCCCTCGTGCACAGTTCGCAAGGAGAACGTCCACCCATGAGCAACCCCACGAACGGCAGGCGCCGCGGGCGTCACCGCCGTCGCCTGAGCGCCACAGCTCTGGTGCTCGGTGTGTCCCTCACCGTCGGGTCGTACTTCGTGTTCGTACACGGGGACTCCCAGGCCGCGACGGTCGACGGCGATGCCTACTACAGGCTGGTCTCGGTACGCAGCGGCCAGGTGGTGGACGTCAACGCCTTCTCCACCGCCGACGGCACCCGGATCCAGCAGTGGGTCGACCAGAACACCGCCAACCAGCAGTGGAAACTGAAGTCCACCGGGGACGGCTACTACGAGCTGGTGAACCGCAACAGTGGCAAGGTGCTGGGCATAGCGGGCGACTCGACCAGCCAGGGGGCTGTCGCCGAGCAGCAGACGGACCGCTCTTCCGCCTCCCAGCAGTGGCGGATCGGCGATGTGAGCGGGTCCGACGCCGTCACCCTCACCTCCCGCAAGAGCGGTCAGGTCCTGGACGTCACGGGCAACTCCACGGCCCAGGGCACGCAGATCATCCAGTGGCCCGGGTGGGGTGGTGCCAACCAGCAGTGGAAGCTGGTGAAGGTGCCCGGCACGCCGGTGCCCGGGGCCGGCGGCGCACAGGGCTCCGGCTCGTACGTGTGGAAGAACGCCCCGGTGGCGGGCGGCGGTTACGTCACCGGCCTGATCTTCAACCAGAAGGAGAAGGGCCTGCTGTACGCGCGCACCGACATGGGTGGCGCGTACCGCTGGGACACCGGCGCCGAGCAGTGGATCCCGCTGACCGACTGGATCGGTCAGAAGGACTGGAACCTGCTGGGCATCGAGTCGCTGGCCACCGATCCGGTCGACCCGGACCGGCTCTACCTCGCGGCCGGCACCTACACCAACGACTGGGCCGGCAACGGTTCGATCCTGCGCTCCACCGACCGCGGCCGCACCTTCCAGCGCACCGACCTGCCGTTCAAGCTGGGCGGCAACGAGGACGGCCGCGGGGCGGGCGAGCGCCTGGTGATCGACCCCGCGAACCACGACCACCTGCTGCTGGGCACCCGCAAGAACGGCCTGTGGCGCAGCACCGACGCCGGTGTGACCTGGAACCAGGTCTCCTCGTTCCCGGTCAAGGACGGCGCCAGCTTCGGCACCGGCATCTCCTTCGTGACCTACGGCCCGGCCGGCAGCAACACGATCTACGTCGGCGTCGCCGACAGGTCCACCAACCTGTACCGGTCCACCGACGGCGGCAACTCCTGGCACGCGGTCTCCGGGCAGCCCACCGGCCAGGTGCCGCAGCACGGTGTGCTCTCCGGCGACGGCTCGATGTACCTGACCTACAGCAACGCCCCCGGGCCCAACGGCGTGACGGCGGGCTCGGTGTGGAAGTACAACACCTCCGGCGGGGCGTGGAAGAACATCTCGCCGTCCCAGGGCGGCTACGGGTTCGCCGGTCTGGCCGTCGACCCGCAGAAGCCGTCCACGGTGATGGTCACCACGCTGGACCGCTGGTGGCCGCAGGACGAGGTCTACCGCAGCACCGACGGCGGCGCGACCTGGAAGACCCAGTCCGACAGGTCCGTGCGGGACGCCTCCATCGCCCCGTACCTCGGCACCGGCATCGGGCACTGGATGACCGCGCTGAGCATCGACCCGTTCGACTCCGGGCACGTGATGTACGGCACCGGCAACGGCATCTGGGCCAGCAAGGACGCCAACGCGACCGACAACGGCGGCACCAGCCACTGGTTCATCGGAGCCCGCGGGCTGGAGGAGACGGCGTATTACGACGCGGTCTCCCCGCCCGGCGCCGCCGCCCTCATCACCGCGCTGGGCGACCAGGGCGGCTTCGTGTACGACGACCTGACGAAGGAGCCCACCGGGCGGCTGACCAACCCGACGATCTACAACAGCACCTCCCTCGACTTCGCCCAGTCCAACCCCTCGCTGGTGGTCCGGGTCGGCCGGGGCGGTGCGCAGGACGGCGCCCTCTCCACCGATGGCGGCCACACCTGGAACGGCTTCAAGGGCGAGCCGGTGCCCAGCGCGGACAGCGGCCACATCGCGATCGCGGCGGACGGCTCCAGCTTCGTCTGGACCGAGGCGGGCCAGGCCCCGTACCGCTCCACCGACCGGGGCGCGAGCTGGTCGAAGGTCAACGGCCTCGGCAACGATGCCGTGGTCGTCGCCGACCGGTCCTCGGCCAACACCTTCTACTCGCTGAACAACGGCACGCTCTACGCCAGCACCGACGGCGGCGCGAACTTCACCGCCCGCTCCGCCAACCTGCCGGGAGGCAAGCTCAGCGCCGTCCCCGGCGTCGCGGGCGACCTGTGGCTCGCCGGCGACGGCACGGGTCTGCTGCACTCCACCGACGGCGGCCGCAGCTTCATCAAGCTGTCCTCGGTGGAGTCCGCCTCCGCCGTCGGCTTCGGCAAGGCCGCACCGGGCACCTCGTACCAGGCGCTGTACCTGATCGGCACCGTCAAGGGCGTCGCCGGCGTCTTCCGCTCCACCGACCAGGGCGCGAGCTGGCTCCGGATCAACGACGACGCGCACCAGTGGGGCAACTTCGCCGGCCAGCGCATCATCACCGGTGACCCCGACACCTTCGGCCGGGTGTACGTCGGCACCAACGGACGCGGTCTCCAGTACGGCGACCCCTCCTGAGATCCCGAACCCCTGAGCGGGGCCGCAGGCACAACGGCCTGCGGCCCCGCCGTGGTTGGCGGACCGCCCGCCGGCCTCACCACTCCGCCTGCTGCGCAGGTCAAGCTGTGATGGGTGAACGAGGCTTGAGCGAGGTCACCAAGGTACCAAGGCGCACACTCTCCGTAGCCATCGCTGCTGCGGTCAGCGTGGGGACGGTACCCCCGACCCTACGGTAGCCGTCAGCGGCCAGGATCCTTCACGCGTTCGCGGCCGGATTCCTCTCCCGAGCACGACCGCCGGTGCGGACCGGTCCCTGTCGGATTCAACGCTGCAGCCAGCTCAACAGGGTCGTCGCCGTGAACACCGTGCCCGACGCCAGACAGACCGCGCGCGGGGTCAGCCACCCGGGGCCCTCCAGGGGCTGGGGCTGCGGGACCGGAGCCAGCAGCGCGTCCGCGAAGGCCTGGGCGGTCGGCGGTCGGTCCGCCGGCTCGACGGACATCGCGGTCCGTAGCAGCAGGACGACGTTCGGTGGGAGCTCCGTTCCGGCTGGGAACGCCGGCAGCGTCGAGGCGGTCGGCTGGTCGGTCATCAGGGCTGTGGCGCGTCCGCCCGGGCCGAACGGCTTCTGCCCGGTCAGCAGCTCGTAGGCCACGACGGCCAGCGCGTACACGTCGGCCCTCCCGTCGAACCCGCCGGTCTGGAAGGCCTGTTCCGGTGCCATGTACGCGGGCGTGCCCGTGGTCACCGTCAGCCCGGATGCGTCGGCCAGTTGCTTCGCGCTGCCCAGATCCGCCACCAGCACCGCGGCGGGCACAGGGCCGGTGGCGAGCAGCAGGTTGGACGGCTTGACGTCGCGGTGCACCACGCCCGCCTCGTGCAGGACCTGGACCGCGTAGCCCGCCTCCGCGGCCAGCCGCAGCGCCTCCTGCGGGTCGCACTGCCCGACCCGGTCCGCCAGGGTGCCGCCGCGTACGTAGTCCATGACGAAGTAGGGCCGGTCCTCCTGCACTCCGACGTCGTGCACCCGGACCACCCGCGGGCTGGCGATCCGGCGCAGCAGCCTCGCCTCCGCCAGGAACCGCTCGCGCACATCGGCGTTGGCGGCCCAGTTCTCGGCCAGCACCTTCACCGCGACCTCGGTGTCGAGCTCCGGATCGTAGGCCTTCCAGACCGTCGCGAAGGAGCCGGCTCCGAGCCGCTCCAGGAGGAGGTAACGGCCGAGCTTGCGCATGTGGCAGCATTCTGCCGGAGTCAGGGCGTGTGCGGAACTCCGTTCGACGGGTGGGATGCAGGCGGGACGAAACGGGGGGAATCCGGATGTTCGAGGAAGGCGAGCTGGAACGGCTCGTGACGGCGGCTCAGGCGGGGGACCCGGGGGCGATGGAGCACCTGCTGGCCAAGCTGCGGCCGGTGGTGCTGCGCCGCTGCTCGCGCTTCCTGCCCCACCACGCCGACGCGGAGGAGGCCGCGCAGGACGCGCTGCTGTCCATCAGCACGCACCTGGGCAAGTACGGCGGCCACGGCTCCTTCCAGGGCTGGGTGACGGTGATCGCCTCGAACGCCGCCCGGTCCACCTACCGCTCGATGCGCCGGCGCGCCGAGGACAGCCACGCCGACCTCCCCGAGTCCGTCGACCCGCGCACCACCAGCGTCATCGCCGGGACCCGGCTCGACCTGATGGAGGCGCTGGCCGCGCTGGAGCAGCAGCACCCCACCCTGGTGGAGTCCTTCGTGCTGCGCGACCTGGGCGACCTGACCTACGTCCAGGTGGCCCAGGTGCTGGACACCCCGTTGGGCACGGTCAAGGACCGTATCCACCAGGCCCGCCGCTTCATGCGCGAGCGCCTGGTCACCGGTCCGTGAAGGGCGGCCACGCCGTCGTCCGGCCCCGGTCCGCCGTCGTCGCCCTGGTGGCAGCCGCCGCGCTCGGGCTGGCGACCGGCCGGTTCGTCCTGCCACCGCCCGCCGGCGCCACCGCGCACCCGGCAGCGCGGTCGGGTGCCGCGGTCGGCGGGGCGTCCCAGGGCGCGTCCGGTCCCGCGAGGCCCGGCGGGTCCGTCCCGACGCCCGCGTCCTCGGCCTCCGGCTCCGCCTCGCCGACCGATGCGACCGGACCGGTGACGACCGCGAACCTCCTGGAACCCGCGGCGTTCAGCCCGGACGTGGGCATCGGGCAGATCCGCGTCACCGACCGGTACGGCGACGGGGTTTACGCCAACTCGGCCTGCGCCGGCGAGAAGAAGACCATGGGCGGGCCCGGCGCCCACTCCCGCGAACTGGTGACCAGCCCCCGTACCAACCCGGGCGACCCCCCGCCGGTCGCCGACCGCGTCGACAATGTCGCCCGCGAGGTCGTCGCCGAGGCCCCGAGCCCTTCCCTGGCGCAGAACCTCACCGAGCGCCTGCTGCTGGAGGAGGTGCCCTGCAAGGAGGAAACGCCAGGGCACTGGGTCTACGGAAGGACCACGACGCTGCAGCTCGCCCCGGACGTCACCGCGAGCTGGATGGGCGTCTACCCCGGAGACTTCAACACCACCGGCAGGGCGCCCGAGGGCAAGGAGCCCTGCGGCGGCATCGCCGTGCTGCACAGCGGCACCCACTACGGGGTGCTGGAGGTCGAGGCCTGCCTGGGCACGGCCGCGATGGACCGCGTCGTCCGGACCGCTCTGTCACAGCTGTGAAACAGCGGGCCAGGGCTCCAACTTCCCCTCCACCGGCGGCATCTCCCCGGTTGTACGAGGACGCAGCAGGCGTCCCGACCAGCAGGGGGACCAGATGACCCAGAACCAGACCGTCCAGCAGAAGTCCGTTCGCCGCAACCGGCTCGCCGCCGCGGCCTGCTTCGCCGCATCACTGATCACCGTCAGCGTCGTCGGCACCCAGTCGGCCACCGCCGACGCGGCCGCGCACAACACCGCGCGCCCGGCTGCGGCCGCGGTCGCCGCGCCCGGACTCGGCTCCGCCGACCTCGTCCAGAGCGAGGACTTCCAGAAGGGCATGAACCCGGTCGGCGCGACCGTCGCGCTGACCGGACGCCAGGGGCTGTCCGCGTGCTCCGGCGAGGAGACGATGCGCGACCTGACCAAGGACAAGGCCACCGCGTACGCCTCCGTGGACTGGACCTTCGACACCCACGGCATGCTGATCGAGTCGGCCGCGAACGCCCCCACCGGGACCGTGGCCGACACCTGGGAGAAGCAGCTCGTCGCGCTCGTTCAGGACTGCCAGGACGAGCCCGCCGGCCACTGGTACTACGGCGCGGCCCACACCCTGACGGTCACCGGCGGCACCGCCCGCTGGTACCCGGCCTACAACGGCGACGGCACCGCCAGCGGCGGGACCGCGGTCCTGCGCAGCGGCACCAGGGTCGCCATCGTGGACCTCACCGGCCAGCCCGCCGACGCCCCGAACTACGTCGAAGGCATCGCCACCGCAGCACTGAACCGCCTCTCCTCCTGAACGGCGGCCCCGCTCCGCCCGCGCCGCCGGGCGGAGCGGGGCCCGTCCGCAGTGTGTTCTCGCAGGTCAGACCGTGATGGGTGAACGGGGCTTGACCGAGGTCACCAGCGTCCCCAGCCGCAGCCGCTCGGTCGCACACGGAACGACCGCCAGGACAGGTGGTCGTAGGCGTACGCGGCATGGAACCCGAGGTCCTCGGCCCGCCGCCGGATCTTCTGGCCGTCGCTCCACCGGTGGATGGGCAGGATAACGGCACTCAAGCGCATGCGGTGACGATACGCGCGCAGATCGACGGGACCTCGGACCGCCCGCAAGACGACGCGAGCCGGTTGGCTAACGTGGCGCCATGGGCACGTTGAGCAGGCGAGAACTGGCCGCGCTGGTCGAGGAAGCGACGGTCGACACCTACGACGAGCACGAGGAGGTGTCGGCTCTGTTCACCGCCGTCGAGGAGAACCTGGCGGTGCCCTTCAGCACCTCGGTGCTGGGCGTCGAGGTGATCGTGCGCGGCGTCGACCTCTCACGGGACGGAAGGATCGTCGCCCTGTGTACCCGCGATGGGTTCCGGCAGACGATCGGACTGCTGGACCTTCCGTTGCCGGACCCGGCTCCGGACGGAGCGGAGTGGGTCGAGGCATATCGCCACTACTGGGCACAGTGAGCGTCGGAACGCTCAGGACCGGGAGGGATTCCATGGCTGCCGTCGCACGGAACGAGTACGAGGCGTCGTTGCGAGGTCTGATCGAACGCTGCGCCGAGTTGAAAGGCGAACTGGTCGAGTTCGGCCGGAGCGCGCGCTTCGACCGGTCGTTGACGCCCCTCCTCCTGGAGGCCGCCGGGCCCCAGCGGCAGTTGGAGGAAGGCGATGCGATCCGGATCATCGACGACTTCATCCTGCGGTACCGCCTGCCGGACGGTTCGACCGTGGTGGACCGGTTCGTCGCCGGACGACGGGACTTGACCGAGGCCGACCGGGAGATGCTGCTCGGGTGGCGTGACCCGGTCGAGGGCATCTTCGAGATCCGGCGCAAGGACGGGGACGCCGTCGTCCTGCTGAACCTGATCGACGACCTCGAATACCGCACCTACTCGAACGTCGGGCGGGCGGCCTTCCGCGGAGTGTCCAAGGGGGGATTCCTGCACACCTGCCTGGTGCCCGTCCACTCGGCCGACGGGGCGTGGCTGATCTCCGGGATGATGTCGCACTATCCGAAGTCCAGCGCCACCGAGATCGCCCGGGCCGCGCTCCAACTGGCCACCGAACACCCCTCATTGGTCTTCCACAACCCCGAGAAGATCGAGCAGGGATGGCACTCGATGCGGGAGGACCGGGCCGCGTTCATCGAGTTCTGCGGCAGCGACGAGCTGGTCCTTCCCCCTGCCGAAGCCGAGGACCGGCTCAACGCCTACTACCGGCACCGGCAGGAGGCCGCCGTCGCCGAGCACCCCGACCGCGCCCGGGGCAGGCGGCTCCCCGGTCTGGCCTTCCCGGCCTTCGAACTACCGCGAGGACTCGCGGAATCGGACACGGTCGGCGTCATCTACGACGAAGTCGACGGGCTCAACTTCTACCCGGACTACGGCATGCTGCGGGACCTCTTCACCGACCCGGCCCTCCCGGGCCGCAGGCATCACCAGGACCTGCTGCGTACGTACCTGCGCGAGGAGTCGATCGCCCCACTGCCGATCCGCCGTCTGGCCGCCGCCCACCCGGAGACCGTCGACGAGGTGTTCCGGAAGCTGCTGCGCCAGCCGGGATTCACCTGGACCGAGCACGGCGAGGAACTGCTGCGCCGACGCAAGCGCCGGTACTACGAGCAGGAGCCCCGCCCCGGTGTCTCCGTGATCGGCGAACGCCTCAGCGAACTCGCCCGCGGCGCCCAGCGGCAGAAGTTCACCAGGGCGCGGCGTGTTCCGCGTCGACCTCGCCACCCGTAACCGTGAACGCCGGCTTTCGGCGAAAAACTTCTGGAATCCACCTGCAACCTCCGCGGGGGATGGACGTCTATGGGTTTGAAGGCGCGGAGAACGGACCCGCAAGCCCCAGGGCTTGCAACAGGGGCCGACCGCCTTCATCACAGGCAGCACGCCATACCCAGGGGGGATTCCGCCATGCGCACGTACCTTTCGTCCCGTTTCATGAAGAACATGGCCGTCGTCACCGCCGCTCTCGCTGTCGCGGGAGGCACCGCCGGTACTGCCGTCGCCGACCAGAGCGACTGCACCGGTCGGTCGGTCGTCGACCGCCCGGGTCAGCACCCGGTGAAGGATGCTCCGGCACATCACGGTGACATCACGCTGAGCTACGACCACCCCGGCACCCCGCTGACCGTCGGCCAGCCCTGGGAGTTCACGCTCGACGAGTACAACGGGACCGGCGCCGACTACCAGAACATCGCCGTCGACCTGTCCATCCTGGGCTGGACGGAGGTCAGCCCGGGCCGACTCGGTGGGATGACCTCGCAGAACACCCACCTGGAGGCCCTGATCAACGGGGTCTGGAAGAACGTCCCGCTGCAGACCGGCTGCGACCCGGCGCTGGCGATCAACAGCACCCTGGTCGACCACTCACTGGCTGCCGGCGCCCGATGGAAGCAGACCTTCCGGCTGACGGTCGACGCCAGTGTCTCGCCCGAGCTGACGTCGTTCCTGTTCGGCGACTCCGTCACGGCGGACGGCAAGTGGCAGTACCTGAACTCGGATGGTGCGGCTCAGGCGAAGTACGACATCGCCCGCCCTGCGGCCACGGTCCCCCGGCCGGCCGCCCCCGCCACGCCCGCAGCAGCCGCGACCCCGGTGGCCGGCGTTCCGACGGTCGCCAAGACCGCAGCCCCGGCCAGCGCCGTGCCGACTGCCCGGACCACCCCGACCGCCGCCGCATCGGCCCCGGCCACCGAAGCGCCGGTGACCACCACGCCGGCCCCGACCACCGCCGCATCGGCCCCGGCCACCGAAGCGCCGGTGACCACCACGCCGGCCCCGACCACCGCCGCATCGGCCCCGACCGCGCCAGCCAGCCCGGCCGCATTGCGGCTCGCCCCTGTCGCCGCGTCCGCGCCCGCCTCCGGCTCGGGCGCCGCTCAGGGCATCGTCGCAGGTCTGATCGCCGCAGTCGGCGGGGTCAGCTCGCTGGTCGTCGTCCGGGCCCGCCGTCGGCGACGTGCGTAATCTGCAACGATCACGGGGTTTTCAGAGGGGGATCGATGTCAGCAACGGCTGCCGGCGTCCTGTCGGTCACGCCACTGGGGACCGGCCAGTCGGCCGGCCAGGCCATCGGCCGAGGTGTCCGGCTACTGCTGGCGGTGCTGTTCGGAACGCAGGCCGAGACGGTCGTTCCGCGCCGCCGGCGGTTCCAGCTGTTGCGCGGAGGCGCCGGCGGGGCCGAGGAAGGGCCGCGCCCGACCGTGACCGACCTCTACCACGCCCACCGCCTCGGGCTCGTGCGCCTTGCGATCCTGCTGGTCGACGACTTGCAGAACGCCGAGGACGTGGTGCAGGAGTCGTTCACCTCGCTGTACCAGCGTCACGGTGAGGACCTGGACGATCTGGACAACGCACTCGCCTACCTCCGCACCACCGTCGTCAACAACGCCCGCTCGGTACTCCGGCGCCGGCGGACCGTACGCGCCTACGTGCCTCCGCACGAGCCGGACGCGGCCTCCGCAGAGGACCACGCCATCCACAACGACGAGCACCGACGCGTACTGGCGGCACTACAGGAGCTGACCCCACGCCAACGCGAAGTACTGGTCCTGCGCTACTGGTCGGACCTGAGCGAGGCGCGGATCGCGGAGACCCTCGATCTCTCCCGAGGTGCCGTGAAGTCGACCGCCAGCCGAGCACTGGACGCCCTGGAGAAGAAGCTGGAGCAGGTGCGATGAGCCAACCCCGCGACCCCCGGGACTCCGGGGACGAAGACCCGACATCCGCCGCGAGCCGGACGGAGCTTCTGCTCCGGTCCGCACTGGCGGCCCGCGCCAACGAGGTCGGTGTGCACCACCTGCGCCCGGCCGCCCCTCCCGCCGGGACGGTACGGCGCACCCGGCACCTCTACACCACTGCCCTGCCGCTGATCGGCCTCGCGGCGGGTGTCGTGGGGTACTTCGCCCTCGACCACACGCTGCTCACCGGGGACCGTACGGTCCGGCCGGCCATCACGGCTGCAGGTTCGCCCACGCCGAGTGCGACCTTCCCCACCCCGGCCCCTGCGACCGCCACGTCTTCGCCAACCCCGTCGGCCCCGACCCCTTCGGAGACCACGTCGGCCGCCCCGACCGGAACACACAGCACGACGCCCTCGGCGCTTGCGTCGTCTTCGCCAGCCACGGACGCATCCGCTACCGGTTCACCTGCCGGGGCGAACGCCACTTCCGGCCAGTACATCGCCGCGACCTGGCTGAAGGCGCCGGAGCTACCGCTGAACTCGGCCTTCCACTGGCAGGGCGCTGCCGGCACACCGACCAACACCACTGGTGACTTCCAGTGGCTATGGGTCTGCGGAACGGGCAGCCCGACCACGGAACTGCAGACCACTTCGATCTCCACGTTGAACTTCAGCGCCGCCGGCAGCGGCGCGAGCACCGTCCGGGCAGCCCAGCTGATGTTCTACTTCAGGACCGCCGACGCGGCGGACAAGGCACTGAACCGGATTCAGCAGAACTACGCGGGGTGCGCGGCGGACAAGGCGGCGCACGGCCCGACCGACATGACGACGGGTGCGAAGGTCAGTTGGCAGATCACCCGCACGGCGAACAGCACGGCCGGTTTCGCCTACAGCAGTGTGGCCCGCGAGGCGGGGGGCAAGCCGGCCAACATGCCCGATCTGCCATCCGATTCGCAGGAGTGGTTCGCCCGGTCCGGAAACGTCATCACGATGGTCAGCGTCTCCGGCCCCGACGCGGAGATCGATCCCACCGGTGACGCCGCTCGGACACTCGAGACCATGACGACCCGGCTCGGCAACTTCCCCCGGTGAGGGATGTGGACGCATGCCTCGGAGCCGGTGCCTCGGAGCCCGTGCGTCGGACCGGCCGCGAGGCCGCCGCGTCTCCCGGCCGGGCCCCGAGGCGGTTGCCGCCCGACAGGTCGGGCGGCAACCGCTCGGTGAGGGGTCAGGACTCGGCGCGCTCGACCATGTCGACGACCTTGCCGGAGGCGTCGAGCGTCACGCGGAAGTAGTTGTTCTGGCAGGGGTAGGAGCCCTTGCTGTCGTGCGGCGTGGCGATGCACTCGTTGATGTGCTTGACCAGGGCGGCCACGTCGACCTCCTTGGGTGCCACCACCACCGAGTTGAGGTGGCCCTTGGCGGTGGGGGCGAACGGTGCGGTCTTGTTGGCGCCGGTCGGCGTGAACTGGACGTCGTTGACGCCGCACTCGTCCTTGGTGTCCTGGTAGACCAGGGCGGTCGCCGAGGTGCCCTTGGCGGGGATGACCCACTTCTGGCCGGCCGGCAGGGGCTCGTGGGTGCAGATGCCCTGGGGGCCGTTGTCGGTGCCGGCGGTGGCGTTGCCGGTGGGCGCGGGCTTGGCGGTCCCGCCGGTGGCGGCGACGGTGGGTGCGGTGCTGGCGGCCGCGGTGGCGGTGCCGGTGCCGCTGGAGTCGCCCGAGTCGTTCGGGCCGCAGGCGGCGAGGCCCAGCGCCGTGGTGGCGAGCAGGGCGGTGGAGAGCAGTCTCCTGGCGTTGAGCATCACGATGGATCCCCCGTGTAACGCTTGGTCAGCTTGGTGGTGAAGCCGACAGAGTAGCGCCAGTGGTCGGGTGCTCGTTCGGGGAGGTGGGGGCGTGAGGCGCTAATCTGTCCGCCGCACCTTCATCTGATCAGGCGTTAAAACGGGGGTTCTTTCGTCATGTCCGTTTCCAGGAGGCTGCTCGCCACCGCTCTGGTCGCCACCGCCGCGTTCGGCCTGGCGGCCTGCGGCCCGAACGACTCGTCCGACCAGGGCGCCGGCACCACCACCGCGACCACCGCCCCGGCCGGTGCCGGTGCCGCGTCGCCCACCGCCGCCCCGGCCGGCGGCGGGACCGCCAAGCCCGCGCCGAGCGGCAAGCCCACCGACGGCGCCCCGGAGGGCTTCTGCACCAGCGGCCCGCTGCCCGCCGGGCACAAGTGGATCGACGTGCAGAAGGGCACCACCGCGACGGCCCTGGTCTACAAGGAGACCAAGGACGTCTGCGGCGTCGACGACGTCGGCCACGAGGCCGTGGGCCCCGACAAGACCGCGCAGTTCGCGCCCACCGTCAAGGGCCACCTCCGGTCGGTCGTCGCCGCGCCGAAGGACGTCAACGCGGCCGACCTGGCGAAGCACATCAACGAGTGCGTCGCCAACCCGGACAACCAGAAGGGCTTCTACCCCTGCTCGAGCGGCGACTACGAGGTCGCGTTGGACGCCTCCGGCAAGGTCACCGAGATGTGGGAGCGCCCGAGCAGCTGATGCGGCAGCGTCAATGACGGTGCAGGGCCGCTCACTTCACGGTGAGCGACTCGGCGCCGTTGGCGCACCCCAGCTTCTCGGCGGCACGCTTGGCGAAGCCGGTCACCAGCTCGGCCCGGTGCTCCTGGTCGGGGATGGCGGTGGGCGGGAAGTTCCTGTCCACCCTGAGCCGGGCCCGGTAGGGCTCGGCCTTGCCGTTCAGGGTGCAGCCGAAGGCCGCCTCCCCGTCCTCGGTGCCGTTGGCGTCCCCGGCGCTGAGCACGGAGGCGAAGAGCAGCCGCTGGCCCTGTCCTTGGACGGTGCAGACCAGGCCGGGCTTGAGGTCCGGCGTCGCGGGGCGGACCCCGGTGTCCACGAAGACCCGGGGAGTGCTCCCCAGCAGTGCGGTGATCCCCGGGTCGTCCAGGGTGCCCTGGCATTCCCCGTGGGACAGGGCGACGGCCGGCGGCCGGTACTCGGTGTGGTCGAGGTACAGGTGCCAGCCGAGCAGGCCGCCGCCGAGCAGCAGCAGGGCCGTCGCGCCCGCGGTCAGTGGTCCGGTCCTCGTCACTGGCAGGCGTCCTTCGTGTTCTGCTGCACCACGGCGGTGGCGATCTGCTCGAGGTCGCTCCGGCTGTTGTCACCCGTGCGGGCCGCCGCTCCGGCCGTGACCTCCAGCACGACGTAGCCGTAGTCGCCCTTGGTGGGCGGACACGTCCGGGCGATGACGGCGCTGCCCGCCCAGGACGCGGACGGGCCGGGCTGCGCGAAGCCGTGCGCGTCCGGATGCTGGGCGACCCCGGGCGGGAGGGCGGGCTGTCCGTCGTGGTGAGTGGCCAGGACGGTGAGCGCGGTGCGCCCGTCCACCCGGATGGTGCAGGAGGCCGGATCGCCGGAGCGGCCGTCCTGCTTCTCCTCCACGTCCTGCCCGCCGGGCGGCAGCAGCCGCCCGAGCGGGGAGCCGCTCCCGGTGGGCACCCCGCAGAGGTGGGCGGCCCGGCCGGGCTCCTCCACCGGGCGGTGCCCCCGCCAGTCCAGGTAGCCGACGGTCCCGGCGGCCGCCACCAGCACCGCGAGTGCGGCGGGCAGCGGCCACCGGCCTTCGAGCATCCTCACCGGCTAACCCCTCACCTGGGTGGCCATGTTGGTGGAGAGGCCGTCGATGAAGCCGGTCTTCGAGGCGTCCTGGGCGCCCGCCGCCAGCCGTTGCACGTCCGCGTAGTCGACGGAGGTCTGCAGGGAGGCGTCCCGGACCGCCTGGGAGACCGCGTCCATCGAGCTCTGCTTGGCCTGCTGGACGTAGACGCGGGCGTCCTGTTCGCCGTCCGCCGTGGTGTCGCGCGAGTTGGCCGCGATGATGTTGTTGGTGACGTCGTCGACGAGCATGCCCGAGAGGTCGCTGCCGAACGGCACCTTGTCCGTGACCTTGCCGATGGTCTGGTTGAACACGTCCTTGGCGAAGCCGACGTTCTCCGCCACGGCGTCGTTGTACGCCTTGTCGGAGGCGTGGTGCTGGGTGTGGACCTCGTCGACCCGGGCCTCGGCGAGGGTGCCGGTCACCACGCTGCCGTTCTGGGCGATGTGGTTGATGTCCGCCTGCAGCCGGGAGAAGTCGGTCTGCCCGCTGTCCAGCGCGCCGCGGATCAGTGCGCTGGTGTACGCCTGGTTGGCGTTGGTGATCGAGCCGTACGACTGCGGGTCGCGCCCGAGCGCGTCCAGCAGGCCCTGGATCTTCGAGCCGTCGAGGTTGGCCGCGGAGCCGTTGACGGGCAGGTCGTTCGCGCCCGAGGCGGCCCGCTGGACGTCCCCGATGTAGTCGGCGGCGATGTGCCCGAGGCTGCCGCGCAGCGGGGCGAACTTGCCGTCGCCCTTGATGTCGTCCAGCGTCCCGTTGCCACCGTGGGTGCCGAAGGTGTCCAGGACCCGCTCCGCCAGGGCGGCCTGCTCGGGGGTGTGCGGCTTCGGCGGGACGTCGGCCGGCTGGTCGTACGGGTGGCCGGAGGTGGCCGCCTCCAGGGCGTGACCGAGCGCGGTCGGGCCGGCGTGCTTGCTCTGGTCGAGCGCGTTCATGTCGCGCATCGAGTTGGTGTCCGGCAGCCACTCCTTGTCGTGGGTGTAGTAGGTGAAGTAGTCCGCCGGCTTGGGCTTGCCGTTCGGGTTGACCGTGCCGTCCTCGTTGTACGCGGTCGGCTGCTCGCTGAAGAACTGGTTGGCCGCGGCCGGGCTGTGGCCCAGGGCGGTCAGCACCGCGGTGGTCGGCTGGAAGCCGAGGCCGCCGTCGGTGCCGCCGAGCAGGTTGAAGCCGTGCACCCTGTCGGCGACGGCCTGCGGCGGGGCCGGCCAGTACTTGTCCCGGTTGGTGTCGAGCTGGGTGACGTGCTGGGCGATCGGGTCGAGGAAGTGCGGGTCGTAGTTGCCGGTCATCAGGATGCCGGAGAGCACCTGGTAGCCGTACGGCTGGTAGTCGAACCCGGTCGGCCGCATCGGCTTGTCCCAGACCGGCTGGGCGCCGGCCTTGCGCAGGGCGGCGGCCCAGTCGTCGGACAGGTGCGGCTGGTTGCTCTGCCGGGTGGCGGTGGCCAGGTTGAGCCCGAGGTTCCTCTGCAGGTCCTGGTAGGCCTTCCAGCGCGGGTCGTTGGGGTCGCGGTAGTGCGCCGGGTCGCCGACCATGCTGTTCCAGGACTTGATCAGGCCGTCCGGACCGAGGTCCTGGTAGAAGGTCGTGGCGAACTTCGGATCGTTCTGGTGCGAGGCCAGCAGCGAGTTGAGTTCGGTGAGTTCGGTGTCGCTGATGTCCCCGCCCTTGGCCGCGAGCAGGGAGGCGCGCTTGCCGTCCGCCTCGGGGCCGCCGCCGATGGCGTTGGCGTTGAAGGAGTGGTCCTTGTCGGTGCCGCTGTCGGAGTTCAGCGCGTAGGCGATCCGCTCGTCGGCGGCGGTGGCCTCCGCGATGGCGGCGACGATCGCCTGGTGGGCGGCGTCCGCCTTGCCGCCCCACTCCTTCTGGTACTCGTCGAGGGCGTCCCGGTCGTGCCGGGTGGCGGTGTCCGGCGGTGGCCAGTTCACCGTGCCGTCAGCGGTGACGGTCAGTTTGGCGGCCTGGGCGTCCGCGACGGCCTTGTCCAGCTTGGCCTTGGCGGCCTTGAACTCGGTCGCGGCGTCGGTGAAGATCGAGGCCAGGGCGTTCGCCTCGGTGACGGCGGCGCTCAACTGGTCGGCGGTGCGCTTGAGTCCGGGTCTCGCCTGGTCGGCCGCGTTGCCGACCCAGCATTCGGAGTCGACCTGGCCCACGACCGTGGTGTTCCAGTCGTCGTCCATCGACTTGAGCTTCTGCGCCACGGTGGTCCAGGCGGTCGCGGCGGCGTCCAGGGAGCCGAAGTCGGCGTTGCTGAGTTCGTGGAAGTCCACCATGTCCGTATCCCCCTCAGGCGCCCATGTCGTGCCGCACGTGCTGCTCGTGCTGCTGGTAGGCGGTGGCGCTGGTGCGCAGCGCCTGGGTGGTCTGCCCGATCGTCGTGCCGAGGGCGGCGATGCACTGGTCCCAGGTGCCGGCGGCGTTCTTGGCGGCCTGGCCGGTGCTCCAGTTGGCGAGCGAGGTGCTGACCTTGGCGGTGGCGTCGTCGGCGCCGCGGCCGTCGGTGTTCAGCCGTGCGTGGATCTGGTCGGAGTTGGTGCCCGCGGTGGCCAGCGCGTTGGAGTCGACGGAGAAGCCGCCGCCCCCACCCCCGGCGGGCGCGCTCGCCGAGTTGATCTGGGTGCGGGCCGCCTCCTGCGCCCGGGCCTGGGCGGTCAGATTGCCGTCCGCGTCGTACGCCCACGGATTCATCATCCGGTCGAACGCGGTCGCCCGATCAGACATGTCGATCGCTCTCCCTCTGTGCCGGTGCAGCCGTACCGGCAACCCCGTTGATGGTGCGTCTCGAAAAATTGCGACAAGAGTACAAGCCGTCTCCGGATTTGCCGACCCTTGGGGGAGGTCGATCCCGACGTCATACCGAGGTACTGGCAGGCCTCGTCATTCCCGCTCATGGCCCTTGCCGCGCAAGGCCGTTACGTTGATGGGCGTGTCCACTGCTGTCATCGAGACCGAGGGCCTCACCGAGAGGTTCCCCCGGGTCACCGCCCTCGACCAGCTGACCGTCGAGGTGCGGCCCGGGGTCGTCGGGCTGGTCGGGGCCAACGGGGCGGGCGAGTCCACCCTGATCGAGATCGTGCCGGGGCTCGCCCCGGCGACCTCCGGCCTCGGCGAGGTGCTCGGCCTGGGCCTCGCCATGGGGCCGGGCGGTCGCCGAGGCGGTGGCCGGGGACACCGCGATCGGCGCCGACGTCTCGCTCGGGGCGGCCGTCCCGCTGCTGCTGGTGGTCACCGTCGGGGCGAGCGTCCTGGCCTCGGTGAGGCTCGCCGGGCTGACCCTCGCGGCCGAGGAGCAGGGCCCGTCAGAGCGTCCGGTCGCGCCCCGCGCCGAAGCCCGCCGCGCCGACCACCACGACCAGCACCAGCATCAGCGCCAGGGTGGCGTCCCAGCCGCCGGTGAGCTGGTGCAGCGCACCGGCGCCGACCGGCCCGGCCGCGGCGACCAGGTAGCCGATCGCCTGGGACATCCCGCCCAGCTGGGCGGCACCGGCCGCGGTGCCGGTGCGCAGCACGATGAACGCCAGGCCCAGGCCCAGCGAACCGCCCTGGGCCACGCCGAGGATGGCCGCCGACACCCAGGCGCCGGAGACCGGCGCGACCAGCAGCAGCGCGATGCCGAGGCCGTTCAGGGCGGCCATGGTGACCGCCAGCGCGCGCTGGTTGGTCATCCGGCCGGCCATCAGCGGCACCAGGAAGGCACCGGCCACCTGCACCAGGTTGGAGAAGGCGAAGACCAGGCCGGCCTGGCCGCGGTCCATGCCGTGGTCGGCCAGGATGGTCGGCATCCAGGCGACCAGGGTGTAGACCAGCAGCGACGAGATGCCCATGAACAGGCTGATCTGCCAGGCCAGCGGGGACTTCCAGATGCCCTCGATCGGCTTGCCGGGCTGGGCGGCCGCAGCGACGGCGGCCTTCTCCTGCCGGGAGCGCAGCACCTGCGGCAGCCAGGCCACCGCCGCGACCAGGGCGAGCAGCGACCAGGCGCCGAGCGAGGCCCGCCAGCCGCCGCCGAGTGCGTGCTCCAGCGGGACGGACGTGCCGGCGGCGAGGGTCGCGCCGACCAGCATGGTGGTCGAGTAGACGCCGGTCATGGTCGCCGCCCGGTCCGGGAACTCCCGCTTGACCAGGCCCGGCATCGACACGTTCAGCACCGCGATGGCCACGCCGATCACCATGCAGCCCGCGTACAGCGCGAACACCGAGGGCAGCACCCGCAGCAGCACGCCCGCGCCCAGCACCAGCACCGCGCCCAGCACGACGCGCTCGGCGCCGAACCGGCGGGTCAGTCGGGGGGTGAGCGGGGCGCCGACGCCCTGGAACAGCACCGGGACGGTGGTGATCAGTCCGCTCGCGGTGGCGGACAGGCCGAAGGTCCGCTGGATCTCGCCGACCATCGGGGAGATCGCGGCCAGGCAGGCGCGCATGTTCAGCGCGACCAGCACGATGCCGGTCAGCAGCAGGACGGGGTGGGCCAGCCGAGCGCGGACCGGGAGCGGGGCGGGAGTGGTGACAACCGGCTGCTGGGCACGGGTGACGGCCATGGGTGTGCTGTTCTTTCGTGAATCAGGGGAGACGCGGACGACGGAGGAGGACGCCGGCCGCGGGACGGACGGAAGTGCGGCTCTCGCCGTCCTACTTCCGGGCCGCGATGGCCGCGAGCAGCTGCTCGACGGCCGCGGTGGGCTCGGCGAGCAGCGCGCGACACGCCGCCTCGGCGCGGTCCGGGTCACCGCTCTCGATCGCGTCGACCAGCGCCTCGTGGGTGGCCACGACCGCCTCGGGCATCTCGTGGTCGCCGAACGCCGAGGTCATCGCCTCGCGCACGGAGGCGCCGAAGTAGCGGTACACCTCGGCCAGCGCCGGGTTGTGCGCGGCCTCGACGACGGCGGTGTGGAACTCCAGGTCGTGCTCGACGGTGGCCTCGCGGCTCGCCCGCTCGGGGTGGGTCGCGAAGACCTCGGCCTCCCGGGCCAGCGCGGCCCGCATCCGCCGGATGTCCTCGGGGGTGTGCCGCAGCGCGGCCAGTCGGGCGCCCTCGGTCTCCAGCGCGGCGCGGACCTCCAGGACGTCCCGGATGCCCGAGCGCTGGACGCCGCGCAGCACCGCCGCCGGGTCGCTGGTGGACCGTACGAAGGTGCCCTCGCCCTGCCGGGAGACCAGCATTCCGGCGTGCACCAGCACCCGGATCGCCTCCCGCACGGTGTTCCGCCCGACCTGCAGCCGCTCGGCCAACTCGTGCTCGGTGGGGATCTGCGACCCCACCGGCCAGGCGCCGCCGGCCAGCTGCTCGCGCAGCTGGTCGATCGTGGTGTCCACCAGGGATCGCCGCCCGGCCGCCTGCAGGCCGTTGCCGTCGCCGCTCATGCCGGGCCTCCCTTCGCACACCACTCATCGGTCATGGGTCATCCTACAACCACTTGCCCGGTCATCCTACAACTCCTCCCGCCCGGCGCCGGTGCACCTGGTTCTCCCCATGACGGAGAACCCCGCGCCCCGGAGGGGCACGGGGAACCGTGTGAGACGGAATAGGGCACTGACAGGCGGACCGCCGGTTCTACCGCCCCGGGAACAGCCGTTCCAGGACGACGGCCACGCCGTCCTCGTCGTTGCTCGCGGTGATCTCGTCGGCGACGGCGAGCAGTTCCTCGTGGGCGTTGGCCATGGCGACGCTGTACGCCGCCCACCCGAACATCGGGACGTCGTTGGGCATGTCGCCGAAGGCGATGGTGTCGGCGGCGCGCACTCCCAGCCGGCGGGCGGCGACGGCCAGGCCGGTGGCCTTGGACAGGCCCAGCGGCAGCAGTTCGACCACGCCGGCCCCGGCCATCACCACGCCGACCAGGTCGCCGACGGCATGCCGGGCGGCCTCGGCGAGGGCGTCGTCGGTCAGGCCGGGGTGCTGGATGTAGAGCTTGGCGAGCGGGGAGGCGAATAGTTCGCCGCGCTCGACCCGGACGACCGGGAGCTCGGAGCCGATCAGCAGTTCGTAGCCGGGCCCGGCCAGCACCTGACCGTCCAGGCCGTCCTGGTTGGAGGCGATGGCCAGCGGGCCGGTCTCGGCCTCGATCTTCTCGATCGCGAGCGCGGCGAGCCGGCGGTCCAGGGTGAGCGAGGTGAGCAGTTTGTGCGCGCCGGCGTCGTAGACCTGGGCGCCCTGGCCGCAGACCGCTATCCCGGTGTAGCCGATCGCGTCGAAGACCGGGCGGGCCCAGACGGCCGAGCGGCCGGTCACCACGATGTGCAGCGCGCCCGCGCCGGTGGCCGTGGCCAGAGCGGCGCGGGTGCGCTCGGAGACGGTCTCCGCGCTGGTCAGCAGCGTGCCGTCGAGGTCGGTGGCGACCAGCCGGTAGGGCAGGTCGCCACCGATCGGGTGTGCGTCCGAGGTCACTTGACCGGCTCGAGGACGGCCCGCCCGCCGAGGTAGGGGCGCAGCGCCTCGGGCACGACGACCGAGCCGTCGGCCTGCTGGTGGTTCTCCAGGATCGCCACGATGGTGCGCGGGACGGCGACCAGGGTGCCGTTCAGGGTGGCGAGCGGGCGGGTCTTGCCCTCCTCGCGCATCCGGATCGACAGCCGGCGGGCCTGGTACTCGGTGGTGTTGGAGGTCGAGGTGACCTCGCGGTACTTGCCCTGGGTGGGGATCCAGGCCTCGATGTCGAACTTGCGCGCGGCCGAGGAGCCGAGGTCGCCGGAGGCGACGTCGATCACCCGGTACGGCAGCTCCAGCGCGTTGAGGAAGTCCTTCTCCCACTGGAGCAGGCGGCGGTGCTCGTTCTCCGCGTCCTCGGGCCTGGTGAAGACGAACATCTCCACCTTCTCGAACTGGTGGACGCGGATGATGCCGCGGGTGTCCTTGCCGTAGGTGCCGGCCTCGCGGCGGAAGCAGGACGAGTAGCCGGCGTAGCGCAGCGGCAGCTTGTCGGCCTCGATGATCTCGTCCATGTGGTACGCCGCGAGCGGGACCTCGCTGGTGCCGACCAGGTACCGGTCCTCCTCGGGGAGGTGGTACACGTTCTCGGCGGCCTGGCCGAGGAAGCCGGTGCCGTCCATGGCGGCCGGGCGGACCAGGGCCGGGGTGATCATCGGGATGAAGCCGGCCGCGGTGGCCTGGGCGATCGCCATGTTGACCAGGGCGAGCTCCAGCAGCGCGCCGGGACCGGTCAGGTAGTAGGAGCGGGCACCGGCGACCTTGGCGCCGCGCTCGGTGTCGATCGCGCCCAGCAGCTGGCCGAGCTCGACGTGGTCGCGGGGCTCGAAGCCCTCGGCGGCGAAGTCGCGCGGGGTGCCGATCTCCTCCAGGGTGACGAAGTCCTCCTCGCCGCCGACCGGGGCGGCCGGGTCGATGAGGTTCGCCAGGGAGCGGAGCAGGCGGTCCGCCTCCTCCTTGGCCGCGCTGTGCTCGGCGTCCGCGGCCTTGACCTCGGCGGCCAGGTCCTTGGTGCGCTGCAGCAGGGCGGTCTTCTCCTCGCCCTTGGCCTGGGCGACCTGCTTGCCGAGCACCCGCTGCTCGTTGCGCAGTTCGTCGAAGCGGCTGCCCGAGGACCGGCGCCGCTCGTCGGCGGAGAGGAGGGCGTCGACCACGTCGACGTCCTCGCCACGGACGCGCTGCGAGGCGCGCACTCGGTCAGGGTCCTCACGGAGCAGGCGAAGGTCAATCACAGGGCCAAGCGTACCGGGCGGGCGTTCCTCCACCGGTACCGGTTTTCCCCTGGGGATAACTCACCGAATCCTGTGGATAACTCCTGTGGGGAACGCGCCGCACCCGGACCGGGGGCGGGTTATCCACAGGCGTGGGGCCGGGGCTGTGGATGGTGGAGGAGGATCGGCGTCCGCTGACCGAAACCAGGGAATTGAGGCTTCAAACCTCAATGAACCTTCTCGGGCGAGGGAATTGAACCACTCGCGCAGGTGATTTGCAGGCAAGCGGGTGACTCTGGTCCGATTAGTCATCTCTGTGACGCAAACCGATGATCCGACCAGTTCTGTGCAATGGCTATACCGGTTTGTCGACTCATCCCCAGGCCTGTGGATAACTTCCGGCTGTGGACAGCGAGTGGACGACGGGGAAGCCTGTGGACAGCGGCTCCCGGAGTCGGGCGTTCCTGTGGATGACGGTGCGGTCACCCGCCGCACCTGATCGGCCCGGTCGATAACGGTCGGAAAAGGTCAGAAAGACGGGAGAAGGCGCTCAGATGTCCCCGCGCCCGTCGAGCGCCCGGGAGAGCCAGTCCGCCGCCGCCGCGAAATCCTCGTCCGAGGTCCCCGGCCGCCGGTGCTTGGAGGCCTGCCGGTCGGCGCGCGGATAGGAACCGAGGAACCGCACCTGCGGGCAGATCCGCTTGAGGCCCATCATCGCCTCGGCCACCCGCCGCTCGGACAGGTGCCCCTCGCAGTCGATCAGGAAGCAGTAGCTGCCCAGCCCCTCCCCGGTCGGCCGGGACTCGATCCGCACCAGGTTCACCCCGCGCACCGCGAACTCCTGCAGCAGCTCCAGCAGCGCACCCGGGTGGTCGTCCGGCAGCCAGACCACCATCGAGGTCTTGTCCGCCCCGGTCGGCGAGGAGACCCGCCCCGGACGGCCGACCAGCACGAACCGGGTGGTCGCGCCCTGCGCGTCCGCGATCTCCTTGACCAGCGGGTCCAGCCCGTAGATCGGCGCCGCGAACTCGCCCGCGAACGCCCCGTCGTACCGGCCCTCGGCGACCAGCCGGGCGCCGTCCGCGTTGGAGGCGGCCGACTCCCAGGTGGCGTCCGGCAGGTTGGCCGCCAGCCACTTGCGCACCTGCGGCTGGGCCACCGGGTGGCTGGTCACCGTCTTCACCCCGGACAGCTCGGTGCCCGGCCGCACCAGCAGCGCGAAGGTGATCGGCAGCAGCACCTCGCGGTAGATCATCAGCGGCGCGCCGGCGGCCAGTTCGTCGTTGGTCGCGGTGACCGCGCCCTCGACCGAGTTCTCGATCGGCACGAACGCCCCGGCGGCCTCCCCGCCGCGCACCGCGTCCAACGCCAGCGCCACCGAGGACAGCGGCACCAGCTCCCGGGTCGCCGCCTCGGGCAGCGTGTGCAGCGCCGCCTCGGTGAAGGTGCCGGCCGGGCCGAGGTAGGTGTAGCGGGTGGCCGACATGACGCCTCCGTTGCGAATGGGGTGCTGCCTGGGCGGGTGGTGCCGAAGCAGTCACCATAACGATTCCGCGGTCCCGGCAGGAAAGCGTTCCAGTGGCCGGGACCGCAGTTCCCCGAACTGAGGGCCTGGCTCCCGGGTCCTTGCCGGGTCCGACGAAACCCAGGAGCCAGGCCCTACCCCTCCAGCAGCTGCTGACCGAGGTACCCTCCGGCCGGCGCCCCCGGCGGGACGGCGTACAGCCCGCTCGCCTCGTGCCGCAGGAACCGGGACAGCCCGTCGCCCCGGGAGAGCTTGCGCTGCACCGGGGTGAAGCCCTTGCGCGGGTCGGCCTGGAAGGCGAGGAACAGCAGCCCGGCGTCCGGCGAGCCGTCCGGCAGCGCCCCGTCGTGGTACGAGAAGCCGCGCCGCAGCATCGCCGCCCCGCCGTTGCCGGCCGGGGCGGCGACCCGGATGTGGGCGTCGGAGGGGATCGCCGGCCCGCCGTCCGGGCCCTGCACGGAGAGGTCCGCCGCGGTGCCCTCGCCCGACCCGGCCGGCGCGCTCAGCGGCGAGCCGTCCGACTTGCGCCGCCCGAGCACCCGCTCCTGGCGCTCCACCGGCAGCTCCTCCCAGTGGTCCAGCAGCATCCGGATCCGCCGGAACACCAGGTACGAGCCCCCGGCCAGCCAGGCCGGCTGGTCCCCGCCGGGGGTGCAGAACACCTTGGCGGCGAAGCCGTCCTGACCCGGCTTCGGGTTGTTGGTGCCGTCGATCTGGCCCATCAGGTTGCGTCCGGTCATCGGTCGCGCGGTCGCGCCCGGGGTCCGGGCGAAGCCGGCCGACTGCCAGCGCAGCGCCGCCGTGCCGGCCGCCAGCTTCTGCAGCGTCCGCAGGGCGTGCGCCACCACCAGCGCGTCGTCGGCGCCGATCTGGACGAACAGGTCGCCCTCGCCGCGCGCCGGGTCGAGCGCCTCGCCGGGGAAGGCGGGCAGCGGTTCGAGGGCCGCCGGGCGGCGGTCGGCCAGCCCGGCCTTGTCGAACAGCGCGGCGCCGAAGCCGAGCGTGACGGTGAGCGAGCAGGGCCCGGCGTCCAGCGCGACCTGGTTGTCGAACTCCTCGGCCGGCTCCCCGGCGGTCAGCCGGTCCACCGCCTTGGTCCAGCGCTGCAGCAGGGTGCGCAGCCCGTCCCGGCCGGCCCCGTCGGCCAGGTCGAAGGCGGCCAGCCGGACGCCGGCCTGCTGGGGGTCGAGGATCCCGGCCTGGTGCTCGCCGCGGAACGGCACCCGGCCGGTGCCGAGCGCGCCGCCGCCGCCCGTCGCCGAGCCCTCGGCCGGGCGCTCGTAGGCGACCGCCCCGGCCACCCCCGCTCCGGCGCCGACCAGCAGCCCGGCTCCGGCCGTGCCGAGCAGCGCCCGCCGGGTGAAGCCCGCCGAGCCCTTCTTCTCGTCGTGCACCGCGCTCACCCGATCTTGAACTGCTGGGTCGGGGTGGTCTGGTCGATGTCGGAGGAGCGGATCTGCACCGAGACCACCCAGCTGCCGGCCAGCGGCAGCTGCGCGGTGCCGCCCCAGCGGCCGGTGCCCTCCGGGGTGAGCGCGACCGGCAGCGGGCCCAGGTCGCGGTCCGGCAGGGTGAAGGCGAGCTGCACCTCGGGGACGTCCACCGGCTTGCCGTCCGCGTCGTCCAGCGCGAGCTTGACCTCGTTCGGGCCGCTCCTGGCCGGGTTGAGGGTGACGGTCGCGGTGCCCTTGGCGTTCGGCGTCCGGCCCTTGGTGTCGTACGGCAGCTTGAGCTCCACCGTGCGGCCCGGCTCGGTCTGCGGGGCCGGTGCGGCGGTGCCCGCCGTGGCCCCGCCCGTCTGGACCTCGCTCGCCACCCGCCCGGGCGGGGAGTTGGTGAGCATCGTGGTGACCACCAGCACCGCCACCGCGACCAGCGCCTCGACCAGCACCGAGCGGCGCAGCCCGGCCCGGGTCGGGGTCAGCCCGCGCTCACGCCCGGCGCTCGCCACGGCCGCCCGCTGACGGTCCAGCTGCGCCTGCCGGACCGGGTCCTCGCTGCGCGCCGCGGCGCCGACCGGCTCGGGCACCTCGGCCCGCTCGACCTCGGCCGCCTCGGCGGGGGCCGAGCGCAGCCGGGCCAGCCAGCTGCGGGACATCCAGGCGACGCCCAGCATCACGACCACGCAGCCGGTCTTCACCAGCAGCAGCTTCCCGTACTCGGTGCCGGTCAGTGCGCCCCAGCTGCCCAGACCCCGCCAGGACTGGTAGATCCCGGTGGCGGCCAGCACGGCCACCGAACCGAAGGCGATCTTGGAGAAACGGTCCACCACCTCGGCGCCGACGCCCTCGCGCAGCGCGACGGACAACGCGGCCAGGCCGCCCAGCCAGAGCGCCATCGCGATCAGGTGCAGGATGCCGAACGGCAGCGCCAGCCCGACCTGGATGCCCACCGAGGCGTGGTCGGCGCCCACCCAGGTCGCCGAGAACGCCACCGCCAGCACCAGCCCGGCCACGCCCAGGCCGAGCCGGGCCTCACGCTGCGGCCGCTCGGCGGCCCGCTGCTCCAGCTCGCGCAGCTCGGCGGCCTCGGCGGCGTCGGCCCCGTCGGCTCCGGCCGCGGCGGTTTCCGCCTCGCCGGCCCCGCCGGTCGCCGCGGCGACCGGCGGGGCCGGCGGCTGCCCCAGCTGGCCGACCAGCAGCGACAGGAAGATCCCGGCCGCGGCGAGCAGCAGCAGCCGGGCGGCCAGCGCGGTGCCGATCCGCTCGTCCAGACTGGTGCGCACCAGCGACAGGTCGAGGGCCTGCCCGATGCCGGTGCCGCGCTCGTACGGGCCGCGCAGCATCAGCACCGCGACGGTCGAGGCCAGCAGCGCCGTCCAGCCGGTCATCAGCAGCCGCTGCACCGGCCGCCGGGCGGCGCCGGCCGGCCAGCAGATCAGCACGAAGGCGGCGACCCCGGCGAGCAGCGCGAAGGCCGCGTAGGCGACGGTGCGCCCGGTCCCGTAGAGGGCGGCGACCAGGGTGTCCGCCTTGGCGCCCTGCAGCGCGCTGGCCGACACCGAGGTGTCCGAGCGCGCGCCGATGGAGAAGGTGAACGCTCCGCCGACCGGGTGCGAGTCCTCCGAGACGGCCCGCCAGGCGACGGTGTACGTGCCATTGGCGAGCCCGCTGTTCAGCCCGACCCGGGCGGTGTCGCCCTTGCCGTCGGCGTGGGTCGGGTTGCCGGTGTCCACCGGCTTGCCGCGCGGGTCGAGCACCCGGACCGAGTCGCTGGACAGCGAGACCGTCTCGCTGAAGGTCAGGGTGACCGCCTGCGGGGCGGTGGCGACCACCGAGTTCTGCGCCGGGTCGGTGGAGTTCAGGGTGGCGTGCGCGGAGGCCGGGCCGGCGCCGGCGAGCATCAGCGCGAGCAGCGCGCCGAGCATCCCGAGCAGTCCGACGGCCCGGCGGTGGGAGGCGATGCGGCTGCGGGAGGCAATGCGGCGGTGGGCGGCCTTCTCCATGCTGGCGGGTCCCCTAACTCTGGCCTGGACGGTAGGTGAGCTCCTTGACCGGCACCTTGACGGAGATGGTGCCGGACTTGGCGAAGGTCAGGTCGAGCTCCAGCTCGTCGCCCAGGGCGGGGGCCTTCTGCCAATCCATGATCATCAGGTGGGTGCCGCCGCGGGCGAGCCGCAGCGTGCCGTGCGCGGGCACGTCCAGGCTGTCCACCTGCTCCATGGTCGACGCGGTCGAGCGGTGCATGGTGACCGACCCGGCCTCCGGGCTGCTCACCTTGACCAGCTCGTCCGGCCCGCCGTCGTTGCGGACGGTCAGGTAGCCGGCACCCATCCCGCCGGCCGGGGGCAGCGGGATGTAGGGGTCCGCCACGCTCAGCTTCGCCGGCCCGGCGGCGGCCCTGTCGCCGCTGCCGCCGTCGCCGCCGGTCCCGCAGGCGGCGAGTATCGCCCCGCCGCCGAGGACCGTCGCCAGCACCGCGCCGGCCAGGGCCGAGCGGCGGAAACGTCGGTTCACCGCCGTCGTCACGCCGCGACCCCCTTGGCGAGCAGCGGCAGGTCGTGCTCGTAGGTCTTCTCCTCGGTGCCGCTCATGTAGAGCACGTGGGCCTTGTCGTCCGAGGGGAGGAAGGCCAGTACCTGGGCGCCGTGGGTCGAGGTGACGGTGCCGTCCGGGTTGACCACCGGGTCCTCGATCATGATGCCGAGCGACCTGGCGGCGGTCTTCACCTTCGCGAGGTCGCCGGTGAGGCCTACGAAGTCGGTGCCCATCGAGTCCAGCCAGGTGCGCAGCACCTTGGGGGTGTCGCGCTGCGGGTCGGTGGAGACGAAGACGACGTTGATCTTCTTCCGGTCCTCCGGGGACAGCGCCTTCATCGCGACGCCGATGTCGCCCATGGTGGTCGGGCAGACGTCCGGGCAGCTGGTGTAGCCGAAGAACAGCAGGGTGGCCTTGCCGTTGGTCTGCTGCCGCAGGTCGTACGGCTGGCCGGAGGTGTCGGTCAGCTGGAGGTCGGGCTTCTCGAAGTTCTTGGCCAGCTTGGTGCCCTGGTACGGACTGTCGTCCTTCTGCTGGGTGACCTTGGCGGCGGCGGTCGAGCCGCCGCCGGAGGAGCCGCAGGCCGAGAGGGTGAGCGCGGCGGCCAGGGCGAGGGCGGCCGCGCCGGCCAGGCGGGTGGTGCGGGTGGTGCGGGGCATGGTGGATCCGATCGGGCGCGGGGGGACCACCGGCGGGGCCGTACCGGTCACGGGTACGGGTACGGCCCCGCCGGTGCGGGGGTCAGGAGGCGGAGCCGCCGCTCTTGCGGCGCAGGCCGAGCACGCCGACGGCGGTGCCGATCACGCCGACCACGATGCCGACCACGCCGAGGGTGCGGGCGGTGGTGTCGCTGGACTTGGCGTCGCCGTCGGAGGCGGCGGCGTGGTCGGAGCTGCCGCCGTGGGCGTCGGCGGTCGGCGAGGCGGAGGCGGTGACGCCGTGGCCGTCACCGGAGGCGGCCTTGGTGAGCTTCAGGGTCGGCGCCGGGTGGGCCGGCTCGGGCTGGCCGGCCTGGGCCTCGTCGATCCAGCGGACGACGTCGCCGTTGTCGTAGGTCTGCAACGCCTTGAAGACCATGCTGTCGGCGTCCGACGGCAGCGGGCCGAGCGACAGCCGGAACTCGCCGAACTGGCCGGGGGCGATCTTGGTGCCGGCGTCAGCCGTCCAGGTGATCTTGGAGACGGCCTCGTTGACGTCGCTGCCGTGCACCTTGATCGGCTTGTCGAGCTTGGACTTCTCGACGGTCGCCGTCCAGCCCGGCATCGGCAGGGTCCGCACCGAGGCCAGCGGGTGGTCCATCGGCAGGTTGACCTCCAGCTTCACCGTGCTCGCCGTGTCGCTCTCGTCCGGCACCTGGAAGTTGACGGTCGCGTAACCGCCCTGGGCGGCCGTGCCCGGGTTCACGGTGACGTGCGCGAAGGCCGGGCCGGCCAGTGCCACCACGGAGGCGGCGGCGGTCAGGACGACGGCGGCGGTACGGCGGGCGGGAAGGGAACGCATGATGGTGGGTCTCCGATCGGAGCTCGGCGGCCGACCGGACCGGGCGACGGGGGAACCGTGCCTCGGCGGCGCCGCACGTGCGGACGTGTGAGGGCAGAACCGGGGGCCGCCGTCGCCGTGGGCGGACGGGAACGGCCCGGACACCGCGCACCTCACCGGCTCGACCGGTACCACTCGTCGGGTACGGCGGGGCGCCGGATCAGTACGCGAAGGCCCCGCACGGCGGACCGCGCCGCACCACGCTGTGCCGCAGCACCGCACTCGCCGGCAGCCGGCCACCGCCGCCACCCGCACCGAACCGGCGGGCCGGACCGGCCACGCCGAACAGACCGCGCAGCAGCGCGGCCACCAGTACCAGCGCCGACCGCAGCGGCGCCGCCCAGTGCTCCCGGGCCGCCGACGCGGCCATCCGCACCAGCCGCCACAGCGCCGCCTCGCCGCGCCGCAGCCACCAGCCCGCCACCAGTGCGGCGGCCAGGTGCCCGGCCAGCATCGACGGCGTCATCCCCAGCACGCCGCCCTGCCACCACGGCGCGGCGGCGTACGCGTGCGGATCCAGGCCCGCCGAGGAGACCAGCTGCTCCGGGGAGGTGTTGCCGGGCAGGCCGATCAGCGTGCCCGGACGGGCCTCGTTGCAGATCAGCCGGTCGGCCGCCTGCGACATGGACATCGAGCCGTGGTCGCCGAGACCGTGGAACAGGCAGTGCAGTCCGAGCTGCCCCGCGCCGAGCGCCCCGGCGATGGCCGCCAGCGAACGCTCCCGCCCACCGCACGCCACCGCGAGCACCAGCAGCGCGGCGAAACCCGCCGCCAGCGCGGTCGGCGGCACGTTCCCGCCACCGGCCAGGGCGTGCCCGGCGGCCGCGATCAGCGTGCAGACCAGCGCGAACGGGACCGCCCGGGCAAGCCGCAGATCCCAGGCGGCGGCCCCCACCGGCCGAGCCGGTACAGGGGCGCCCTGGAACGGGGCGGCGGGGAGGGCAGTCATGGCCGGGCCATCATCTCATCGCGCACACCACGGACACGGGCCGGGTGGGAAATCCCTATGAATGCCCCGTTCGGCGGCGGCGTGCACCCCACCCCGTGCGCCCTTCGGCACAGACCCCGTCCCCAGTCCATCCGCCGAACGGGCGGTAGCCGCCCCCGGGCACGGTTCGCCGCCGATTCGCCCGGAGATACCTAGTTGTATGTGGAGCCGCAGCCAGGAGGGACCTCCCGTGGACATCTGGTGGACTCTGCACCTCAAGCGCGACCCGGCCAGCGTCCCGCTGGCCCGGCGCATCCTGCTCGGTGCCATGGCGACCGCGGGCGTCGACCCGCAGATCGCCGACGACCTCGGCGTCGCCCTCACCGAGGCCTGCGCCAACGCCGTCGAACACGGCGCCACCGGCCGGCCCGACGACGGCTTCCAGGTCACCGCCTCGATCAACGGCGACCGCCTGCGGATCGAGGTCACCGACTCCGGTCCCGGCCTGCCCGCCCCCAGCGCCCAGCCCGCCGCCCGCCGCCGGGCCACCCCAGCCCCGGTCGGCCACGCGCCCCGCCGCTCCCGCCGCGGCCGCGTCACCGTCCCGGCCCGCGTCCTCACCGGCCACCGCCCGCGCCGCGACGGCCACCCGTACGACACCCACGTCCTCCCCCGCCGCCCCCCGGCCCCCACCCTCCGCCCGGTCGACCTCGACACCCTCCCCGACCTCACCGCCGAATCCGGCCGGGGCCTCTTCCTCATCCACGCCCTCACCGACCACGTCCAGCTCCGCAACCACCCCCTCCGGGGGGCGATCGTCAGCTTCGACAAGATCCTCAAGTGGCAGGACGGCGCGCTGCTGCGGGCGGCGTCGTAGGGGTTAGGCCGTGCTGCCGGCCCCGCCCCCCGGCGCCGACTCCCCGCCCGGTCGATCTCGACACCCTCCCGGACCTCACCGCCGGATCCGGCCGGGGTTCTCTTTCTCATCCACGCCCTCACCGACCACCTCCGGCTCCGCAACCACCCCCTCCGGGGGGCGATCGTCGGCTTCGACGAGATCCTCGGGTGGCAGGCCGCGCGCGGCTTCGTAGGGCGGGGGGCGCCTCGCTGTGGTGGGAGGTCGTTGTGGGCGACCGGTTGAAGCGGGCTGAGTCCGCGCGGCGCGGCGCGGCGACGGTGGACGGGTGACCGGTTGCGCCGGGAGGAGCGCCTGCTGACGCCCGGGTGTGGGTGGGGTCAGTCGGTGGTGGGGCGGCGGCGGGTGAGGAAGAGGAGGGTGGTGCCGAGGAGGAGGGCGGTGGCGCCGGCGATGGCGAGGGGGCGGGAGGCGGTGCCGGCGCCGGTGTCGGCGAGGCGGGTGGGGGCCGGGGTGTGGTTGGTGGGGGTGAGGGGGGCCGTGTAGGTGGCGGTGAGCTGGGGGCAGGTGTACTTCTTCGCCGGTGCGGAGCCGCTCGGGAGGACCTCGGACTTGGCGGTGAAGGTGAGGCGGTGGTCGCCGTGCGGGGCTCCGGCGGCGAGTCGCACCTGGAGGGTGAGCTTCTGGCCCTGGGCGAGCTGGTAGCTGCCGGTGTTGACGGCGGTGCCGGTGACGGTGAGGGGCTTCCAGAGGCCGGCTCCCGCGCGCAGCTCGAGCGGGAGGCTGCCGCCGTCGGCGTCGGCGAGGGCGACGGTGGTGGCGAGCTGCTTGACCGTCGTGGTGCTGGGGTTGGCGAAGGTGACGGCGAGTTCGCCCGGGGCGTCGCTGCTGCTGGTGACCGGGATCGGATCGGCGGTCGTGCCTTCCGGGCAGTCGCTGGAGGTGGCGGAGGAAGGGGAGGCCGGGGAGGAGGGGGAGGCGGCCGTCGGGGTGGCCGAGGGGGTCTCGGCGGGGGTGGCCAGCGTGGCGGACGGCGTCCCGGTGGGCGCGGCGGGCGTGGCGGACGGCGTCCCGGTGGGCGCGGCGGGCGTGGCGGACGGCGTCCCGGTGGGCGCGGCGGGCGTGGTGGCCGGGGTGTCGGCGGCGAGTGCGGGGACCGTGGCGAGGGCGACCGGACCGATGGTGAGCACGAGCAGGGTGCAGGCGGCGGGAAGGCGGGCGGGACGCATCGGTGGGCTCCAGCGGTGGGGTCGGGGTTCGCTCTCCGGGGGAAGACCACCGAGGGGCCCGAACGGTTGTCCGCGCCCCTCGGTTCATCTGGCGGAAGGTCAGCCGTGCGTGCCCGCCTTGCGGCGGCGCAGGACGAACAGGGTGCCGGCGCCGACCGCCAGCACCACCGCGCCGCCGAGGGCGATCGGCAGGGTGTCGGAGGAGGCACCGGTCTCGGCCAGGTGCGGGCCCGCTGACGGGGAAGCGGAGACCGCGGCGGCGGGGACGGCGGCGGGGGTGGTGGCGCCACCGGCCTCGGCGACGTGGAACTCGCCCAGGTAGTCGGCGAGGAACTGCGTGCAGGCCTGCGGCTGGTTGTTG
The DNA here is from genome assembly GCF_027627435.1 of Kitasatospora cathayae. GTDB lineage: Bacteria > Actinomycetota > Actinomycetes > Streptomycetales > Streptomycetaceae > Kitasatospora > Kitasatospora cathayae. Next base: position 4,298,155 of record NZ_CP115450.1, on the reverse strand, counting down.
GCCGGGGTGGGGACCTTGTCGTTGTCGAAGGCGTCCGAGGCGGCTTCGTAGTTCGCGCCGTAGCGACCGGCCGGGGCCTTGGCGGTGGCGGCGATCCGGACCTTGTAGGTGAGTTTCTCGCCCTTGGCCAGCTTGAAGTCAGGCACCCGGAAGATCCGGTCGTTGAGCTGCCCGGGCTTCCAGCCGTCACCGGTGTTCAGCTGGACGTCAAGGAACCCGGTGTTCCAATGGACCGGGCGGCCACCGTCGAAGTCGAACTCGTCGGTGACGTAGAAGGAGTTGTGGACGACGGGCAGGTCGACGCCACTATTGTTCTCCCAGGTCAGGGTGACTTCGGCGGCCGGGCCGCCCTTGATCAGGGTGGTCCCGTACAGGCCGGTGCCGGTGACCTTGAGCAGGGAGCTCTGGTAGACGCCGCCGTGGCACCGGTTGTCGATGGTCGGCTTCGGTATCGGCTTGATGGTGGGCGCGGTGGGGGCCGGGGTGCCAGGCGCGGTTGCGGTGGTGCTTGGGGCGGCGGTCGTGGGGGCGCTCGGGGCGGCGGTCGCGGTGCCGGTGGGGATCGGGGAGCCGGTGATCCCGACGGCACCGGCGGTGGCCGCGCCGACCGTGGCGCCGAGGGCGAGCGCCACCAGGGTGGAGGCGGCGATAAAGCGGGAAGAGCGCACGCTAAAAGCTCCATCTTCGGGTGAAATGTGGTTGATTTCGGGCGACTTGGGGCTTCGGGAAGGCCGCTGGCGCCGGTACGCACGCATACCCTACGGGGGGTGTGATGGTCAGATTTCGAGAGGGGAGCGGGTCCGCGGTGCGGCGGCCCCGGTTGCCGGGGGCGCGGGGTGGCCGGACGATGGGGTGCATGATGCACCAGATGCGAGCCGAGTACGGCGCCGGTGGGGAGGCCGGCGGGGTGCGGTTGTGGCACATGGTCCGGGGCACGCAGAGCGTGGCGATGTGCGGCCGGGAGCTCGATCCGGGGGCACCCGTGCGGGAGACGGTGGACTGGGGGAAGACCCCGGAGCTGTGCTGCCACACCTGTGGGGCCTACTTCCTGCGCGAGACGCCGTACCTGTCGGCCGAGCACCAGTGAGCAGCCGGGCGCTACCGTGCTCGATATGGAGGAACCTCTCGTCCAGCCACGGTCGTTGATCCGCGAGGCGGCCGCACTGCGGGCCGGTGCGCCCGGTCTGTCCGAGCACGTCGACCGTTTCTGTGCGCGGGTCGAGCGGGTGGATCCGCTGCTCCACGCCTTCGTGGCGGAACCCGGGCGGCACGACCGACTGCGGGCGCGGGCAAGGGAGTTGGCCGTGCGGTACCCGGAGCCGACCGGGCGGCCGCCGCTGTACGGGGTGGCGGTGGGGGTCAAGGACATCGTGCACGTGGACGGGCTGCCCACGCACGCCGGCTCCGCCCTGCCGCCGGGCGTGCTGGCGGGGCCGCAGGCCGTGGTGGTGGACCGGTTGCTGGCGGCGGGGGCGCTGGTCGGGGGCAAGACGGTGACCGCCGAGTTCGCGGCGAGCGCCCCGGGCCCGACCCGCAATCCGCACCATCCGGGGCACACCCCGGGCGGTTCCAGCAGCGGTTCGGCGGCGGCGGTCGCGGCGGGGCTGGTGCCGCTCGCGATCGGCACCCAGACGGTCGGTTCGGTGATCCGGCCGGCCGCGTACTGCGGGGTGGTGGGCTTCCGGCCGACGTACGGGCGGATCCCGGTCTCGGGGGTGATCCCGAACGCACCGAGCTTGGACACCCTGGGGGTGTTCACCGCCGACCTGGCGGGTGCGGTGCTGGCGGCCTCGCTGCTCTGCGACGACTGGCGGGGCGTGGGCGAGGGCGTGGATACGGGGGCCGACCCGGAACCGGTGCTCGGGGTGCCGGAAGGACCGTACCTGGAGCGGGCCGAACCGCTCGCGCTGCGCGCCTTCGAGGAGCGGCTCGTACGGTTCGAGCGGGCCGGGCTGACGGTGCGCAGGGTGCCGCTGTTCCCCGACTTCGCCGAGGTCACCCGGCAGTTGCAGACCGTCAACCGGTTCGAGCTGGCCCGCAGTCACGCCGACTGGTTCGCCCGGTTCGGCGGTCTGTACCGGCCGGAGACGGTGGCGAGCATCCGGGCCGGGCAGGGGGTCGCGGCGGAGGACCGCGCGGCCGCGCTGGGGTTCCGGGAGCGGCTGGGCGAGTGGGTGGCCGGGGCGGCGGCCGCGGCCGGGGTGGACCTTTGGCTGGCGCCGTCCGCGCCGGGCGGGGCGCCGGAGGGGCTGCACAGCACCGGGGACGCGGTGATGTCGCTGCCCTGGAGCTACCTCGGCCTGCCCGCGCTGAGCCTGCCGGCCGGGCGCACCCCGGACGGGCTGCCGCTCGGTCTCCAGGTGGTCGGCGCGGCGGGCGGGGACGAGCGGCTGCTGGCCCAAGCGGCCGTGCTGGAGCGGGTGTCGGGCCCGGATGTGCCCTAGCTGTTCTGACTCGTGAGGTTGGGGACGCGGCTGGCGGGTGGCTTGCCTGCGAGTGCTGTGTGTCCGCGGTGGTGATTGTAGGTGTGGAGCCAGGCGGGGTAGGCGTCGCGGCGTTCCTGTTCGGTGCGGTAGGGCCTGGCGTAGGCCCATTCGTCGAGCAGGGTGCGGTTGAAGCGTTCGACCTTGCCGTTGGTCTGGGGCCGGTAGGGCCGGGTTCGCTTGTGCGTGATGCCTTCGGCCGCGAGGGCATCGCGCCAGGTCCGGGAGCGGTAGCAGGAGCCGTTGTCGGTCAGCACGCGCTGGACGGTGATCCCGGCCCGGGCGAAGAACTCGCTTGCCCGGGCCCAGAAGGCGGTGGCGGTCTCCTTGCGCTCGTCGGGCAGGATCTCGCTGTAGGCCAGGCGGGAGTGGTCGTCCACGGCGTTGTGGAGGTAGCTGTAGCCCGCGCCGGAACGGGTCTTGCGGCCGGCCTCACGGCCCAGGACCTTGTGGCCGCCGCCGTCGGGGATGTTGCCGAGCTTCTTGATGTCGACGTGGACCAACTCGCCCGGTGCGGCGCGTTCGTAGCGCCGCACCGGGCGGGCGGTCGCGCGGTCCAGATGGGCCAGGCGGGCGAGCCGGTAGCGGGTCAGCACGCGGTGCACGGTCGCTGGGTTGAGCCGCAGCAGGTAGGCGATGCGGGCCGGGCCCCAGCGGCGCAGGACGCGGACCTTGATGATCCGCCGCTCGGTGCGCGACGGGGTCCGCCGGGGGCTGCGGTGCGGGCGGCTGGAGAGGTCGCTCATACCGGCCTCGCCCAGCGCCCGGTAGCGGTCCGCCCAGCGCTTGGCCGTGGTGGGTGAGACCTGGAAGCGCTCGGCGGCCCGCCGCAACGGCCAGCCGTCGTCGACCACGCAGCGGGCCAGGCGCAGGCGTCCGGTCTCGGTCAGCGGTGCGTTACGGTGTGGCATGAGGGCCTTTCTGGCTGAGGTGCAGATGTCGCAATCCACACCGAGCCAGAAGGCCCTCACTCATTTCAAGATCACCACGCCGTGAGCCCTGTCACCAACCTCCGTGGTCAGTACACCTAGCTGCCCTATCGGTCAGGCGAGCAGTTGGGCCTGGTGGTGCCCCGGGGGCTCGGCCACCGCAGGGTCGTCGGGGAACCGGCCGTCGTTGATCAGGTGATCGGATTCGTTTCCGCGGGACTGGGGGCACTGCCGCATGAAGCTCGTCGAACTGCACGCACAGGCCATGGGACTGGCCGTCGAGGTGGTGGACGGGGTCCGGCCGGACCAGCTGGACCGGCCCACCCCGTGCGCCGGGTGGACGCTGCGCCGGCTGCTGGAGCACTGCGTCGGCCAGCACCAGGGTTTCGCCGCGGCCGCCCGCGGCGCCGGGCCGGACCTGGCGCTGTTCGCGGACGCCCCGCTCGGCGCGGACCCGGCGGAGGACTTCCGCCGCACCGGCGCCGAACTCACTGCGGCCTTCCGCGAGGCGGCCGTCACCGGCCGGGCGCTCTGGCTGCCCGAGGTCCGCGACGGCGGGCCCTTCCCGCTCGCCCAGGCGGTCGGTTTCCACCTGGTGGACGCCCTGGTGCACGCGTGGGACGTCGCCGCCGCGCTCGGCGGCACGGACCGGCTGGTCGCCGTGGTGGAGGGCGACGACGCCCTGGCCACCGCGCTGCTGGCGGTGACCGAGGCCGTCCCGGACACGCCGGAGGCCCGGGCGCCAGGGCGGGCCTTCCGTCCGGGCCTCGAACCCGCCGGCGGCGCCGGCCGGTTCGACCGCGCCCTGGCGCTGCTCGGCCGGGACCCGGCCTGGAAGGCCTGAACCCGGGGGCCTGAACCCGGGGGCGTGCGCCGGGCCCGAGCCGGAAGACCCGAAACTACCGGTCGCCGGAAGGCCCGGGCTGCCGGTCGCGCCGCTCGTCCTGGAAGCGCGGTCCGCCGATCAGGAACAGCAGCGCGGCGGTCGGAAAACCGAGCGAGGCGCCGAGCACCACGATGAACTGCCAGAACGTCGTCATCATCCGCTCCTCGTCAGCACCGGGCCGCTCGGACACCCGAAGGTGATCCCGAACCTGGCCGGTCCTGATTGGCCGAATCGTCCAGTCGCTATCCGACGGTATGGCCGAATCGACCGCGCTGCCACCGGACACCGGGCCCCGGCCGGCGGCACACCGGCGCACGGGTCTGGGCGCGGGCCGGGGGCGGCGGCCACACTGTCGGGATGCAGCTACAGCTCGCAGGGGAAGCGCGGCGGCCCGACCGCGAGAGCGAGGACTTCGTGGCGGCCTCGCCGGAGGCACTGGTCCTGCTGGACGGCGCCAGCTCGCCGGCCGGCCTGGAGTCCGGGTGCCGGCACGGAACGGCCTGGTACGTCCGCCGGTTGGGGGTGCACCTGCTCGCCCGGCTCACCGACCGGGCGGACCGTTCGATCGCCGAGTGCCTGGCCGACGCCATCGTGGAGACGGCCGCGCTGCACGGCGGCCGCTGCGACCTCGGCCACGCCAACACGCCCGCGGCGATGGTGGTCGCGGCCCGGCGGCACGGGAAGTCGCTGGAGTACCTGGTGCTCGGCGACTCGTTGCTGGTGCTGGAGTACAAGGACGGGCCGCCCAAGGTGATCGGGGACAACCAGCGCTTCCCAGGCGGGGAGGGGCTGCGCCGCCAGGTCTGGGCGACCGTCCCCGGCTCGGCCGAGCGGGCCGCGCTGCACCTCGAGTACGCGCTGGCGGTGCGCGCCGCCCGCAACCGCGGCACCGGCCCGTGGATCGCCGCCGCCAACCCGCGGGCGGCCGAGCACGCCGAGACCGGTTTCGTCCCGCTGGACCGGTTGCACGCGCTGGCCGCCCTGACCGACGGCGCCTCGCGCTACACCGAGCGCTTCGGGCTGGGCAGTTGGGGTGACGTGCTGCGGCTGCTCGCCGAGTCCGGTCCGGGCGAGCTGATCGCCCAGGTCCGCGAGGTGGAGCGGGCGGACGCCGGCTGCGAACGCTGGCCGCGCGGCAAGACCCACGACGACGCCTCCGCCGTCTACGCGTTGCTGTAGGCGGCGGAGGCGTCGGACGCCGGTCGGGCCATGGTCGCAGGGCCTGGCCGTAGCCGCTGTGCGGGCAGGTGCCGACGATGTACCGGTCCGGCAGGAAGCGCCCGTCGGTGCTCCGCGGCGGACGGAAGGCGGGCAAGCGTGAAAAGCGGGCAAGCGTAAAAATCTGTGGCTCTTCGCGGCAACCTTTTCGTCCTCCGCGGTCACTCAGTGGTGTCCGGCCAAGTGGTTCGGTCAGATGCGACGGCTGAAAGAGAGCACAGACGTGTCCCTTGAACGAGAGCACAGAGACGTCCCTCGCCAACCCCACGTCGTCAGTGGCGTCGCACGGGCGGGCGGCCACGGGCGCGGAGCCCGTCCGTCGCATCGCGCCCGTCGGCTGTACCAGCGCCGGGGTTTCTGGGCGACTGTCGGCCTGGCGGTCGTGGGCGCATCCGTGGCCGTGGTCAACACGGCCTCGGCGGGCACTGTGGCCGTGGACACGAGCCCCTGGTACCTGCTGGTCAACCGCGGCACCGGCCAGGTGCTGGACGACTACGGCTACGGCGCGTACGACGGCGCTTCGGTGGTGCAGTGGAGCCGCACCGGCGGGGCGAACCAGCAGTGGAAGTTCATCGACGCGGGTGACGGGAACTACCGGCTGCAGAACCGGTACTCCGGCAAGGTGCTGGACGACTACGGCTGGTCGAAGACCGAAGGCTCCCAGGTGAGGCAGTGGAGTGACCTGAACGGCGCCAACCAGCAGTTCCACCTGGAGAAGTCGTCGGACGGCTACGTGCGTCTGATCAACCGCTTCAACGGCAAGGCCGTCGAGGTCCCGCTCGGCTCCAAGACGGACGGGGGCCAGATCGCCCAGTACCACGACTGGAACGGCGCCAACCAGCAGTGGCAGCTCGTCCCGGCCGGCAGTACCAGCGGCACCGGGAACACGGGGGGCTCCGGCAGCAGCGCCACGCCCACCAAACCTGCCACGCCGGGCGGCAGCGCTCCGACGAGCCAGGCCCCGAGCGGTGACCACCCGACGTCGGCGCCGCCGGCGCCGGGCGGCGGCAACAACTCGGCGAAGAGCTTCATGGGCAGCAACACGGTGCTCATCGGCGGCTCGATGTCCGACGCCTCGGCGAGCGCCGCGCCGTTCGACGTGCAGTACGCCTACGTGCACAGCCAGCCCGCGCCCTCCTCGGACTACTACACGGCGGCCCGCTGCCAGGACGGGTGGTCGGGCTGGTGGGGCTGCTGGACCGGCAGCACCACGGCGCCCGGCACGTACGTGACCTACAAGGACGCCAATGCGGCTCATGCGACCTACCAGGGCAAGTCGCGCCCGCAGAAGCAGCTCTGGACCTGGTACTCGCTGCGCGACCTCGGCGACGCGGCGGGCCAGGGCGACGGTCCGGGCGAGGTCCAGGCCATCAACAGGGCCGACCTGCTCACCCGCTACCTGAACGACTACCGCTTCTTCCTCCAGAAGATCGGCACCTCGCACGACATGATCGACCTGGAACCCGACTTCTGGGGCTACGTCCGCTCGCTCGGCAACCCGCACCAGGTCGCCGCACAGGTCAAGGCCGCGAACCCCACGGACTGCGGCTCGCAGGAGAACAGCGCCTCCGGCCTGGCCCAGTGCCTGATCGCGATGGGGCACAAGTACGCGCCGAACGCCGGCGTGGGAATGCACCTGTCCTGCTTCGACTGGCAGCAGAACACCCCGCAGTGCGTCAAGGACTACGCGGACCTCGGGGCATCGGGCGCCGACTTCCTGGTCACCGACGTGACGGACCGCGACGCCGGCTGGTACGCGCTGCCCGCCCACGGCAGCCGTGACACCTTCTGGAACGACCAGAAGGGCTTTGCCGCGCTCGGCTTCTACAAGACGATGGCCGAGTCCGTGGGCAAGCCGGTGGTCCTGTGGCAGGTCCCCCTGGGCAACATGGCGCAGAACAACACGCCCAACCACTACAAGGACGACAAGGTCGACTGGTTCTTCTCCCACCTGGACCAGGTGGCGAACGCACACGTCGGCGGCATCCTGTTCGGCGCCGGCTGGACGGAACAGACCACGCCCGAGACCGACGGCGGAAACCTGATCAACAAGACGATCGCCTACCGCAACTCGGGCGGCACGCCGCTCAAGTAGGCGAACACACGACCGTGGCCCCACCTCGGTGGGGCCACAGTCGTTCTCCTGGCCGGGCTGCGGACTTCTCGGCCGGCGTCGGCCAGGAGCGGGCGCGGCCCGGGCGGTGGTGGGGTCAGCGGGCGGGGAAGGCGGGGAAGGCGCAGCTGGGGGCCGTGCCCGGGCCGTTCCTGGTGGTCACGGTGACGCCGGGGCCGGACGGGTGGAGGTCGGTGTCGATGGCGGTGATGCGGGCGTTGGCGGCGGTCGCCGTGGTGACGTCGAGGTCGAGGTGTGCCAGGGTCAGTTCGAGCGGGTGGGCCTTGTCCAGCCCGGCGATGGTGGACTTGGCGCCGCTGGGGGAGTGGGTGGCGGTGACGCCGTCGACGGTGATGCCGGTGAACCAGGGGGCGTTGGAGCCGCTGCCGGCGGAGTAGTGGGTGTCGAGGACGAGCGGGGCGCGGACGGCGTCGAGGCAGGTGTTCAGGTAGGTGACGCCGGTGACCCTGCCGCCGTTGGCGGGGGAGCTCTTGATCCGGATGCCGGTGCTGGAGCCGCTGGTGTTGCCGAGGGCGTCGGTGCCGGTGAGGGTGTTGTCGCGGAAGAGGACGTTGGTCACGCCGCTGGTGGTCTCGCTGCCGATGGAGATGCCGTGGGTCCCGTAGAAGTGGTTGTTCGACACGGTGATGTTGCTGCTGGGCTTGTTGCCGGCCTTGATGGCGATGCCGTCGTCACCGTCCATGATGAAGGAGTCGGTGATGGTGACGTTGGTGGCGCCGGCCGGGTCGATGCCGTCGGTGTTGCGGGCGGTGGCGGGGGTCTTGATCCGGACGCCCCAGGCGGTGAATCCGTTGCCGCCGTTGTAGACGACGTGGAAGTTGGGGGAGTTCAGCAGGTCGACGTGGTAGAGGGTGAAGTTGTCGGAGTCGTCGGCCTGGATCAGGCGGGGGTTGTTCTGGGTGGAGCCGGCCTTCTGGGCGTCGGTGGCGAGCTGCCACCAGCTGGTGGCGGTGCCGAGGACGGTCTGGTCGCCGCGGCCGTCGATGCGGCCCTGGCTGCCGTCGGCGGCGCGGGCGGCCTCGATGCCGGCGTTGACTCCGGCGACGCTGATCAGCGGCTTGCAGCCGCCGCCGGAGGAGGCGAGGGTGCCGCAGCGCGGCTTGCCGCTGATCTGGTAGTCGGCGGGGTTGCGTGAGCCGTAGAGGGTGACACCGCTGTCCAGCAGCAGGACTTCGCCTTGGTGGACGGTCAGCGGTCCGGTGAGGAAGGCGTTGTGGCTGGAGTCCGTGGCCTGCAGGCGGACGGCCACGGTCTGCTGTCCGGTCTGGGCGCAGGCATCGAGGGCATGCTGGATGCGGATCGTGTCCGGTGGGGTGGTTTCGCTGCCCTGGTCGGTGGTGCGGGTGGGCATGGTCCGGGCGGCGGGAACGGTGGCACAGACGGTGGTGGGCAGTGCGGGCTCGGTGACATGGCGGGTGTCGCCGGTCGCTGTTCCGGCTGGCACGGTCGTTCCGGTGCCATGTGGGGCCGCGACCGGGTTCCAGCCGTCGGTGCCCGCGAGGTACGCGGTGGCGGTGTACTCGCCGGCCTGGGCCGCCGGCAGTTGTGGGCTGTCGGCGCCGGTGGCGGCGCCCGGTCCGGTGTTGCCGTACGAGGTGAGGCGGGCCGAGTGCCAGGAGAAGCCGCTCATGTCGGTCCACGGGGTGGCGCTCTTGATCGCGGCCGGCAGCGCCGTGTTGCGGACGACGACCTGGGCACTGGCGGTGGCGGTGGGATGCCAGGGCCGGCCGAGGTAGTAGGTGCCGTCCTTCGCGGTGGAGCGGACCGTGCTGTCGGTGATCAGGAGGCCGTACTTGTGCGTGGTCTCCGTGTCGGCGGCGGTGAGGAAGCCGTTGAGGCCGTCGGCGGGGGCGCCGTCGTCGTCGGCCTGAATGGTGGCGTGGTCGAGGACGGCGGTGGCGTTGCCGAAGATCATGTCGACGTCGCCCTCGACGTAGTCGTCGGTGAAGTACTGGCGGGTCTGCGCGGTGGCGTTGGGGGACCAGGCGAGCAGGGTGTCCTGGCGGCCGATGATGCGGTCGTTGCGGAAGACCTGGCGGTCGCCCTCGGCCGCCACGGCGACGGCCTGGGTCGCGCTGCCGGGGTGAGCCGCGGCCCGGTCGAAGGTGTTCTCGACGGTCAGGTTCTCCACGGTCAGTCCGGTGGCGGCGAAGGTGGCCGTGGCGCTGCCCTCGGTGCCGAGTCGGCCGCCGCCGGACTTGGCCGTGCCGGCGGAGTTGCCGTAGCTGATGACGACGTCGGCGGGGTTCCCGGTGGCGCCCGTGATGGTCAGCCCGTCCTTGCCGGCCGGCACCCGCACCACCTCGCGGTAGGTGCCCTTGGCGATTCGGATCCGGTCGCCCGGCCGCGCGGCGTCCACCGCCGACTGCACGGTTCGGTACCGGCCGCTGCCGTCGGAGGCCACGGTCAGCGTGTGGGCCTTCGGGGTCAGGGCGGCCTGGGCGATCAGGGGGACGGTGGCGCCCATGACGGCGAGGACTCCGGCGGTGGCGAGCACGCGACGGGTCGCCGGGCGTCGGCGGTGTGTGCGTCGGTCGAGATCTGGCAACGGTCCGTCCTTCTGGAGCGGCGGCCCGCGGACGCGGGCCGGATTCTCCATCAGTTGCCGCCGTGAGACGGAAGGTTGCCGCGCGGGAAGCGTGTGTTCCTTTCAGCCGGTCGCGCCGCTTCCGGGGGCACTTCTCCCCGACGGGATGAGGGCCGCGCCCACCCGCTCGACAGGAAATTCCTCTTCCAGAACGGCAACCTTCCGGGACACGGCGGCAACTGACGGGTAACCGGGGCCGAGACAGCGGCCCACCGCGCCAGGAGGCAAGCCTTTGCCAGATCAGAACCGCTCTCATCGCCGCCGTCCGACAACCCGCCGCGTGCTCGCCGCCGCCGCGGTTCTCGCCGCCGTGGGTGCTGCCGTACCTCTGGTCGCCCAGGCCGCTCACACGCCGAAGGCCCGCACGCTGGCCGGTGCAGCGACCGGCAGCGGCCGCTACTTCGGCACGGCAGTGTCCTCGGGCAGGCTCGGCGACTCGGGGTACTCCACCATCCTCGACCGGGAATTCAACATGATCACCCCGGAGAACGAGATGAAGTGGGACACCACCGAACCCTCCCGCGGGTCGTTCAACTTCGGCCCCGCCGACTCGATCGTCGGCCACGCCGGCGCGCACGGTCAGCGCATGCGGGGTCACACCCTCGTCTGGCACTCCCAACTGCCGTCCTGGGCCCGCTCCATCACCGACGCCAACACCCTGCGCAGCGTGATGGACAACCACATCACCACCGAGATGACGCACTACAGGGGCAAGATCTACGCCTGGGACGTGGTCAACGAGGCCTTCGCCGACGACGGCAGCGGCCGGCACCGCAGTTCGGTGTTCCAGGACGTGCTGGGCAACGGCTTCATCGAGGAGGCCTTCCGCACCGCCCGCACCGCCGACCCCGCTGCCAAGCTCTGCTACAACGACTACAACATCGAGAACTGGTCCGACGCCAAGACCCAGGGCGTCTACGGCATGGTCAAGGACTTCAAGTCCCGCGGCGTGCCCATCGACTGCGTCGGCTTCCAGAGCCACTTCGGCACCGGCGGCCCCCCGGCCAGCTTCCAGAACACCCTGTCGAACTTCGCCGCGCTCGGCGTGGACGTCCAGATCACCGAACTCGACATCGCCCAGGCCTCCACCACCGCGTACACCAACGCCGTCCAGGACTGCCTCAACGTCGCCCGCTGCACGGGCATCACGGTGTGGGGCATCCGCGACAGCGACTCCTGGCGCGGCGGCGAGAACCCGCTCCTGTTCGACAGCAACGGCAACAACAAGCCCGCCTACGGCTCGGTGCTCACCGCCCTGGGCGGCACCAGCGGCGGCAGCGGCGGCACGCCGGGCGGGGGCATCACCTCCGGCACCGTCTACACGCTCTCCGCCGTCGGCGCCGCCGGACGCGTCCTCGACGAGTACGCGGGACAGAACGGCAACGGCACCCCCGTCCAGGTGTGGGACGCGAGCAATGCCGCCAACCAGCAGTGGCGGGCCGACCGGAACGGCGACGGCTCCTACACCCTCACCAACGTCGCCAGCGGCCGGGTCCTGGAGGAGCCGGGCAACCAGACGGGCAACGGAGCGAGGATGCAGGTCTGGGACGCCACCGGCGCCGCCAACCAGCACTGGCGCGCCGACCGGAACGGCGACGGCTCCTACACCCTCACCAACGTCGCCAGCGGCCGGGCCCTGGAGACCCCCGGCAACCAGACCGCCAACGGCACCACCGTCCAGATCTGGGACTCCTGGGGCGCCCCCAACCAGCACTGGAACTTCAGCCCGCCCGCGCCGACGACGGGCGGCAAATGTGCCCTGCCGTCGACGTACCACTGGTCGTCGACGGGCGCGCTGGCGCAGCCGGCGAACGGCTGGGCCGCGGTGAAGGACTTCACCGACGTGGTCTACAACGGCAAGCACCTGGTGTACGCGTCGAACGTGAACGGCTCCTCGTACGGCTCGATGATGTTCAGCCCCTTCACGAACTGGTCGGACATGGCCTCGGCCCCCCAGACCGGGATGGGCCAGTCCGCGGTGGCGCCCACGCTGTTCTACTTCGCGCCCAAGAACATCTGGGTGCTGGCCTACCAGTGGGGCCAGTGGCCGTTCGTCTACCGCACCTCGAGCGACCCCACCAACCCCAACGGCTGGTCCGCGCCGCAGCCGTTGTTCACCGGCGGCATCCCCGGCGCCGCGCCGATCGACCAGACCCTGATCGGCGACGACCAGAACATGTACCTGTTCTTCGCCGGTGACAACGGCAGCATCTACCGGGCGAGCATGCCGATCGGGAACTTCCCCGGCAACTTCGGCTCGTCCTACACCACGGTCATGAGCGACTCGGTGAAGAACCTCTTCGAGGCGCCGCAGGTCTACAAGGTCAAGGGCCAGAACCAGTACCTGATGATCGTCGAGGCCCGGGGGGCGAACGAGCAGCGCTACTTCCGATCCTTCACGGCCTCCAGCCTGAACGGTTCGTGGACCCCGCAGGCCGCCAGCGAGAACAACCCCTTCGCGGGCAAGGCCAACAGCGGTGCCACCTGGACCAACGACATCAGCCACGGCGACCTGGTCCGCAACAACCCCGACCAGACCATGACCATCGACCCCTGCAACCTCCAGTTCCTCTACCAGGGCAAGTCCCCCACCGCGACCGGTCCCTACGACCGACTGCCGTGGCGGCCCGGCGTCCTCACCCTCCAGCGCTGACCCCGACCGATCCACGGTGACCGCGATCGGGTACGGCCTGCCGGCACGTGGACGAGCGGTTCACGCCGCGGGGCTCCGGACGGCCTGAACTGGAAGCGAGGGGCCCAGACCATGTGATGGTCTGGGCCCCTCGCGTCCCAGGTCAGCGTCCCAGGTCAGCGGCCCAGGTCGGTGTCGGCGGGGATGGTGCCGAGACGGCCGGCCTGGAAGTCCTCCATGGCCTGCTGGAGTTCGCGGTGGCTGTTCATGACGAACGGGCCGTACCAGGCGACGGGTTCGCGGATCGGGAGGCCGCCGAGGAGGACGACCTCGAAGTTGTTGTCGCGGGAGTCCTGCTTCTCGTCGGCGCGCAGGGTGATCGAGTCGCCGTCGCCGAAGACGACCGCCTGGCCGCGGTGGAAGGGGCGGTGCTCGTTGCCGGCCGAGCCGTTGCCGGCGAGGCCGTAGGCGAGGGCGTTGAAGTCGGAGCGCCAGGGCAGGGTGATCTGGGCGCCGGGGTTGATCGAGGCGTGGATCATGGTGATCGGGGTGAAGGTGGTGCCCGGGCCCTGGTGGCCGTCCAGCTCACCGGCGATGACGCGCAGGAGCGCGCCGCCGTCCTCGGAGCTGAGCAGCTTGACGCTGCCGCCGCGGATGTCCTGGTACTTGGGGGCGATCATCTTGTCCGAGGCGGGCAGGTTGACCCACAGCTGGAGGCCGTGGAAGAGGCCACCGGACATGACCAGGGACTCCGGCGGGGTCTCGATGTGCAGCAGGCCGGAGCCGGCCGTCATCCACTGGGTGTCGCCGTCGGTGATGACGCCGCCGCCGCCGTGCGAGTCCTGGTGGATGAACGTTCCGTCGATGATGTAGGTGACCGTCTCGAAGCCGCGGTGCGGGTGCCAGGGGGTGCCCTTGGGCTCGCCGGCCGCGTAGTCCACCTCGCCCATCTGGTCCATCATGATGAACGGGTCGAGGTACTTGGTGTTGATCTTGGCGAAGGCGCGGCGGACGGGGAAGCCCTCGCCCTCGTAGCCCTCGGGGGCGGTGGCGACGGTCAGTACCGGCCGGGCGTTCGCGACGGCCGGGTCCGGCGTGGTGACGCGCGGGAGGGTCAGCGGGTTGTCGACGGTCACGGCGGGCATGTCGGCCTCCTTCGAGGGGGGTTCTCTGGCCTACGTGCACGAGGTTAGTTCAATTCTCAACAACAAGCAAGTTGAAGATTGAACTATGCGGGGATGGAGGAGCGCGGGCTCCTCCATCAGCGTGGGTCAGTCGTCTGCGAAGGCCTGGCCGACGGCCGCGAAGCGGTCGTCAGCCGTACATCCGGCGCATGGTGAAGTCGACCATCTGCTCGACCGCCTTGGCGTCGAACACCATCCGGTGCTCGCCCTCCATGTCCAGCGCGAAGCCGTAGCCGGTCGGCAGCAGGTCCAGCACCTCGGCCCCGGTGACGGTGAAGTGCTTGGAGTCCTTGCCGGCGTAGCGGCGCAGCTCCTTGAGCGAGCTGAACATCGGGATCACCGGCGTCGGGGTGTTGTGCAGCGCCAGGAAGCCGGGGCGGTCGCCGCGCGGGCAGTGCACCTTGGAGGTGATGAAGATGGCCTGGAAGTCCTCGACCGCCATCGAGCCCGTGGTGAACGCCCGGACCGCGTCCGCCAGGGACGGCGGGGAGGGCTCCGGGTAGAGGGACTGCTGGGGCGCCTGCCCCTGCGCGCCGTAGGCGCCCGGTCCGGGCATGCCGTTCATGCCCGGCTGCGGACCCGCCTGCTGCTGGTAGGGGTCGCCCGGGTATGCGTTCTGGTCATATCCGTACACACGGACAGGCTAGCGGGAGCGCACCCGCCCGCGCTGGCGTCGATCCTGACAAGGAGTGGTCGTCCCGGCTTGTGGGACGTGACCACGTTCATAGCGGATTCACCGTCGGGGGCTTGCCCAAGTTACCGCTGGGTAGCATCATGATGCCTACTGGTGGGTACGGGACGCCCGAAACGCGGCGGTCACCCGGAAGCGACGAACCGGAGAAAACAGGCCATGGGTCACTACAAGTCCAACCTGCGGGACGTGGAGTTCAACCTCTTCGAGGTGTTCGGTCGCGACCAGGTGTACGGCACCGGGCCGTTCGCGGACATGGACGTCGAGACCGCGAAGAACATCCTCAGCGAGATCGCCCGCCTCGCCGAGAACGACCTCGCCGCGTCCTTCGCCGACACCGACCGCAACCCGCCGGTCTTCGACCCGGAGACCAACACCGCGCCGATCCCGGCCACGTTCAAGAAGAGCTACCAGACCTTCATGGACGCAGAGTGGTGGCGCCTGGGCATCCCGGAGTCGATCGGCGGCCAGGTCACCCCGAACTCGCTGATCTGGGCCTTCGCCGAGCAGATCCTGGGCTCCAACCCGGCCATCTGGATGTACTCCTCCGGCCCGGCCTTCGCCGGCGTCATCGCCGAGGAGGGCACCGAGGAGCAGCTGAAGGTCGCCCAGCGGATGACCGACCGCCTGTGGGGCTCCACCATGGTCCTCACCGAGCCCGACGCGGGCTCCGACGTGGGCGCCGGCCGCACCAAGGCGATCAAGCAGGAGGACGGCTCCTGGCACATCGAGGGTGTGAAGCGCTTCATCACCTCGGGCGAGCACGACATGTCCGAGAACATCATCCACATGGTGCTGGCCCGCCCCGAGGGCGGTAAGCCGGGCACCAAGGGCCTGGGCCTGTTCATCGTCCCGAAGTTCGACTTCGACTGGGAGACCGGCGAGCTCGGCGAGCGCAACGGCGTCTACGCCACCAACGTCGAGCACAAGATGGGCCTCAAGGCCTCCAACACCTGCGAGATGACCTTCGGTGCCAAGCACCCGGCCAAGGGCTGGCTGCTCGGCGAGACCGTCGACGGCATCCGCCAGATGTTCAAGATCATCGAGTTCGCCCGCATGATGGTCGGCACGAAGGCCATCGCCACCCTCTCCACCGGCTACCTGAACGCCCTGGAGTACGCCAAGGAGCGCGTGCAGGGCGCCGACATCTCGCAGTTCCTGGACAAGACCGCCCCGCGCGTCACCATCACCCACCACCCGGACGTGCGCCGCTCGCTGCTGACCCAGAAGGCCTACGCCGAGGGCATGCGCGCGCTGGTCCTGTTCACCGCGTCGGTCCAGGACGACATGCTGGCCGCCAAGCTGCGCGGCGAGCGCGACGAGGCCGCCGAGCGCCTCAACGACCTGCTCCTGCCGATCGTCAAGGGCTACGGCTCGGAGAAGTCCTACGAGCAGCTCGCCCAGTCCCTGCAGACCTTCGGTGGCTCCGGCTACCTGCAGGAGTACCCGATCGAGCAGTACATCCGCGACGCGAAGATCGACACCCTGTACGAGGGCACCACCGCGATCCAGGGCCAGGACTTCTTCTTCCGCAAGATCGTCAAGGACGGCGGCCAGGCGCTGGCCGCGCTGTCCGAGCAGATCCAGAAGTTCCTCGCCTCCGCCGAGGGCGGCGACGCCCTGGCCGCCGAGCGCGAGCTGCTCGCCAAGGCCGCCGGTGACCTGGAGGCCATCGTCGGCAAGCTGATCGCCGACCTGACCTCGGTCGAGCAGGACGTCAAGAACATGTACAAGGTGGGCCTCAACACCACCCGCCTGCTGATGGTCTCCGGCGACGTCGTGGTCGGCTGGCTGCTGCTGCGCCAGGCCGCGGTGGCCCTGGCCAAGCTCGAGGCCGGCGCCTCGGAGAAGGACGTGCCGTTCTACCAGGGCAAGGTCGCGGCGGCCCGCTTCTTCGCCAAGAACGTCCTCCCGACCATCGCCCCGCAGCGGGCGATCGCCGAGGGCGTCGACAACGAGATCATGGAGCTGGCGGAGGAGGCCTTCTAAGGCCGAGCACCCCCTTCTGACCGCCTGACGAACACCCTCACACCGAAGGGCCCGGCTGCCACCGGGCCCTTCGGTGTTCTCGCCTTCCGCGGTGGTTCGCGGTGGACCGCGCTACCCGCTGCACGGGGCCCGCAGCGGGTCCGTCCGGGCCTGGTCGGCGGCCAACTGCGTCCTGGCAGCGGCGAGTTGCCGGTCGAGGTTGCCGGTGGGTCGTTGCGGCTGCCCCGGCGGGTTCGGGTGGGCGGTGCCGGCGGCAGTTCGGGACCGGGTTCGACGGTCTCGTCGGCGGGCGTTGATCGTGGTCAACCGCCTTCCTTTCCGGGTGACTTCACTGTCGGTCAGGGTCGTCGTCCGGCCGTCGGGAGCCGCCCGTGGCCCGTTCACCCGTGCGAGCCGGCTGACGGTGTGCGACCGCGGCGGATCACGCGCTGAAGGAGGGCCGGTGAACTGCGCGTTCACGGTTGTGTCCGTGTTCCACATCCCTTGCCGGGTATCGAATGCCGTGTCCGTGTACGGGCATATGCTTCAAAGTGCGAAGCCGACCCCCATCCGGCTTCGGCCCTCCCTCGACCCTGGAGCAGTATGTCGACCGCCGCCCCTCGGGCATTCTTCGACCGGACGCACACCGACGATCTGATCGAGTTCCTCGGCACCTCGCCGTCCCCGTACCACGCGGTCGCGAGCGCCGCCGAGCGCCTGGAGAAGGCGGGGTTCCGTCAGGTCGCGGAGACGGACGCCTGGGACGGGGCGGCCGGCGGGCGCTACCTGATCCGCGGCGGCGCGCTGATCGCCTGGTACCTGCCCGAGGGCGCGGGGCCGGAGACGCCGTTCCGGATCATCGGCACCCACACCGACTCGCCCAACCTGCGGGTGAAGCCGGTGCCGGACACCGGCTCGGCCGGGTGGCGGCAGGTCGCGGTGGAGATCTACGGCGGGGTGCCGCTGAACACCTGGCTCGACCGGGACCTCGGCCTGTCCGGCAGACTCGCGCTGAAGGACGGTGGTGCGCGGCTCGTCCAGCTGGACGAGCCGCTGCTGCGCGTGCCCCAGCTCGCCATCCACCTGGACCGCCAGGTCAACGACGGCATGAAGCTCGACCGGCAGCGCCACCTGACCCCGATCTGGGGCCTCGGCCCGGTCGACGAGGGCTCGCTGATCGCCTACGTCGCCGAGCGGGCCGGGCTGGCCGCCGAGGACGTGGTCGGCTGGGACCTGATGACCCACGACGTCCAGCCCGCCTCCTACCTGGGCCGCGACCGCGAGCTGCTGGCCGGCCCGCGCCTGGACAACCTGCTCTCGGTGCACGCGGCCACCGCCGCGCTGGCCGCCGTCGCGGTGGCCGTCGCCGAGGGCGGGGTCACGCTGCCGTACATCCCGGTGCTGGCCGCCTTCGACCACGAGGAGACCGGCAGCGAGTCCGACACCGGCGCGCAGAGCCCGCTGCTCGGCAACGTGCTCGACCGGACGGTCCACGCCCGCGGCGGCTCCCCGGAGGACCGCGCCCGGGCGCTGGCCGGCACCGTCTGCCTGTCCTCGGACATGGGCCACGCCGTCCACCCGAACTACTCCGAGCGGCACGAGCCGGGCCACCACCCGCTGCCGAACGACGGGCCGATCCTCAAGGTCAACGTCAACAACCGCTACGCGACCGACGGGGTCGGCCGGGCGGTGTTCGCGGCGGCCTGCGAGAAGGCCGGCGTGCCGTGGCAGAGCTTCGTCTCCAACAACGCGATGCCCTGCGGTACGACGATCGGCCCGATCACGGCGGCGCGCCTGGGCATCAAGACGGTGGACTGCGGCATCGCGGCGCTGTCCATGCACTCGGCGCGCGAGCTGTGCGGGGCGGAGGACCCGTACCTGCTGGCGAGCGCGATCAAGGCGTTCCTGGAGGGCTGAGCGCGCTGTGCGGGAGAAGGGGCCCGGCGTTTCGTCGGGCCCCTTCTACTGTCCGGTCTGCTGTCCGCTCTGTTGTCCGGAGCGGGTTACTCCATGCCCGCCAGGACCAGCGGGAGGCGGCGGGCGCCGTCGGCGACCAGCTTCACCGGCACGCCCCAGTCCTGCTGGTGCACGTGGCAGGCCGGGAACTCGATCTCCGGGTCGTCGTCGCAGGAGGCGGCCATCGCCGAGACGTGCAGCACGCCCTCGGTGATCCGGTCGGACAGCACCAGCTCGCGGGAGAGGTCGCTGTCCGCGCCCGCGCCGGAGACCAGCAGCTCGGGCGGGGTCGCGCTGACCAGCAGCCGGGTGGACGGGCCGTAGCGCTCGTCCAGCTTCTGGCCGCTCGGCGCCTCGAAGACCACGTCCAGCCGGAGCGCGCCGGGTGCGACCTCGGTGGCCGCGCGCTGGGTGCGGTGCGCCACCGACTCGACCCGTACCGCCTCCTCCGGCAGCCGCAGTCTGGTCAGCCGGTGCCGGGCCGACTCGACCACCACGATGTCGCCGTCCACCAGCACCGCCCCGGAGGGCTCGCGCAGGTCGGTGGCCAGGGTGGTGACCTCGCCGCTCGCCGGGTCGAAGCGGCGCAGCGCGTGGTTGTAGGTGTCGCTGACGGCCACCGAGCCGTCCGGCAGCACGGTCACGCCCAGCGGGTGCTGGAACAGGGCCTGGTCGGCGCTGCCGTCGCGGTGCCCGAAGTCGAACAGGCCGGTGCCGACGGCGGTTTCGACCGTCATGGTTTCACGTGAAACGAAGCGCAGCGCGGAGGTCTCGGAGTCGGCCACCCAGAGCTTCTGGCCGTCCGCGGAGACGGCGAGGCCGGACGGCTGGGCGAACCAGGCCTCGGCGGCGGGACCGTCCACCAGGCCCTCGTTGGTGGTGCCGGCCGCGACGCCGACCGTGCCCGCCGCCGGGTCGTACGCCCACAGCTGGTGCACGCCGGCCATCGCGATCCACACCTTGCCGTCGAACCAGGCGACGTCCCAGGGCGAGGAGAGGTCCACCTCACGGGCCGGGCCCTCGGTGGCCGAGCCCTGCCACCACTGGCGGCCGGTGCCGGCCAGGGTGGTGACGCTGACGCCGTCCTCGGCGAGGCGCACGCCGCGCAGCGCGTGGTTGACGGTGTCGGCGACGACCACGTCGTACTCGTGGCCCTCCGGCAGCAGCGCGAGGCCCTGCGGCTCGCTGAACCGGGGGCTGGCGCCGTCCACCAGGCCGCGCTGCCCGTCACCGATCCGGCGCACCACCGTCTCGCCGTCCTCGGCCAGCTCGACCAGCGAGTGGTGGCCGGAGTCGGCGACCAGGAAGTGCCCGTTCGGCAGCCGGACCGCCTTGCCGGGGAACTTGAGGTTCTCGGTGCTCGGCTCGGGCGCCACGTACGGGCCGTCGCCGCGCCGCAGGGTGCCCTTGGCCTCGTGCTCCGCCTCCAGCTCGGCCACCAGCCGGGCGATCGCGTGGGCGTGGCCCTCACCGGCGTGCTGGGCCACCACGTAGCCCTCGGGGTCGATCACCACCAGCGTCGGCCAGGCCCGGACGGCGTACTGCTTCCAGGTCGCGAGCGCCGGGTCGTCCAGCACCGGGTGGTGCACCTCGTACCGGGCGACGGCGTCGACCACGGCCTGGTGGTCGGCCTCGTGCACGAACTTGGGCGAGTGCACGCCGACGATCACCACGGTGTCGCGGTGGTCCTCCTCCAGCTCGCGGAGCTCGTCGAGGACGTGCAGACAGTTGATGCAGCAGAAGGTCCAGAAGTCTAGTACGACACACTTACCTCGCAGGTCGGCAAGCTTGAGTTCCTTGCCGCCTGTGTTGAGCCATCCACCGGCGCCGACCAGCTCGGGGGCGCGGACACGTGCACGAGAAGCCATGCCCCAATCAAACCGCACCGGGGATGTCCGCATTCCGGGCGTCTCGGTTCAGTGGACCGGCATGCGGGCGGCGCTGGTCTCCACGATCTCGCGGGCGACCAGTAGCGGGGTGTCCTCCCACCCGAGCAGAGCCTTCGTGATGGCGACCGCCGGAGCGATGCTCGTCCCACGCTCCACCAGTACGGCCTGCACCGCGTCCATGCCCTCGCTCGCGAGCACAGGACGACACTCTTCGACCAGCGCGGTCCACTGCGCGGCTACCTCAGGCCGTAGCCCGGCGACGTTCTCGAACATGGCATCTCCTCGCGTCATGAAGGCACGGCACCGAAGGGCCGTTGACCGGCTCACAGCGAGTAGCCGTGTCCTACGCCAGGATCTTTCCAAGCCCCGGGCAGAAATGCTGCTGGTTTCCTGGCTGCGAGAGCCGAGAGCCGAT
Organism: Kitasatospora cathayae; assembly: GCF_027627435.1. GTDB lineage: Bacteria > Actinomycetota > Actinomycetes > Streptomycetales > Streptomycetaceae > Kitasatospora > Kitasatospora cathayae. The sequence goes on along the minus strand of NZ_CP115450.1, from coordinate 4,277,183 downwards.
CACGGGCGATCCTGAGCCCGACCGCTTGTCACGGAAATGACAGCGGCCGGTCAGGAGTTGCTCGACGCCTTGTGCTAGGCCTAACCGAGGTAGGGGGAAGTCCGCTGTTCCAGGAAGTGCCGGAGCCGCAGGTGCTGGGTGTGGTGCATCGGCAGGTCGGTGACCTCCTCGGGGAGGACGAAGCGAAGGTCGGTGGACTCGTCGGAGATGCGCAGCGTGCCGCCCGTCACCCGGGCGGTGAAGCAGACGTTGAACTGCTGCCGCACCTCGCCGTCCGAGTAGGCGATGACGTGACGCGGGTCGGTGTATGTGCCGACCAGGCCGGTGATCTCGACTTCCAGGCCGGTCTCCTCGAAGACCTCCCGCACGGCCGTGTCCGGTAGTGACTCGCCGAGGTCCATCGTTCCTCCGGGCAGGGCGTACAGGCCGTTGTCGACCCGCCGTTGGAGCAGGATGCGCCCGGCCTCGTCCGTCACGACGGCGGAGGCGGCGACCACCAGTCGATTGGGCTTGGGGGCGTTGGGATCGTCGTAGTACTCGGTCCGTGCCATGGATCAGCTCTCCTCGACCGGTTGGGCGGTGCTCCACACTGCATCGAAGCTCGAAGCGTAGGTGTCGAAGAGCGTTCCCGCACCTGTCCGTCGAAGGTGCCAGACCGGCGCTCCGTAGGCGTTCACGCCCCACACGTGGGCGTTCACCAACAACTGATCGTCGGCCCGGTAGAGGCTGTTGTAGAGCGTGGTGCCGTGGGTGCGAACCTCGATGCCGGGCGTGCCGATGAGCGGCCGGTAATGCATGAGGGCGAGCCTGCACCGGGACTCGATGCCATGGCCGAACTTCTCCTCCTCCCCGCGCTGCCGCACGTTCTCGCTTGCGGGGTCGCCGATGGCGATTCGGACCGTACAGCCCTCGGCGGCACGCTCACGAAGCAGATCGTTGAGCCGTGGGTACGCCTCGTGGAGGAAGACAGCGGCGTAGACGAGCACATCGACACGCTCGGCGGCCTTCTCCAGCAAGTCCACGATGACGGACACCGGTAGGTCGGACCGCTGCTCATAGAGCGCCACCAGTTCGGGGCTTATCGCCCTGGCAGCGCGTGGCTGCCTCAGACTTGGCCACAAGGCGAACATGTCTTCTCCCAGCGCTTCGGCAGCCAGACGAGCTGCCCCTAACCGGGGCGTTCGGTTTTGATTGGCCCACCGCTCAACCGATTTGGTGTCCACGCCGGCTTTCTCTGCCAGGGCGGCGCACGTCCAACCGCCCGACGCCATAACGGCTTTCAGCCTTTCGTTCAGCATCTCGCGTGTCTCCCCGCAGAGTACGGACTCTTGTAGGGACGTTGTACCGCGCAAGGGACGTTCTGAAGTGTCCTTTGTGCGAGGTTTCACTGTCCCGGGTCGTTGCCAGATCTTGGTGAAAACCCGGCGGGAGGAGCTACCGATGGCGGCGAAGGCGGGCGGCGCAAGGACGCTGTCCGAGCACAGGGCGGTCCGTCGCCAGGCGGCGGCGACCTTCAACCCGCTCGACGACTACGACGTCGAGGTGTCGGTGAGAGTGGCGGGTAGCGGCATCCTGCGGGAGTGGCCCGCTTGCACCTGTGGCGCGGACCATTGCCCCGACAAGGGGGTAGCGTTGAGCGACGCGCCTCCGGCCCTACCCGGTTCTCAAATCGGTGGCGGATATGGGCAGTTGGTGGACTCTCTGTCCGAGTCGGCCGACCAGTCCGCCGTCAATGGCTGCCGGGTGTGCGGCATGTTCGACCGCATGGCGACGGTGTTCCGGGAGGCTCCGGAGGAGCTGCGGGACATGCGGGCGCTGGCGGACATCGAGGAGAAGCGGCAGTTGCACGCGCCGAACTGCGAGGGCGCGTGGTGAGTCCGCGAGAGATCGCCGGACGGCCGCCCGAGGGCCTGTCGCCGGGCGCTGACGCGTGCCTGACGTGCGACTACTTCGACCGGGCGGAGGTGCAGTACCCGGACGAGCAGTACCCGACCATCCGGCGCATGCTCGCCCGCAACCGTGCCCGGCACATCGAAGACGGGGAGTGTGCGCGGCCGGGGGCGCCGGGTGAGTGACCAGGGCGTCCCGCAGACGGCCCCGGACGAGCCCGCCGAGGGCATGGGCCCGGTGGACCCGTTCGAGTGGCTTCACGCCCACCCGTGGCCCCCGAAGCGGCCCACCGAGCCCCGACCGGTTCTGACCCCGGAGGAGTTCAGCGAGGCTCCGCTCTCGCTGGAGGATCGGCGACGGCAGGCCGAGCTGCTGGCGAAGGTACGCGACGCCAACCACCACCTGAGGCGCTGAGGCGCCTGTCTGACTCCCGCCCGGCCTGGGCGGGTGCACAACCCGGGGGCGAGCGTTCCCGGTGCCATGCCAGTTCGAGAGAGGACGCGCACCATGGGTGACAAGAACAAGGGCGGCCCGAACGACGGCGCGGGCGGGAAGCACTCCAAGCCTGGCGGGCCCGCCATCGGCCCGAGCCCGTCGAAGGACGGCCAGAAGCCGAACCCGGACCCGAAGCACAAGAAGTGAGCACGGCTGAGGAGTTGCGTGCCGCGCTGGTGGCGACGCTGACCGAATCGAGGTCGCTGACGGCGGACTGGGTTCCGTCCGTGGCGGCGGTGCCGCGTCACGCGTTCCTCCCGGAACGTTTCTGGGCGGACGAGGACGGCGGCGACACCGAGTGCCGCCGGGACAAGGACCCCGAACGGTGGCTGCGGCTCGCCTACGCCGACGTGCCGATCGTCACGCAGTGGGACGACGGGGCCGAGGACGGCGAGCACACCGTGCCCACGTCGTCGGCGTCCATGCCCACGATGGTCGTCGAGATGCTGGCCGACTTGGACACCGAGCCCGGTCACCGTGTGCTCGAAATCGGCACGGGCACCGGCTACAACGCGGCGCTGCTGACGCATCGCCTGGGGGCCGAGATGGTGTCCACGGTCGAGGTGGACCCTGGGGTCACCAGCGTGGCACGTTCCGCACTTCGCGCAGCTGGCTTCGCGCCCGAAGTCGTGTGTGGTGACGGCTCGCTCGGGTGGCCCGTGGCCGCTCCGTACGACCGGCTGATCTCCACCGTGTCCCTGCGGACCATCCCGTCCGCCTGGCTGACCCAGACCCGGCCGGGCGGGGTGATCGTCAGCCCGGTCTCCCCGCTGCTGGGCGGCGGGGCAATCGTCCGCCTCACGGTCGGCGACGATGGGACGGCGAGCGGCAGGTTCACCAGGAGTTCCGCGTTCATGCTGCTCCGGCAGCAGCGGTACGACGGCGCCCCGGTGGACGACTACCTGCCGGGAGAGTGGCCCGGTGACTCTGAGCAGTCGTGGACGAAGGTCGACCCCGAGGCCATCGGGGACGGCTGGCTGTCTCTGTTCGCGTGTGCCCTCGCCCTGCCGGACGTGTACTACCGGCGGAACGACTACGGCGAGGGCCGGACGTGGTGGCTGTTCGACACGGCTGTCACGTCCTGGGCCACGGTGGACTCCGTGCCCGGGGAATCCCGGTTCGAAGTCCGGCAGTCCGGGCCCCGGCGGCTCTGGGACGAGATGGAGGCCGCCCACAACCGGTGGACGGCCGCCGGACGGCCCGGGTACGACCGGTACGGGCTCACGGTGACCCCCGGCGGACAGACAGCCTGGCTGGACGATCCCGGCAACGTCCTGCTCTGACTCCAGACCGGCCCGGTCGCCGATACATCCCCCACGGGGCGATCGGGCCACATCTCCCGCTGCCGGGGAAGGCGCGCCGAGCGCAGCGGGTCGGCCCCGGTCCCTATCTCATCTCATGACGGGCGGCCGGGGCTTCCTCGTGCCCGAAATGCAAGAGCCCCGGGTCCCTCACGGCGAGGGTGTCCCGGGGGCACTTGGTTACAGACTGGTGCGGGTGCCTGAACACCCTCTAACGGCGATTAGCGGCGCTTTCAAGGGCCCTTTCTTCACATCTCTCGATGCGGACTCCGTTGCAAAGATGGCTAGTTGATCGACTGGAGGCCCGAAAAACGGCGTTACACCCAGGGCACGCGTTTCGAGCTGGGACCGGGATCGCTGCGGCGACAAAGCTGGGAACTTCGGAAGCGCCCCGCCCACCCAGCACAGCCACGGTCAGGCACGCTGACGGCATCCTGTGCAGCGGACCAGCCACGCATCCGAGCGCGGATCACGCTCGGTACCGGCAGGCAGCCTGTCCTTCGGCACGTACGAGTAGCGCGGGCACGAGCGGCACCGGACCGGAACCCACGACAGATCGCTCTCGTCCTGGAGCGCACGTCCGGCCGGCTGCATCCACGCGGGCCGCATCCATGACGGCCACTCGCTCAACCACTCATCTGTCAAAGGGAGTTGGGAGACGCTAAGTCCAATGAGCTGCCGGTCACCGCCGACCCGGTGACCGGTCTCGACCTTCCGCCCCCAGCCCTGTGCGATGAGGTACCCCCCGACGTCGGAGGGCACCACCACCCGCATGCCTGTCCCTACCGGGGTCCGGTCGATCAGGAGCCCGGTCAGCAGCTCAACGAACATCGTCAGGCCCGTACGGCCAGGCCAGCGCCCACCAGCCACTCCGCCTCACTCTGCGGAACCTCGTAGGTCTCCCCATTCTGGAGAATCTGGGAAGGGGCGCCGCTGCCGGTCGGGCCGTAGCCCATCCAGCCCGTCATGCGGATGGAAGCGGTCTGCTCGTTGGTGTTGAAGACGGTCATTGCGGTGAACTCCTTATCAGGCGGAAACGGTGATCTTGCAGACGGCGGCGGCGTTCGGAACGGCGATTGCAGCACGGGCAATCGCGCGAACCGCCGTACCGTCCTTGAGGAAGCCGAACTGATTGCTGATCTCGAACCCTGCATCCCTCCTCCAGACCGCGAACACCTGATCCGCCTCGTAAACAAGAATGTCAGCGTTCGGCATGAAAGAGGAAAGCCACACGGGAACCCCGAGGATCGACCGCTGAACCCCGGCAGTGGGCGAGCCGGCTGACTCGCTCAGAAGAGGCTTGAGCGAACCGGACATCTCCCGCAGCGCCATAAGTGCAGACCACGACTTGGGCGCCATGACGATTACCGAAGCCTTCGCGTTAGCGGACTCCAGAAGGCCGAAGGCCGACACGAACGGGTCGAGATCCTTGAGCTCACCCGCAACGGCAAGCTTCTGAATTCCGGCGGTGTTGGCTATGCCGACAAAGCCCTTCCCGGTGCCAGTACCCACCAGGGCTTCCCGGTCGAATCCCAGAGCGACGGTTCGCAGCAGCGACTTCGCCATTGGGTTCAGAAAGGCGGGGCCGCCGTCCTGAATCAGCTCATTCGCGATCAGGTCAGCAACGGCGATCTTGCGCGGAGTGACCTTGAGCGGCTCAGCTCCGAAACCGCCGGTCGGAAGGTCGTCCAGCTCCCCGACGAATCCAGCGGAGAAGTCCGACCGGATCACCGGGAACGAGTAGGTCTCGGCGTCCGTCTCCACCCGGTTCACACCCGATGCCATGACCACGGACTGAGGTGCGAGAAGGTCAACGAAGTTCTTCGCCACCTGCTCGGGAGAGAACGCCTTTCCCGTGCTGGGCGTGGTGACGCCCCGGGACATTTCCAGCGAGCGGTGCATGAGTTCCCCGGGCGTGACGCTCGAAGACGCCTTCGCGAACCTTTCAGGGTGACCTGCGAACGTGGCGCCGCGAAGCGGGAATTGTGCGCGCATTGCTGAATCTTCAGCGGCGGCAGCAGATATATGCCGCTTCGCGTTCGTATCCTCCTCGGCAATGAGATCGAGCAGCTCGCTTTCTCGCTTCTTTTCGCCGCGAGTAAGCGAACGGTTCTTCACGCCGTCGGTAAGCTCGCGAAGCTGCCTTATGGCAACCTCTCGCTTGTCTATCGCTATCTGCGCAATCTCGGCATGGTTCATGGGGCACCCCACTCTAGGAAGATTCATGAGCCAGAGAAGGCACGGCCGAACTCCGGTCTCTTATGGAGCCCTAGAGCGCAAGGACTTCCCAGCCCCCGAGGATTGCGCACAGGTGGTTTGGCGTCGGTTTCGGATTACTTAAGAGTTTTCTATGACGTACTGGAAAAGTCGTCAAAACACCACTACACCATCCTGGGCAGCCCTCGGCCAGCGCTGGTGGGGCAGCCGCCCCGTGCGAGCACCGCCCTGGAAGGCCGTAGCCGCCCCTCTGAGGGCATGACGAAGCCCCGGCAGGCTCAGGGCCGTACCGGGGCTGTAGGGGGCGTTTGCAGGGTTGGCTACTCCTTGATCTCGGCCCACTTGATGCGGACTCGCTGCTCCGGGATGAAGCGCTTGCCGCGTTCGCCCTTGCTGATGAAGACGCCGTCTATGGCCAGGGACAGGCGGTCTCGCTTCTGGTCCTGCGTCGACTTTGCCCAGGCGGGGTGAAGCATCTCGCTGTCCAGCAGTGGAGTGATGTCGACGGCGGGGATCGGGATGTTGGCGAGGTCGGCGCGCAGGCCGTCGATGCGGCTCTGGAGTCGGGCGGCGAGGCGGTCGTAGCGGTCGAGTGCGCCGGGGCGGTCGAACTCGCCACGGACGTAGCGGGCGTCTTCCAGGTCGGCCAACCGGGCTTCCTGATCGGTGATTTCTGAGGAAATCGCGTCCCGCTTGGCGAAGGTCTCGGGATCGGTCCGCTTCATCCACCGGTCAGCGATCGCCACCAGCAAGGGGTCGTCCAGGTCCAGCGTGGGGAGCAGGGAGAGGAAGCGCTCGGACACGTACTCGTCCACCCGATCGGCCATGGCGCTGGCACCGGGGCACTGGTTGCCCGCTCGGCGGGCCATGCACTGGTAGCTGTTGCCGACCTTGTGCATCCGGCGGCCGCACCCGGGCACGTCGCAGAACACCAAGCTGGTGAGAAGCGCCGTGCCGTTCGGCTTCGGCATCCGCTTGCCTGCGTGGGTACGGGTCCGGGATTCGAGTTGCCGGATGATCCGCTCGCGCTCGCCGACCGTGATGATTCCTTCGCCGATGCTGACCGTGTCCAGCGTCTCGGGGTCTCGGTAGGGGAACACGCGGCTGGTGAACTTCCGGCTGCCGTCCTCGGCTTCGATGGTTTCGGTCTCGGGCATGAGACCGGCGAAAGCCGGGGACTTGACCAGGTTCATGATGCTCGCGGCGTTCCACTGGCCGCCCCGGGCCGAGGGGATGTCGTACTCGTTGAGCAGCCGGGCGATCTGGACCAGGGACTTGCCGGCCAGCGCGTCATCTGCGATCAGGCGGGCGTAGACGGCTGTCTCCGAGTCGTGGACCAGCTTCTTGGTGGTGGGGTCGACCAGCAGCCCGTACGGGGGCTGTCCGCCGATCCACTGGCCCTGTCGGCGCAGGTGCCGCTTCGCGTGGGCCACGCGGGTGCCGAGGTTCTTTGACTCGGAGCGGGCGAGTTCGGCGAGCATGGCGACGACCATGCGGGCCGAGTCGTTCGAGGTGTCGAGTCCGTCGACGACGGAGACCAGGCGGCCGCCAGCCTTCTCGATGTCGTCCAGGACCTTGCCCACTTGGCCGATGCCCTTGCGGGACAGCCGGTCGAGCTTCCAGACAATCAGGGTTCCGACGACTCCCGCAGTCACGGCGGCAAGGGCGGAGTCGAACCCCTTGCGTTCGACGTCCTTGAAGCCGGAGCGCCCCCGGTCGATGTGGACCTTGCGGACCGTGAGGCCGTTGCGCTCGGCCCATGCGCGGCAGTCGGCTTCCTGCCGTTCGATCGCCGTCTTGCCGTCCCGGTCCAAGGACAGCCGAAGGTACAGGTCACACAGCGTGTGATGGTGCACGTACGCCCCCTCTGGAGATCCCTACATTGTGTAGGACTTCCAGAAGTCCAGGATGGTGATCTTGCCCCGGAAGTCGGCGAGGGTGAGTTCCTTGCCGCCGGTGTTCAGCCAACCGCCTGCCCCGACCAGCTCGGGGGCGCGTACACGTGCACGAGATGCCATGGCTGTATCCAACCCCACGGGGGGTGGGGGCATTCCGGGGTGGGGTGGGGGGTTCTGTGGGTGGGGGTGGGCTCTCGGGAGGGTGGGTGGCCGGGGCGGTTCCGGGGGTGGCCGCTCCGGGGGCTGGATGATTTTCCGACTGCCGACTCTGTGGGTGGGGTCTTGAGACCGTTGGCAGTCTGAAAATCACCCGCAACGCCCCTCTCCGGGCCACCCCCTCCACCGCCCCTCCCGCAGCGCGTCCCTCTCGCCTGGTCGGGTGGTGGGGGGAGGGGGGAGGTGGGTGGGCGCGCGAGGCGTTGTCCGCGCGCCCACTATGGGTGGGGGGCGTGAGGGGGTGGGGGCGTGTCGTGGGTGGGGGCGAGGTGTTCGGCCGGTGGAGGTGAAGGCCGGCGTGGGCCCGGGCTACGGGTGCGAGAGATCGGCCTGCCAGCGGATTTCGCCGTCCTCGGTGTGCGGGGTCGGGTGGAGGCCGAGGGCGCGGGCGATGCGGGCGGAGGCGTCGTGGTCGGGGTGGATGTGGGCGATGGCGGTGGTGACGCCGGTGGCGGTGAGGTGGGCGAGCAGGGTGCGGGCGGCCTCGGTGGCCAGGCCACGGCGCTGCCAGGGGGTGCCGACCACCCAGGCGAGTTCGGCCTCGGCGGCCTCGGGGCGGACGGTGGCCTGGACGTAACCGGTCATGGCGCCGTCCGCGCGCAGCCGCAGGGCCCAGTTGCCCCAGGCCACGGCCGGGTCGGGGGAGCCGGCGGCGAGCCGGGCGCAGCGGGCGCGCATCTCTTCGGGGGTGGCCGGGTGGCCGCCGGTGAAGGAATGCAGGGCGGGGTCGGCGAGGGCGGCGGCCAGTTCGTCGGCGTGCTCGGGGCCGAGCGGCAGGAGGTCGAGGCGCTCGCTGCGCAGGGTGGTGATCGGCATGGCGCCATTGAAACGGTGCGGTGCCGCTGCGGGTGTGGGCTGGGTCGCTAGGGGTGCGGCTCCGCACCGAGGACGTGCTCCCGGCCCCAGGCGCCCAGCGGGGCCAGGGCCGCGTTCAGGCGCCGTCCCGTCTCGGTCAGCGCGTACTCGACCCGGGGCGGTACCTCCTGGTGGGCCTCCCGGTGCACGATGCCGTCCGCCTCCAGCTCGCGCAGGTGGGCGGCCAGCACCTTCTCGGTGATCCCCGGCACCAGGCGGCGCAGCTCGCCGAAGCGGCAGACCGGGCGCCCGCCGAGGGCCCACAGGATCAGCACCTTCCACTTGCCGCCGATCACGTCCATCGCGGCGTCGATCCCGCAGACGTACGCCCCCGGCCTCGGCACGGTCGCCATGGCCCACCCCTTCCGACCTCGTTGCTCACCCCAGGGTAACCACCCACTCCGAAGTGCGTACTTGATCACGGACGGGGCTGCGCCGAGGCTGGTCGGCATGGCACAGAAGACAGTTGAGAAGGTCGAGAAGACTCCCGTCGCACTGCTCGGGCTCGGTGCGATGGGGACCGCGCTGGCCCGGGCCTGGCTCGCGGCCGGGCACCCGCTGACCGTCTGGAACCGCTCCGCCGCGCGGGCCGAACCGCTGGCGGCGGAGGGAGCCGTGGTGGCGGCCACCGCCGCCGAGGCCGTCGCGGTCGGCCGGCTGGTGGTGGTCTGCCTGTTGGACGACGCCTCGGTCGAGGAGGCGCTGGCCGGGGTCGACCTGACCGGGCGTGACCTGGTCAACCTGGTCACCAGCACCCCCGGCCAGGCCCGTGACCGGGCCGCCTGGGCCGAGGCCCGCGGCGCCCGCTACCTGGACGGCGGGATCATGGCCGTCCCGCCGATGATCGGCGTTCCGGCGGCCGGGGCGTACGTGTTCTACAGCGGCTCGGCGGAGCTGTTCGAGGAGCACCGGGAGACGCTGGCCGCCCCGGCCGGGGTCCGGTACGTCGGCGCGGACGCGGGGCACGCGGCGCTGCACGACGTGGCGCTGCTCAGCGCGATGTACGGGATGTTCGCCGGGGTCGCGCACGCCTTCGCGCTGGTGCGGGGCGAGGACGTGAAGCCGGGCGATCTGGCGCCGCTGCTGGGGAGTTGGCTCACCGCAATGGCCGGGTCGGTGGAGCGGACGGCGGCCCAGCTGGAGAGCGGCGACTACGCCACCGGCGTGGTCTCCAACCTGGGGATGCAGGTGGCGGGCAAGGAGGCGCTGCTGCGCACCGCCGGGGAGCAGCGGGTGAGCGTCGAACTGCTGTCCCCCTACTTCCGGTTGATGGAGCACCGGCTGGCGCTCGGCAGCGGCGCCGAGGACCTGACCGGGGTGGTCGACCTGCTGCGGCGGTGAGGGGCGGCCGGTAACGTACCGGCATGGCTGACCTTGAAGAACGCGCCAACGTCGTCGCGTCCGGCTCTCGGCAGACCGGGGTGGGGGTGGGCGTCCGTCGGCGCCGCACCGCCGACCTCGCCGACTGCGTCCGGGCCCTGGCCGACGTCCACGCCACCGACGGCTACCCCGCCGAGTGGCCCGAACGGCCCGCCGCCTGGCTCTCCCCGGACGGCCTGCTGGGGGCCTGGGTCGCCGAGGCGGACGGCCGGATCGCCGGTCACGTCGGGCTCGTCCGCAGCACCCCGGGGGACCTGGCCCCCGCCCGGTGGAGCCTGCGGACCGGTGGACGCCCGGAACTCACCGCCGTGATCGGCCGGTTGTACGTCGCCCCGGCGGCGCGCGGGCGGGCCGTCGGCGCCCGGCTGCTGGCACGCGCCGTGGCGCACGCGCGGGCGCTCGGGCTGCACCCCGTGCTCGACGTGCTCGCCACCGACACCGCCGCCGTGGCCCTCTACCGCCGCCTCGGCTGGACCTCGCTCGGCAGCGGCGAACAGCGCTGGGCGTCCGGCCGTACGGTCCTCGTCCACTCCTTCGCCGCCCCGAGGGGGTGAGTCGGACGCGGTGCGACCGCCGGCCGCGTCGGCGGGCGGTCGGCCTAGACCGTAATGATCTCGACGCCCTGTTCGAGGCCGGCGAAGTCGGCTCCGTTCCGGGTGTACAGCGGCAGGCCGTGAGCGGCAGCCGTGGCCGCGATCATCAGGTCCGTGCGGCGCGGGCGGGGGTCCCGCTGGGCCTGGATCGTGAGCGCGACCAGTGTGCCGAAACGTCGAGCTGCCTCCCGGTCGAACGGCCGGGCGGCGAACTCGGCCTGGACGTCCGCGCGTCGCTGGGCCCGGGCCAGCATCTGCACCGCGTCCTTCGCCGTGGCTACGCCCTGGGCGAGTTCGGCCAGCGCGCGGGACAGCGCCGCATCGACCGGTGGGAGTCGCGGGTCGATCTGCGGAAGGTCGATGACGACGCAGGTGTCGCGCTGCCCGCGTCCGGTCAGGACTGCTCCCACGGGTCGTCGCCGCCGATCCGGTCCTCGTCGCCGTAGAAGGCATCGGCTTCGGCGCGCATCTGTGCCGCGTCGACGGCGGGTGCGTTCCGCCACTTCCGCTGGAGCTCTTCGACGGGAACGAATCGACGGCGACCGCTGATCGGACGGACCTCGGCGATCTCGGTGCCGTTGCGGGTGATGTGGTAGACCTCGCCGGCTTCGGACGTCGTCGAGTACGGCCTCGGACCGCGCCGCGAGTTCGCGCTGCGTGATGGTCTTCATGCGGCCATTGGGGTGTGCCGTAATGCGCCGTGTAGCAGTGTTTCGATGTCCGGCCTCGGTCAGCCCGCCGAGCGGTCGGCCGTCGGGCGGCGGCGGAGGGCGGGGGTGGTGAGGGACGGGGGCTGCCAGGCGCCGTCGGCCTGGTAGAGGTTGGTGCCGGGCGGGACGATGGCGTCGATCCGGTCCAGGGTGGCGTCGTCCAGGACCAGGTCGGCGGCCTTGAGGGCGGATTCGAGCTGGTCCATGGTGCGCGGGCCGATGATCACCGAGGTGACGGCCGGGTGGGCCAGCGGGAAGGCGGTGGCCAGCTCGGGCAGGGTGCGGCCGAGGCCGTCGGCGAGCTCGGTGAAGGCCTCGACGGCGTCCAGCTTGGCGACCGTGGTGGGCAGCGTCGGGTCGAAGCGGCCGGGGTTGATGGCGGCGCGGCCCTGGGTGAGGTCGATCGGATCGCCCTTGCGGTAACGGCCGGTGAGGAAGCCGCCGGCCAGCGGTCCCCAGGTCAGCGCACCCATGCCGAGCTGCTGCACCACCGGCAGCACGTCCCGCTCGATGCCGCGGGCGAGCAGCGAGTAGGGCGGCTGCTCGGTGCGGAAGCGCGGCAGGGCGCGGCGCTCGGCGACGTGGTGGGCGTCCACGATCTGCTCGGCGGGGAAGGTCGAGCAGCCGAAGGAGAGGATCTTGCCGGCCCGGACCAGGTCGCCCAGCACGGCGAGGGTCTCCTCGATGTCCGTGGTGTGGTCCGGCCGGTGGATCTGGTAGAGGTCGATCCGGTCGGTGCGCAGCCGGCGCAGGCTCTCCTCCACCGCGCGGACGATCCAGCGCCGCGAGTTGCCGCCGCGGGCCCGGCCCTCGCCCATCGGGAAGTGCGCCTTGGTGGCGAGCACGATCTCGTCCCGGTCGCCGCGGGCTGCCAGCGTCCTGCCGACGATCTCCTCGGACTCGCCGGCCGAGTAGATGTCGGCGGTGTCGACGAAGTTGATGCCCCGGTCGAGCGCGGTGTTGATGATCCGGGCGCAGTCGTCGTGGTCGGGGTTGCCGATGGCGCCGAACATCATCGTGCCGAGGCAGTAGGCGCTCACTTCGATGCCGGTGCCGCCGAGGACGCGGTAACGCATGGTCGTACTCCCCAGGTTGGTGGGTCGGTGCTGCGGTGATGGCTCAGAGGCTAGGAGTTGGAGTGCGCTCCAAGGCAAGGGGCGGCCGGAATCCCCCCGGCGGGGGAGTCGGATCAGCACGCGGGCGGAGGCCGGGGCCGGGCGGCGCGGGCGAGCCTGGGGCCATGGTGAAGCGCGAGTGGGTGCGGGACGGGTGGGCGGTGGTCGGCTGGGGCGTCGGCTACGCCGGGTTCGGGCTGGGCTGCGGGCTGAGCGGGACGGCACTGTGGGGCGCCGCCTGGACGGGGTGGGCGGCCGCCGGGGTGGGGCTGGCGGCGGTCGCGGCCGGGTGGGCGGCGGTGTGGCTGGGGCCGGCGCGGTGGCTGACCGGGGTGTTGTGGCTGCTGTGCGGGCTCGCCGGAGTGGCGTCCTGGAGCCTGTTGATGGACGTGGTGACGCTGCTGTTCGGGCAGGCCGTGGACAGCGTCCCCGATGCCGTGCACAAGGCGCTGGCGGCGGTGGGGGCGCTGCTGCTGGCCGGGACCGCCCGGGCCCGGCGGCCGCGCGCGGAGCGGACGGGGACCGGGACGGCGACCGCCCGCCCGGCGCCCTCGGCGGCCCCGGCGGCCGTCCAACTCGCCGCCTGGGCCGGGAGCCTGGCCTTCCTGCCGTACGTGGCGATGAAGCTGATCTGGGCGTTCGGCGGCAGCTTCGCCGGGATCAGCGGCGACCGGATGTACGCCGGCTACGTGCGCAACGGTTCCTCCGGGCTCTGGCTCGCGCTGGAGCGCTGGGGGCTGGACGGCACGGTGCTGCTCGCGGCGATCGGGGTGTTCCTGCTGTGGGGGTTGGTGCGGCCGTGGGGCCAGGTGTTCCCGCGCTGGACCCTGCCGCTGCGCGGCCGTGCCGTCCCGCGCTGGCTGCCGCTCACCCCGGCGCTGATCGGCGCGGCCACGCTGGCGCCGTACGGGCTGGTCGGGATCGGCTACCTGGCGCTGTGCTCGGCCGGGGTGATCGGCATCCGGACGGGTGAGTTCGCCACGCCTGAGCAGGCGCTGCAGGTGGCCTGGGTCGGGGCCTGTGCCTTCGCCGGGTACGGGGTGGCGCTGGCAGTGGCCGCCCGCTCGTACTGGCGGCGGACCGAGAGTGAAGGTGTTTGCTGAGGTGGCAACAAAGCTTGCCGATACGGGATGGTCGGTCGCAGCCTGGCGGTGGAGGTGAGCGACGATGAGCGAGACGAACACGGCGGAGCGCTACGACGCGGTGGTGATCGGCGCGGGCGCGGCGGGACTGAACGCCGCCCTGGTGCTCGGCCGGGCCCGGCGGCGGGTCGCGGTGGTGGACGCGGGTGAGCCGCGCAACGCCCCCGCCGCCCGCATGCAGGGCTTCCTGAGCCGGGACGGCATGCCGCCGGCCGCGCTGCTGGCGGTCGGGCGGGAGGAGGTCGCCCGGTACGGGGTGGACCTGATCGACGGACGGGTCGAGCACGTCGAGAACGCCGAGCCCGCCGAATTCGGCTTCGTCGTCCACCTGGCGGGCGGACCGGTGCTGCACGCGCGCCGGGTGGTCGTCGCCACCGGACTGCGGGACGGGCCGCCGGACCTGCCAGGCCTCGCCGAGCGCTGGGGCCGGGACGTGCTGCACTGCCCGTACTGCCACGGCTGGGAGGTCCGCGACCGGCCGCTCGGGGTGCTCGGCACCGGCCCCGGTGCGGTCAACCAGGCGCTGCTGCTGCGGCAGTGGTCGGCCGACGTGGTGCTGCTCGCCCACACCCTCCAGCTGACCTCGGCCGACCACGAGCGGCTCGCGGCACGCGGCGTACCGGTGGTCGAGGGCCGGATCGTCCGGCTGGTGACCGACGACGGGCGGCTGCGCGGCGTCGAGCTCGACACCGGGCAGGTGGTCACCCGCGAGGCGGTGTTCGTCTTCCCGCGGCCGGTGGCCCGGGACGCGCTGTTGTTCGGCCTGGACTGCGAGCGGGACGACAACGGCTGGGTCACCACCGACCGGACCGGCCGCACCAGCGTCCCCGGCGTCTGGGCGGTCGGCAACGTCGCCGACCCGCGCGCCCAGGTGGTCATCGCCGCCGGAATGGGCGCGGCGGCCGCCTTCGCCCTCGACCGCGACCTGGTGGACGAGGAGATCGGACGGGCGGTCGCGCTGCGCCGCGCGTCCGGGCCGGCCGTGCCCGCCTGAGCGGGGAAGCCGTCGGCGGGCCGCCGCCGGACCGCCGCCGGACGAACCACCATCGAACGAACCACCATCGGAGAGGGAACACCATGTCCGCACACCAGCACCAGCACCAGCACCAGCACGGGCACCACGAGCGCGGGCCGGTGCCCGCCGCCGACCTCGACTGGGACGCCCTCGCGGCCCACCTGGAGCAGGAGGCCGACCTGCGGGCCGAGGCCGTCACCGAGGCCGGGCGCTGGCTGTCCGGCCTCGCCGGGAACGGCGACGGTGCGGAGGGCGCGGTGCGCCGGGTGCTCGACGTCGGGGCCGGCCCCGGGGTGATCGCCGAGCTGCTCGCGGAGGTCTTCCCGGCGGCCGAGGTGGTCGCCGTCGACCAGTCGGCCGCCCTGCTGGAGCGCGCCCGGACCCGCTCGGGCGGCCGCCTCGGTACCCAACAGGCGGACCTGCCAGCCGAGTTCGACCAGCTCGGCGAGGCCGACCTGATCTGGTCCGGCAACGCGATCCACCACCTCGGCGACCAGCAGGCCGCACTCACCGCCCTGGCCGGACGGCTGCGGCCCGGCGGCCTGCTCGCCGTCGCCGAGAGCGGCCTGCCGGCGCGCTACCTGCCCCGCGACTTCGGCCTGGGCCGGCCCGGCTTCCAGGCCCGGCTGGACGCGGTGCACGAGGACGGCTTCGCCGCCATGCGCGCCGAACTGCCCGGCGCCACCGAGGAGATCGAGGACTGGCCGGCCATGCTGCGGCGGGCCGGGCTGGTCCCCAGCGGCACCCGGACCTTCCTGGTCGACCACCCGGCCCCGCTGGCCGGCCCGGTCCGCGGGTACCTGCGCACCCAGCTCGTCCGGCGTCACGAGCAGCTCGCCGAGGTGCTCGACTCGGAGGACCGGGCGACCCTGGAGGCGCTGATCGAGGAGGACGCCCCGACCGGGATCCTGCACCGCCAGGACGCCTTCTACCTCTCGGCGATGACCGTCCACACCGCCCGGAAGGGCTGAGCTCGGCAGTGGAGGGGCGGGGGAGCTGTGGGAGGTGGGCCGGAGGGCGCCGGACGGCTGTGGGCGGCCGGGTGCGGGTCGGGGCCTTCCGCTGCGGGCAGTTCCCCCGCCCCTTGCGGGGCCGCGGGGTCGGGGGCGAGGGCGAGGGCGAGGGCGAGGGCACAGGGATCGAGAGGTGCGGGGTTGGGCCGGGGGCCGGGCTAGGGTCGGCGAATGACAGTGAACGAGCAGGGCTTCGTCGTGGTGACCACCACCCACGAGAGCGAGGAGCGGGCCCGGGCCCTGGCGGCCGCCGTGGTGCGGGAGCGGCTGGCGGCCTGCGCACAGGTGTACCCCGTCCGCTCGGTGTACTGGTGGGAGGGTGAGGTGCAGGACGCCGAGGAGTGGCGGATCGACCTCAAGACCCGGGCCGAACTCGCCGACCGGCTGGCCGGGTTCGTGGCCGAGCGGCACTCGTACGAGACGCCCGAGGTGATCGCCGTGCCGGTGGTGTCCGGCAGCCCCGGCTACCTGCGCTGGGTGGCCGGGGAGACCGCCCCCTGACGGATGCCGTAGTGGATCAGGACGGCGCGACCTCGAGGAAGGCCAGCACCGCCAGCACCCGGCGGTGGTCCTCCTCGGAGGGCGGCAGGTCGAGCTTGAGGAAGATGTTGGCGGTGTGCTTCTTCACCGCCCGCTCGGTGATCACCATCCGCTCGGCGATCGCCCCGTTCGAGCGCCCCTCCGCCATCAGCTCCAGCACCTCGCGCTCACGCGGCGTCAGGCGCTCCAGCGGCTTGCTGCGGCCGGTGTTGTTGACCAGCATCGCGATCACCTGCGGGTCCAGCGCGGTGCCGCCCGCCGCCACCCGGTGGACCGTCTCGACGAACTGGTCGGGGTCGAAGACCCGGTCCTTCAGCAGGTAGCCGATCGCGCCGCTGCCGTCGGCCAGCAACTCCTTGGCGTAGAGCTGCTCCACGTACTGGGAGAGCACGAGCACCGGCAGACCGGGGATCTGCCGGCGCGCCTCCAGAGCCGCCTGCAGGCCCTCGTCGGTGAACGTCGGTGGCAGTCGTACGTCGACGACTGCCACGTCCGGACGTTCGGTGAGGAGGGCCTGGAGGAGGTCCGGTCCGGTGTCCACCGCGGCCACGACCTCGAAGTCGTAGGCCTGCAGCATCCGGATCAGACCGTCCCTCAGGAGGAAGAGGTCCTCCGCGAGTACAACTCGCACGGCAGCTCCATCGTCAGGGTCGTGGGGCCGCCGAGCGGGCTGCGGACGGCCAGGACTCCGTCGAAGGTAGCAAGCCGGCGCTCCAGGCCGCGCAGTCCGGTGCCCCGGGAGGGGTCGGCGCCGCCGGTGCCGTCGTCCGTGACCTGGGCCTTCAGCGTGCCGTTCTCGTACCAGAGTTGGACGTCGACGTGGCTGGCGCCGGAGTGCTTGGCGGCGTTGGTGAGGGCCTCGGAGACGGCGAAGTAGAGGGCGGACTCGACCGGGGCCTCGGGGCGGCCGGGCAGGTCGGCGGAGACGGTGACGTTCAGCGGGCTGTCCATGCACAGCGCCCGGACGGCGTCGGCGAGTCCGCGGTCGGCCAGCACCGGCGGGTGGATGCCGCGGACCAGGTCACGCAGCTCGTTGAGGGCGGAGGCGGAGGCCTGACGGGTCTCGGCGAGCAGCTGCTTCGCGGCCTCCGGGTCCCGCTCGACCAGCCGCTCGGCGACGCCCAGGTTCATGCCCATGGCCACCAGCCGGGCCTGCGCACCGTCGTGCAGGTCCCGCTCGATGCGGCGCAGTTCGGCGGCCTGGGTGGTCAGCGCGTCGCGCCGGGTCTCGGTGAGGTGCGCGACCTTGCGCTCGGCGGCCAGGGCCTCGGCGCGGGCGGTCGGGCCGAGCAGGGACTTGGCGAGCGCGGTGTGGGCCCGCAGGGCGCCGGGGGCGATGGCCAGGCCGGCCAGCATCACCGGGACGCCGAACAGGGCGGCGGTGCCGGCCGCACCCGAGTCGGTGACGTGGATCCACAGGTACCAGGTGTTGCCGCCGTGGTCGGCGATCGGCTGCCAGAGCTGGGGCAGCAGCAGGCCCAGGACGCCGTAGGCGACCACCGAGAGGGGGATGATCGCCACCGTGAAGCCGACCACGGGGTCGACCAGCAGCCAGAGCAGGTCGCGCCAGGAGGCCTGGTCGGACAGGATCGCCTGGCAGCGCTTCCAGGCGCCCCGGAAGCCCGGTTCGGCGTCCGGCAGCGGCTGGTAGGGGTCGCGGATCTCGACGCCGGACCAGCGGGCGGCGAGCCGGCGCCGCAGCCCGGCCAGACCGCGGATCGCCAGGACGGTGGGCGGCACCAGCAGCGCGCCGACGCCGAGGCCCAGCAGGCAGGCGGCGACCGTGGCGGCGGTGAGCAGCAGCAGCTGCGGCACCGCGAGGGCCGCCAGGACCGGGCCGCGCAGGGTGGACCGGACGGCGTTGCCCAGCGCCCGGAGCGGGTCGCGCCCGGTGCGGCCGGTGCGACCGGTCGTGGTGTCGGTGTTCTGCACGTTGTTCACAACTCCCGTGGTGATGCTGCTGGTCATGACCGCTCGGCCCCTTTCGTGACGGCCTCGCGGCCGGTATCCCTACCCGTTGCTTGCTGACGACATCCAGACTGCCGTCCGCCGCGGTTCCGATCACTGGGCCCTGGACCCCTGTTGGTGGTACCTGGGTACACCCCCCGATCGACGCCCAGAGGCCATGTCCCGGGAGAGGGCATCCCTCCTAGTGTTCTCGATGTCGGGAAGCGGCCCGCCGCAGGGCGCCGGAGCTTCCGTAATCCACTTGTTCCGAACGGGAGTTCAGTATGAGCACGCGACATGTAGCGGCGAACCGGACGCTGGTCAAGCGGGGTTGGGTGCGACTGGTCCTGGTGCTGGCGGCCATCGGTCTGTTCCTGTACGGGCTCACTCCGGACCGGGCCCACGCGGCCACCGCATCGATGGGCAACGGGAGTTCGGTGGCGACGGGCGGCTCGGCCGCACCCCCCGACCCCGCTTCGGTGAAGCGGCTGTTCGACGAGATCGTGCCGAAACTGCTCGCCGAGCACAAGATCCCCGGCGCGGCGGTCAGCGTGGTGGCCGGTGGGCGGCAGGTCTTCGCCGGCGGGTACGGCGTCTCCGACGTGCCGAACCGCAAGCCCGTCGACCCGGCCCGGACGGCCTTCTTCATGGGCTCCGACGCCAAGGTGTTCACCGCCGTCGCGGTCCTCCAGCAGGTCCGGGCGGGGAAGTTGGACCTGCACGCGGACGTGAACAGGTACCTGACCGCCTTCAAGATCAGGGACAGCTACCCGGGGCACCCGGTCACCGTGGAGAACCTGCTGACCCACACCGGCGGCTTCGACGACACCTTCATGGGACTGGCGGAGGCCGAACCCCAGCACACCGGCGGCCTGGGGGCCGCGCTGGCCGCCCACCAGCCGGACCGGGTGCGCGCCCCCGGGGTGACCGCCGCGTACGACAACTACGGTGTCGCGCTGGCCGGTTACCTGGTCGAGGTGGTTTCCGGCCAGCCGTTCGACCAGTACGTCGCGCAGCACGTGCTGCGGCCGCTCGGCATGGACCGCACCACCTTCACCCAGCCGCACCCGGCCCCCATCGACGCCGACCTCGCGCACGGCTACCGGCCGGACGGGGACGGGCAGACCGAGACCAAGGGGCTGTACGGGCCGCTCACCCCGACCGGTGCGGCCGCCGTCACCACCGTCGACGACATGGGGCGGCTGATGCTCGCCCAGCTGAACGGCGGGGCCATCGAGGGCCGTTCGATCCTGGACCAGGAGGGCGACACCCTGCTGCTCGCCCGGCACTTCGGGCCGGACCAGCGGATGCCCGGCATGGCGTACCTGCTCGAGCAGCGTGACCGGAACGGGCGGCAGCTCCTGGTGAAGGACGGGGACGTGCCCGGGTTCCACAGCAACCTGGCGCTGCTGCCGGCGCAGGGGGTCGGGCTGTACGTGACCGTGAACGGCGACGGCGAGGACGCCACCGGAGGGTGGACCACCCAGCAGGTGCTCAACGCGTTCGTGGACCGCTTCTACCCGGCTGCGGGCGCCTCGCCGGCGGTGGTGGGTGGGGAGCTGTCGAAGTTCACCGGGGACTTCCGGTCGACCCGGGTCAGCCACTCGAACCTGACCAAGGCGGCGGCGCTGATGGGGTCGGTGCACATCGCCGCCCGGGACGGGCGGCTGGTCGTGAGCGGGCCGGTCACCCGGGATCCCTCGGCGGGGGAGACCCAGTGGGAGCAGGTCCAGCCGGGGCTCTTCCAGCAGGTGGGCGGGACCGCTCGGATCGCCTTCGAGCTGGACGGGGACGGGGAGGTCACCTCGATGCTGACGGACAGTGACCCGACCATCGCGTACGAGCCGTTGGCCTGGTACCAGGCGCCCGAGCTGCACCAGCGGATCGCGCTCGGGAGCCTGGCGCTGCTGGCGCTGACGGTGATCGGGTGGGGGGTGGCGGCGGTGGTGCGGGCCGCGCGGGGCGCGGGGCGGGCCGGGCAGCCGGCCGCTCGGCTGCTGGGGTGGCTGACCGGGGCGGTGCTGGTGGTGGCGACGGGGTGCTTCGCGCTGCTGACCTCGGACTCCAATGCGCTCAACCAGACGCTGTTCCTGGGGGATTCGCCGCTGCTGCAGGTGGTGCCGGCGATGTACCTGGCGGCGGCGGGACTCACCCTGCTGATGGTGGTCTGCGCGGTGGTCGCTTGGCGGCGGGGCTGGTGGGGGGTGTTCGGGCGGCTGCACTACACGGGGGTGACGGTGGCGGCGCTGCTGGTCCTGGTGCTGGCGGGAGGGTACGACCTGATCGGGACGGGGCAGTTGGCGGGGTCGCTGGACTTGATCGGATGAGGGGGACGGGTGGGCCCGGGGCCGGGAGGCTCCGGGCCTTTTGGGTTTTCCGGGGGGTGTGGGGGTGGGGGGTGGTGTTTGGGGGTGGGGGGCTCTCGGGAGGGTGGGTGGCCGGGGCGGTTCCGGGGGTGGCCGCTCCGGGGGCTGGATGATTTTCCGACTGCCGACTCTGTGGGTGGGGTGTTGAGACCGTTGGCAGTCTGAAAATCACCCGCAACGCCCCTCTCCGGGCCACCCCCTCCACCGCCCCTCCCGCAGCGCGTCCCTCTCGCCTGGTCGGGTGGGGGGAGGTGGGCGTGGGCGCGCGAGGCGTTGCCTGTGTGCCCACGAGGGGGTGGGGGTGCGCCCATGAGGGGGTGGAGGGCTCGTCGTGGGCGCGCGGGGCGTTGCCTGCGCGCCCACGGGAGGGTGGGGGCGCGCCCATGAGGGGTGGGGATGGGAAGGGCGACGGCCCCGACGTGGGGGTCGGGGCCGTCGTAGGGGGGTCAGGCGACGATCTGCCAGGAGGTGGTGGGGGTCGGCGGGCGGAGGGAGACGTCGTGCCAGCGGACGGTGCGGCGGGCGGGTCGGGGTCTGGCCGCGGTGGCGGCCCGGGTTCTGTGGTGGTGGTGGAGCAGGACGGTGAGGGTGGCGATCTCCTCGGGGGTGAGGTCGGTGCGGTCGGTGCGGAAGAGGGGGGTTCGGTCGGGCATCAGGGCCTCCGGGTGTGGGAAACCCCGACGGCCCCGACGCGGGGCGGCGGGGCCGTCGAGGGGGTGGGGGTCAGGCGTGCTTGACCAGCAGGAGGCGGTGCATGGGGGTGTCGAGCAGGGCGACGCGGCGCAGGCCGGCGTCGGCGAGCCAGTGGTCGTAGTCGTGGACGGTGAAGGCGTCGCCGCCGCCGGTGGCGAGCATGGAGGCGGCGAAGAGGCGGAAGAAGCGGTTCTGGGTGTTGCCGTCGGCGCTGTCCTCGTCGACGATGTGGTCGGCGATGGCGATCACGCCGTCCTCGGTGAGGGCCTTGGCGGAGCGGAGCAGGAGCTCGCGGGCGGATTCCGGGGTCTGCAGGTGGAAGATGTTGACGAAGAGGGCGACGTCGACGCCGGTGCCCCAGTCGTCGGCCCAGAAGTCCACCACCTCGGGGTTGAAGCGGTCGGCGACGCCGAGGCGGTGGGCCTGGGCGTTGGCGATCGGGATGATCCGCTCGGCGTCCAGGGCGCGGGCGTTGAGGCCGCTGAACTCCTGCAGCAGGAGCTGGCTGTAGATGCCGGTGCCGCAGCCGACGTCGAGCAGGGTGCGGCCGGTGCCGTCGGTCCAGCCCTGCTCGCGCAGGGCGGTGGCGAGGGTGGCGGCGATCGGCGGGGCCCAGAAGTTGATGCCGCGGACGAGGGAGGTGTAGTCCTCCTCGGAGATCTGGTTGAGCTGCTGGGAGCCCTCGGCGTTGCGGGCGCCGGTGCGGACGTTGGTGGCGAGGTTGCGCCAGGCGTTCCAGGCGACGTTGCGGTCGTGCCGGATCTTGCCGACCAGGCTGTACAGGCCCTCGGGGGCGAAGATGTCGTGCATCTCCGGTGGCAGGGTGTAGACGGCCTGACCGTCCGCCGCGCGGCTGCGCTCGACCACGTCGTAGGCGGCCAGGCCGTCGAGCAGGACGCGGGTGGCGCGCAGGTCGGTGCCGAGCCGGGTGGAGAGCTCGCCGGCGGTGGCCGGACCGCTGATCAGGGCGGTGAAGGCGCCGAGGTCGTGGGCGGCCTCGATGACGCCGGTGGCCCAGATGCCGATGAGGTGCTCGTACATCCGGTGGGCGGCGTTGACGCCGGTGCCGCGGCCGGGGAGCAGCTCGGTGTCGACCAGCGGGGTGTGGTTGTCGAAGGTGCGCACGGCGGGAACGGTCATGGTCGTGTCTCCTGGGTGTGGTTGACGGTGCGTCTGGTCACAGGACTATTCCGCCGTCGATCTGCAGGACCGAGCCGGTGAGGTAGGCGGACCGGGGGCCCGCCAGGAAGGCGACCGAGTCGGCCACCTCGTCCGCCGTGCCGAAGCGGCCGAGCGGGATGTGCTTGAGGGCGTCCGTGCGTTGGGCGTCGGTGAGCACCGAGGTCATGTCGGTCTCGATCATGCCGGGGGCCACCGCGTTGACCCGGACCCCGTAGCGGCCGACCTCCTTGGCCAGCGCCCGGGTGAGCGCGATGATGCCGGCCTTGGAGGCCGCGTAGTTGCTCTGGCCGGGGTTCCCGTAGACGCCGGAGACCGAGGAGAGCGTGATGATCGAGCCGGCGCGGCGCTTGACCATCGGGAAGGCCACCGCGCGGCAGAGGTTGGCGGTGCCGGTGAGATTGGTGTCGGTGACGGCCTGCCAGTCCTCGTCGGCCATCAGCAGGAGCGGTTTGTCGCGGGTGATCCCGGCGCTGGCGACGGCGACGGTGATCGGGCCGAGGTCCTGTTCGGTGCGGGTGACCCAGGCGCGGACGGCGCCGGCGTCGGTGACGTCCACCCGTTCGGCCAGGGTCGCGACGCCGAGTTCGGTGAGCTCCTTGGCGAGGAGGTCGGCGGCCTGCCGGTCGGACTGGTAGCAGAAGCTGATCGCGTGGCCCTCGGCGGCCAGGCGCAGGGCGGCCGCCCTGCCGATGCCGCGGGAGCCGCCGCTGATCAGGGCGACGCCGCTCATCGGTCACCGCCGGTGAGGCGCAGGACGGCGCAGGCGGCCAGGCCCTGGTGGTCCAGCGAGGCGATCACGGCGACGCGGCCGGCGGCCGTGGGGTCGTGCTCGGCCAGGGACAGCACGGTGGTGAGCGAGAAGACGGTGGCGGCGGAGCCGGTGTCGCCGAGCAGGGCGGGGACCCGGCCGACGGCCTCGGTGCCGACCAGCGCGGCGAGCTGTTCCCCGGCCGGCTGCCCGGTGACGGCCGCGGCCCAGACCTCCTCGGGGGTCGCGCCGGCCTGGTCGAGGGCCTCGCGGACGGTGTCGGCGAGGGCCTGCGCGGGGTCGTCGTCGATGTCCAGCCGGACGTCCAGGGCGAGCAGTTCGGCCAGCACCCGGCGGCCGGGCGGCAGCGTCCTGGCGGTCTCCACCAGCAGGACGACGCCGCCCTCGCCGATGGTCCGGTCGGTGTCGCCGGCCAGCCACTCGCGGGTGGGGGACTGCTCCTCCACCGCGCCGACCACGGCGCGTTCGGCGCGGCCGGCCGCCAGCAGGCGGCGGGCGTAGCCGAGGGCGAGCAGGCCGCCCGCGGCGCCGCCGGCCACGGTGGTGTTGGGGCCCTTGAGGTCGAAGCGGATGGCGGTGGCCGCGGCCGGTCCGTTCATCAGCACGTTGGGCATCAGCTGGGCCGGTACGTCGTAGGGCTTGTCGCCCTCGAAGGAGGCCCGGCTGAACCCGGCGCAGCTGTCGGCGCTGCCGAGGGTGGTGCCGAGGACGAGTGCGGTGCCGCCGCCGGTGGCGATCGGGCTCCGCGCGGCCTCGGCCTCGGCGAGCAGTTCGCGGACGGTGGTGACGGCCAGGCCGGTGGCCCGGTCGTAGGTGCGGGTGCCGGCCTTGCCGAGCACCTTGCGGACGTCGAAGTCGGGGACCTCGTGGGCCGGTTGCCCCCGGCCCACCCCGGCCGCGAACGCGTCGCGGCCGAGGCCGAACGGGGAGACGGCGGACCACGCGGTGATCAGCGGCCGGTCCCGGTGGATGGTGCTAGAGCTCATCGGCTGGGCTCCTCCTCGTGGCGCCCCAGGACGACGGAGGCGTTGTTGCCGCCGAAGGCCAGTCCGTTGTTGACCACCACCCGGAGGTCCGCGGGGACGGAGTGGTTGGGCACGCAGTCGATCTGGCACTGGGGGTCGGTGGTGCGGTGGTTGACGGTGGGCGGGACGAACCCGTGGGCCAGCGCGATCGCCGAGGCGGCCGCGCCGAGCGCGCTCGCCGCGCCCATCGAGTGGCCGAGCATCGCCTTGAGGGCGACGGTGCGCGGCGGGGTGTCGCCGAAGACCTCGCGGATCGCGCGGGTCTCGGTGATGTCGTTGGTGGGGGTGCCGGTGCCGTGGGCGGAGACCAGGTCCACCTCGGCCGCCTTGACCCCGGCGTCGGCGAGCGCCAGCTCCATGCAGCGGGCGACGCTCGCCTGGTCGGGTGCGGTGGGGTGGTGGGCGTCGCAGTTGAGCCCGTAGCCGAGCAGTTCGGCGTAGATCCGGGCGCCGCGGCGCCGGGCGGACTCGAGCGTCTCCAGGACGAGCACCCCCGCACCCTCGGCCGTGAGCAGCCCCTCGCGGTCGGCGTCGAACGGACGGCAGTAGTCCGAGGAGACCAGGCCGAGCCGGCTGAATCCGGCGAAGGTGCGGCGGCAGATCGCGTCCGCGCCGCCGACGATGGCGATGTCCGCCTCACCGCCGCGCACGGCGTCGAAGCCGTCGCCGATCGCGTAGTTGCCGGCCGCGCAGGCGGTGCCGAGGACGGCCGGGACGGCCCGGGGGAGCCGCAGCTCCCGGGCGACCGCCAGGGCCAGCTGGTGGGAGGGCAGCCGGCCGGCCACCAGCTGGTCCGCCGGGTGCTCCGGCCCCTTCGCCACCGACTCGGCCATCATCCTGTCGAGTTCGCCGGCCTCGCCGTCGGTGGTGCCGACGGTGATCTGGGCGCGCAGCCCGGCGAGTTCCCGCTCGTCGAGGCCGGCGTCCTGGACGGCCATCCGGGCCGCCGCGACGGTGAACTGGGTGGCGCGGCCGAGCTGTTCGATCGGGAGGCGGTG
Source organism: Kitasatospora cathayae (assembly GCF_027627435.1). Classification (GTDB taxonomy): domain Bacteria; phylum Actinomycetota; class Actinomycetes; order Streptomycetales; family Streptomycetaceae; genus Kitasatospora; species Kitasatospora cathayae. The sequence goes on along the minus strand of NZ_CP115450.1, from coordinate 4,251,823 downwards.
GATCCACTGCTCCGGTTCGAAGCCGGCCACCTCGTGGCCGGAGGTCCGGAGGAAGCCGGTGGTGTCGAAGCTGGTGATCGGACCGGCGCCGCAGCGGCCCTCGCGCAGGGCCGAGGTGAACTCCTCGACCCCGTTGCCGATGCTCGACAGGACGCCGATGCCGGTCACCACCACGCGCTGCGGCTCGTTCATCGCGCGGTCGCCCGGGACAGGACCTCCAGCACGGCGGCCAGGTTGACCATGTTGGCCAGCTCGTCCTGCGGGATGGTGACGTTGAACTGCTTCTCCAGGCGGGCGAGGACCTCGATGGCGTTCAGCGAGTCGGCGCCGTAGTGGTCGATGAAGTGGTCGGTCAGGGTCAGCTCGTCGATCTCGAGGTCGAGGCAGTCGGCGACGATCTCGCGGACCTTGGTCTCGTCGATGGCGACAGCGCTCATGGTGTGCTCCTCAGGTGTGTCGGTTGGGTGGTGCTCAGGCGGTGGCGTCGATCAGGCTCTGCGGGCGCAGGTCGGTCCAGGTGCGCTCGATGTGGTCGAGCGCCTCCTGCCGGGTGCAGGCGCCCTTGACGGTCCGCCAGCCGGCCGGGACCTCGGCGAAGGCGGGCCAGAGGCTGTGCTGGTTCTCGTGGTTGGCGAGGACGAGGAAGGTGCCCTGCTCGTCGTCGAACGGGTTGCTCATGGTTTTGGTCCTTTCGGAATTCCAGGAAATCGTCCGGGTTCGGGCGCAGTGGTCTGCGGCCGGAATTTCCGGAGTGGCCGCCGGTGGTTCCGGGGCGATTATTCGAGGACGGCCGACAGGGTCTTTCCGATGAATGCGGCCGGCGCCGGTTCGAGCATCGAGTCGTGGTCGCTGTCGACCGGGTGCCGGAGGATCCGGCCGGTCACGTGCTCCCGCCAGGACTCCGCGTCCGGGTCGCCGGGGGCGAGGCCGCGGGTGGCCGCGAACAGGAGCAAATCGCCCTGGTAGCGGCCGGGGCGGTGGGCGTCGCCGAGCAGGCTGTGGGTGCGGATCACCCCGAGCAGTCTGACCAGCTCGGTCTCGTCCAGCTCCGCGAGCGCGTTGCCGGCCTCGGCGAGGCGCTCGCGGGCGGTGCCCAGGTCGGTCGGGCCGTCGCCGGGGAGGCCGGCCCGCTCGAGCAGTTCGGCCAGCACGGCCCGGTCGTCCGGTGCGTCCTCGGCCGGCGAGCCGGTGCCGGGGTAGCCGTCCAGGTCGGCGAGCAGCTCGACCTGTTCGCCGCGGGCCTGCAGCTGGACCGCGATCTCGTGGGCGACGAGCCCTCCGAACGACCAGCCGAGAATACGATAAGGGCCCTGCGGCTGGATTTCCAGCATTTCGCCGAGATATTTTCCGGCGATTTCCCGGACGGACTCCGGGGCCTTTTCCGGGGAGCGCACCCCGCCCGCCTGGAAAGCGTACACGGGAATGTCCGCGTCAATTTCCGCGGCGAGGGTCAGGAAGGGCCAGCCGAGGCCGACCGCGCCGTGCACGCAGAACACCGGACGGCGGGTGCCGGTCGGCCGGATGGCCAGGACGGGCGCGAACGGGTCCTCGGGCGCGGCGGTGCCGTCGACGGCACCGGCCACCAGGGCCAGGCCGGCCACCGTGCGGTGCGCGAAGACGTCGGCCGGGGTGAGCTCCAGTCCGGCCGCGCGGGCCCGGCTGACCAGCTGGATGGACTTCAGGCTGTCGCCGCCCAGCTCGAAGAAGCCGTCCTCGGCGCCGACCCGGTCCAGGCCGAGCACCTCCGCGAACACCCGGCCGAGCGCGAGTTCCACCGGTCCGCTGGGCGCGCGGCCGTCCGAGCGGGCCACCGCCCGGTCGTCGGCCCCGGGCGCGGGCAGCGCCCTGCGGTCCACCTTGCCGTTCGGGGTGAGCGGCAGCGCCGCCAGCGGGACGTAGGCGGCCGGGAGCATGTACTCCGGCAGTACGGCCGCCAAGTGGGCGCGCAGCGCGGCGGGTTCGGGCCGCTGCGGGCCGGCGGGCACCAGGTAGGCGACCAGCCGGCGTTCGCCCGGGGAGTCCTCCCGGTCGGTCACCGAGGCCCGCTCGACCAGCGGATGGTCCGTCAGCACGGCCTCGATCTCGCCGAGTTCGATCCGGAAGCCGCGGATCTTCACCTGGTGGTCGGTCCGGCCGAGGTAGTCGATCGAGCCGTCCGGCTTCCAGCGGGCGAGGTCCCCGGTGCGGTACATCCGGGAGCCGGGCGGCCCGTACGGGTCGGCGGTGAAGCGCTCGGCGGTCAGGCCCGGGCGGTCCAGGTAGCCCCGGGCGAGGCCGGCGCCGGCCAGGTAGAGCTCGCCGACGACGCCCGGCGGCACCGGGCGCAGCTCGGCGTCCAGCAGCCGAGCCTGGTTGCCGGCCAGCGGGCGGCCGATCGGCGGGGTGCCGGTGTGGTCGGGCGCCAGGTCGACGCCGACCGAGTAGATGGTGGTCTCGGTCGGGCCGTACAGGTTGCTGACCTTCGCCGCGGCGCCGGTCAGCGCCGCCGCCAGGGCCGGGCCGAGGGCCTCGCCGCCGGTCAGCACGTGCACCCCGGCCAGCGAGTCGGGCCGCGCGGTGACCAGGGCGTGCCACAGCGTCGGGGTGGCCTGCATGACGTGCGCCCCGGTGGCGAGGGTCAGTTCGGCCAGCAGCTCGGGGTCGCGGACGGTGTCGTGCGGGGCGAGCACCAGCCGGGCACCGCTGAGCAGCGGGCCGAACAGCTCCAGGTTGGCGATGTCGAAGCCGAAGGTGGTGACGGCCAGCAGGGTGCGCCCGGGGGCCAGGCCGACCCGCTCGGTGAGGTCCAGCAGGTGGTTGACCAGCGCCCCGCGCGGCACCACGACGCCCTTGGGGCGGCCGGTGGAGCCCGAGGTGTAGATGACGTAGCCGGCGTGCTCGGGCCGTACCGGCGCGGCCAGTTCGGCCGGGCGCAGGTGGTCCGCGGGCCGGCCGTCGACCAGCGCGCGGGTGGCCGGGTCGTCCAGCAGCAGGAGCCGGCCGTCGTCCAGGCCGGGGACGGCCGTGGCCACCCCGGTGACGGTCACGGTCAGCACCGGCTGGGCGTCCTTGACCATCCCGGCGATCCGGTCGGCCGGGTAGGACGGGTCGATCGGCAGGTAGGCGGCACCGGACTTGATCACCGCGAGCGCGGCCACCACCAGGTCGACCGCGCGCGGCAGCGCGATCGCGACCAGCCGGTCCGGTGCCGCGCCCTGGGCGACCAGGGTGCGGGCGAGCCGGTTGGCCCGGCGGTGCAGTTCGGCGAAGTCGAGCCGCTGGTCGGCGTGTTCGAGCGCGATCGCGTCCGGGCGGGCGTCCGCGGTGGCCTCCAGCAGCGCGGCGAGCTGTTGCCCGTCGCCCAGGGCGGCGGCGCCGGTCCCGGCGGCCAGCAGTTCCTCCTGCTCACCGGGCAGCAGTACCGGGGCGGCGCTGATCGGCCGGTCCGGCTGGTCGACCAGGACGCCCAGCAGGTGCACCAGTCGGTCGGCCAGTCGCCGGGCGCCGGCCGCGCTGAACAGGTCGGTGCTGTACTCCAGCCGCCCCGCCAGTCCGCCGGGGCCGTCCGGTCCGGAGACTTCGGCGAGTTCGAAGGAGAGGTCGAGCCGGGCCACGCCGAGCTCGGCCGCGCCCGTCTCGGCGGTGATGCCGGGCAGCTCCAGCCGGGCGGCGGCGTTGTTGTGGAGGGCCAGCAGGGTCTGGAACAGCGGGTTGCGGGCCGGGGCGCGCTCGGGGCCGAGGGCGTCGACCAGCTTCTCGAACGGCAGGTCCTGGTGGGCGTAGGCGGCCAGGTCGGTGGCCTTGACCCGCTCCAGCAGCTCGCGGAAGGTCGGCGCGCCGGACAGGTCGGTGCGCAGCACCAGGGTGTTGACGAACATCCCGACCAGGTCGTCCAGGGCGTCGTCGGTGCGGCCGGCGATCGGGGTGCCGAGCGGGATGTCCTCGCCCGCGCCGAGCTTGCCGTACAGGGTGGCGAGCGCGGCCTGGAGGACCATGAACAGGCTCGCCCCGCTCTGCCGGGCCAGCGCCACCGCCCGGTGGTGCAGTTCGGCCGGGACGGCGAAGCGGACGCTGTCGCCGCGGTAGCCGGCGGTGGTCCGTCGGGTGTTCTCCACCGGCAGCTGCAGCTCCGCCGGCAGTGCGGCCAACCGCTCCTTCCAGTAGGCGATCTGGCGGGCGATGACGGACTCCTGGTCGCCCTCCTCGCCGAGCAGTTCGCGCTGCCAGAGCGCGTAGTCGGCGTACTGCACCGGCAGCGGCGTCCAGGCGGGCGCGCGCCCGGCCAGCCGGGCGGCGTACGCGGTGGAGAGGTCGCGGGCGAGCACGCCGTTGGACCAGCCGTCGCCGGCGATGTGGTGGAGCACCACGACCAGCAGGTGGTCCTCGGGGCCGGCCGCGAGCAGCGTGGCGCGGATCGGCGGCCGGTTCGCCAGGTCGAAGCTCGCGGTGGCGAACTCCTCGGCGGCCGAGGTGAGTTCGGCTTCGGCGAGCTCGCGCACCGGCAGCTCGACGGCGGCCTGCCGGACGGACAGGATCCGCTGGTGCGGCAGACCGTCGCGGTCCGGGAAGACGGTGCGCAGGCTCTCGTGCCGCTCGACCACGTCGGTCAGCGCGGCGGCCAGTGCCGCGCGGTCCAGCGGTCCGCGCAGCCGCAGCGTCCAGGGCAGGTTGTAGGTGGCGGAGGGGCCCTCCAGCCGGTCCAGGAACCAGAGCCGCTGCTGGGCGTAGGACAGCGGCAGCAGCTCCGGGCGCTCCCCGGCGGTCAGCGCGGGGCGCACGGCGTCCTGGGTGAGCCGCCCGGCCAGCGCGGCCACCGTGGGTGCATCGAAGACCGTGCGCAGCGGCAGTTCGGCGCCGAGCAGGGTGCGCACCCGGCTGACCAGCCGGGTGGCGAGCAGCGAGTGGCCACCGAGCTGGAAGAAGTCCTCGTCGATGCCGACCCGGGGCAGGTCCAGCACCTCGGCGAAGGCGGCGCACAGCACCTCCTCCTGCGGGGTGCGCGGGCCGCGGCCGGTCGCGGCGGCGAGGTCGACCTCGGGCAGCGCCTTGCGGTCCACCTTGCCGTTGGGGGTCAGCGGCAGGGCGTCCAGCACCACCAGGGCGGAGGGCACCATGTACTCGGGCAGGATCGCGGCGGCCGCCGCCCGGCCCCAGGCCGGGTCGACCGGGCCGGTCACGTACCCGACCAGCCGGGCGTCGCCGGCCCCGCCGCGGCGGACCACCACCACGGCGTCGCCGATCCGCTCGATCGAGCGCAGCGCGGCCTCGACCTCGCCGGGTTCGATCCGGTGGCCGCGGATCTTGACCTGGTGGTCGACCCGCTCCAGGAACTCCAGCTGCCCGTCCGGCCGCCGGATCACCCGGTCGCCGGTGCGGTACATCCGCGCGCCCGGCAGCGGGCTGAACGGGTCGGCGACGAACACCGCGGCGGTGCGGCCGGGCTGGTCCAGGTAGCCGCGGCCGACGCCGCGCCCGCCCACGTACAGCTCGCCGGGCACGCCGTCCGGCACCGGGCGCAGCGCGTCGTCCAGGACGTACAGTCCGGTGCCGCGCACCGCCCGGCCGATCGGGGCGCGCACCGAGTCCAGCTCCGCGGGGGAACCGATCACCGCGTGCGTCACGTCGTCCGAGCACTCGGTCGGCCCGTACGCGTTGACCAGCGGGATCGCCGGGTAGCGGGCGAACCAGCGGTGGGCCAGGTCGGCGGGCAGTGCCTCGCCGGTGACCACCAGTTTGCGCAGGCCGTCCAGGGCGGGCGGCTCGGCGCCGTCGTCCCAGCTGTCCAGGGCGGCCCGCAGCAGCGAGGGGACGACCTCCAGCACGGTGACGCCCTCGGGGGCGACCAGGCCGAACAGGGCCTGCGGGTCGGCGGCGAGTTCGCGGCCGGTGACCCGCAGGCGTCCGCCGACGACCAGCGCGGCGAGCATCTGCCAGACCGAGATGTCGAAGGTGACCGGGGCGTTGTGGACCAGCACGGTGTGCCCGTCCAGCTCCAGGTCGGCGATCTTGGCGAACAGGTGGTTGACCATGCCCGCCCGGTGCACCATGGCGCCCTTGGGACGGCCGGTGGAGCCCGAGGTGAAGATGACGTACGCCAGGTCGTCGCCGGCGCCGCGCGGGGCCGGCGGCTCCGCCGCGGTGTCCGTGTCGAGCTCCAGCACCGGGACGTCCAGCCCGGCCTCGGCCAGCAGCTCGGCGGCCATGGCTCGCTCGCCGGGGCCGACCAGCAGGGCGCTCAGGTGCGCCTCGGCGGCCAGCACGGCCCCGCGCCTGACCGGCGCGGCGACGTCCAGCGGCAGCCAGGCCGCGCCCGCGCCGAGCACGCCCAGGACGGCGGTGACGAAGCCGCAGCCGGGCGGGGCCAGCACGCCGACCGGTCCGGTCTCGGCGCCCGCCTCGAGCAGCGCCCGGGACACGGCGCCGGCCCGGCCGGCCAGCTCGCGGTAGCTCAGCCGCTCGGCGCCGTCGGAGACGGCGATCGCGGCCGGGGTGGCCCGGGCGAACTCCTGGACCCGCGCCACCACGTCCGTCCACGGGTCGGTCTCGGCCGGCTCCGGGGCGGGGACGGCCAGCCGGGTGCGCTCGCCGGGCAGCAGCAGGTCCAGCCGCCCGAGCGGGCGGTCCGGCTCGGCCTGGGCGGTGCGCAGCACGTGCAGCAGCCGCTCGGCGACGACGGCGGCCTCGGCCGGGGTGAACCGGGCGGTGTCGTAGCCGATCTGGAGGCGCAGCCGCTCGCCGGGCAGGGCCATCAGGCTGAGCGGGTAGTGGTTGGCGTCGCCGGCCCGCAGGCCGGTCAGCCGCAGCCCGGCGACCTCGCCGGCCAGCGCCTCGGGGTCGAGCGGGTAGTTCTCGAAGACCAGCACGCTGTCGAAGAGGTCGCCGACCCCGGCGAGGCGCTGGATGGTGTTGAGGCCGAGGTGCTGGTGCGGCAGCAGGACGGACTGGCGGTCCTGCAGGGCGGACAGCAGCTCGGTGAAGCTCTGCGCCGGGTCCAGGTCGACCCGCACCGGCAGGGTGTTGATGAACAGCCCGACCATGCCCTCCACCCCGGGCAGCTCCGGGGGGCGGCCCGAGACGGTGCCGCCGAAGACGATGTCGCGCAGCCCGGTCAGGGTGCCCAGCACGGTCGCCCAGGCGCCCTGCACCACGGTGTTGACGGTCAGGCCGCGGCTGCGGGCCCAGCCGGTGAGCGCGGCGAACTCCCGCTCGTCCAGCTCGACGGCGTGCTCCCCGGGCATGCCCCGCTGGGGGGACGGGGTGCCGGTGGCCGTACCGGACAGCCGGGTGGGCTCGGTGAAGCCGTCCAGCGCGGCCGTCCAGGCCGCCTCGGCGGCCGCCCTGTCCTGCCGGGCCAGGTGGGCCAGGTAGGACTTGTACGGGGCGGGGCGCGGCAGCGAGGCGCCGCCGTCGGCGTAGCAGGCGAACAGTTCACGCACCACGATCGGCATCGACCAGCCGTCGAAAAGGATCTGGTGGGCGGTCAGCACCAGCCGGTGCTCGCGCTCGCCGAGTCGCAGCAGGCTGAAGCGGATCAGCGGCGGGCGGGCCAGGTCGAACGGGCGCAGCCGGTCCTGCTCGGCGAGTTCTTCTGCGATTCGCCCGCTCGCCTCCGGGCGCTCGGACCCGGCGCCGACGCTCTCCCCCGGCCTGGCGGCCGGGAGGTGCCCCCACGCTCCGGCACTCCCTCCTTCGTCGGTCGCTGGTCGCTCCTCGCCGTCGGCACCGGCGCGTCCTTCGGCTCGGGGCGGGGCGGTGTCAGTGGACGCGTCCCGCAGGTCCAGCTCCCGCCAGTCGAGCGCGACCTCGCGCGCCACGACCTGCACCGGGTCGCCGTTCTTGCGGTAGCGGAAGGCGGCCCGCAGGTTGGGGTGGCGCTCCAGCAGGGTGGTGACCGCGGCGCGCAGCCGCGCCGGGTCCAGTTCGCCCGCCAGGTCCATCACCAACTGCACGGTGTAGACGTCGAGTTCCTCGCGGTGGTACTGCGCGTGGAACATCAGTCCTTCCTGCAGCGGTGCCACCGGCAGGATGTCGCTCAGATTGGAGCTCCGCCGCCCGGTTCGTCGCCCGGCGCGGGGCTCGGCCGAGGCCGTGGTCACAGCTCGTTCCCCCAGTCGTCCATCTCGTCCTCGAATTCGTCGATCTCGTCCTGGCTGAGTGCGACCAGGTCGAGGTCGGACGGTGTCCAGCCGCCGGCGCCGGGTTCCCGGGTGTGCCGCACCAGGGCCCGCAGGGCCCGGAACCAGCCCTCGGCCAAGTCCTCGGCGTCGGCCTGCGCCAGGGCCTGGCCGGCCCAGGTCCAGCGGGCGCTCAGTCGCGGTCCGTCCGGGCCGTCCTCGGTCATCGCGTTGACGTCCAGGACGTGCGGCAGCGGCATCTCCGGGTCGGCCCCGGCGGCCAGCGCGGCGGACTGCTCGGTCAGCGCCCAGTCCTCGGTGCCGGGCGCGGGCAGCCGGCCCAGGTAGTTGAAGCCGAGCTGCGGCCGGGCCGTACCCGACAGTGCCTCGGCCCGCTCCAGGCCGTGCTTGTTCAAATACCGCAGTTGGCCCCAGCCGAGTCCGTGCCCCGGCACCATCCGCAGGTGCTCCTTGACCAGCTTCAGGCTGTGTCCGGCGGCCGGGCCGCCGGACAGCGCCTCCGCCAGGTCCACCGGGCCCGGGTCCAGCCGCAGCGGGTAGGCGGTGGTGAACCAGCCGACCGTGCGGGACAGGTCCACGCCGGGGGCGAACTCCTCGCGCCCGTGGCCCTCCAGCTCGACCGGCACCGGCCCCTGCGGCCGCCCGGTGCGCCGCCGCCAGTCCGCGACGGCGAGCGCCAGGGCGGTCAGCAGCACGTCGTTCACCTCGGCGTGGTACGCCCCGGTGACCTCGGTGAGCAGCGCCGCCGTGGTGTCGGTGTCCAGGGTGCGGTGCAGGGTGCGGGCGGTGGCGACGGTGTCCACCGCCGGGTCGGCGGCCCGGTGGCCCAGCGGGGCCTGCGAACCGGCCGACTCGGCGCGCCACCAGTCGAGTTGGGCGCGCAGCTCGGGCGTGCCAGCGGTCCGCTCCAGCAGCGCGGACCAGTGCCGCAGCGAGGTGCCGACCGGCTCCAGCCGGACCGGCTCGCCCGCCAGGACGGCTTCGTGCGCCCGGGCCAGGTCGGGCAGCAGCACCCGCCAGGACACCCCGTCCACCACCAGGTGGTGCAGGGTGAGCAGCAGCTCGCCGACCTCGGGGTGCCAGCGCGCCTGGACCATCACGCCCGCGCCGGGCGCCAGCCGCTGCCGGGCGGCGACCGCCTCGGCGGGCCAGTCGGCGGCCGGGCCGTCGAGGGTCCGCAGCAGCTCGCCGGCGTCCACCGTGCCGGGCTCGGTGATCAGCAGCGACCAGTCCGGCAGCAGCCGCATCCGCAGGCCGTCGTGGTGGTCCAGCAGCGCCTGCAGGGCCGCGGTCAGCGACTCCCGGGTGGCGTTCGCCGGGGTGCGGACCAGGACGGCCTGGTGGAAGCCGTCCACCGGCCCGCCGAGTTCGCGCAGCCAGTGCCCGATCGGCAGCTGCCCCAGCGGGCCGACGCCGTCCTCGGTGCCGACCGTGGTCACCGCCCCCTCGCCCTCGCCGTCGCGGGCCACCACGGCCAGTGCCGCCGGGGTCCGGTGGGTGAAGACGTCCTGCGCGGTGACCACCAGCCCGGCCGCGCGGGCCCGGCTGACCAGCTGGATGGAGACGATGCTGTCGCCGCCCAGGTCGAAGAAGCCGTCGTCGGCGCCGACCTCGGGCAGTCCGAGCACCTCGGCGAAGACCGCGCAGAACGCGGCCTCCCGGGCGTCGGCCGGGGCCCGGCCGGTGGAGGCGGCGGCGTAGTCGGGCGCGGGCAGCGCCCGGCGGTCCAGCTTGCCGTTGCCGGTCAGCGGCAGGGTCTCCAGCGGGACGAACGCGGAGGGCACCAGGTAGTCGGGCAGCTCCGCCGTGAGCGCCGCCCGCAGCTCGCCGACCGGCAGGTCGGCCGGGGTCACGTAGGCGACCAGCCGCTTGTCGCCGGGGCGGTCCTCGCGGACCACCGCGGCGGCCTGCTCCACGCCGGGCCGGGCGAGCAGCGCGGTCTCGATCTCGCCGAGCTCGATCCGGAAGCCGCGCAGCTTGACCTGCTCGTCGGCCCGGCCCACGTAGTCCAGCTGGCCGTCGGCCGTCCAGCGCACCAGGTCACCGGTGCGGTACATCCGGTCGTCCGGCGCGCCGTAGCGGTCGGCGTACGGGTCGGCGGTGAAGCGCTGGGCGGAGAGCTCCGGCCGGTGCAGGTAGCCGAGGGCCACCCCGGCGCCGGCCACGTACAGTTCGCCGATCACGCCGGGCGGGGTCGGCCGCAGGGCCTCGTCCAGCACGTACACCCGGGCGCCGGCCAGCGGTCGGCCGATCGGCGGCTTGACCGCTCCGGCCAGCGGCTCGCTGACGGTGGCGCAGACCGTGGTCTCGGTCGGGCCGTACGCGTTGAGCATCCGCCGGCCCGCGGACCAGCGCTCCACCAGCTCGGGCGGGCAGGCCTCGCCGGCCGTGATGAGGGTCAGGCCCTCGGGCATCGGCAGCGCGACCGGCCAGGCGGCGAGCACCGTCGGCGGCAGGCAGACCACCTCGATGCCGGCCGTGGCGACCAGCTCGGCCAGCGGCTCGCCGGGCGCCCGGTCGGCCTCCGCGGCCAGCACCAGGACGGCGCCGGTGAGCAGGGCGGTGAGCAGCTCCCAGGCGGCGGCGTCGAAGCTGAACGAGGCGAACTGCAGCAGCCGGGTGCCCTCGCCGACGCCGAAGCGGTCGTGCTCGGCGGCCAGCGCGGCGACCGCCCGGTGCGGCACCAGCACGCCCTTGGGACGGCCGGTGGAGCCGGAGGTGTAGATCACGTACGCCGGGTGCTCCGGCCCCAGCGGCGCGGTCCGCTCGGTGTCGTCCGGGTCGTGCGCGGGGGCGCCGGCGATCGCGGCGGCGGTCGCCGGGTCGTCCAGCAGCAGCACCGGGGCGGCCACCGGCTCCGGCAGTCGTCCGGCCACCGAGCCGTGGCTGAGCACCGCCAGCGGAGCGGAGTCCGCCAGCAGGTAGCCGATCCGCTCGCGCGGGTACGCCGGGTCGACGGGCAGGTAGGCCGCGCCCGTCTTGAGGACCGCGAGCACCGCGACGACCGCGTCGACCGTGCGCGGCAGCGCCAGGGCGACGATCCGTCCGGGGCCCGCGCCCAGGGCGATCAGGTGGTGGGCGAGCCGGTTGGCGCGCTCGTTCAGCTCGCCGTAGCCGACCTCGGCCCGTACCGCGCCGCCCTCGAACCAGCGCAGCGCGGGCCGCTCGGGCGCGCGGTGCGCCTGCGCCTGGAACAGCGCGGGTAGCTGGACCGCACCGACGGTGGTCGGGGTGGCGGCCCCGCTCCAGGAGCCGAGCAGCAGCTCGCGCTCCTCGGGCAGCAGGGCGTCCAGTCCGCTGAGCGGTCGGTCGGGCTCGCCGGTCAGCAGGCCGATCAGGTGGGCCAGCCGGTCCGCCAGGCCGCGCGCGGTCCGCTCGGTGAACAGGTCGGTGCTGTACTCCAGGGTGCCGGTGAGGCCGTCCGGCCGGCCCGACCCGTCGTACTGCTCGACGAGTTCGAAGGCCAGGTCGAACTTGGCCGTCCCGGTGCCGATCTGGCGGACCTCGGCGGTCAGGCCGGGCAGCTCGGGGCGGGCCCCGGCGTTGTTCTGGAAGGCCAGCATCACCTGGAAGAGCGGCTGGCGGGCCAGCGAGCGGCCGGCGCCGAGCCGGTCGACCAGCTTCTCGAACGGCACGTCCTGGTGGGCCAGGGCGGCCAGCACGGTCTCCCGGGCTCGGCCGACCAGGGTGCGGAAGGTCGGGTCGCCGCCCAGGTCGGTGCGCAGCACCAGGGTGTTGACGAAGAAGCCGACCAGGCCGTCCAGGGCCTGGGCGGTGCGCCCCGCCACCGGGGTGCCGAGCGGGATGTCCGTACCGGCGCCGAGCTTGCCGAGCAGTACGGCCAGCGCCGCCTGCACCACCATGAACGGGCTGGCGCCGGATTCCCGGGCCAGCGCGGCCAGGGCGCGGTGCGTTTCGGCGTCCAGCCGCAGCGGCACGGTGGCGCCCCGGTAGCTGGGCACCGCCGGGCGCGGGAAGTCGACGGGCAGCGGCAGCTCCTCCGGCAGCCCGGCCAACTGTTCGGCCCAGTAGTCAAGCTGACGGAACATCAGTGAATTCGGATCGTCCGGCTCGCCGAGCAGTCGGCGCTGCCAGAGCGTGTAGTCGGCGTACTGGACGGGCAGTTCGGCCCACTCGGGGGCGCCGCCGGCCAGCCGGGCGCGGTAGGCGGCCTGCAGGCCGTCGACCAGCGGGCGCACCGACCAGCCGTCGGCCGCGATGTGGTGCTGGACCAGAAGCAGTACGTGCTCCTCGACACCGGTCTCGAACAGCACGGCGCGCAGCGGCGGTTCGGTGGCCAGGTCGAAGGGCGTGCCGGCCCGGGCGGCCAGCTCGGCGTCCAGCTCCTCGGCCGGGCGGCCGGTGAACGGGACGACCGGCAGCTCCGGCCCGGCCTCGCCGACCGGGAGCACCCGCTGGTGCGGGCGTCCGTCCTCGGCCGGGAAGACGGTGCGCAGGCTCTCGTGCCGGGCCACCACGTCGGCCAGTGCCGCGGCGAGCGCCGCCCGGTCCAGCGCGCCGGTCAGCCGGACCGCGTGGGAGAGGTGATAGGTGGCGCCGGCGGCGTCCAACTGGGAGAGGAACCACAGCCGTTGCTGCCCGGGGGAGAGCGGTATGCGCTCCGGCCGCGGGCCGGCCACCAGCTCCTCCCGGGCCGGCTCGAGGCCGTCCAGGGCGAGCGCCAGGGCGAACGGGGTGGGCGCCTCGAACAGGGTGCGGATCGGCAGCTCGATCCCGAGCCGGGCGCGCAGCCCGGTGACGATCCGGCCGGCCAGCAGCGAGTGCCCGCCGAGCGCGAAGAAGTCCTCGTCGGCGCCGACCTCGTCGAGCTCCAGCACCTCGGCGAACAGCGCGCACAGCAGCGCCTCGCGCTCGGTGGCCGGGGCCCGTCGCTCGCGGCGCAGCGCGCCGAAGTCCGGCGCCGGCAGGGCCTTGCGGTCCACCTTGCCGTTGGGGGTCAGCGGCAGCGCCGCCATCGGCACCAGCACCGCCGGCACCATGTAGTCGGGCAGCGTCCGGGCCAGTTCGGCGCGGACGGCGGCCGGGTCGGCGCCGCCGGCCAGGTGGGCGACCAGCCGGGCCCCGCCGGACGGGTCCCGGGCGACGGTGACCACCGCGTCGGCCACGCCGAAGACGGCGCGCAGCGCGGCCTCCACCTCGCCGGGCTCGATCCGGTGGCCGCGGATCTTGACCTGGTGGTCGACCCGCTCCAGGAACTCCAGCTGCCCGTCGCTCCGGTGCACCACCCGGTCGCCGGTGCGGTACATCCGGGCGCCGGACGCCTCGGCGTACGGGTCGGCCACGAAGGCGGCCGCGGTGCGCCGCGGGTCGTTCAGGTAGCCGCGGCCGACGCCGCGCCCGCCCACGTACAGCTCGCCGGGCTGGCCGGCCGGGACGGGCTGCAGCGAGTCGCCGAGGACGTAGAGCCTGGTGTCGCGGACCGGGCGGCCGATCGGGGCGCGCACCGAGTCCAGCTCGGCCGGGGAGCCGATCAGGGCGTGGGTGACGTCGTCCGAGCACTCGGTCGGCCCGAAGGCGTTGACCAGCGGGATGCCGGGGCGCAGCGCGAACCAGCGGCGGGCCAGGTCGGCGGGCATCGCCTCGCCGGTGACCACCAGCCTGCGCAGCGCGGACAGCCGGGGCAGCGGCGCGCCGGCCTCCCAGGAGTCCAACGCGGCGCGCAGCAGCGAGGGGACGACCTCCAGCACGGTGACGCCCTCGGCGTCGGCGAGCGCGAACAGCGCGCCCGGGTCTCCCGCGAGCTCGCGGGAGACCACCCGCAGCCGCCCGCCCGCGACCAGCGGGCTGAGCATCTGCCAGACCGAGATGTCGAAGGTGACGGGGGCGTTGTGCACCACGGTGTCGGCCTCGGACAGCTCCAGGTCGGCGTGCTTGGCGAGCAGGTGGTTGACCATGCCGTCGCGGTGCACCATGGCGCCCTTGGGGCGGCCGGTGGAGCCCGAGGTGTAGATGACGTACGCCAGCTCGGCCGGGCCCCCGGTGGTCGGCAGCAGCTCCTCGTCGCGGGCGTCGTCGAGCCCGAGCACGGCCGGGCACCGGTCCTGCGGCAGCGCGCCGAGCAGGGTGTCGACGTACGGCCGCTGGTCCTCGCCGTGCAGCAGGACGGCGGCGCCCGCGGCCTCGACCAGCGCCGCGCCGCGGACGGCCGGGGCCTGGACGTCCAGCGGCAGCCAGGCGGCGCCGGCGCCGAGCACGCCGAGGACGGCGGTCACGAAGCCGGTGCCGGGGGCGGCGGCGATCGCCACCAGCCGGTCCGGCCCGGCGCCCGCGGCGACCAGCCGGCGGGAGAGGGCGCTGGCCCGGGCGACCAGTTCGGCGTAGTCGAGCTGGCCGGCGTCGTCCTGGACGGCGATCGCGTCGGGACGGGCCAGCGCGAGTTGGCGGATCCGGGGCAGGACGTCGGTGAAGGTGTCCGGCTGCTGCCCGTAGCCGTTCCCCCCGGCCAGGACGCGCTCGCGCTCGGCCGCCGGCAGGGCGGCGATCCGGCCGACCGGCAGTTCGGTGGAGACGGTGGCGAATTCATCGAGGTAGCCGAGCAGGGCGTCGCGGAAGAGGTCCAGGCGCTCCTGGGGGTAGCGGTCGGCGTCGCCGTCGACCCGCAGCTCGCAGCCGTCCTCGCCGTTGTCCAGGAAGAGGATCTGCAGGTCCGGGACGGGGCCGGTGGACAGGTTGCGGACCTGGGCGCGGCACTCGCCGAGGGCGAACTCGCCGCCGGTCTGCAGCACGTTGACGGTCGGGCCGAAGGTGCGGCCGGCGTCGCCGGTCAGACCGAGGTCGCGGCGGATCGCGTCGTGCCGGTGGCGCTGGTGGCGCAGCGTGCCGCGCAGGGTGGCGGCGACCTGGGTGAGCAGGCCGGCACGACCGAGCGCGGGGTGGACGGAGACCGGCAGCGGCAGGAAGTTGGCGCGCATGCCGGGGACGGCCTGGGCCAGCGGGGTGGTCCGGGCGGCGACCGGGAGGGTCAGTACGACCCGGTCGGTGCCGGCCAGAGCGGCGAGGCAGCCGGCGGTGGCGCCGATCAGCAGGGTCTGCCAGGTGACCCGCTCGGCCCAGGCGGCGTCCTGCAGCCTGGTGACGGTGTCGGCCGGGATCAGACCGGTGCTGCGCAGGGTGGTGCGGGCGGGCGCGCCGAGGTGGCCGGAGAGCACGGTGGGCTCGATGCCGTCGGCCAACTGCTCGGCCCAGTGGGCGCGGTCGCGCTGGTGGGCGGGGGAGGCGAGGTAGTCGCGCTCCTCGGCGAGCAGTTCGGCGAGGGTCGGGTCGGCGGCCGGCTCGGCGCCGGGCAGGTCGTACTCGGCGGCGAGCCGGCGGTAGACCAGGGCGCGGCTGAAGCCGTCCACCAGGATGTGGTTGGCCCTCATGTGCAGCCAGGCCAGTTCCGTGCCGATCAGCACCAGGGTGGCGGCGAAGGCGTCGGGGCCGAGGGAGGACGGAAGCTGCTGCTGGGTCTCCAGAAACGTTTCGGCGGCGGCGAGCGGGTCCGGCTCGCCGGTCAGGTCGAGCACCGGAAGGGGACGCGCGCGCGGCGGCTCGACCAGCTGCACCGGCTGCCCGTCGCGCTCGACGAAGCGCACCCGCAGGCACTCGGTGCGGTCCAGCACGCGCTGCCAGGCGGCCCGCAGCCGCTCGTGGTCCAGCGGGCCGGTCAGCTCCAGGACGTCCGCCATGGTGAACACCGGATTGCCCGGGTCGAGCTGCTGGGCGAACCACATCTCGCGCTGGGCGGCGGACAGCGGTAGCTCTTCCGGATGCACTGCTTCGAACGGACGCGCTGTCTGAGGCATCGTCATCTCACCCCCGTGGCAATGGCGTTGGGCGGCGTGAGGCGCTCGACCGCATCCAGTGCGTCGGCGCCGTAGATGTCGCGCACCCAGGCGCTCTGATAGATGGTGTCGAGGTAGCGGTCGCCCAGGTCGGGCGAGACGGCGACGGCGACGACGTCCTTGCCGCGGCGGTGCTCCGCGAGCCAGGCCGCCGCACCGCTGACCACCGTCCCGGTGGAGCCGCCGAACAGGAAGCCGCCCCGGGCGAGCCGGTGGCAGGTGCGGACGGTGTCGATCTCGGGCACGTGCACCACGTCGTCGACGAAGGTCTCGTCCAGCAGGGCAGGCCGGACGCCGGCGCCCAGGCCCGGGATCATCCGCGACCCGGGCTCGCCGCCGAAGGTGACCGAGCCGACGCTGTCCACCGCGACGATCCGGGCGGCCGGCCGGTGCTCCTTGAAGTAGCGGGCGCAGCCCATCAGCGTCCCGGTGGTGCCGGCGCCGACGAACAGCACGTCCAGGTCCGGGAACTGGCGGTGGATCGCCGGACCGGTGGTGCGGTAGTGCGCCCGCCAGTTGTCCGGGTTGGCGTG
Source organism: Kitasatospora cathayae (assembly GCF_027627435.1). Taxonomy (GTDB): domain Bacteria; phylum Actinomycetota; class Actinomycetes; order Streptomycetales; family Streptomycetaceae; genus Kitasatospora; species Kitasatospora cathayae. Next base: position 4,235,332 of record NZ_CP115450.1, on the reverse strand, counting down.
CTGGTTGAGCCACACGTAACGCGGTGAGGAGGCGCACAGCTCGCGGACGTAGTCCAGCCGGGCGCCCAGGAACCCGGTGTCCGGCGACGGTTCGGTGATCATGTGAACCTTGCCGCCGAGCGTTTCGATGAGCTGACGGGTGGACAGATTCGTACGTGGGTCGACAACGCAGATGAACTGGTAACCCCGGACGGAGGCGATCATGCTGAGCGCCATCCCCAGGTTGCCGGAGGAGGACTCCACCAGGACGGAGTCGCGGTTCAGCCGTCCGTCGCGCTCGGCGGCGTCGACCATGCTGAGGGCCGCTTTGAGTTTGACGGAGCCGGCGAAGTTGAAGCCCTCGCACTTGAGGTACAGCGGGTAGTCGAACATCGCGCGCAGGTCGACGAAGAGTTCGTCCTCGTTGAACTCCTGCGGTGTTCTGATGATGGGCATCGGCCCGTCCCCCTTCGCGTCGAATGGCGGGACGTCAGTCCCAGATGATGTCGTCGCCGTGCACGGCGGAGGCGTGCGCGCCGGCCGGGGCGGCCGTGGTGGCGGCGCCGGCGGCCGGCGCGGTGAGGGTGATGCCGGCGGCCAGCAGGCCGAGGATGGCGGCGGCGCGGCCGGCGAAAACGGTGATGCTGCTCATGGTGAACCCCCGGTGACAAAGACGTCGCGGGCCGCGAAATCAGCGGCGGCGAAACAGCGGAAACGGATGAGTGCTCCACCGGGTTCGAATCCCGCGGCGAATGGCTGGGCGAACCCGGATCTCTAATCCCGCGGAAGGGGTTCCGGCCCCCTTCGGCGTGACCAAGTCTGTCTCGCACACAAGTTCCGTGCCATGGTTCGCCACTGTCAGGGTCCTGCCCTGGCAGCACCCTGCAGCGCACCCTCCCCCGGCGTCACTCGTCCAACAACGGGAGCCGGTCGGCGCTGAATTCGGCCGCGAGTCGCCATCCGCGCAGTTCGGGCGCGTCGCGCAGGCAACGGCTGGCGATCCGGCACGCAGCGGAATCCAGGTCTCCGGATTTCCGGGGGCCGAGAAAGAACACCAGATCGGCGCCGAGCGGATCGATCTCGACGTAAACGTGCTCGAGTCCCTCGTCCGGAAGGGCGGCTTTCCGGAGCAGTTCGACGAGTTTGTCGGGCGTGACCTGTTCCGACCCGACCATACCCCGAACCAGACGTCCGACAGTGATATACATGTCAAATCCTCTCGTGGGTAGACCCGCTCGAAGCCCGCAGGAAAGGCCTGGCGGAACCGGCAGGTGGCTGTGGGCAGGGTGTCGTAGCATGCCCCCGAGATCCGGCAATGACGTGGCGTCATCAGGTTGGAAATATCCGGGGGGCAGGGTGCTGTCAGTGTTAGGACTGGATCCCGATGCAGAGGCCGTGTACCGGACGGTGCTGGCCCGGCCGGAGCTCGGGATCGCGGGGGTCGCGCAGGATCTCGAGTGGCCGGAACAGCGGGTCCGGGACGCCCTGGACGGGCTGGCCCGGCTCACCCTGATCAGACACTCCGAACTGGAGCCCGGACACCTCCTCCTGGTGAACCCGGAGGTCAGCCTGGCGATGCTGATCGGCCGACAGGAGGCCGAACTCGCCGAGCGGCAACGTCAGATCGCGCAGAGCCGACTGGAGGCCGCCAAGCTCGTCGCCCAGTACGCCGAGCACCGCAAGGGCGAACGCGGCCTGGGCGTCGAGCAGTTGGACGGCGTCGACCAGATCCGGCTCCGGCTGGAGGAGCTCTCGCACTCCTGCACCAGCGAGATCATGGGCTTCGCGACCGGCGGCGGGCAGTCGCAGGCCGCCCGCAGCGCGAGCCAGGCCGCCGACCAGGCGGTCTTCGAGCGCGGCGTGCAGATGCGCAGCGTCTACCTGGAGAGCGCGGCCAACGACGGCGGCACCATCGCCCACCTGGAGTGGCTCACCGGGATGGGCGCCCGGGTCCGGATAGCGCCCGCGCTCCCGATGCGCCTGGTGATCTTCGACCGCGAGGTGGCGGTCGTCCCCACCGATCCGGACGACACCAGCGTGGGGGCCCTGGTGCTGTCCGGTCCCGGACTGGTCTCCGCGCTCTGCGCGCTGTTCGAGTACGTCTGGGAGAACGCCACCCCGTACGGGAAGGCCCCGGCCAGGGGAGCCGAGGGCCTCAACCCGCAGACGATGGCGGTGCTCAGCCTGCTCGCCCAGGGTCACACCGACGAGGTGGTGGCCCGCAAGCTCGGCGTCTCGGTGCGCACCTCGCGCCGGATCACCGCCGAGCTGATGGCCTGGCTCGGCGGCCGGAGCCGCTTCCAGGCCGGGGTGATCGCCGGGGAGCGCGGTCTGCTGCAGGGCGGCGCGCCGGCGCGCGAGGGCGACTAGGGACGGTCCGGCGGAGCTCGCCGGGCCCGCCGACATCCGCCGGACCGGCCCTGAGCCCCCGCGCCCATGCGAACGGCCGGTCCGGGCGGGGCACTTACCGCCTCGCCCGAACCGGCCCGCCCCTAGCTCCATCAACGCGTCACCGCGGTGCGGTAGACCCGTAGGTTCACCGGGATCAGCACCGCGAGCAGGGCCGCCACCACGATCACGGCGAGCAGCACCGGGTGCCGGTCCGGCAAGCCGGTGCCGACCACCGCCGGGGCGTTGCCCCACAGCTCGCGGCAGGCCGAGGCCACCAGGCTCACCGGGTTCCACTCGGCCACCGCGCGCAGCCAGGCCGGCAGCCCGGTCAGCGGCATGAACGAGTTGGACAGGAACGACAGCACGACCAGGAACAGCGCCGAGATCCCGTTGATCGCCTCGGCGTTGCGCATCAGCATGCCGACCAGCGCGCCCAGCCAGAGCATCGCGTAGGCGAAGGCCAGCACCAGCACGAAGCCCAGCGCCGCCGAGCCGAAGCCCTGGTGGATCCGCCAGCCGACGCCGAGGCCGGCCAGGGTGACCGCGAAGGCCGCGGCGGCGGTGGTCAGCAGGTCGGCCGCGGTGTGGCTGACCAGCACGGCGGAGCGGCCCATCGGCAGCGAGCGGAAGCGGTCGATCAGGCCGGTGCGCAGGTCGCCCGCCACGCCCAGCGCGGCGACGCCGACACAGGTCAGGCCGACCTGGGCGAACACCCCGGCCATCACGTAGTCGTGGTACTCGCCGGAGCCGGCCACCGTCACCACGCTGGCGAACAGGTAGCCCAGTACGACCACCATGGTCACCGGGGTCAGGGTGATCGCGATGATCTTCTCCGGGGTGCGCCGCAGGTGCCGCAGGTGGCGGCCGATCAGCGCGGCGGTGTCGCCGAGGGCCGTGCCGAGGCCGGCCGGGGCGCCGATGTCACTCACTGCTCGTCTCCCGTCCGTCCGGCGGCGGCCGCCACCGGCTCCCGTTCGGCCCGCTCGGCCGCTTCGCCGTTCCCGCTCCCGGAGCCCCGCTCCGGGGGCTCCGGCTGCTCAGGCCGCTTGGCGCCCTCCTCCGGGGCCCGGCCCACCTGGGTGCCGCGCCCGGTCAGGTGGAAGAACACGTCGTCCAGCGACGGGCGGCGCAACGCGAAGTCCGTCACCGGCACGCCGGCCGTCTCCAGCGCGACCGCGGCGGCCGCGATCGTGCCGATGCCGTCGGCCAGTCGGACGGTGATCCGGCGCCCGGTGCGGTCCACCTCGGGCCGGGCGCCGGCCACCGGGGCGAGCACGGCCAGGGCCTGCGGCAGGGCCGCGTCGGTGCCGACGCCCACTTCCAGCCACTCCTCGCCGACCTTGCGCTTGAGCTCGTCCGGGGTGCCCTCGGCGATCACCCGGCCGGTGTCGATCACCAGGATCCGGTCGGCCAGGAAGTCGGCCTCCTCCAGGTACTGGGTGGTGAGCAGCACGGTCACCCCCTGGGCGACCTGCTCGCGGACCATCTCCCAGAGCACCAGCCGGCTCGCCGGGTCCAGCCCGGTGGTCGGCTCGTCCAGGAACAGCACCTCGGGCCGCCCGATCAGCGCGGCGGCCAGGTCCAGCCGGCGGCGCATGCCACCGGAGTAGGTCTGGGCCGGCTTCTCGGCGGCGTCCTCCAGCTCGAACCGGGCGAGCAGTTCGGCCGCCCGCTCGCGAGCGCCCTTGCGGCCCAGGTGCAGGAGCCGGCCGAGGAGTTCGAGGTTCTCGCGGCCGGTGAGCAGCCCGTCCACGGCGGCGTACTGGCCGGCCAGGCCGATCCGCCGGCGCACCTGGCGCTGCTGGCGGACCACGTCGAAGCCGGCCACCTCGGCCCGCCCCTGGTCCGGCTCCAGCAGGGTCGCCAGCAGCCGGACGGTGGTGGTCTTGCCGGCCCCGTTGGGGCCGAGCAGGCCGAGCACGGTGCCGGCCGCCACCTCCAGGTCGACGCCTCTCAGCGCGTGGTGCTCGCCGTATCTCTTGCCGAGACCGGACGCCCGAATGGCGGTGTCCATCATTCATTCCCCCTTCCACGGAGGTCTGTGGATCGTTCGGAAAGAAGTCGCCGGAGCGCGTTCCGGCGCGGAATCGTGAAATGCGGTGGAATCGTTCGGCGGTCGGGCCGGTCGGGCCTCGACGTGTTCGTCGGCCTGTTAGTCGGCCCGTTCGTCGACCTGCTCGTCGGCCGGTCGGGCACCGACGTGCTCGTCGATCGGTCGGGCAGCGACGTGCTCGACGGCCGCTCCGCCACCGAGCTGCCCGGCGACCGGTCGTCCGCGGTCCGAAGGCCGGCCGATTTCTCCGAATCATCGGCCCGGCGTCACTCGAATGTGGCCCGCTCGAATGGTCGTCCCTCAACGGGAAGCGACCGTAGCACCGGCGAAACGGGGCCGGTAAGGGGCTTGGGGCGGCCTCCGCTGGCAGCAGCTTGCCACCGCAGGATGCTGCAACTCCGGTAGGCCCCGCGGCCGTTCTGGAGGGCCTACGGTCATGGGTATTCCCCCGGTCCCCCCTCATGCCGGTGTGGACACATCCAACCCGACTGTCGCCACCGCGGCTTGATCATGCCGCCTATCGCAGGAGAGGTAATGGCACGTCAAAGCAACTTCGCGGCCAGGCTGGGCGAGTGGAGTGCCCAGCACCGCAAGACCGCCGTCATCGGCTGGGTCGTCCTGGTCGTCCTGGTCACCGTGCTCGGTGGCATGGTCGGCCAGAAGAGCCTGACCCAGGCCGACTACGGCACCGGGGAATCGGGGCGCGCCGCCCAGGTCCTCAAGGACGCCGGGATCAACGACCCGGTCAACGAGCTGATCCTGGTCCACAGCGACGGACTGACCGCGGACTCCCCGGAGTTCCGCAGCGCCGTCCAGGCCACCACCGACGCGGTCGACAAGACCGGTCTCGCGGAGAACCTGCGCGACCCGTACACCACACAGGCCTTCTCGGCCGACAAGCACTCGGCACTGATCATGTTCGCCGTCACCGGAGACCCGGACACCGCGGCCGACCGGATCGAACCGGTGATCACCGCGGTGCAGGACACCGCCAAGGCCCACCCGCAGGTGACCCTCGGCGAGTTCGGCGGCGCGAGCGCCTTCAAGGGCATCAACGACAGCCTCGGCGATGACTTCACCCGCGCCGAACTGACCGCGCTGCCGGTCGCGTTGGGCATTCTGCTGGTGGTCTTCGGCGCCTTCGTCGCGGCCGTGCTGCCGGTCGCCCTGGCGGTCACCGCCTGCATCGGCGCGCTCGGGCTGCTGGCGCTGAGCAGCCAGGCCGTACCGGTGGACGGCATGACCAACTCGGTGATGTTCCTGATGGGTCTGGCCGTCGGCGTCGACTACTGCCTGTTCTACCTGCGCCGTGAGCGCGAGGAGCGGGCGGCCGGCCGGGACAAGGCGACCGCGCTGCGGATCGCCGCCCACACCTCGGGCCACTCGGTGCTGGTCTCCGGCCTCACCGTGATGGTCGCGATGGCGGGCATGTTCCTCTCCGGGCTGACCGTCTTCGAGGGCTTCGCGATGGCCACCATCGAGGTCGTCGCGGTCGCGGTGGTCGGCTCGATGACCGTGCTGCCGGCCCTGATGTCGATGCTCGGCGACAAGGTCGCGGCCGGCCGGATCCCGTGGGTCAGCAAGCGCCGCCAGGCCGCCACGGCCAACCCCAAGCCCGCCAACGCGCTGCTGCGCGGAGTGCTCGCCCGCCCCGGCGTCTTCGCCGTGCTGTCCGCCGCGGTGCTGCTGGCGCTGGCCGTGCCGGCGCTCGGCATGAAGACCGAGAAGCTCGGCATGGACAAGCTGCTGCCCCAGGACAGCCCGCTGGTCTCGGTCTCGCGGCAGATCGACCGGGAGTTCCCCGGCTCGCCCTCGCCCGCCACCGTGGTGGTCAAGGCCGACGACATCGGCTCGCCGCAGATCGCCAAGAGCATCGAGGACTTCAAGCAGGCCGCACTGGCGTCCGGCAAGACCGGCAACCAGATCGACGTGCGGTACTGGAAGGACAAGAACATCGCCCAGATCAGCGTCCCGCTGGCCGGCAACGGCACCGACGCCACCTCCAAGGCGGCCCTGACGGCGCTGCGCGGGCAGCTGGTGCCGCAGACGCTGAAGACCGTCCCGGGCACCACCGCCCTGGTCGCCGGTGACCTCGCCTTCTCGGTCGACTACAACGACCAGCTGGACCGCAGCATCGTCCCGGTGTTCGCCTTCGTCATGGGCGTCACCTTCCTGCTGATGCTCTTCTCCTTCCGCTCGCTGACCATCTCGATCACCTCGATCCTGCTCAACCTGCTCTCGGTGGCGGCCGCGTACGGCGTGATGACCGCGGTGTTCCAGCACGGCTGGGGCGCCTCGATCGTCGGCACCAAGGCGCCGGGCGCGATCGAGTCCTGGATGCCGCTGTTCGTCTTCGTGGTCCTGTTCGGCCTCTCGATGGACTACCACGTGTTCGTGGTCTCCCGGATCCGCGAGGCGTACCTGTCGGGCAAGCCCAGCCGGGAGGCGGTCGGCTTCGGCATCCGCAGCACCGCCGGGGTGGTCACCAGCGCCGGTCTGATCATGGTCGCGGTGTTCGCGGTCTTCGGCACCCTGGGCATGCAGGACTTCAAGCAGCTCGGCATCGGCCTGGCGGTCGCGGTCCTGCTGGACGCCACCCTGGTCCGCGCGGTGCTGCTGCCCGCGGTGATGGCCCTGCTCGGCGACCGCAACTGGTACCTGCCGCGCTGGCTGGGCGGCGGTCGCAGCGCCCGCGGCCACGCCCCCGCCCACGCCGGCGGCGCGCACGCGGCCACCGGGCAGCGCCAGCCCGCCGGCAACGCCTACGTCGGCTGACCCCCCGAACCCCCTTCCCGCCTGGAGCCACCACCGTGTTCGAGTTCAGAGTCATCGACGGCACCACCGCCCGCGAGGTCATCGCGGGAGCCCGCCAGCGGATCGTCCAGGAGGTCCGGGAGACCTACCTGACCCACGGCGCCGGCGAGTCCGTCAACCCCGACAGCTACTTCCTGCGGTTCCCGGCCAAGCCGGACGCCCGGATCATCGCCCTGCCGGCCTACCTCGGCGGCGGCGTCGGCCTGGCCGGCATCAAGTGGATCAGCAGCTTCCCGGCCAACATCGAACGGGGCTTCCCGCGCGCCTCGGCCGCCCTGCTGCTGAACGACTACGCGACCGGCTACCCGTTCGCCGTCCTGGAGGCCTCGCAGATCAGCGCGGCCCGCACCGCGGCGTCCGCCGTGCTCGCCGCCGAGGTGCTCAGCGGCGGCCGCACGGCGGGCCGGCTCGCGGTGGTCGGCGCCGGCATCATCGCCCGCAACATCCTGGAGTTCTTCGGCGCCCAGGAGTGGGCGATCGACGAGCTGGTGGTGCACGACCGGGAGGCGCGGTACGCCCAGGCGCTGGTCGACCACGCCGACTCCCAGCTCGGCTACCCGGCCCGGGTGGTGGAGGACCTGGGCGAGGCGTTCAAGGGCGCCGACGTGGTGGTGCTGGCCACCACGGCGGGCGAGCCGTACATCCTCGACCCGGAGACCTTCGCCCCCGGCCAGCTGGTGCTCAACATCTCGCTGCGCGACCTCGCGCCGGAGATCATCGGCGGCGCGTACAACGTGCTCGACGACGTGGAGCACTGCATGAAGGCCGACACCTCCCCGCACCTGGCCGAACAGCTCTACGGCAACCGGGACTTCGTCACCGGGACGCTCGCCCAGGTGATCGAGGGCGAGGTCGCCGTCGGCGCCGACCGCCCGGTGGTCTTCTCGCCCTTCGGCCTCGGCGTGCTCGACCTGGCGGTCGGCGCGCTGGTGCACGACGAGGCGGTGGCCGCCGGCCGGGCGACCGAGATCCCCGGCTTCTTCGCGGAGACCACCCGCTGGTAGCGCCCACCACCTTGCTCGGCCCGCCCCACCGGGCCGGCCGCGGGCCCGCCCGAGGGGCCCGTCACCACCGACGAGGGCCCCGACCGTTCGCCTTGTCGCGGTCGGGGCCCTCGTGGTGTGTCCGCCGTGTCCGCCGGTGGGGCTCAGCCCTCGGTGCCGCCGAACCGGGCCGTCCAGGCCGCCAGGTCCTCGTCCGTGATCTTCGCGAACAGCACCGGCGGCACGGTGAACGGCGTCCCGGCCGGGACCAGGCTCAGCGCCCGGGCCTCGTCCTCGGTGATCCAGCCGCGCCCGTCCGCGGGCAGCGCGAAGGCGCCGCGCATCGCCGCCGCCGCGGTCGGGATGAACGGCTCCGACACCACCGCGTACAGGTGGATCAGGTTCATCGCCGTCCGCAGGGTCAGTGCCGCCGCCTCCGGGTCGGTCTTCACCTGCAGCCAGGGCGCCTTCTCGTCCAGGTACGCGTTGCCCGCGCTCCACAGCGCGCGCAGCGCCTGCACGGCCTTGCGGAAGTTGAGCGCGTCCAGCTGGGCCTCGTACTCGGCCAGCAGGCCGGCGATCTGCTCGCCGAGCCGCGCCTCGGCCTCGCCGGCGACGGCTCCGGCCGGGACGGCGTCGCCGAAGCGCTTGCGGCTGAAGGAGAGCACCCGGTTGACGAAGTTGCCGAGGGTGTCGGCGAGGTCCTTGTTGACCACCGAGGCGAAGAGGTCCCAGGTGAAGCTGGAGTCGTCCGACTCGGGGGCGTGCGCCATCAGGAAGTAGCGCCAGTAGTCGGCCGGCAGCAGCTCCAGCGCGACGTCGGTGAAGATGCCGCGCTTCTGGCTGGTGGAGAACTTCCCGCCGTAGTACGTCAGCCAGTTGAAGGCCTTGACGTAGTCGACCTTCTTCCACGGGCGGCGCGAGCCGAGGATCGTCGCCGGGAACATCACGGTGTGGAACGGGACGTTGTCCTTGGCCATGAACTCGGTGTAGCGGACGGTCCGGTCGGCCTCGTACCACCAGGACTTCCAGTCCCGCTGCCCGGCCGGGGCCGCGTCCGCCCACTCCTTGGTGGCGCCGATGTACTCGATCGGGGCGTCGAACCAGACGTAGAACACCTTGCCCTCGGCGGCCAGTTCGGGCCACACGTCGGCCGGCACCGGGACGCCCCACTCCAGGTCGCGGGTGATCGAACGGTCCTGCAGTCCCTCGGTCAGCCACTTGCGGGCGATCGAGGAGGCCAGCACCGGCCAGTCGTCGCCGTGGTCGGCGATCCACCGCTCGACCTCGCCGGTCAGCCGCGACTGGAGCAGGAACAGGTGCCGGGTCTCCCGGACCTCCAGGTCGGCGCTGCCGCTGATCGCCGAGCGCGGCTCCAGCAGGTCGGTCGGGTCCAGCACCCGGGTGCAGTTCTCGCACTGGTCGCCGCGCGCCCTGTCGTAGCCGCAGTGCGGGCAGGTGCCGACGATGTAGCGGTCCGGCAGGAAGCGGCCGTCGGCGTTGGAGTACACCTGGCGGATCGAGCGCTCCTCGATGAAGCCGTTGCGCTGCAGCTCGCGGGCGATCTCCTGGGTGATCTCCCGGTTCTGCGGCGAGGAGCTGCGGCCGAAGTGGTCGAAGGACAGCCCGAAGCCGTCGTACACCGCCTTCTGCGCGTCGTGCGCCTGCGCGCAGAACTCGGCGACCGGCAGTCCGGCCTCCTGTGCGGCCAGCTCGGCGGGCGTGCCGTGCTCGTCGGTGGCGCAGATGAACAGCACCTCGTGGCCGGTCTGGCGCAGGTAGCGGGAGTAGACGTCCGCCGGGAGCATCGACCCGACCATGTTGCCCAGGTGCTTGATCCCGTTGATGTACGGAAGGGCGCTGGTGATCAGGTGCCGAGCCATCCTCGGATGCTCCGATTTCTCCCGCACGCGCACCCCACCCGGAGTGCTGTGCCAGGCGCAGGGGTCCACTGTGGGCTGTCAAGCCTACCGCCGCCGTACCGGCGCAGCCCGCACATTACGGCCGGCTGAAGTCGGCGTACCGGTCGAACTCCCCGGCCTTCACCCCGCGGACGAACGCCGCCCACTTGCGCGGCGTCGTCCGCACCACCACCTCGGGCAGGTCCGACTCGCGGATCTCCACCAGCCCGCCCGCCGCTCTTACCTCCACGCAGTCGGTGCTCTCGCCGCTGGCTGACGCCTTGCGCCACGTACTCATGAGAAGTCTTTCAGTAAGGCCCGGATGAAGTCCCGGGACTCGGCCGTCCCGAGCGCGATCGCCGCGGTCTTCTCCTTGATCCGGCGGTAGGAGGCCAACTCCGCCTCGGAGTGCACGAACTTCGGCCCGTGCGTGAGGTCGATCTGGACGGTGTCGAGCTCCGGGACCGGCCCGCGGGCGAGGTACAGGCTCTCCCCGGATCCGGTGTAGGTGGGCACGCTGAACGGGATCACCCGGATCTCCACCCCCGGCCGCTCGGAATTCTCCAGCAGGCTCCGCAGCTGCTCGCGCAGTACTTCCGGACCGCCGAACTGCATCCGCAGCGCGGACTCGTGCAGGATCGCGCTGTACGGCTTCGGGTGGTCGACGAAGATCTGCTGGCGCCGGATCCGGAACGCCTTCCGGACCTCCGCCTCCTGCCGGTAGGCCTCGGGGAGCCGCTCGAACACCGCGGTGGCGTAGTCCGGGATCTGCAGCAGCCCGGGGATGAAGGTGCTGTTCAGGATCGACAGCGACTGCGCGTGGTGCTCCATCTCCGCGATGTCGACGATCCCGCTGGGCATCCGCCCCCGGTAGCCGTCCCACCAGTACTTACGGCGGTCCTGCGTCATCGCGAGCAGCGCGTCGAGGTACGGGCCCTCCGGGCAGCCGCAGGTGCGCGCCCAGATCCGGAGCCGCTCGGCGCTGATGCCCGACTTCCCGTTCTCCATCTGGGAGATCTTGGGCAGGTCGGTGCCGATCGTGGCGGCCAGGCTCTTGGGCGTCACGCCCACGCGCTCGCGCATCTTGCGCAGTTCGATTCCCAGACGCTGCTGGCGCACGGTCGGCGACAAGCGGGGTGGCATGACTCTCTTCTCCGGATTTGCGGCTACAGGTCGATGCTTCCGGTGAAGTGTGCCGTGCACACCGGGCACTAGCTAGCAAATCGGGGGATACCCCACGATGGAGTGAACGTCCGGTCCCTCGGTAGCAACTCTGGCACCCTGACCCTATGGTCGTTCGTGTCACTCGCTGACTTGTTGCCCCCTAAACAGTCGCCGATCGGCCGTAATCACACAGCAGATGCATGGTCAGGGCGTCCGACACCACCGACCGGAGACAGCCGTGCTCCTTCCGCCGCCCCTCCGTCCTCCTCCCCGCATTCCCCTGCCCTGGTGAACGCCCTTCTCGTCGCCGGACTGTCCACCCTCCTCCTCGCCGTCCTCTTCGTCGGCTGGCTGGTCTGGCTGGTCAACACCCAACCCCGGCTCCCCCGCCCCACGAAACGCGAGTTCGCCCCCCACCGCCCCACCCCCGCCGACCGCGATTAGCCACCCCCCACCCACCTCCCCCACCGACGGGCCTGCGCTCCCCGCGTAGGCCCGGCCCAGGTTTCAGGCGCGTTGCCTCATCGGACAAGTGAACTGTGGCCAGAGCCTGTTGGGACAGACGATCACGTAGTGGCCGGACCACCGACTCGCGGACACCCACCGGGACCACACGACGTCCGAGGCGCCGTACCTGGACCTGCGAGAGGTCGAGTTCGTACAGGTTGCGCTCACTCATCGCAATGCACCTTCCTGTGTGGCTTCGGGGCGCGGAACGGCCCCGTCCCGCCCAGAACTTGGGCGGAAGATTCAATGGGGAAGCCAGCGGAAGGACAAGCGATGCCGGGCCGCTACCCGCGCGAGGCCTGCCAGTCGAAGAACCCGCCCGGGGCATCATCCGGCGGGACCAGATCGGAGCGCCGGACCACGCGCTCCACCCCGCCGCGCAACGGGCGGACGTAGATGCAGGTCGCGCCGATCTCCATGATCTCCACGGCGGCACCGGTACGGCGTTCGTAGACCCGCTGGCCGGCCTCCGGCACCCACTGCTCGGCCATGATCAGTGCCACAAGCTGATGCGCGTGGTGAGCTGGTCAGCGGGCACCTGCCGCACCGGCGCATCCGGCTCGAACAGCGCCCGAACCAGGGCCCGCCCGTCCTGCGCCCCCACCACCTCGACCAGCCGCCCGGTCGTCAGGTCCTTCCGCACCGGATTGTTGTTGATCCGCTGCATGAGCTCCGCGTGGGAACGGCGACGCCTCGAACCGGTCGATTGCGTAAAACCTGCAGCGGACATGGAACGCTCCTGTGACTCTCGGACGGTTTCGGCGAGTCACCAAATTACGATGGAGCAGGGTCCGTTGCTAAATGTTTTCCTGTTCTCGAAAGAACTCGTCCCTGATTCCTTCGACAAGCGAGCGCATATCGTCTGCGTGAAGCGCCGCAGCATCGAATCTGGAGAATGTCGAAAGATAGAGACTGACATCCTTGGGGTCGCGCGTGGTGATCTCTGAATGGAAGGTCTCCACCATGACCAGGCGATCGTCATGCATGCTGAAGCACGTCATCGGGAAGTCCGGCATCGGTTTGGCGAGGGGAAGGACTCCGATGGTCACATTGGGAAGCCGAGACAGCGAAATCAGGCGATCGAGCTGAGTGGCCATGACGCCAGGAGGGCAGACCCTCCACCGCAATACATGCTCACAAATGACGAAATGAAATTCTCGATGGCGGTCGTACAGGACGGCCTGGCGCTCGATTCGAGCCGCGATCGTCTTTGCCTTGGATTCTTCCGGTAGCTCCGGGGGTAGCGAGAATACGGCGGAGACGTATTCGGCGCTCTGGAGCACTCCAGGGATCAGTTGTCCCTGGAACAGTCTGAGAACAGTCGTCCGGGCTTCGATGGCCTTGATGGCCTGCTGATGCTTCCAGTGGCCCATGCGGCGGAGTTCCCGCCAGGCAGTCTGTTCAGTGGCCGCGCCGCGGGCTGCGTCCAGGAACTCGGCTTTGGCTTCGTCGGATATGCCGAGCGCGGACAGGATCATGTCGACGTCTTGCACACTCGGCAGGGTCCTGCCGTTCTCGATCTTCGAAAGCTTGGCCGGAGACATGGAAGCCCTGCGGGCGACGGTCTCGGCAGTCTTTTCCGAGGCGATCCGCAACGCCCGCAGGGCTTTACCCAAGTCGTTGTGCTGTTCCCCGCTCAAGCCGCCGAGTACTCCCCGAAGGGCACGGCGTTCGCCAGGGCGATGTCCCGATACTTCCGGTACTCGTTCAGGCGGGCATCGGGCAGCAGTTCGGCGCCGAGGAATTGCCCGGCGTCCGTGTAGTGCATCCGGTAGACCCGGGCGTCGTCGAACAGCCAGAAGTCGTGGTCGGGCAGTCCCGCCACCTCCTGCCGAGCCGTGTCGATGATGCCGATCGACTCGCCGGCCGTGACGTTGCCGGGGTACGAAGCCAGCTCGTACCGGAGGTAGTCCGACAAGGGGGACTGGAGTACGTGCACCCGGCCCACCTGCTTGCCCAGATCCGTCATGGAGCGAACCCAGGGGTTGTCGGAGGACTCCGGCGGCAATCCTTTTCCTGCAAGGAAGTCGGCGAATTCCTCGCGTTCCTCGTCCACGTCGTAGACGGCCAGCGTTTCGAGCCGGAAGGCCGTTCGTTCGAATGTCTCGAAGAGGCGGCCGAAGTCTTCACCCTTGAGCACGGAAGTATCCCTCCAGGACCGCAGCGGGGATCACGACCGCCGACTCGCCGTCAGGCAGATTCAACTCCGCCAGGTGGCGACGATCGGTGATCGCGTATCCCTGGACCACGTAGTCCCCGGTCTCGGTGCCCCACAGGGTGGGGCAGGCTCCGTTCTTGCAGGACCCATCCCCAGCAAGCCAACGCAGCATCAAGTGCCTCCAGTTGTCGCTTGGTTCCTGTCCCTCCGATGATCCTGCCCGCCAAGACTGCGGGTCAAGAACCTGATCTTTCGAGAACGGGAAAGCCCACCAGCCATGCTGGACAGGTGATCGGCACCTCCGAGCTCTGTGCGACGGGTCCTGTCTTTTGCCGGCGGCCTCTTGTGACGCGCAAGAGGCCGCCGGGTCGAACCGTCAAGCGTTGGCGGCGAAGTGGTCGAACTCGCCGCGCTTGACGCCTTCGATCCAGAGCGCGAACTTGGTGGGCGTGGTGACGATGACCGAGTCGGGGACGGCGGACTCGCGTACCTCGATGAGGCCCCGGTCGTTGACGGACACCTCCACCGAGTTCCCGCCGTCCTGTGAGCTGCTGGTCGACTTCTGCCAGTGTCGGGGCATGGCTACCTCTCCAATTCGAGTCCGTGTTTGATGTGTTGGATGACTCCCCAGGAGTCCCGCTCCGAGTACGGGTCGGATGACGTACTTGCGCTGCCTGGGGGAAGCGCGAGTCGGTGGAGTTCGTCGAAGCGACTTCTGAACTTCCGCACCGTCTCCGGAAGATCGTGGAAGGCCAGCTCGCCGGGGCTGTCGATGATGACCGTGGCGAGGTGCGCAGAGGCCGGCTCGGTGATGAGGAAGGGGCCGCTGTAGGGCGGTGTTGCCCTGGCACTGAACGGGAGGACCTGGAGGGTGACGTTCGGCTTCTCGGAAGCCGCGAGCAGGTGAGCGAGCTGGCGGCGCATGACATCGCGCCCGGCGAAGGACATCAGCAAGGCCGCTTCGTGGATCACGAAGTGGAACTCCGTCGGCGTGTCCAGGATCTGCTGTCGGTCCAGGCGGAATGCCACAGTGTTGTCGAGCTGCTCTGGGGAGAGCGGGTATCCGCCTGTTGTGAACAGTTGGCGCATGTACTCCTTGGTCTGGAGCATGCCGGGGATCAGGAAGGTCTCGTAGTTGAGGTAGGCCCTGTTCGACCAGTGCTCCAGTTCGGCAAGGTCCAGAGCGAATGCGGGCACCCGGCGCTTGTGGGAGCTCCACCAGCCTCTGCCGTCGCTGGCTCCGAGAGCAGCGAGGGTAGCCAGGTACTCCTCATCCGTGCAGCCATAGAGCGCGGCGAGTTCGCGCATCCGGATCTCGTCCAGGCCGGTGCGCGCAGCTTCGATGTGGTTCAGCTGCGGTCCACGCATGCCGACGTGTGCAGCCGCCGTCTGCACCGCAACGTTGGCGTCCAACCGGAGGCGGCGCACCTCGGCGCCGTATCGTCGCTGACGCTCGCTGATGTGCGCTCGCAGAGCCAACCGTCCGTCCCTTCCCGTGGCACCGGCAGTGTTGCGCGTGGGGGTCGCGCAACGCCACCCCCATGGGACCCACCGTAGCGTCACCCTTACGAGTGGTTGCATTAATGCGGGGGTCTGCCCTACCTTCAGTATCAGGTCGACTACTGAATGTCGATCAGATCCCGAAGCGCACCCCGGGTGTGGGGGTGCAGGCTGCCGACGCCTGCCCTCCTCCACCGTCGGCGGGGGCAGGCCACGGGTTACCTCTTCCCTCCCAGTGCTTTCCACTCAACTCAGGGCTGGAGAAAGCCATGTGCCTTCCACAGTTCGGCCCCTCCCGGGGCCCGCTCGCCTCCGAGTTCCGGCTCGACCTCTCCCCGCCGGCCCTTCCCGGGATGGTCGGGCCGATCCGCCGGTTCCTCCGGGACGTCCTCCACTCCATGGGCCTGGACCCGGATTCGGCGTGCCTCATCCTCTCCGAGCTGGTGACCAACGCCCTGGTCCACGGGGAGGGCCGACCGGGCATCACGCTCGAACTCCGTTGCGGCGAGCTGTACATCACGGTTTCCGACGCATCGGGGAACCAGCTCCAGCGGCAGGCCCGGGACGACTCGCGGGCGAGCGGCCGGGGCCTGGACATCGTCGAGGCCCTCTCGGACACATGGGGCGTCGAACTGATCGGCAGCTACGGCAAAGCGGTGTGGGCCGTGGCCAAGTTGGCCGAGCGGTGATCTGGTTGACCGCCCTGCTCGTTTCGCTCCTCTTTACGGGGTGGCTGGCATGGCGCGTGGCCGCTCAGCCGCGCGAAAGGCGCTCCGTCAGGCGGAACTTGGCGGCGGGCCACTCGTCGGCGAGCATCGAGAAGTAGGCGCTGTCGCGCCAGATGCCGGTGGGGCGGAGGCGGTGGCGGCGGAAGGTGCCCTCGTACTGGGCGCCGAGGCGCTGGATGGCGTTGCGGGAGCGTTCGTTGAGGGCGTCGGTCTTCCAGAAGACGCGGCCCATGCCGAGGTCCTCGAAGGCGTGGGTGAGCAGCAGCAGCTTGGCCTCGGTGTTGACCGCGGTGCGCCAGACCGAGCGGGCGTACATGGTGCCGCCGATCTCCAGGTACTCGTCCTTGGCGTTGAGGTCGTAGTAGCCGGTGACGCCGACGGCGGTGCCGCTGGCGAGGTCGACGGCGGCGAACTCCACGGATTCGCCGCCGGCGCCCTCGGCGATGCGGGCGTCGATGATCGCGCCGAGCTCCTCCTCGGTGGCGGGCGGGAGGTTCATGGTCCAGCGCCAGACCTCGGGCTCGGAGCCGATGGTGGCCCAGAGGTCGGCGACGTGGCGGCGGGCCAGCGGCTCCAGGCGGATGTGGTGGCCGGTGAGGGTGACGGGCGTGGGCAGCTTCGCGGTCATGATCCGAACGTAGCGCGGTTCTGCACTAGAGGCAATGGACTTCCGTACTAGTGCAATTCCGGGAGGGCAAAGCCGAGGGCCCCGCGGGACGGATACCGTCCCGCGGGGCCCTCGGAAGCGCTCGGGCTCAGATGAACGAGTTGATCTGGATCGTCTCGTCGCGGCCCGGGCCGACGCCGATGGCGGAGATCGGCGCGCCGGACATCTCCTCCAGCGCCTTGACGTACGCCTGGGCGTTCTTCGGCAGCTCGGCGAAGGTCTTCGCCTTGCTGATGTCCTCGGTCCAGCCCGGCAGCGTCTCGTAGATCGGCTTGGCGTGGTGGAAGTCCGACTGGTTGTAGGGGAGTTCCTCGACCCGCCGGCCGTCGATCTCGTACGCGACGCAGACCGGGATCTGCTCCCAGCCGGTCAGCACGTCGAGCTTGGTGAGGAAGAAGTCGGTGAGGCCGTTGACCCGGGTCGCGTAGCGCGCGATGACGGCGTCGAACCAGCCGCAGCGGCGGTCGCGGCCGGTGGTGACGCCGCGCTCGCCGCCGATCCGGCGCAGCGCCTCGCCGTCCTCGTCGAGCAGCTCGGTCGGGAACGGGCCGGAGCCGACGCGGGTGGTGTAGGCCTTGAGGATGCCGATGACCCGGTCGATCTTGGTGGGGCCGATGCCGGCGCCGGTGCAGGCGCCGCCCGCGGTCGGGTTCGACGAGGTCACGAAGGGGTACGTGCCGTGGTCGACGTCGAGCAGGGTGCCCTGGCCGCCCTCCAGCAGGACGACCTTGTCGGCCTTGAGGGCCTCGTCCAGGACGAGGGTGGTGTCGGCGAGGAAGGGCTTGATCTTCTCCGCGTAGCCCAGGTACTCCTCGACCACCAGGTCGGCCGGGATGGCGCGGCGGTTGTACAGCTTGACCAGGATCTGGTTCTTGTCGTGCAGCGCCGCCTCGATCTTCTGGCGCAGGATCGACTCGTCGAACAGGTCCTGGACCCGGATGCCGACGCGGTTGATCTTGTCCGCGTAGGTCGGGCCGATGCCGCGGCCGGTGGTGCCGATCCGGCGCTTGCCGAGGAAGCGCTCGGTGACCTTGTCGATGGTGCGGTGGTACGGGGTGATCAGGTGGGCGTTGCCCGAGATCAGCAGCTTGGAGGTGTCGATGCCGCGCTCGTTCAGGCCGTTGAGCTCGGAGAGCAGCACGCCCGGGTCGATGACGACGCCGTTGCCGATCACCGGCGTCACGTTCGGGCTGAGGATGCCGGAGGGGAGCAGGTGCAGGGCGTACTTCTGGTCGCCGATGACCACCGTGTGACCGGCGTTGTTGCCGCCCTGGTAGCGGACGACGTAGTCGACGGAGCCGCCGAGGAGGTCGGTGGCCTTCCCCTTGCCCTCGTCCCCCCACTGAGCGCCAACGAGCACGAGTGCCGGCACAGGCGTACACCCCTTCCGGTTGGGGCATCCTGCGTAGGCCGCAGTCTGCCCCGAGATAGACGAAGCCCCTGGCGCAATGGCGCAAGGGGCTCTTGCACCGAGAGATTACCTGAGGAAGGACCGGTCGTGTCGTCCCTGTCCACGCCTGCTACCGGCGGTCCGGAGCCCCTTCTGCTGCTGCTCGACCCGGTGGCCCGGCAGACCGACGGGGAGTCGGTGCGGATCGCGAAGGACGTGCTGTGCGGGGGTGCGGACGTCAAGGTGGCCTATCCGGAGAGCCCGTCGGAACTCGACCGGATGCTTTCGCACCGGGGTCGGCGGCTACCGGTGGTGATCGGTTCCGATCTCGCCCTGCAGCGGGTGCTGCAGGCCCTGCACCGGCATCGTGAGCTGGGCGCCGATCCGGTGGGCATGGTTCCGGTCGGCCGGGCGGAGGAGCTGGCGACGGCCCGCGCGCTCGGCGTGCCGGGGGAGCCGGTGCGGGCGGCGCGGGCGGTGCTGTCGGGTGCGCCGCGCACCTTCGACCTGCTGGTGGACGACGGCGGCGGGGTGGCGCTGGGCGGGGTGCGGATCACCGGTGGCGGTGCGCGGCGGCTGGTGGGCCGCACGGGTGGCTGGCGTTCGCTATGGGCGAAACTGGCTGCGGCCGAGCAGGCGAACGCACTCACCCCGGACGCGGTGGACCACAGCCCCCGGGTCCGGGTCGAGGCGGACGGCCGGCTGCTCGCCGACGTGCACCGCCCGGTCCGGCTGGTGCAGCTGATCCTCCCGGGCGCCAGGCAGTCCGACGCGGCCGACGCCGACGCCGACGCCGACGGCGCGGACGGCGCGGCCGACGCCGACGGCGCGGGGGTGCTCGAGGTGGTGGTCCACGCGCCCGGCGCGCTGGTGCGGGCGCGGGCGGCGAGCGTCTCGGTGGTCGGGCGCGGATTCGGTTACGAGGCGGACGGCCATCCGGTCGGCCCGGTCCGCGCCCGGACCTGGACGGTCCACCCGGGCGCCTGGGGCCTGCTGCTGCCGGCGGCGTGACCGGATGACCGCGAGGTGAACCCCGGGTGAGCAGGCTCACGTTCGCGCCCGCCCGCCAACCACCCCTCCGCACACGGAAAGCCCCAACGGGCGCGAACCGCAAGGCCAACCGCCGTCCGCCGGAATTCCCCCATCCGAATTCCCCACCCGGTAAGGGGTTTTGTCTACGCGCGTTACTCCGCGATCGCCGATCGAACCGGACGTCCCGGGTTCCGGAAGCCCTGGTCAACTGCCCTAGACTCGAAGGCGTGCCACGTGGTGACGGAAGACTCAACCACGATCTTCTTCCCGGCGAGAAAGGCCCCCAGGACGCGTGTGGCGTCTTCGGTGTCTGGGCTCCCGGCGAGGAGGTCGCCAAGCTCACGTTCTTCGGCCTTTACGCCCTGCAGCACCGCGGTCAGGAATCCGCGGGCATCGCAGTGAGCAACGGCTCCCAGATTCTCGTCTTCAAGGACATGGGACTGGTCTCCCAGGTCTTCGACGAGGCCTCGCTGGGGTCGTTGCACGGGCATATCGCCGTCGGACACGCCCGCTACTCGACCACCGGTTCCTCGGTCTGGGAGAACGCCCAGCCGACCTTCCGGGCGACCGTGCACGGTTCGCTGGCCCTCGGGCACAACGGAAACCTGGTGAACACCGCCGAACTGGCGGCCATGGTCGCCGAACTGCCCGGTGAGGAGCACGTCTCGCGCTCCGGCCGGACCGCCGCGACCAACGACACCGACCTGGTGACCGCCCTGCTGGCCGGCCACCCGGACCTCTCCATCGAGGAGACGGCCAAGGTCGTGCTGCCCAAGGTCAAGGGCGCCTTCTCGCTCGTCTTCATGGACGAGCACACCCTCTACGCCGCCCGCGACCCGCAGGGCATCCGCCCGCTGGTGCTCGGCCGGCTGGAGCGCGGCTGGGTGGTCGCCTCCGAGACGGCGGCGCTGGACATCTGCGGCGCCTCCTTCATCCGCGAGGTCGAGCCCGGCGAGCTCATCGCCATCGACGAGAACGGCATGCGCACCTCCCGCTTCGCCGAGGCGAAGCCCAAGGGCTGCGTGTTCGAGTACGTCTACCTGGCCCGTCCCGACACCTCCATCGCCGGCCGCAACGTGCACCTCTCCCGCGTGGAGATGGGCCGCCGCCTGGCGCAGGAGGCCCCGGTCGAGGCCGACCTGGTGATAGCCACGCCCGAGTCCGGCACCCCCGCCGCGATCGGCTACGCCGAGGCCAGCGGCATCCCGTACGGCTCAGGCCTGGTGAAGAACGCCTACGTGGGCCGCACCTTCATCCAGCCCAGCCAGACCATCCGCCAGCTCGGCATCCGGCTCAAGCTCAACCCGCTGCGCGAGGTCATCGCCGGCAAGCGCCTGGTGGTCGTGGACGACTCGATCGTGCGCGGCAACACCCAGCGCGCGCTGGTGAAGATGCTGCGCGAGGCGGGCGCCGCCGAGGTGCACATCCGGATCTCCTCGCCCCCGGTGAAGTGGCCCTGCTTCTTCGGCATCGACTTCGCCACCCGCGCGGAGCTGATCGCCAACGGCATGACCATCGAGGAGATCGGCCGCACGCTCGGCGCCGACTCGCTCGCGTACATCTCGATCGACGGCATGATCGAGGCCACCAAGCAGCCCAAGGACAAGCTCTGCCGGGCCTGCTTCGACGGCGAGTACCCGATGGAGCTGCCGGACCCGGCGCTGCTCGGCAAGCTCCTGCTGGAGGCCGAGATCAAGGGCGGCCAGCAGCAGCCGGCCGTCCGCGGCAAGCCGACCAGCGGCAGCGACCTGGACGGCGTCCAGTCGCTGCTCGGCGGGGCGGGCGCGGCCGACGCGCTGCGCCGCCCGTAGCGAACGCACGGTGGGGTCCCGCGAACCGGGGCCCCACCGCTGTTTCCGAACCACCCCACCTGACCCGAAAGGGCCGCACGCAGTGACCAGCTCCCACCCGTCGCCCACCACCCCCCCCAACGGAGACGCTCCGCGTCGCCCCTCCGATGGCGCCACCTACGCCGCCGCCGGTGTCGACATCGAGGCGGGCGACCGCGCCGTCGAGCTCATGAAGCAGTGGGTGAAGAAGGCCGACCGCCCCGAGGTGGTCGGCGGCCTCGGCGGCTTCGCCGGCCTCTTCGACGTGTCCGCCTTCAAGAACTACGAGCGGCCGCTGCTGGCCTCGGCCACCGACGGGGTGGGGACCAAGGTGGCCATCGCGGCCGCCATGGACAAGCACGACACCATCGGCCACGACCTGGTCGGCATGGTCGTGGACGACATCGTGGTGTGCGGCGCCGAGCCGCTGTTCATGACCGACTACATCTGCGTCGGCAAGGTCGTCCCGGAGCGGGTCGCCTCGATCGTCAAGGGCATCGCCGAGGGCTGCGCGCTGGCCGGCTGCGCCCTGGTCGGCGGCGAGACCGCCGAGCACCCGGGCCTGCTCGGCCCGGACGAGTACGACGTCGCGGGCGCCGGCACCGGCGTGGTCGAGGCCGACGCGCTGCTGGGCTCCGAGCGGGTCCGGGCCGGCGACGTGGTGATCGCGATGGCCGCCTCCGGCCTGCACTCCAACGGCTACTCGCTGGTCCGCCACGTGCTGCTGAACCAGGCCGGCTGGAAGCTGGACCGCAAGGTCGAGGAGTTCGGCCGCACCCTCGGCGAGGAGCTGCTGGAGCCGACCCGGATCTACTCGCTGGACTGCCTGGCGCTCACCCGGGCGACCGAGGTGCACGCCTTCTCGCACGTCACCGGCGGCGGCCTGGCGGCCAACCTGGCCCGGGTCATCCCGGACGGCCTGCACGCCCGCCTGGACCGCGGCACCTGGACCCCGCTGCCGGTCTTCCGGACCGTCGCCGAGGTCGGCAAGGTGGCCACCCTGGAGCTGGAGAAGACGCTCAACATGGGCGTCGGCATGGTCGCGGTCGTCCCGCCGCACTCGGTGGACGTGGTGCTGTCGATCCTCGAGGACCGCGGCGTCGAGGCCTGGCTGCTCGGTGACGTCGTCGAGCGCACCGACGAGCACGCGGAGGGCGCGGCCCTCTACAACGCCTACGAGGGCTTCACGGCGGGCTGACCGGCCTGACTGACGGCAGAGGGCCCCTCCGGTGCACCGGAGGGGCCCTCTCGCGCGTCCGCGGCGACCACTCGAAGCGGGTCGCCGACCGCAGCCGTCCGCAAGCGCACCGGACCGGCCCACGGGAACGCCGAAGACCGGTCGGCGCCCTGGGGCCCCGGACCGGTCCGGCGAAGCTGCGGTTTACGAGCGGCGGCGGGAGGCCTGCGACGGCCCGTTGCCCGGCTCGTTGTCGTCCTCGTCGTCGAGGGCGCCGTAGCGGGCGGCGTACTCCGCGTACGGGTCGTCGTCCTCCTCCTCCTCGATCGGCTCCGGGTCGATCGAAGCGGTGGACGGCGATACGCCCAGCTCGTTGGACAGACGGTTAGCGTCGAACCCGCCGCTGTTGTACTTCAGCTCGCGGGCGACCTTCGTCTGCTTGGCCTTGGCCCGGCCGCGCCCCATGGGTCGACCCCCTCAACGATGGGGCTCACGGCCCCGAGTCTGACACGTGTGATCAGGTCCGGCCTGCCCGAATGGGAGGACCGTCCCTTGGAGCATTAACGGTACCTGTTTCCGCCGCTGGACGGTACGTCGTCGGTGTGACGTGGCGCGCATGGACCGCACCCGCGACCAGGTCTTCCCAGGTCAGGGGAGGTTTTGCGGCGTTTTGCACGCTGTCCGGAGGTGTTCGGGGTCCGTCGTTCCAGGACCGATTATCCCCCCAAGGGGGACCTCGGATCACCCGTTCGGGCGGAGAAGTGAGAATCCGGTTCCACATCGTGATGCGCGGGGGGCCGAAGGTGACGACCCCCCGCGCATCAGGTCGGCGGAGTGACTCCGGTCAGCCGCGGCGGGCGCCCGGCAGCAGGACCGTGCGCAGCGCGCTGATCTCGCGCATCCGCTTCTCGGCCAGGCGGTCGGCGGCGACCGCCGGCGGGACGCCGTCGGCGGCGGCCCGGGTGAAGATCTCCAGGGTGGTGTCGAAGATCTTGGTGGCCTTGTTCTTGGCCCGCTCGAAGTTGAAGCCGTCGATCTCGTCGGCGACCTGGATCACGCCGCCGGAGTTCACCAGGTAGTCGGGCGCGTAGAGGATGCCGCGGTCGGCCAGGTCCTTCTCGACGCCCGGGTGGGCCAGCTGGTTGTTGGCCGCGCCGCAGACGATCGAGGTGCCGAACTCGCCGAGCGCGGCGACCACGGAGTCGGTCAGCGCGCCGCCGAGGGCGCAGGGGGCGTAGACGTCCAGCTTGGCCTGGAGCAGGGCGGTGGTGTCGGCTACCACCTCCACCTCCGGGTGAGCGGCGCGCACGCGGTTGACGGCGGCCTCGAAGGGGTCGGTGACGACGACGGTGGCGCCGTCCGCGACCAGGTGGCCGACCAGGTAGTGGCCGACCTTGCCGACGCCCGCGACGCCGACCCGCTTGCCGCGCAGGGTGGGCTGGCCCCAACGGGCCTGGGCGGTGGCGCGCATGCCCTGGAAGACGCCGAAGGCGGTCAGGATGGACGAGTCGCCGGCGCCGCCGTGCTCGGGCGAGCGGCCGGTCACGAACTCGGTCTCGCGCGCGACGACGTCCATGTCCTGGACGTAGGTGCCCACGTCGCAGGCGGTGATGTAGCGCCCGCGCAGCGACTCCACGAAGCGGCCGTAGGCCCGGAGCATCGCCTCGTTCTTGTCCTTGTTCGGGTCGCCGATGATGACGGCCTTGCCGCCGCCGAGGTCCAGCCCGGCCAGCGCGTTCTTGTAGGACATCCCGCGGGACAGGTTCAGCGCGTCCTCCAGGGCCGCCTCCTCGGAGGCGTACGGGAAGAAGCGGGTGCCGCCGAGGGCGGGGCCGAGGGCGGTGGAGTGGATGGCGATGATCGCCTTGAGCCCGGAGCTGCGGTCGTGGCAGAGGACGACCTGCTCGTGGCCGTCGCCGGGGGCACCGTCCTGCTCGGTGCGGAAGATCCTGCTGAGCACGCCGGGTGCGGGGTGCGTGGCCGGGGTCTGTACGTCGGTCACTGTGGTGACTCCAGTATCGAAGGCCCGCTGCTGTGGTGCGGGCGCCTAAGGCGAAGCGTAGTCGGGCGGGGACCGCCGGTCCGCCGTCTTGTCCGAGCTTGCGCCGGTTGTCCACGGAGTGAGATCGGAGCGGGTCCACGGTGCGGGTGCGAACGGTTCGGGGGCGCGCCCTCCCGGGGCCGCGCGGCGCGTGCGAACATGCAGGACGTGACCGTCGTACGCACTTCCGTACTGCCGCCCTACGCCGCCCACCTGCGGGTCTACGAGCCGCTGGCGGCCTACCCGGAGCCCGAGCGGGCGGGCTGGCGGGCCTACGCGGCGGAGCACGGCCCGGACGCGACGGCCGCCGAGCAGTCGGTGGCGGCGGCGGTGCTGGCGGAGCAGCGGGAGGCGCTCGCGGAGCTGGCCGCCCGGACGCCCCGGGCGCTGCCGGAGAAGGAGAGCGGTCGGGCGTACCTGCGGGTCGTGGACGGCGTACTGTACGTGTGCCCGTGGGCGACCAGGCTGCGCAGCTGGCAGGCGCTGGAGGAGCTGCGGACGGGGGCTCCGGTGGCGCTGCTGGACGCCGCGGTGCCGCCGGTGACCCGGGTGGCCGCCGAGGCGGACCGGGAGCGCTGGCTGGCCGGACACCCGGACGCCCGGCCGTGGATCCTCACCAGCCGGTGGGAGGTGCCGGTGCACTGGTTCCTGCCGTTCGGGGACGAGGACCGGTGCTTCGTGCCGGGGGGCACGGGGGGCGCGGACGACGGAGGAGCGGAGGGGGAGCGGGGGAGGCCGGCGGCGCTGTTCTACCTGGTGCCGATGGCCCAGGCGCGGCGACGGGTGGCGCGGGCCTACCGGGCGCTGCGCGAGGCGGTGCCGGAGGGGGAGTTGGTGCGCGGGGCGGAGCAGGTCGGCCGGTGGCTGGAGGAGTTCCACCCGCGCTCGCTGGTGGAGCTGGACTACGGGGGGCTGGTGCATCTGCTGGGGCCGGAGCGGCTGTTGGCGGACCGTTCGGCGGGGGAGTTGGAGGACGGGCTGCGGGCGCTGCGGGCGGGGGACACCGTCGAGGCGCTGCGCGCGTACGGGGAACTGACGGTGCGGTGGCGGCGGGTGTCGGCGCTGCGGCACGCGAACTGACGTCCGACCGCCCGTGTATGACTGTGGGGGGCTTTTGGTCCACGGCGGCGCTGACCAAGGTCCTGGTTCGGGTCAATAGCTGTCGAACGTGACACTACTCACCGTTGACGCGAACTAACCCCTATGTGCAAAAATGGGACAACCAGCCCAACTTCACGTGAGCGTGCCCACTTTTGGGTGGTTCTGGAGTCGATGCGTGCTTTGCGGGGAAACGGAGGGTCTGGTCCCCTCGTAACCGGACGTCACTGTCGTGTGACTGTCCGTTATGGGGTGGTCCATCGCCATCCGTCGGCCTTGAACCCGTGAGGGGTCAATTTTGGCGGTTTGGTCGATAGGGCTGGACGGATGGTGTAGTTGTAGACACCAGGACAAGCCGTTCGTCCTATAACCGACTCGGCCCGTCTATGCCATTTCGGGCATCGCGGGCCAAGGTGCAGAATTTGAAGGATAGAACCGCCCTGGTTCGGTTCTCCCGAGGAGGCCGCTCATGACCGCTCGTACCCCTGATGCTGAGCCGCTGCTGACGCCGGCGGAGGTTGCCACCATGTTCCGCGTTGACCCGAAGACGGTCACCCGCTGGGCCAAGGCGGGCAAGCTGACGTCGATCCGCACGCTCGGCGGTCACCGCCGTTACCGTGAGGCGGAGGTGCGCGCCCTGCTGGCCGGGATTCCCGCCCAGCGCACTGAGGCCTGATAGGCCAAAGGCTCTTTCGAAGGGGCCGCTAACCGGACTCCGCCGGGTCCGGTTAGCGGCCCCTTTGTCGTACCCGGCGCCGTGCTTCCGGCGGTCGGAATGCTGAACTCCGGATAACGATTTGGTGCTCAAGATGCGGGGGGGATTTACAGTGAATAACAGTGCAATTTTACATATTAAATTAGTGAGGTCGAGAAGGGGTCGTTCCAGGGCCGGTTCTCCGGGCGGTCGAGTGGCGCCGATCACACGATCCGTCACTTGTGGTCCGGACCTGGCCGGGGTACAAGGCGGACGGCAAAAAGCGAGAGGCCCGGAACCTGACGGTTCCGGGCCTCTCGCACTGCGGCGATCCCGACGGGACTTGAACCCGCGACCTCCACCTTGACAGGGTGGCGAGCTAACCAACTGCTCCACGGGACCAGAGTTTTCTGATCTCGTTCACTCGCTTGCCGCGCTGCGAACAAGACAGATCGTAGCCCATGGTGGGCCCCCAGGTCGAACTGGCTCCTGAGGGCCCGCCGCGCACCCGCAGCTCAGGGCGCCGCCCGGGTCACAGCGCCGCCCGGGCCGACTCCATCGCCTTCATGATCCGCTTCTCCGAGACCGGGCTCGGCGTGCCCAGCCCCTGGGCGAAGAAGCTGACCCGCAGCTCCTCGATCATCCAGCGGATCGCCCGCACCTCCTCGGACGGCTGCCGCCCGGCCGGCACCGCCGCCAGCAGCTCCCCGTACGCCTGCTGCACCTGCTGGACCTTCAGCAGCTGCTGGGCGTCCCGCTGCGGGTGGTCGGGCAGCGCCTCCAGTCGGCGGTCCACCGCCAGCAGGTAGCGCTTGAGGTCGGGCAGCCGCTGCCAGCCGGTGGCCGTCACGAAGCCCGGGTGCACCAGCGAGGCCAGGTGCAGCCGGACGTCGTTCACCGCGTTCAGCAGCACCGGGCTGCTCACCGACTTCAGCCGGGTCGAGGCCTTGTGGAAGGCGATCAGCGCGGTGGCCGTCTTCAGCGTGGTGTCCGCGGACAGGTCGTACAGGTCCGCCCGTACCTTGTCGTGCAGCTTGCCGAAGGCCGCCTCGTCCCAGGCCGGGCCGCCGGCCAGGGCCATCAGCCGGTCCGTCGCGGCCGAGACGACGTCCTCGAACAGGGCGTTGATCGAACCGTGCGGGCTGTGCGAGAGCGCCAGCTTCGCCTGGTTGCCCAGCCGGCCCTGGATCGACTTGGCCGGGGAGGTGGTGGTCAGCATCAGCAGCCGGCGCGTTCCCTCCCACATCGCCTGCGCCTGCGCCTCCGGGGTGTCGAACAGCTTCACGCCGACCGACCCGCCCTCGTCCACCAGCGCCGGGTAGGCGCGCAGCGAGTGGCCGCGCGAGCGCTGCTCGAAGGTGCGCTGGAGCACCGGCAGCCCGGCCGGCCAGGCGGTCAGCCCGCCCTGTTCGATGCCCCGGCCGGAGGCCGCCGAGGAGAGCGTCTCCTTGAGCTTGGGCTTGAGCCGCAGCCGCAGCTCCTCCAGGTCCTTGGACTCGGCGAGCTTGCGCCGCCCGTCCACCACCCGGAAGGTCACCTTGAGGTGCTCGGGCACCCGCTCGTCGTCCCAGGCCTCCGGCGGCACGGTGACGGCCGTCAGGCGCTTCAGGGCGTGCTCCAGGGACGGCAGCAACGGCTCCTGGCGGTCCTTCAGCTGGCGCAGCGCCGCCTTGGCGAAGTCCGGGGCCGGCACGAAGTTGCGCCGGATCGCCTTGGGCAGCGACTTGATGTACGCGGTGACCAGCTCCTCCCGCAGACCGGGGATCTGCCAGTCGAAGCCCTCCGCGGTGACCTGGTTGAGCACCGGCAGCGGGATGTGCACGGTCACGCCGTCCGCGTCGCTGCCCGGCTCGAACTGGTAGGTCAGCTTGAAGCGCAGCTTGCCCTGCTGCCAGTGGTCCGGGTAGTCGGCCTCGGTGACGCCGTCCGCGGCGTCGTTGATCAGCATCGACTTCTCGAAGTTCAGCAGGTCCGGCTGCTCGTGCCGGGCCTTCTTCCACCAGGAGTCGAAGTGCCGGGTGGAGACGATCTCCTCGGGCAGCCGGGCGTCGTAGAAGTCGAACAGGGTCTGGTCGTCCACCAGGATGTCCCGGCGGCGGGCCCGGTTCTCCAGCTCCTCGACCTCGCCGAGCAGCTTGCGGTTCTCCGCGAAGAACCTGTGGTGGGTCTCCCAGTCGCCCTCGACCAGGGCGTTGCGGATGAACAGCTCGCGGCAGAGCTCCGGGTCGATCCGGCCGTAGTTGACCTTGCGCTGGGCGACGATCGGCATCCCGTAGAGGGTCACCTTCTCGTACGCCAGCACGGCGCCGGCCTTCTTCTCCCAGTGCGGCTCGCTGTAGCTGCGCTTGATCAGGTGCCCGGCCAGCGGCTCGACCCATTCGGGCTCGATCTTCGCGTTGATCCGGGCCCACAGCCGGGAGGTCTCCACCAGCTCGGCCGACATCACCCAGCGCGGCGGCTTCTTGAACAGGCCGGAGCCGGGGAAGACCGCGAACCGGGCGCCGCGGGCGCCGCCGTACTCGCGCTTCTCCACGTCGAACAGTCCGATGTGGGAGAGCAGCCCGGCCAGCAGCGACTGGTGGATCCGGTCGGCGTCCGGTTCGGCGTCGGGGTGCGGCTCCTCGATGGTCACGCCCAACTGCTTGGCGACGGTGCGCAGCTGGGTGTAGACGTCCTGCCACTCCCGTATCCGCAGGTAGTTGAGGAACTCGGACTTGCACATCCGGCGGAACGCCGAGGAGGAGAGCTCCTTCTGCTGCTCCCGGACGTAGCGCCACATCGCCAGGTAGGAGAGGAAGTCGGAGGTCTCCGAGGAGAACCGGCGGTGCCGTTCGTCGGCGGCCTGGCGCTTCTCGGCGGGGCGCTCGCGCGGGTCCTGGATGGACAGCGCGGCGGCGATCACCATGACGTCGCGCACGCAGCCGTTGCGGTCCGCCTCCAGCACCATGCGGGCCATCCGCGGGTCCACCGGGAGCTGGGCGAGCTTGCGGCCGAGCGCCGTCAGGCGCTTGCGCGGGTCCTTCTCGTCCGGGTCCAGCGCGCCCAGCTCGTGCAGCAGGTGGACGCCGTCCTTGATGTTGCGCGAGTCCGGCGGGTCCAGGAACGGGAAGGCGGAGATGTCGCCCAGGCCGGCCGCGGTCATCTGCAGGATCACCGAGGCCAGGTTGGTGCGCAGGATCTCGGCGTCGGTGAACTCGGGGCGGGAGAGGAAGTCCTCCTCCGAGTACAGCCGGATGCAGATGCCGTCCGAGGTGCGGCCGCAGCGGCCCTTGCGCTGGTTGGCGCTGGCCTGGCTGATCGCCTCGATCGGCAGCCGCTGCACCTTGGTGCGGTGGCTGTAACGGGAGATCCGGGCGGTGCCCGGGTCGATCACGTACTTGATGCCGGGGACGGTCAGCGAGGTCTCGGCCACGTTGGTGGCCAGCACGATCCGGCGCAGGTTGGAGCGCTGGAACACCCGGTGCTGCTCGGCCGAGCTGAGCCGGGCGTAGAGCGGGAGGACCTCGGTGTTCCTCAGTTTCAGCTTGTTGAGGGCGTCGGCGGTGTCGCGGATCTCGCGCTCGCCGGAGAGGAAGACCAGGATGTCGCCCGGGCCCTCGTCCTGCAGCTCCTGGGCGGCGTCGCAGATCGCCTGGATCTGGTCCCGGTCGCGGTCCGCCTCGTCGGCGTCGTCCTCGGCGTCGTCGATCACCGGGCGGTAGCGGACCTCGACCGGGTACGTCCGGCCGGAGACCTCGATGATCGGGGCGTCGCCGAAGTGCCGGGAGAAGCGCTCCGGGTCGATGGTCGCGGAGGTGATCACGACCTTGAGGTCGGGGCGGCGGGGGAGCAGCTGCTTGAGGTAGCCGAGCAGGAAGTCGATGTTGAGGCTGCGCTCGTGCGCCTCGTCGATGATCAGGGTGTCGTACTGGCGCAGATCGCGGTCGGTCTGGATCTCCGCGAGCAGGATGCCGTCCGTCATCAGCTTGACCAGGGTGTCCTGGCCGACCTGGTCGGTGAACCGGACCTTCCAGCCGACCGCCTCGCCCAGCGGGGTGTCCAGCTCCTCGGCTACGCGCTCCGCCACCGTGCGGGCGGCGATCCGGCGCGGCTGGGTGTGGCCGACCAGCCCGCGCACGCCACGGCCCAGCTCCAGGCAGATCTTCGGGATCTGGGTGGTCTTGCCGGAGCCGGTCTCACCCGCGACGATCACCACCTGGTGCTCCCGGATCGCCTCCAGGATGTCGTCCTTCTTCTGGCTGACCGGGAGCTCGGCCGGGTACGTGATCTTCGGCACCGCGCCCCGGCGCTGCTCGACCAGCAGCTCGGCGCGGTCGATGTCGGCGGCGATCTCGGCGGCGATCTTCTGCCGGGCCTCGGGCTTGCGGACCCGGCGGGCCCCCTCCAGCCGACGCCCGATCCGGACCTCGTCGCGCAGGGTCAGCTCGGGCAGGCGGGCGGCCAGCTCACCGATTCCGGGACCCTCGGTGGGTGCGGGGGCGGACTGGACTGCGGGAGAACTCACTGCGGGCATCCCTCTAGGTTCGCAAGGAGGCACGGCGGAGCGCACCTCGGTTTTCGAGCCCCTCCAGTGTCACAGCCGCCGGCGCGGAATCGCGAACGGCGAGCCGCGAACGCCGGGCAACGGTCGGCCGCGGTTCCGGGCTCTGGGGGTTCGAGGAGGTGCTCATGGGAGCCCAGAAGACCGTCCGGGACGACGAGTTCCGGGCGTTCGCCGGCAGCGCGTGGTCACGGCTGCTGCGGACGGCGTACCTGCTGGCGGGGGACCGCCACGGCGCCGAGGACCTGGTCCAGCAGGCCCTGGAACGGGCCTACGTCCACTGGAACAAGGTCCGTGCCGCGGACGACCCGAACGCCTACGTGCGCCGGATCCTGATCAACGAGCACGCCCGGCGGTTCCGGCGCAGACCGGCCGAGTACCTGGTCGAGGTCTTCCCCGACCGGCCCGCCCCGACCGGGCCCGACCCGGACGACCGGGCCGTGCTGCTCGCCGCGCTCGCAGCCCTGCCGCCCCGCCAGCGCGAGGCCGTGGTGCTGCGGTACTGGGAGGACCTCAGCGAGTCCCAGACCGCGGCGGCCATGGGCTGCTCGGTCGGCACGGTGAAGAGCCAGGCGGCCAGGGGGCTGGCCAAGCTGCGGGAGACCTCCTCACTCAGCGGGCTGACGACCATCGGAGGCGGAAGATGAGCAACGAGGACCTGGCCGGTGACCTGGCCGGTGACCTGGCCGGCGACCTGGCCGGAGCCGAGGCCGCGGCGTCGTACGGGCTGAGCGACGTGGCCGAGAGCCTCGAGATCGGCGCCGTTCCGTACGACCGGCTGCTGGCCGGGGGCCGGCGCCGGCTGCGGCGCCGACGGCTGCTGACCGGTGGCGCGGCGGCGGTGCTGGTGGTGGCCGTGGCCGGGGCGGGGACGGCGGTCGGCGGCTACGGGCGGGAGGCCGGCGGGGCCTCGGTGGCGGCCGTTTCCTCGGCGGCGGCGATCGCTTCGGGCAGATCGTCGGGCTCGGGGCCGGCGGCGGGGCCGGGGACGCCGACAGCGGGGGCCTCGGGTGTGCCGACGGCGGGGGCCTCGGGTGTGCCGACGGCGGGGGCCTCGGGTGTGCCGACGGCGGTGGCCGGCCCTACGGCTTCGGCCGCCTCGTCCGCTTCGGCCGGGACCGCGCGGGACCCGTTCACCCCGATCCGGGCGAAGGTCGGTGAGGGCGCCGTCAACGGCCACGCCATGGAGGTCTGGGCCGCGCTGTGGCCGGCGGCCCCGACCGCGGCGGACGGCCGCAAGCAGGGTGAGCTGATCTGGACGGAGCGGCGCGCCGCCGACCCGACGCTGCCGGGCGACCCCGCGCAGAGCGGCAACCCGGTCTGGGACCCGCAGGCCGACCGGGTCGACGTCTACCTGATCGCGGACGGCAAGCGGCAGCCCGGCGACTTCGTGGAGGCGACCACCGCCCCGGGCGGGACGGTGAAGGACGACCCGGGCCCCATCAAGGGCGTGATGCTCAACCGGGTGACCGGGAAGGCGAGCCGCCCGGACATGGTGGTCGTCCCGGTCGGGCCGGAGGTCGCCAGGGTCGTGGTCAGCTGGAAGACCGGCGGCTCCGTCGAGGCGGTCCCGGTCGCGCTCGGGGACTCCCCGGTCCACTGGTACGCCGTCGTCCGCGGGCTGGGCTCCACCGACAACACCGCCACCTCCTACGCCGCGGACGGGTCGGTGCTGCGGAGCCAGAGCACCTGGTGGTGAGCCGGCGCCGCTGTTTGCCGCCGCCGATTCGTCAGTGTCGTGCGGCACAGTGGACGCCGGACGTGACGTGACGTCAACCATGCGGAAGGCGGTGGCCGATGAACGGCGCGACGGGGCTCTCGAAGGACCGGCTGGGGCGGCTGCACGACGTGCTGTCCGGGCACGTCGAGCGGGGCGGGGTGCCCGGGCTGGTGGCCGCCGTCGTGCGGGACGGCGACCTCCACGTCGAGGTGCTCGGCAGCCAGGACGCGGCCGGCACCGCCCCGATGCGGCGGGACTCCCTGTTCCGGATCGCCTCCATGGCCAAACCGGTCACCGCGGTCGCCGCGCTCACCCTGGTCGAGGAGTGCGTGCTGCGGCTGGACGACCCGGTCGACGAACTGCTGCCCGAGCTGGCCGACCGGCGGGTACTGCGCCGACCGGACGGCGAGCTCGATGACACCGAACCCGCCGTCCGGCCGATCACCCTGCGCGACCTGCTCACCTTCGGGCTCGGCCACGGCCTCGCGATGCTCCCGCCGTCCGCGCCGATCGTCCGGGCGACGGCCGAGCTCGGCGTCGACGTCCGGCCGCCGCGCTCCGGCTACCCCGAACCCGACGAATACCTGCGCCGCCTCGGCGAGTTGCCACTGCTGCACCAGCCCGGCGCGGGGTGGCACTACCACACCGGCTCCGCCGTCCTGGGCGTCCTGCTCGCCCGCGCCTGCGGCCGGCCGCTCGGCGAGGTGCTGCGCGAACGCGTCCTCGAGCCCCTCGGCATGCGGGACACCGGCTTCACCGTCCCCGCCGACCAACTGCACCGGCTCCCGGTGGAGTACGTGCTCGACCGGGCCGGCGGGCGGCTCGTCCCTTACGACGAGCCGGCCGGCAGCGCCTGGGGCCGGCCGGCCCGCTTCGACGACGGCGGCGGGGACCTGGTCTCGACGCTGGACGACTACCTCGCCTTCGCCAGGATGCTGCTGGCCGAGGGAGAGGGCACCGACGGTGTCCGGATCCTGTCCCGTCCGGCCGTCCGGCTGATGACCACCAACCATCTCTCGGAAGCCCAACTCACCTATGTGAAGCCGATGTTGGGACGGAGTGAGCTTGACGGCTGGGGCTTCGGAGTCTCCGTCGCCACCGCCCGCACCGGGCTCGCCTCACCCGGCCGCTACGGCTGGGAGGGCGGCCTCGGCACGGCGTGGTTCAACGACCCGGCCGAGCGGCTGACCGGGGTCCTGCTCACCCAGCGGATGTTCGAGAGCGCCACGCCGCCGGCCGTGGTGCGGGACTTCGAGGTGCTGGCGTACCAGGCCGTGGCGGGGTGACTTCGCGGCCTCGTCGGTTCATGGCTGGAGTGTGGCTTCGTCGGTTCGTGGCTGGAGTGCGGCTTCGTCGGCGTCCGGGAGCCAGTCCCGGGCCGGGTCGTACTCCAGCCACCGGCTGCGGGCCGCCTCGGCGGTGAACGCCCTTAGTAGGCAGTCCAGTTGGCCGTCCTGTTCCACGTTCCGGTCGATCCGCCAGAGCAGCGACCAGGCGTACAGCGGGGTCGGGTCGGTCAGCGGGACGGTGCGCACGCCCGGGCGGTCCGGCAGTGGGCTGTCGGCCGGGACGAGGGAGAAGCAACTCGGATCGGCGGCGACCTGGTCGACGAAGTGCTCCAGGCCCAGATTGGTCGAGCCGACCCGGCCGGTGATGCCGAACCGGGTCGCGAAGCGGGTCAGGAAGTCCAGCCGGTCCACCGCCGCCGGATAGCGCAGCACACTGCCGCGCAGCTCGGCCGGGCTCAGGGCGTCCCGGCCGGCCAGCGGATGATTGACGCTCAGCAGCGCGTCCACCGGCTCCAGCCGGACCAGTCGGTGCGTCAGACCGGCGTCGGCGCCGTCCGGCAGGGCGTGCACCCGGCCGAACCCGGCATCCGACTCCCCGCGCAGCAGCGCCGCTGCCACCGACGGCAGGTCCCGCCCCGGCACCGGCTCCACCTCCAGCCCGGGCGCCGCGTCCACCGCCTGCGCGAGTGTCCGCATCGGCGCGTACAGGTGCCCCCAGACGTCGATCCGCAACGGCCGCTCGGTCTCCCGTACCGCCGCCACCGCCCGCTCCCCCAGCACCAGCACCCGCCGCGCCGGCTCCAGGAACCGCTCCCCCGCCCCGGTCAGGCCCACTCCGCGCGCGTCCCGCTCCAGCAGGCGCACCCCGAGGGCCGCCTCCAGGCGGGCCACCCGCTTCGACAACCCCTGCTGACTGATTCCCAGGCGGGCGGCGGCCCGGCCGAAGTGCAACTCCTCAGCGGTGACCACGAAGGCCCGCACCTGCCCCAGATCCAGATCCACCCGGGAACCCTAGCGGGGGGTGGTGTTTGGGGGTGGGGGGCTCTCGGGAGGGTGGGTGGCCGGGTCGGTTCCGGGGGTGGCCGCTCCGGGGGCTGGATGATTTTCCGACTGCCGACTCTGTGGGTGGGGTGTTGGGCGCCGTTGGCAGTCTGAAAATCACCCGCAACGCCCCCTTCCGCAGCCACCCCCTCCACCGCCCCTCCCGCAGCGCGTCCCTCTCGCTTGGTCGGGTGGGGGGAAATGGGGGGAGGTGGGCGTGGGCGCGTGAGGCGTTGCCCGCGCGCCCACGTGAGGGGTGGGGGTTGTTGTGGGCGGGAGGGGTGGCTGGACGGGTGACAACTGGGGGTTGTTGACGGGGGTCGGTGGTTGTTGGACCGGGGGGTGGTGGGGGCGGTGAGGTGGGGGCTCCGACGAGGTGAGGAGTGGGGATGAAGGCGCTGGTGGCGACCGGGGATGTGGCGGAGCCGGTGCGGTTCGCGGAGGTGGAGCAGCCGCAGCCGGGGCCGGGGGAGGTGCTGGTGAAGGTGGAGGCGTTCTCGGTGAACCGGGGCGAGACGTTCCAGCTGGAGGCGCCCAGGGCCGGGTGGCGGCCGGGGAAGGACGTGGCCGGGCTGGTCGTGCAGGCCGCGGCCGACGGGTCGGGGCCCGCCGTGTGCCGGCGGGTGGTCGGGCATCCGCCGGCGGGCGGGTGGGCCGAGTACGTGTGCGTGCCGGTGTCCTCGCTCGCCGAGCTGCCCGACGGTCTGGACGCCGTACTGGCCGCCGCGCTGCCGCTGGCCGGTCTGACCGCGCTGCGGCTGCTGCGCACGGTGGGGTCGGTGGCCGGGCGGCGGGTGCTGCTGACCGGGGCGTCCGGTGGGGTGGGGCACTACTTCACCGAGCTGGCCGCCGCGGCCGGGGCCGAGCTGACCGTCGTCACGGCCTCTCCGGAGCGCGGCCGGAGGCTGGCCGAGCTGGGGGCGGCCGAGGTGGTGCACGAGCTGGGTGAGGCGCGGGGCCCGTACGACCTGGTGCTGGAGTCCACCGGTGGCGCCGACCTGCCGCTGGCGCTGGCCCGGCTGGCCCGGCGGGGGACCCTGGTCTGGTTCGGCCAGGCCTCGCGCACGCCGGCCACGCTGGACTTCTTCGACTTCTTCGCCGGCCCCGAGTCGGCCACCCTGCGGCACTTCCACTACGCCGACTCCGACGTCCCGGACGGTGAGGACCTGGCCACCCTGGTGCGCCTGGCGGCGGCCGGCCGGCTGAGTCCGGAGATCGGCCTGGTCGCGCCCTGGGAGCGGACCGCGACCACCCTCACCGACCTGCGCGACCGCCGGATCCGCGGCAAGGCCGTGCTGACCGTCGCCTGATTCCCGGAACGAGGAGCTTTCATCGTGGACTTCGTCGACACCCCCGGCCTGCTGCCCGCGTTCGTCGCGGAAACCCGACCGCGCGCCCACGGCGCCGGCCTCGACCTCTACGAGTACGACCGGGTGACCGCCCCGCTGACCTCCCTGCGCGACTGGCCGGCCGCCTTCGGCGCCGTCGGGCGCCGGTACGCCGCCGCGGCCGGGCGCGCCGCGGCGGAGGGTCGTACGGTCACCGCCGGAACCGCCTACCGCAGTGCCGCCCGCTGGTTCCACGCCGCCGGGCTGCTGCCGCACCCGGACCGGGCCGCCGCCGCCCGGCTGGCGGCCGAGGCCGACGAGGCGATGCGGCAGTCGCTGGCGCTGCTGGAGGCGGAGGCGGCGCGGGTCGAGGGCGAGGGCTTCGCGGGTTGGCTGCGCCGACCGGCGGCGGCCGGGGACGGCACCCCGGTGGTGCTGATCGTGCCGGGCATGGACTCCGGAAAGGAGGAGTTCCACGCCCTCGCCGACGCCCTGCTGGCCCGGGGGGTCGCGGTGCTGGCGATCGACGGGCCCGGCCAGGGCGTCCTGGCCGCCACCAGCGCGCCGGAGCCGGACTACCACCGGGTGGTGGGCCGGGCGCTGGACGCACTCGCGGCCCACGACGGTCTGGACCTCGCCCGCACCGCCGTGGTCGGCCTCAGCCTGGGCGGCTACTACGCGGCGATGGCCGCCGCCCACGAGCCGCGGCTGCGCGCCGCCGCGACGGTCAGCGGCCCGTACCGGTTGGACTGGGCGGGCGTGGTCCCGTTCGTCGGCGAGACCCTGGCCCAGCGCTGCGGCGGCCCGGAGGCGGCCCGCGCCTTCGTGGACCGGATCGACCTGACCGGGCTCGCCCCGACGATCACCCTCCCGCTGCTGGTGGTCGAGGGCGGCGAGGACCGCATCCCCGGCGTCACCAACGCCACCGTCCTCGCCGAGCAGGCCCCGAACGCCGAACTGCTGCTCGTCCCGCACGGCAACCACCTGCTCGGAACCGCCCTCCCGGACTGGCTCCCGGCCACCGCGGACTGGCTCGCGGCCCGGCTCGCCCGATGAACGGCAGTCAAGCGAGCGCTGAGCCAAGGGAGTAGTGCTGCGGGGGGTGGGCACGCGGAAAGCCCCGGAGAGTGATCTCTCCGGGGCTTTCCTGGCTGTGGCCAGGGCCGGGGTCGAACCGGCGACCTTCCGCTTTTCAGGCCAAGCCGGAGGCTCGACGAGCCGCACTCGCGGAACCTGGGTGATGGGGTGCGGGAACTGCGCCTCGGTCTAAGCGGGAACGCGGTGCGGATCAGCTACTGGCTGGCGCCTGGACGCCGCATCGTTCTGCTCACTGTCTTTCGCAAGACCCGAATGCGTGAGGAAGCGGAGGTCAAGCGAGCCAAGGCTGCCAAGCTGGTGTGCGAGACGGGGCATCCGGAAGCTCATGAGATCTACAGTCGCAACACGGCGGAGGAGGAACGGTGAACCACGCACGCTGGCAGCTGGCTCGGGACAAGCGCGCGATCCACGGGGAGTTCGAGTCCCCCGCGATCATCGCCGAGCGAGAGCAGATTCGTCTGGCCATGGCGCTCGGTCAGCTGGTCTACGACCGGCGTACCCAGCTGGGACTGAGCGAGGACGAGCTGGCGGTTCGCCTCGGTAGCACCGCTGACGAGGTGGAACACATCGAGGTTGGTGGAGTCCTCCCGGTCACGTCCGACCTGCTTCTCCGGATTGCCGCGGCTCTGGAGGTCTCTGTGGACGTCCATCTGGCGACCTCGGGCACGGCAGTCAGCTTCGCCGCTCGCGCCGCATAGCCAGGAGGAAGCCGTGGACTATGGGCAGCAGTTGTCGGCCGCTCTGCGGGACAGGCGAAGGCAGCTGGGGATCTCCCAGACCGAACTCGCCCGGCGGGCCGGCATGACGCAGCCTGGCATCTCCCGCGTCGAACTGGGGGACACGACCCCGACCCTTCCCCTCCTGGCGCGGCTCGCCGAGGCGTTGGAGGCGGACCTCGACATCCGGCTGGCCCCCCTGGACGGAAGGACGACGATGCGCTTCGTGCCCCACCGTCACGCCGACGCGGCGTGACGGTGGGGGCGGTGGAGTTGCGGCAAAGATGCGGAGGGCCTGACCGTCCGCCGCGCCGTTGGCGTCAAACGGCACGAAAATGCCCCCGGAGCGATTCGCTTCGGGGGCATCGTGCCTGGTCAGGCGTTGTGGCCAGGGCCGGGGTCGAACCGGCGACCTTCCGCTTTTCAGGCGGACGCTCGTACCAACTGAGCTACCTGGCCGTACTGCACCGTCTCTTGCGAGACGAGCGATCCCGACGGGACTTGAACCCGCGACCTCCACCTTGACAGGGTGGCGAGCTAACCAACTGCTCCACGGGACCTGGTAGTGGCGAACCACTAAGGTCTTGCGGCACTGCACTTTACTACGGTACTGCGTGCCCCCAACGGGATTCGAACCCGTGCTACCGCCTTGAAAGGGCGGCGTCCTGGGCCACTAGACGATGAGGGCTTGCGGCCCGTCCGGCTGTTTCCAGCGTTCCGGGGACGTCGAGAAGCATATGGGATGCAGGGCGGATCGCCAAAACGGGTTTGGGCCGGGTGGGGGTGGGGGTCAGGACCAGCCGAGCTGGTCCAGCTCGTGGTCGTCGAACCCGAAGTGGTGGGCGACCTCGTGGATGACGGTGGTGCGGACCTCCTCGACCACCTGCGCGTGGGTGTCGCAGTGCCGCAGGGTGGGGCCGCGGTAGATCAGGATCCGGTCGGGCAGGACGCCCGCGTACCACTCGCCGCGCTCGGTGAGCGGGGTGCCCTCGTAGAGGCCGAGGAGTTCGGGGTCGCTCGGGTCGGGTTCGTCCTCGACGAAGACCGCGACGTTGTCCATCATGGCCGCGAGTTGCGGGGGGATCTGGTCCAGGGCGTCGCTGACCAGCGTCTCGAACTCTTCCCGGGTCATTTCCACCGGATCATTGTCGGCTCTGGGGTGACGGTGTGCCAGGCAGCGGACACCGGTGTTTGATGGGTTCCGTGACGACCTCGGAGGACACGGTGGACAGCCCGGCGGCGCCGGTGCGCGGACGGCCGTCGGTGCTGCGCGGGCAGGGGCCCGTGGTGGCGGTGGTCGCGGTGGGCGGGGCGATCGGCGCGGTGGCGCGGTACGCGGCCGGGCTGGGCTGGGAGACCGGGCCGTCGGCCTTCCCGTGGACGACGCTGCTGATCAACGTGGTGGGCTGCGCGGTGATCGGGGTGTTCCTGGTGGTGATCACCGAGGGGCGCCCGGCGCACCCGCTGCTGCGGCCGTTCTTCGGCACCGGCGTGCTGGGCGGGTTCACCACCTTCTCGACGTACGCGGTGGACGTCCGCCGGCTGCTGGAGGCCGGGCGGCTCGGGTCCGGGCTGGCGTACCTGGGGCTGACCCTGGTGGGCGCGCTCGGCGCGGTGTGGGCGGCCGCGGCGCTGACCCGGCGGCTGATCCACCGCGGCGGTGCCCGGTGAGCCGGCTGGGCGGGCCGGCGCTGCGGCTGACCGTGCTGGTGGGCGAGAGCGACACCTGGCACCACCGCCCGCTGTACAGCGAGATCGTGCACCGGGCGCGGGCGGCCGGGCTGGCCGGCGCGAGCGTGTTCCGGGGGATCGAGGGGTTCGGCGCCTCCTCGCTGGTGCACACGGCGCGGCTGCTGTCGCTGAGCGAGGACCTGCCGGTGGCGGTGGTGATCGTGGACGAGGAGGAGCGGGTGCGGGGGTTCCTGCCACAGCTGGAGGAGCTGGTCGCGGAGGGCCTGGTGCTGCTGGACCGCTGCGAGGTCGTCCACTACCGGGGGCGGGGTACGGGCCGGGGTGCGGTCGGGGGAGCGGAGTGAACTGGCTGCTGGTGGTGGCGGGCGCGATGGTCGGCGCGCCGCTGCGGTACCTGACCGACCGGGCGGTGCAGTCCCGGCACGACTCGGTGTTCCCGTGGGGCACCTTCACGGTGAACGTGCTCGGCTGCCTGGTGCTCGGCCTGCTGGCCGGGGCGGTGACGGCCGGTGCGGCCTCCTCGCACGTCCAGCTGCTGGTCGGCACGGGCTTCTGCGGGGCGCTGACCACCTACTCGACCTTCTCGTACGAGACGCTGCGGCTGGCTGAGTCCGGGGCCGGGCGGTACGCGGTGGCGAACGTGGCCGGCAGCCTGGCGGCCGGGCTGACCGCGGTGTACGCGGGGGCGGAGCTGGCCTCGGCGCTCTGGGGCTGAGCCCTCCCGCAGGACGGGCTGCCGCCGGCTCTTGCGGGGGCCGCTCCGGAGGACTCCCGTACGAACCCGTGTCCGCCGTGCCCGGCGCGCGTTGGGCACCGAAAGCGGCCGCCAGGGGGCGGCCCGGGTGGGGCGGCAGGAGAGGGAGCGCGGTGGCTTCGGTGCGGGCGGTGCGTTCGACGGCGGCGGTGCGGATGGTGCCGTCGGGGCGATCGGGAGCGGCGGTGCGGGCGGCGGCGGTGCTGGCGGTGGCCGGGCTGGGGCTGACCGGGTGCATGTCGGTCGGGCCGGCGGCGGAGGAGAAGCACGGCGGGGTGGCGCCGGTCGGGCAGGCCGGTCCGGCGGGCCGGCCTGGGGCGACGGGAGGTCCCTCGACCTCGCCGGGCGCCGGGCACCCGGGGGGCGTGTCCGGGCGCCCGGAGCACCAGGGGGGCCTGCAGGCCGAGAACGCGCCGGCCGGGGCCACGACCGCCGCGCCGGGTGAGCTCACGCCCGGCGCGAACGGCACGGTGGCCGGCGTGGTCCCGGTGCCGGGGGCGGGCGCTCCCGAGGGCGCGCCGGGCGGCAACGCCTCGACGGGCGGCGCGAATTCCAGCCCCGCGCCGCACCCCGGCGGCTCCACGGGCGGCGGTTCGACGGGCCCCGGCGGTACCGGCGGCGGCGAGGGCCGTTCCGGCGGCGGTTCGGGCACCCCGTCGGTCACCCCGAGTGCCCACCCGTCCGGCACGCCCGTGCCCACCACGCCCGCCGCGACCGTCCCGCCGGGCCCGGAACCCTCCGCCGGCAGCTCCGGTTCCTCGGCCCCGAGTCCTCGTGCGGGTACGCAATAGCGGGCTGGCCTGGGCATTTGCCTCCGGTCCCGAGGGTCCTCTATGGTGGTAGATCGTTCGTTTGATCCATTTGACTGGCGCCCCATTCCCAACTGGCGCCCTTGGCGCGTTCCGGCGATCCGTGGCTGACCGCATAGAGGCGGTTGTGAAACAGAACCCCGGACTTTGGCGCGTGCCACTTCCGGAAGGTTTTGCATGTCTCTCGTTGACGACGCCCGCTTCGCCATGCCCGCGAACGAGGCCGCCGCCGATGTCACCGACTCCACCGATCTGATCACCGAGGCCGCGGAGACCGCCGCCGAGGAGATCACCGCCGAGACCGTCGAGGAGACGGTCGAGGCCACCGAGCCCGCCGAGCCCACCATCACCTTCGGCGACCTGGGCCTGCACGAGGACGTCGTCCGGGCCCTCGCCAAGCGCGGCGTCACCACCCCGTTCCCGATCCAGGCCGCGACCATCCCGGACGCCCTGGCCGGCAAGGACGTGCTGGGCCGCGGCCGCACCGGCTCCGGCAAGACCCTCAGCTTCGGCCTGCCGCTGCTGACCCGCCTGGCCGACGGCGAGCGCACCCGCGCCAAGCACCCGCGCGGTCTGATCCTGGTCCCGACCCGCGAGCTGGCCATGCAGGTCGCCGACGCCCTGGAGCCCTTCGGCTCGGTGCTCGGCCTGCGCCTCAAGGTCGTCTGCGGCGGCACCTCGATGTCGAACCAGATCTACGCGCTGGAGCGCGGCGTCGACATCCTGGTCGCCACCCCGGGCCGCCTGCGCGACCTGCTGAACCGCGGCTCCGCCAAGCTGGACGACGTCCAGACCGTGGTCCTCGACGAGGCCGACCAGATGGCCGACATGGGCTTCCTGCCCGAGGTCACCGAGATCCTCGACCAGGTGCCGGCCGGCGGCCAGCGCCTGCTGTTCTCCGCCACCCTGGAGAACGAGATCGACACCCTGGTGAAGCGCTACCTGAAGAACCCGGTCACCCACGAGGTCGACCCGTCGGCCGGCGCGGTCACCACCATGACCCACCACATCCTCGTGGTGAAGCCCAAGGACAAGGCGCCGATCACCAACGCGATCGCCGCCCGCAAGGGCCGCACCATCATCTTCGTCCGCAC
Organism: Kitasatospora cathayae; assembly: GCF_027627435.1. Lineage (GTDB taxonomy): Bacteria > Actinomycetota > Actinomycetes > Streptomycetales > Streptomycetaceae > Kitasatospora > Kitasatospora cathayae. Next base: position 4,193,145 of record NZ_CP115450.1, on the reverse strand, counting down.
CCAGATGGGCGCCGACCGGGTCGCCGAGCAGCTGATCGAGGCCGGCGTGAAGGCCGACGCGCTGCACGGCGGCATGACCCAGGGCGCCCGCACCCGCGTCCTCGGCGACTTCAAGGACGGCTACGTCAACGTCGTCGTCGCCACCGACGTCGCCGCCCGCGGCATCCACGTCGACGGCATCGACCTGGTCCTCAACGTGGACCCGGCCGGCGACCACAAGGACTACCTGCACCGCTCCGGCCGCACCGCGCGCGCCGGCCGCTCCGGTGCCGTCGTCACCCTGGTGCTGCCGCACCAGCGCCGCGGCGTCTTCCGCCTGATGGAGGACGCGGGCGTCGACGCCAGCCGCCACATCCTGGACCACGCCTTCGACGCCGAGGTCGCCAAGATCACCGGCGCCCGCTCGCTCACCGAGGTGCAGGCCGAGAGCGCCGCGAACATCGCCGGTGCCGCCGAGCGCGAGCTCGCCGACATGACCCGCCAGCTGGAGCGGGCGCAGCGCCGCGCCGCCGAGCTGCGCGAGGAGGCCGACCGCCTGGCCGCCCGTGCGGCGCGCGAGCGGGCCGAGCTGGGCATCGAGGACGAGGCCCCGGCCGCGTCCGCCGAGGCCGGCGAGGAGACCGCCCAGGCCGCCGCCCCGGCCGCCGCGGAGGCTCCGGCCGCCGCTGCCGCGCCGCAGGCGGAGGAGCGCACCCCCTCGTACCGCGAGGTGCGCACCGAGCGTCCGGCCTTCGGCCGCGACCGGGACCGCGACCGCGACCGGGACGACCGTCGCTCCGGTGGCTTCGGCGGCCGGGACCGGGACCGGGACGAGCGTCGTTCGGGCGGCTTCGGCCGGGACCGCGACGACCGTCGCTCGGGCGGCTTCAACCGTGACGACCGCGGCGACCGTGGCGGTTTCAACCGCGACCGTGGTGGCTTCGGTGCCGGCCGGGACCGCGACGACCGTCGCTCGGGCGGCTTCAACCGTGACGACCGCGGCGACCGTGGCGGCTTCAACCGCGACCGTGGTGGCTTCGGTGCCGGCCGGGACCGCGACGACCGTCGCTCGGGCGGCTTCAACCGTGACGACCGCGGCGACCGCGGTGGCTTCAACCGCGACCGCGACGACCGCGGCGGCCGCTCCTTCGGTGACCGTCCGGCCCGCTCCTTCGGCGACCGCCCGTCCTTCGGCCGGGACCGCGACGAGCGCGGCGGCAGCAACAGCCGCCCGTTCTCGCGCCGTGACGACCACCGCTCCGGCGGCCGTCCGCAGGCCGACCGCGGTGGCTTCAACCGGGACCGCGGCGGCTTCGACCGCGACCGCGGCGGCTTCAACGGCGGCGGCTTCAACCGCGACGACCGCAAGCCGCGCTGGAAGAACTGACGTCGTACGGCCGGTGGGCGACCACCGGCCGGGCTGAGCCGCACGGCTGAGGCCACGACCGAAGCGCAGGACCGAAACACACACGAAGGGCCCGCTCCGTCCCCGGAGCGGGCCCTTCGTGTTCCCCCGTGTCCCCCGACACCCCCCGAACACCTCGCTGCTGCTCGCCCCCCGAGGTGTTGTTCTGGGAGTGAGAATAACCTGTGGCGCGCGGTGCCGGTAGTCCCGTAGCGTCACGGACATGAGCAGCAGACTGCATGAAGTGGCACGGGTGAACGAGGAGATCGCCGAGCGGGGGAGCTACCGGACGGCCGGGGGCGAGCTCGTGCAGGTGGGGGAGCAGTTGGCGGCGGCCAGGGCCGGCACGGTGTCCTACGCGCCGGCGGACCTGGACGCGCTGCTGGCGGCGGGGGAGCGCGGGCCCGGTCCGGCCGGCGGGCGGATCGAGGTGACGGCAGAGGGCAGCATGGACGCCGCCCGGCGGCTGGTCGCGGCCGGGGCCGGGCCGGTCGGGGTGCTGAACTTCGCCTCCGCGCGCAACCCCGGCGGCGGCTACCTGCGCGGCGCCCGCGCCCAGGAGGAGGACCTGTGCCGCAGCGCGCTGCTGTACAGCTGCCTGGTGGAGGCGCCGGACTACTACGAGGCGCACCGGGCCTCGACGGACCTGCGGTACAGCCACCGGGTGATCGTCTCGCCCGCGGTGCCGGTGATCCGGAACGGCCGGGGCGACCTGACGGCCCGGCCGTACCCGGTCACCTTCCTGACCTCGCCCGCGCCCAACGCCGGTCAGCTGGAACGGCGTTCGGCCGGTGAGGACGTCCGGCGGGTGCTCGCCGAGCGGGCCGTCCGGGTGCTCGCGGCGGCGGCCCGGCACGAGGTCCGCGCCCTGGTGCTCGGCGCCTGGGGCTGCGGGGTGTTCCGCAACGACCCGGCCCAGGTCGCCGAGGCCTTCGAGGGCGCGCTGGCCCGGTACGGGGGCGCGTTCGAGCAGGTGGTGTTCGCGGTCTGGGACCGCTCACCGGTCTCGGCGAACCGGGCCGCCTTCGAGGCGCGGTTCGGCGCGGCGGTCCGCTGAACCGTTGCCGGTCAGCGCTTGCGGGCGGCCAGCACGGTCGCGGCCGTGGAGGCCGCCGCGACCACCCCGGTGACGGCGAACACGGACGGCCAGGCGCCGATCCGCTTCGCCAGCGGGTGCGAGCCGCCGAAGGCCGCCACGTAGAGGCCGGTCAGCGCCGCCGCGGCGGCCGTGCCCGAGCTCCGGCGCCACTGCGCGGCCGCCCCGGCCCCGGCCACCGCCAGTACCGCGCCGCCCAGTTCGCGCCGGCCGCTCCAGCGGGCCACGCCGTAACCGCCGACCAGACCGCTCGCCGCGGTCAGCGCGGCGGGCGCGGCGGCCGCGAGCGCGTTCGGGACCTTCGCCATCGTCGACTCCACTCGTGGGGCTCGTAGGGGCTGTGCGTCGGCTTCCGACCATAACCCGGCGAACGGGGAGGGCCCCCGGGGGCCTGCGGTCTGGCCGCTCGGTCAGCCGAAGGCCGACACCGTGGACATCCCCGGCACCGTCCGGGCCAGCAGCCGCGCCGCCTCCGCCGGGTCCAGCACCCGCTCCAGCCGCAGGTCCCCCGGCACCTCCTGGATGAAGCGACCGGCCGACCAGCTGCGCTCGTACGGCAGTTGCTCCAGCACCAGGGTGCGCACGCCGTCCACCACCGGGATGTCGCTGGGCGTGCCCTCGTTCCAGAGCCAGGAGCCGTCCGGCGCCACCAGGTTGAAGGCGCCGGTGGCGATCAGCCGGCGGCCGTCCAGGAACTCCGTCCGGGCCAGCGCCACCACCTCCGGGTCCTGCGGGGTGCCGGGCAGGTGGCCGCCGCCGATCAGCACGTCGGCGAGCAGGGTGTGCAGCTGGAAGGTGTCGCTCAGGCCGCTCATCCGCAGCAGGTAGCCGGTGCCGGTGGGGCGGTCGAGCACCAGCAGCGGCTCGTCGTCGAGCATCAGCGCCAGGTGGGTCAGGCCCTTGAAGTCGTGCTGCTCGCCCTCGTACCGGTCGAACAGCTCCAGCAGCACCTCGGTGACGCCCGAGGCGCGGGCCTCGGCCCGGACCGACGCGTGCGCGTACACCGCCCAGGCGGCCTGCTGCCACAGGTGCAGCGTCCACCAACCGACCACGGCCAGGTGGGCGTTCCACGCGTCGAGCTGCTCCGGGCCCTCGATCCGGGCGTGCGCCTCGGCCGGATCGTCCGCCTCCTGATCCGGCAGCGGGCCGCCGCCGGTCCGCGCCCAGTGTTCGACCAGCCGCTGCGCCCCGGTCAGCGCCCCGCGCAGGCCGGCCAGCACCGGACCGGCGCAGGCCACCGGGTCGGCGCCGGACTCCACGCAGGCGCCCACGACCATCGCCAGGTGGGCCCGCGGGAACGGCGGGGCGTCCGGCAGCAGCGCGGCCAGCCGGGGCCCGGCGGCCTGCCGCTCGGCCGGCCCGGACGGGCCGAACAGCCCGCCGACCAGGCCCAGGGCCGGGCCGAAGCGCTCGTCGTCGCCGGCCGCGACCACCGCCTCCAGTTCGGCCACCGCCTCCAGGAGGGTGGGCTGCTGACGCGGCGACGGGATGTTATCGGCGTTCTGCTCGTTGGACATTCGCCGCAGCATAGGCGGCGCGGCCGGTCCACCGGAAACGCCCCTGCGCGTCGGCCTGGTGACGGATACTCGCGCGGTGACCGAGTCCCCTGTTTCTCCTGTCGCCCCTGATACGGACGAGATACCCGAGCCCGCCCTCAGGGTGGCGCCGCTCGAACTCTTCCTGGACCTCGTGTTCGTCTTCACCATCACCCAGCTCACCGGCAGTCTGGTCCACCACCTCACGCCGGGCGGTTTCGCCCAGGTGCTGGTGATGCTGGGGGTGATCTGGTGGATGTACGACGCCTTCATCTGGCTGACGAACGCGATGCCGCCGCGCACCCACGGGCGGCGCGGGCTGCTGATGCTGGCGATGGGCGGCTTCCTGGTGATCTCGCTGTCCGTGCCGCACGCCTTCGAGGGCAGCGGCGCCGCCTTCGGCTGGGCGTACCTGGTGGTGGTCGCCCTGCACACCGGGATGTTCGCCGCCGCCGGGGTGACACCCGCCGCGGTGCTCGGGATGGGTGCCTCCAACCTGGCCATCGGCGCCCTGGTGGTGGCCGGCGGCTACCTCACCGGCACCGTCCAACTCGCCTTCTGGGCCGTGGGTTTCGCGATGCAGTACGTCACCCAGCGGGCCGCCCGGCTGCCCGAGTTCCGGCTGCGCGCGGACCACTTCGTGGAGCGGCACGGGCTGATCGTGATCATCGCGTTCGGCGAGTCGGTGATCGCCATCGGGGTGGGGGCGGGAGCCGGCGAGCTCGGGCCCGCGCTGATCGCCGTCGCGCTGCTCAGCCTGAGCGTCTGCGTCGGGCTCTGGTGGGCGTACTTCGGGCACGACGACGACGCCCGCGCCGAGCACCACATGGCCGCGCTGTCCTCCGCCGAGCGCAACCGGGCGGCGGTGTCCGTCTACTACCTCGGCCACCTCGGGCTGCTGCTGGGCGTGCTGCTGTTCGCCGCCGGGGTGAAGTCGGCGACCGCCCACCCCGCCGCCGCGATCACCCAGCCGCAGGCCGTCGCGCTGGCCGGCGGCATCACGCTGTACCTGGTGGTGAACACCGCGATCCGGCGCTTCTTCGGGCTGGGGCCCCAGCTGCCCCGGCTGATCGGCGCCGCCCTGGTCGCGGGGACCGTTCGGCTGGGCACCGGGGTGTCGGCACTGGCCCAGGTCGGCGCCGTGGCCGCGGTGCTGGCCGCGGTCTTCGGCTACGAGGCCGTCTGTCGGCGCCCGGTGGGAGACTCCGGGCATGACTGACAGTGCGATCACCGACGGCCGCTACCGGATCCGCAACGTCGGCAGCGGCCTGCTGCTGGAGGTCGCCGAGGCCTCCCGGCGCAGCGGCGCCCGGATCCGCCTGGGCGCGGACGACGGCTCCGACGCCCAGCTCTGGCAGCTCTCCGCCGTCCACCCCGGCGGTGCGCTCTTCCACATCGAGAACGCCGGCAGCGGCAAGCGCCTCGACGTCACCGGCGCCTCCCCGGAGGACGGCGTCCCGATCCAGCAGTGGTCCGCCAACGCCTTCGGCGCCCAGGAGTGGCTGCTGGAGGCCCACGTCGACGCCCCGGGGACGTACACCGTCACCAGCTTCATCAGCGGCAAGCCGCTGACCGCCCCGCAGGCCCGGGAGGCGGGCGTCCAGCAGTGGGAGGACGTCGACTCGCCCACCCAGTGGTGGCGCTTCGAGCGGCAGGGGTAGCCCGAGCGCCCGCTTCCTCAGGCCGAGAGGTTGGCCCGGAGGGCGTCGAGGTCGGCGTCGGTGAGGCCGTGGGCGTGGAGGTAGGCGGGGACGGTGCCGTGGTGGGTGCGGATCCAGGCGAGGGAGGAGGCGATGAGTTCGGCGCCGACCGGGCGGGAGAGGCGCTCGCTGCCGGTCTCGTCGACGTACGGGGTCGGGCCCTTGTCCAGGCCGAGGCCGGGGTTGGAGAGCAGGAAGTCGGCGGTGACGTCGGCGTCCGAGGCGCCCAGCAGGGCCTGGAGGACGGCGATGGTGAGGCCGGTGCGGTCCTTGCCGACCGCGCAGTGCACGATCACCGGCACCGCCTCGGGGGCGGCCAGCCGGCGGATGATCGCGGTGAGCGAGGGGCCGGCGGTCTCCGGCATGAAGGTGTAGAGCGCGGCCTGGTCCTCGGGCCAGGGCCGGTCGACGTCGCCGCGGTTGGCGGGCAGGGTCGGCAGGTTGAGGGACTCGTAGTCGAGGCCGTGCCGCTGGTCCGGCCAGGTCTCCAGCTCGAACGGGCTGCGCAGGTCGACCACCGTCCGCAGGCCGAGGTCCTTGAGCTTCCGGGCGCCCTCCTCGGTGAGCGTGTGGAGGGAGCCGGAGCGGTACAGCACGCCCCGGCGCAGCGCGCCGATCCCGCCCGCGTCACGGAAGTTGCGCACACCAGGGATGTCGATGAAGGCATCGGTCATGGCGTCCACCGTACGGGTGCGGACGGACCGGGGGAAGGAAACCGGAGGGGGCTGTTCGGCGTCGGGCGGGCGCCGAACAGGGCGCTCAGCGCCCGCCGGAGACCTCCAGGAACGCCCCCGTGGTGTACGAGGCGGCCGGGGAGAGCAGGAACAGGATCGCCTCGGCGACCTCCTCCGGCTGCCCGCCGCGCCGCATCGGCAGGGCCGGCGCGACCCGGTCGACCCGGCCCGGCTCGCCGCCGAGCGCGTGGATGCCGGTGTGGATCAGGCCGGGGCGGACGCAGTTGACCCGGATGCCCTCGGCGGCGACCTCCAGCGCCAGCCCGCGGGTCATCGAGTCCACCGCGCCCTTGGCGGCCGCGTAGTCGACGTACTCGTTCGGCGAGCCGATCCGGGAGGCGGCGGAGCCGACGTTGACGATCGCGCCGCCGCGCCCGCCGTGCCGGGTGGACATCCGGCGGACGGCCTGGGCCGCGCACAGGAACGGGCCGGTGATGTTGGCGGCCCAGATCCGGTTCAGCCGGTCCTCGTCGATCTCCTCCAGCCGGCACTGCCGCTCCAGCGTGCCCGCGTTGTTCACCAGTCCGGTGAGCGGCCCGAGTTCGGCGTCCACGGTGGCGAACAGCCGTTCCACGTCGGCGCTGCGGCTGACGTCGGCCCGGACGGCGATCGCGGTGCCGCCCGCGGCCCGGACGGCGTCCACGACGGCGGTGGCCGAGGCGTCGTCGGTACGGTAGTTGACGCAGACCCGGTAGCCGCGGCGGGCGGCCAGCAGCGCGGTGGCGGCGCCGATGCCGCGGCCGGCGCCGGTGACGATCAGGACCTCGTCGGTGGTGGTGGTCGACATGGTCGGTACGCTACCCGGCCGTCCCGGCTGCTGCGGCCGCCCGCAGCGCGGCGATCCTCGGGGCGCGGCTCCTCGGCGAGTCGAGGCTGAAGCCGCGGGCGTCGCCGAGCTCGTCCCGGACGAACGCCTCGGTGCGGGCCACCGCCTCGCGCAACGCGTCGTCCGGCGGGACGAAGGACAGGTGCACGATCTCGGCCCGCTCGGTGTCGTACTCCCACAGGCCGACGATCCGGCCGCGGTCCAGCACCAGGTGGGTCTGCGGGTCGGCCTCGCCGCCGAAGGTGCGCCCGGTCCGGCCGGCGGGCAGTGGGCGGGCGGCGTCGGCCGGGTCGAGCAGCCGGGACAGGTCGCGGTGCAGCAGGTGGATGCCGTCGATGCCGGCCAGCAGGGTGTAGTGCGGCTCGGTGGGTGCCTCGAACTCGGCGAACTCCTCGGCGAGTTCGGGTAGCAGCAGCAGTTCGGAACCGGGCTCCAGCGGGACCGCCCCGGCCTCGGCGACGGCCCGGCGGGCGGTGGCCGCGGTGAAGCCGGAGAACCAGCGGAAGTGCCCGAGGGTGGCCGGCCCCGCCCAGGAGAGGTAGCGGCGGGCGAGGTCGACGGCGCTGCCCGCGACCGGCTGGTCCCAGCCGATGTAGCCGTAACGCTGTTGGTCCAGGCGGCCGTTGACCGGCACCCGGCGGATCCGGCCGCGCGACTGCATCAGCCCGAGGGCGAGCGGCAGGGTGGTCGCCAGGCCGCGCTTGCGGCCCGCCTCGCCGAGCGGCCGGGCGGCGTCGCCGACCGCCTCCCGGATCGTGGTCGGGTCCAGCGGGCCGCCGTCGGACAGCACCCGCTCGATGGCGAGGCAGAGCTGCTCCACCTCGTCCCGGCTGACCCCCAGATGCTTGGCCGCGGCGGCCAGTTCACCCTCCGGGGCGGCCGCGCCGACGGCCAGGCCGAGCGCGAAGTCGGCGGCGGGCAGCAGGTAGGTGCAGCCGCGGGCGGACGGCAGCTCGTGCACCTGCAACCCCGCCACCGCCGCGTCCACCGCGGCCCGGCCGAGCCCGGCCCGGGCGAACAGGCCCAGGTACGGGGCCGCGCCGCCGACCGAGCGGGCCCAGCCGGTGGCGGCCAGCACCTCGGCGGCGGACGCCCCGGGGTGCTGGCGGTCCAGCCACTGCCGGTGGGACCACCAGGCCCGCAACTTCTCGATGCCGACGGTTTCCGGACGGGGATCGTGCTGCATGGGGGCCAGTATCGACGGCCGGGCGGTCCCCGGTCCGGAAATCGCTCGCCCGGCGCGGCCCGCTCGGGAGAGGATGCGCTCTCCGGCAGGGCGTTCGAAAGGAGTCCAACGATGCTCACCTCGCCCGGCACCGTGCTGCTCTCCGGCATCGTCGGCTCCACCGCGTACGGCCTCGCCCACGCCGGCTCCGACCTCGACCGGCTGGGCCTGTTCGCCGTTCCCACCGAGGAGTTGCACGGCCTGCACCGCCCGGCCGAGTCGCACGTCACGACCGAACCGGACGTGACCCTGCACGAGGCCGCCAAGTGGTGCCGGCTGGCGCTGTCCTGCAACCCGACCGCCTCCGAACTGGTCTGGCTGCCGGAGGACCTGTACGAGACCCTCACCCCGCTCGGTCGCGAACTGGTCGGGATCCGCTCGAGCTTCCTCAGTGCACCGGCCGTCCGCAAGGCCTATCTCGGTTACGCGGACCAGCAGTTCCGCAAGCTGCTCACCCGCGACACCACCGACCCGGCCACCCGCCGCCGGGCCGCCAAGCACGCCCGGCACCTGGTCCGGCTGGTCGAGCAGGCCGTCCGGCTGCACCGCACCGGCCGGAACCTGATCCGGCTGCCCGATCCGGAGCGCGTCCGCGAACTGGGCGAACGCATCGCCGACCGCCCCGCGACCGCCGAACAACTGCTCGCCGACGCCGCCGAGCGCCTCGCCGGCCCCGGCGTCCTGCCCGAGGCCCCGGACCCGCGCCCCGCCGAGGCCTGGCTCCGTCGGGTCCGCGCCGCCCACTACGGTCCGGCCCGAGCCGCGCTCCCCGCTCCCGGCGCGCCCACCCAATCCACTGGCGGAGCCCTGGGGCCCACCGGGTAGGATCGCGGTGGCCCTCCCCACCCGGGACCAGCCCGGTACGGAGAGCCGCGGGGCATTAGCTCAATTGGCAGAGCTGCGGACTTTTAATCCGTAGGTTCAGGGTTCGAGCCCCTGATGCCCCACTCCAGCCGACGGCGGGGACACGGTGCGCCACCGTGTCCCCGCCGTCCTGGCATCCGGCCCCGTGCGGCGCCGAGGCGGCGCAAGCCCTGACGGCGGCTCCCGTCGAGCAGCCGGGCCCGGAGCAGCAGGGACTCGTCGGGACGGTGGTCCGCTGCCGGGGGCCGACTCGGCGAACCGACACCGGCGACGTGCGGCAGCCGCTCGGCCCACGGGTCGGCGAGGTTGATGACCAGCGTGGCCGCCGACGGTTCGTACTGCAGGCCGTTCACGAGCCTTCTCCAGAGTTCGTCGGGTACGGAGCCCTTGTGCGGGGACTCTCTCCTGCGAGCCCGGAGAACCGGTCGAGCTGCCGGGGAGGCCGGCGCCGTCCGTCGGGGCCGATCGGGGAGGGGGCGCCGGAGTTGGGCGACGGAGGCTCAACTATCTTGATGTCATGGGACCTTTGAAGCCGGATCTTGCCCAAGTCATTGTCGGACTCGTCTGTTTCTTCCTGATATTCGGGCTGCTCGGGGCGGTGGTGCTGCCGCGGATCGAGAAGCTGCTCGGGGAGCGCCGGGATGCCACCGAGGGCGGTGTCGAGCGGGCCGAGGAGGCGCGGGCCGAGGCCCAGCGGGTGTACGAGGAGTTCCAGGCGGAGCTCACCGCGGCGCGGCACGAGGCGGCGCTGATCCGGCAGACCGCGACCGAGGAGGGTGCGGCGCTGATCGCGCGGCTGCGGGCCGAGGGGCAGGAGCTGCGGGACCGGATGCTGGCCGAGGCGCAGGTGCAGCTGGCGGCGGACCGGGTGCTGGCCGAGGCCGAGCTGCGCGAGGACGTGATCCGGCTCGCCGGTGAGCTCGCGGGCCGGGTGATCGGCGAGCCGGTCGCCGAGCTGCCGCGCACCCGGGCGATCGCCGACGAGTTCTTCGCCGCCCAGGACGCCCGGGCGGGCCTCGGCGCCTGACCGCCCGCCCCCGTCGTACTTCCCCCACCAACGGCTCGGGTCCCGGGCAGTGGTCCAGCCACTGTCCGGGACCCGAGCCGTCCCGGCATCCGGAAGGAACGTGCACGTGGCCGCGGTGGGCGGCGCCAAGCTGGACCACACCGAGGCGGTGCTGCCGACGGACGGGACGCACCTGGTGAAGGCGGCCCTGGTCGGCGGTGCGGAGCTGGCCTACCCGGAGGGCGCCTCGGCCGAGGTGGACGCGTTCTCGGTGTTCGGCGGGGTCGACCTGACCGTTCCGGCCGGGACCGCGGTGGAGGTCAGCGGGTTCTCGCTGCTCGACGGCCGTAGCAAGGGCGTGGCCGGTGAGCCCGGTGGTGCGGTGGTCAAGGTCCGCTCGTACTCGCTGGTCGGCGGCGTCAAGGTCCGGCAGGCGGTCTGACCGGGCCGGACCCCGTTTCGGGGCAGCGCCGTCACGACCGGGCCGGGACGGGTGCGGGAGCACCGGGGGCCGGGGCGGCGGTCGGGGGCAGGGCCCCGCTGCGCATGCGTACGCCCGGGCGCCGGGACGTGCGTAAACGGGGATTTCAGTATGTACCGGGCCTCCGCGCGCGTGGTCGAATGACCGGGTAGTCGCTGGCGCCGGGGGCAGGCGGCCGGCCCTGGCGGGGTGCGGGAAATCCCCCCGCGTACGGGCCGGAAATACCTCGTCCTGACAGAACCTGGCAGACCGAGGAAAAAGAGGTAACCGTGGCCGAGCATTTCCTTTCCGCCTATCTCACGCCGCCGGGGCCGGGTGCGGTCTTCTCGGTCCGGCACGACCAGAACGTCGCGCTGTGGCGCCGGGACGGCGCGGACGTCGAGCTGGTCCGGGTCTGGGAACTGGAACGGGTCAGCGGACAGAAGCACCACTTCTGGCCGCTCTACACCGAGGGCCGGTCGGAGGCCTTCCTGTCCGCGCTGCTGGCGGAGGAGGGGCTGACCCTCGACGACGTCACCGCCACCTGGGGCACCCCCGGGCTGCCGAAGGCGCAGCCGGTGCCGAAGCCGGCCGGGGCCGAGGACTTCCCGCTGCACAGCCTGGCGCACCTGTTCAGCGGCGTGCTGCGGGACGTCCCGCTGTTCCGCGAGGGCCAGATCGTCGGCCTGGCGATCGACGCCCTGCCCGACTACGCGCAGGAGAGCCGCCCGAACCCGTACTGGTACGCCGGCTGCGTGGTCAAGCAGGGCCGGATCACCTTCGAGCCGGTGGAGTCCCCCGGGCCGCTGTACACCGCGGCCGAGACGGTGTTCGGGCTGGAGCCCGGCTCGCTGATGGCGCTCGCCTCCGCCTCCACGGCCGCGATCGAGTTCGACGCCGAGGCCGCGATCGCCGACGTCACCTTCTTCGGCGGCTCCGCGACCCAGCCCTGGAAGGCCGCCCACGACCTGGTGCGCTCGGTGGTGGACGCCGCCGAGCAGCAGCTCGCCGACGTCGAGCTGGACGACTCGCTCAGCCGCGAGGACCACCTGCGCAGCGCCGTGATGAAGGTGATCCAGCGCTGCTGCGAGGGCGTCGCGATCCGCAACGTGGAGCGGCTGCTGGAGGTCGGCGGCATCCGCGCCGAGGACACCAACCTCGCCACCACCGGCGGCTACGCGCTCAACTGCCCCACCAACACCCTGCTGATGGACCGCTTCGGCTTCCGCGGCCTGGTCACCCCGCCGTGCGCGAACGACTCCGGCCAGGGCATCGGCCTCGGCCTGCTCGGCCTGTACGGGGCCGGCGCGCTCGACGGCTCGGACCTGCGGATCGTCTCCCCGTACTACGGCCGGGACGTCCTGGACACCGAGGAGGCACTGGCCGAGTTCGCGCCGTGGATCGTCTCGGTCACGGACTTCGAGGCCGAGCGCTTCGTCGCCGACGTCTCGGACGGCGTGATCGCCTGGGTGGACGGCCGGGCCGAGCTCGGGCCGCGCGCGCTGGGCCACCGCAGCCTGCTCGGCGACCCGCGCTCGCAGAAGGTCAAGGACCTGCTGAACGAGTACAAGCGGCGCCAGTGGTGGCGGCCGGTCGCGCCGATGGTGATGGCCGAGCACGCGGGCGACTGGTTCGCCTCCGACCGCGAGTCGCCGTACATGCTGGAGGCCGTCCAGGTCCGGCCGGAGGTGCGGGAGTTGGTGCCGGCGATCGTCCACCTGGACGGTTCGGCCCGGCACCAGACCGTCACCGCGGAGTCCAACCCGGCGCTGCACCGGGCGCTGGACGCCTTCCGGGCCGCCACCGGGGTGCCGATCCTGTGCAACACCTCGCTCAACGACAAGGCCGAGGCCGTCGTCGACCAGGCCGCGCAGGCGCTCAACTTCTGTGTCCGCAAGGGAGTTCAGGTGCTGTACCTGTGCGGCCGCCGGGTCGAGCTGCGGGCCGAGCCGGTGCCGGCCGTCGAGGCGCCGACCGAGCCGCGGCCGCGCGCCCTGGAGTACTTCGCCGGGCAGGAGGCGGACCGCGACGCGCTGTGGCAGGGCTGGCTGGACGCCGGCTACACCGTCGAGGGCATGTACCACCTCTCGCGCAGCCACCAGCTGCGCGCCGAGCAGGAGCTGTCCACGCCGGAGCGGGTCAACCTGCTGGCGGCGTACCGGGCGAAGGTGGACCCGTCGTTCACCGGGCTGGTGAACAACTTCCGCCGCACCCACGGGCCGGGCGGCTCCTTCGTCGACCCGTCCACGCTGACCGGGGCGTTCGGGGTGATCAATCCGCTGCGGCGCGGCAAGTAGCACGCGGCGAGGCGGAACGGGTCGGGGGTAAGGCTTTGAAGCCTTACCCCCCGACCCGTTGTGCTGCTAAGCCGCTCGGCGTCGACCCCACCGTCAGTAGCGCGGCTTCCGGGTCAGCGCCAGGCCGCCCAGCAGGAAGGCCACCCCGAGCACGCCGGCGACCACCGCGGAGGTGGTGTCGGCGGGCTTCTGGCTGGCGTCCATCACGGCGGTGACCAGGCCGGCGACGGCGCTGATGTAGCAGAAGATGGTGATGAAGATCTTCACCTTGGGGTGCATGGAGGTGTTCCTTTCCGGTGTCCGGGAGGGATGGTGGGTCAGCAGGTTTCCTGCGGTCCGCGGCCCGCGGGTGCGGTCGCGGCGGCGGTGAGGCCGAGCAGCATCACCCAGGCGTCGGGGTCCGACCGGAAGCGGTTCCAGCGGTCCGCGGCGAGGGCGAGTTCGGCCAGTGAGAGGACGCCCCGGGCGACCAGCGGCTCCAGGCGCTGCGGGCCGAGCTGCGGGGCGAAGGCCTCGGTGGGGTGGTCGTCGTTGGTGGTGGCGAACGGGCGCAGCACCGGCTGTTCGAAGCCGGCCGCGCGCAGCAGCCGGGGGAGCCGGCGCCCGATCGAGCGGTCGCCGCCGTCGGCGTGCTGGGCGGCGGCCATCTTGGCGTGCACGCCCGCGAGTTCGGGGTACGAGGGCTCGGCCGCGCCCCACAGCGCGGAGTCCACCTCGGTGACGGCGACCCGGCCGCCGGGGCGCAGCACCCGGCGGACCTCGGCGAGCACCGCGACCGGGTCGGGCACGTGCTGGAGGACGTAGCGCAGCAGCACGAAGTCCACGCTGGCCGCCGGCAGCGGCAGTTCGGCGCCGTCGGCGACCAGCAGGGTGACGCCGGGGGCGGCCGCGTGGGCGAGCAGCTCGGCGTCGATGTCGGCGGCGATCAGGGCGGTGCCGGCGGGCAGTGCGGCGCGCAGCCGTCGGGTCACCGCGCCGGGGCCGGCGCCGAGTTCGAGCACCGTGCCGCTGCCGGCGAGGCCCAGCTCGCGCAGGATGCGCAGCTCCTCGGGGAAGGAGAGCGCGGCCTGCGCCTCCAGCCGGTCCAGTTCGGCGCCCAGACCGCCGCCGGTGGTGCGGGCGGGGTCGTAGGAGCCGCCGACGGGGCGTGCGGACGTGGTCATCGGGGCCTCGCGATCATCGTCATGCCGTGCTTGGGGCGGAGGGTGACCAGGGCCTCGGGTTCGACCGGGAAGCCCTCGACCAGCTCCAGCCGGACCGACTGGAGCAGGGAGGCGAGCACCAGGACGGCCTCCAGCATCGCGAAGTGCTGCCCGACGCAGATCCGGTCCCCGCCGCCGAACGGCAGGTAGAGGTGGCTGGGCAGGTCGGCGCCGTCGAAGCGGTCCGGGCGGTACGCGTCCGGCTCGGTCCAGTACTCGGGGTGGCGGTGCAGCACCCACTGGCTGACGCACACCAGGGTGCCCGGCTCGACGTCGTACCCGCCGATGACGTCGGGACCGGCGGCCCGGCGGGAGATCAGCCAGACCGGCGGGTAGAGCCGCATCGCCTCCTGGATCGCCCGGCGGCAGGCCGGGAGGTCCTGGAGGTCGGCGGCGGTCGGCGGGCGGCCGCCGAGGACGCGGTCGACCTCCTCGCGGACCTTGGCCAGCTCCTCCGGGTGGCGGTCGAGCAGGTAGAGCGTCCAGGTCAGGGACTTGGCGGTGGTCTCGTGGCCGGCCATCACGATGGTCAGCACCTGGTCGCGCAGGTCCTCGTCGGAGACCAGGTGGTGGCCGGACATCATGGTGTCCAGCAGGTCGCCGCCCCTGGTGCCACTGCCGGCCGTGCTGCCGCCGCCCGCGCGGCGGGAGGCGATCAGGGTACGGGTGACGGTGTTGAGGAAGACCCGGGCGCGGCCGAAGTCGGCGTACCGGCGGGCGGTGTCGGCCGGGTCCGGGTCCGGGTTCGGTACGTAGTGGCCGATGCAGCGGTTGACGGCGTCCACCGCGCGGCCGAAGCCCTCGCCGATGCCGTCGATGTCGGCGCCGAGGATGGCGTGGGTGAGGATGCCCAGGGTGAGCGCGGTGAAGTGCTGATCCACCTCCAGCGGGGTGCCGGCCTCGACGGACGGCCGCCAGCGCTCCAGCATCCCGGCGGTGGCGTCGGTGACGATGGTGTCGAAGGTGCGGACCGCGCTGGGGCGGAACGCCGGTGCGGTGAGGTGCCGTTGGCGGGCCCAGTCGGCGCCGTTGCTGGTCAGCAGCCCGTTGCCGAGCAGCGGGCGCAGCATGGCGTCGTCCGGGGTGCCCTCCTTGGTGTAGTTGGCGCCGTTGTCCTTCAGGACGTGCCTGGCGTACTCGGGGCGGTTGAGCAGGTAGACGGTGTCGCCGTCGGCCCGGTGCCGCGTGATGTCGCCGTAGGTGCGGGCCAGGCCGGTGATGAAGTCGAGCGGCGACTCCCTCATCAGTGCCATGTCGACGTCGTCGGCAGGGCCTGGCGGGACGGTGTGCGTAGGCACGGTGCGGACCACCCCCGTGTTTCCTCTCGATGCTCACCCGGGATTTCCGGAATACGTACGCCCCGGCGAATACGTACGTACGCATTTCCCGGCGATTTCCCGGTATACGCATTCGGATGCGTATGCGATACGTATTCTGATGCGTATTCAGGGGTGCCGGACGCTTGAAATCTACCGCACCGGCCGCACGTGCTCAATACTTAGTCCTGGCACCGGAAGTGAGGTCTTGGCGGCCAATTGCGGCCGTGTCATTCTTCATTTGTCGGCGGCGCCGGGAAGCAGCAAGTGCCAAGCACCGAGTGCCGAGGGCCGCCGGCAATCCGGTAACCAGAGAAAAGGAAAAAGTCTCATGGCTTTGGACCAGAGGAAGCGGGCCGAGTTCGTCAACGGCTACACCCGCGCCCTGATCAGCGCCTGGTCGAGCGAGGAGTACGCGGCCCGCCTGCGTACCGACGCCCGTGCCGCCCTCGCCGAGGCCGGCCTGGAGCTCCCGGCCGACGCGGAGATCGTCATCGTCCAGACTGCCGCCGAGGGCGAGCAGGAGGGCAACCTCGAGGTGCAGGTGGAGCTGTACGAGATCGGTCTGGCGACCGGCCGTTACGAGTTCCACATCCCGGAGACCCCGCAGATCGACACCGCCGAGCTGAGCGAGGGCGACCTGTCGGACATCGCGGCCGGCGGCAACTCCTGCTGCTGCCCGTGCTGCTGCTGCACCTGATCGAGCCGGGAAACCCGCCCGCCGGGCAAGGCGCCCGGCCGGTCGACCTGAGCACCAGGTCGGCCTGAACACCCCACAGAGGAGCGATCCACAGTGGCGACTGCCGTCGGGGAACACCCCGTCTCAGTCCGCGGCCTGCGCAAGAGTTACGGCGACTGGCACGCGGTCCAGGGCCTGGATCTGGACATCCACCAGGGTGAGGTCTTCGCCCTGCTCGGGCCGAACGGCGCGGGCAAGACGACGACCGTCGAAATCCTGGAGGGCGTCCGCCAGCGAACCGGCGGTGACGTGCGGGTCCTCGGCTGTGACCCAGCCGAGGACCGGCGCGAGTGGCGCGCCAGGATCGGGGTGGTTCCGCAGACCACCGGCGCCTACTCGGACCTGACGGTCCGTGAGGTGGTCGAGCACTTCGCGGCGTTCTACCCGAACCCGCTCCCGGTCGGCCAGGTCATCGACATGGTCGGACTGGGCAAGCACGAGAAGAAGCAGAGCACGGACCTCTCCGGAGGCCAGGCCCGGCGGCTCGACGTCGCGGTGGGCATCGTCGGCGACCCGGACCTGATCTTCCTCGACGAACCCACCACCGGGTTGGACCCGGTGGCTCGCCGGGAGGCCTGGGACCTGGTCCGCTACTTCTCCGAGCGCGGTCGCACCACCGTGCTCACCACGCACTACCTCGACGAGGCCGAGGCGCTGTGCCAGCGCGCCGCGGTGATCGTCGCCGGCCGAGTGGTCCAGTGCGGGCCGCTGGCCGAGTTCGGCGGCCGATCGCAGACTCCGACCACGGTCTCCTTCCGGATTCCGCCGGAGCTGGCCGGCCGCACGCTGCCGTCGTTGCCACCCGGGGCCGACCCGGCCCCGGTGGGCGCGGACGGCGTGCTCAGGATCGGCACCCACGCCCCGACCGCGCTGCTCGCGGCGCTGGTCCCGTGGGCGCACCAGGCGGGTGTCGCCGAGCTGCCCGAACTGCGGGTGCACCGGCCGACGCTGGAGGACGTCTACCTGGAGCTGATCCGGCAGAACGTCGACGGTACCGATCGTGGCGCCGACACCAGTCAGCTCATCTCCCAGGCGGGTACCCGATGACCCTCACCCAAGCCCCCGCTCCCAGCACGGGGATCGCCGAAACGCCCCGGCGCACCGGCCGGATGCCCGGCATCTGGCGGGCCGGCGCGGCCCGCTCCAAGGTGGAACTGCGGGCGTTCTTCCGCAACAAGCAGTCGCTGGTCTTCACCCTGATGTTCCCGGTGATCCTGCTGGTCGTCTTCGGCTCGATCTTCTCCGGCAAGGTGGCCGGCACCGACACCGACCTCAAGCAGGTGTTCATGGCCGGCATCATCGCCGCCGGCGTGATGAGCACCGCCTTCTCCGGCCTGGCCATCAACATCGCCATCGAGCGGGACACCGGCACGGTGCGCCGGCTCGCGATGACCCCGATGCCCAAGTCGGCGTACTTCGTCGGCAAGCTGGTACGGGTCATCGTCACCACCGCCCTGGAAGCGGTGCTGCTGATCGGCATCGCGCTGGCCCTGTTCGGACTGCCGCTGCCCAGCACCCCCGAGCGCTGGTTCACCCTCGGCTGGGACCTCGCGCTCGGCACCGTCGCCTGCGCGATGGCCGGCGCCGCCTACTCGGCGCTGATCCCCAACAGCCGGTCGGCGGCGGCGATCGTCACCCCGGTCTTCATGGTGCTGCAGTTCATCTCCGGCGTGTTCTTCCCGTTCGGCCAGCTGCCCGCCTGGATGCAGACGGTGGCCGCGTTCTTCCCGGTCAAGTGGATGGCCCAGGGCTTCCGCTCGGTCTTCCTGCCGGAATCCTTCAAGGCCGTCGAACCGGCCGGGAACTGGGAGCTGGGGCACATCGCGATGGTGCTCGTCGCCTGGTCGCTGGCCGGCCTGGTGCTGACCGCCTTCTCCTTCCGCTGGCGCGGGCCCCGGGTCCGCTGAGACCTCCTCGGAGCTGGATTTGACATCCTCCCCGCCCTGAACGGACGGGGATTCCCCTCAGCCTCGCGGCTGAGCCGCTGCGCGTGAGCGCGGCGGCGGGACGACTTCCTGCTTCACCGACGACCGCCCGCCCGGAGTGCTCCGTTGAGGTCTTACACCGTCTCCACAGGCTGCAACCGCCAGCCCGGCGGCCAGGATGTTCTTCGCCGCGTTCACGTCCCGGTCATGGGTCGCTCCGCAGCCGCACGTCCACTCACGGACGTTGAGCGGCATCTCGCCCCGCAAGATGCCGCAGGCCGAGCACAACTTGGACGAAGGGAACCAGCGGTCCACGACCACCAGGTCCCGTCCGTACCACTCGGCCTTGTACTCCAGCAGGGACCGCAGCTCGCTCCAGCTCGCGTCACTGACGGCGCGAGCCAGCGTCCGGTTCCTGAGCATGTTCCGGACGGTCAGGTCCTCGATCACGATCGTTTGGTTCTCACGAACGAGTCGAGTGGTGAGCTTGTGCAGGAAGTCCCTGCGCCGGTCGGCAATCCTGGCATACGCCCGGCCGACCTTGATCCGGGCCTTCACCCGGTTCGCACCGTCACCCTTGGCCTTACGGGACAACTCTCGCTGGGCCTTGGCGAGGCGTTCCCGGTCCTTGCGCTCGTGCTTCGGGTTGGTGATCTTCTCCCCGGTGGAGAGCGTCACGAGGCTGGCGATCCCGGCGTCGATCCCGACGGCCTTGTTGACCGGCGCGGGCATGGCCGGCCGGTCCTCGCACAGCATCGAGACGAACCAGCGACCCGCCGCGTCCTGCGACACGGTCACCGTGGACGGAACCGCCCCCTCGGGAAGAGGCCGCGACCACACGACGGCCAACGGCTCATCCATCTTCGCCAGGGTGAGGCGACCATCGCGGAACCGGAACGCGGACGATGTGTACTCGGCGGACCTGCGGGACTTCTTCCGGCTCTTGAACGTCGGGTACTTCGCACGCCTGGACCAGAAGTTGGCGAACGCCCCCTGCAAGTGCCGCAGCGCCTGCTGCAACGGAACCGACGACACCTCGGACAGGTACGCCAGTTCCTCGGTCCTCTTCCACGCCGTCAGCATCGCGGATGTGGCGTTGTAGTTCACCCGCTCCTGGCGCAGCGTCCACGCCTCGGTACGAGCCTGCAACGCCATGTTGTAGACCTTGCGCACGCACCCGAACGTGCGCGACAGCTCAGCCGCCTGCGCATCGGTCGGGTGGAAGCGGTACTTGAACGCCCGCTTCACGTGAGTGGTCGCCATGGACCACACACTAGCGCCACTGCGCATGACCACGTGACGGGATGATTACCTACCGTGACGCCGGACCGCCTTGGCGGCGATACGGCTAACCCTGACCCTCCCCCAGCCTCCGGCCGGGGGTACCCCCATCGCGGGAGTTTCGTTTCCTCCCCCGGCTGAAGCCGGGAGTATCCACGAAAGGACTCCGATGACGACGGCGCCGGTGCGCCTGCCGGAGCACCTGATCCACCCGTTCGCCCCGGCCGGGCGGGCGAACCCGCACCCGGCGTACCGGTGGCTCAGGGACAACGACCCGGTCCACTACGACCCCGCCTCCCGGCTCTGGCTGGTCACCGCGCACGGCGACTGCGCGACGGTGCTGCGCGACCCGCGCTTCTCCGCCGCCCAGGGCCAGCGCGAGCGGGCCCGCGAGGACGCCCTGCCGCCGTCCATGCTCACCACCGACCCGCCGGACCACCACCGGCTCCGGGCCCCGGGGGCGCTGCTCCTGGGGCCGGCGGCCGTCCGGTCCGTCGCCGGCCTGCTCGCCGAGGACGTGGACGCGCTGGTCGACGCGCTGCCGGTGGGCGGTCGCGTGGACGCCGTCGCGGACATCGGCCGGCCGCTCGCCACCGCCGTGTACGCACGGCTGTTCGGGCTGCCCGCGGGGGAGCTGAAGCGCTTCGAGGCGCTCGCCCGGGCCGCCTCCGTCAACCTCGACCCGATGGTGCCCCCGGCCCGCGCCGCCCTCGGGCGCAGCGCGGCGACCGCGCTCACCCACTACCTGGACGGGCGCACCTCCTCGGTCGCGGGCAGCGAGGTGCCGCTGGCCGCCCTGGCCGCCGACGACCGGCTCAGCCGCGCCGAGATGCTCGGCATCCTCAACCTGGCCGTCATCGGCGGCTGGCAGCCGTTCGCCGAGTTCATCGGCAACGCGCTGCACCTGCTGCTGCCCGACCGTACGGCGGTGTCCTCCCTGGCGGGAGCCGACGAGGACCACGCCCGCCTCGCCGTGGACGAGCTGCTCCGGTTGGAGGCGCCGATCCCCTTCACCGCCCGGGTCACCACCGACCGGGTCGAACTGGACGGGGGCGTACTGCCGTCCGGCGCCCGCGTCCTCGCGGTGCTCACCGCAGCCAACCGCGACCCGGCCGTCTTCGCCGACCCGGACGAGCTGCGTTTGGACCGCAGCCCCAATCCGCACCTCGGCTTCGGCGGCGGCCCGCACTTCTGCCTCGCCGCCCCGCTGGTCCGCCGGACCGCCGCCCTGCTGCTGCCCCGCCTGGTCCGCCGCTTCCCGGCCCTGCGCGGGCCGGACGGCGCGCCGGACTGGGACCAGTGCCTGGTGCCGCGACGGCTGCGGGCCTTCCCGATCGACCTCGGGGGTGCGCTGTGACCACGTACGACGTGATCGTGGTGGGCGCCGGAGCGTCCGGCCTGAACTGTGCCCGACTGCTGTCCCGGGAGGGCCTGTCCGTCGTGGTGTACGAGGCCCGGGAGCGGCTCGGCGGGCGGATCCACACCCACCAGCCCGCCGACGGCGGCCCGCCGCTGGAACTCGGCGCCCAGGTGGTGCACGGGGACCGCAACCCGGTGCACGAGCTGCTCGGTCCGGGGCGCACCAGCGCCGTACCGCGCCGGGTCACCGCCCGGATCGTCGAGGGCGGCGCCGACCGTCCGATGGGCTCGCTGAGCTCCGGCCGCCGCGCCCCCTGGCAGCTGGAGGCCATGCTGTGGCGCAGCCCCGGCGTCACCGGCCTGTCCGTCGGCAGTCGGCTGCGCGCGTGCGGCAGCACCGGCGCCGAGGCGGTGGCCGCTCTCGAGTGGTTCCGGCAGAACTGGGCCGCCGACCCGGAGCAGCTGAGCGCCGCCGGCGTCGCCGAGGCGCACCGCGGGGACGACGTCGGCGAGGGCGAGTTCGCCGTCGAGGGCGGCTTCGCCCGGCTGCCGGAGCGGCTGGCCGAGGGCCTGGACGGGCGGCTGCGGCTCGGCGAGCCCGTCCGGGAGCTGGCGTACGAGCCCGGGCGGGTCACCGTACGGACCGACGCCGGGACTTCGGCGGCCCGCGCGCTGGTGCTCACCGTTCCCCCGGCCGTCCCGGTCCCCGGGCTGCCCGCGTGGAAGCTGGCCGCCGCCGCCGACCTTCCGGCCGGGGACGGCTGCTGCGCGGTGATCACCCTGGACCGGCCCGCATCCGACACCGTGATCGTCTTCGACGTCGACGGCCGGACCGGGTTCACCCGTTGCACCGCAGGACGCCCCGAGGTGCTGGTGGTCGCCAAGGCCGGCGCCGCCGCCACCCTGCGCGCGGCCGGAGCCGACCGTACGGCGCTGTCCGCCCTGCTGGCCACCGCGCTGCCCTGGACCTCCGGCGCCGCCGTGCTGGACGTCGCGGTCGCCGACTGGGGCCAGGACCCGTACGCCGCAGGGGCGTTCACCGCGCCCCGGGCCGGCCTGGAGGACGCCGCCCGCCGCTGGGCCGAGCCGGTGGACGACACGCTGTTCTTCGCCGGCGAGGCGACCGTCGCGGGCGAACGACTGCCCTGGGTGCAGGGCGCCCTGGCGAGCGGCGAGCGGGCCGCCGAACAAGTCCTCAAGGCACTTCGATGAACGCGAGCCCCATGACTGTGCACCACGGCTGGTACCTGCTGGCCTTCCGATCCGAACTCGCCGACGAGATCACCCCCTTGGCGGTCGGCCCGCGCCGCCTGATCGCCGCCCGGGAGGAGGGGCGGGTGCGCGTGTTCGACGCCTCCTGCCCGCACCGCGGCGCCCACCTGGGCTACGGCGGACGGCGCGAGGGCGACTGCGTCGTCTGCCCGTTCCACGGCAAGCGGATCGGCCTCGGCGACCCCTCCAAGCACTGGTCGGTGGCCGAACACCGGGTGCTGGAGTGGGGCGACGCGTTGTTCGTCCGGCTCTCCGACGACCCGGACGGCGACCGCGGCTTCGAGCAGGCGGTGAAGGGCTGGGAGACGGACTACCCGCTGGTCGCGGCCGTCAGCCTGCCGGTGGACGTACCGTCCGAGTACGTGGTGGAGAACGCCTTCGACCCGGACCACTTCAAGGCCGTCCACGGCGTGCCCGGCAACCAGGGGATGGCCACCCGGACGGGCGAACACGGTGAGCTGGTCATCGAGGGCAAGTTCCTGATGCAGACCTCGCCCTGGCAGGACGCCCGGCGGTTGGAGGAGATCCGCTGGGAGGCCGTCCGGACGGGGCGCGTCCGCTGGGACTACAAGCCGCGCTTCCACGCCCAGGCGTTCAGCCCCAACGTGGTGGTCACCGAGTTCGGCCCGGAGGCGGAGCGGCAGGTGATCGTCACCGGTTCCGTGCCCACTGCGGACGGCGGCTGCACCGCCCGGGTCGCCATCGGCGTGCGCTCCGACCAGCGGGCAGCGCTGCCCGCCCTGCTCAGCGGCAGCGAGAAGGCACTCGCCGAGGACAAGGTGGTGTGGGAACACCTGGACCACGCCATGACCCCGCGCTACGACGCCCGGGACGAGCCCGTGCTCGCCTTCCGCTCCTTCTGCACCGACTTCGGGAGACTCGATGCCTGAGGGCCTGCACCTGCACCGCACCGGCAGCGGCCCTGCCGTGCTGTGGATCCACGGCTACACCATGGACTCCACCACCTGGCAGCCCCTGTGGGACCGCCTCCCCGGCTACACCCACATCGGCGTCGACCTGCCCGGCCACGGCGGCTCCGCCCCGCTCAGCCCGGGGCTCACGCTCCCCGCCCTGGCCGGGCAGCTGGCGGACGTTCTGAAGGAGACCGGCGCCCGCTCGGTCGTCGCACTCTCCTTCGGCTCCATGTCGGCCCTCCAACTCGCCATCCAAGAGCCGTCGTCGCTCGACCGCCTGGTACTCGCCGCCCCCACCCTCGCCGGCACCCCCAACGAGGACTCCGCCCGCGTCCGCTACCAGCAACTCGCGATGCTCTACCGCATGGTCGGCCCCGGCGAACAACTCGCCGACCTCTGGATGCAGTCCCCGCCCGACATCTTCACCGGCACCCAGCGCCACCCCGCCCTGCGCGCCGCCCTCCGCGAGGTGGTCGCCCGCCACAGCTGGGCCGAACTCGGCAACCGCGCCATGGACACCCTCACCGCCCACCGGCACACTCCCGAGGACCTCCGCCGCATCACCGCCCGCGCCCTGGTGGTGCTGGGCGACGAGGACATGCCCGCGTTCGTCCGCAACGCCGAACTCCTGCGCGACACCGTCCCGGATTGCAGGCTGGAGACGCTGAAGGAGACCGGCCACCTCCCCCTCCTGGAACGCCCTGAGGCCTGCGCCGAGTTGATAGCCGCACACCTGTCCTGATCGCCGTGCGAAAGCGGCCCGCTCCCTGCCACCGCAGGGAGCGGGCCGCTTCGGTGCGCCGCGCTAACGAGTGTCGGCGGGACCGTCCACGTCCGTGGAAAGGGCCAGGTCCTTGGTCGCCTCCACCTCCGCCAACCGTGTCGTGAGGGCCTCCTGCACCAGGTGGTACGCGTCACTGCCCAGGAGCAGACGGCGCGGAGCGGGCTCGACGTCGACGGAGTCGATGATCGCTGCAACGATCTTGGCGGGGTCACCCGGAACGGGGAACTCGCCGGCCGCCGCAGCGCGGCGCATCTCCCCCACCGGCGTGTCGTCGTAGACCGCCATCGGCTCGGCCTGAGCGGCGCTGGAGCCGGCGAACTCGGTGCGAGCGCTGCCCGGTTCGACGAGCGTGACGCCGATCCCGAACGGCGCGATCTCCGGGATCACGGACTCGAAGAAGCCTTCGATGCCCCACTTGGTCGCGTGGTAGAGGCTCAGGTTGGGAAACGCGATCTGGCCGCCCATGCTGGACAGTTGGAGGATCCGGCCGGCGCCCTGGGCCCGCAGGTGCGGGATGACCGCGCGGGTGACGCGGATCGACCCGACCAGATTGGTGTCGATCTGGCGGGCGATCTGCTCGTCCGTGAGCTCCTCAGCGGCCCCGAACAGCGCATACCCGGCGTTGTTGACGACCACGTCGATGCGTCCCAGGTCGGCGAACGCCTCGTCGACGACGGTGCGCACCGCCACCGGGTCTGTCACGTCGAGAGCGCGCACCCAGAGCCGGTCCCCGTAGCGCTCGGCCAGCTCGGCCAACCCGTCCGGCCTGCGCAGAGTCGCCGCCACCCGGTCGCCCCGCTCCAGCAGCGCCTCGGTGAGGCGACGCCCGAATCCGGACGACGTTCCGGTGATGAACCATGTCGACTGATGCATTCCCGCGCCTCTGATGTGTCGTTCCGTCATATTCCTTGACCTCCAGTGAGGTTAGCGATCCCGCCTTCCCCCCGTCGAGCGAGCCGGAACAGCGATCGTTGACGTCGCAAACGCGCCAGCTCCAGGGTGGGGCCGCTGCTGGACTGGTCGCATGCCCAGCACTTCCCTTCCCGCCTCGCCCGCTGCTGCCCGTACGTCCACTCGGGGACTGCTTCGCGGCTGGTTAGCGGTTGCCTCCGTGATGACGGGGATCTTCTCCGTCGTGACCACCGAGATCCTGCCGATCGGCCTGCTCACCCCGATCGGCGCCACCTTCCGGATCTCGGACGGCACGGCCGGGCTGATGATGACCCTGCCGGGCATCATCGCGGCCGTCGCCGCCCCGGTCGTCACCGTCGCCGTCCGGCGGGCCGACCGGCGGGGCGTCCTCTGCGGCCTCATGCTCGCCCTCGCGCTCGCCGACCTCGTCAACGCGCTCGCCCCCGGTTACTGGGCGGTGCTCGCGGCGCGGGTCGTGCTCGGGGTCGTCATCGGCGCGTTCTGGTCGATCGGGGCCGGGCTCGCCCCGCGCCTGGTGGCGGCGGAGCGGCAGGCGCGGGCCAACACGGTGATCTTTTCGGCGGTCCCGCTGGGCTCGGTCCTCGGCGTGCCCGCCGGTGTCCTGCTCGGCCACCTGGCCGGGTGGCGGGCCGCCTTCGCCGCCATGGCGGTGCTGAGCCTCGCCGTGTCCGCCGCCCTCGCCGCGACCCTGCCCCCGCTGCCGCCAGAGGCCCCCACCCGCCTCGCCGTCCTGCGCGGGCTGCTCCGCACCCGTGCCGTCCGCGCCGGCCTCGCCATCACCCTCCTCCTGGTGACCGCCCACTTCGGCACGTACACCTACGTCACGCCGTTCCTGGAGGACGTCACCCACGCCGGCCCGGACGCCGTCACCGCGCTCCTGCTCGTGTACGGAATCGCAGGCGTCGCGGGCAACTTCGTCGGCGGCCTCTGGGCGGGGCGGCGCGCCACGTTCACCATCGCGATCAGCCTGCTCGCAGCCGCCGTCCTGCTCCTCCCCGTCCTCGGCACGGCCTGGCCGGGCGCAGCGTTGCTCCTCGTCGCGTGGGGCCTCGCCTACGGCGCCGTCCCGGTCTGCGCCCAAGCGTGGTTCGTCCGCGCGGCCCCGGACACACCAGAAGCGGCCACGGTCATCTTCACGTCCTCCTTCCAGGCCACCATCTCGCTCGGCGCCCTGGCCGGCGGCGCCGTCGTCGATACCTCCTCGCCGTCGGTGGTGATGCTGCTCGGAGGATGCGTTGCACTCCTCGCCGCCGCAGTGACCCACGCTGCCGCTTTGCGGGATCAGTAGGAAAGCCGTACGAGTGTGGCCTGCTCCCTGCCACGGCAGGGAGCAGGCCGCTTCGATGTGCCGGTCAGCCGAAGGGCAGGACCTGGGTGCTGCCGCCGGTCAGGACGCGCTGGTACTCACTCTCGCCGTTGAGCGAGCGGTAGTTGAGCACCGGATCGCCGGCCCGCACGAGGGTGGTCGCACATCCGAGGCACCAGGGCTGGGGCGGCTGCACGTCGAGATCCTCGATCGCCGCAGGAGCGGAGCACTGGGTGCAGGCCGCCATCGGGTCCTCCCCGGGGTCAGGCCCAGGTGGAGCCGCACGCGGTGCAGCCCCATCGGCCGTCCATGGTCTGGTAGGTGGCACCCGATCCGCAGACCGGGCAGGCGCGGGCGCTCGGCTCGTCGGCCCGCTCCAGCAGGGTACTGGGCACCCGGATGGTGGTGGGCCGTTGAGAGGAGGCCTGGGTCAGGCCTCGGTGGTGGCGGCGAACGTCACGGGTGCCTCGTGGCCACCCGGACCTTCGCCTTCATCACGTCGTCCGCGACAGCCTTCAGCACCCCTCCAGCGCGATCCTCTGCACCCTCCTGCCCTTCGCGCTCCTGCTCGCGCTGCTCGCCTGGAGCGGTGGCCACAACCGTCCGAGCCGGCAACCCACTTCACCTCCGACCTCCACCCCCTGAAACGCAGAGGAGCGGGAAGTCGGCCCGGCCGACTTCCCGCTCCTCGATGCGATGGCTACTCCGCCAGGAAGGTGTCGGTGAAGCTGGTGCCGTTGGAGCCGAGGGCGCTGGTGCTGGCCTCGTAGACGCCGTTGGAGCTGGGGTCGAGGGCGACCGGGTTGTAGGAGCCGAGGGACCGGCCGTTGACGGTGGCCGAAGTGAAGGTCAGCGTACCGAAGTTGGGGTAGGACCCGGTCGGGGACTCGATGATGACCTCGGCGCTGGTCCGCTGCGCGGAGATGGACTTGGTGGTGCTGTAGGTCCAGCCGCGGGTGGAGTCGGTGAGCTTGAGGGTGTAGCGGCTGCTTCCGATGTAGGTCACCGAGGCGCTGATGTGGTCGCCGGCCGACACCGGGTACGAGCTGAGGCTCAGGTAGACCGGGCTCGACGGGTACATCTCGTACCAGGCCTGGTTCACCGGGCTGCCGCTGGAGCAGTCGGTGGCGACTCCGGTCTGCTCGACGGAGGAGGAGCCGTACCCGTCGATGCCGACCCAGGGGGCGTAGAGGTCGTTGGTGGAGTTGCAGGTCGCGTCCGGCTCGGTCCAGGAGGCCGAGACCGAGGTGAAGCCGCTCCCGGTGGCGGCGTAGCCGCCCCAGTTGTAGCCGTTGGTGTTGTACTGCAGGGGGCGGAACGAGAGGCCCTGGGCGGCCGCCGCGGTGGTCGGTGCGGCGGGGGCGGCGAGGGTGGTGGCTGCGGCCGCGAGGGTGGCGACGCGTATCAGGAATCTGCGCATGCTGGCTCCTTCGTGGGGGACGAGCAGGAGGTTCAAGCGCCAGCCCGGGCCGTTGGGGCGACCGTTGAGGGGCGGCAGTACAGGATCGCCGACCTGTCATGATCCGGGCAAGGGGTGTGCCGCGATTGATTGCATGTGAAACAGTCCGTTAACGCAAGGGCTTGACGATGCATCGAGGAATCACGGGAAGGCCCGCGCCCTTCAACGCGGGCGCGGGCCTCCTCGGCCTCTCTCCTCGGGCTCAGATCACCCGCACCGGGCGGACCTCGACCAGGTCGCCGGGCGCCGCGGGCATCCAGCGGGCCCAGGACACGGCTTCCGCCTCGTCCGCGACGTCGATGACCCACAGCCCGCCCAGGTGTTCGTGCCCCTCCCGGTAGGGCCCGTCCGAGACCGGTGTCCCGGCGCCGCCGCCGGGCACCACCAGCCGGGCGCTGCAGCTGCGCCGCAGCCCGCCGCCGTAGCGGACGGTGACCCCGGCCTCGTGCAGCGCGCGCCCGAACCGCACGTGGGCGGCGTCGAGTTCGGCCTGTTCGGCCTCGCTCAGTCCGTTCCAGACCCGCTCGTCGCCGTGAATGAGCAGGGTGTATTCCATCGTTCTCTCTTCTCCGCTTACCTACTACATCTGCCGGTGTGCCAGCCGCGCGAACAGCCCGTCCCGGTCGGCCAACAGTTCCTCGTAGCGGCCCTGTTGGACCACCCGGCCCTGGTCCATCACGATGATCCGGTCGGCTTCGGCGACGGTGGACAGCCGGTGGGCGATCACCACCCGGGTCGCGTTGAGCCGGCGGGTGGATTCGGTGACCAGGCGCTGGGTGGGGTTGTCCAGCGCACTGGTGGCCTCGTCGAAGAAGACGATGCGGGGGCGCGAGACGAGCGCGCGGGCGATCATCAGGCGTTGCCGCTGGCCGCCGCTGAGGGTGCTGGTGCCTTCGGAGAGGACGGTGTTCATGCCCATCGGCATGGCCGCGATGTCCTTGTCGATGCCGGCCATCTCGGCTGCGGCCCAGGCGTCGTCGAGGGTGTGGTTGGTGGAGCCGACGATGTTGGCCTTGATGTCGCCGGCGAGCAGGGCGCCGTGCTGGAGGACGACGCCGCACTGGCGGCGTACGGCGGAGACCTCGAGTTCGCCGAGGTCCTGGCCGTCGTACAGCACGGTGCCGCTCTCCGGCCGTTCGAAGCCGAGCAGCAGCCGCAGCACGGTGGACTTGCCGCTGCCGGAGGGGCCGACGATCGCCACGAACTCGCCGGGTTCGATGCTGAGCGTGACGTCCTGGAGGGCGGCGGGGCCGTCCTCGCCGTAGCGGAAGGTGACGTGGCTGAGGCCGAGGCGGCCGGAGAGGTCGCCGGGGTCGGCCTTGGTGTCGTCGACCTCGGGCTTCTCCTCGAGGATCGGCCGCAGCCGTTCCAGCATCGGGACGACGCCCATCGCGGTGACGGCCGCCGAGGTGAACTGGAGGCTGGAGGCGATCAGCAGGTTGAAGGCGGTGAAGAAGGAGAGGAAGACCGGGATCGGCACGTCGCCGTCCAGCGGGCCGGCGATGACGCCGAAGATGACCACCGAACACACCAGCGGGAAACCGGCGTTGAAGGTGGTGACGGCGTTCTGCACCCGGCGCGAGGAGGCGGCCAGGCCGCGGCCCTTGCCGAGTTCGGCGGCCCACACCCCGAACACCCGGTCCTCGGCCGCGGTGACGCGCAACTTGGGTACGGCGGTGAGCAGTTGGAAGACCCGGGCGGACATCGCCTGCTCGTGGGCGTACAGCCGGCGCTGCCAGCGGACCTCGAGCCGCCCGGCGGCCAGGCCGACGCCGACGCCGACCAGCACCAGCAGGGTGGCGAGTGCGGCCAGTCGCAGGTCGTAGAAGTAGACCAGCACCAGGTTGGCGAGCCCGGTCAGCAGCCCGAGGGTCGCCGTGGTCATCATCCCGGAGAGGGTCTCCTGGGCGGCGCTGACGCCGAGCACCGTGGTGCCGAGCTCGCCGGTGGAGTAGTCGGCGAAGAACGGCGCGGGCAGCGACAGCAGCCTGGTCCAGACGCCGACCTGCATGGCGGCGGTGGAGCGGCTCTCGATCCGCAGCACCGCGATGTTCTGCACGATGGACAGCGCGGCCACCGCCATCGCGGAGCCGATCACCACCAGCGCGCCCTCGGTGATCAGGTTGCGCTGGGCGTGGGCGACGAAGGTGCCGAGCACCTCGCCGGTCATCACCGGGACGAGCAGGCCGATCAGCGCGACCAGGGCGGCCATCCCGGTGAACATCCACAGGTCCTGCCGGTTGTTGCGCAGGCCGAAGCGGAGCAACCCGGCGACGGTGCGCACGGCGGCGGGCAGCGGCCGGTAGAGCACGGTGGCCTTGTTCTGCAGTTCGGCGGCGAGCTTCGGGGTCAGCGGGGTGACCTTGCCGCCCTCGGCCAGCACGTAGCCGTTGCCGAGCGGGAGCAGGGCGACCGGGGCGCCGGCCTTGCGGTAGCCGACCATCGCGCCGAGGTCGTTCTGCCACCACTTGCCGTCCAGTCGGACGGAGCGGGTGCGGACGTGGGAGGCCAACGCGATCGCCTGCAGCCGGTCGAGCCGGCGGTCGTGGCCGATGCCGGCCACCGGGGCGGTGACGGTGAAGCCCTCGTGGGCGGCGACCAGCCGGGCGGCGGCCAGGGTCGGCTCGTCGCCGGTGGCGTCCCCGATCCGCAGCCGGGAGGCGGTGTCGCGCAGGATGGTCTCGAAGCCGCGGGCGGAGTCGGCGAGGGTGCCGGCGTCGCGTTCCCGGCGGGTGGCGATCAGCTCGGTCTCGGCGGTGCGGCGGGCCTCGATCCGGCGGTCGACGGCGTCCAGCAGCCGCCCGCAGTGGGCGGCCAGGCGCTCCCAGAGGCCGCCCTGGTCGAGCAGTTCGCGCGGGGAGCGGGCCCGTACGGTGGCCGGGCCGGTGGCGACCAGCCAGTCCCGTTCGGTCAGCAACACCTCGGCGCCTTCGGTGAGTTCACCGTCGGAGCCTTCGGGCACCTCGACGCTGCCCTGCTCGACCCGCACCCACTGCAGGCCGTCCACCGAGCGCAGTGCCTGGCCGCGCTTCAGGACGGTCGGCTCGACGGGGTCGAGCGGGGTGAACTCGCGTGGCGGCAGGGTGTCGCGCAGCGCACCGGCGAGCGCGGTGAGGCCGCGGGCCAGCCCGGTGAGGAACTGGTCGGCGGCTCCGGAGGTGCCGCCGGACGCGGCACCGAGCAGCCCCTCGACCCGGGAAGTGGCGAGGAAGGACAGTTCGGCGCCGAGCACCGGCCGGGCGACGATGCCGCGCCGCGCCCCGGCGGCCGCCGTGCCGGGCACCAGGGTGCCCGCCTCGATCCGGCAGAGGAAGTGCCAACGCCCTTGGGGCGCACCGGAGTCGAGCTGGACGGCGAACAGGTCGACGGCGCCGGAGCGGACCAGCAGCAGCCGTCCGGGGTCGTCCAGCACGAGGTAGCGTTCGCCCGAGGGCTCGGCCGCCTCGGTGAGTATCGGCGAGAAGACCTCCACGGCAGTGCTCATGCGTCCACCTCTCCCCCAGCCTCCGGCCGGGGGGACCCCCACCGCTCGGCAGCCGCTTCGCTCAACTCGCACCTTCTGATGGTTCGCTCGCTTCGCTCCCTCACAGTTCGTCCTCCTCCTCGCGGCGCGCGGACTCGATGAGCGCGGTGTAGTGCCCGCCGAGCGCCAACAGCTCGTCATGGGTGCCGCGTTCGACGATCGAGCCCTCCTGCAGCACGATGATCTCGTCGGCGTCGCGGACGGTGGAGAGCCGGTGCGCGATGATCAGGCAGGCGCAGCCGCGGCGGCGCAGGTTGTCCATGATCACCCGCTCGGTCTCCGGGTCGAGCGCGCTGGTCGCCTCGTCCAGCACCAGCAGGGTCGGCTCGCTGGCCAACGCCCTCGCCAGTTCCAGGCGTTGGCGCTGTCCGCCGCTGAAGTTGCGGCCGCCCTCCAGCACCGGGCTGTGGATGCCGCCGGGCCGGGTCATCACGGTGTCGAAGACGGCGGCGTCGCGCAGCGCGGCGGTGACCGCCTCGTCCGGGACGTCGTCGTTCCAGAGCGTCAGGTTGTCCCGGACGGTGCCCTCGAACAGCGAGATGTCCTGGTCGACGTAGGCCAGCGAGGAGGCCAGCACGGTGCGGGAGATCTCCTCGCGCGGCCGCCCGTCCAGCAGGATCCGGCCGGACCACGGGGTGTAGAGCCCGGTGAGCAGCCGGCCCAGGGTGGACTTGCCGCTGCCGGAGCCGCCGACCACGGCGACCCGGCGGCCGGGGACGACGGTCAGGCTGAGGTCCTTGATGATCGGCTCGGAGAGCGGGCTGTAGCCGAAGCGGACGTCCTCGAACTCCAGG
The DNA here is from genome assembly GCF_027627435.1 of Kitasatospora cathayae. Lineage (GTDB taxonomy): Bacteria > Actinomycetota > Actinomycetes > Streptomycetales > Streptomycetaceae > Kitasatospora > Kitasatospora cathayae. Next base: position 4,161,211 of record NZ_CP115450.1, on the reverse strand, counting down.
GTGCCGTCCAGCTTGGGCCCGGCCGGCGGCTCGGGCCTGGCGAAGGCGGCGGCCACCGGGTAGCGCTCGACGTCGTACAGCCGCTTGATGTCGGCCGTGACGTCCTGCAGCCGGCCGCCCAGGTTGGTGAGCTGGGTGACGGGGCGGCTGAGCGCGGCCAGCAGGGTCTGGAAGGAGACCAGGATGCCGACGCTCATCGCGCCGTCCACCACCCGCTGGCCGCCGACCAGCAGGATCAGCCCGCTGTTCAGCGCGGCCAGCATCGGCGGCACCACGGTGAGCACGGCGCTGGGGATGCCCAGCTTCTGCTTGGCGGTGACGACCTTGGCCAGGAAGCCGGCCCAGCGGCCGAAGGCGTCCTGCTCGGCGCCGGTGGCCTTGACGGTCTCGATCAGCGAGAGCGTGGTGAAGGTGGTCGCGGTGAGGTTGCCGCGGTCGGTGCGCAGCGCGGCGACCGCGTCGGTGCGGGCCCGGGCGACGGCCTGCAGCACGACGACGTTGAGCAGCGCCATGCCGACGCCGACCACGCCGAGCAGCAGGTCGTAGCGGATCAGCACGGCCGCGTAGAACAGCACCAGGCCGAGGTTGATCACGGTGAGCGCGAGGTCGCGGGAGAGGATCTCGGCGACCACGTCGTTGCCGGAGACCCGCTTGGCGACCTCGGCCGGGCGGCGCTGCAGGAAGAAGTCGACCGGCAACCGCAGCAGGTGCCGGAAGAACCGGGCGGAGCTGACCAGCCCCATCCGGATCTCGATCCGCAGCAGGTAGTGCCGCTGGACGGAGGTCAGCACGAAGACGACCACGGCGGTGGCGGTCATGGCGGCCAGCAGCGGGAGGAGGTAGCCGCTCCCGCTGCCGGCCAGGACCCGGTCGATGAACACCCGGGTGTACGCGGGGATCGCGATGCCGGGCAGCACCAGCAGCAGGCTGGCGAGCAGCACCAGCGGCATGGCGCGCCCGGTGGGCAGCCGGCGCTCCAGCAGGGCGCGGCCGATGCCGCCCTTGTCGCCGCCGGGCTCGAAGTCGGGGCCCTTCTCGAAGGAGAGCACGATGCCGGTGAAGCCGGAGTCGAACTCGTCCCACTCCATTAGCCGGGGGCCGCTGGCCGGGTCGTTGACGGCGACGACGGTGCGGCCGTACCGGGTGCGGACGCCCTCGACCACCATGAAGTGCTGGAAGGCCCAGAAGATGATCACCGGGCCGTCGAGGTCGCGGAGGTTCTCGGCCTCGGTCTGGTAGCCGCGGGCCTTGAGCCCGTACGTGCGGGCGGCCTCCAGCAGGGTGGAGGCGCGGGCGCCGTCGCGGGAGACCCCGCAGACGCCGCGCAGGTCCTCCAGCGGGACCCAACGGCCGTGGTGGGCGAGGATCATGGCGAGGCTGGCGGCGCCGCACTCGACCGACTCCATCTGCAGGACGGTCGGGACGGCGTGCCGCCAGCGCCGCGGCGCGGCCGCCCGGGTGGGGCGGCCGCGGCGCGGCTTCTTTTCGGGTGCGGGAGCGGAGGCCGGGGTGGTCTCCGGGATCGTGGCTGTCATCGGAGCCCCCTCTCAGCGGCCGAGGATCAGGTTGAACGGGGTCTGCCGGCCCACGTTGATCGTGGCGGTGACGGCGACCTGGGTGCCCAGCGGGTTCGGCGGGCCGCTCTGCGAGGTCCAGGCGAAGCCGCTCGGGGTGTCGGGGTCGGGCGTCAGGTCGACGACGACCAGCCGGGGCGCGTCCTTGCCGAGGTAGCGCTGGGCGGCGAGGTCGCCGCCGACCAGGCCGGAGACGGCCTCCTTGGTGAGCGCGTACGGGCTGACCGAGCTGACCGTGCCGCGCAGCAGGCCGAAGGCGCCGGCCGGGCTGGTGGACACGTTGAGGTCCACCTGGTCGCCGGGCCCGAGCCCGACGGTGCGGGTCGCGGGCACGAAGACCATCGCGACCAACCGCTCCTTCGGGTCGTCCACCCGTTCGACCGAGGCGACCGGCGAGCCGGGGGCGACCACCTGCCCGTCGGTGACCGACAGGCCGACCACCCGCCCGCCGAACGGGCTGGTGATCTCCCGGCTGTGGCCCTCGGTGTCCTCGACCCGGACCACCGACTGGCCCTGCCGGACCTGGTCGGCGGGCTTGGCGAGCACCGTGCGGACCATCCCGCCGAACGGGCTCTGGATCATCGCGGTGCCGTGCGGGTGGGTCAGCAGGCCGGGGGCGTCCACGGTGATCGGGATCTTCCCGGTGAAGGTCCACAGCAGTGCGGTGGCCATGGTGATCATCACGACGAACAGGGCGATCCAGCCCCGGGGCGCGGCGAGCAGGGTCGGCGAGTCGAGCTCGTCCGGCTCGCGCATCCGCTGCAGCGCCTTGAAACGGAACTTCATCGTCTTGCTTCTCTCCGTGGGACGCCGACGTCCTGGCGCAGCGTCGGGGGCCGGCTGCCGATGACCAGCTCACCGACGCTGCCCTCGGTGAAGTAGTCGAGGCCGCTGGCCGCGGCGAAGTCGGCCGCGTCGCCGCCGCCGAGGCCGCAGACCGCGAGGTCCATGGCGGTGCCGACCAGGTAGAGGGTCTGGTAGAGCGCGCCGACGTGCTTGAGGATCAGCGGGTAGGCGACCGTCTCGTACTTCCACATCACCCGGCCGAAGCGCGCGGTGACCAGCAGCACCACCTGGGGATCGGTCTGCATCAGGCTGGACTCGCGGGCGCTCTTGACCAGTTGGGCGGTCGCGGCGCTCGGCTCGCTGACCAGTTCCAGCTCGTGCCGGTCGGTCGCGTAGTGCCACAGCCCGGGCTCCAGACCCGCGCAGGAGGTCACCAGCGGGTACAGCTCCAGCTCGTGCACCGCGCCGCCGCTCGGGTACGGCCGGTCGGCCAGCTCCTGGCCGTCCCCGCCGGTGAAGGTCTGCCGGCGGCGGGCGCTGCGGTAGAGCAGCTCGCCGAGCTGCTCCAGGGTGATCGGGGTCTGCTCGTCGTGGTCGCGCACCGAGCGGCGCTGCTCCAGCACCTCGGTGAACGGCCGGTCGGCTCGGGCGAGTTCGTCCAGGTCCGGGACGGGCAGGGCGACCTTGCGGCCCGCGAACGGCGCCGGGGAGGCCGGCTCGGGGGCGAAGCGGTCGCCGAACCGGTAGGTGCCGCCGTACCCGGCCACGCTGGTGGGCCGGCGGGTGCGGGAGTGGAAGGCGAGGTCGGCGGCCGTCCACTGGGCGAAGCGCTGCTCCTCGGCCTCCGGCTCGGCGCCGGGGGAGCCGTAGGCCAGCAGCCCGGCCGCGGCGAACAGCCGCAGGGTCTGCCGGACGGCGTCCAGCGGGAGCCCGTCGGGGAGTTGGGCGAGCGCGGCGGGGCTGGTCCAGCCGGCCAGGGCGGCCAGCAGGCCGGCGGCCCGGGTGGTCAGCTGGACGGCCAGCGGGCTGCCCGGGGCGCGCACCAGCAGGGCGCCGCCCTCGACCGAGGCGGAGGCGAAGCGGGACAGCTTCACCTGCCCGGTCGGGTCCGGGGTGGGCCCCGGCTCGGCGGCGCCCCGGCCGACCGGACGCAGCCGGGCCAGCGGCTCGTCCGCACCGTCGAGCACCAAGTGGACGGAGTGCTCCAGCATCCCGGCCGTGCCGAGCCGGCGGCGGGTCAGCTGCCAGCGCAGCAGCCCGGCGTCGCCGTCCCGGGCCGCGACCAGGGCGGCCAGTTCCTCCTCGGTCTGCTCCCCGGCGGCCAGCGCGGCCACCGCCTCCATGGCGCCGGGCGCCAGGTCGGGCAGGTTCAGCGCGCCGACCGGCGCGGTCAGCCGGACGGCCTTGGGGCCGAGCGGGGTGAGCGCGCCGTCGGGGCGCAGCCGCAGCCGGCGCACCGTACGGGCGGTGGCGGGCAGGTCGATCCCGTCGAGGGCGGTGGCCGTCGCGGGGGTCGTGGCGGTGGTCATCTCGTCTGCACCCGGCCGTTCCTAGAAGAAGACGTTCTTCGGGTTGAGCTGCTCCTCGGTGTGCGCGGCGGCCAGTCGGCCCTGGCGCACCGGCACGTCGTAGAGCCGGCCGGGGGCGAGGCGGCGCCAGAAGTGGCGCATGCCGGGGGCGATCACCTTGACCACGGCGAGGTCGAGGTCGGGGCGGCTCTGGTCGAGCACGATCACCTCGACGCCGGCCCGGCGGGCGCGCTCGACGCAGTCCCGGACGTGTCCGGCGAGGTCGTCACCGGTGAGCGGGGCGAAGTCGGCGAGGGTGCTGGCGGGCTGGGCGCGGTCGGGCAGCAGCCAGGGCTCGCCCGCGATCGTCGCGGTCCTGCACCACTCCAGGGTCTCCAGGTCGTCGGTGCGGTACAGGGTGTTGCCGTTCTCGTCCCGCCGGTCGACGAAGGGGAGGAACTGGTTGACCTCGGTGAGCGCGCGGATCGCGGCGATCTTCGGGTCCGGGTGGGCGCCGAAGCCGACCATGATGTCCTCGACCTCGTGCTTGCGCCGGGAGATCGCGGCGAACACCGGCACGCCGAGGTCGGAGGTGATGTCCAGGACCCACAGCTCGCGGTCCACCGAGGCGTAGAAGGCGCGCATGGTGTCCACGTACGGGTCGTTCAGCGAGTCGAGGTCGAACTCGGGCTGGGCGGTGCGGTTGTACCACCACAGGGCGACCGCGTCGCGCTCGACGACCTCGCAGAAGCCCTGCAGGATCGCCTCCTCCAGGGTGTTGCCGCTGGCGCAGCCGTTGGAGTCGCCGACGCAGTAGAAGTGCTGCTGGAGGTCGGGGTGGCCGTACCAGGCGTAGCCGGAGGGGACGAGGCGCTCCTCGTCGTGGGTGAGCGACCAGGCGCGGGTCCAGTCCAGTTCGGCGTCGACCGGGAACGGGTCGGGCACCAGGTGGAGCCGGTGCTTGGGGTCGGCGTTCCACTCGGCGCGGTTCGCGAACTGGGCGTCGGAGAACTGCAGCAGGGCGTCCATGTGGACGGCGACGGCCGGGTCGAGGTCGCGGTAGGCGGCGCGCACCACCGGCTCCTCGCCGCGCCAGACCGCCGAGTAGCGCTCGATCGCCTCGCAGATCGCGCTGACCTTGGCCTGGATCTCGGAGCGGCCCTTGCCGCCGCTCTGGCCGCGCATGTTGCGGCGCAGCAGGTCCATGTTGTCGTTGACCATGGCGAAGTTGTGGCCGGCGGTGAAGCTGTAGGTGATGCCGTTGCCGGTGTCCTCGTGCGCGCCGAGGCGGGTGATCGCGCCCAGGTGCGGGCTGATGTGGTGCTTGAGCCGGTCGTAGGTGAACTGCGGGGCCTGGACGCGGTAGCCGCCGTCGGTGGTGTGCCGGGCCGGGCTGGGCTGCAGGACGACCTTGGGGCTGCGCTCGGTGAGCAGCGCCGGGTCGCCGCAGCTGGGGCACTGGGGCTGGCGGACCAGGGTGTGCTCGGTGGTCTGCAGGGTGTTGAGGTCGAGGCTGACCATGGTGCCGGACAGCGCGGAGCAGCACTCGTCGGCCAGGATGCGGGCGGCCTCGGTGGCGAGCAGCTGGGCGGTCATCGCCGGGCCGGCCGGGATCGCGGCGCGGGTGGGGTGCAGCGGCACGGTCTCGCCGCGCTTGCCGGCCAGGTACCGCTCGACCTGGCGGTTGCCGCTGATCCGCTGGGCCAGGCAGCTCCAGCAGCCGGTCTCGCCGGGGCGCAGCAGCGGGCCGAGCCAGGGGGAGGTGCCGGTGGGCTTGGCGAGCAGCCAGGGGCGGCCGTCGGCGAGCCGGGCGGTGTTCAGCCGCTCCAGGGCGCGGTCCAGGTAGTCGTCGGTGAGGGCGACGACCAGGGTGTCCGGGCCGGCCGCGACGGCCTGGTCCTCGGTGACGGCGCGGGCGCGCAGGCCGGTGGCGGTCAGCGCCTCGACCAGCGGGGTGGCCTCGGCGGCGCCGAGGGCGAGCACCAGCAGCTCGGTGGCCCGGGCGGCCGCCAGCGCGACGGCCGGGTCGACGCCCTGGGCGTCCCAGTAGGCGAGCACGTGGTCGGGCAGGTCGGGCCGGCCCTCGGCGAGGTGCCCGGCCGCCTCGTAGCGGCGCAGCGCGGTCAGCGCCTGACCGAGGCCGATCTCGCCGCCGAGCTCCTGGAGGATCTCGGCGACGGTGCGCCGTCCGTCCAGGTAGGGCAGGAGGCGCACCGCGGCGGCTCCCGGGACGAGGTAGTCCTGCCCCTCTCCGAGCAGGAAGACCTTTTCGCCCACCGTCTCGGTGAGGAAATGGGCCTTGAGCCGCGGACGCTCCATAAGTCATCCCCCTGTGTTCACAAGTTCGTTGCGAGTATTCGAACACGGCGTCAAATGGCCTGTACATACTGCATATTCGGCGGGGCGGTCGAGTTACGCATCGCGCGGAATTGCGTATTCCGTCGGACCGGTACGTAGTCCCGTACGTATTCGGCCGGAGCGTTGACAGGGGGGCGCCGCAGGCGATACTGGTGTGTCCGCGCGACGGGGTATGACGGGGGGTTGCGGTGCCGACTGGGGTTTTGCTGCACCGGGAGACGGAGCTGGCGGAGCTGGCGCGTGCGGTGGCGGGTGCCGGCGCGGGCCGTTCCGCGGTCGTGCTGGTCAGGGGCCCGAGAGGGATCGGGAAGAGTGCGCTGCTGCGCGCCGCGCTGGCCCGGATGCCGGGCGAGGCGGTGGTGCTGCGGGCGCGATGTCACGACAACGAGCGGGACTTTCCGTACGGCGTGGTCCGTCAGCTCTTCGATCCTTTCATGCGCATGACAAACAACCCGGAGGCGACCCCGCAATTCCTGGGCGAATCGCCCGGGGAATTCCTCGCCGAGGCCCTTCCGGAGGCCCTTCCCGGGGGCGCCCCGACGGCACATCCGGCGGGTCCCGAAAGTGTCGGAAACGGGCGCGAACGGGTCCTGAACAACCTTTTCCACGCGGCCCGTTCGCTCACCTCACGAACACCCGTGGTGATGGCCGTGGACGACCTCCACCTGGCCGACGAGGAGTCCCGGCAGTGGTTCTCCTACCTCGCCCGCCGGCTCGACGGCCTGCCCGTCGCCCTGCTCGCCAGCACCGCCGACGAGGCGGCCGACCCGCTGGCCGCCGAACTCGCCGCGCTCCGGCACGCCCGCACCCTCACCCCCGGCCCGCTCTGCGACAGCTGCGTGGCCGACCTGGTGGCCGAGGAGTTCGACGCCCCGGTCGACCCGGAACTCGCCGCCGTCTGCCACAACCTCTCCCGGGGCAACCCACTGGTGGTCGAGGAACTCACCGCCCGGCTCGCCGCCGCCCGGATCTCGCCCGGCTCGCCCGACCTCGACAAGGTGCTGCGGATCGGCGCCGGGACCCTCGCCGACACCACCCTCAGCTGGCTGCGGCAGAGCCACCCCCGCGCCGCCGAACTGCTCACCGGCCTCGCCGTGCTGGGCGCCGACGCCGACCTCGCCACCGCCGCTCTGCTCACCGGCCAGGGCGAACTCCTCGCCGACGAGGCCCGCGAGGCGCTGCGCCGCACCGACCTGATCGAACCCGGTCCGCCGGAGACCTTCCGGCACGAGCTGGTCCGCACCGCCGTCCTGGCCCGCACCGACCCGCGCGTCCTGGTCGCCCTGCACGAGCGGGCCGCCGCCCTGCTCGCCCGGCTCGGCGCCCCGGCCGCCCGCACCGCCGAACACCTGATGTCCTCCGGCACCACCGGGCTGGACTGGGCCGTCCCGGTGCTGCGCACCGCCGCCCGGGAAGCCGCCGCCGACGGCCACTGGGACGACGCCGCCCGCTACCTCCAGCGCGCCCTCGCCGACGCCGCCGACCCGGAACTGGTCCGCTCGCTCACCGGGCAGCTCGGCACCGTCGAACTCCACCGCGACGTGGCCGCCGCCGCCCGCTGCGCCGCCGGCCTCGCTGCCGGCGCCCCCGACCCGGTCGAACGCGCCCGGCTGCTGCGGCCGTTCGCCGGCCCGGTGCTCGCGCTCAGCGCCGCCGGCGCCGCCGCCGTCCCCTCCGCCGAGGCCGCCGCGGCACTCGCCGGCACCCCCGCGCCCCCCGCCGAACTGCTGCTGCCGCTCGCCGCCCAGGCCGTGCTGACCGGTCGGCGCACCGCCCTGCGACCCGCCCTCGCCGCCCTGCGCGCCCACCCCGCCGAGCCCGCCGCCACCGGCATGCTCGGCGCCCTGGCCGCGCTGGCCGCCGCCGGGGGCCAGCCCCGTACGGCGGTGCGGCTGGCGGCGCGCTGCGTGCGGCGGGTCTCGCCCGCCGAGGCCGGGACGGACGTGCTGGGTGCGGCGATGGCCTACGCCTGGACCGGGCGGCTCGACGAAGCCGCCGCCTGGGCCGGCCGGGTGGTCCGCTCCGCCCAGCGCTGGAACCACCGCGGCGAACTCGCCCTCGCCCTGCTGGCCCGCTCCGACATCGCCCACCGGCAGGGCCGGCTCGACGCCGCCCTCGCCGACGCCGAACAGGCCGCCGAACTGGCCCGGCGGATCCGGGCCGAGGACCTCGCGGGCGCCGCGCGGGCGCTGGCCGTACGGGCCCGGCTGCGCCGGGGTCTGCCGGTGGACGCCGCGACCGCCGACGCCGAGCCGGCCGCGGTCGAACTGCCCGCCGAGGCCCACCCGTTGCTGCGCGCGGTGGTGCTGGAGGCCCGCGGCCTGGTCGCCGCGCACCGCGGCGACCACCAGCAGGCGCTGCGGCTCTTCCTGGAGTGCGGGCACCAGCTGGCCGCCCGCGGCGTGGCCAACCCGGCCTGCGTGCCGTGGCGCAGCCACGCGGCGCAGGCCTACCAGGCGCTCGGCGAGCACGCCGCCGCCCGGACCATCGCGGCCGACCCGCTGCCCGGCGGCGACGCCCGGCCACGCCCGGCCGAGGAGCGCGGCGGCCCGGCCATCGGCACCCGCGACGCCGGCCCGGTCCGGCTGACCCCGAGCGAGCGGCGGGTCACCGAGCTGGTGCTGCAGGGCCTGAGCAACCTGGAGGTCGCCGAGCGGCTCTGCCTCAGCAAGCGCACGGTGGACACCCACCTGGGCCGGATCTACCGCAAGCTGGCGATCAAGGGCCGGCCCGAACTGGGCGCCGCGGTCAAGGCGTTGTAGCGACGTCGTGGATCAAGCGGGGACCAGGCCGAACTCGGCCCCCCACGGGTCGCGCAGCACCGGCGGCTCCTCCGCGCCCGGCCGCACCAGCCGGGCGCCCAGCCCGACCGCCCGGCGGACGGCGTCCGCCGGGTCGGCCGCGCCGAAGAGCGGCAGCCAGCACGGACGGCCCTGGTCGCTCTCCACCACCCGGGCGTAGCCGAAGCCGTCGACCGCGAACTGCCCGTCCGCGCCCAGCCGGTAACCGAACAGCGGCCCGTAGAAGGCCTCGGCCTGGATGGCCGACGGCACCCGCAGCTCGTGGCCGCAGATCGCGCCCGGTTCGTCGGCGAGCACCACGCCCTCGGCCCGCGCGCCCTCCCAGAAGCCGACCGTGACCCCGGAGGAGTCGACGGCGAGCAGCAGCCGCCCGTTCTCCCCGGCGGGCACCGGCGGCATCACCACCCGCCCGCCGAGCCGGCCGACCTGCACGCAGCAGTGCTCCGCGTCCTTGGTCGCCAGGTAGACGTTCCACGCGGCCTGCGGCGGCAACCCCACCGGGGCGGCGCCGAAGCCACCGATGATCTCCCCGCCCAGCACCACCAGCTGGTAGTCCGGCGACTCGGTGACGAACTCCCAGCCCAGCAGCGCCGAGTAGAACTCCCGGCTGCCGCTCAGATCGGGAGTGATGCAGTCAGCCCAGCACGGAGCGCCGATGGCATAGCTGGTACGTCGAGGCACGGCTCGTCCTTCTCCTTGGTCATGGCTTGATCGATCAGACCGGCCGCCTCCTCCGCCCCGCTCACGCCGGGCAGGTGCAGGCAGTGGGTCGGCGCCCCGGCGAGCGCCCCGCTGGACCCGGCCGGCCAGGTGTGGGTCGTGAACTCCCATGGTGCCAGCCGGACTTCCTCGTCGATGCTGCGGCAGAGCCGGACCAGCGAAGGGGGAGCCAGCCGGGCCCGCACCGGCACCACCGGGCCGAGGCTCTCCGGCCGCACCAGCAGCACCTCGCCGCCGACCGGCGAGGTGACGGTGCGCCACATCCCGTCCGGCAGCCCGGCGCCGCGCAGCCAGGCCGCGGCCGGTCCGCGCGCCTCCAGCGGCGCGAGGTAGGGCAGTACGTGCCCGGTGCGACGGTCCAGCACCAGCAGCCGTCCGGAGACGAACTCCCAGGAGCGCTGCGCCAGCGCGGCGCCCACGTTGGCCTGCTCCGAGTACGGTCCGCCGACCAGCGCCACGGTGGCGCCGCCCTTGGCCAGCACCACGGCCTGGGCCAGGCAGAACCGGTCCTGCAGCGCCGCGAACGGCGGCACCGCGGACGGGACGTTCCCCCAGCCCCGGAAGGTGCGCCGCAGCAATGGCGTTCCGTCACTGCGGCGCACCAGGAAATCGCCGGGAGCGTCCTTCCCCGGGGTCCGGGAGAATTCCACCCACAGTTGGTCGGGATCCCGGGAAATCCCGGTGAGGTGCGGTCCGAAATGGAACGAGATCTCGTCGCGGTCGGCCTGGACGAGGGCGATCTCGAGGCCGAAGAAGTTCAGCACAATCGGCTCGATAACCGGCACTGGTGCTCCTGGCGGTTTGTTGCACATTCAATTTATGCGGCGGTCCGAAGTCCCGCCGACGGACCTTCGTCACCGTCCGGCCGGGCTGCCCGTCGGTCCGGTCGTGGCGAGGAAGGAGTCAGGTGCCGTGGCCTGCGGAAGCGACCGTCACCAGTGCCAGTCGCCCGGGGTCGCGGCGCCGCCGAGCGTCGGCAGCTGGGGCTGGCGCGGCTGGGTGGGCAGGTGGTTCGTGAACTGCTGCACCGAGGCGGTGGTGGGGCCGGCGGCAGGCGCGGCGTGCGCGGATCCGGCCAGGACGCCACCGGCGACAGCCAGCGCGGCGGCAGCGGTACAGGCGAACGTGCGGCAGGAAATCAACATGGAGGTCCCCCAGGACATGTGTGTTTCGGAAGCGGGTGCCGGCCGGTTCCACGACCTCGTCGGTCGACCATCGGTGATGACGGTCCGTGGTCATCGGCGGGCCCGGCTGGGGAGCTCGCGGCTCCCCGACAACCGAAAGTCTGGAGGAAGTCGAGGGCTATCGGAAGGTGTTCGGGGCGGCAGGAAGATCACCGTGGCACCTTGGTGCCATTGCCGCCCCATGACCTTTATCGCGACCGGCCGATCCGGGGCCCCCGGGGGAAAGGCATACGCGGTTGTCCTGACCTGTCCGTCCTGGCATGATCGGGCAGCGGGCTTCGTCCGGCCAGGGGCCGGAAATCGGTACGGGCTGCGGGGGAGTGGTGCGCCGATGACGCGGGAGATCGACGATGCCGCGCAGGCGGTCTATCGGTTGATGCTGACCGACCATCAGCTGGATGTCGAGGGTCTGGCCGGAAAGCTCGGCCTGACCGAGGAGCAGGTCCGGGCCGCCCTCGACCAGCTCGCCGGCCTGCGCCTGCTCCGCCCCTTCGAACCCTCCGGGGACGAAGCTCCGGGCGAGCCGTCCGGCGGCCTGCGGCCGGTCGACCCGAGGGTCGGACTGCCGGCCCTGCTGCGGTACTACGAATCCGTCCAGCAGCGCGCCCAGTTGGAGTTCGAGCAGCGCCAGGCCGAGATCTCCGGCATGCTCGCCCAGTTCCGCGACGAGTCGGCCCCCGAGGACAGCCAACTGGAGCGGCTGCTCGGCACGGCCACCGTGCACGCGAGGATGGAGGAACTGGTCGGCTCGGTCCGCGAGGAACTGCTCACCTTCGCCCCCGGCCGCGCCCGGTCCGTCGCCTCGCTCCAGGCCAGCCGCCCCGACAACGAGAAGCTGCTCGCCCGCGGGGTGACGATGCGCACCGTCTACCTGGACGTGGTGCGCAAGGACCGGGCCACCGTCCAGCACGCCGAGTGGCTGACCGGACTGGGCTGCGAGATACGGACGGTGCCCGCGCTGCCGCTGCGCATGCTGGTCATCGACCGGCAGGTCGCGCTCGTCCCGATCGACCCGGCCAACACCCTCAAGGGCGCCGTCCAGATCTCGTCACCGGGCGTGCTCGCGGCGCTGGTCTCGCTGTTCGAACAGATCTGGTCCGACGCCACCCCCTTCGGCGCCCCGTGCGAACGCGACGAGGAGGGCCTCACCCGCCAGGAACAGGAACTGCTGCGCCTGCTCGGCCAGGGCTACACCGACGAGGCGGCCGGCAAGCACCTCGGCGTCTCGCTGCGCACCACCCGCCGGATGATGGCCGATCTGATGGACCGCCTCGGCGCCCGCAGCCGCTTCGAGGCCGGCCTGCTGGCGGGGCGGCGCGGCTGGCTCTGAGCCGGCTCCCGGGGCGGGGTGATCACCCGTCAAAACGGGCTGATTGATGGCAATCCGACGTCGAACTGCTTTGGCTTGATCCGATTCTGTGCTTCGCTGGGCCGCGACAGACCTGTCGAGGACGGGCCGACCGTCGGTCCGGGACCGGGGGAGCCATGGCCGAGAACACCGAGCAGCCGCCGCACGCCGAGCAGCCGCCGCGGGGCGGCCGCGCCGCCGCCCGCAAGGCCTCCGGCGGGGGCCGCTCCCCGCTGCTGATCGCCGGCCGGGTGGTGGCCTGCACGGTCGGGTTCACGGTGTTCGCGGCCAGCGGGGTGGTCTGGTACGAGTACACGTCCCTCACGGACGGGATGACCACGTCCAGCGTCATCGAGCAGACCAAGAAGGACGCCCCCAAGCACCTGGACAACTCGGTCAACCTGCTGCTGATCGGCCTGGACAGCCGCAAGAACATGGACGGTTCGGACGTCGACCCGGCCATCGTCCAGAACGAGTTGCACGCCGGGGCGGACTCCAGCATCGGCGGCTACAACACCAACTCGCTGATCCTGCTGCACATACCGGCGGGTGGCGGCAAGGTGCAGGGCATCTCCATCCCCCGCGACGACTACGTCATGACCTACGACGGGGACGGCAAGGAGATGGGCATGGCCAAGATCAAGGAGGCCTACGGCAACGCCAAGGAGGCGTTCAACAACAGCCCGAAGGCCAAGGGGCTCAAGGGCGCCGACCTGGAGAAGGCCGGCCGCGACGTCGGCCGCGCGGCCACCATCCGCACCGTGCAGAAGTTCGTCGACCAGCCGGTGGACCACATCGCCGAGGTCAACCTGATGGGCTTCTACGACATCGCCAAGGTGCTCCAGCCGATCGAGGTCTGCCTCACCCACCCGGTGGACGACCCGATCATCGCCAGGACCACCACCCACGAGGGTGGCGGTACCGGGCTCAAGCTCCCGGCCGGCCGCAGCAAGCTCGACGCCGCCCAGGCGCTCTCCTTCGTCCGCCAGCGGCACCACCTGAACGACGGCCACGGGGACTCGGACGACTTCGCCCGGACCCACCGCCAGCAGGCCTTCATCTCCGGAGTGATGCACAAGCTCAAGGAGCAGGGCGTCGTCGGCGACCTCGGGGCGATGCAGAAGATGTTCGGAGTGATCCAGCAGGACCTGGTGATCGACAACGAGTGGAACGTCCTGGACTTCGCCCAGCAGGCCCCGGCGCTGACCGGCGGCAACGTCGAGTTCAACACCCTGACCTTCGACCGGGAGGACATGAAGGGCGGGGAGGCGGTCAACATCGTCACCCCGTCGAAGATCCAGAAGGTGGTCAAGCAGGTGTTCGGCGGCGCCGACGCCGCCGCCCCCGCGCCCGCCCCCGCCGACACCCCGAGCGGCGACCCGACCGCCACCCAGGCGCCGACGCAGACCGCCACGCCCACCCAGGCCGCCGCCCCCGCCACCGTGGACGTGTTCAACGCCTCCTCCGCCGCCGGGGTGTCCTCCTCCAACGAGGCCAAGGTCCTGGTCGGCCTGGGCTTCAAGCAGGGGGTGACCGGCCCGGCGCGCACCAAGCCGAAGGCCACCACGGTGACCTACGGCAAGGGTGCCAAGGAGGCCGCCGACCAGATCGCCGCCCGCTACGGGGTCACCGCCACCGAGTCCTCCTCGGCCGGCGCCGGCCACGTCGTGGTCACCCTCGGCACCTCCTTCGACGGCGTCGCGTCCGACCGGCCCGCCGCCCCCAGCACGGCCCCGGACGACCCGGCCGCGAACGTCGCGATGCAGGGTCCCAAGGTCGAGGCCCAGTCCGACGGCGGCATCCCCTGCGTCTTCTGACGTCGGCGTTCGACACCCCGCCCGAATCGGGCGTTTTCGGTCGTTCTGTAGCGGGATCGTCCCGTGGCTGCCGAGGTGGTTGGTGTACCGGAGGTCAATGATCACCTTTGGTCTCAATATGATCGGAAGCCATGATGGTCGGACCGTACCGACCTTCGTACGTACAACCAGGGAGCGGTCCGGTACGTCTCCCCCTGTGCGGTGCGCCAGATCGTCCGGGGCGTCGCTTCCGTCGGTGAAAGGTACGCGCATGTCAGGTCGGAGGGGCGAGAGCCCGGCTCGGGGCGAGGACACGCCCGACGCGCTCCCGGCGGAAGGTGCAGCGGGCGCCGTGCCCCCGCCGCGCTCCGGCGGCCGGGCCGAGGCCCGCCGTGCCGCGCAGGGCAAGGGCGGCGGCAAGGCCGACGGTGGGCCTGGCGGCCGGGCGGCCGCGCGGCGCAGCGCCAAGCCCAAGAAGAACGTGAAGAAGATCGTCGCCTGGTCGGCGGCCGGCGTGCTGGTGCTGATCGCGGGGACCGGCGGGGCGATCTACTACAAGCTGAACGCCAACATCAAGTCCTTCGACGCCGACGCGATAGCCCCCGACCGCCCGCCGGAGGCCAAGGCCGACGCGGACGGCAACAAGCCGGTCAACGTCCTGCTGATCGGCTCCGACAGCCGGGGCGGCAACAACTCCGACCTCGGCGGCGGCGAGGACGGCGGCGCCCGCTCGGACACCACGATCCTGCTGCACGTCTACGCCGACCACAAGCACGCCGTCGGCATCTCGATACCGCGCAACGCGATCGTGCCGATCCCGTCCTGCAAGCTGCCCAACGGCAAGTGGACCAAGGGCGGCAACGACCTGTTCAACGCCGCCTTCTCGGTCGGCGGCAGCGACAGCGGCAACCCGGCCTGCACCCAGAACACGGTGGAGAAGGTCACCGGGATCCGGGTCGACCACACCATGGTGGTCGACTTCAACGGCTTCGCCGCGATGACCAAGGCCGTCAACGGCGTGGACGTCTGCCTGCCGAAGCCGATCTACGAGGGCGACATCAACCCCAACCTGCACAAGAAGGGCAACCTCGTCCTCCCGCAGGGCAAGCAGACCGTCGAGGGACAGCAGGCGCTCGACTACGTGCGCCTGCGGCACGGCATCGGCGACGGCTCCGACATCGGCCGGATGAAGCGCCAGCAGGCCTTCATGAGTTCGCTCGCCACCAAGATGAAGAAGGAGGGGCTGAGCCCCACCAATCTGCTGCCGCTGGCCGACGCGGCCACCAAGTCGCTGACCGTCGACCCGGGGCTGGACTCCGCGGACAAGCTGCTCTCCTTCGGCCTGTCGCTGAAGAACATCGACATGCACGACCTCAAGTTCGTGACGGCGCCCTGGCGCTACCGCACCCAGGACGCCAACATCGACCTGGTCCAGCCGGACGCCAACAAGCTCTGGGAGACCCTCAAGGCCGACCAGACCATCGACGGCCAGAACGCCACCGGCCAGCAGCCGGACGCCGGCGGCAGCCCGAGCGCCGCCCCGCAGCAGGCCGCGCCCAGCACGCCCCCCGCCCCGGCCGGGGACGCCTCCAACGCCGCGATCAAGGTCGCGGTCTACAACGGCACGCTCGCCAACGGCCTGGCCGGCAAGGCGACCGACCTGCTGAAGGGCGCCAAGTTCACGGCCAGCACGGCGGGCCAGGCGGCGAGCACCAAGTACAAGACCACCACGATCGAGTACAGCTCCAGCCAGAAGGCGAACGCCGAGAAGGTCGCCGCGCTGTTCCCCGGCGCCACCCTGGAACCCAGCAGCTCGCGGGGCATCTCGGTGATCGTCGGCCAGGACTTCGCCGCGGCCAACGGCATGGGCGCGCCCACGGCCGCCGGCAGCACCCCGGGCACCCAGACGCCCCCGCAGCCGCTGCCCACCACCGTCACCAACGACGCCCGCTCGGCGGACGACGACATCTGCGCGAACACCACCTACGGCAGCGGCGGCTGACCGCGGGCACCGGAGAACGGCGGCGGGACGACCCCGGGGCGCACGAGCCCCGGGGTCGTGCCATCGTGGCGGTAGGGCCTGTCGCTCGGGTCCCTTGCCGGGTCCCCCGGGCCCACCGGTCACCGAAAGGGCGGACCCCATGCCCGAGATCGCCATGCAGATCGACATCGCCGCGCCCCGGGACGTCGTCCTCGCCGCGCTCAACACCCACGACGGGCTGACCAGCTGGTGGACCACCGGCGTGGACCGCGAGGGCGACGTGCTGCTCTTCGACTTCCCCGACGCCCCCGAACCGTTCCGGCTGCGCCGCGAGCGGGCCGACCGGGACCGGGTGCTGTGGGCCAACGCCGGGGCCTTCCCGCCGCACTGGGCCGGCACCTGGATCAGCTGGGAGCTCGCCGACCAGCCCGACGCGCCCGACCGCACCCGGCTGCTGTTCCGGCACGGCGGCTGGCAGCCGGGCAGCGAGGAGGGCGTCCCGATGGTGGCCGGCACCTGGGCCGAACTGCTGGTCCGGCTCAAGGACTACGCGCAGAGCGGCAAGGTGCAGCCGTACTTCGTCACCGCGCTGCGCCACGACGCGCAGTGACCACCCGGTGGCCTCCGGGCCCCCGGTCGCCCGCCAGGGCGCCGTCCGGTGGCGGGAACGCGGCGGCGGACCGAAGGTGGGCGGTGTACCTCCGTCGTACCGTCGTCCGCGCGGACGGCCGTACCGGTCGGGCCGGGCCCCCGCCCGCCCCGACGACCACAGCCGGCCACCACCGCCTCCGGGAGGCCCAGCAATGCCCGTAGTGACCGATCCGTACAAGCCCGGCACCCCGTGCTGGATCGACCTGATGGCGAGCGATCAGCAGGCCGCGCTCGACTTCTACCGCGACCTGTTCGGCTGGCAGGGCGAGATCGGCCCGGCCGAGTTCGGCGGCTACGCCGTGTGCACGCTGGGTGGCCGCCCGGTCGCCGGGATCATGGAGCGGTCCGCGCCCGAGGGCCAGCCGCTGCCGCCGGTCGCCTGGACCACCTACCTCGCCTCGGACGACGCCGACGCGACCAGGGCCGCCATCGCCGAAGCCGGCGGCACGATCCTCTACGACCCGATGGACGTCGGCAGCATCGGCCGGATGATGGTCGCCGCGGACCCGACCGGCGCCGTGTTCGGCGTCTGGCAGGCGATGGACTTCATCGGCGCGGGCGTGGTCAACGAGCCCGGTGCGCTGGTCTGGAACGAGCTCAACACCTCCGACACCGCGGCGGCCGGCCGCTTCTACCAGCCGGCCCTCGGCCTGCGCCCGGCCACCATCCAGGGCATGGACGGCTACTACTCGCTGAACGTCGGCGACCGCACGGTGGGCGGCATGCAGGAGATCCCGAAGTACCTGGCGACCGGCACGCCCTCGCACTGGATGCCGTACTTCTCGGTGGACGACACCGACTCCGTGGTGGACGCCCTGGTCAAGAAGAACGGCACGGTGATCCAGCCGCCGTTCGACATGCAGTCCGGCCGGATGGCCGTGGTCCAGGACCCGCAGGGCGCGGTCTTCGCCGTCATCCAGGCGCCCGAGGCCCAACTGCCGGACTCGCCCTGATCCCGCCGGTCCGACGATCCCGCCGCGGCTACCGGAGGCCGCCCTTCCCGCGACGCGCCGCCGGGAATGGGCGGCATCCCCCGCTGCCCCGGGGCAGACTGCACCCATGCTGGGGCTACCGGACGACATCCGCGCTTTCCTCTTCGACCTCGACGGGGTGCTCACCCAGACCGCCACGGTGCACGCCGCGGCCTGGAAGGACACCTTCGACGCCTTCCTGCGCGCCGAAGCCGCCCGCACCGGTGGGCAGTTCGTCCCCTTCGACGCCGTCACCGACTACGACGCCTACGTGGACGGCCGCCCGCGCCTCGACGGCACCCGGGCCTTCCTGCACAGCCGGGGCATCGACCTGCCCGAGGGCGCCGAGGACGACCCGCCGAACGCCCGCACCGTGCAGGGGATCAGCCGGGCCAAGAACGACACCGTGCTGCGGCTGATCCACGAGCAGGGCGTCGCGCCGTACGACGGCTCGGTCGCCTACGTGCGCCGGCTGCGCGCGCTCGGGCTGCCCAGCGCGGTGGTCTCCTCCAGCGCCAACTGCCGGGACGTGCTGCGCTCGGCGGGCATCCTGGACCTCTTCGACCTGATCGTGGACGGCGTGGTCGCCAAACAGCAGGCCCTGCCCGGCAAGCCCGCCCCGGACACCTACCTGTACGCCGCCCGCGAGCTCGGCGTCGAACCCGCGCACGCCGCCGTCTTCGAGGACGCGCTCGCCGGGGTCGCCTCCGGCCGGGCCGGCGGCTTCGGTGCGGTGGTCGGGGTCAACCGCACCGGGCAGGCCGCCGAACTGCGCCGCGACGGCGCCACGGTGGTCGTCGACGACCTCTCCGAGCTGTTGGGGGAGGAGGAGGCATGAGTGAGCGGAGCGAGCTCATCATCGAGAGGTGCGTGTGGGCTCATGCCCCTGCCGAGCGCAGCGAGGTGGGCGCATGAGTCCTGCCGACAACTTCACCATCGACCCCTGGCAGATCACCGAACACGGCCTGGACCCGACCTCGATGGCCCGCGCCGAGTCGGTCTTCGCACTCTCCAACGGCCACATCGGCCTGCGCGCCAACCTGGACGAGGGCGAGCCGCACGGCCTGCCCGGCACCTACCTCAACGGCGTCTTCGAACTGCGCCCGCTGCCCTACGGTGAGGGTGGCTACGGCTACCCGGAGTCCAGCCAGAGCGTCATCAACATCACCAACGGCAAGATCATCCGACTACTGGTGGACGACGAGCCCTTCGACCTGCGCTACGGCGAACTCGTCAGCCACAGTCGCTGGTTGGACTTCCGGGAAGGCCTGCTGCACCGCGAGTGCGAATGGACCTCCCCGGCCGGGCGGACCATCCGGGTGCGCTCCTCCCGGCTCGTCTCGCTCACCCAACGCGCCATCGCCGCCGTGGAGTACAGCGTCGAGGCGGTGGACGGACCGGTGCGGATCGTGCTCCAGTCCGAGCTGGTCGCCAACGAGCAGCTGCCCGGCGGCCCCGAAGGAGACCCGCGCGCCGCCGCCGTGCTGGAGGCCCCGCTGCAGCCCGAGGTGCACCACGCCAGCGGCACCAAGGGCGTCCTGGTGCACCGCACCCGGTTCAGCGGCATCCGGGTCGCCGCCGGGATGGACCACGTCATCGAGGGCCCGGAACGGCTCGACACCGTCGCCGAGGCCGAGTCCGACCACTGCCGGATCAGCGTCACCACCGTGCTCGAACCCGAACAGCGGCTCCGGCTGGTCAAGTTCATGTCCTACGGCTGGTCCGGCACCCGTTCGCTGCCCGCCGTCCGGGACCAGGTCGAGGCCGCCCTGACCGCCGCCCGGTACACCGGCTGGGACGGCCTGATCGCCGAACAGGCCGAATTCCTCCGGGAGTTCTGGGAAACCAGCGACATCGAGATCGAGGGCGACGTCGAACTCCAGCAGGCCGTCCGGTTCGCCGTCTTCCACGTCCTGCAGGCCGGCGCCCGAAGCGAGGAACGAGCCATCCCCGCCAAGGGGTTGACCGGCCCCGGCTACGACGGCCACAGCTTCTGGGACACCGAGACCTTCGTCCTGCCGGTGCTCACCTACTGCCTGCCCGGCGCCGTCAACCAGGCCCTGCGCTGGCGGTACACCACCCTCCCGCTCGCCCGCGAACGAGCCGCCCAACTCGGCCTGGCCGGCGCGGTGTTCCCCTGGCGGACGATCCGCGGCGAGGAGTGCTCCGGGTACTGGCCGGCCGGCACCGCCGCCTTCCACATCGGCGCCGACATCGCCACCGCCGTCGCCCGCTACGTCCGGGCCACCGGGGACGAGGAGTTCGAGCGCGAGTACGGCCTCGAACTCCTGGTGGAGACCGCCCGGATGTGGCGCTCGCTCGGCCACCACGACAGCGCCGGGAAGTTCCGGATCGAGGGCGTCACCGGCCCCGACGAGTACAGCGCCGTCGCCGACAACAACGTCTTCACCAACCTGATGGCGCAGACCAACCTGCGCGCCGCCGCCGAGGCCGCCGTCCGCCACCCGCGCGAGGCCGGCGAACTCGGCGTCGACACCGAGGAGACCGCCGCCTGGCGCGACGCCGCCGCCGCGATGTACGTCCCGTACGACGAGGACCTCGGCGTCCACCCCCAGGCCGACGGCTTCACCCACCACCAGGTCTGGGACTTCGAGGACACCCCGCCGGAGAAGTACCCGCTGCTGCTGCACTACCCGTACTTCGACCTGTACCGCAAGCAGGTGGTCAAGCAGGCCGACCTGGTGCTCGCCATGCAGGTCCGCGGCGACGCCTTCACCGACGAGCAGAAGGCCCGCAACTTCGCCTACTACGAACGGCTCACCGTCCGCGACTCCTCACTCTCCGCCTGCACCCAGGCCGTCATCGCCGCCGAGGTCGGCCAGCTCGACCTCGCCTACGACTACACGGCCGAGGCGGCGCTGATGGACCTCCACGACCTCGGCGGCAACACCCGCGACGGCCTCCACATGGCCTCGCTCGCCGGCGCCTGCATCGCCCTGGTGGCCGGCTTCGGCGGCCTGCGCGACCACAGCGAGGTGCTCGACTTCCGGCCCCGGCTGCCCTCCGGGCTGATGAAGCTGAGCTTCTCCCTGCTGGTGCGGGACCAACTGCTCGGCGTCCGGATCACCCACGACGGCACCACCTACACGCTGCGCCGCGGCGAGGTGCTCCACCTGCGGCACGACGGCGAGCCGGTCCAGGTCAAGGCCGGCTCCCCGGTCACCCTGCCCACCACCGTCCCGCCCGCCCAGGAACGCTGCGCCCAACCCCCCGGCCGCGAACCCGCCCGCCGCCAGCCCCAGGCAGGCCTGGTCGCCGGCAAACTCGGCCAACAGGACCACCTGGCCGCGGAGTGACCCACCCCCCCCCGCCGGGCGCGGCCGCCCCGCGCCCGGCGGCCCCTTCCCGGCGCGCCCCCGTCCCCCGTCCTCCCATTTCCCGCCCCTCCGCCGCCCTCCTTTCATTCCCCGCGCCTACGACAGGGGACAGGGGCGCGGGGAACCGCGCGAAGCGGAAGGCCCCGAGCCGCACTCGCGCTCCCGCCTCCGGCCCCACCCGCCCCCGCTCACCCGTTCGGCCCACCCCGGGTGCATCCCCTCCCTCTCCGCCGGAGGCTGCACGTGTCCCGTGCCGATCGAAGGGAACTCCCCGTGGCGACCGTGGCCGAACAGATGGTGGAGGTGCTCCGGCAGTCCGGGGTGGAGCGGGTCTACGGCGTCGTCGGCGACAGCCTCAACCCCGTCGTCGACGCGATCCGCCGGGCCGAGGGCATCAGCTGGGTGCACGTCCGCAACGAGGAGGCCGGCGCCTTCGCGGCCGCCGCCGAGGCCGAGCTCAGCGGCCGCCTCGCGGTCTGCGCCGGTTCCTGCGGCCCCGGCAACACCCACCTCGTCCAGGGCCTGTACGACGCCCAGCGCAGCGGCCTGCCGGTGCTCGCGCTGGCCTCGCACATCCCGTCCGGGCAGATCGGCACCGGCTTCTTCCAGGAGACCCACCCCGAGCGGGTGTTCACCGACTGCAGCAACTGGTGCGAGATGCTCTCCACCCCCGCCCAGCTGCCCAGGCTGCTGCGGGTCGCCGTCCAGCACGCGCTCGGCTCGCACGGCGTCTCGGTGCTGGCCTTCCCCGGGGACGTCGCCGCCCTGCCCGCCGCCGGGCCGACCGGCACCAGCCACTTCCTCACCGAGCAGGCGGTCGCCGCGCCGCCGTGGTCCCAGGTGCAGGAGCTGGCCCGGCTGCTCAACGCGGCCCGCCGGGTGGCCCTGTTCTGCGGCGCCGGGGTGCGCGGGGCGCACGCGGAGGTGATGGCGGTCGCGCAGGCGCTGAACGCCCCGATCGGGCACTCGCTGCGCGGCAAGGAATGGATCCAGTACGACAATCCGTACGACATCGGGATGAGCGGCCTGCTCGGCTACGGCGCCTGCCACGAGGCGCTGCACTCCGCCGACCTGGTGCTGCTGCTCGGCACCGACTTCCCGTACGACTCCTTCCTGCCGCAGGTGCACACCGTCCAGGTCGACCACGACGCGACCCGGCTGGGCCGTCGCACCGCGCTGGAGCTGGCCGTGCACGGCGACGTCGCGGCCACCCTGCGGGCCGTCCTGCCGCTGCTGGACGCCAAGCAGGACCGTTCCTTCCTGGACGGCATGCTGCGCAAGCACTGCCGGTCCCTGGAGGACGTGATCGGCGCCTACACCCGGGACATCGAGAAGCACCTGCCGATCCACCCCGAGTACGTCGCCTCGGTGCTGGACGAGGTGGCCGCCGACGACGCGGTGTTCACCGTGGACACCGGCATGAACAACGTCTGGGCCGCCCGCTACCTCCAGCCGAACGGCCGCCGCCGGGTGATCGGCTCCTTCCTGCACGGCTCGATGGCGAACGCCCTCCCGCACGCGATCGGCGCCCAACTCGCCTGCCCGGGGCGGCAGGTGATCGCGATGGCGGGCGACGGCGGGATCGGCATGCTGCTCGGCGAGCTGCTGACGGTGGCCAAGCACCGGCTGCCGGTGAAGACGGTGGTCTTCAACAACGGCGCGCTCGGCATGATCAAGCTGGAGATGCTGGTCTCCGGCTACCCGGAGTCCGAGATCGACAACGGGGACGTGGACTACGCCGGCATCGCCCGGGCGATGGGCATCCCGGCCAAGCGGGTCGCCGAACCGGCGCGGGTCCGGGAGGTGCTGGCGGAGGCACTGGAACGACCCGGTCCGGCGCTGGTGGACGTGGTCACCGACCCCAACGCGCTGTCCATCCCGCCGCGGATCACCGCCGCCCAGCTGAAGGGCTTCGCGCTGGCGGCCGGGAAGACCGTGCTGTCGGGCGGCGTCGGCCGGATGGTCGACCTGGCGCGCAGCAACCTGCGCAACATCCCCCGGCCGTGAGCGCCGTGAGTGCGCCGATACGCGGGCTTTGCCTCTGAGGCAAAATTCTTGCCCGGGCGGCAGACGAGGTGTCCACTGGTCACATGACCACCAGCTCCACCGGCACCCCCGACGCCGGCGACCAGCTCGACGACCAGGAGGTCGCCGGCCTCGCCGCCCGTCTCCGCGAGCACCGGCTCAGCAGCCGGCTCACCCTGGAGGTCGCGGCGGGCCGAGTCGGCCTGTCCCCAGCCTACTTGTCCCGACTGGAGACCGGCCGTCGCCAGCCCTCGCTGCCCGTCCTGCTCGGCCTCGCCCGCGCCTACGGCACCTCGGTGTCCGGCCTGCTCGGCGAGGCCATGGTCGAGCCGGACCCGATCGTCCGCGGCGGCGCCATCGAACCCGGCCGGGCCGGCGGCTGGGGCTACCGCCGGGCCGGCGCCCCCGGCCGCGCCATGCAGGCCCTGCGGGTGCACGTGCCGCCGGGCGTGCAGGACGCGGTGGTCCGGGTCCATCCCGGCGAGGAGTGGCTGTACGTCCTGCGCGGAGAGTTGCGGGTGACCCTCGGCGACCGCGTCCACCACCTCGCCCCCGGTGACTCCGCCCACTACGACTCGCTCACCCCGCACTGCATCGCCGCCGAATCCGACGCCGGCGTCGAACTGCTCTTCGTCCACACCCTGTTGCAGAGCCCCGGCGGCGAACTCTGCCTCGGCGGCGGCCCCGCCGCCACCCACTGACCTGCCGTCAGACCCCTCGGAGGAGATCCCCATGGCCGATCCCACCACCACCGCCACCCCGGCCGCTGCCGCGACCGCCCCGGTCGGCGCCGCCGACACCTCCGCCGGCCCGAAGACCATGGACGCCGGCAAGTGGGCCAACAAGCGGGTCTACCTCCGCCTGGTCATCTACACCGCCGGCATCCACGCCTTCGCCGGCTTCATCATGCTGCTGTTCGAACTGGGCAACCGCAACAAGTAGTCGCCCCGCCAGGCGCAAAGACCCGGTGGCCTCCGCGCTCATACCGTGGTCGCCAGCCGCCAGCCGCCAGCCGCCAGGCCCGGTTCGGTGCCGGCTCCGGCGCCACCTCGCCAACTCGCCGGCCGCGCCCGTCCAGTGGCCGCCGCGCGACCTCCGATCACGCCAAGCCGCCCAACCTGTCCAACCCTTGCGCGAAGACGCGGCGTCACCATGTCGACCCGCCGAGGGGCGACCGGCTGCCACCGCCGGCCTCCTCCGGCCGCGGCAGCGGCCCCTGCGGCGTCAGCTCGCCCACCCTGCCGCTGCGGATGATCCCCCTCACCCCGTGCGGAGCACCTCGCACAGGGCCTCCAGGGCCGCCGGGAAGGCGTGCTCCGGCGGGGTCGCGTAGCCGATCACCAGCGCCGGCGCGGCACCCTCCGCCCCCTCCGCCCCCTCCGCCTCCTCGACCCCCTCCGCCTCCGGGGCGACGCGGTGCCAGCCGAGACCGCTGAGGGCGAGGCCGGCGGCTTCGGCGCGGGCGACGAGTTCGGCCTCCGGCGTC
The DNA here is from genome assembly GCF_027627435.1 of Kitasatospora cathayae. Taxonomy (GTDB): domain Bacteria; phylum Actinomycetota; class Actinomycetes; order Streptomycetales; family Streptomycetaceae; genus Kitasatospora; species Kitasatospora cathayae. The sequence continues at coordinate 4,136,684 of NZ_CP115450.1, read as the reverse complement.
GAGCCGGGCGGGAGTTGGAGGACGGCGTGGAGGCCGGCCGCGATGCCGGTGACCCGGACGTGCGGGGCGTGTTCGGCGAGGGCGGCGACCAGCCGGTCGCGGCGGCGCCGGTAGTGCAGCCGGCAGCGCCGCACGTGCCGGTCGTACGTCCCCGAGGTGATCAGTTCGGCCAGCGTCAGCTGGTCGAGCACCGGGGACATCGTGTCGGCCAGCGCCTTCAGCCGGGCGACCGGTTCGACCAGCGCGTCGGGCAGGGCCAGCCAGGCCAGCCGCAGGCCCGGAGCGAGGCTCTTGGCGGCCGTGCCGGCGTACACCACCCGTTCCGGGTCGAGCGCCTGCATGGCGCCGAGCGGCTGCCGGTCGTAGCGGAACTCGCCGTCGTAGTCGTCCTCGATGAGGTACCGGTCCTGTTCGCGCGCCCACCGCACGGCGGCCGCCCGCCGGTCGGCGGACAGCGGGGCGCCGGTGGGGTACTGGTGGGCGGGAGTGAGCAGGGCGGCCCCGCAGCGGGCGTCGAGCCGGTCGACCAGCGCGCCCTCGCCGTCCAGCGGCAGCGGGACGGTGGACAGTCCGGCGGCCCGCACTACGGCGTGCTGCGGCGGCAGCCCGTACGCCTCGACGGCCAGCGACCGGGCCCCGCGCTCCCGCAGGGCCGCGCAGAGCAGCCCGAGGCCCTGCTGTACGCCGCTGCAGATGAGCAGGTGGTCCGGGTCGGTGCGCACGCCGCGGACCCGGGCCAGGTAGTGGGTGAGGGCCTCCCGCAGTTCGATCCGGCCGAGTGCGCTGCCGTAGCCGAGGGCTTCGTGCGGCGCGGTGGCGAGGGCGCGGCGGGCGGCGGCGAGCCAGGCGGTGCGGGGGAAGAGCGAGAGGTCGGGGCGCCCGGTCGACAGGTCGTGCCGGACGGCCGGCCGCCGCGCCCGCGGCCGTACGGGCCGTACGGCGGGCGAGGGCGCGGCCCGCCGGGCGACGGTGGTGCCGGAGCCCTGCCGGGAGCTGAGCCAGCCCTCGGCGGTGAGTTGGCCGTACGCCTCGACCACCGTGTTGCGGGCGATGCCGAGGTCCTCGCCGAGTGCCCGTGAGGAGGGCAGCCGGGTGCCGGGCCCGAGCCGCCCGTCCTGGACGGCCTCCCGCAGGGCGTCCTCCAGGGCGGCCCGCAGCCCGGTGCCGGCGGCGCGCCGCTCGCTGAGGTCCAGGTGCAGGTCGCCGCCGAAGGAGGTCCAGGAGCCGTTCACGGACCCATTCTCGCGTGTGGCCGGTGGTCACCAGCTGGCGCCGGCGGGCTCCTCGATGGTGGTGTTGATCCGGTTGAAGAAGTTGGTCAGGCCGATCATCAGGATGATCGCGGAGAGCTGCTCCTTGTTGAAGTGGTCGGCGGCCGCGTCCCAGATCTCGTCCGGGACGGCCTTGCCGGAGCGGTCGGCGATCCTGGTGGCGGCCTCGGTGAGGTCGAGCGCGGCGCGCTCCTCGTCGGTGAAGAAGGGGGCCTCGCGCCAGGCGGCGACGGCGTGCAGCCGCTCGTCGGTCTCGCCGTGCTTCTTCGCGCCCTCGACGCCGGCGAACACGCAGGCGCTGCAGCCGTTGATCTGGCTGGCGCGCAGGTGGACGAGCTCCAGGATCTGCGGCGAGACGCCGCCCTGGTACATGGCCTTGTAGATGTTCTGGATGCCCTTCATCGCGTCCGGCAGGACCAGGGCGGGGTTCTTCATGCGGGCGGTGCGGGTGGTGCTGTTGTTGCTGGTGGAAGCGGTGGTCACCGCGGTCTCCTCTTGTTCGGTTAGCGTCCGTCACTGATCCGACGGATCCCGACGAGAGGACGTGACAAATGGACGGGGAAATTTCCCGGCCTGATTTCCTGGCCGCGCAGTTCGAGGCGGAGCGCCCCCAACTGCGGTCCGTGGCCTACCGGATGCTGGGTTCGGTGGCCGAGGCCGAGGACGCCGTCCAGGAGGCGTGGCTGAAGCTGAGCCGCAGTGACGTCAGCGAGGTGAAGAACCTCGGCGCGTGGCTGACCACGGTGGTCGGCCGGGTCTGCCTGGACCAGCTGCGCTCCCGGGCCTCCCGCCGGGAGGATCCGTTGCCCGAGCAGGAGGGGCAGGTGCGGCTGCCGGATCCGGTGGTGAGCGGGCTGGCGACGCTGGACCCGGTGCAGGAGATCCTGGTCGCGGACTCGGTGGGGATCGCGCTGATGGTGATCCTGGAGACGCTCTCCCCGGCGGAGCGGGTGGCCTTCGTGCTGCACGACATGTTCGACGTCCCCTTCGACGGGATCGCCGAGGTGCTCGGCCGCACCTCCGCCTCGACCCGTCAGCTGGCCTCCCGCGCCCGCCGCCGGGTGCAGGGCGCCACCCCGCCCGCCGACTCCGACGACAACCGCAAGCGCGCGGTGGTGGAGGCCTTCCTGACCGCCTCCCGGGGCGGCGATTTCGATGCTCTGTTGGCCTTGCTGGACCCGGAGGTGTTGGCCCGCTCCGACGGCGGCACGCTGGTGCCGAGCGTGCTGCGCCGGGGCGCGGCGGACGTCGCCGCGCAGGCCGTCACCTTCGCCCGCTTCGCCGCCGAGGCGCGGCTGGTGCTGGTCAACGGCTCGCCCGGGGTGGTCTCCTTCGCCGACGGCCGCGCGCTGTCGGTCATGTCGTTCACCATCCACGACGGCCGGATCACCGGTCTGGACGTCCTCACCGACCCGACCCGGCTGGCCGCCCTCGGCCTCACCGCGTAGCCGCGGACGCGGACGGGCCGTCCGGCACACCGCCGGACGGCCCGTGAGAGCTGCGTTCAGAGCGCCAGGTACACCGCGCTGCCGACGCCGGCCAGGAAGCAGTAGACCGCGAAGGGGGTCAGGCTGCGGGTCTCGAAGTACTTGGTGAGGAAGCGCACCGAGACGTAGCCGGCCACGAAGGCCGCGACGCTGCCGGCCGCGACCGGGCCGAGGACGCCGGAGTTCTCCGGCTTGAACAGCTCGGGCACCTTCAGCGCCGAGGCGGCCAGGATGACCGGGGTGGCGAGCAGGAAGGAGAACCGGGCGGCGTCCTCGTGGTGGAGTCCGCGCAGGATGCCGGCGCTCATGGTGACGCCGGAGCGGCTGATGCCCGGGAACAGCGCGAGGATCTGGGCGGCGCCGATCCAGGCGCCCTGGCCGTAGCCGAGCCTGGTCAGCCGGACGTCGGAGGCGACCGCCGGGTCCAGGTCCGGTTCGTCGACGGGGGCGGCGTGTCCGGCCCGGCGGCGGCCGGTGCCGCCGCGCTTGAGCCGTTCGGCGCCGAGCAGCACCAGCCCGTTGAGGGCGAGGAAGACGGCGGCGGGGACGGGCTTGCCGAGCGCGTGCCGCAGCGCCTTCTCCAGGACGAGGCCGGCCACACCGACCGGGATGGTGGAGATGATGAGCAGCCAGGCGAGCTTCTCGTCCCGGGTCCGCACCCGGCGGTGCCGGATCGAGCTGAACAGGCCGCTGACCACCCGGACCCAGTCCCGCCAGAAGAACACCACCAGGGCGAGCGCGGTGGCCAGGTGCAGGGCGACCAGCGCGGCGAGGTAGGAGGAGCCGTCGGCGGTCATGTCGAGGTCCTGCTGGATCTTCCCGCCGATCACGGCCGGGAGCAGGATGCTGTGGCCCAGGCTGGAGACCGGGAAGAGTTCCGTCACACCCTGCAGCAGGCCGACGCCTATCGCTTCCGGGTAGGTCAGGGTGGACATCTCGCACCTTCGCTCGGGGGTCGGTGGCCCGTCCGATCCCGGGGGCCTCCGCGAAGCTACTACCGGCACGTAGACGCCCGGCAGCCCCGCCGCCAGAAGTTCATCGAGCGTATGTCCCGGCGTCATCGGGCCCTCGGGCGTGCCCGAATTGCCGGACCAGCAGCCCGGTGACGATGCCCGGCAGCCCGGGCGACGGCACGGTGACGGACGGTACGGCCCGGTGCACCGCGTCGCCGAGCAGCACCCCGGCGGTCACCGCGACCGGGGTGCCCACCAGCGGCAGGGCGACGGCCAGCACGGCGGGCAGCACCGCGGACGGGCGGTGCGGTCGGCGCATCCAGGCGGCAGGGCGGTCCATCGGGAGCCTCCTTCGAGGACGATTCGAGGACGAGGGGTCGACGGACGCCCACGATGCAGCCTCCCGCTGCGTCAGTTTCAAGTCCTCGGTTTCAAGTCCTCGTTTCACGCCCTCGGTTTCACGTCCTCGCCGGGAACTCCCGGTTCAGACCGCCACCCGTCGCCATCCCGACCCGTCGGCCGGCACCGGCGCGGTCGCGAAGTCGTAGCGCAGCAGCTCCGGTCCGAGCGCCAGCAGGGAGATCGAGGAGGCCCCCCAGATCCGCCCGTCGCCGAAGTCCCGGCGCTGGATCAGCGCGGCGTCCTCGTCCGGCGCCAGCCCGTCGCCGGTGACGATCGGCAGCCAGCCGCCCCAGGCCCGCTCGGTCGGCTCCCCGGCGGTGGGTTCCGGGCGGGGTGCGGCGGCGAAGCGGGCCCGGAAGTGGTCGGCGCGTGCGGCCATCAGCCCCCGGACCCGCTCGGAGGCGGTGCGGTTGGCGGCCCTCCCCTCCAGTCCGTCGTTGAGCACCACGCTGAGCCCGGTGGGCAGGTCGTGCTCGGTCAGCAGCCCGCCGCCCCAGCTGGTGACGCGGGCGCCGTCGGGGCGGACCTGGACGAGGTGGAAGGGGTCGTAGCGGTCCAGGTCGAGGTGTCCGATCCCGCCCTCGCGGACGGCGGTGAGCGGCAGTTCGCCGCGGCTGAGCCGGGTGTCGGCGGGGGCGAGCGGGCCGAAGCCGTTGAGCAGGCAGGCGGCGGTGCGCCGGGCCGGGTCGACGGCCAGCCAGGTGCCGCCGGCGGTGAGGTCCAGTCCGCCGAGCAGTCCGGGCCGCCGCGGCCAGTGGTGGTCCGGCGGCAGCCAGGCGCGCCCGAGGTACTCGTCCCGGACGGACAGCAGCAGCACCGGTACCGCCGCTTCCGGTTCGATGCTGACGAACGCCGTGCACACGGTCGGTTCTCCCTGCCGCAGTCCTGCCGAAGATCTCCGCAAGCGATCCTCGCACGCCTGTTCGTGTACCGGAAGTGGCCCAAGGAGCCGGCCGCCGAATGCACCAGGACCGCGGGCCACCGGGCTCATAGGCTGGCCACCGTGACGACGAACAGCTCCTCGAACAGCTCCCCGAACGACCCCGTGCCCGCCCCCGAGCAGCGCCTCCGGATGCCGGAACTCGCCCCCGACTTCTACCAGGCCATGATCGCCGTGGACCGGGCCTCCCGGCAGGGCGTGGACCCGGTCCTCGCCGAGCTGGTCAAGGTGCACGCCTCGATGATCAACGGCTGCGCCTTCTGCATCGACATGCACGCCACCGACGCCCGCAAGAACGGCGAGCAGGACCACCGCCTGCTCTCCCTCCCGGCCTGGCGCGAGACCCCCTGGTTCACCGCCCGCGAGCGCGCCGCCCTCGCCCTCACCGAGTCGGTCACCCTGCTGACCCAGGGCCACGTGCCGGATGCCGTCTACGACGAGGCCGCCGCCCACTTCGAGCCGGCCGAGCTGGCCCGGCTGATCGCGCTGATCGCCACCATCAACGCCTGGAACCGGATCGGCGTGTCCACCCGCATGAGCCCGGCCGCGAAGTGAGCGGGCCCGTGATGACCACCCAGCGGGAGAAGGCCCGGCTGCTCAGGGAGCTGCACCGCCCGGGCGAGCCGGTCGTGCTGGCCAACGTGTGGGACGCGGCGAGCGCCCGGCTGGTCGCCGGCGCCGGGGCGCGGGCGGTGGCGACGGCCAGCGCCGCCGTCTCCTGGTCGCTGGGCAGCCCGGACGGCGGCGGCGCCGACCGCGAGCAGGTGCTGGCCCGTACCGCCGAGGTGGTCCGCTCGGTCGAGCTGCCGGTCACCGCGGACCTGGAGAGCGGCTACGCGGACACTCCGGCCGGGGTCGGCGAGACCGTCACCGCGCTGCTCGCCACCGGCGCGGTCGGGGTGAACCTGGAGGACGCGGAGTACGCCCCGCAGGAGGCCGCCGAGCGGATCGCGGCCGCCCGGGCGGCGGCCGACGCGGCGGGCGTGCCGCTGTTCGTCAACGGCCGCACCGACGTCTTCCTGCACGGCCTGGGCGAGCCCGAGGGCCGGCTGGACGAGGCGGTCCGCCGGCTGCGGGCGTACGTCGAGGCGGGTGCGGACGGCGTGTTCGTCCCCGGCGTCGCCGATCCGGAGACCATCGCCGCCCTGGTCGCGGCCGTCCCGGCCCCGCTGAACGTGCTGGCCGCCCCCGGCTCCCCGTCGGTCGCCGAGCTGGCGAAGCTCGGCGTGGCCCGGATCAGCCTGGGCCCGGGCCTGGCCAAGGTGGCCTACGCGGCGGTCCGCCGCGCGGCCGAGGAGGTGTACGCGAGCGGCACGTACACCTCCCTGGACGGCGGGCTGACCTACCCGGAGCTCAACGGCCTCTTCACCGGCTGAGCGGAACCCGGCTGAGCGGCACCCGGCTGCGGGTCCGACTGTCGGGTACGACCGCCGGGCACGGCTGCCGGGCACGAGCGGGCGGCTGACCGGACGGGGGCGGTCAGCCGCCCGCTCGACGGCCGATCAGGGGTTGATCTGCCCGCTGAGCCCCGGGTGGGACATCTGGTTGGTGCCGATCGCCTCCACCTCGTTGGCGGTGTGGCCGACCACCGGGAGCTTGCCCGCGGTCTTCAGGGCGAGGTCGGCGGGAGAGACCTCGAGTCCGTCGGTGAGGCCGCCGGTGGCGTCCGGCGAGCTGGCGATCTGGGTGGTGGCGGAGGCCGCCGGGGCGGCGAGGGCGAGGCCCGCCATGGTGAGGGCGGCCAGGGTGGCGAGTTTCTTCATGCCCTGCCGAACGACCGGGCCGCCCTGAGGTAACCCCGTGGCTCAGACCGTCACCCGCAGGGTCCGCACGCTGTTGCTCACGAACGAGCCGATCGGCTCCGGCCGTTCGCCCTCCGCCAGGGCCAGTCCCGGGAACCGGGTGAACAGCTGCCGCAGCGCCGCTTCCGCCTCCAGCCGGGCCAGCCCCGAGCCGAGGCAGAAGTGCGGTCCGTGGCCGAGCGACAGGTGCCGGGCGGGCTGCCGGGTGAGGTCGAAGCGGTCGGCGTCCGGGTAGTGCCCGTCGTCCCGTCCGGCCGCCGCGTACGAGGCGAGCATCGCCTCGCCGCGCCGGATCACCACCTCGCCGACCGCGATGTCCTCGATCGCGTAGCGCAACGGGAACTGGCCGACCGGCGAGTCGTAGCGCAGCGTCTCCTCCACCACCGCCGACCACGGCTGCGCGCCGTCCAGCACCAGCCGCAGCTGGTCCGGGTGGGCGAGCAGGGCCCGTACCGCGTTGGTGATCAGGTTGAGCGTGGTCTGGTGCCCGGCGACCAGCATCAGCAGCAGGGTGCCGACGAGTTCGGCCTCGCTGAGTCGCTGCTGGTCGAGGCGGTGGCCGGCCTCGCGGGCGGCGATCAGGTCGGTGGTCAGGTCGTCGCCGGGCTCGGCCCGCTTGGCCGCCACCACGGAGGCCAGCAGCGCGTTGAGGTCCCGCTGGGCGGCGAGGGCCGCCTCCGGGGTGGCGGAGCTGGAGACCAGGACGTCGGACAGCGCGTGCAGCCGGTCCTGCTGCTCCTCGGCGAGGCCGAGCAGTTCGCCGATCACCTGCATCGGCAGCGGGTAGGCGAAGTGCTCGCGCAGGTCGAACGCGCCCTCCAGCTCCGCCATCCGGTCCAGCAGGGCGGCCGTCCGGGCCTCGACCGCGGGTGCCAGCGCGGCCGTCCGGCGCGGGGTGAAGGCCTGGCTGACCAGCCCGCGCAGCCGCTTGTGGTCCTCGCCGTCCGCGGTGATCATGCCGGGTACGGCGACGAAGTTGAGCAGCGGCCAGCCGTGCGGCAGCCGGCCCTCCCGGAAGGTGGTCCACAGCGCGGGGTCCTTGCCGACCCGGGGGTCGGCCAGCAGCTCCTGCAGGGCGTCGTGGTGGGTTATCGCCCAGACCACCACCCCGCCAGGGAGTTCCACCAGGACGGCCGGGCCGGCTGCCCGGAGCCGGGCGTTCTCTCCGTGCTGGTCGCGTCCGAAGGGATCGAGCCGGACGGGCTCGGGCCGGACGGGCTCGGGGCGGGATCCGCGGGCGTGGTCGACGGTGTCCATGCGGGCCTCTCGGGGGCTGGCGGGCGGGGCGGGGTGAAGGCGCTGTACAGCACCGGCAGGGCGACCAGGGCCCGCGACCAGGGGGACGGCCGCCAGGTCAACTCACCCGACGGCACGGCCAGTTGGAGGTCCGGAAGGCGGTGCATCAGGGTCTCGATCGCGGTCTCGACGATGATCCGGGCCGGGTGCTGCGCCGGGCAGACGTGCCGGCCCGCGCCCCAGGCCAGGTGGGCCCGGTTGCCGCCGAGCGAGCCCTGCGCGGCCGAGGCGGCGCCCTGGGCGGCCGGGTCGGCGTTGGCCGCGGCCAGGCCGAGCACCAGCATGTCGCCGGCGCTGATGTACTGGCCGCCGAGCACGGTGTCGGCGGTGGCCCAGCGTCCGGGGAAGTTCTGGGTCGGCGGGTCGCGCCAGAGCACCTCCTCCAGTGCGTCGGAGACGGTGAGCCGCCCGCCGGCCAGGGTGGCCCGGAAGCGCCGGTCGGTGAGCAGCAGCCGCAGGGTGTTGCCGATCCAGTTGATGCAGGTCTCGTTGCCCGCGATCATCAGCACCACCAGGTGGTGCGCCGCCTCCTCGTCGGTCAGCGCGGCCTGGTGGGCGAGCAGCCAGGAGGTGAGGTCGGCGCTGGGGGCGGTCCGGCGGTGCCGGACCAGTTCGGCCAGGGTCGCCTGGAACTCCCCGGCGGCGCGCACCGATTCGGGCCCGCTGTCGACGAAGTGGCTGATCAGCTCGATCATTCGCGGCCCGCTGCCGGTGGGCAGGCCGACCAGTTGGGTGGAGACCAGCAGCGGCAGCGCGCGGGCGTACTGGCCGATCAGGTCGGCGGTGCCGTCCGGGCCCCAGCTGTCGATCAGTCCGTTGGCGGCGGCCTCGGTGGTCCCGCGCAGCTGCCGGTGGTCGATCTGGGCCAGGGTGTCCGAGACGGCGGCGCGCAGCCGCTGGTGCTCGGCGCCGTCCAGGTTGAGCAGGGTGGGCCGCCAGGCGGTCATCGGCTGCAGCCGCGAGTCGGGGGCCAGCCGGCCCTCGGCGGGGACCCGCCAGTGCCGGGAGTCCTTGGAGAACAGCGCCTCGTTGCGGGTGAGTTCGAGCAGTTCGCCGTAGCCGAGGACCAGCCAGGCCTCCACCCCGGGCTCCAGCTCGACCGGCGCGACCGGTCCGTAGCGCTCGCGCAGTCGGGCGTACAGGCCGTGCGGGTCGTCGGCGACGGCCTGCCCGTACAGCGGGGTCAGCGGGACGCCGGTGGGCAGCCCTCCGCCGAACCCGGCGCCGTGCGCTGCTTCGTGCGCCGTTCCGTGCGCTGTTCCGTGCGCGACCGGGCAGTCGGACGCCCGTGGGGGCTCGGGTGCGGTCACCGCTGCAGCTCCAGGAGCGAGCTGCGGTGCAGGTGGTCGACGAAGTCGATCAGCAGGTCGTAGGACTGCCGCCGGTCCCGGGCGTCGCAGTAGAGGATCGGCACCTCCGGCAGCAGGTCCAGCGCCGAGCGGAGTTCCTCCTCCGGGTAACTCGGCGAGTCCGGGAAGGTGTTGACCGCCACCGCGAAGGGGATGCGCTGCTCCTCCAGCCGGCCGAGCACGTCGAAGCTCTCGTCCGGCCGGCGCAGGTCGACCATCGCGATGGCGCCGAGCGCGCCGCGCGACAGGTCGTCCCACAGGGGCCAGAAGCGCTGCTGCCCGGGCGTGCCGAACAGGTACAGCGCGAGCCGGGAGTTGAGCGTGATCCGGCCGAAGTCCAGCGCGACCGTGGTGGTGGTCTTGTCGCCGCGCCCGGTGAGGTCGTCCACGCCGCTGCTGGCGGCGGTCATGGTCTCCTCGGTGCGCAGCGGGGTGATCTCGCTGAGCGAGCCGACCAGGGTGGTCTTGCCGACCCCGAACGGGCCGGTGACCAGGATCTTCACCGCGCCCTGCACCGAGGAGGGCAGGTACTGCGGCCCGGCCGGCAGGTCGGCGGGGGCTTCAGCGGAGTTGGCGGAGGCCAACGAGCACCTCTTCCAGGAGGGTTGTGGGCAGGCGTTCGGCCTGCGGGACGGGCGGGAGCACCTGCACGGCGCCGAGGTCCCAGAGGTCGCCGACCAGCACCTTGACGACGCCGAGCGGCAGCCCCAGGTGGGCCGCCACCTCGGCGACGGACAGCAGGCTGTGGCAGAGCCCGAGGATGCGCCGGTGCTCCCGGTTGAGCAGGACGTGCTCGGGCAGCGCCGGGGGCTCGGATAACGCGCTGACCAGGCTCTCGATGGCCAGGTCGGGGCGGGTGGGGCGGCTGCGGCCGCCGGTGATGACGTAGGGCCGGACCGGCCCGTTCACCGCTGGCCCCCCGCCGCGTGGTCGACGCGCGGCGGGCTGGTGAGGTGGGTGCCGATCCGCTCGACCAGGACCTGCATCTGGTACGCGACCAGGCCCGCGTCCACCGCCTCGCTGGTCACCACGGCCAGGTGGGCGCCGGCCCCGGCGGCGACGATGAACAGGTAGCCGCCGCCGTACTCGATGATGATCTGGCGGGTGGAGCTGCCCGGGCCGCCGAAGCCGGCCGCGACGCCGCGGGCCAGCGACTGCAGTCCGGAGCAGGCGGCGGCGAGCCGTTCGGCGTCCTCCCGGGGGATGTCGGCGCTGCGGCCGATCTCCAGGCCGTCGTTGGAGACGACGACGGCGTGCTGGACCTGGGGGACGGCGATGATGTCGGCGAGCAGCCAGCCGAGGTCGGGCGTGGTGGTCATGGAACTCTCCGGAGCGCTGGGGAAGTCGGGGGAAGCGGGGGGAAGTCGGGGACGTCGGGGGAAGCGGGGCGGTAACGGTCAGTGCGGGCCCGGCGGTTGGCCCTGGGCGCGGGCGGCCGAGCGGCCGTTGGCGGTGCCGGCCTGGAACATCGCCATGAACGCCTGCGCGTCCCGGGCGGAGCGGTACGGGGGTTCGGGCGGCGGGGGAGCCGCGTGCTGGGGGCCTTTGGCGCGGTCGCGCCGGTGGCTCCGGCGGGGCAGCGGCGGCGGGGTGCCGCCGGTCGCGGGGGGCGGGCCGGTGGGCGTGCCGGTGGGCGGGGGCTCCACCAGCGGATGACCGGCGCCGGGATGACCGGCGACGGGGTGGGCGGAGCCGGCGGTCGGCCGCGGGTCGGGGTCGAACACCCGCTCCGGGTCGAACGGCCGGTCGTTCCCGCCGAGTCCGAGCCCGTGCCCGAGCCCGGCGCCGGGGCCGACGCCGAGTCCGGGGACGGTCGGCGGCAGCGGCTCGGTGAGCAGGGCGTTCGGCAGCAGCACGACGACGCGCACGCCGCCGTACGGCGAGGGCGCCGAGCTGAGGGTGACCCGGAAGCCGTAACTCTCGGCGAGCCGGCCGACCGCGGCCAGCCCCAACTGGGGCACCTCGCCCAGCCGGGAGACCTCCAGGCTGCTGCCCCCGGCGAGCGCGGCGGCGGCCTTGGCCACGGCCTGCTCCGGCATGCCGACGCCACCGTCGTCGATCTCGATGACGGCGCCGTTGTGCACCGGCATCAGGGTGACGAACACCTGGGTGCTGGGCGGGGAGTAGCGGGTGGCGTTGTCCAGCAGCTCGGCGACGGCGTGGATCAGGGCCTCGGCGGCGGCGCCGACCACCGCGGTCTCGATCCGGCTGCGGACGACCACCCGCTGGAACGGCAGGATGCGCGACTGGGCGCCGCGCACCACGTCCTCCAGCGAGACCGGCTCCGGCCAGTGCCGTCCGGCCCGGGCGCCGCACAGCACGGCCAGGGTCTGGGCCAGCCGGGCCTGTTGGGCGGCGGCGTGGTCGGCCTTGAGCAGGCCCTCCAGCAGCGCCGGGTCGTCGTGGGTGCGCTCCATCTCGTCGAGCAGGGCCTGCTGGTCGTGGGCCATGACGAGGATCCGGCGGGCCACGCTGAGGAAGGCCCGCTGGGTGGAGGCGGTGAGCTCCTGCTCCTGCTGGACGGCGGCCAGGTCGGCGCCCCGGCGGGAGAGTTCGGCGGCCAGCTGCTCCTGGAGCCGGGCGAGTTCGCCCTCCAACGCGTCGGCCCGGCCGCGCTGGGTGACGGACACGGCGCGGTACCGGGCGGCGGCCACGAGGGCGAGGACGGCGAGCACGCCGGTAGCCGTTGCGTACCACTGAGTCATCGTCACGCGGCGAATTCTAGGGCGATGATCCTACGAAGGTGTGAACGGATCTCGCCATGTGACCGGATCTCGTCAATATCGAGTCAATACGCCCTCATCCAGGTGCCGTTCGGACGCGATCCCGCTGCTCCGACGAGCCCTCCGATCGTTCGTCCAGGGCATTCCGGCCCCTCCGGCGGGACGGGTGACGGACGGTGCGGGTCCCGGATGTGTGGGGCTGGTGTGGACCATGTTGTTGAACGGACGACATTCGGTGCAGCCGAACCAGTGCGCCGGCCGTCACGGAACGGGCGGCAGCTCCAGCTCGACGGCCGTGACGTCGGCGGCGATCCGCACCGGCGCCGGGTGCCCGGCCCGGGCCGCGGTCAGGCCGCCGTCGGCCGGGTCCAGGGTCAGGTACAGGCGGGTCGCGAACGGCTCGGTGTCCAGCTCGGCCGGCAGCCGGCTGGTCCGGGTCAGCGTGGCGGCCGGGTCGTGACCGTCCGTCGCGTACGCCCGCAGACCGCTGCGCAGCTCGCACATCACCGCGGTCGCCTCGGCGTTGTGGCCCTGCACGTCGCCGATCACCAGCCCGATCCGGCCGTCCGGGAGCTTCAGCAGGTCGTACCGGTCGCCGCCGATCCGCATGCCCTCCGTGCTCGGCAGGTAGCGGGCGGCGCAGGCGATCCCGGGCAGCCGGGGCGGGGTGCGCGGCAGCATCGCGCGCTGCAGCTCGCCGGCCCGGTGGTGATGGGTGTCGTACAGCCGGGCCCGCTCCAGGGACTGCGCGAGGAGGTCGGCGAAGGCCGAGTAGAGGGTGCGGTCCTCGCGGCTGAAGGCGTGCTCGGCGGCGAAGGTGATCAGGCAGGAGCCGACCTGCCGGCCGGAGGCGACCAGGGGCAGCACCGCCCAGGACGGCCGGGGCGTCCGTACTCCTCCGTTTCCCGTCCGGCTCGCTGAACAGCGGGGCAGGGCGGGCCGGCGAGTGCCGCATCACCCCGTCGGACAGGCCCGCCGGCCGGTTCAGCTCGGCGCGGCGCGAACCGCCGTACCCGGTGTGCGAGACCGGCAGCAGCCGGCCCTCGTCCACCAGGTCCAGCACGGTGCTCGCGGCGCCGAAGGCCGGGCGGGTGCGACATCGGTGACGGCGGCGGTGACGTCCCGTACGGTCACCGCGCGGGACGGCACCCGGGTCGGCGACAGCAATCGTCCGCCGCGGCGTCAGCCGGCGGGTTCGCCGCCCAGACGGCGGCGCCTGCGCCTACCTCCCATGTCGTCCGCCGGCCGGCTCTCCGTCCATGCGGCTCGACGGTGGTCGGTTCCGCTCATGTCTTGTGCGCGTTCGCCGGGGGCGGCCCGGTGTGCGCGAGAAGTCGGCGGGTCCGACTTCTCGCGCGCGCCGCTGGTGGACGTCGGCCGCGTGGGAGGTCGATTCTGCTGGCCTCTGGGGCCGGCTGCCTACTCCGCGTTGGGCCACGTCCGGAGGCCCGTGGTGAGGGTGGTGATGAGGCGGGCGTGGGTGGTGGCGAGGTCTTCGGAGAGTTGGAAGGCCCCGGCGATGGTGAGGGCGGCGAAGCCGTGGGCGAGGGAGCGGACGGTGCGGGCGGCGTGGATCACCTCGGGGCCGTCGAGGCCGTACCCGCGGAGGACGGCGACGATGACGCCGACGAGGCGGGTGGCCGCGCGGGTGAGGTCGTCGTCGGGTTGGGGGGCCTGGGGGAGGGCGGTGTAGCGGTGTGGGTGTTCGGTGGCGTAGGCCTGGTAGGCGCACAGGACGGCGGTGATCGCGTCGTCCCCGCTGCGGCCGACCGCGGCCTCCGCGAGCCGGTCGGCGAGCTCCTCGGTGACCCGGACGGCGATGAGCCTGCGCAGTTCGGCGAGGCCGCCGCTGACGTGCTTGTACAGCGAGGGGGCGGCGACTCCCGCGCGGGCGGCGACGGAGGCGAGGGCGAGGGCGTCGGCGCCCTGGTCGTCGATGAGGGCGAGGGCGTGGTCGACGACCTGGTCGGGGGTCAGTCCTACGCGTGGCATGGCGTCCGGTTCTCCGTGAAGCGTGAAGCGTGAAGCGTGCGGGCGGGTTCAGGCGGGTTCAGGCGGGTTCAGGTGAGTTCGGCGAGGAAGGGCAGCAGGGCATCGGCGACGGCCTGCGGGTTGTCGGCCATCGGGTAGTGCCCGGACCCCTCGATCATCACCTTCCGTGCGCCGAGCTTCTCGGCCTGGAGGTCGGCGACGGCCTCCGGCTCGGGGAAGTCGGGGTCCTTGCTGCCCATCAGCACGAGGGCGGGGCAGCGGACGGCCGCGCTCCAGCCGATCGGTGCGGAGTCGCCGGTGACCTGGCCGCGGGTGGCGGACTTGCGGCCGGGGGTGCGCAGGGCTGCGACCAGCCCGTCCACGTAGCCGTCGAGGTCGGCGGGCCGGGGGCCGGGGAAGGCCATCTTGCGCAGGTAGTAGCCCCAGACGCCCGGCCACTGGACCATCGCGGCACCCATGACGACCATGACGCCCTTCATGAGGACGTTCGCCCGGTGCTCGACGAAGGCGTCGATGAGCGCGATCCCGGCGACCCGCCGGGGTGCGTCGCCGGCGAGCTTGACGACCGTCGCCCCGGTGTAGGACTGCCCGACCAGGACCGCCCGCTCGATGCCGAGGTGGTCGAGCAGGGCGAGGACGTCGATGGCGACGGCGGACGGGCTGTAGTCGTCCCAGGCGATCGAGGACTCGCCGAAGCCACGCGGGTCCATGGTGATGACCCGGCGTCCGGTCGCGGTGAGCAGCGGGTGCAGGTGCCGGTAGGCGCGGCGGGAGTCGAGCATCCCGGGGAGCAGGACGACGGGGAGGCCGTCGCCCTGCCGGGTGTCGTCGTACGCGAGCCGGCCGCCGGGGACGTCGAGGTACTGGGTGCGCGGGGTGATGGTGCCGTTCATGGTGGGCCTCCACGGGCTCGCTCGCTCCTGCCAATAGCCATAAAGCTACGGCTAATAGCCTTAGCCGTCAAGGGCTCGCCCGGGCCGCCGAAGCCCCCCGTTCAGACCCCGTCGACCTTGAACGGGTCGTGCTCGCTGAGCAGCTTCTCCAGTCGGGCCTGGTCGACCCGGGCGACGGTGTCCGACGACTCCTGCCGGTCCCGGACCACCTTGGCCAGCGTGAACGAGGAGGTGACGGTGTAGAGGAGGCCGATCCCGAGGAAGGCCCGGGTCCATCCCCCGACCGGCAGGTAGGCGATCCCGGCGGCGAGGGCCGTGGCGGAGAGGGTGAAGGAGAGGACGGCCTGGACGTAGTACGCGGCCGTGGTCCGTGACTGCATCGGTGCGCTCATGGCGCCAGGATGCGGCGGGCCGGCCGGGTCGCACATGAGTAGGAGTACTCAGATGAACCAGGCGGCTGAGCGGTCGTTCGTTGACGTCCGATCACCTGCTCCCCCGCCGTCGCGGATGGATGGCTTGGAATCAGGGCCTCCTAGGATTAACGTTTGATAACGCAGCGCGGTCGTCAACGCCGTACCCAGACGGCACCGTGCGCCGTCGCCTAATCCCGCCGGCCGGCCTCCGGGCAGGTCAGGGAGCCGGGGAACCACGTTCCTTGGGGTGAATCGGCGGGGCTCCGGCCCGGCCGTAGGAGACCTTCCTGCTCCGAACCCGTCAGCTAACCCGGTAGGCGCGAGGGAAGGAAAGGAGCGCGCCTCCGTGGCGTCGACGCACACCCCGGCACACCCGGCCGGCCCCGCAGCCGGTACCCAGCTCCTCGACCACCCCGGCCCGAACGGCTCCGAGCCCCGCGACGCCGGGCCCGCCGACCCGTTCGTCCCGGAGACCGAGGCCAACCGCCACCGGATGCCGCGTCAGGCCCGTGGGGCCTCCCCGCTGCTCGGCGTCACCGCCGTCGCCGCCACCCTGGGCGCCACCGGCTTCGCCTCCGCGACCCCGGCCGCCGCACCCGCCGTCGAGGCTCCGGACGAGACCCCGGTCGCCCTGGCCGCCGACCCCGGCCTCGCGCTCGCCGCCCGCATCCAGCAGCAGGCCGACAGCCAGCGCACCGCCGCCGAGGAGAGCGCCCGGGTGCAGGCCGCCCAGGAGGCGGCGGCCAAGGCCGCCGCCAAGGAGGCCGAGGCCAAGCACGCCGCCGAGGAGGCCGAGCGGGCCAAGGCCGCCGCCCTCACCCTGCCGGTGAAGGACTACAGCCTCTCCGCCCACTACGGCCAGAGCGCCCGCTACTGGGCCCATCTGCACACCGGCCTGGACTTCGCCGCCGACACCGGCACCCCGGTCCACGCGGTCGGCCAGGGCACCATCACCTCGGCCGGCTGGTCCGGCGCGTACGGCTACCGGATCGTCGAGACCCTGCCCGACGGCACCGAGATCTGGTACTGCCACCTGTCCTCGATCATCCAGGGCTCCGGCCAGGTCACCTCCGGCCAGCAGATCGGCAAGGTCGGCGCGACCGGCAACGTCACCGGCCCGCACCTGCACCTGGAGGTCCGCCCCGGCGGCGGCGCCCCGGTCGACCCGGAGACCTGGCTCCAGCAGCACGGCCTCAACCCGTAACGGCCCCGAGAACCCGTACAACGGCCCCGAAAACCCGTAACGGGAAAGCCCCGGGCACCGCCCGGGGCTTCTCCACGTCTCACACCGGCATGTCTCACTCCGGCACGTCTCACTCCGCCGGCAGCTGCGCCAGGTACGCGTCGATCTCCTCCGCCCCCGGCTCCGGCGCGAGCTCCGGGAACTCCTCCACCAGCAGCCGCGGCAGCCCGGCCACCGTCCACTCGCCGAGCAGGTCGAGCGCCACCTCGGCGGCCGCCGCCTCGAACTCCTCGAAACCCCCGGCGAGTTCGTCCGGCATCGGCCGCCCCAGCGCGGTCAGCTCGGCCAGGTTGCGGTAGCTGCGCCGCATCAGGCCCTGTTCCAGCAGTCGCCGCGCGCCGTCGGTGGCCATGCCGACCGACAGCACCCGGCCCGGCCCCCAGCCCTGCTCGTCCGGCTCGTCCAGCCAGCCGGTCGGCACCAGCGCCTCGTACCCGGCCAGCCGCTCCTCCTCGCCGAGACCGGCGAAGCCGGTCAGCCAGTCCCGGACGGCGGCGAGGTCCGTCACGTCCACGTCGTGCGCGTGCAGCAGCACCGCGTACAGCCGGGGCCAGGTCACCAGGTCGGCGCGGCGCAGCAGCCCCGCCGCGACCTCGCCCTGCCACTCGGCCTCGGCGTGCAGCCGCTCCTGGCGCTTGGCGTTGAGCCGCTTCGCCGCCCGCTGGTGGTCGACCAGCAGCCGTACGGCGTCGCCGTACGCGAGCGGGTCCTCCTCCGGCGCGGGTTGGACGTAGAGGTGGAGCCGTTCGTACAGCAGGTGTTCCACCGCGTTGGAGGTCAGTTCGGGCCAGCCGTCGTGCATCCTGCCCTCGCCCAGCTCCAGCAGCGCCAGCACCGTGCGCAGCGGCCGCTCGGCCACCGGCGCGCGGTCCTGCCCGGCCGCCCAGGCGAGCAGCTCGGCGGCCCTGGTGCGCGGGGCGAGTCGCAGGTCTTGGTCGTTCATGTTCCGAACGGTAGCCGCCGGACGGGGGGTAGGGTCGGCAGCCATGGTCCCCGTACGCCTCACCGGCCCCAGGCTCGCCATCCGCGAGTACCACCACACCCCGGAGGAGCTGGACGCGCTGCACGCGCTGTACGGCGATCCGGAGGTGACCCGCTACCTCCCCTTCGAACCGCGCGACCGCGAGACCTGCGCCGACCAGATCGAGCTCTACCTGGAGGAGGCGATGGCCGAGGAGCGGGACACCTACCGGCTCGCCGTCGTCCGCCGCGAGGACGCCGAGGACCCGGAGGACGCGCTGCCGATCGCGCACGCCAGCCTCACCCTCGGCAAGTACCGTTCCGCGTACCTCGGTTACGTGCTGAGCCGCCCGGTGTGGGGCCGCGGCTACGCGGGCGAGATCGCCGGACTGCTCTGCGAGCTCTCCTTCGACCGGCTCGGCCTGCACCGGCTGGTCGCCCGGGTCGACGTGGACAACACCGCCTCGGCCAAGGTGCTCACCAAGCTCGGCTTCCAGCTGGAGGGGCGGGCCCGGCACGACCTGTACAAGGGCGGCGTCTGGTCCGACTCGTACCAGTACTCGCTGCTCGCCGACGAGTGGACCGGGCCGATCGCCGCACCCCAGGGGGGTTAACCCCACCCCGGATCCGCCGGGTCCCAGGATGTCTCGCACGCCGCCGCCCGGCCAGACTGGAACCGTCAACGAGTACGGAAGACCGCGACGACGAGGGGCCGGGGGCCGGGAGATGAGCAACAGCACGCTGGGGCAGGAGTGGGACGCCCCGGACGGTTACGGCGCCGGCGGCACGCGCCCGGCCCGGGCCCGCCGCACCGAGCAGCCGCCGGGCTTCTGGCGGGCGCCGTTCTCCGGGCACTACTACCGCGAGGTCGGCTACGCGCTCACCGGCCTGCCGGCGGCGATCGTCGGGTTCACCGTCGCGATCACCCTGCTCTGCCTCGGCCTCGGCACCTTCGCCACCGTCCTCGGCCTGCCGGTGCTGGCCGGACTGACCACCGCCGCCCGCAGTCTGGGCCGGGCGGAGCGGGCCCGGGTGCGCGAGATGCTCGCCCTGGACGTGCCCGGCCCGGCGCCGGTGCGCCAGGTGCGCCCTGGCAACTGGGGCGCGATCACCGCGCGGCTGGCCGACACGGCGGGCTGGAAGGCCGCGCTGTACCAGGTGGTGATGTTCCCCTGGGCGGTGTTCAGCTTCTGCCTGACCCTGACGTTCCTGCTGCTCGGCTGGGCGATGGCGCTCTACCCGCTCTACCACTGGGTCTTCCCGCGCTACACCCCCTGGCGCGGCTACCAGCTGTTCGACTTCACCGACAGCCACCACGTCCGGCACGCCTACTACGTCGAGGGCACCTGGCAGATCGCCGCGTTCTCGGTGGCCGGGGTGCTGCTGATCTTCCTCACCGCGCGGCTGGTCCGCGGCCTGACCGACGTCAACCGGGCCGCCGCCCAGCGGCTGCTCGGCGGCTGAGCCCGGCCCGGGCCCACCCGCGCCCCCTCGCTCCACCCCGCCCCGCCCCGCCCGCGCTCCGGGTGCGGGCGGGGCGGTCCCGTGTTCGGATGGCCGGGTGATCACCGCCCCGGCCCCGGACCGCGCCCAGGACGCCGCCCCGGACCGCGCCGCTGATCCCGCCCCCGAGCCGGACGTCCTGGTCACCTCCCGTCCGTTGGACGAGTACTGCGCCCTGTTCGGCCTCACCCGCGCCCGGCTGGCCGCCCTGCCCGGCCCGCTGCTGGACTGCCCCGGCGGCGCCGCGGGCCTGGCCGCCGAGGCGCGCGAGCTGGGCTGCCGGGTGATCGCCGCCGACCCGGCGTACGCGCTGCCGCCGCCCGCCCCGAGCTGTACCCGGCGCCGCGTCCGTGCCGCGCGAACCGTCCGGAGCGCTACCTGCGCAGCTGGGACCGCGCCCGCCGGCTGTTCGCCGAGGACTCGCTCGCCCACCCGCAGCGCTACGTGGCCGCCGCGCTGCCCCGGCTCCCGTTCGCGGACGGCGCCTTCGCCCTCACCCTGAGCGGATACCTCCTCTTCGCCTATCCCGAACTGTTCGGCCCGGAGCACCAGTTGGCCGCCCTGGCCGAGCTGGTCCGGGTGACGGCCGCGGACGGGGAGGTGCGGGTCCAGCCGCTGCACGACGGCCGAGGCCGTCGCTGCGGCCACCTCGACCGGCTGCGGCACGCGCTGGGCGAGCGCCGGATAGCCAGCGAGGTGCGCCGGGTGCCGCGTGGGGACGGCCGCACCCGGCGGGTCCTGGTGCTGCGGTCCGCCGAGCGCCGCCCGCGCCGCCCGCTGCCGCCGAGTGCGATGTAATGGTCACTAGGCAGGTGTGGTCCTATACTCATTCCCATGAGCGAGACCACGATCCGGCCCGCCCATGCGGCCGACGCCGACCGGCTCACCGCACTGATCCAGGCCTCCAGCGCCTACCGCGGCGCCTACTTCGCGATGATCGACGGCTACGTCGTGGAGCCCGACTACCTCCGACGCCACGAGGTCCGGATGGCCGTGGACCGCGCCGACGACCGGCTGCTCGGCTTCTACGCGCTGATCCACGAACCGGCCGAACTGGACCTGATGTTCGTCGCCGACGAAGCCCAAGGACTGGGCATCGGGCGGGCGTTGATCACGGACATGCTCGACCGCGCCCGGACGGCCGGGATCGCGACCGTCAAGGTCGTCTCGCACCCGCCCGCCGAGGGCTTCTACCTGCAGGTCGGCGCCGAGCGCACCGGCACCCGTCCGCCACAGCCCAAGACCCCCTGGGAGCAGCCCGAACTGCGCTTCACCGTCTAGGGTCCCGGCGGCTGCTGGGGGTCCGACTGCGGGGAGCCGGCCGGCGCGGAGTTCGCCGGCTCGGCGGCGGTCGGCTGCGCCGGGACGAAGGCCGTCGGTTGCAGCCGGGACAGGATCTTCTCCGCCAGCCAGCTGCGGTCCGACCCGTACGGAATGCCCTGCGGGTCGACCAGCTGCGCCGCCACCGCGTCCCGCAGCCGTTGCGCCTCGGTGCCGGCCAGCCGGGAGAGCAGGCCCCGGGCGGCCAGCAGCGCGTGGTACTGCTCGAAGCCGGAGCGCGGGTGCTCGATCGCGTCCAGCACGCTCGGCAGGTCCGCCAGCGACGGGTCGCCCTGCATCAGTGCGAGGGCCTGGATCCGGCGGCCCTCCGAGCCGTCCGCGAAGAGGTCCCGGACCTGGTCGGCGGTCAGCGCCGAGCGCTTCGCGGTCGAGCGGACCTCCGCGACCACGCCCTCCGGCCCGGCCGGGGAGCCCGCGGCGGGCGGCAACTGCGCGGCCAGCGCGGCGGGTTGCCCGGCACTGCCGCCGAGCAGCCCGAGCTGCTGCATCGCGCGCACCCGCAGGTCGTCGGCGCCCACCTTGTCGCCGTGTCGGTCGCGGTCCTGCCCGGCCAGGAAGAGGTCCAGCGCCTCGTCCGTCTCGGTCAGCACCCGCGGCAGCGCCAGCCTGGTGACCAGCCAGCCGGCCAGGAAGCCGAGGACCAGGAAGTACAGCACCAGCGCGGCCCCGAACGGCACCGCGGAGTCGTCCCCGCCGAGCGCGGGCGCCAGCGCCGTACCGAGCTGGTGCAGCCGCTCGCCGAGCGAGCCGAGCTGGGTCAGCCCGACGCCCAGCAGCACCTTGGTCAGCCAGTCGGAGACCTGCTCCAGGTTGGTGTTCGGCGCGTACGAGCCCTGCGGCTCGCCGGCGCCGCTCCGCACCCGGGGCACCCCGAACAGGAAGCCCAGCGCGCCGCCGAGCACCGTCGAGGCCCCGGCCACCACCAGTCCGCCGCCGAGCGCCTGCCAGGCGTGCGCCCGGCCGAGCGCGAACAGCAGCAGCCCGAGCAGGCCGGTACCGCCCAGCACTCCGGCCGCCGTCCACTGCGCCCTCCGCAGCGCCGACGTGCCGACCCGTCGTCGTGCCCTCGTCATCGCCCACCCCCTGTGCCCGCGGCCGCTCCGCCCCATCGTCCCTGTGGTGGGGCCGCGGCGACTCTAGCGCCGCGGCCCCACCACGGGAACGCACCGGGGGCTCCGCCGCTACGACGCGGTCGGCGGCCGGTCTCGACTCCGGAAACGCAGACGGCCCGCAGGCTGCTCCTCGGCGCCGGCCCGTGCACTGGCCTGGCGCCCGAGGCACCGGGGATGTACCGGTGAGCCTGCGGGCCGGGTGACTGCTGTGGATTTCGCCTGCCGGAGGCCTGGGGCCTCACCCTGCGCAGGCAGGGGCGGCTCTAGCGAGCAGCCACCTCACGCATCCTGATGGTACTCAATTCAGGATCACCTCCTTTCAGTGTGCAGCCACTGTAGGCAGGCTCCTGGCGGGAGGGCAACGGATTATTCGCGGGCTCCGCTCAGGCGCCCTTCACCTGGGCCTTGAACTTGGAGAAGTCGATCACGTTGTCGGCCGGCGGGGCCTGGACGGTGAGCGGCTTGTCGAAGTCGGAGAAGTTGATCGTGGTGTTGCCGTCCTTGGCCGAGACCGTCTCGACCTGCACCAGGTAGGGCTTGCCCTCGGTGGCGATCTGGAGGGTCGACTGCTCGCCCGAGCTGTCGGTGACCTTGAGGCTGAAGGTCTTCACGCCGTTGACGTTGCCCGCGACGCCCTTCTCCGCCTTGTCGGTCTTGCCGTCGACGATCTGCTTGCTGAAGTCGCTGAGGCTGCAGAAGCTGGTCATCATCTTCATCTGCGGGTCGCTGTCGAACCCGGTCAGGTAGCGCCCCTTGAGGAGCTCGGCGACCTGGGCGCCGTTCTTGTCCCCGGTCTGGCCCGCCATGGCGGCCAAGAAGGTGGGGTCCCCCTTCAGGTAGGAGGCCTTGCCGTCTCCGATGATGTCGATCTTGCCCATGCCCGGCAGGGTCACGGTGCCCAGGCACTGGCCCTTCTTGTCCATGGACAGGTCCATCTCCATCTTGCCGTCCGCGTCGGCCATGGTCCCGGAGATCCTGAGGGCGGTGGCGCCGGCCAGGGCGTCCTTGGCCTTCTGCTCGAGCTCCTGGGCGCTCAGCTTGTCGGTGTCGAGCTTCGCCACGGTCGGGGTCGGCGTGGCGGTCGGAGTCGCGGCAGCGGCGGCGGTGGTCGCGGGCGCGGCGGCCTTGTCCGAGTCCTTGTTGTCACCGCAGGCGGCCGTGCCGGCCCCCAGGAGGAGGCAGATCGCGGCAGTGCTCACCAGGCGCTTCGACAGCATCGAGGTCGTTCCTTATCCAGGGCACGGCCCCCCGCCGTCCCCCACTTGGCTGAAATTTTCCTCAGTATGGGGGAGCCCTACGACAGGAGATCTTGGATTCCGCCCCCGTTACCGCTTCGTGGCGGGACCGTGCTCTGCCCGTACCCGGAAACGCGAAAGGGCCCGGAGGAAGAATCCTCCGGGCCCTTCGGCTACTGAGTAGCGGGGACAGGATTTGAACCTGCGACCTCTGGGTTATGAGCCCAGCGAGCTACCGAGCTGCTCCACCCCGCGTCGGTGAACACAACAATACGTGGAAGTCGCCGAGATGGGAAATCGGTTCTTCGAGCCGGCCCCGGGCTACCCCCGTACGGGACGCCGTGCGCGCCGCCCGGCATGCCGCGCGGCGCGGGATCTGGCCCAGAGCGCGAAGCAGACCAGCGCCACGAAGCAGGGCACCATCAGCACCCCGTAGACCACCAGGAACCCGTCCGTCCCCAGGTCGGCGGCGGCGTTCCAGGTGCCGTGCAGCACCATCGCCGTCAGCAGCCCGGCGGGTGCGGCCAGCCGGGCCAGCCAGCGTCGGCCGGTGGTCAGGGTGACGGCCAGGCCGATCCCGGTGAGGGCGGTGAACAGCGGGTGGGCGAAGGGGGAGAGCAGGGCGCGCAGCACGAAGGTCTGCACGGTGCTGTCGAAGTCGCGCAGGCTGGGCGGATCGCCCAGGCCGATGCTGTCCAGCCGGTTGCGCTGGTCGGTGGTGAAGGCCCGGCCCAGGTAGAGGGCGTTCTCGGTGAAGGCGAAGCCGCAGGCCGTCATCCCGCCGAGGACCACTCCTGCGGCCAGGGTGCGCGGTCGGGAGCGGCGGTGCGGGGTGCCGGG
The DNA here is from genome assembly GCF_027627435.1 of Kitasatospora cathayae. Taxonomy (GTDB): domain Bacteria; phylum Actinomycetota; class Actinomycetes; order Streptomycetales; family Streptomycetaceae; genus Kitasatospora; species Kitasatospora cathayae. The sequence continues at coordinate 4,112,929 of NZ_CP115450.1, read as the reverse complement.
GGAGGGCGGGGCCGGGCACAGGTAGGGCAGCGGGCGCAGGTACGGGCGGCCCCGGGCGTGCGGTCCGGCCGGGCGGCGCAGGGACGGGCGGGGGCGCCGGGGCGCGGGCGACCGGTGCAGCAGCGGCGCGCAGGGGCGCCCGGAGCGGCGGCCGTGGCAGCGCAGCCGCTGGCCGAGCGGCAGGAGCAGCACCAGGAGGGCGGTGGCCTTGGCGCTCTCCTCGATCACCGGGGTGGCGATCCCGGCCCCGAGCAGTCCGCCGAGGGCGCCCTGGTGGGCGGTCAGGTAGTCGGCGGTCCAGTTGTTGGCGAGGATCGCGACCGTGGTGGCGGCGCAGGCGCCCCAGCCCAGGCAGAACACCGTGTGCCGCAGCGGCACCCGGGCGGTCAGGTTGAGCCAGGCCAGGCCGCCCAGCACGAAGGGCAGCGGCACCATCGCCAGGCCCAGGCCGACCAGCAGTCCGACGGTGCCGGTCTGCCGCTGGACCAGGTGCAGGATCAGCACCCCGCAGCCGATCAGGACCAGCACGGCGGTCGCGGTGACCGAGGAGAGCGCCATCGAGCGGCTGCGGAGCGGTGGCGCCGCAGGCGGTGGCCCGTCCGGACCGGGTGCCGAGGTGGCCGCGGGCTGCGGTGGCGCTCCGCCGGGCCGGGGCAGCAGCCGGTGGGCCCGGCGCTCGCGGGGCCCCGGGATGGTCCGGGTGTCACCGGTGCGCGGGGCCGTCCCCGGTGCGTCGGCGGCGGTGCGGACGGTCGTCCGCCCCAGCGAGACGCCCCGGCCGCCGCCCGACGGGCTGCCCATGCGGCACAGGGTAGGCCACGGCGGCGGCCCGTCGGGAGGAGTCGGGACGAATCGTTCGTCCCGGCCCCGACCGGCCGGTCAGCCCGCCGGGGCCCGTTCGAACGGCTGCCGACGGTTCAGCGGCGGCGGAACAGCAGGTCGTGCACCACGTGGCCCTTGGCGATCCCGGCCCGCTCGAACTTGGTGACCGGCCGCCAGTCCGGCCGGGGCGCGTAGCCGGGGATGCTGCCGTCCGGGTGGTCCGCGGGCTCCAGCCAGCCGGTCCCGTCACCCTCGGGGTGCAGGTTCTCCAGCTCCGGCGAGGCGGACAGCACGTCCAGCATCTGCTCCGCGTACGGCTCCCAGTCGGTCGCGCAGTGCACCAGGGCGCCCGGGGCGAGCCGGGGCAGCACGAGATCGAGGAAGGACGCCTGGACCAGTCGGCGCTTGTGGTGCTTGGGCTTCGGCCACGGATCGGCGAAGTAGACCCGCAGACCGGCCAGCGAGGCGTCCGGCAGCATGTCGCGCAGCAGGATGACGGCGTCGCCGGCGGCCAGCCGGACGTTCTGCGAACCGTCCCGCTCCAGCATGCCGAGCAGGTTGCCGTGGCCGGGGGTGTGCACGTCGGCGGCGAGGATGCCCATCGACGGGTCGGCGGCGGCCATCGCGGCCGTGGTCTCGCCCATGCCGAAGCCGATCTCCAGGGTGACCGGCAGGCCGCCGAACAGCTCCCGCAGGTCGAGCGGGGTGCCGTCGATCGGGACGCCGTACGTCTCCCAGCTCCGGTCCAGGGCGCTCGCCTGGGCGTTGGTCATCCGGCCCCGGCGCGGCTGGAAGCTGCGGATGCGCCGCTCCCGGTGCTGTTCCTCGGTGGCCTTGTGCGGGTACATCGGCGCGGGGTAGGCGGCCGGCGCCGCGGACAGCCGGGCGGACGGCGATTGCTGGGGGATCGGGGCGGTGGCAGTCACAATCACCCGAGTCTACGGGGCTTCGGGGGCCGTTCCGCAGGGCCTGTGACAGGACTCATCCGCCGGCCTCCAGGGCGGCCAGGGCCCGGCGGGCGACCTCGCGGCCGATCGGCAGCGAGGCCGTCGCGGCGGGGGAGGGGGCGTTCAGCACGTGCACCGTGCGGCGCGGGGAGCGCGGGTCCTCCGGGTCGAAGCCCGCGAAGGCGAAGTCGTCCAGCAGCGAGCCGTCCCGGGCCACCGCCTGCGCCCGCACCCCGGCGGCGGCCGGCACCAGGTCCGCGGCGGTCACGGCGGGCAGCAGCCGTTGGACGGCGGTGGTGAACGCCCGCTTGGACAGCGAACGGTGCAACTCGCCCACCTCGTACCGCCAGTGCCGCCGGAGGATCCGCCAGGTGCCGGGGAAGGCCAGGGTCTCGGCCAGGTCGCGCGGGCGGACGGTGCGCCGGTCGTACCCCTCGCGGGCCAGGGCGGGCACCGCGTTCGGGCCGACGTGGACGTCCCCGTGGATGCCCCGGGTCAGGTGCACGCCGAGGAAGGGGAAGGCCGGATCGGGCACCGGGTAGACCAGTCCGCGCACCAGCTCCCGGCGCTTCTCGGCCAGTTCGTAGTACTCACCGCGGAACGGCACGATCCGCACCCCCGGGTCGTCCCCGGCCAGCCGGGCGATCCGGTCGCTGTGCAGCCCGGCGCAGTTCACCAGCACCCGGCAGCGCAGCTCCCCGTCGGCGGTGCCGACCGTCACCCGGTCCCGGCGCCGGACGAGCGTCCGCACCTCGGTACCGGGCCGCAGCTCGGCGCCCGCGTCCCGGGCCAGCCGGGCGTACGTGGTCGCGACGGCCGGGAAGTCGCAGATGCCGGTCGTGGCCACGTGCAGCCCGGCCCGCCCGGCGACCTCCGGCTCGTAGCGGGCGATCCCGGCCCGGTCCAGCTCGGTGACCGGGATGCCGTTCGCCCGCCCCCGCTCGGCCAGCGCCGCCAGCCGGGGCAGCTCGGCGTCGTCGGTCGCCACGATCAGCTTGCCGGTGACCTCGTGCGGGATGCCGTGCTCGCGGCAGAACCCGACCAGCTCGGCGGCGCCCGCGACGGCGAACCGGGCCTTGTACGAGCCGGGGCGGTAGTACACGCCGCTGTGGATCACCCCGCTGTTGCGCCCGGTCTGGTGCGCCGCGAAGCCGTTCTCCTTCTCCAGCACCGCCACCCGCAGGCCGGTCCCGGCCCGTTCCCGGGTCAGGGCGTGGGCCGTGGCCAACCCGACGATCCCGCCGCCGACCACCACGACATCGAACTCGTCCGCCACCCTGTGCTCCTCGTCCGCTGCCCGCCCCTGATGCCGGGCCGACGCGGTCCGCCCACCCGGCCTGCGTTGCCGATGCTGCCACGGGTCGGGGGCGGTGGCGCCCGTTTCCCGTCGGTTGCCCGGTCCGGGCCGGTGATGCTGTGGCGGGGATCGGTCGCCGGTGACGTCGTGACGGGTGATGCGCGGGCGGGTGGCGGGCGCGGCCGAGGTTCGCGTGCACCGGTCGGCCCGTCAAGGCTCCGCTGCGCGGCTTCGCGGCCCGCCGCCCGTTCGCCGCGCGGCTGGTGCGGGAGCTGCCCGCCGTGGTCCGGCGGGTGGCATGCCGAGGTGGGCGGCAGTGTCCCTGCCGCCCCCCTCGGGTCCGGGGCGGAGCCTCCCCTGGTGGCTCCGTCCCGGGGCTTCGGCCGGTCCCCCCGGTCCGGCCGTCGGTGGTGGCGCCGGGTCCCCCGACTCCGCGCCACCGTCACCCCCCGTCCGGCCGTGGCGATCGCGTGCCGAGTCCCCCGACTCCGCGCGCCACCGCCGTCCCCCGTCCGGCCGGGTCGCGGTGCGCCGGGCCCCCCGACCCGGTGCACCGGCCGCTGCTAGACCTCTAGACCTCCCAGGGCCAGCCGGCGTCGGACCCCGCCTCCAGGAGGGGGATCAGCCGGAAGGCCGCGTCGCTCAGGCCGCCGAAGGTGTGCCGGTTGCCGCCGCCGCTGGGGCCGTGGCCCAGGACGTAGCCCGCCAGGTTCCAGGTGTAGACGGGAACGTGGGCCGGGACGGCGGCGAGCGGGTCGCTGCCCCGGTAGCCGAAGCCGGTCTGTTCGTCGGTGACGATCACCACCCGGTCGTGGCCCCGGTAGCGGGTGCGGACGGCTTCGGCGGTGTTGGTGCCGCCGAGGTCGGAGAACCGTTCCAGCACCCGCAGCACCGCCTCCCCGCGGCCGACCTCGATCACCCGGCTGCTGCTGCCGAACTCGACCAGGTCCGCCTCGGCCGCCCGGACCTTCAGCGCGGTGCCGAAGATCGCCGCCGAGTCCGCCCGGTTGAGCTGGGTCTGCGCGCTGGGCCGGTCGAACATCGAGCCGGAGCGGTCGACCAGGATCAGCGTCCGGCCGGGCAGTTCGGGCACGTTGGCGAGCGAGTGGCCGAGCGCCGTCTCCAGCGCGTGCCCCCACCGCAGCGAGGGCGCGTGCCGGTGGGCGGCCAGGTAGCGGAACGGGAACTGGCGCGAGCGCCGTACCTCGCCCGGGTCGGAGATCCGCCGGGCCACCTCGGCCGCGACCTCGTCCGACACCCGGGCCCGGTCGAAGTTGCGCAGGTTCCGGACCAGCGCCATCGGGCCCATGGAGGGGATGACCGCCTCCCAGGCGGCCGCGTCCAGCGGGCCCTGCAGCCAGCCGGCCAGCGCCTCCCAGGTCAGCCCGGCGGCGGCGAGCCGCTGCGCGCCGTCCTCGGCGGTCACGGCCGCCCGGCGCTGCTCGACCGGCAGCGCGAGCAGCTCGCGGTTGGCGGTCAGCAGCGGGAGGGTCGCGGGCGGGACGGCCTCCTCCGGCCGGTGTCGGCGGTCCAGCGCGTACGCGAACAGCGGGCCCTGCCAGGGCTTGTCCGGGTCCGGCGTCGGGTGGGTCAGCTCCAGGACGTCGCCGAAGCGGTAGCCCTTGCCCGCGGTGTCGTACTTGAGCAGCGAGCGGGCGTCGTACAGCCGCCGCACCGCGTCCGCGACGCCGCGCTTGAGCGGTTTGGGCAGCGCCCGGCCGTAGCGCGAGGTCCAGTAGGCGAGCAGCTCGCCGGGCTCGTCGGCGCGCCGCAGCACCGCGTCGACGGCCTGCCGGGAGTACCCGTGGGCGCCCGCGGCCAGTCGGGCGCGGGTGAACTCGGCGGCGCCGACCAGCGCGGCGGTGCGCATCTGTGCCCCGTACCGCAGCCAGCGCAGCAGCCCGAGGGTCCACTCCGGCTCGGCGACGGCGAGCTCGCGCACCAGCGCGGTGAAGCGGTCGTCGCGGTCGCCGCCGCGCTCGTAGAAGGTGTCCTGGCCGACCATGTTGGCCACGGCCAGCAGGAAGAGCTCGGACTTGCGGTCCCGGACGTAACCGGTGCCGCCCTCGTGGGTGAGGCCGTGCCGCCCGGTCGTGGTCACCGGCGAGCTCGGACTCGCCTTGGCCTTGCGGACGTTGAACCTGGACATGCTGCAGCCCCCCTCGGCGTGCTTGGTCGTCTACGGGAGGGAGGCATGCCGCGGTGAGGATTGCCCGAGATCATGCCGGTCGTTGTCCAACGACCGACGTCGGCGGAGGTGTATGCCTTGTGCTCTTCCGAATTGAGCTAGCGGCCGCACTCGCGCACGGCACGCCCGGGACTTGAACCCGGAACCGCAAGATCCGAAGTAACCCCCGCCTGCGCACCGGGCACCCCGAAGCGCAACTGCCTCCCGAGATCAAAGGTGGCCGCGGTCGATGGAATTCAGCTTCACCGCGCCCCGTGAGGGGCACTCCACAGAAGTAACCGCTGCCGTCGCACCGGGAGGTGCGGAATTCTATTCACGTGTAGGTGTCCAGAGTTCGAGGTCGGCTGAGGTGACGAAGCTGCTCTACCGACTGAGCTACACCGGCCCGAAGCCGATGACGGGACTCGAACCCGCGACCCGCCCATTAACAGTGGAAGTAACCTCTGCCTGCGCACCTGGACGAGAGAGACCTTAGCCAGGCCCCTCCCGCAGGCGCATCTGATTTATCGCCGGCTTCGCGCCGCTCACGCCGGAGCGACGATCACCGCCCGCGCCCGCTCCGTCAACTCCCGTACCCGGCGTTCACCCTGGAACGGCTCCAGTCGGCGCAGCATCTCCACCACGTACTCCCGGCTGCGCTGCGAGGAGATCCGGCCGGCCACCTCGACGGCGCGCTCGCCGGCGGCGACCGCGGCGTCCAGGTTGCCCGCCTCGGCCTCGGCCATCGCCGAGACCACCAGCCGCAGGCCGTGCGAGCGGACGAAGCCCTCGGTGGGCTTGGCCAGCGCCTCGCGGGTGAACTGGCGGACCTTGGAGGGCACTCCGAGGTCGCGGAAGCACTCGGCGGCGTCGGCGGCCAGCCGGTCGTAGGCGTAGAAGTCGATCCACGCCGGATCGGGATCCCCGGCGCGCGCTCGCTCGAGTGCGCTCTCCGCCGCACCGAGCGCCGTCGCACACGCCGCCGCATTGCGGGCCTTGGCCTGGGCGCGTGCCTCCACCAGGTGGAAGAAGCTCATGGTCCGGGCGGTGGCCAGGCTCCGGTTGCGCTCCAGCGCGGCCTGGGCGAGGTCGACGGCCTCCTCGGCGAAGCCCCGGTAGCCGGCCTGCAGGCTCATCGAGGCGAGCACGTACCCGCCGAGCGGTACGTCGGCGGCGGCCCGGGCGAGCCGCAGGGCCTGGATGTAGTAGCGCTGGGCGGCCTCGTGCTGCCCGGTGTCGAAGGCCATCCACCCGGCCAGCCTGGTCAGTTCGGCGGTCGCGCCGAACAGCGCCCGGCCGACCGCGTCGCTGTACGAGGCCAGCAGCAGCGGCGCCGCCTCCACCCGCAGGCACTCCGGCACCATCGACGAACGCCAGTCCCCGCCGCCGTACTTGGAGTCCCAGCGGCGGGCCTCCTGGGCGGCCTCGCGGAGCTTGACGGCGTCCGAGTGGCCGACCCGGTACGAGGAGTTCTCGCTGGGGGAGCGGGGCGCCTCGCGGGCCACCGAGCCGTCCGCCGGGTTGATCAGCCAGCGGGAGACGGGCGTCGCGTACGCGGCGACCGAGAAGGTGCCGGCCAGGCTGTCGCTCCAGCGGCCGCCACCGGGGCCGCGGCGCAGGTCGAGGTCGACCCGGAACAGGTCGGTGGCGGAGCGCACGGCGTCGGCGACGTCGCGCGGGAAGGCCAGGCCGAGTTCGGGCGCCGGGTCGGTGTCGCCCAGGCCGATCTCCTCCAGCGGGACGGGCCGGCCGAGCTTGCCGCCGATCGCGGTGGCGATCAGGTGCGGGACGGGCCCCTGCGGGACCATGCCCTTGCTGACCCAGCGGGCGACCGAGGTCTTGTCGTAGCGCAGCGTCAACCCGCGCTGGGCGCCCAGGTCGTTGACCCGGCGGGCCAGGCCGGCGTTGCTGATCTGGGCGAGGGTCAGGAGCGTGCCGAGCCGTTCGTTCGGTCCTCGTGGGCTGACGGTCATGGTGGCGGCGGCACCTCCTGCGGCCTTGTGCGCGGGGCCCGGGCGGCACCGGGCCGTAGCTGCTGTACCTAGAGTAGTCGGACGCGTTCCGACGGTTAAGAGGCCGCATTCCGGATGGCGGGATCGCGCACCCGGCGCCGCCGCACCCGGCCGTTGCGGCGGTTGGTCCGGACCACCCGGAGCGGTTCGGCCGCGCCGCGCGCCGGAGCGCCGTGCTCCGGTCCCGTGTTCACGTGCGCCCGGCCGTGCCCCCTGGCTCGACCGGCTGCTCGGCGATTCGCTGGTGGTCGTGGGTCGGCCCGCCGTCGAGGACCCGGCGGGCCGGGGGATGCCGCCGCCACAATCCCCGCGGGCGGCGGTGAAGTCCGGGAGGGCATGCGGATGCCCTCCCGGGCGGGGCGACGCCTTTCGGCCATCTCGCGATGCCCATGCCAAGGGCGGCGCCCGGGCGGTCCGGGCCAGGGAGGGGGAGGCCCGGCCCGCCCGAATCCATCCGCGCCGGAGTCCTGTCGAGTCCCGTTCGAGAGGTGCCGCAGCGCCGGCGAAACGGAAACGGAACCGACAACACCGACCCCGGCCGCGTGCGGTGGTGGCACCATGTCTCCTGACGGCGCGCCGGAACGAGGGCACGCCCGGACGCGCGGGCGGGCCGCCCCGGCACCCCACCCGGCCGCCCGCCCGGCGCCGGACGCGCCGCGCGAGTGCAGGTCCTCGTCCGGTGGAGGCGCGATGCGGTGGCTGACGGGCTGGAGCACGGGCACGCCCCGGGCGGGTGCGCCGGCGCACGAAGCCCTCGCCACGGTCGCGCCGATCGCCGCGCGGCCCCTGTGGACCGGCCCCAACCCGCTCTGGGCCGTGGGCGACTGGCGGCCCGAGGAGATCCGCCTGGTCACCCTCCGCCCCGGCGCCCCCGCCGCCGTCAGCACCGGCCCGACCGCCCCCGACCCGGTCGAGGACACCCCCGCCACCACCCGGCTCGCCGTCCTCGGCCACTGCGGAGCCACCGACGCCGAACTCGCCGCCGGCCTCGCCGCCGCCCGCGGCGGCGCCGTCCGCCACCTGACCGCCTGGCCCGGCAGCTACACCGTGGTGCTGCGCACCGGCACCCGCTCCACCCTGCTGCTCACCGACCTCGCGGGCGCCCAGCCCGTCTTCCACACCCCCTGGGCCGGCGGCACCGCGTACGCCACCGCCGCCCTCCCGCTCGCCGACCTGGTCGGCGCCGCACTCGACACCGGCCACCTCGCCGCCCGGCTCGCCTGCCCCGAGTCCCCGGAGGCGCTCGGCACCGGCACGCCGTACCTGGGCGTCCAACGGGTGCCGCCCGGCCACGTGCTCGCCATCCGCGGCGGCCGCCCGTACCTCGACGCCTACGACGAGCCGCCCGGCGCCGAACAGCCGCGCGACGAGGCGCCCGCCATCCGTGAACTCACCCGCGCCCTGCTGGAATCCGTCCGCTCCCGGGTCCGCACCAGCACACCGGCCGCCGGCCCCGCCGGGCGCGCCCGGCTCGGCGTCGACCTCTCCTACGGCACCGCCTCCGCCACCGTCGCCCTGCTCGCCGCCGCCGTGCCGCTGCCACCGGTGCCCCCGGTCGTCGGGACCGCGCCGCTCGCGGTCGGCGCCAGGAACGGCGCCGGTAGCAGCGCCTGGGGCAGGAGCGGGGCCGGGATCAGGAGCGGCGCTGTCAAGGGATCCTGGGTCCGGGAAACCGCCCAGGAACCGTCCGCCTCCGAGCAGTTGGCCGCCGTCACGCTCGGCGAGACCGAGCCGCCCACCACCCTCGCGCTCACCCCCGACACCCCCAGGCTGCGGCACACCGTGCTCGCCCCTGGCCCGGACACCCTCCCGTACGCCGTACTGCGCGCCGACCCCCAGTCCGGACCGCTCACCGACGAACCGGGACCCGAACTCATCGCCGCCGCCCGCGCCCAGGCCCGCTTCGACGCCGGCGGCACCGACCACCTCACCGGCTACGGCGCCCGCCAGGTCCTGGACGGCCACCCGGCGCGGCTCGCCGACCTCATCCGGACCGGGCGGCCCCGCGAACTCCTGCCCCCGGTCGCGGCACTGGCGGGAGTCGACCGGGCGGCGGCGGGCGTACTCGCCGGCGCGCTGCGCACCCCGCTCACCGTGGTCCGGGCCGCCCACCGGCTCTCCCGGGTCCGCTACGCCGAGGCGCTGGACGAGGCGGCCGCCAAACTGACCGCCCGCCACGTCCCGGACGGCGCGGGCACGGCGGGCGACCGCTCGGCCGTCGACCTAGCCTGGTGCGTCCCCGGCCCGGCCGCCCGCTGGCTCTCCGACGAGGCGCTCTCCTCGGTGGCCCTCCGGCTGCGACTGGCGGCGCGCAAACCGGCGCCCGAGGAACACCCCGGCGCACACCGCGCCCGGCACGCCCTCCACCGCCAGGCGCGCTCCTACCGCACGCTCGTGCACGCCGCCGAACGACCCGGCCAGCGCCTGCACGCACCCTTCTTCGACAACCAGGTGGTCCGCGCCGCCCGGCTGCTCCCCGACGACGTCCGCCTCCAACCCGGCGCCCGGCACGCCCTCCTGCACGCCGTCCTCACCGGCGCTGGCCGCACCGACCTGCCCCCCGACTGGGGCCGCGGCCCCCGCCCCGACCGCACCGCCCCCACCCGGGCCGGCCTGCGCCTCGCCGCCGACGGCCTCGCCGAACTCTTCGACGCCCCCCTCCTCGCCGAAGCCGGCCTCATCGACCTCCCCGCGGTCCGCGCCGGCCTCGCCCACTCCGCCGACCCCACCACCCCCCTCTCCCCGGCCGCCCTCGCCGGCCTCGCCGACCTGGTCTCCACCGAACTCTGGCTCCGCCGCCTCCGCGCCCGCCGCCACGGCGCCTGCTGGACCGGCCTCCCCCACCCCCACCCCCCGGCCCTCACTCCCTGACTGCTCCCAGGCCCGCCACCGCTCGGGCCGGCCCGGCACGCCCGAGCTCGACCCCGTCGTCCCTCGCCGCCAAGAGGGACCGTGCCCGGCCGACCGGCCATCTCGCGCCCACCGGTTGCCTACACATCCACGGCCCCGACCGACCTGCGACAGCAGCGGCCGGCCCGATGGCACCGCGGCTCGCAGCGCTCATCCCTCCCGATCGTCCAACCCGGACGGACTCCACCCCATGCTTCGGCCCGGCTGCCCCGAGCCGTCCCGCCGGGTCGGCATGCCCCGCCCCCCTCGTCCGGCCCGGCTGCCCCAGGCGGGTCCCGCCGGGTCAGCACGCCCCGTCCCCCTCGTCCGGCGCGGCTGTCCCGAGCCGTCCCGCCGGGCGGGTGATGATGGCGGGGCTGTGAGTCCGCGGTGAGGAGTGTGCGTGGTGGCCGGTGTGAGCCCGGGGCAGGAGGTTCCCGTGGTGCTGTCGGTGCTCGGGCGGCCGCCGTCGGGGCGGCCGCCCGGGGTGCTGGCGGCGTGTGACGGCTCGGACGGGTCGCTGTGGGCGTTGGACCGGGCGATGACGGAGGCGGAGCTGTTCGGGCTGCCGCTGTACGTGCTGGCCGTGGTGAACCCGGCGCCGGCCGGTTACCCGCCGGGGATGGCGGAGCTGGTGCAGGAGAGCGTGGAGACGCTGGTCGAGAGCATGGCGGACGGACTGCGCCGGGCGGTGGCGGCCGTGCTGCGGCAGCGGGTCCGACCGTACGCGGGGGAGCTGTCGCTGCACGTGGTGCTGGGCAACGTGATCGAGGTGCTGCTGGAGGCGTCGACCCGGCAGCACACGCTCGTGGTGGGCACCCGGGGCAACGGGGGCTTCGCCCGGCTGCTGCTGGGTTCGGTGAGCTCGGCGGCGGTGCACCACGCGGCCTGCCCGGTCCTGGTGGTGCCGGCGCCCGCGGAGGGCTGACTCGGCGGTGTCGGGAATGTACCGAGATGGTTCATCGTTCACCCATCCCGTACATCCGCCCGCGACGCCCCCTGGAGCCCCCCGAACATGAAGGTCGAGATCTGGTCCGACATCGCCTGCCCCTGGTGCTACATCGGCAAGCGCCGCTTCGAGCAGGCCCTGGCGGACTTCCCGGGCAAGGAGGACGTCGAGGTCGTCTACCGCCCGTACCAGCTGGTCCCGGACGCGCCCGCGACGGCGAGCCCGCACCGAGCCTGGCTGGCCGAGCGCTACGGTCCGCAGTCGGTCGCGATGGACGCGCGGGTGGCCGAGCTGGGCCTCGCCGAGGGCATCAGGTACGACTTCGACGCCGCCCTGCACGCCAACACCTTCCTGGGCCACCGCCTGCTGCACCTCGCCGAGACCGAGTACGGTGCCGAGGCGCAGGGCCGGCTCAAGGAGGCGCTGCTGAAGGCGCACTTCACCGACGGCGTGGACGTCGGCGACCGCGCCGCGCTGGCCGACGTCGCCGTGGCGGCGGGCCTGGACCGCGAGCGGGTGACCGCCTACCTGGCGGGCGACGAGGGCACCGCCGAGGTCCGCGCCCAGCTGGCCGAGGCCCGTGAGCTGGGCATCAGCGCCGTGCCGACCTTCGTGTTCGAGGGCAAGTGGGCGGTCCAGGGCGGGCAGGAGGCCGAGACCTTCCGCAAGGTGCTGGAGCAGGTCGCCGCCGAGATCGGCGAGCGCCGCCCGGCGCCGGTGCCGGTCGCCCCGGCCGGGGAGGCCTGCGCGGACGGTTCCTGCGCCATCTGAACAGGACCGCAGGATCCGGGGCCCGTTCCCGGGGAGCCGTCAGCGGCCTCCGGAACGGGCCCGTGCCCGAGCCGTGACCAGCGCTACGAGCACCTGAACCGGGCCTGCGCCCAGTCCGCGAGGTTCAGCGCCGACCAGATCCCGTGCACCGGCGTGACCACCAGCCGGATCGACGTCCGCCCGGTCAGCGGCACGTGCACCGGCACCGCGTCGTCCCCGGCGCTGAGGGCCGGGGAGCGCCACAGGGTGGTGCCGTCGCCGCCCTGGACGGTGAAGACCACCGCGCCGGGGCTGAGCGTGGCGTCGTCCACCCCGGCGACCGCGTCGAAGGACGTGCAGCTGCGGTTGAGGTCGATCAGCGTGGTGGCCGGCGCGTGCACGGTGATGGCGTGCGGGTGGTACTCGCCGCCGATCCAGCCGCCGTCGCGCTGCCAGAACCTGTCGCTGCCCTTCTGCCGGATGCTCGGGCCCTCCGGGGGCACCCGGTGGTGGCCGGGTTTGACCACGGGCAGCGTGTCGCCCCAGAAGTCGCTGGGCGCGGGCGGGGTCGGCGGGGTGACGGTCGGCGTCGGCACCGGCGGGACGGTGGGCGTCGGGATGACCGGCACCTCCGGCGTCGGCACCGGCGGGAGGGTCGGCGGGGTCGGGGTCGGGATGACCGGTGCCTCGGTGGTCGACGCGGTGGTCGACACGGTGGTCGGCTCCGGAGTCGGCTCGCGCCGCGGGGCCCGGGTGGCCGCCGGGGCCTGGGCCCGGGTCGACTTCGGGGCCGGCTTCGGACTGGGGCTCGCGCTCGGGCTGGCCGCGGGCTGCTCGGGGGCCGGGGCGGCGCTGCTGGGCATCGGGGCCGGCGGAGCGGGCGCGGGCACCACGGGGGCGGGCGAGGCCGGGGCGGAGGCGGCCGGGGGAGCGGCCACGGGGAGCTTCGGCTCGGGCGAGCCGGTCAGCGCGTACGCGGCCACCGCGGCGGCCGTCACCGCGACGGCGGTGGCGATCCCGGCCTTGGCGGCGGTCCCCAGGCCCTCGCCGGCCACCGCACCGGCCGCGCTCCCGCCGGAACCACCCGAAGCGCCGGAAGCCCCCGCCGCACCCGAGGCCCCCGCCGCACCGGCCGAACCCGAAGCACCGGCCGTCCCCGCGGCCGTCCCCGAGGACCCGGCCACCGCCGATCCCGCCGCGGCCGCACCGCCGACCGCGGCGGCACCGCCCACCGCGGCCGCGGCGGCGCCGAACCCGCCGACCCCGATCCAGACCAGCACGCCGCCGGGCAGCAGCGCGCGCAGACCGGTGTTGATCTCGGTGAGTTCGAGGCAGGCCGCCGTGCAGCGGTCGCACTCCTTGAGGTGGCGTCCGACCTCCGCCGAGGCCCGCTTGCGCAGCGAGCCGCGCGCGTACGCCCCGAGCCGGTTGGCGTACGCCTCGCAGGTGCTGTCCTGGCTGCCGGAGACGTGTGCCTGGAGGAAACCGGCGGCCAGCCGGTCGCGGGCCCGGTGGGCCTGGACGGCGGTGGCGTTGGCGGTCTTGCCGAGCATCACGGCGACGGTCTTCGGCGACTCCCGCTCGACCTCGGTGTGCCAGAGCACCACCCGGTCGTCCTCGGGCAGCTCGGCGTAGGCCCGCATGACCATCCGCTGGTCGGCCATCGCCATCGCCCAGGCGTCGGCGCCCGGGTCGGCTAGGTCGAAGTCGACCACGGCGGCCGAGCTCTGGGCGAACACGCCGAAGTCGTCGACGAGTTGTTCGCGCCGCTCGCTGCGGGTCCAGGCGGCTGCGACGTTGCGCACCGCGGTCAGCAGGTAGGCGCGGACGGCGAACTCCGGTCCCTTGCCCGCCTTGAGCGCCTGCAGGGTGCGGGCGAAGACCTCGCCCGCGAGGTCCTCTGCGGTGAAGCTGTCCCGGCAGCAGGTGCGGGCGTAGCGGCGCACCGAGTGGACGTGCCGGAGGTAGATCTCCTCGTACGCGGTGTCGTCGCCGGCCCGGACCCGGGCGGTCAACTCGGCGTCGGAGGGCGGGCGCTCGCCGTCCACCGGGTCGGCGGGGGCGGGTACGGTCGGGGGGGCCGGGCGGCCGGCGCCGACGAACGCCCCGGGGGCGACGCCGCCCCGGCCCGCCGGGGCCTGGCCGGGCACCCGACCGGGCGGCAGCGGGGTGGAGGAGGCGGAGAGCGACTCGCGGCCGGGCCATCCGCCCTGGTCCGGGACGTGCCCGGCACCCGAACCGGCCGCGGCACCCGAACCGGTGGCAGCGCCCGAACCGGTGGCGGGGCCCGGGACTTGGGTGGCGCCGCTACCACCGGGTCCTGCGGCGGATCCCTCGGCCGTACTACCGGAGAGACCCCCGAAGTCGAGGCCGTACCCGTAGTCGTTCTGTTCCTCGGCGCTCACAACGGACCCCAGATTCCACGACAGCCCCCGTAGTGTGGCAGGGCGCGCGGGAGTGCGTAGGTGCACGGTTCCCCGGCGTACGGCGCCGACGGCGCGCGAAGGGCGCGCATCGGGACATTGGCTCCAACCACGGGCAAAGGATGGCATAGCGCAGGGGCGGGTGGTAGCCGGACCGGCCGGTACCCACTCTTCCGAGGGGCCGTCGCGGATGTGTTCGCCCAGCGTGCGGCGGTGGGTCGCGCGACGCCCGCACCCGGCGCGCGTGCCCTGTGCGCGCGCCGGTGTCCCGTTCAACTTTCGTGCCCGTCCGGCGCGTCGACCGTGCCTGCCCGACGCGACGGCCGCAGCCCGTTCGCCGCACCGAGGTCCCGTCCGCTGCCCGTCCGCTGTCCGACCGCTGTCCGACCGCGAAGGCTGACCACGAAGGCCGACCACGAAGGCCGGGGTCGGACACCGGATCAGCGCGCCCGCAGACCGTCCAACAGGATCTGCAGCAGCCGGTCCGACGGCCCCGCGGCCGGTTGACGGTCCGTCTGAGGCCCAATCGCCGTGAACCCGGCCGCCGTCGGCGCCGAGACCGAGGGGCGCGCCGCGTGCACCGGCACCGACGCGGTCAGCACCAGCACCACGTCCGACACCGTGACGCCCGGCCGCAGCTCGCCGGCCGCACCCGCCCGCGCCACCAGGGCCGCCAACAGCTGTAGCAGCAGCCGGGGATCGGCGTCCGCCGACGAGGGATCGACCGCCGCCCCGGACCGAGCCTCCTCGCCGCGCAGGTCGAAGCGGACGGCCGCCGGCGGTTCCGGCGCCCGCTGCTCGGCCACCCGGCCCAGCTCCTCCGCGTACCGGAACGCCTCCGGCGGCAACAGCCGCCCGGCGCCGGTGCTCACGGCCCGGGCGAGGTACCCGGCCAGCGCCTCCCAGGCGCCGTCGCCGCCGTACAGCGACTCCCGCGCCTGCGCGGTCAGCCAGGCCACCTCCTCGGCGGCGATCCGCTGGACCAGCACCTCCTTGCTCGGGAAGCGCCGGTAGACCGTGCCGACCCCGACCCCGGCCCGGCGTGCGACCTCCTCCATCGGAGCGCCGTAGCCGAACTCGCCGAACACCTCCCGGGCGGCCCGCAGCACGCTCTCGAGGTTCCGCCGGGCGTCCACCCGCAACCGGGCCCCGGGTACCGGCGCGGTGGTCTGCGGGGGCTCCGCCCGGTACGGGACGGCCGCGTACGTCATCCCGCCCTGCGGCAGGTCCACCGGGCCCCGCTGCTCCGGCACCACGCCCTGTCCGGCGTGCGGTGCGCCCGCCCGCCCCAACACCTGCTTCTGTTCCATCATCCCAACTCTCCCCCGCAGGCGTCCGAAACCGGACCCTGTCGTCGCCCGCCCCTGCACCCCCCGGTGCAGCTCAGCCCGTCAGAAATGACCAGATGACCCATCGCTCGTGCCGCCCGTCCCGTTCCGGTGACCACGGTCGTGCCGCCGGGCCGCCTTGACGTCCGGCTCGGTGCGTCGGCACCGCCCGGGGCCTCGTCCGGGAACTACCCTTCCCCGGATGACTGTTCCCCAGTCGGGTTCTCGCGCCAATGCTGGAACTGGCCGTAGTGGCCGCTCCACGGTGCGTCGCCGCCGGTTGTCATGGCGGTGGCCGCTCCAGCACACAATCCGACCATAGTTCACGGCTCTTCGAGGCCGAAAGTGCGTCAGAAAGTCGCCCGGCGAGCACAACTGGCCACGGCCTTCACTTCCGTCACAACCAGCCCGGTACGGACTGTGGACAAGACCACCTCCGCCGGTCCTTCATAGGGGGCGTGATGGGGGGACACCCCCCGGCCGTCGGACGCCCGGGGCCGGGACGAAACGTCACATCGGCAGGAGGTGCACCATCAGGATCCTGATCGCCGGCGGCGGCTGCGCGGGGATGGCCACCGCGCTCCATCTCCAGCGTGGCCTGCGGGAGCGGCTGCGGCGCGGCGAGGTGGAGATCACCGTCGTCGAACCCCACGCCTACTCCACCTACCACCCGCTGCTGGCCGAGGTCGCGGCCGGCTCGATCGACCCGCGGCACGTGGTCGTCCCGCTGCGCCGGGCCCTGCCGGACTGCCGGGTGCTGACCGCCCGGATCACCCGGATCGAACACGCCGCCCGCCGCGCCCTGGCCGACGCCGCGGGCCCCGGCGAGCCCCCGGCGCCACTCGAACTCCCTTACGACGTCCTGGTGCTGGCCCCCGGCTCGGTCTCCCGGACCGCCCCGGTGCCGGGCCTGGCCGAGCACGGGCTCGGCTTCTCCACCGTCGGTGACGCGGTCCACCTGCGCAACCACGTGCTGGAGCAGCTCGACCTCGCCTCCGCCACCCGCGACCCAGCCCTGCGGCAGTCCGCGCTCACCTTCGTCTTCGTCGGCGCAGGCTACGCGGGCGTCGGCGCGCTCGCCGAACTGGAGGACATGGCCCGCACCGCCGTACGGAGCTACCACAACGTCCGCGCCGAGGACCTGCGCTGGGTGCTGGTCGAGACGACCGACCGGATCCTCGCCGAGGAGTCGCCCGAACTCGCCGAGCACACCCTCGGCCAGCTGCGCGAACGCGGCGTCGACATCCGGCTGCGCACCACCCTGGAGTCCGCCGTCGGCGGGGTGGCCGCGCTCTCCGACGGCAGCCGCTTCGGCGCCCGCACCCTGGTCTGGACAGCGGGCGTCCGGCCCTCCCCGATGCTGCGCGACACCGATCTGCCGCTGGACGCCCTCGGCCGGGTCCGCTGTCTGGCCACCCTGCAGGCCGTCGGCCCGGACGGGCGCGCCCTGCCGGGCGTCTGGGCGGCCGGCGACGGCGCCGCCGTACCCGATCCGCACGCGGACGGCGCCCCCTGCGCGCCCAACGCCCAGCACGCCGTCGCCCAGGCCGAGCTGCTCGCCCGCAACATCGCGGTGGCCCTGGACGGCGGACCGCACGCGCCTGGGCTGGTCGGGTACCGGCCCGGCCCCGCCGCCTGCTCGACCTCGCTCGGCCTGCACCGGGCCGTCGCCCACACCCGGCGCGGCGGGCGGATCACCGGCCGGCGGGCGTGGTGGCTGCACCGGGCGCGGCACCTGCGGTGGCTGCCGAGCGCGGAGCGCCGGGCGCGGGTGCTGATGGACTGGGTGCTGGGCGGGGTGTTCTCCCGCGAGGTGGTTTCCCTGGGGGCGATGGAGCACCCGCGTGCGGTCTTCGAGGACGGTTTCGATTCCGGAGCGGGCCGACCGCCCGGCCCCGGACCGGAAGGGCTCCGGTGAACGCCCCGGTCGGCCGGGGCCGACGGCCGATCCGACGGCCACGCCGGGCGTGCGACTTCCGGAACCGGCCCTCCGCCTGACAGGATCAGCCCGAACTGGTCATTACCCCGTGTGCTGACGTGCGCACAAAAAGTGATGATATGTCTGGAAAACGAGGAAGCGGCCGTCGTTTGAACCTCATGCGCTGGAGCGCCCGGCTCACCGGAGTCCCCTGGCGTGCCGCCCCACCCAACGGGGCCGGCACCGACGAGGGCACGCCCTCCACCGACGGCGTCGTCGTACCCAGCCCCCGCGACCCGACCAGCCCCACCACCACGGTCGAGCTCCTCGAACCGCACAAACCCCAGAACCTGCGCGAGGTCCTCAACCGCATCCCGGCCCCGGTCGCCGTCACCTACGGCCCGCTCCACCAGCTCGGCTACGCCAA